>CALRKO020000007.1:0-130621 GCA_943368105.1 Chitinophaga pinensis | reverse complement strand
CGGTATCAGGAGAGAAGCCACCCGCGGGGTGGCTTTTTTGTTGGCGGGGGGTGTTGCCGGGTGTGAGGTGGTGGGTCTGGCGATGCCGGCTGGTGGCCCTTGGCGGATCGGGCTGCGGCTCGAGCCAGCTGTGGGATCATGGGTGGATGATTGAGCCAAATCCAGCCCGGTCTTCAGCTGGCCTTGAACAGCAGGGCGTTGATCTGCGGACCTGCTGCTCAAGGCCACGATCGGCTCAGGATCGGTGCACATGGACCTGTTTCCATTGCCCGTAGTGCCGCTGCCAGACACGGGTTTCACAGCAGTTGGTGGTGATCGGTGCGCCATTGGCAAGGCGCTGGGTGAGGCGGGTGTAGCTGAGAATGACCGCATCGTCGCCGAGCCAGCGCAGGTGCGGACGGGCCATGCTCACCTGCACGGGAGAGGGGGCACTGTCGTTCTCGCTCGGAAGCTCAAAGTAATACTGGTGAAACGCCAGGCCCTCGGCGAGCACGCCGTTGGTTTCAGCCTCGAAACAGCTCAGGTCGTCTGTGCAGTGACTGGCGTAAGTGTCCCAGTCACCACGGACCACGCTCTCGAGCATGGCCTGGTTGATGGCAAGGATCTCCTGGTCACGGCCTGAAAATTCCATTGTTCAGGTGCAGGTGGCTGTAATCCGTGATTCTCTCAAACCGACCCGGATCCCGTGCGGGGTTGCCCGCTCGGTCGCTGAAGAGGACAGCCAGGCCAGCGGCTTCGGCTGCTTCCAGTTCTGCCAGCGCATCGCTGACAAAGAGAATCTGCTGCGGAGCTGCAGCCATGGCCGCAGCGATGGCTTGATAGCTCTGTGGCTCATGCTTGGGTCCTGTGCGGGTATCAAACCAGTGCTGGAAGAGTGGACGCAGATCCCCTGCCTGGGTGTGGCCATAGAGCAACTGTTGCGCCGGGACCGACCCTGAGGAGTACACGGCTAGCACTAATCCTTCGCGGTGCCAGCGTTGCAGTGCGTCGGGTACATCCGTATAGAGAGGCGCGACGAGTTCTCCGCTGGCATAGCCGGCACGCCAGATTCGTCCCTGCAGATCCTTCAGGGAAGTCAGCTTCACATCATGATCGATCAGCCACTCCAGATACGGCACCACGGATTGAGCCTCTGGAGATTCGGCGCCACCAGACCGTTGCTGGCGCAGCGCCACAACGTCGGGGGTCCCATCCGCGGCCCAGGCTTGGTTGACCGCATCGATCAAGGCCTGGATGGCAGGGTCGCGGCGGTGGACGACGAGATGGCTCCCCAGCCGCTGGCGGGCGTAGGGGAACAGCACGTCGGCCACGAAGCTCACCGGACAGGTGGTGCCTTCAATGTCGAGCAGGAGATGGGTGATCACGGCGGCCATGGGGCATCGAGGCGGACAGCGTCGCTGGTCTGGATCGGCTTCAGAAGGACGGCCCTCGCCTGGAGGTGCTCGCAGGGGCGCCGCCCGCTGCAGAACCGCAACCTGGTGGTGGCATCAGCGCCAGTCCTGCGGTTGCAGGGCTGGTCCTGCGGCCGCCATCAGTCCCTGCAGCAGCAGCTGCCGCCAGCGCTGCTCCAGCAGAAATTCCAGGATCTCCAGGTGGCGCAGGGCCTCGGGCAGATCCTGGCCCCAGGCATAGAGGCCGTGGCCGGCGATCAGCAGTCCGTGGGGTGCAGCCGGCAGCAGTGGCCGGGCGGCCGCCGAGAGGCGCTGCAGGTCCTGGTCGTTGGCCAGGACGGGGATCGCCACCTCCGTGGCGTGGGTATCGACGCCGCGCAGCCCCTTGAGCATCTCCAGATCGCGCAGGCGCAGCTGGGCGGTGTCTGGGAGGCCGCGGTTCGAGGCGGCCTGGTCGCAGGCCCAGTGGGAGAGCAGGGTGCCGGCCTGGGAGTGGCTGTGCAGCACGGCCCCCGCTCCGCACCGGACCACGATCTCCAGGTGCAGGGCCGTCTCGGCGCTGGCCCGACCCGACCCCTCGATCACCTGGCCGTCTCCACTCACCAGGATCAGATGCTCCGGCTGGACCCGGCCCTTGTCCACGCCGCTGGGGGCCATCAGCAGCCGCAGCGGTTCGCGCTCCACCACGCAGCTGAAGTTGCCACCGGTACCGTCGCACCAGCCGCGCCGATGGATCGCGGCCATGGCCTCGGTCAGGGCTGGAGCCAGGGGCTGGATCACGGCGGGGAGCGCAGCGAAGACCATCGAATCACGGCGCTGGCTGCTCTACTGCTGGCAGCTGGGGCACCAATGGCTGCTGCGGCCCCCGAGCTTGTCGCGCCGGATGGCGGTGCCGCAGCGGCGGCAGGGCTCCCCGCCGCGGCGGTAGACCCAGGCGGCGTTGCCGTAGTTGCCGTTGGTGCCCGTGAGGTCGCGGAAGTCGCTGAAGGTGGTGCCGCCGGCACCGATGCTGGTCTCCAGGACCTCCACCAGGGCCCGGTGCAACCGCCCCAGCCGCTGCAGCTCGAGCCGGCCGCTAGGGGTGTGGGGCGCAATGCCGCTCAGGTACAGGGACTCATCGGCGTAGATGTTGCCCACCCCCGCCACCAGCGCCTGGTCCAGCAGGGCGTTCTTGATCGGCCGGCGGGAGTCCGCCAGCCGGGCCTGCAGATAGGCCGGGCTGAAGGCTGGGGCGAAGGGCTCCGGCCCCAGGCGCTGCAGGCCCGTGATCACGCTCTCCGGGGGTTGGCCCGGCGGCACCCACCACATCTGGCCGAAGCTGCGGGTGTCGACAAAGCGCAGCTCCTGGCCCGCAGGGTTCCAGAGGCGCACCCGGGTGTGGCGGCAGGGCTCATGCCCGCCCGTCAGCCACAGAAACTGACCCGTCATGCGCAGGTGCACGCCCCAGTGACCGGCCGCTTCGTCGCCGCGGCCGAGGGGCGCCATCAGGTACTTGCCGCGCCGCAGCCAGGCCTGCACCGTGCAGCCCGTCAGGGCGGCGCAGAAGCCGGCGGGATCCGCCGGGGCCGCGACCGCCCCGGCCCGCAGCACCTCGACCCGATCGATGCAGAACCCCACCACCTGGCGCTCCAGGCCCCGGCGCACGGTTTCCACTTCGGGCAATTCGGGCACGGGAACGGCGCCTGGGGACGGCCCAGGCTGCCATGGCTGGGCCCCTGCCCTGTGCCCTGTCTGGACCTGCTCCGCCCTGGCCGGCCGTCTCCAGCCCATCAAAAACCCGACCTGTCGGCAGGTCGGGTGGGGGGAGGCAGGGTGAGCAGGCCTGGAGGCCCTGCGTTCTCTGCAGCGAGGCTGCGGGTGCAGTGGGGGGGCGGAGGGCGCGAATCGGAGAGGCTCAGGCCTTCTCGAGCTCGGCTTCGGCGAAGTTGTTGGTGTTGATGCCGCCTTCGGAGCCGCTGTAGCCGTTGTAGTTCACCTTCTCGAAGCGCACGACAACGGGGTAGCGGATGCCGGAGGTGTCGACGGACGCGACGGTGCCGACTTCGTTGAACCAGTACGACTCGGGACGCTTGATGCGCACCTTGTCGCCGCGGGAGATGGCCATCGCTGCGCTGAAGAGGTGTGGCTGTCAGGGGGAATGTACCCGGCCTGGGCGAGGGCCGCAGCGGCGCCGTCATGAAACGTCGTTGCCGGGCCCGGGCCGCCGCCCTGCGCCCGGGTCGGGCACCTGCGTGGCACGATCGACCTCCCCGCCGCCGCACCATGGTCGAGGCCCCGACCTTCAGCCTCGAGCTGCCTGATCCGGAGAGCGACAGCATCAGCGCGATGGAGTTTCTGGCCCGCATTGAGGAGGCCTGGGCCGTCTGCGACCGCTTTGACCTGCAGACCGAGATCTGGCGCGGCCGCATCCTCATGGCGGTGCGCGACCGGGAGCGGCGCGGCGGCGAGGGCCGGGGCACGGGCTTTCTGCAGTGGCTGCGGGAACAGGAGATCAGCAAGACCCGGGCCTACGCCCTGATCCAGCTGGCGGAGGCCGCCGACCAGCTGGTGGGGGAGGGGCCCCTGGAGCTGGCCAGCGTCAACAACTTCTCCAAGCGGGCCTTTATGGAGACGGCCCAGGCCGAGCCGGAGGTGCAGCTGATGGTGAGCGAGGCCGCCAACGACGGCGTGCAGATCACCCGCAAGCAGGTGCGCCAGCTCAGCGATGAGTTCACCGCCGCCACCAGCCCGCTGCTGCCCGAGGAGATCCGGCAGCGCACCGCCGACAACCTGCTGCCCCCCCGGGCCGTGGCGCCCCTGGTGAAGGAGCTGGCCAAGCTGCCGGAGGAGCAGCAGGAGGACCTGCGCCGGGTGCTGCGCGAGGAGCCCGAACTGGAGCGGGTCAAGGACGTGACCAGCACCGCCCGCTGGCTCAGCAAGGCGGCCGAGGCGGGCCTGGCGGTGCGCGCCTTCCAGCAGGGAAACCTGGATCTGGAGAAGGCGATGCAGGAGGCCCTGCGCCTCGATGCCCTCGGCCTCCTCGCCGATGCCGTGGCCCAGGCCCAGACCCTGGAGAGCGCCGTGCTGCGGCTGCACACCAGCTGGCGGCGGCTCAACGGCCTGCAGGAGCGCCTCTGGGTGGAGAGCGGCAGCAGCACGCCCCACCTGCGGGAGCTGCTCACCCTGCTGCAGACCCTCAGCGGTGCCACGCTGCGGGTGTCCCTCGGGGAGCTGGCCGGCGGCAAGCGGGTGCGGCTGCAGATCGTGGAGGAGGCCCCTGACCAGCTGGAGGCCCCGCCGATTCCCGTCACGGCCCACGCCGGGTAAGGTCGGCGGCGAGGACCGCGGGCGGAGGCGTGGCGCGCGCAGCGAATCCGACGGCCACCGCCCCGCCTGATCCGCTGGAGCAGGTCCTGCAGACCCACTTCGGCTGGTCCGCCTTCAGACCCGGCCAGCGGCCCGTGGTGGAGGCCCTGCTCCAGGGCCGCGACTGCCTGGCGGTGCTGCCCACCGGCGGGGGCAAGTCGCTCTGCTACCAGCTGCCGGCCCTGGTGCGCCAGGGCCTGGTGCTGGTGATCTCGCCGCTGGTGGCCCTGATGCAGGACCAGGTGCTGCACCTGCAGCGCCGCGGCATCCCAGCCGCCTGCCTGCACCGGGGCCTGGATCCGGCCAGCCGACGCCAGCTGCTGGAGCGGGTGCGCGGGAACCGGCTGCGCCTGCTCTACCTGGCGCCCGAGCGCCTGCAGGGGGAGGCCACCCGCCGGCTGCTGGAGGAGATCCAGGACCAGGGCCACCTGGTGGGCCTGGCGGTGGACGAGGCCCACTGCATCAGCGCCTGGGGCCACGACTTCCGCCCCGACTACCGGCGCCTCGGGGAGCTGCGACGCCTCTGCCCGGGCGTGCCCCTGGTGGCCCTCAGCGCCACGGCGGCCCCGCGGGTGCGGGCCGACCTGATCCGCCTGCTGGAGCTGCGCCGGCCCCTGGTCCAGGTGCGCTCCGCCCGCCGCGACAACCTCGCCTACGCCATGCGCCGGCGCCCTGCGGACCCGCTGCCGGAGGTGCTGGCGGCCCTGGGCCGGGCCCGCGGTGCTGTGCTGATCTATGCCCGCACCCGGCGCTCGGTGGAGGCCTGGGCCCGGCGGCTGGCGGCGGCCGACGTCGCGGCGATCGCTTATCACGCCGGGATGGACCCGGAGAGTCGCTCCCTGGCCCTGGCCCACTTCCAGGAGCACCCTGAGCCCGTGCTGGTGGCCACCGTGGCCTTTGGCATGGGGGTGGACCGGCCGGATGTGGGGCTGGTGCTGCACCTCGACCTGCCCGCCAGCGCCGAGGGCTACCTGCAGGAGTCCGGGCGGGCCGGACGGGACGGGTTGCCGGCCGAGTGCCTGGTGCTGTTCGACCCGGAGGACCGCACCAGCCTGGGCTGGGCGATTCGCCTGGGGGGCCAGCCGGTGGGCGAGGCGGCGGCTCCGGATCCGCTGCGGCTGGAGCTGGCCCAGCAGCAACTCCGCCGCATGGAGGCCGTGGCGGAGGGGCCGGGCTGCCGCGAGCAGGCCCTGCTGCTGGCGGTGGGGGAGCTGGTGCCCCCCTGCGGTCGCTGTGATCGCTGCACCAGCCGTCCGGCCCTGCAGGACTGGTCGGAGCAGGCGGGCCAGGTGCTGGCGCTGCTGGAGCAGCGCAGCGGCGTCGACCTGCGCAGCCTGGGGGAGGAGCTGGCGGCGGCGCGGGCGGAGCTGGGGGCGGATGGGGAGCGCTGGCGCTGGCTGGCCCGGCGGCTGGTGCAGGAGGAGCTGCTGAGCGAGAGCGATGACGGCAGCCAGCGGCTCTGGCTGCGGCCCGCCGGCCGCCGCTTCCTGCGCCAGCCCTGGCCCCTGCCCCTGGCGGCCTGAGCCCGGGGGAGAGGCGACGCCGGCGGGGGCCCTCAGTTGCCCTTGCTGCGGCAGAGGTCGTTGAGCAGCTGGGTCTCGTACTCGCTCTGGGGCGCGTTCCAGCTGCGCCAGGCCCCCGACTGGCCGGTGGCGTTGATGCGCCGGGCACTGCAGTTCACCGCCAGGTAGAGGGGCTGCCCCTCGCTGTTGAGGCTCGGGGTCACGTAGCTGCCGCCCATGGTCTGCCAGTTGGCCCAGTCCACCTGGAGGGGGCCGTAGGTGCGCCAGTCCGGCTTGGCGGGGGCCGGGGCGGCGGTGGCCGCGGCCTGGGGGCCGGTGGCGGCCGGTTTGGCGGTCCCGGCGGCGGGCTGGCTGACGGGCGGACTGACCGCGGGTCTGGCGCTGGCGCTGGCTGCGGCCGCCGCGGCCTTGGGGGGGGCTGGCCTGGCGGCGCCGGTGGCTGGCGCGGGGGTGCCGGCCGGCCGGACCACCGGCTTGGCGGGGGCTGGGGGCTTGGCGGCGGCGGCTGGCTTGGCCGCCGCCGCCGCCACCGGCGGGCGGGCGGCGGCCGTGCTGCCCCTCAGCTTCAAGGTGGTGCCGACCACCAGCTCATCCGGCTTGCTCAGGCCGTTGAGGGCCACCAGCCGCGCCTGGGGGATGCCGTAGAGGTCGGCGATGCCGGAGAGGGTGTCGCCCGGCTGCACCCTGTGCACCTGGGCGGCCCGGTTGGCGGGGGCTGCGGCAGTCGGCTTGGCAGTGGGGCGGCTGGCGGCGCCGGCGGGCCTGGCGCTGGCACCGGGCACGGTGATGCGGCTGCCGGCCCAGAGGTCCTTGGGGTCCTGGAGGCCGTTGAGCTGCATCAGCCGCTGCACCGACACGCCGTAGCGCTCGGCGATCTCGGAGAGGGTCTCGCCGGGCTTCACGGTGTAGTTGCCGCCCTCGCGGCCGCCGCTGCGCCCACCGCCCTGGCCAGGGCTGCCGCCCGGAGCCCCCGGCACGGTGATGCGGCTGCCGGCCCAGAGGTCCTTGGGGTCCTTGAGGCCGTTGAGCTGCATCAGCCGCTGCACCGACACGCCGTAGCGCTCGGCGATCTCGGAGAGGGTCTCGCCCGGCTTCACCACGACCTCGCCGGCCAGGGCCGGCAGCGGCAGCAGCAGCGCCAGGGCCAGGACAGTGCCAAGTGGGCGGAGGGAGCGACCCATGGGGCGGGCGATCGGCTGGAGAAACCTTACGGAGATCCCAGGCCGGTGCCAGCCCCGGCGGGCGGGCCTGGGCCGCCTCAACCCAGCAGCCGGCGCACCAGGGCCAGTCGGTCGCCGTAGGGGGCGTAGCGGACGGGCAGATCCAGCCAGAAGGGGCGCTGGAACACGCTGCGCTGGTGGGAGAAGGTGTCGAAGCCGGCCCTGCCGTGGTACGCCCCGATGCCGCTGGCCCCCACCCCGCCGAAGGGCAGCTCCGGCACCCCCGCCTGCATCACCACGTCGTTGACGCACACCCCCCCGGAACTGGTGGCCGTCAGCAGCTGCTCCGCCGCCGCCTGCCGGCGGCTGAACAGGTAGAGGGCCAGCGGCTTGGGGCGGCTCCGGATCAGCCGGATGGCGCCCTCCAGGTCGGGCACCGTGAGGATCGGCAGCAGCGGCCCGAACAGCTCCTCGGCCATCAGCGGATCCGTGGGGTCCTCCACGGCGATCAGGGTGGGGGCGAGGCGCCGGCGGTCCGGGTCGAGCTGGCCGCCCCAGAGGATCTGGCCCCGCCCGCGGGCGCCCTCCAGCAGGGCCGCCAGGCGCTCGAACTGCGCGGGGTTCACGATCGAGCCCAGGTCCGGAGAGCGCAGGGGATCGGGGCCGTAGCAGCGCTCCAGCTCCCGGCCCAGCTGCTCCACCAGGGCACCGCGCACGCCGGCCTCCACCAGCAGGTGGTCCGGGGCGATGCAGGTCTGGCCGGCGTTGAGGCCCTTGCCCCAGACCAGCCGCCGGGCCGTCACGGCCAGGTCGGCATCGGCCAGCACCACCGCGGGGCTCTTGCCCCCCAGCTCCAGGGTCACGGGGGTCAGCTGGCGGGCGGCGGCGGCCATCACCAGGCGCCCCACCCGCTCACCGCCGGTGAAGAAGATGTGGTCAAACCGCTCCTCCAGCAGGTCCGCGGCCACCTGGCCATCGCCCTGGAACACCCGCACCGTGTCGGGGCCCAGGTGGCGCTCCACCAGCTCCGCCACCAGCGCCGCCGTGGCCGGGGCATGCTCCGAGGGCTTGAGCACCGCCGTGTTGCCGGCCGCCAGGGCACTCACCAGCGGTTTGAGGCAGAGGTGGAAGGGGTAGTTCCAGGGGCCGATGATCAGCACGCAGCCCAGGGGCTCGGGCTGCACCCAGGCGCGGCCGGGCTGGAACGGCAGCGGCACCGCCACCGGCCGGGGCGCCATCCACTGGCGCAGGCGGCGCCGGGCCAGCCGGATCTCCTGCCGCACCGCCACCAGCTCGTAGAAGGCCTCCACGGGGGGCTTGCCGAGGTCCTCGGCCAGGGCCGCGAGGACGGCGTCCTCGTGGTCGCTGCAGACGCGCTCCAGGGACGCCAGGCGCTTCAGGCGCCAGGGGCGAGCGCGGGTCTCGCCCCTGTCCACGGGGGCACGCAGCTCCGCGATCTGCTGGGCCAGGGGGGAGCTGAGCTGCGCCATGGGCAGGTCTTCGGGGGCTCCATGCTGGCGGCCGAGCCCCTGCGCCGAGCGGCCCGGCCCTGGCGGTGTGCATCGAGGCCCTCGACTTCACGCCCCCGCCGGGCCATGGGCGGTGGAGACAGTCACCACCAGAATGAACTCCAGTACCAGAAACATCTCCGGTTCGGGAGATGAAAGGAGTGCGAGTTGCTGGCTTTGAAGCCCTTGACGAGACTTGAACTCGTGACCTCTCCCTTACCAAGGGAGTGCTCTACCGCTGAGCTACAAGGGCATGTGGAAGGTGGGCCGGGCTGGATTTGAACCAGCGTAGGCAGAGCCAGCGGATTTACAGTCCGCCCCCATTAACCACTCGGGCACCGACCCGAACCACACCCCAGGAATTTACCAGCCGGTGGTGCGCCCCTCCCGCCGGTCGCCCCGGGACGGCCAGCGGCCCTGCCTACGATCGCCGCCAGTGGTGGCCGGCAGGCCGGCGGTTCCCCATGCGCGTGCTGCTCCTCAACGGCCCCAATCTCAACCTGCTGGGCAGCCGCGAGCCGGGGCTCTACGGCGCCAGCACCCTGGCGGCCATCGAGGCGGATCTCCAGCGTCAGGCCGCGGCCCTGGGGGTGGAGCTGAGCTGCTTCCAGAGCAACCACGAGGGGACCCTGCTGGATCGCATCCACGCCGCCCGCGGCCAGTGCGACGGCATCCTGATCAACGCCGGCGCCTACACCCACACCTCGATCGCCCTGCGGGATGCCCTGCTGGGGGTGGCGATTCCCTTTGTGGAGCTGCACCTGAGCAACACCCACGCCCGCGAGCCGTTCCGGCACCACTCCCTGCTGGCCGACAGGGCCCTCGGGGTCGTCTGCGGCTTCGGCCCCACCAGCTACCGCCTGGCCCTGGAGGGGCTGGTGGCCCAGCTGGCCGGCGCCGCCTGAGGGCTGCGCCCCCGCCGGAACTCCTGCTGCCCTGGTCCACCCCTCGCCCCCCGCCGTGCCCTCCCCGCCCATGACGGCCCCCTCCGCTGCCGCGGCCCCGCCGGTACCCCCCCGGCCCGATCCCCCCGCCGCTGCGGCCGCCCGGGTGAAGTGGCTTGCGGCCCCCAGCAGCGCCGCCTGGCTGGAGCAGGCCCTTGCCCACCCGGAGCTGCTGCTGATCGACCACGCCCACTGCGAGCGCAAGGCCGCCGGCGTCGCCCTGCAGCTGATGTTCCGCTACCCCGCCGACGAGGGGCTGGCCGCCGCCCTGAGCCCCCTGGCGCGGGAGGAGCTGGAGCACTTCGAGCGGGTGCTGCAGCTGCTGCAGCGCCGCGGCATCCCCCTGCGGCCCCTGGCGGCTCCGCCCTACGGCGCGGCCCTCACGGCCCTGGTGCGCCGGGGTGAGCCCGATCGGATGCTGGATTCGTTCCTGGTGGCCGGCCTGATCGAGGCCCGCAGCCACGAGCGCATGGCCCTGCTGGCGGCCCACAGCCCAGACCCGGAGCTGCGCACCCTCTACGGCGAGCTGCTGGCCAGCGAGGCCCGCCACTTCGGCCTCTACTGGGTGCTGGGCGAGCGGCGCTGGCCCCGGGCGCAGCTGGTGGAGCGGCTGGAGTCGCTGGCGGCGGCCGAGGCGCACATCCTGGAGGCGCTTCACCCCGAGCCCCGGATGCACAGCTGAGGCCGGCGCCCGGGTGGTCCGCCTGCTTCGAGCTCCCTAGCCTGCGGGCTCTGCGGCACCGGCGGGCCATGGCAAGCCATCGGATCCGGGGCTGGGCTGCGACCTCCGTGCTGCTGCTGCTCGGCTGGGGGGGCGGGCCAGGGCGCACCGCCCCGGCCGGCGGCGTCCCGGCGCCGGCGGTTCAGGTGGAGACCCTGGCCCGCGGCTCCAGGTCCTGGGATGGCTCCTCCCTGCCGGCCTACCCCATCGGCCGGCCGGAGGTGACGGTGCTGCGGATCACGATCCCCGCCGGCCTGCGCCTGCCGGCCCACAGCCACCCCCTGGTCAATGCCGGCGTGCTGCTGCAGGGGCGGTTGCGGGTCACCACGGCCCAGGGGGCGGTGAAGGAGCTGCGGGCCGGCGACGGGCTGATCGAGGTGGTGAACCAGGCCCACAGCGGCGAGAGCCTCGGCCCGGGCCCCGCCGTGATCGTGGTGGTCTACGCCGGCAGTCCGGGGGTGCCGCTGAGCGTCCCCGCCGCCATGCCCGCCCGGCCCTAGTCCAGGGGCCGGGCGGCGTCAGTCGAGCAGGGGGAAGTGCTCGGCGATCGGGTCGCCGCTGAACTGGGCCACCCAGCCGGCGGGGTTGTCGAAGAAGCGGATCGCGGTGAAGTTCGGGGCGCTGCCCATGTCGAACCAGTGCCGGGTGCCGGCCGGCACCCGCAGGAAGTCTCCCGCCTCACAGAGCACCTGCAGCACCTCCTCGCCGATGTGCAGGCAGAACAGGCCGCGGCCCTCCACGAAGAAGCGCACCTCGTCCTCGGCGTGGGTGTGCTCGGCGAGGAACTTCTGGCGCAGGGCCTGGCGGTCCGGGTGGTCGGGGCCCAGGCGGATCGCATCGACCGTGGGGTAGGTGCCGCTGGCCTGCACCCGGGCGATGGCCTCGGCGTAGGCCGCCAGGATCTGCTCCGGCTCGGCCCCGGCGGGGAGCGCCTCGGCGGCCGGCCAGCGCTCGAAGCCGATCCCCCGCTCCGCCAGGGCGGCGGCGATGGCGGCCGGATCGCGGCTGCTGAGCGTCGGGACCGCCGCAGGGTTGGTGGCGGAGTGGATCGCCAGGTGGCTCAAGGCTGGGGTGGCGCGGCCCTCCAGCCTAGAAAGGACCCCCTGGCTTGATCGCCCCTGGAGGCCTCCGCGTTGCCGTCGCTACCGCCCGCCGCTGCGGATCCGCCGCTGCCGCCGGCGGATCCGGCTGGGGCTGAGCCGGGGCCAGCGGCCGCCGGGGTGGTGCTGGTGGGGGTGGGCCCCGGGGATCCGCAGCTGCTGACGGTGGCGGCGGTGGGCGCCATCGCCGCCGCCAGTCTGGTGGCCTACCCGGTGGCCCGCCCCGGGGCGGAGGGCATGGCCGCCCGCATCGCCGCCCCCTGGATCCGGCCGGCCCAGCGGCGCCTGCCCCTGGTGTTTCCGATGGTGGAGGCGGCGGCCCCCCGCCGGGCGGCCTGGCACGGCGCCGCCGATGCCCTGGCCGCGGCGGCGGCGGCCGGCGAGGCGGTGGCGCTGCTGTGCGAGGGGGATGCCTCGCTGTACGCCAGCGCCTCCTATGTGCTGCTGGCCCTGGCGGAGCGCCATCCGGCCTGCCCGGTGCGGGTGATTCCCGGGATCACGGCGGTGGCGGCGGCGGCGGCGGCGGCGTCCGGCCGGGGTCTGCCCTGGCCCCTGGCCCTGCAGCAGGACGCCCTGCTGATCCGCCCCACCCCCGAGACCCCCGCCGAGCTCGACGCCCTGCTGCGGCAGGCACGCCGCGAGGCCACGGTGCTGGCCCTGCTCAAGCTCGGCCACCGCTGGCGCTGGGTGCGGCCCCAGCTGGAGGCCGCCGGCCTGCTGGAGAACGCCCTGTTCGCCCAGCGGGTGGGCTGGCCCGACCAGCTGCTGGCGCCGGCCGCCGCGGTGCCGGCCGACGGGCAGCCCTACTTCTCGCTGCTGCTGATCCGCCAGGGCTGGCCCCCGGTGCTGCCCTGAGCGGGCCCGCCGCGGCCCGGGCGGCCCCGTGCCCCCGTGTCTCCCCTCTGCTCCCCCGACCCGACCCCGACCCCTGCGCCCCTCCCCATGCCCCTGCCCGCCCTGAGCCCCCTCGCCTGGGCCGCCCTGCTGCACCCGGTGCTGGTGATCCTGTTCGTGTATCCGGTGGTGGGCGCCACGATCCGGCTGGGGATCCTGGTGCGGGAGCAGCGCCTGGGCATCACCCAGCAGCCGGCCCTGGTGCCGATCGAGCACGCCGACCATGGCCGCTCGGTCACCACCGGGGTGGTGGTGGTGGTGCTGGTCGCCCTGGGCTGGCGCTTCGCGGCGGCCTGGGTCGACCCGCTGCGGGGGCTGGCGGGCGGGCCGCTGCGGCTGCTGCCGCTGGCCCTGGCGGCGGCGGCGGCCCTGGCCAGCTGCCTGCTGCTCTGGCGGCTGAAGCGGCCGGCCCTGCGGGCGGGCTTTGGCCTGCTGGCCTGGGCCGCCCTGCTCAGCCTGGGGGGCCAGCCGGAGATCCCCCGCCTCAGCGACACCCCCCTCAGCGCCGACTTCTGGCGCTCCCACTACTGGAGCGGCCTGCTGCTGAGCGGCCTGCTGCTGTTCGCCATGGCGGCCAAGCCGGAGATCCAGGCCTCGCCGCGGCTGCGGCGCCTGCACGTGGCCCTGGCGTTCCTGGTGGCGCTGCTGCTGGCGGTGCTGGCGATCACCGGCAGCCGTGACCTGCTGGCCCTGGGCCTGGCGGGCTAGGGGCCCTCAGCCTTCGCCCGGCAGCTCCGCCTCGGCCCTCCGCAGCAGCGCCAGGGCCTCGGCTGGGGTGGGGGCCCGCATCAGGGCGTGGCGCAGCTGGGGGGCGCCCGGGAAGCCCTGGCAGGTCCAGCCCAGGTGCTTGCGGGCGATCAGCAGGCCGTGGTCGCCCCTGGCGGCCACCAGGGCCTGCAGCTGCCCGGCCGCCAGCTGGATCCGCTGCCGGGGCCCGGGGGTGGGGGGCACGGGCCGGCCGCTGAGGGCCGCATCGATCTGGCCCACCAGCCAGGGGGCCCCCATGCTGCCCCGGCCCACCATCACCGCGTCGGCGCCGGTGCGCTCCAGGCAGCGCCGGGCCGCCTCGGGGCTGATCACATCGCCGTTGGCGATGACGGGGATGTGCAGCTGCCGCTTCACCGCGGCGATGGCCTCCCAGTCGGCGGGGCCCTTGAAGCCCTGCTCGCGGCTGCGGCCGTGCAGGGTGAGGGCCTGGGCGCCGGCGTTCTGCAGGCTGGTGGCGAAGGCCACGGCCGTGGCCCCCAGGTCGGGGTCACCGGAGCTGCCGCACCAGCCCAGCCGCGTCTTGACCGTGACCGGGATCGCCACGGCCTCCGCCACCGCCGCCACGATCCGGGCCGCCAGCTCGGGCTCGCGGATCAGGCCGCTGCCGCCGCCCTTCCTGGCGATCTTGCGCACCGGGCAGCCCATGTTGATGTCGATCAGGAAGGCGCCGGCGGCCTCGGCCCGCCGGGCGGCCTCCGCCATGGCGGCGGGGCGGTGATCGAACAGCTGCACCCCGATCGGCCCGCTTTCCTCGGCCAGTTCCTCCACCTTCTGGGTGCCGAAGCCCAGCTCCAGGCTGGTGGCGTTCACCATCTCGGTGAACAGCAGCGCATCGGGGGCCCAGCGCCGCACCAGGCCCCGGAAGATGCGATCGCTCACCCCCGCCAGGGGCGACTGCAGCACCCGGCAGCGCAGCCGGCGCGGCGTGCCCCGGCCGGGCAGCCACAGCCCGTCGCTGGTGCTGGCCGTGGGGCTGGTGGTGGCGCTGGAAGCGGGGGGCATCGTGGCGCCATTCTGGGGGGCTCCAGGCCACCCGCCCCCGTGACCGCCGCCGCCACCCCCGCCGCCTACCCCCTGAGCCGGGCGCTGCTGGAGGCGGTGCTGGCCGACCGCGTCAGCGACCGCTTCGTGGCGGAGCTGATCTGGCCGCGCCTGGGCTACGCGCCCGATGGCTCCGGCCCCTGGAGCGCGGGCCCGGCCACGGGCGCCGCCTGGCGGGAGTCCTTCCCCAGCGCGCCCCAGGTGATCGCCGAGCGGCCCGCCAGCGTGGCCCTCACCCGCTCCATCCCCAGGCCCTACAAGCAGCTGCTGAAGGAGCAGCTGGGCTTTGCCGGCTACCGCATCGGCGAGCTCTATCCCCGCCGCACCCGCCGCGCCACGGCTGTGACCTGGCTGCTGGCCCACCTGGCCGAGCGCGGTGAGCCCCTGCCCGAGCAGGGGCCGCTGCCGCCGCTGCTGGCGGTGCCGGCGGATCCGGTGCGCGGCCACCCCGGCGATCTGCCGATCTCCTGACCTCCGCGGCGCCGGGGTCCCGCCGGCCCCTGGCCCCGCGGGACCGCTCTGTAGGGTCAAGACAGGCAACCGTCGTTGAAATAAGGAGATAAGCGGTCTTGGCGCTTCCTGTCGTCGCCATCATCGGGCGACCCAATGTGGGGAAATCCACCCTCGTGAACCGGCTCTGCCGCAGCCGCGAGGCCATCGTCCACGACGAGCCGGGGGTGACCCGCGATCGCACCTACCAGCAGGGCTACTGGCGCGATCGCACCTTCCGGGTCGTCGACACCGGCGGCCTGGTGTTTGACGACGACAGCGAGTTCCTGCCGGAGATCCGCGAGCAGGCCAATCTGGCCCTGGCCGAGGCCGCCGTGGCGGTGGTGATCGCCGATGGCCAGCAGGGCCTCACCGCCGCCGATCAGGCCATCGCCGAGTGGCTGCGGGGCCTGGCCGTGCCGGTGCTGCTGGCGGTGAACAAGTGCGAGTCGCCCGAGGCGGGCCTGGCCATGGCGGCCGAGTTCTGGGGCCTGGGGCTGGGGGAGCCCTACCCCGTGTCGGCGATCCACGGCGCCGGCACCGGCGACCTGCTCGACCGGCTGATCGAGCACCTGCCCCCCACCGAGGAGCTGGAGGGGGAGGAGCCGATCCAGCTGGCGATCGTGGGTCGGCCCAATGTGGGCAAGTCGAGCCTGCTCAATGCGGTGTGCGGCGAGAAGCGGGCGATCGTGAGCCCGATCCGCGGCACCACCCGCGACACGATCGACACCACGATCGAGCGCGAGGGCAGGACCTGGAAGCTGCTGGACACCGCCGGCATCCGCCGCCGCCGTTCGGTGAGCTACGGCCCGGAGTACTTCGGCATCAACCGCAGCTTCAAGGCGATCGAGCGCTCGGATGTGTGCGTGCTGGTGATCGATGCCCTCGACGGCGTCACCGAGCAGGACCAGCGCCTGGCGGGCCGCATCGAGGAGGACGGCCGCGCCTGCGTGATCGTGGTGAACAAGTGGGATGCCATTGAGAAGGATTCCCACACGATGCCGGCGATGGAGAAGGAGCTCCGCGCCAAGCTCTACTTCCTCGACTGGGCACCGATGCTGTTCACCTCCGCCCTCACCGGCCAGCGGGTGGACAGCATCTTCGCCATCGCCGCGGTGGCCGTGGAGCAGCACCGCCGCCGGGTGAGCACCTCGGTGGTGAACGAGGTGCTGAGGGAGGCCGTGGGCTGGCGCTCGCCGCCCACCAGCCGCGGCGGCCGCCAGGGCCGCATCTACTACGGCACCCAGGTGGCCACCCGGCCCCCCAGCTTCACGTTGTTTGTGAACGATCCCAAGCTGTTCGGCGACACCTACCGCCGCTACGTGGAGCGGCAGATCCGCGAGGGCCTGGGCTTCGAGGGCTCGCCCCTCAAGCTGTTCTGGCGCGGCAAGCAGCAGCGCGACGCCGAGAAGGACCTGGCGCGCCAGCAGGCCAAGGGGCGCTGAAGGCGAGGCGCGCACGGAGGCACCCCTGGCATGGACTGGCTGCGGCAACTTCCCATCGGTCAGTACGTCGATGGCGGCGAGGCCGGTGGGGGCAGCTGGCTGCGGCGCCTGGATCCGCGCCTGAAGCTGCTCTGGACCCTGGCCTTTCTGCTGACGCCGATCCTGGCCGGCCCGGGCTGGCGCCTGGCCCTGGTGGGCCTGCTGCTGCTGGTGACGGCCGCCAGCGGCCTGCCCTGGCGCCTCTGGCGCCGCAGCCTGCCGCTGCTGCTGGCCCTGGCGCTGCTGGTGGGCGGCCTGGCGGCCCTGCTGCCCGCCGGTGAGGTGGCCGCCGCCAGCCTGAGCCGGCCGCCGGCGGAGCTGCGGCTCGTGTCCGGCCCGGCCGGGGCGCCCCCCGCCGAGCGCAGCGGCGCCCCCTGGGAGCTGCTGCGCTGGGGCCCCCTGTCGCTGGGGCCCGTGCCCCTGGGGCCATTGGTGATCACGCGCCGCTCCGCCGAGCTCGGCCTCAACGGCGCCACCCTGCTGATCACGGTAATCCACAGCGCCAACCTGCTGCTGCTCAGCACGCCGCCGGAGGAGTTGGTGTGGGCCCTGGCCTGGTGCATCGCGCCGCTGGGGCGGCTGGGGGCGCCGGTGGAGCGGCTCGGCTTCACCCTGCTGCTGGCGCTGCGCTTCCTGCCGCTGGTGCAGGAGGAGTTCCAGAACCTGCTGCGCTCCCTGGCCACCCGGGCGGTGAACCTGCGGCGCCTGGGCTGGAAGCCCTCCCTGGCCCTGGTGCTGGCCCTGGGGGAGCGGCTGCTGGCCAACGTGCTGCTGCGGGCCGAGCAGGGGGCCGAATCGCTGCTGGCCCGGGGCGGTCAGTGGATCCCCCCGGCCCAGCTGCGCCGCCTGGGGCCGCCGCACCGGCCGTTGCAGTGGGCCGGCGGGCTGGGGCTGCTGCTGCTGCTCGGACTGCGCTGGAGGTACGGTGCCCTCTGATCGGTGGTCATTCCTACAGACGACGTGAGCACGGAGCGCTACCTCAACCACCCCACCTTCGGGCTGCTCTACCGGGTGGCCGAGGCCGGCACCGGCCGCGACCTGTTCGCCACCCTCTACGCCCAGCGCATCTTCTTCGTGGTGACGATCCAGGAGCGCGGCGCCCAGTTCGAGGTGATCCCGCTGATGGACGCCCGCCACCTGGCGGAGCAGAACCTGGCCCGGGCCCGGCGCGAGGGGCCCGAGGTGCACGCCCGCTGGCGCCAGCTGTTCGACCAGACCTTCATCTGAGCCGGGGCCGTGCCCGACGCCACGCCCGACCCCCGGCCCGCCGACCGGCCCGGCCCCGCCGCCGAGCGCTCCGCCGAGTCTGCGGCTGGGGCCAGCGCAGCGGCCGCGGCTGCGTCCCTGGCGGCGCCCGGGCTGGCCGAGCGTCTGGCCGAGCTGCGCCGCCTCCTGCCGCCCCGGGTGCGCCTGCTGGCGGTGAGCAAGGGCCACCCCGCCGAGCGGCTGCGGGCCGCCGCCGCCCTGGGTCAGCACAGCTTCGGCGAGAGCCGCCTGCAGGAGGCCGTGCCCAAGCAGGCGGCCCTGGCCGATCGCCCCGACCTCGACTGGCACTTCATCGGCCGCCTCCAGGCCAACAAGGCCCGGGCGGTGCTGCGCCACTTCGGCACGCTCCATTCGGTGGACAGCCTGGAGCTGGCGCAGCGCCTGGCCCGCATCGCCGCCGAGGAGGGCCTCAGCCCGGCGATCTTCCTGCAGGTGAAGCTGCGGCCCGATCCGGGCAAGACCGGCCTCTCGGCCGCGGAGCTGCGGGCGATCTGGCCCCGGGTGCAGGCCCTGCCGGCGCTGCGGGCCGTGGGCCTGATGACGATCGCGCCCCTGGGCCTTGCGCCGGAGCCGCGCCGCGCCCTGTTCGAGGAGTGCGCGGCCCTGGCGGCGGAGCTGGGGCTGGGCGAACTCTCGATGGGGATGAGCGGCGACTGGCCCGAGGCGGTGGCCGCCGGCAGCACCTGGGTGCGGATCGGCTCGGGCCTGTTCGGGCCAAAAGCTTGCCAGGGCTGACGTGGGACGCTATTCAGGACCAGAGCCTCCAGAGGAAACCAAGGTGTCGTTGTTCTCCCGCCTGCGTGCCGTCGTTTCCGGAGACGACTACCTGGATGGCGACTACGACGACGAGCTGGACTACGGCCACGAGGAGCTGCCCGATGCCTCCGCGCCGGCCACCACCGGCCGCAACAGCGCCCTGGCCCTGAGCTCGGATTTCAGTGTGGGCGATGACCCCTTCGCCGGCACCAACGTGATCGGCATGCCCGGCATCGCCGCCGCCGCTGCCGAGGTGACCCTGATGGAGCCCCGCAGCTTCGACGAGATGCCCCGGGCGATCCAGGCCCTGCGCGAGCGCAAGACCGTGATCCTCAACCTCACGATGATGGAGCCGGACCAGGCCCAGCGCGCCGTGGACTTCGTGGCCGGCGGCACCTTCGCCATCGATGGTCACCAGGAGCGCGTGGGCGAGAGCATCTTCCTGTTCGCCCCCAGCTGCGTGACCGTGACCACCGCCGCCAGCGACGAGGCCTCCTCCCCCACCGTCGTGGCCCGCGGCGAGGCCGCCCAGGAGCAGGACGCGGCCCCCAGCCCCGCCTGGGGCCGCCAGGAGTTCGGAGCTAGCGTCGGCTGAGTGTCGTCACGCCCCGGCCGGGGCGTCCGCCTTGAGCGCCGTTCCCCCGCCCGCCCCTGGCCCGTCGCCGCTGGTCCCGCCTGATGCGGGCCTGCCGGCGGCGCCGGAGCCACCGGGACCGGAGCGGGAGCCCTCCGAGCCGGCCGGTGCGGGGCTCGCCGACCGGGGCTTCGGGGTCATCGGCCTGGGCCGCATGGCCCAGGCGCTGCTGTGGCCCCTGGTGTCTTCGGGCCAGGTGCCCCTGGCCGCTGTGCGGGCGGCCGTGGCCACGGCCGCCTCGGCGGCACGGCTGGCAGCGGCCCACCCCGGCCTGGCGGTGGCCACCGACCCCGGCGAGGCCTGGCGGGCCCCGGTGCTGCTGCTGGCGGTGAAGCCCCAGCTGCTGGAGGCGGTGGCGGCCACGGCCCCCGTCGCCGCAGCGCCCGTGGGTGGCGCGGGGGCCGGGGCCGATGCCGATGCCTCCCCGAGGCCCCTGCTGATCTCCGTGCTGGCGGGGGTGACCCTGGCCCGCCTGCAGCGCCTGTTCCCCGGCCACCGGGTGGTGCGGGCCGTGCCCAACACCCCCTGCCTGGTGCGGGCCGGCCTCACTGCCCTGGCCTGGGGCGAGGGCATCGGGCCCGACACCCGCCGCTGGGTGATGCAGCTGTTCGCCCAGGTGGGCGAGGTGCTGGAGCTGCCCGAGGCCCAGCTCGACGCCTTTCTGGCCCTCACCTCCTCCGGGCCGGCCTTCGTGGCCCTGGTGGCCGAGGCCCTGGCCGACGGAGCGGTGGCGGCTGGGCTGCCGCGGGTGCTGGCCCAGCACCTGGCCCACCGCACCCTGGCGGGTACCGCGGCCCTGCTGCACGGGCAGGAGCTGCACCCCGGCCAGCTCAAGGACATGGTGAGCAGCCCCGCCGGCACCACCATCGCCGGCATCCGCCAGCTGGAGAGCTGCGGCCTGCGCTCGGCCCTGATCGAGGCGGTGCTGGCGGCGGCGGAGCGCAGCCGCCAGCTGGCCTGAGCCGGGCGCTCAGCCGGGTTCCGCTGTGGCCCTGGCCTGTCCCAGCCTGGGCTCGGTACCGGCCAGCAGCCGCTGCAGGTTGCTGCGGTGGCGCCACAGCACCAGCACGGTGGTGAGCAGGGCCAGGGCCAGGTAGGCGGGGCGCAGGCCCGTGCCGGCGCTGGCGAAGGAGCCCAGCATCAGCAGCGGCAGGCTCAGGGCCGCCACCACGCTCGAGAGCGACACGATCCGGCTGAGGGTCAGGGTGGTGAGGAAGATGCCGAAGCAGGCCAGACCCACGGCGGGCACCAGGCCCAGCAGCATGCCCAGGCCCGTGGCCACCGCCTTGCCGCCCCTGCCCCCCAGCCACAGCGACCAGCTGTGGCCGGCCAGGGCCGCCAGCCCCGCGGCCACCACGCCGGCGTCCAGGGTCCAGCTGCCCTGGCCCAGGGGCATCCCCAGCGGCTCCAGCAGCAGCATCGCCAGCCGCACCGCCGCCGTGCCCTTGAGCACGTCCACCAGGAACACCGCCAGGGCCGGGCCCTTGCCGAACTGGCGCAGCACGTTGGTGGCGCCGGTGGAGCCGGAGCCGAGGCTGCGGATGTCGACGCCGCGCAGCCAGCGGCCCGCCAGGTAGCCACTGGGAATGGAGCCGAGCAGGTAGCCCAGGGCCAGGGCCAGCAGGGTCAGGGTCACAGCAGGTCGTCCTCGAGGGCGAAGTCGTCGGGGCCGGGGGCGAAGGCCAGCCAGACGGGGAACTGCAGCACCGCCACATCCACCCCCGGCTCGGCCGCGTCCACCACGATGAAGGGCAGCTCGCCCCGCTCCTCCAGCCGGTCGGCCCGCTCGATCAGGGCATCGGCCCGCTCGAACAGCACGATGCCGCTGTTGGGGCCGAAGTCCTCGCGGCCCAGGCCCAGGCAGTCCTGCAGGCCGCGGCGCCACTCCCCCAGCCGCTCGGGCCGGCCGGCGAGCACCAGGGTCTGGAAGCGCTCGCCGTAGAGCTCGCCGAGGATGGCGATGGCCGCGGCGGCCACCAGGGCGTTGCGGTTGCGGCTGCCGGTGCTGGGCTGGGCGCCCCGGCCCCCCTGGGCCAGGAACCAGTCGTCCAGCAGGGCCGCCGCCGAGGGCTCGAGGCTGCGGCGCAGCCGCCAGGGGTCGGCGTAGAAGTCCGGCGGGCCCTGGAAGCCGGCCAGGCGGTCGCGGATCAGGGTCTCGTCCTGGCTGAACAGGCCCGCGGCGGCGGGGGCGGCCTGGCCTGGCTCCGCCGGGGCGGCCGCCTGGTCCAGGGGGGAGGGCTGCACCACCAGGGGCTGGGCCACCAGCTCCATCTGCTCGGCGGCGATGGCCAGCTCCTGCAGGGCCCCCACCAGGTAGTCCTGGAAGCCCTTGAGGCGCCGGGCGATCGCATCCGACTGGCCGGCGAAGCTGCCCTCCAGGTCGCGCTGCAGCTGGGCGCGCCGCCGCTCCAGCTCAGCGATCTCCTGCAGCAGGGCGCTGCGGCGCTCCTGCAGCTCGCCCAGGGCCAGCTCCAGCAGCTGCTCCCGGGGGCCGGGCGGTTCCGGCCTGGGGGGGCTGGCCGGTTCCGGCCTGGTGCCTGGCTCAGCCGGTGGTCCGGCGGGGGGCCCGGCTGTCGGCTCCCCCGGTGGCTGGGCTGTCGGCTCGGCGGTGGCCGGGGGCGGGGCGATCGCGTCGTCGCTCATGGCTGGGCGCCCAGGCGTTGGCTGAGCTGTTCGCGCAAGGTGGTGGCATCAAACAGCACCGGCAGCAGGTGGATGCTGCGCTGTTCACGGAAATAGAACAGCACCGGCACGGGCCCCCAGAACAGCTTCCAGCCCAGCCACGCGTCGTAGGGAAAGCGGCGCAGCAGGCTGGCCTGGCGCCACACCAGCAGGGCGTCGTCGGTGAACTGCAGCCGCAGCAGCTGGCTCTGCAGCAGCAGGACCAGACCGAACAGACCCACCAGCAGGGCCAGGACGGGCACGCCGCCCCAGCGGGGGGCCAGGGGCAGCAGGGCCAGGCCGAGGCCCACGACCCCCAGGGGTACCCAGGGCCGTGGTGCCAGGGTGACCCCCAGGGCGGGATCGAAGCTGGTCGGATCGGGGCTGGACATCGCGGCGGCGGGCGTGGCTCCATTCTCGGGCCTGGTCGGCGCGCGGCGGGCGGCTCCAGGTGGCCGGTGGGGCCGGCGCCGCCTGCGTCAGTCGCCGAACAGCAGCTGGGTCAGCACCACATCCACCAGCGACACCGTGACCAGGATCATCACCACGGCGCCGGTGGTGCTGGTGCCCACCTCCTTGGGGCCGCCCTTGGTGGTGAGCCCCCAGCCGCAGGCGATCACGGCGATCAGCAGCCCGAACACCACTGCCTTGATCAGCATCGAGGGCAGGTCGGAGGGCTCGAGCCAGGTGCGCACCGACGTCCAGAACACCGAGGGCGGAATCCCATAGAGGGCCGTGCTGCTCACCTGGCCCGACCAGACCGCCACCCAGAAGAACAGCAGGCACTGGATCGGCGCCATCAGCACCATGGCCAGCAGCCGCGGCACCACCAGGTATTCCACCGGGTCGGTGCGCAGCATGATGATCGCGTCGATCTGCTCGGTGACCTTCATCGTTCCGAGCTGGGCGGCGTAGGCCGTGGCCACCTTGCCGGTGAGCAGGGTGGCCATCAGGATCGGTGCGATCTCCCGGGCCAGGCCGATCGCCAGGATGCCGCCCACGGTGGAACCCGCCCCCTGCTTGGAGAGCTCGGCCGCCACCTGGATGTTGAACACCGTGCCGGCGGCCAGGGCCGTGATCAGCACGATCAGGATGCTGCCCGGCCCCGCCTCGTGCAGCTGCTCCACCAGGTCGTTGAAGCCGATGCGGCCCCGGGCCACCGCCGCCACCGCCTGGCCGCCGATCAGGGCGCTGCTGCCCAGGCGCCGCAGCCAGCGGGGCCGCAGCCAGGCGGGCCTGGGGACCGTGGCGTTGCGGCTCATCCAGCCACCCCCACCGGGCCGGCTTCGCCACCCTCCGGCCCTGGCCCCACCAGGCTGCGCTGGGGCCAGCGGCGCACCACCAGCAGGCCCAGCAGCACCAGCACCGCCGGGATGATCCCCATGCACAGGCGGATCGCCAGCAGGGCGCTGTCGGGCTGGACGGCGTTGCGGGCGGCCTGGTAGCCGCTCAGGCTCATCAGGTTGCCGAAGAAGAACAGGGCGAAGCTGATGCAGATCTTCTGGCTCAGCACCATCCAGGCGCTGTACTGGCCGGCGGGCCGCTCGGGGTCGGCGTCGATGGCATCCGGCAGCAGGGCCCAGGGGATCAGGTAGGCCGTGGAGGCCCCGACGCCCGCCGTGATGATCGTGCCGATCAGCAGCAGCAGCCGGGCCAGGTTGGCGGCGGAGCCCGTGGGCAGGATCGCCGCATCCAGGGCCGGCAGCACCATCGCCAGCAGGCAGCCGGCGATCCAGAGGGCGCCGCCGGTGTGCAGGGCCTGGAGCCGGCCGCGGCGGTGGGCCACGCCGTTCCAGATCCAGAGCCCCACCAGGGTGCTGACCATGAAGGGCAGCAGGATCCAGTTGCTCCAGCCCTCCGGCACGTGCATCACCACCGGCAGGTAGATCAGCGCCGCCGTCTGCATGATCTGCAGGGCGCACCACAGCAGCAGGTAGAGCCCCAGCACCTTCAGGAAGCGGCGATTGCGGCTCACCCTCCGCAGCAGCCGGCGGGTGGTGCCCGACGCGCTCACCGGCCGCTGGCAGTGGCGGGCCGCCGGGGCCAGGCCCCAGCCGCAGACGAGGGTGGTGGCGGTGATGATCAGCCCCGAGAGGATGCCCACCTGGAAGTAGCTGCCCGGGTCGTGGTGGTCGCGCAGCAGCAGGCCCCCCAGCACGGTGCCGATCAGGCTGGCGATGATCGAACCCGTGAAACGGGCCGTGTTGAGGCGGGTCCGCAGCGGCACGTCGGTGGTGAGCTCCGCCGCCAGGGCCGCGTAGGGCAGGTTGACGCAGGTGTAGAGGCTGTTGGCCACCACGGAGATCAGCACGAACACCGTGAACTTCATCCAGGGGCCGCCCGGCGGCAGCCACCACATGAAGGCCATGGCGATCCCCAGGGGCAGGGCGCTCCAGAGGATCCAGGGCAGGCGCGGACCCGCGCGGCTCTGGGTCTTGTCGCTCAGCCAGCCCACGATCGGGTCGTTGATGGCGTCCCACAGGCGCGCCACCATCAACACCAGTCCCGCCATCCAGGCGGGCAGGCCGGCGGCGGCGGTGTAGAAGATGAACAGGTAGAAGCCGATCAGGGCGGCCGCCATGCCGGTGCCGGCATCGCCCATGCCGTAGGCCAGCAGCAGGCGGCGCCGGGCGCCGCCCCGCAGATCAGCCGCGTCGCTGACGGGCCGGGGGTCGGTGGAGCTGGTCGGCAACGCGGCAACCCGAACGCAGGTCATAATGCTCCAGCTGGCCGCCCCCGCAGGCTGCCGGTCGTGGCTTCAGGCCACGGGATGCTGGCGGAGACGGCCCCAATCGTTCGGTCACCTCCTTGAGCACCTCTTTGGCCACCTCGTGTGACCATCGGCTCGATCCGCGGGCTTAGTTTAGTGGTAAAACCTCAGCCTTCCAAGCTGATGATGCGGGTTCGATTCCCGCAGCCCGCTTGTTGTTCTACAGCGATAGCGATCTCCCAGGTTTGAGTAGCCCCTCACCGGAGCGGCCCCTCGCCTGAGCAGCCCCTGGCCGCGGCGTCAGAGGCTCGCCCCACGCAGCAGCGGGCCGGCCACCAGCAGCCCCAGGCTGCGGCCCTCCAGGTGCAGGCAGGCGGAGTCCCAGACGGGCGGTTCGCCGGGCAGTTCCTCGCCCTCGGGCCGGCCGGTGTCGATCACCCGCCGCCAGCCGCCGGGGCAGGGCGGCACGGCGAAGTCCATGGCCTGGTGGAAGGCGTTCATGCCGCACCACAGCAGCGGGCCGGCCTGGGGGTCCTCCAGGCTCCAGGCCAGGGAGTGGGACCAGCTGGCCCAGTCGGGCTGATGCAGCTGCACCCCGTGCCAGTGGCGCCAGAGCTGGCCCGGCAGCTCGCTGCGCCGGCGCGGGGATTCCCCCGCCGGTACCTCGGCGCCGGTGGCTTCGGCACCGGGGGCTTCGGCGTGGGGCAGTTCGGGGTTGAGCAGCGGCGCCAGCTGCCGCCGCAGGGCCAGCAGCCGCTGCAGAAAGCGGCGCAGGGCCAGGTCGCCCCCGTCGGGGCGCCAGTGCATCCAGCCCAAGGGGTTGTCCTGGCACCAGCTGTTGTTGTTGCCGCCCTGGCTGCGGCGCACCTCATCGCCCATCAGCAGCATCGGCGTGCCGGGGGCCAGCAGCAGGGAGCTGAGCAGGTTGCGCAGCTGGCGGTCGCGCAGCCCCTGCACCGCCGGGTCGCTGCAGGGACCCTCGCGGCCGTGGTTCCAGCTGTTGTTGTGGTTGTCGCCGTCGCGGTCCTGTTCGCCGTTGGCCAGGTTGTGCTTGCGGTCGTAGCTCACCAGATCCGCCAGGGTGAAGCCGTCGTGGGCGGTGAGGAAGGTGATGCTGCGACCTGGGCCCGCCGGCTGGCCGCCGTAGAGGTCGGGGCTGCCTGCCATCCGCTGCCCCATCGGCCAGCAGCTGCGCTCATCGCCCTTCCAGAAGCGGCGCAGGTCGTCGCGGAAGCGGCCGTTCCAGGTGCCCATGCGCCGGGCTGGGAAGTCCGCCAGCCGGTAGAGGCCGCCGCAGTCCCAGGGCTCGCTCACCAGCTTGAGGTCCGCCAGCTCGGGGTCGGCCTCGATCTCCTCGAACAGGGGCGGCAGGTCGAGCGGGGCCAGCTCCTCGCCGCGGCTGAGGGCGATGCCCAGGTCGAAGCGGAAGCCATCCACCCCCAGCTCCAGGGCCCAGCAGCGCATCGACTCCAGGATCAGGCGCCGCACCAGGGCCCGGTTGGCCGCCACGCTGTTGCCGCAGCCGCTCACGTCCAGGTAGTCGCCGCGGGCGTTCTGGTGGTAATAGAGGCGGTCGTCCAGGCCGCGCCAGCTGAGGGTGGGGCCGGCCTGGTTGCCCTCGCTGGTGTGGTTGTAGACCACGTCCACCAGCACCTCGATGCCGACCCGGTGGCAGGCGGCCACCAGCTGGCGCACCTGCTGGCGGATCTGCAGCGGATCGCGGCCGTGCTGATAGCCGTGGTGGGGCGCCATCCAGCTGATCGGGCTGTAGCCCCAGTAGTTGCGCCGGCCGGCCGGCGCGTCCTGGGGGTCGAAGGCCATCACCGGCAGCAGCTCCACCGTGGTGATGCCCAGCTCCTGCAGGTAGGGGATCGCCTCCACCAGGCCCAGGTAGGTGCCCTGCAGCTCCGGCGCCACGGGGGAACCGGCGCCGCGGCTGAAGCCGCCCACGTGCAGCTCGTAGATCACCGTGCGCTGCCAGCTGTGGCGCGGCCGCGGCGCGGCGGCGAAGTCGAAGCGCTCCCGCTCGGTCACCACCCCCTTGAGGCAGCTGGCGGTGTTGGGGATGGCGCCCACCGCATCGGCCCGGCGGTAGACATCCCAGCCGGCGATGGCCCGGGCGCAGGGATCGAGCAGCACCTTGGAGGGGTTGAAGCCGTGGCGGCCCGGCTGCAGCGGGCCGAACACACGGTAGCCGTAGCAGCAGCCGATGCCGATGCCCTCCACCTCGCCGTGCCAGTGGTCGCCGGAGCGGTGCTGCAGCGGATCGAGGGCGATCACCTGCTGCGGTTCAGGGGCATCGGCGTGGGCGAAGAGCAGCAGCTCCACCCGGGTGGCCTGGGGCGCCACCACGGAGAAGTTGACGCCCCGCGCCGTGGGGGTGGCTCCCAGGGGCCAGGGGTGTCCGGGTCGGATCGGGGCCACCGGAGCGGGCGGACTGCCTCCACAGGCTAGGACTGGCCGCCGGCGCCGCGGACCGCCGGGCCGGTGGCAGCCCCCAGGGGCCGGATGCTGCTCCAGGCTGGTGCGATGCCCCAGACCAGCCCGTCGCCCACCGGCGGCTTCCCCGCGCCTTCCGCCGTGCTCGCCGACGGACCCCCCGACGGACCCCCCGAGGGGCCCACCGACGGGCCCGCCGCCGCTCCTTCCGTCGGGGCGCCGCCGGTGGAGGCCGGCCGGCCTCCCCAGCCGGTGCTGCCCGGCCTGTGGCTGTTCGCCCCCAGCCGCGACAGCCACGGCGGCAGTGCCTGGTGGCTCGAGCACCCGGACGGCGGCCTGCTGATCGACTGCCCCGGCTGGACCGAGGCCAACCTGGCGTTCCTGGCCGGCCGGGCCGGCGGCCGCATCGTGCTCACCGGCCGAGAGGGCCACGGCCGCTGCCGCCGCTTCCAGCAGGCCCTGGGCTGGCCGGTGCTGGTGCAGGAGCAGGAGGCCTACCTGCTGCCGGGGGTGGACCAGCTGCAGACCTTCGCGGCCGAGTGGCAGCTCTCCGCCGACCTGCAGCTGCTCTGGACCCCGGGGCCGACGCCCGGGGCCTGCGTGCTGCTGGCCCGAGGGGGCGAGATCCTGTTCTGCGGCCGGCTGCTCAGCCCCACCGGCCCCGGCCGGGCGGCGCCGCTGCGCACCGCCCGCAGCTTCCACTGGGGCCGCTGGCTGCGCAGCCTCGAGGCCCTGCGCCAGCGCCTGCCGGCCCCGGGGCCCCGCTGGATCGCCAGTGGGGCCGGGCTCGGGGCCCTGCGCGGCGCCAAGCTGATCGAGGGCGGCCGCGCCCTGCTGGAGGGGCTCGACCTGGAGGCCCTCCGCCAGGGCATCGGGGCGGCGCCGGGGGCCTAGCGGGGGGTGCCAGGGGCCCAGATCCATGCTCCGGCGGACCTTCTCGGTTGCCGCGCTCCCCGGCGCCCCATACGATTAGCCCGCTGAATCCCAGTGGCAGTCGACGTTCGCTCCGACCTGCCCGGCTCCCGCTGACCCAGAGGCCCCCCCTTCCGATGAACAAAGCTGACCTCGTCAACCTCGTTGCCGCCCGCACCGAGCTGACCAAGACCGACGTCGCCCAGGTCGTCGATGCCCTGATCGACACGATCATCGACTCCGTCGTCGATGGCAAGAAGGTGTCGATCCTCGGCTTCGGCTCCTTCGAGCCCCGCGACCGCTCGGCGCGCCAGGGCCTGAACCCCAAGACCGGCGAGAAGATCAAGATCGACGCCAAGCGCGTGCCGGCCTTCACCGCCGGCAAGCTGTTCAAGGACAAGGTCCAGGGCGTCGCCTGAGCCGGGATCCCCTGAGCCGGAGCCTGCCGCCGCTGCCGCTCGCGCTGCGGCAGCGGCTGGAGCTGGGGGCAGCGCTGCGCCGCGGGGGCCGGCGGGGGCGCTATGCCCCCTCCCCGACGGGCCTGCAGCACCGCGGCAACCTGCGCACCGCCCTGCTCTCCTGGCTGGTGACCCGCCTGCAGGGCGGCGAGTGGCTGCTGCGGCTCGACGACCTGGATGGGCCCCGCAACCGTCCCGGCGCCGAGGCCTCGATCCTGGCCGACCTCACCTGGCTGGGGCTGGGCTGGGATGGAGCTCCGATCCGCCAGAGCTCCCGCATCGGCCTCTATGCCACGGTGCTCTCCAGCCTGCGCCGGGCGGGGCTGCTCTACCCCTGCCGCTGCAGCCGCCGGCTGTTGGCAGACGTGTCGGCCCCCCACGGCGCCCCGGCGGTGTACCCGGGCCACTGCCGCCCCCCGGCCCCCCTGCCGGGGCCAGGGGCGGTGTGGGGGGAGCAGCAGGGGCGGCTGCCCAGCTGGCGCCTGGCCCTGGCGGCGGGGTCCCTGGTCTGGAATGAGCGGCTGGCGGCGCCGGGCCGGCTGGATGGGCCCAGCCAGGTGGGCGATGTGGTGCTGCGCCGCGCCGATGGCTTCCTGGCCTACCACCTGGCCACGGCGGTGGATGAGCTCACCCTGGGGATGGCCGATGTGGTGCGCGGCGTGGATCTCTGGCACGCCACCGGCGCCCAGGTGGCGGTGATGGAGCTGCTGGGCCAGCCGCCGCCGGACTACTGGCACGTGCCCCTCTGGTGCGACGCCGGCGGCCAGCGGCTGGCCAAGCGCAGCGGCGCCGAGGGGCTGGCGGGCCTGCGCGGGCGCGGCCTGGATGGCCCCGGCGTGATCGGTGCCATGGCGGCCAGCCTGGAGCTGGTGCCGGCGGGGTCGCGCCTCAGCGCCGGCGAGCTGCTGGCGGACCTGGACCGCCGAGGCGGGGCCCCGGCCCTGCAGCGAGCCTTAAGGAAGGCTTCGGGATCAAATCAGCAAAAAGCGACCACAGTGATCCCATAGCCGACCTGGATCCATGGCCCCAGTCCCCGATGGCGCCCCCCCGGGCGGATCGCTGGCCCCGCCCCGCCTGCAGCTCGTTCCCAGCGCCGCCACCGGCGCCCTCGACCACTGCCCCCGCTGCGGCGGCAGCGGCGTGCTGCGCACCGATTCCTCCGGCTTCCGCACCTGCCTGGACTGCGCCGGCCAGGGGGCCCTGCCGCCGCTCGAGGTGGCCCGGGCCCTGGAGCCGCCCCTGCGCTTCCCCGGCCGGCCGCAGCGGCCCGCCTGGGAGGTCAGCGCTTGCTCTTCTGGCGCCAGATGAAGAAGGCCGCCGTGCCCACCACCACGGCCAGGGGGGCTGCGGTGAGCAGCAGCAGCGCAACGGCGGTCCAGTCGGTATACATCGCATCAGGCCAGCGGGCGCTGACCATCTTCTCAGGCACCCCCATGCACTCCGATCGCCGCTGCAGGATTCCGCAAGGTGCGCCCCGGCGGCCGCGCCTGGGGCCCTGGGCCGGCGGGGGCGCGCTGCAGCTCGCGCTGCTGGCTGGGGCCCTGGCGGGGCTGGCGGCGGCGCCGGGGCAGGCGGACGTGCGCTTCGAGAACTGCCAGCCCACCGGCGATGGCGGCCTCAGCTGTGACACCCGCCCCAGCGGCAACACCCTGATGGACGACGAGGCGGCCCGCTTCGGCCTGTTCGATCAGGCCAGCCCGGGCTGGAGCGAGTTCGAGCCCGACGCGGGCGACGACGGGATGGTCGGCGGCAATCAGACCTGAGGCTCCGGCTCCGGCCGCCGCGCGCGCCGGGAGCGGCTGGCGGCTCAGGTGCGGGCTTCAGCAGATGCGGGGCAGGTGCTCGCCCCGGCCCGGCTCCAGGGGCCGCCGCACCCCCAGCCGATTGCGCAGGCTCACCGGAGGGGGGGGCAGGCCGCCGGGACCCCCGCCAGGGGCCGGGGCCCTGGCGATGCCGATCCGGGCGGCGGCCGGATCGAAGCGCCGCAGCACCGCCAGGGCCCCGCCGGCCTGCTCCCCGGGCAGCAGCAGGGTCAGCCGCCCCTCGTTGGCCAGGCTGAGGGGATCGAGCCCCAGCAGGTCGCAGGCCGCCTGCACCGCCGGGGCGATCGGGATGGCGGGCTCCTCAAGCTCCAGCTGCACCCCGGCGGCGCCGGCGATCTCGTGCAGGGCGCTGGCCAGGCCGCCGCGGGTCAGGTCCCGCAGGCAGTGCAGCTCCAGCCCCGCCGCCAGCAGGGCCCGCACCGGCTCCAGCAGGGGCGCCAGGTCGCTGGCCAGGGGGGTGCTGAAGCCCAGCTCCTCCCGGGCCGCCAGGATCGCCACGCCATGGCGGCCCAGGTCGCCGCTCACCAGCACCGCATCGCCGGGCCGAACCGCCGCCGGACCGATGCTCAGGCCGTGGCTCACCCGGCCGATGGCGGCGGTGTTGATGAAGATCCCGTCGCCCTTGCCCCGCTCCACCACCTTGGTGTCGCCGGTGACCACGGCCACGCCGCAGGCGGCCGCCTCGCGCTGGATCGAGGCCAGCACCCGCTCCAGGCCGGCGATCGGCAGGCCCTCCTCCAGGATCAGCCCCAGGCTGAGGGCCAGGGGTTCGGCGCCGGCCATGGCCAGGTCGTTGACGCTGCCGATCACCGCCAGCCGGCCGATGTCACCGCCGGGGAAGACCAGGGGCCGCACCACGTAGGAGTCGGTGGTGAAGGCGAGCCGGCCGCCGGGGCAGCTCAGCAGGGCGGCATCGTGCAGCACCCCATCGGCCGGGCCGAGGGCGGGCACGATCAGCTCGCGGATCAGCCACTGGCTGAGGCTGCCGCCGCCGCCGTGGGCCAGCTGGATGCGGGGGATGTCGGTGGGGCCATCGGCCATGGCTCAGCGCCGGTAGCGGTGGTAGGCGGCGCAGGCCCCCTCGCCGGACACCATCGGCGCCCCCAGGGGCCGCTCCGGCGTGCAGGCCGTGCCGAAGCTGGGGCACTCGTGGGGCTTCCGCAGGCCCTGGAGCACCAGGCCGCTGATGCAGGCTCCGCGCCCCATGCTGCCGCTGGCCTCCCCCGCGGGCGCAGCCACCCGAGCGGCGCCGGGCTGGCGATCGGCGCTCAGGACGTCGTAGGGCGGCCGCAGCTCCAGGCCGCCGCTGGGGATGGCGCCCAGGCCCCGCCACTGGCGATCCACGGGCCGGAACACCCGCTCCAGCAGGGCACGGGCCGCGGCGTTGCCCTGGGGCCGGGCCGCCTGGCGGTAGGCGTTCTCCACCCGGTGCTGGCCCCGCTCCAGCTGGCGCACTGCCGCCAGCAGGCCGCGCAGCAGCTCCTCGGGCCCGAAGCCCGTCACCACGATCGGGCGGCGGTGGCGGGCCGCGACGGCCGTGTACTCCTCCTCCCCCATCACGGTGCAGACGTGGCCGGCGGCCAGGATCGCCTGCACCCGGCAGGCGGGGTCGGCCAGCATCACCTCCAGCACCGGTGGCACCCGCACGTGGGCCACCAGCAGCTCCAGGTTGGTCAGCCCCTCGACCAGGGCCCGCTCGGCTAGCAGGGCCGTGGCCGGGGCGGTGGTCTCGAAGCCCACGGCCAGGAACACCACCCGCTGCCCGGGGTTGGTGCGGGCGATGGCCAGCACGTCGAGGGGGGAGTAGACGACCCGCACATCGCCGCCCTCGGCCCGCTGCTGCAGCAGATCCCGGCCGCTGTCATCCGGCACCCGCAGCATGTCGCCGAAGGAGCAGAGGATCACCCCGGGCTCCGCCGCCAGGGCCAGGGCCCGCTCGATCCGCTCGCTGGCGGTGACGCAGACCGGGCATCCGGGGCCGTGGATCAGGGTCAGCCGGGGGGGCAGCAGCTGGTGCAGGCCGTGGCGCAGGATCGCGTGGGTCTGGCCGCCGCAGACCTCCATCAGGGTCCAGGGGCGGCGGCAGCTGGCCCGGAGCTCCTCCAGCAGCACCTGCACGGCCTGGGGGTCGCCGCCGCCGGGGCTCAGGTCCACGGGGCACCGCCCTCGAGGTGGCTGTAGCTGCCCACCGCCCGCATGTACTGGGCCCGCTCGAAGGCCTCGGGATCGGGGCAGCGGGCCTGGCTGAGGCAGCCCCGCAGCTCCTGGATCGAGCCGTAGGCGTGGTCCTCCAGCCACCGGCTCAGCTCGTCGTCGATCCGGCGCAGCTGCCCCGGACCGTGGCGCAGCAGGGCCGCCACCACCTGGGTGCAGCTGGCCCCCACCATCAGCATCCGCACCACGTCGGCGCCGCTGGCGATGCCGCCGCTGGCCGCCAGATCCAGCCCCAGGCGGCCGTGCAGCAGGCCGATCCAGCGCAGCGGCAGGCGCTGGTCGGCGCTGCTGCTGAGCTGCAGGTGGGAGCGGGTCTGCAGGGCTTCGATGTCGATGTCCGGCTGGTAGAAGCGGTTGAACAGCACCAGGCCCGCCGCCCCGGCCGCCTCCAGCTGGCGGGCGAAGTGGGCCAGGCTCGTGTACCAGGGGCCCAGCTTCACCGCCACCGGCAGCGCCACCGCCGCGCACACCTCCCGCACCACCGCCAGCTGCTCCGCCTCCAGCTCGCCGCCGCTGCGGCCGCCGTCCGTCGGCACCGCGTAGAGGTTGAGCTCGAGGGCGCTGGCGCCGGCGTCGGCCAGGGCGCTGGCGGCCTGGCTCCAGTGGCCGGGGTGCACGCCGTTGAGGCTGGCGATAACGGGAATCGACAGGTTCTGGCGGGCCGCCTTCAGTTCCGCCAGGTAGCCATCGAGGCCCAGGTACACCGGATCGGTGCTGGGCAGGTAGCTGAGGGATTCGGCATAGCTCTCGCCGCCGAGCCGCTGGTGGTGGTGCCACTCCTGCCAGTCGCGCTCGATCTGCTCGAGGAACAGCGAGCGCAGCACCACGGCCGCGGCACCCTGCCGCTCCAGCTCCGGCAGCAGGGTGGGATCGCCGCTCAGGGGCGCGGCGGCACCCACCACCAGCGGCGAGCGCAGGGGCAGGCCCAGCCAGCTGGTGGCCAGGGGATGGCGGCTCACGGTGCCGGCTCCGTGGCCGCGGGCCGTTGGGCTGCGGGCGGCTGGGCCGCGGGCGGCTCGGCGCCGGCCGCCAGGCGCCGGTAGTGCTCCCAGCGCTGCAGGGCCTCGGCCTGGGCCTCGACGGCCAGGGCCCGGGCCTGCTCCGGGTGGCTGTAGTGCAGCATGCGGAAGCGGTTCTCGCCGGCCATGGCCTCGGCCATCGGCAGGTGGGGGGCGCGGCAGTCGAGCGTCAGGGGCGGCAGGCCCTGGGCCCGGCGGCGGGGGTCGTGGCGGTAGAGCAGCCAGCGGCCCGACTCCACCGCCTGCTTCTGGTGCGCCATGCCCTGGGCCATGGCGATGCCGTGGGCGATGCAGTGGGAATAGGCCAGGATCAGCGATGGGCCGGGGAAGGATTCGGCCTCCAGGAACACCCGCAGCGTGTGCTCGTCGCGGGCGCCCATGGCCACGCTGGCCACGTAGACGTCGCCGTAGGTCATGGCGATCAGGCCGAGGTCCTTCTTGGCGGTGGCCTTGCCGCCGGTGGCGAACTTGGCCACGGCGCCCTTGGGCGTCGCCTTCGACATCTGGCCGCCGGTGTTGGAGTACACCTCGGTGTCGAGCACCAGCAGGTTCACGTCCTCGCCGCTGGCCAGCACCTGGTCGATGCCGCCGAAGCCGATGTCGTAGGCCCAGCCGTCGCCGCCGATGATCCAGACGCTGCGCCTGACCAGATCGCCGCTCAGCTGCCGCAGGGCCGCCAGACGGGGCCTGAGGTCGCCGTCGCCGCTGATCGTTATCGCAGGGTTGGAGGCGTCAGAAACCGCCACTGGGCCCGCCACCCCCGCTCCCAGCAGCCCGTTGAGCAGCCGCTCCAGTTCTGCCACCCGCTGGCGCTGCTCGTGGATGCCGGCCTCGTCGCCCTGCTCAGCCCCCAGCAGGGCCTCCGCCAGGGCCGGCGGGATCGTGGCACCCGCCAGCTCCCGCACCAGCCGCCGCGCGGTGTCGCGGCGCTGGTTGAAGGCCACCCGGAAGCCGAGGCCGAACTCGGCGTTGTCCTCGAACAGCGAATTGCTCCAGGCCGGGCCGCGGCCCTCGCCGTTGCTGGTGTAGGGCGTGGTGGGCAGGTTGCCGCCGTAGATCGACGAGCAGCCCGTGGCGTTGGCGATCACCATGCGATCGCCGAACAGCTGGGTGGCGAGCTTGATGTACGGGGTCTCGCCGCAGCCGGCACAGGCGCCGGAGAACTCGAACAGGGGGCGCTGCAGCTGCTGCTGGTGGATGAGGTGCAGGTTCAGGCTGCCGCGGTCGGGGTCGGGCAGCTGCAGGAAGAAGTCCCAGTGGCGGCGGCTCTGCTGGCGCAGGGGGCGCTGCGGCGCCATGTTGATCGCCTTGCGGCGCGGCTCGCTGCGGTCCCGGGCCGGGCAGACCTCCACGCAGAGACTGCAGCCGGTGCAGTCCTCCCCCGCCACCTGGATCGTGAAGGTCTGGCCCGGGGCATGGGGATCGCGGGCGGCGGCGCTGCGGAAGCCCTCCGGCGCGTCCGTGAGGGCCTCGGGGCCGCACACCTTGGCGCGGATCACGGCGTGGGGACACACCATCACGCACTTGCCGCACTGCACGCACAGATCCGGCTCCCACACCGGGATCGCCTCGGCGATGTTGCGCTTCTCCCACTGGGCGGTGCCGGTGGGAAAGCTGCCGTCGCAGGGCATGGCGCCCACGGGCACGGCATCGGCCTGGCGGCGCAGCTGGGGCAGCACCAGGGCGTGCACGAAGGCGGGGGCCGCCGCCAGGTGGGCCGGCAGCGGCAGGGGCCCGGGGGTGGACTCCGGCGCGGGATGGGCGCCGTCTGGGTCGCCCGTGCCGGCCGCCGCTGCAGAGCCGGGCACCGGCGTGATCTCCTTGAGGCCCCCCAGGGCCGCCTGCACCGCCGCCAGGTTGCTGGCCACCACCGCATCCCCCTTCCGGCCGTAGCTGTGGCGGATGGCCGCCTCGATGGCCGCCAGGGCCTTCGGCATCGGCATCACGCCGGCCAGGGCGAAGAAGCAGGTCTGCATCACCGTGTTGATGGTGCGGCCCAGGCCGTGGCTCCGGGCGATGGCGGAGGCGTTCACCGCAAACACCCGCAGCCCCCGCGCCTGGATGCCCCGCTGCACCGGCTCGGGGATGTGGGCCCAGCTCTGGACGGGGTCCCAGGGGCTGTTGAGCAGCAGCGTGGCCCCGGGGGCCGCCAGCGCCAGCAGATCGAACTGTTCCAGGAAGTCCCAGTGGTGGCAGGCGACGAGCTGGGCCTGGCGGATCAGGTAGGCGGAGCGGATCGGCCGCGGCCCGAAGCGCAGGTGCGACACCGTGACCGAGCCCGACTTCTTCGAGTCGTAGACGAAGTAGCCCTGGGTGTGGAGGTCCGTGCCCTCCCCGATGATCCTGATGGCGTTCTTGTTGGCCCCGACGGTGCCATCGGAGCCCAGGCCGTAGACCACGGCGCGGAACGTCTCCGGTGCCTCGGTGTCGAACGCCTCCTCGACGGCCAGGGAGCGGTGGGTGACGTCGTCGTCGATGCCCACCGTGAAGTGGTTCAGCGCTGGACTGGCCCGCAGGTTGTCGAGCACGGCCTTGACCATCGCCGGGGTGAACTCCTTGGAGGCCAGGCCGTAGCGGCCGCCCACCACCCGGGGCAGGGGGCCTGCGCCGTGGGCCGGCCAGTGCTCGGCCAGGGCCGCCACCACGTCGAGGTAGAGGGGTTCGCCGAGGCTGCCGGGCTCCTTGCAGCGATCCAGCACCGCGACCGCCCGGGTGGAGGCCGGCAGGGCCGCCACCAGCTGCTCCGCCGGCAAGGGGCGGTAGAGGCGCAGCTTGAGTACCCCCACCCGCTCGCCGCGCGCCACCAGGACCGCCACCGCCTCGGCCGCGGCCTCGCAGCCCGAGCCCATCAGCACCAGCACCCGCTCGGCCTCGGGGTGCCCCTCGAACTCCGCCAGCCCATAGCGGCGGCCCGTGAGGGCGGCGAAGCGGTCCATGGCCGCCTGCACCAGCTGGGGTGTGGCGTCGTGGAAGCGGTTGGCGGCTTCGCGGGCCTGGAAGCAGAGGTCGGGGTTCTGGCTGGTGCCGCGGATCTCCGGGTGGTCGGGGGAGAGGCCCCGGGCGCGGTGGGCGGCGATCCGCTCGGCGGGGATCAGCCGGCGCAGCAGATCGTCGTCCAGCAGCGCCACCTTCTGGATCTCATGGGAGGTGCGGAAGCCGTCGAACCAGTGCAGGAACGGCACCCGCGACTCCAGGGTGGCGGCCGTGGCGATGGCGGCGAAGTCGCCGCTCTCCTGCACCGAGGCCGAACAGAGCAGGGCGCAGCCGGTGCCGCGGGCGGCCATCACGTCGGAGTGGTCGCCGAAGATCGAGAGGGCCGAGGTGGCCAGGGCCCGCGAGGCCACGTGGATCACGGCGGCGGTGAGCTCGCCGGCGATCTTGTACAGGTTGGGCAGCATCAGCAGCAGCCCCTGGGACGCCGTGAAGGTCGTCGTCAGGGCGCCGGCCTGGAGAGCGCCGTGCACCACCCCGGCGGCGCCGGCCTCGCTCTGCATCTCCACCACCGCCGGCACCGTGCCCCAGAGGTTGGGGCGCCCCTCGCTGGCCCAGGCATCGGCCCACTCGCCCATGGGCGAGGCGGGGGTGATCGGGTAGATCGCCATCACCTCGTTGAGGCGGTAGGCCACCCGCGCCACCGCCTCGTTGGCATCCAGGCTGGCCAGCTCCGCGGCGGCGGGCCGGGCTGCCGGGGCGGCGCTGGGGGCGGTGGCGGTCATGGGGCAGCGGCGGCCTGGCGCATCAGCGCGGCGTCGTCGGCCTCGAGCACGGTCAGGGCGATGCCGGCGTGCACCAGCAGCTGGTCCCCCACCCGGGCCTCGGGCACGCAGGCCAGGCTCACCTGGCGCAGCACCCCGGCGAAGCTCACATCCCCCTGGAGCCAGAGCGGGTCGGCATGGGCCTCGATGCTCACCAGTTCACCCGGGATCGCCAGGCACATCGCTGTCCGCCGAGGTGGTGTCTCCTCTCTAGCCAGCACCGCTGGGGCGGCCAACGCCGGGGCGGGGTTCCGTGGGGTTCCGTCACAGGCCCGCCGCCCCGGGCCGCGGCGGTGGCGGCGGGCCGGGGGCCTCCGCCAGCAGCTGCCCGATGGCGATGGCGCCATCGTTGCAGGGCAGCCGCCGGGGCCAGAGGGGCTCAATGCCGCGCTGACGCAGGTCCGTGCAGGCCAGCTCCAGCAGCAGGGCGTTCTGGAAGCAGCCCCCCGCCAGCAGCAGCTGCCGGGCCCCCAGGGCGCTGGCCAGCTCGCCGAGACCCCTGGCCAGGGCGCGGTGGAAGGTCAGGGCGATGGCGCCGGGGTCGCGGCCCGCGGCCAGGTCCTGGAGCAGGGCCTCCAGCAGGGGGTGCCAGTCGAGCTGCCAGGGCTCGCCGGCGGGGGACCGCTGCAGCGCAAGCCGCTGGTGGCTCGCCGCCGGGGCCCCCCGCCCGCCAGGGGCCCGCCCCTCCCGCTCCAGGGCGGCCGTGGCCAGGCCCTCCAGGGCCATGGCGGCCTGGCCCTCGTAGCTGCAGCGCTGCACCAGGCCCAGCAGGGACGCCACCGCATCGAACAGCCGGCCCACGCTGGAGCACAGGGGCGCCTGGCCGCGCGCCAGGGCGCCCTGGCGCTCCAGCAGCTTGCACAGCACCGCGAGCTCCTCGGCCGTGAACGCCGTCAGGCTGGCCAGGCCCGCTGCCTCCTGGATCGCCGCCTCCAGGCCCGCCGCTCCGAGTCCCGCGTGCAGCAGGCCCAGGGCGGCGCGCCGTGGTTCCCGGGCCGCCGCCTCGCCCCCTGGCAGGGGGAAGGGGCGCAGCCGGGCGAGGCGCCGGTAGCCGCTGCGCTCCACCGCCAGCGCCTCGCCCCCCCAGAGGCTGCCGTCGTCGCCGTGGCCGCTGCCATCCCAGGCCACCCCCAGCTGGGGCCCCTCCAGGCCGTGCTCGGCCGCACAGGCCAGCAGGTGGGCGTGGTGGTGCTGCACGGCGATCAGGGGCAGGCCGTCCCGGGCGGCCAGGGCCTGGGCCAGCCGGGTGGAGACGTAGCCCGGGTGGCCGTCGCAGCGCAGGCCGGCGGGGCTGACGCCGTGGCGCTCCTGCCAGGCCACCAGGGTGTGCTGCAGATGGGCCTCGCCCGCCGTGCTGCCCAGCTCCCCCAGGGCCGGACTGAGCAGGGCCAGCCTGCGCTGATCCGGGAGCGGCAGCGCCAGGGCAACGCTGGCCTTGAGCTGGGCGCCGAGGGCCAGCACCACCCCCGCGTCGCCATTGCCGCAGCCGGCGATCTCCAGGGCGATGGGGGCCTGGCCCCGCCCCTGGCGCAGCAGCAGGGGCTGGCCGCCCGCCCCCCGGGCCACCCCATCGTCCACCGGATTGATGATCGCCAGGCCATGGCTCAGCACCCCGTCGGCGAGGACGGCCAGCACGGCGGCATCGCGGCGGGGATCCGAGGCCAGGGGCTCCCCGGAGCGGTTGGCGCTGGTGGCCACCAGCGGTCCGCCGTAGGCCTCCAGCAGCAGCTCGTGCAGGGCGCTGCTGGGGCGCATCACCCCCAGCCAGGCGCTCCCCTGGGTCACGCCGGCGGCGATGGGGGGCCGGCCGCGCCGGCGCAGCAGCACGATCGGGGCCGCCGCCGAGTCCAGCAGGGCCGCCTCCGCCGGGCCGGGGCGGCCGTGGACCTCGATCCAGGACCGCGGAGCCATCAGGGCCAGGGGCTTGTCGGGGCGGCCCTTGCGGCGGCGCAGCTCCGCCACGGCCGCCGCATTGCCCGCATCCACCAGCAGCTGGAAGCCCCCCACCCCCTGCAGCGCCACGATCCGGCCGGCCCGCAGGGCGGCGGCGGCGGCGGCGATGGCCGCCCGGTGGGCCGCGGCCGCCGCTGGGGCGGTGGCAGCCTCGGCATCGGCATCGGCATCGGCGTCAGCCTCGGCCTCGGCGTCGCCGGTGGCCGGGGGCTGGGCCGGCTCCCGCCAGGCCAGCCGCGGCCCGCAGGCGGGGCAGCTGAGGGTCTGGGCGTGGAAGCGGCGATCGGCGGGATCGCCGTACTCCCGGCGGCAGGCCGCACACAGCGGGAACTCCGCCAGGCTGGTGTGCTCCCGCTCGAAGGGCAGGCGCCGCAGCAGGCTGTAGCGCGGCCCGCAGTCGGTGCAGCTGATGAAGGGGTAGCCGTGGCGGCGGTTGGCGGGATCCCGCAGCTCCGCCAGGCAGGTCGCGCAGGTGGCCAGATCGGGCAGCACCAGGGCCCGCGCCGCCGCCGCGGACCGGCTGCCGCCCGTGGCCCCCGGCCCGGAGCCCACCGCGCTGGAGGGGGCGATGCGCACCCCCGCCGGCTCCCCCTGGCTGGCCCGCCAGCGCAGCTGCTGCCGGTCGATGCGGCAGTGGGGCGGGCGGGTCTCGGCCAGGGCGGCCAGAAAGCGCTCCAGGGCCTGCCGCTCCCCCTCCAGGGCCACGGCGGCGCCATCGGGACCGTTGGCCACCCAGCCCCGCAGCCCAAGCCCCATGGCCAGCCGGTGCACCCAGGGCCGGAAGCCCACCCCCTGCACCAGCCCCTCCAGCTGCAGCTCCAGCCGCCGCTCCCGGTGCCGCTTCCATCGCCGCTTCCGCTGCAGTGGCGCCCGCTCCAGCCCCGGGTCCATGGGCGGCTCAGCCGGGCCCGGGCCGGTGGACCCGCTCCCCTAGGCCCCGCTGCCGCCGCTGCCCCTCCAGCCAGCCGATCAGCTCCGCCAGTCCCGCGCCGCTGCGGGCCGACAACTCGAACAGCCGCGCCGCCGGCGCGATCGCCGCCAGGTTCGCCAGGGCCTCGTCGCGGCGGAAGCCCACCGCCTCGGCCAGGTCGATCTTGTTGAGCAGCACGGCATCGGCGCTGCGGAACAGGGCCGGGTACTTGAGCGGCTTGTCCTCCCCCTCCGTCACCGACAGCACCGCCAGGCGCAGGTGTTCCCCCAGGTCGAAGCCGGTGGGGCACACCAGGTTGCCCACGTTCTCGATCACCAGCAGCTCCAGGCCGGCGTGCTCGAGCTGGGCGAAGGCCCGCGCCACCAGCGGGGCCTCCAGGTGGCAGAGGTCGCCGGTGCGGATCTGCACGGCGCGGGCGCCGGCGGCCTGGAGGCGGCGGGCGTCGTTGTCGGTGGCCAGATCGCCCACGATCACCCCCACGGGCGGTCGGGGCCAGCGGGCCGCCAGCTGCTCCAGCAGGGCCGTCTTGCCGGAGCCGGGGGCCGAGAGCAGGTTGAGCACCAGCAGGCCGTGCTGCTCGAAGTGGGCACGGTTGGCCGCGGCCTGCAGGTCGTTGCGCTCGAGCAGGCGGCGCTGCAGCGTCAGCTGGCGGTGGGCGGCCGGCGCGACGGCCACGGGCGCAGGCTCCACGGGCGCGGAGCCCACGGGCGTGGGCTCCGTGGCGGCGGGGGGCCCGGCGCTGCAGCCGCAGGTGCCGCACATCAGGACACCTCCAGGCCCACCAGCTCCAGCTCCCGGCCCCGCAGGAGGCGGCTGGCCAGGGCGCCGCAGCGGGGGCAGGCGTGGATCACGTCGGCGGGGCGGAACTCCTGGGCGCAGTCTGAACAGAAGCAGACGGTGGGCACCACCTCGAGATCCAACGTTGTGGAGTGGCCGCAGAGGTCCGCCCCATCGGAGCAGTCGCCCTCCCCGGGATCCGCCGCCCCCATCACCACCGCAAACGCCAGGCGCAGGGCCTCGGGATCCACCCCCGCCTGGCTGCCGACCCGCAGCTGCAGCCGGTGGATGCGGCTGGCGCCCTGGGCCTGGGCCTCCCGCTCGGCGAGGCGGCGCAGCTCCTCCATCAGGGCGAGTTCATGCATGGCCGCCTGCCGCTGGGGCGGCCGCTGGTGTGCCCGCGGCCGCGGGCTGCCGGGCCCAGGCGGCCAGGAGTTCCAGGGCTTCGCTGCGGCGGGCCTCGGCACCGGGGCTGAGGCTCTCCCCGTAGCCGGTGGCGCCGGCGGCGATCGGAATCAGCAGCCGCCAGGCCGGTGGGCAGCGGCCGTGCAGGGCGTCGCAGAGGGCCAGCAGGGCGGCGGGGGCGGCGTGGTGGCTCAGGGGCGCGCGGGCGCAGGCGCCGGCGGGGCGCAGCGGTTCCAGACGCAGGGGGGGCAATCCGGGCGCAGCCCCGGTGCCGCTGCCCCGGCTCCCGGGGATCCGCAGGGGTGCCGCCGCGATCACGGCATCCACCAGCACCACGGCGCCGGCCGCGGCGATCGGCTCCACCAGCTCCGGCGTCAGCTGGTGCACCGCCAGCACCGTCAGCCCCGCCAGGCCATCGGCCTCCGCCCGGGCCGCCAGGGCCTCGGCCACGTGCCAGCCCACGCCGTCGTCCTGGCGCAGGCCATTGCCGATGCCGATCACCAGCAGGCCGGCCCCGATGGCTCCGCCGCCGCTCCGCCCCCCGCCGCTCCGTCCCCCGCCGCGCTGTGCTGCCCCCATGGCTCAGTCCCGCCGCAGCAGATCGCGCCGCTGGCCATCGGCGCCCAGCAGCTCCACCAGCAGCGGCATCTGGCCGGCGGCGTGGGTGGAGCAGGAGAGACAGGGATCGAAGCAGCGGATGCCCGCCTCCACCCGGTTCAGCAGCCCCTCGCTCAACCGCCCGCCGCTGAGGTAGTGGCGGGCGATCTGGGTCACGGTGCGGTTCATGGCGCCGTTGTTCTGGCCCGTGGCGATGATCAGGTTCACCGCCGTGATCAGGCCGTTCCCGTCCACCCGGTAGTGGTGGAAGAGGGTGCCCCGCGGGGCCTCGCTCACCCCCACCGCCTCGTGGGCGTTGACGCCGGCCCTGGCACGCACGTGGGTCGCCGTGATCGTGGGATCGTCGAGCAGCTGCTGCATCTGCTCCAGGCAGGCGAGGATCTCGATCAGGCGGGCCAGGTGATACAGAAACGAGGCCGTCACCACCCGGCCGCCCCGCTGGCGCAGCTCCAGCAGTTCGCGGTCGGCCCGCTCCGTGCCGATGCGCTCGCACAGGTTGAGTCGGGCCAGGGGGCCCACCCGGTAGCTGCCCGCCTCCGGCCCGAGGGCCCTGATGTAGGGGAACTTGAGGTAGCTCCAGGGCTCCACCGCCTCGGCCAGGAAGGCGGCATAGTCGTCTTCCCGCAGGCCGTCGGCCACGGTCTGCCCGTCGCTGTCGACGATGCGGATGCCGCAGCCGGCCTCGGCGCCGCGGTGGTGCTCCCACAGGCCGCCGGGACCCACCAGCCCCAGGAACAGCGAGGGGAAGTGGCCGAACACCCCCAGCTCCTCGCCCAGCTGGGTGTCGAGCAGGGTCTTGAACAGGGCCAGGGCCCGCTCGGTGATGGCGAAGGCCTCCGGCAGGCCGGCCTGGATCCTGGCGCGGGTCTCCTCGGCCAGGGGCTCGCGCACCCCCCCCGGCACCGACCAGGCCGCATGGATCCGGCGCCCCCCCAGGGCCTCGATCACCCCCTGGCCGAACTGGCGCAGGCGGATGCCGGCGCGGGCCAGGTCGGGGTCGGCGGCGATCAGGCCGAAGATGTTGCGCCGGGCAGGATCGCTGTCCCAGCCCAGCAGGAAATCGGGGCTGCTGAGGTGAAAGAAGGAGAGGGCGTGGCTCTGGGTGATCTGGGCCAGGTTCATCAGCCGCCGCAGCTTCTCGGCGGTGGGCGGAATCGTCACCGCCAGGATCTTGTCGCCGGCCTTGGCGGCCGCCAGCAGGTGGCTCACCGGACAGATGCCGCAGATCCGGGCCGTGATCGCCGCCATCTCGGTGAAGGGCCGGCCCTCGCAGAACTTCTCGAAGCCGCGGTACTCGGTCACGTGGAAGTGGGCCGACTCCACCGCGCCCGCTGCATCGAGCTGGATCGTGATCTTGGCGTGGCCCTCGATGCGGGTCACCGGATCGATCGTGAGTGTGCGGCGCGGCGGGTCCATGGCGAGGGCGGGGCGGGGGTGGAGCGGTTTGGACGAGGTTCCGGTGGGGCGGCCCGGGGCCGGTGCTGCCGGGCGGCGGTGCCGCTCAGCCGAAGCGGATCAGATCCGCGCCCCTGAGCTCGGGCCAGCCGCCCCGGAGCAGCGGCTCCAGGGCGGCGCGGATGCGGGTCGCCGACGGCGGACAGCCCGGCAGGTAGAGCTCGACGGGCACCAGCTCGTGCACCGGCAGCACCCGCTCCAGCAGCTCCGGCACGATGCCGGGGGCGTGGGGCAGCTGGCCGCTGCCGTCGGCGAGGTCGAGGTAGCCCCTGCGCAGCACCGGATCGGCGCCGTGGAGCATGTTGCGCATGCCGGGAATATTGGCGGTGATGGCACAGTCGCCGAAGCTGATCAGCACCCGGGTGCGGGTGCGCACCTGGCGCAGCAGCTCCAGGTTGTCGGTGTTGGCCACGCCCCCCTCCACCAGGCACACGTCCACCGCCTCGGGATAGCGCTTCACATCCGAGGCCACCGGGCTGTAGACGATCTCCGCCAGCTCGGCGAGCTCCAGCAGCCAGTCGTCCAGGTCGAGGAAGGACATGTGGCAGCCGGAGCAGCCCGCCAGCCAGACGGTGGCCAGGCGCAGCCTGGTGGGGGTGCCCTGGGCGGCGGTGCGGCCGGCGGCGCCGGGGTTGCTCATGGATCCCCCTGCCGGTGCCGGCGGGCCTGCACCAGGGCCTGCAGCCGGGCCGGCTCGCCGTGCTTCTCGGCGGTGGTGTCGCCCTTGTGGAACAGGGCGCCGGTGGGGCAGACCTGCACGCACTTGCCGCAGTCGGTGCAGGCGTCCACGGCGCCCCAGGGCTGATCGAGGCCGGCGATGATCCGGCAGTGCTCGCCGCGCCAGCCCACGTCCCACACGTGGGCGCCCTCCACCTCGTCGCAGACGCGCACGCAGCGGGTGCAGAGGATGCAGCGGTTGTGGTCCAGCCCGAAGAACGGGTGGGAGAGGTCCACGGGGCGGTCGGGGAAGCGGTAGGGCAGGCGGCTGTGGTCCATGCCGGTGCTCACCGCCAGGTCCTGCAGTTCGCAGTGGCCGTTGGCCACGCAGATGGCGCAGACGTGGTTGCCCTCGGTGAACAGCAGCTCCGACACCGTGCGGCGGATATCCAGCAGCCGCGGCGTCGCCGTGTGCACCACCATCCCCTCGGCCGCGGGGGTGATGCAGGCCGGCAGGAGTCGGCCTGCGCCCTCGATCTCCACCAGGCAGAGGCGGCAGGCGGCCACCGGCGAGAGGCCCTCCAGGTGGCAGAGGGTGGGGATGGCGATGCCGGCCTCCCGGGCCGCCTGCAGCAGCGTCGTGCCCTCGGGAACGGCCAGGTCGCACCCATCGATCCGCAGGGTGTGCACGCTCATGGCACCGGCTCCGGGGTGGCCTCGGGCTCAGGTCGCAGCAGGGCCAGGTAGTCGGCGCGGAAGTGGCGCAGGGTGCTCAGCACCGGCTTGGGGGCGCTCTGGCCCAGGCCGCAGAGGCTGGTGTCCTTCACCATGTGGCAGAGGCTCTCCAGCTGGGCCAGGTCGGTAGCAGTGGCCTCACCGGCCAGGTGCTTCTGCAGCAGCCCGTGCAGCTGCACGGTGCCGGAGCGGCAGGGGATGCACTTGCCGCACGACTCCTCGCGGCAGAAGGCCATGAAGAAGCAGGCCAGATCCACCATCGAGGTGGTGTCATCCAGCACCACCATGCCGCCCGAGCCCATGATCGAGCCGAGGTCCTGCAGGCTCTCGTAGTCCACCGGCGTGTCGAGCCGATGTGCCGGAATGCAGCCGCCGGAAGGCCCGCCGGTCTGCACCGCCTTGATGGCACGGCCGGCGGGGGCACCGCCGCCCATCGTCTCCACGATCGTGGCGATCGGGGTGCCCATCGGCACCTCCAGCACCCCCGCCAGGCGCACGTGGCCCGTGAGCGAGAACACCTTGGTGCCGCCGCTGCCGGCGGTGCCGATGGCGGCGTAGGCATCGCCGCCGAGCGCCAGCAGCGGCGGAATGCTGGCGAAGGTCTCCACGTTGTTGATCAGCGTCGGCAGGCCGAACACCCCCACCTCCGCCGGGTAGGGCGGCCGGGGCCGCGGCACGCCGCGCCGGCCCTCGATCGAGTGGATCAGGGCCGTCTCCTCGCCGCAGACGAAGGCGCCGGCCCCCACCCGCACCTGCAGCTGGAAGCTGAAGGCACTGCCGGCGATGGCCGTGCCCAGCAGGCCGTGGGCCTCGGCCTGGGCGATGGCGGTGCGCAGGCGGGCGATCGCCAGCGGGTATTCGGCCCGCACGTAGAGGAAGCCGCGGCTGGCCCCCACGGCCCAGGCGGCGATCGCCATGCCCTCCAGCAGCCGGTGCGGGTCGCCCTCCAGCACGCTGCGGTCCATGAAGGCGCCGGGGTCGCCCTCGTCGGCGTTGCACACCACCACCTTGTCGCGGCCGGGCATGCGCGCCACCGTGGCCCACTTGAGCCCGGTGGGGTAGCCGCCGCCGCCCCGGCCCCGCAGCCGGCCGCGGCCCACTGCCGCGATCACCGCCTCGGGCGTCTCCTGCCGCAGCACCCGGCGCAGCTGGCCGTAGCCGCCGGCGGCGAGGGCGTCGTCGATCGCTTCGGGATCGATGCGGCCGCAGTGCTCCAGCACCAGGCGGCGCTGCAGGCGAAAGAAGGGCTGTGCCAGGTCGATCGGGCGGCCGCCGGGGGGGATCCAGCTCGCCAGGTCGGTGCCCGGGGCGAGGCCGGCGAGGCTGGCCGCCACGGCCTCGGCGCCCGCCGGGCCGAGCCCCCCGAACAGCCGCCGCCGGCCGCCGACCTCCACCTCCAGCAGGGCCCCTTCGCTGCAGGGCCCGAGGCAGCCCACCCCCTTGAGCCTCAGGCCGCTGACCGCGGCGTCGGGGCCGGCCGCCGCCACCACCGCGCCGATGCGCTCGCGCAGGGCGCCGCCGCCGCAGCCGGCGCAGCCCGCCGCCGTGCAGACCCGCAGGGTGGCGCTCATGGCAGCAGCTGCCGCAGGCCGGCCACCACGCTGGCGGCGCTCTGGCGGTTCCAGACCTGCCCGTCCACCACCACCAGCGGCGCGCCGCCGCAGGTGCCGACGCAGCGGACGCTGCTGAGCTCGATGGCCCCGGCGCCCGTCGCCGCCAGCGGTCCGCCCGGGGCCAGCTCCCGCTCCAGGGCCCGCCACAGGGCCGCGGCCCCCTTCACGTGGCAGGCCGTGCCGGTGCAGACCACGCAGCTGTGGGCCGCCGGCGCCGTGAAGCGGAACAGGTGGTAGAAGCTGGCGGTGCCCTGCACCCGGCTGAGGGGCAGCCGCAGGGCCGCGGCCACGTGGCGCAGCAGCTCCGGCGTGAGCTGGCCGTGCAGCTCCTGGGCCCGGTTCAGCACCTCGATCAGGCCGTCGGGCCGGTGGCCGTGGCGCCGCAGCACGGGCTCCAGCTCGGCGAAGGGGCCAGCGCCGCTCCGCCCCGCCGGCTCACCGGCGCCCCCCCGGCTCGACACGTTGCTGCGCTCCGCTGCCATGGGCCCCGGCTGGCCGATGGTCTCACCGTAGGCAGGGTGCCGGCGATCGCCAGCTTCTGCAGGCGGGCTTCCAAAAGGCCGGGCGTCAGCGCTCCTCGGCCAGGTAGCGCTCCAGGAAACAGCCCTTCGGCAGGCTGGTGCCCGGCCGCAGCTGCAGGCCGATGTAGGTGTCGCCGCTCTCCTGCTTGACCCAGGCCAGGCTGGCCCGCAGCCGCAGGCTGTCGTGGCCGGCCGGGTCGTAGAGGCGCACCGAGAGGCCCTCGCCGGCGGGGATCGCCACCTCCTGGGCCCGGACCACCAGGCACAGCCCGCCGCGGCTGATGTCCCAGAGGGTCACGGTCCAGCAGCCGCCCTGGGTCTGCAGTTCGCCGCTGGGGGGATTGCGCAGCACGGTGCGGCGGCGGTGGCTGCGCTTCCTGCCCTTGCCGGCGGGGTCGTCACCGCCGGCCTGACCCGCCTGCGCACCCTTCCCCTGGCCAGCGCCGAAGCCGAAGAGGGAGAAGGGAGGTGTCATGGGAGCGGCCGTGCCCGCCAGAGCCTAGGGGCGCCGGCCCCGGCTCACCCATCCAGGCCGGTGCGGCGCTCCCAGTCGCTCACCTCGGCGCCGTAGGCCTGCCACTGCTGCCGGCGCAGGCGCTCGTAGGCGCGGCAGAAGCCCTCCCCCAGGGCCGTGCGCAGCACCTGGTCGGCGGCGAAGGCCTCCAGGGCCTCGCCCAGGTCGCGGGGGAGGCGCCCGAAGGCCCCCTCCCCCAGGGGGGCGGCATCGTTGTCGTTGTCCTGGCGCGGTCCGGGGTCGAGCTGGCGCTCCACCCCGTCGAGGCCGGCGGCCAGCACGGCGGCCTGGAGCAGGTAGGGGTGGGCGGCCCCGTCCGGCAGGCGCAGCTCCAGGCGCTGTCCATCGGGGATGCGCACCATGTGGGTGCGGTTGTTGCCGCTGTAGCTGATGGCCCGCGGCGCCCAGGTGGCCCCGGAGCTGGTGGGGGGGGCGGCCAGGCGCCGGTAGCTGTTCACGGTGGGGTTGGTGAGGCAGCTCAGGGCGGGGGCGTGGTGCAGCAGCCCGGCCAGGAAGTGGTAGGCCAGGGCGGAGAGTCCCAGCGCGCCGGCGGGGTCGTGGAACAGGTTCTGGCCCGCCCGCTCGCTGCCGGCGGCCCCCCAGAGCGACAGATGGGTGTGGCAGCCGTTGCCCGTGCGCCCGGCGAAGGGCTTGGGCATGAAGCTGGCCCGCAGGCCCCGCTGCTCCGCCAGAGCCTTGACCATCACCTTGAAGAAGGCGTGCCGGTCGGCGGTGGTGAGGGCGTCGGCGAAGGTCCAGTTGATCTCGAACTGGCCGTTGGCGTCCTCGTGGTCCGCCTGGTAGGGCCCCCAGCCCAGGGCCTCCATGGCCTCCAGCACCGGCGCCACCAGCGGGTAGTGCCGCATCAGGGCCAGCTGGTCGTAGCAGGGCTTCGCCTGGGTGTCGGCGCCGTCGGCGGGGCCGGCGCCGCTGGCATCGAGCAGGAAGAACTCGGCCTCCACGCCGCTGCGCAGCTCCATCCCCAGGGCCTGGGCCCGCTGCTGCTGGCGCCGCAGCAGCTGCCTGGGGCACTGTTCCATGGCGGCGCCGTTGAGCTGCAGCTCCGCCGCCACCCAGCCCACCTCCGGCTGCCAGGGCAGCGGCATCAGGCTGGCGGGATCGGGCAGCGCCAGCACATCGCCGTCGGCGGGGGAGAGGTCGAGCCAGGCGGCGAAGCCGGCGAAGCCGGCGCCCTGGCTCGCCATGGCGGCCACGGCCGAGGCGGGCACCAGCTTGGCCCGCTGCACGCCGAACAGGTCGGTGAAGGACACCAGCAGGTGGCGCAGGCCCTGCTCCTGCATCGAACCGGCGAGATCAGCCATGGGCGTGGGGTGGAAACGACGGGGACAGGAACGGGGTGGTGTCAGCCGGCGAGCAGCTGATCCACGATCCGGCGCAGCTGCCGCTGCTCCGGCGGGCTGCTGTGGGGGTTGCCGGCGCGGTGGCCGAGGATGGATTCGAGCCTGTGGAACCGGGCCCCCGGCAGCCGGGCGGCGTCGGCCGCCAGATCGTCGGGGGGGAAGTAGAGGTCGTGGGAGCCGGCCACGATCGCCGCGCGGGCCCGCACCCGCCCCAGGGTGGCCTCCAGGTCGCCGCCGTCGGCCACGTCGTGGGCCATCCAGGTGTCGAGCATGGCGATCAGGTCGCGCGGGTCGTGGCGCCGGTAGTGGGGCAGCCACTCCCGCTCCACCAGCTCCTCGATGCAGCCCTCCCGGCCCTGGTAATAGGGCTGGCTCGCCGCCCAGCTGGCGTAGATGGTGGCATAGGTGAGCAGGCCGTCCCGGGGCTCGGCGTCAAAGCCGGCGCCGTTCCAGTGGCGATCGCCGGTGAGGGCCCGCCGCAGGCTGAGGCAGAACAGGCGGTTGTGGGCCGTGGTGCGGCTGGTGCCGCACACGCAGCAGATCGCCGCCACCATCTCGGGATGCTCCACCGCCCAGCGGTGGGCCTGCTGGGCCCCCATCGACCAGCCGTAGACCAGCGGCAGCCGCGTGACGCCGAAGTGCTCCTGCAGCAGGCGCCTCTGGGCCCGCACGTTGTCCTGGTGGCTCACCAGCCAGCCCTGCTCCGCCAGCCCCATGGCGCCGTGGCTCGGACTGCTGGAGGCGCCGCCGCCGAACATGCCGGCGATCACCAGGCAGTGGCGGCCGGGATCGAAGATCGGCCCCGCCAGCCAGGCCAGGTCGTCGGGGCGGGCCCCGTAGGAGGTGGGGATGAGGATCAGATTGGAGCGCTCGGCGTTGAGCTCGCCGATGCGCAGGTAGCTCAGCTGGGCGTCGGGGATGCTGTGGCCGCAGCCCAGGGCGAAATCCCCCAGGGGAAACTGCCGCAGGCGCGGCGCCAGGCCGGCGGTCATGGGCGCTGGGCCAGGGCCGGCAGCTGGCGCAGCAGCTGGCGGTGCACCCGCAGGTAGCCGTGGTCCACGTGGGCCAGGTGCGGTGCGATCAGGCCGTGGGCCCGGGGCAGGGCGTGGAACGGCAGCGAGGGGTAGAGGTGGTGCTCGGCGTGGAACGGCATGTTCCACATCAGCCAGCGCACCGGGGCCAGGGTGAGGGTGGTGCGGGTGTTGCGCGTGCCATCGGTGCTGAAGCTGCAGCCGGTGTGTTCCGCCAGCAGCAGGGCCCTCAGCAGCGGCTGACCGATGGCCAGCGGCAGCAGCCAGTACCAGATCAGCAGGGCCTGGCCCGTGTAGAGGGAGGCGGCCAGAGCCAGGCCATAGACGGCGAACTGCAGCCGCACCGAGCGGCGCACCTGGGGCTGGACCTCGGGCGGCAGGTAGGGGATGCCGGAGAGATCGCCCCAGAGCAGCCGCCCGTAGCCCCGCAGCTTGCCCAGCCACCAGTTCCAGCCGCTGAGCTCCAGCAGGTAGGCCCCCAGGCTGCTGGGCACGGGCTCCTCCAGCTCCGGGTCCAGGCCCGGCTGGTGGGTGAAGCGGTGGTGCCACTGGTGGAAGCGCCGGTAGTAGGTGGCGTTGTAGAAGCTGAGCAGGCCCGCCAGCCAGGCCACCGCATCGTTGAGGCCCCGCTGGCGGAAGGCGGTGCGGTGGCAGCACTCGTGCAGCGGGGCGAAGCAGGTGGCCAGGCCGATGCCGCTGCCCACCAGGCCGAGCAGGCGCAGCGGCAGGGGCCAGGCGCCCTGGGCCCAGAGCAGGCCGCCGGCCACGATCAGCAGCAGGTGGCAGGCCAGGCGCAGGGCGCCGGGGCCATTGCGGAGTTCGTTGAGGTCGGCCAGCGTGGAGCGCGCCAGCAGGGGAGTGGGGAGGTGGGCCATGGCGCCATCCCACCAGCCCGCGCAGGCCCAGTCCGTAGGCGATGCGACAGTTCCGCCGGCCCCGGCCGGGTGCCCGACGGCTCCGTAGATTTCAGGCAGCTCCCCCGCCGAGACCATGGCCAGCAGCGACGCCCAGCGGGACACCCTGATCGCCTCGCTGCGCCGGCGCTACGCCGAGGCCGTGCTCCGCAACGACGCCGAGGCCAAGCAGGCCCTGTTCAAGGAGGCGGTGTACCTGGGCATCCAGCCCGAGGAGTTCACCGATCCGGCCTGACGGCCGCGGTGCTGCGCAGGCACTGGGCCAGCTCCTCCCGCAGGCCGAGGAAGTGGGGCGACACCCGCAGGTGGGCCAGGTTGCTGCGGTCCAGCTCCACGGCCACGCTGCGGACGATCCGCCCGGGATTCGGGGCCAGGATGTGCACGGTGCCGGCCAGCAGCAGGGCCTCCTCGAGGTCGTGGGTGATCAGCAGGGCCGAGAGCCCCGTGCGCTGCCAGAGCTGCTGCAGGAACTCCTGCATCGACTCGCGGATCTGGATGTCGAGGGCGCCGAAGGGCTCATCGAGCAGCAGCACCTTCGGTTCGGCCGCCAGGGCCCGGGCGATGGCCACCCGCTGCTGCATCCCGCCGGAGAGCTCCCGGGGGTAGCGGTGCCCCGACTCCGCCAGGCCCACCATCTCGAGGAAATAGGCGGTGCGCTCCTGCACCTCGCGGCGGTGGCGTCCCTGCAGCTCCATGCCGAAGGCCACGTTCTGGGCGGCGCTGAGCCAGGGGTAGAGGCTGTATTTCTGGAACACCATGCCCCGTTCGGAGCTGGGCCCCCGCACCGGCATGCCAGCCACGCTGATCGTGCCGGCGCTGGGGCGATCCAGGCCCGCCACCAGCCGCATCAGCGTCGACTTGCCGGAGCCGGAGCTGCCCACCAGGGCCACGAAGGCGCCGGCCTCCAGGTCGAAGCTGATGTCCTCGAGAACCGGCTTGCGGGCGCGGCCCTCGCCGAAGCTCTTGCAGACGTGGGAGACGGAGAGGTGCATGGCGGGGTGGCGGCGGGAGGGCGGCCTTCAGGTGGCCCAGGGACAGGAGCGCCGCAGCAGCAGCCGGAAGCCCAGGTCGATCAGCAGGCCCACCAGGCCGATCACGATCAGGCCCAGGAAGATCTCATCGGTGCGCAGGAACCGCTGGGCCAGGCTGATGCGCTTGCCCAGGCCATCGTTGGCGGCCACCAGTTCGGCCACGATCACCAGGTTCCAGGCGGCGGCCATGTTGATGCGGTAGGCATCGATCACCTGGGGGGCGATGCAGGGGCCGATCACGCGGGTGAGCACCTGGGGCTGCCGGCCCCCCAGGGTCAGGGCCGTCTCCACCAGTTCCTTGGGCACGAACTTCACGGCATCCATGATCATCAACGTGTTGAAGAACAGGGTGCCGATGAAGATCAGCAGAATCTTCGGCAGCTCGCCCAGGCCGAAATAGATGATCAGCAGCGGAATGAATGCCGGCGCCGGCATGTAGCGGATCAGGCCGATCAGCGGCTCCAGCAGCCGGCAGATCACCGGGCTGGTGCCCATGGCGATGCCCAGCGGCAGGGCCACGGTGGCCGAGAGGCCGAAGCCCCCGAGCACCCGGCCCACACTCGCCGTCAGGTCCTTCCAGAGCATGCCCTGGGCCGCCTGGGCCCGGCCGGCCGCCCAGACGGCGCCGGGGCCGGGCAGGAACAGGCTGTCCACGAGCCCGCTGGCGCTGATGCAGAACCACAGCGCCAGCACCGCCAGGAGTCCCGTGGCCCCGAGGCTCCAGGGGTGCATCGCCAGTCGCCGCAGCCGAGTCGTCATCTCACTGCGCTGCGTTGACGAACTGGGGCTGCAGCAGCTGATCCAGCTGCGGCGGCGTCTTGGCCAGCCCCACCTCCTGCAGGAAGCCACTGATCTGCTCCGCCGCGTAGGGCAGCGAGGTCATCGTGGTGCCCGGCTTGAAGGCCTGGCGGTTCTGCTCCAGGGTGAAGATCGTGGTGCCGGCGTCGTACTGCCTGTACTCCTGCTCGCTCACCCCGGCCCGCTGGGCCAGGATGGTGAGGCTGGGGCCCGGCTCGGCCTTGATCTGCTTCAGGGTGGCGAACCAGGCCTCCACCAGCTTCTGCACCTTCTCGGGGTGCTTGGCCACAAAGTCGCGGCGGCACACCAGGTGATCGCTGATGGCCCCGGGGAAGTCCTTGGAGGAGAAGAGGGTGGTGCTGCCGGGCCGCTTCAGGGCCTGGGTCGTGAACGGGGCGAACACCCCCACCGCATCCACCTTGCCGGCCACGAAGGCGGCCGCCGCGGCCCCGGTCTCCAGGGGCACGAAGCTGATGTCCGAGGCCTGCAGGCCGGCCTTCTTCAGGCCCAGCAGCAGCAGGTAGTGGTCCACCGTGCCCTCCTCGGCGGCCACCTTCTTGCCCTTGAGGTCGGCGATGCTCCTGATGCCGGGGGCCACGATGATCTGATCGTTGCCGGTGCTGTTGTCGTTGGTGAGCACCACCTGCAGGTCGGCTCCGCCGGCCATGGAGCTGATGGTGTCGCCCAGGGTCTGGCTGTTGCAGTCGAGCTGGCCGGCGTTGAGGGCATTGATCGAGTCGAGGTAGCCGTCGAACCACTGCAGGGTCACGGGCACACCCGCGGCCGTGAACAGGCCCTTCTCCTCGGTGACCTTCCAGGGAATCCAGCCCGGCCAGGCGCTGTAGCCGAGCCGCACCGGCGCGGCGGAGTCGGGGGCCTTGCTGCAGCTGGCCAGGCTGCCGCCGCCGAGGGCCAGCAGCAGCAGGGCGGCGAGCAGGCGGCGGGGCGAGGGGTGGGAACGCAGGCGTGTCATGGCGGATCGGGTAGACATCGGGGACGGACCGTCGGGGACGGGCAGGGGGGATGCGTGGGGGAAGGGGCGCCGGGCCGTCAGAGCAGCTCCAGGTAGCGCTCCGTCTCCCAGGCCGACACGCAGCTGTGGTAGCTCTGCCACTCCTCCCGCTTGTGGGCGATGTAGGCGTCGGCCATGGCCTCGCCGAACACCTTCCGCCCGAGGGGATCGGCGGCGAAGGCCTCGATCGCCTCGCCAAGGGTGCGCGGCAGGGTGGTGAGGCCCCGGGCCTGCCGCTCCTCGGGCGAGAGGCGGTAGGCGTTCACGAGGTTGGGCTCGCCGGGATCGAGCTGCTCGCGGATGCCCTCCAGCCCGGCGGCCAGCAGCATCGCCGCCGCCAGGTAGGGGTTGCAGGCGCTGTCGGCGGCCCGGCATTCCACCCGCCCGCCGGCGCCGGGGATGCGCAGCATGTTGGTGCGGTTGTTGTTGCCGTAGCAGATGAACACCGGCGCCCAGGTGAAGCCCGACATGCTCCCCTGCACCACCAGCCGCTTGTAGCTGTTCACCGTGGGGGCGATCACCGCACAGATGGCGGGGGCGTGGCGCAGGATGCCGGCGATGAACTGGTGGGCCAGGGGCGTCACGGCGCCGCGGCCGCCGCCGCCGGGGTCGAACAGGTTGGCGCCACTGCCCAGGTCCGCCAGCGACATGTTGAAGTGGGCGCCGCTGCCGGTGCGATCGGCGAAGGGCTTGGGCATGAAGCTGGCGATCAGGCCGTGCCGGCGGGCGATCTCCCCGGCCATCAGCCGGAAGAAGGTCACCCGATCGGCGCTTACCAGGCCATCGGCGTAGGCGAAGTCGGTCTCGAACTGGCCGTTGCCGTCCTCGTGGTCGAAGGAATACACGCCCCAGCCCAGGCCATTCATCGCCTGTACGAGCTCATCCAGCCAGGGGAGGTTGTCGAGCAGGCCGCGCAGGTCGTAGCAGGGTTTCTCCAGGCGATCGCGGCCGCTGGCGGGCAGGAGTTCACCGTCTTCACCGCGGCGCAGCATGAAGAACTCCGTCTCCACGCCGAGGTTGAAGCGCAGGCCCATGCGGGCGGCCTGGTCGCGCACCCGGCAGAGAATGGTGCGGCTGCAGGCCTCGAACGGGGCACCGTTGAGGTGCAGGTTGCTGGCCAGCCAGACCGTGTCCGGGCGCCAGGGCAGCACCGTGGCCGAGGCCAGATCCGGCAGGGCCGCCACCTCGTCGTCGCTCACATCCTGGGGCACCCCGTCCACCGCCGCGCCGGTGAACAGCTCGGAGCCGGCGAGCATCGCCTCGAGGTGCTCCAGCGGCACGGCCTTGGCCTTGCACACCCCGTGCAGGTCCACAAAGTTGGCCAGGGCATAGCGCACCCCGCGCGCCGCCCAGTCGGCCCTGGCCTCCGCCGCCGTCAGGGGGGCGGCGGCCTGGGGAATCAGGGTGCTCATCGCGCCCCCACCAGCTGGGGTCGCCCGCTGCCCTTGCGCTGCTGCAGGCAGGACCGCAGCCAGCCATGCCACTGCTCCAGCCCCGCGCCCGTCGTGGCCGACACCGGGATCACGGCACAGTGGGGATTCACCTGGCGGATGTGCTCCTCAATCCGCTCCACCTGCACGGGCAGATGGGGCAGCAGATCCACCTTGGTGATCAGCACGCAGTGGGCCTCCCGGAACATCACGGGGTACTTGAGGGGCTTGTCCTCGCCCTCCGTCACGCTCAGCAGGGCCACCTTGCAGTGCTCCCCCACCTCGAACTCGGCGGGGCACACCAGGTTGCCCACATTCTCCACCCAGAGAATGTCCAGCTCGGCGGGATTGAGGCGCTGCTGCAGCAGCGTCAGGCCCCCGCTCACCATGGCGGCATCGAGGTGGCAGGCGCGGCCCGTGGTGATCGGCACCACGGGAACGCCGACGGCCTCCAGCCGCTCGGCGTCGAGCTGGGTGGTCATGTCTCCCTCCAGCACGGCCATGGCGTACTCCCGGCGCAGCTCCACCAGGGAGCGCTCCAGCAGCGACGTCTTGCCAGCTCCCGGGCTGCTCATCACGTTGAGGCAGAGCAGCTGCCAGGCGTCGAAGTGCTGGCGGTTGTGGTCGGCCTGGTGCTGGTTGGCGGCGAGCAGGTTCAGGCCGAGGGTGTCTTCCAGGGGCATGTGCATGGCGGGTCTCAGGAGGGAACGGGGGCGGGGATCGAAGCGGCAGCGGAGGGCTGGAGCGTGTAGTCGATGGAGCGGATCCTCAGCTCCCGGCCCGTGACCACCTCCTCCATCGGGTGGTCGCAGCAGGGGGAGCGGTAGGCCGCCTCGGCGCTGGGGCTGTAGGTGGCGGAGCAGCGCACGCAGCGTCCCACCAGCGGGATCGCTTCAATGCAGAGGCGGGCCCCCTCCAGCCAGCTGCCGCGCACGGCCACCTCCCAGGTGCTCACCAGCTGGGCGGGCTCCACGCAGGTGAAGTCCCCCACCTCCAGGTGCACCACCGAAACACTGGGGTCGAGGGGATCGTGCCGCTGGCGCCAGTCCTGCATCGAGAGCAGCAGGCACCTGGTCATGTCGACTTCGTGCACGGCTCACCTCCATGTCTGGTCGACGGTCATGTTGCAGACGTCGCTGATCCAGCTGGGCCGCTCCTTCCTGGGCAGCTGGCCGCTCACCACCAGGTGGGCCATGGTGTCGCAGATCACGCGGGTGGCCATCAGCGAGGTCATGTCGCTGATGTCGTAGGGGGGCGACACCTCCACCACCTCCAGGCCGCACACGGGCACGTTGCGCACGATCAGCTCCAGCAGCTTCAGGGCCTCCCGCGGCAGCAGCCCCCCGGGCTCGGGCCAGCCAGTGCCGGGCACAAAGCCCGCATCGATGCAGTCGATGTCGAAGGAGATGTAGACGCAGTCGGTGCCGTCCGTGGCCCGCTCAATGGCGTAGCGGGCGGCCGCCTCCAGGCCCATGTCGCAGATGTCGGTGACGGTGAGCACGTTGGTGCCCCGCTCCCGGCAGACCTTCACCCCCTCGCGGGGCACCTGCCAGCCGCCGATGCCCAGCTGCACCAGATTGGTGGCGGGGGCATTGGCCATGTTGGTCGCATGGAACCACGGGGTGGTGTGCATGCGTTCGTCGAGGTCGGTCTCCTGGGTGTCGACGTGGCGATCGAAGTGGATGATGCCCACCTTCTTGTCCCCCAGGTGCCGGCAGACGCCCCGCACCGTGGGGAAGCCGATCGAGTGGTCGCCCCCGAGGATGATCGGAAAGGCGCCGCTGCTGAACACGTGGGCGACGCCCTTGGAGATCTGATCGAAGCTCTTCTCGTTGTTGGCGGGGATGGTGAAGATGTCGCCCACATCGCAGAGGGTGATCTGCTCGCGCAGGTCCACGCCCATCTCGTAGTTGTAGGGCGTGTAGAGGGCGGAGATGCGCCGGATGCCCTGGGGGCCGAAGCGCGTGCCCGGCCGGTAGGTGGTGCCGCTGTCGTGGGGGACCCCGAGGATGGCCACGTCGAAGTCGCCGACGCGGTTCACGTCCTCGATGTAGGGCGCCTTCATGAAGGTGTTGATGCCCGCGTAGTGGGGAAGCTCCCCGCGCGAGAAGGTGGAGATGCGCCGATCGACGATGCTCTCTGCGGCCTCCAGGCCATAGCGGTGGGCCTGATCCACCTCCTGCTGCCAGCCGGTGAGGGGCAGGGCCCGCTCCTTCTCGAGGGCACGCAGTCCCTCGGTGGGGTGCAGACGATCGAAACCGCCCGCAGCGTCAGTGTCCTGAGCCATGGTGATGGAGGGATGGGGATGGAGCGGTCTCCCGGGCTTTTGTCCCTCCGTGCAGCCGGCGTACCGGCCGATACCTCTCGGACCTGACGCCCCCACGGGAGGGACCGGAACCCTAGGCATTCATTCCGCTGGCTCAATCTGGGACCAGGGTCCCGGGGCTGTGGTGCCGCCTGTTACCGAATCGGGCCCCGGCCGGCTCCGCAGGGGCGCGGGGCCGCGCTGCCCGCCGGTGTGGCTCTCAAACAACGCCCCCTGATGGATTCGAACCATCGGCCGGCTGCTTAGAAGGCAGCTGCTCTATCCAGCTGAGCTAAGGGAGCAGGACGGGGCCCGTGGACGCCTGGCCCATTCTGGCAGCCGGCTCGATCGGCGCCCGCGGCGGGGCTCTGCGTCATTCCTGGGCAGGTTCGGGCCAAGGGCGCGGTTCTGGGGTAAAACCCCCTGCAGGGGAGATGTCTGGATCGGCCATGGCTTCAGCCGGTTCTTCCCAGGTTCCCCGCCGCTACGAGCGCTACCCCCTGCCCTCCACCCTGGCGGTGGTCACGGCGGTGCTGGAGCAGACCACGGAGTTCGGCACCAGGAGCCTCACCGGCAAGCTCTGGGACATCAGCGTCGCCGGATGCTGCGTGGCCTTCCCCGGCCTGCACCGGTTCGACCTGCCCGGGCTGGGCCACCTCCGGATCGACCATCCCTTCTCCGGCGAGACCCTCCGCGTCGGCGTGGAGCTGCGCTGGGCCGATGCCTTCACCCACATCACCTTCGTGGGGATGCTGTTCAGCCCCGATCCGCTCGCCGGCGGCACCTTCCTGGATGGCTACATGCAGACCAACTGGGCCGACGGGGAGATCACCATGACCCTTGGCATCGACAACTGAGGCCCGGCCCCGGTGGGACTCCTAGAGTGGCGGGCTGCATTCCCCCCACTCCCATGGCGGCCACCCGGCTCAGCGACAGCCAGAAGGAGCAGATCGTGGCGCGCTACCGGCAGGGGGAGACGGGGCAGGCCCTGGCGGAGGCCTTCGGCTGCAGTCCCAACACCGTGAGCCGCGTGGTCAAGGCGGCCCTCGATCCCCAGGAGCTGGCCGCCCTCAAGCGCCAGCGGGGCCGGGGGGCGACGGCCGCGGGCGGAGAGGCTCCGGCGGAGCCACTGCCGCCGGTGCAGACGGTGCTGGCCGTGGCCGCTGAAACCCCGGCGCCGGCGCCGCCAGTCCCGGCCGCCATCGACCCGTTGCCCGCCCCGGCCGAGCTGGAGGCGGACGGCCCCGATGACGACGGCGGCGCCCACCTCGCCATCGACGACGCCGACGACTTCGGCGACGACGGCCTCGAGGAGGACGAGGAGGCTGAGTTCGAGGCTGCCGTGGCCCCCGCCGGCGGCGGGGCGCGGGCGGCCGGCGCCCCACGGAGCCAGGCCTCGGTGCTGCCCCTGGCGGCCGCCGCCCTGCCGGCCCGCCTCTACCTGCTGGTGGACAAGACGGTGGAGCTCCAGGCCCAGCCCCTGGCCGACTTCCCCGAGCTGGGCACCCTGCCGGAGGGGGAGGCGGAGCGCCAGGCCCTGATGCTGTTCACCAATCCGCGCGAGGCCAAGCGCCAGTGCGGCCGCACCCAGCGGGTGATCCCCGTGCCCGACCCGCGCCTGCTGGAGCGCACGGCGCCCTATCTGGTGTCGCAGGGCATCACCCGGCTGGTGCTCGAGGGCGGCGGCCTCTACTCCCTGCCGGGCGCTTGATCGGAGCGGGGCACCAGCAGCGCGGCGGCGGCGCCGCCGGAGATCACGCCCAGCACCAGGGCCACCCCCACCAGGAAACCGGTGGGCAGAGCACTGCTGCGGCCGAAGCCCAGGTTGAGGCTGGGGCGCTGATCCAGGTTCTGGGCCCCCAGGCAGAGCAGCAGCAGCAGCAGGGCCCCGCCGCCGAGGCTTCCCAGCAGCAGGCGCAGGCGCAGCAGCATCAGGGGGCCTCCGGGGGGTGCGGCGGTGCTTGGTGCAGCAGAGCGTAGAGCTGCCGCCGCGGCAGGCCCGTTTCCGTCGCCAGCTGGCGGGCGGCGTCGCTGTTGCTGGCGCCGGCGGCCACGCGGCGCTGCAGCTCGGCCTGGAGCTCGGCATCGCTGGGGCGCACGGCCTGCGGGGGCGGCGCCCCGCCGAGCACCAGCGTGAATTCCCCCTGGGGCGCCGTCGCCTGGACGTGGGCCAGCACGGCGCTCACCGTGGGCCCCAGCTGCTGCTCATGGCGCTTGGTGAGCTCGCGGCAGGCGGCCAGGGGGCGATCGCCGAGTTCCGCCAGCAGGTCGGTGAGCAGATCCACCAGCCGGTGCGGCGCCTCGAACAGCACCAGGGTGCGGGGCTCCGCCGCCAGCTCCCGCAGCCGCGCCCGGCGCCGGGGGCCCCTGGGCGGCAGGAACCCCTCGAAGCAGAAGCGCCCGCTGGGCAGGCCGCTGCCCACCAGGGCAGTGGTCACCGCGCAGGGCCCCGGCACACAGATCACGCTGCGGCCGGCGGCCCGGGCGGCGGCCACCAGGGCCTCGCCGGGGTCGGAGATGCCGGGCAGACCGGCGTCGCTGATCACCGCCACCGCCTCGCCGGCCTCCAGGGCCTGCAGCAGCTCCGGAATGCGGGCCTGCTGGTTGTGCTCGTGGAAGCTCACGAGCCGGTTCTTGATGCCCAGGTTGTGCAGCAGCAGGCCGCTGCGGCGCGTGTCCTCGCAGGCGATGCGGCCGGCGCCGGCCAGGACATGGCGGGCCCGGGGGGAGAGGTCGCCGGTGTTGCCGATGGGGGTTCCCACCAGGTACAGCACGCCGGCGGCCGGCTCCTCCCCCTGCATCACAATGCCCCTTTGCCATCCCCATGATGCCGCCCGCCGCCGCTCCCCTTCCGGGCGCATCCACCGCCGTGGCCCTGCCCGAGGGCGTGGCGCTGGAGCCGCTGCTGGCGGAGCTGCGCCGCCTCTGCTGGGGGGCAGCGGACATCCTGCGGGCCTACGGCCGCGGTGAGCAGCCCCCCCACGGCTTCCCACCGGCCCTGAGCGTGGACGACGGCGGTGAGGGCCCCGTGAGCGCCGCGGATCTGGCCGTGAACCAGTGGCTGCTCGACGGCTTCGCCGCCGCCTTCCCCAGGGCGCCCTGGACCCTGCTCAGCGAGGAGACGGCCAAGGAGCAGCTCAGTGCCGGCATGCCCCTGGCGGCCGAGTGGCTGTGGATCCTCGATCCCCTCGACGGCACCAAGGACTTCCTGCAGGGCACCGGCGAGTACGCGGTGCATCTTGCCCTCGTGCACCGCGGGGCCCCGGTGCTGGGGGTGGTGCTGCTGCCGGAGCCGGAGGAACTCTGGTTCGGCCTGGTGGCGCCGGCGGGGGTCGCTGATCGTCCGGCGGGGGCGGCCTGGCGCGAGAACCGCGCCGGTGCGCAGCAGCCCCCGGCCCTGAGCCGCCGCCGCGCCCTGGGGGAGCTGGTGCTGGTGGCCAGCCGCAACCACCGCGACCAGCGGCTGGAGCACCTGCTGGCGGCCCTGGAGCTGGGGGAGACCCGGGCGATCGGCAGCGTCGGCGGCAAGGTGGCCACGATCCTGCGGGGCGAGGCCGACCTCTACATCTCCCTCTCCGGCCGCAGTGCCCCGAAGGACTGGGACATGGCGGCCCCCGAGGCGGTGCTGCGGGCCGCCGGCGGCGCCTTCAGCCACGCCGATGGCCGGCCCCTCCGCTACAACCGCGGCGACGGGCTGCAGGCCGGCTGCCTGATCGCCAGCCATGGGCCGGCCCACCACGCGCTGTGTGCGCGGGCGGCGGCGGCGATGGCGGCGATCGATCCGGGCTTCGCGCTCTGATGCCCCCCTGCCGCCGGCCGGCTGGGGGGCGGGGGCGGTTCAGACGACGACGTCGGCCGCCGGCTCCTCCGCCTGGGGCACGCCGCGCAGGGTGAGGTTGATGCGGCCGCGGTTGTCGATCTCGCGCACCCGAACGGTCACCTGATCGCCCACCTTGACCACGTCCTCCACCTTCTCGACGCGGGCCTCACTCAGCTGGGAGATGTGGATCATCCCCTCCTTGCCGGGCAGGATCTCCACGAAGGCGCCGATCGGGATCACCCGGGTCACGGTGCCCTGGAACTGCTCGCCCTCGGACACGCGGCGGGTGAGGCCCTCGATGATCCGCTGGGCCTCCTCGGCGGCGGCGCCATCGTGGCTGGCGATGGTCACGATACCGCCGTCCTCGATGTCGATCTTGGTGTTGGTGCGCTCGGTGATGCCCTTGATCGTGCGGCCGCCGGGGCCGATCACGGTGCCGATCAGCTCCGGGTCGATGCGGAAGCTGAGCAGGCGCGGGGCGTGGGGGCTGAGGGTGTCGCGGGGCTTCTCGATCGCCGCCAGCATCTTCTCAAGGATGTGCAGCCGGGCCGGGCGGGCCTGGTTCACGGCCTCGGCCACGGTCTTCACCGCCAGGCCGGTGATCTTCATGTCCATCTGCAGGGCGGTGATGCCCTTCTCGGTGCCGGCCACCTTGAAGTCCATGTCGCCGAGGAAGTCCTCGATGCCCTGGATGTCGGTGAGGATGCGCACCTCGTCACCCTCCTTGATCAGGCCCATGGCGGCGCCGCTCACCGGCGCCTTGAGGGGCACGCCGGCATCCATCAGCGCCAGGGTGCTGCCGCACACCGAGCCCATCGAGGTGGAGCCGTTGGAGCTCAGGCACTCCGACACCACCCGCAGCACGTAGGGGAAGCTCTCCTTGCTGGGCAGCACGGGAATCAGGGCCCGTTCGGCCAGGGCGCCATGGCCGATCTCGCGGCGGCCGGGGCTGCGCATCGGCCGGGTCTCACCCACCGAGTAGGGGGGGAAGTTGTAGTGGTGCAGGTAGGTCTTCTCGGTGGACGGGTTGAGGTCGTCCATCTCCTGGGCGTCGCTCGGGGTGCCGAGGGTGGCGCAGGAGAGCACCTGGGTGAGGCCGCGCTGGAACAGGGCGGAGCCGTGCACCCGCTTGGGCAGCACGCCGGCGGCGGCGCTGATCGGGCGCACCTGGTCGAGGCTGCGGCCATCGACGCGCTTGCCGTCCTTGAGGATCTGCTCGCGCATCAGCTTCTTGGTGAGGCCCTTGTAGCTGTTGGCCAGGGCCTTGCCGCCGGCGGCGGCGCGGATCGGGTCGTCCTCGGCCAGGGCGGCGACCTTGGCCACCACCTCGGCCTTGATGGCATCGAGCTTCTCATCGCGCTCGGCCTTGGTCTGCTCGAAGTGCTGCAGCACCTCGCCGATGGCGGCGGCACACTCCTGCTCGAGGAAGGCGGGCAGGGTGGACTCCTCGGCCCTGGCCTCGGGGATCACCTGCTCGATGCCCAGCTCCTTGAGCAGGGCCTGCTGGGCCTTGATCAGTTCGCACACCGCCTCGTAGCCGAAGTCGATGGCCTCGATCACATCCTGTTCGGGCAGCTGGTTGGCGCCCGCCTCCACCATGATCACGCCCTCGGGGGTGCCCGCCACCACCAGATCGAGCTCGGAGCGCTCGATCTCGCGGTAGCTGGGGTTGAGCACGAAGTCGTCGCCCAGCAGGCCCACCCGCACGGCGGCCATGGGGCCGTGGAAGGGGATCCTGGCCAGCAGGGTGGCGAGGGAGGCGCCGGTCACGGCGAGCACATCGGGCGGCACCCGCTCATCCAGCGACAGGCAGGTGGCGACGATCTGCAGGTCGTCCCGCATCCAGCTGGGGAACAGGGGGCGCATCGGCCGGTCGATCAGCCGGGCGATCAGGGTGGCCCGCTCGGGGGGGCGGCTCTCGCGGCGCATGAAGCTGCCGGGGATGCGACCGGCGGCGTAGAGCCGCTCCTCGTAGTCACAGATGAGGGGGAGGAAATCGATGCCCTCGCGGCCGCCGGAGCGGGTGGCCGTCACCAGAACGGCGGTATCCCCACATTCCACCAACACCGAGCCCCCGGCCTGGGGGGCGAACCGACCGGTGGTCAGCCGGATCTCCCGACCATCGAAGGAGATCGACTGCGTCTGACCTTGCACGTGCGCTTATGTCCGTTTTGTTGTCAAGGGCTATTCTCGCATCCGAGCCGAAGCGCCGGGGGCAGGGCCCGGGTGCGCAACAAAAAAGGCGCCCGCAGGCGCCGATCGGAGTGCTGGGGGCCGAGGGAACGGCCCAGGGCCTTCGGAGCCCGCAGGCCCCGGCGCCCCTCACCAGGACGACTTGACCACGCCGGGCAGTTCGCCCTTGTGGGCGCGCTCGCGCAGCTGGTTGCGGCAGAGGCCGAAGTCGCGGTAGTAGCCGCGGGGCTTGCCGGTGGCCCAGCAGCGGTTGCGCAGGCGGGTGGGGGCGCTGTTGCGGGGCAGGCTCTGGATCCGGCGGTGGATCTCCAGGCGCTCCATCGGGTCGGCCGCCGACTCGAAGGCCTCCTTGAGGGCCGCACGCTTAGCCGCGTAGCGGTCGACCATCTTCTGACGCTTGGCGTCGCGCGCAATCATCGACTTCTTCGCCATGCGGCTGGTGCTCTAAATCCAATGGAGGACGAGCTTACCGCGCCGTCGGTCCTGCCTTCGCCGGCCGCCGGGCCGGGGCGCGGGACCGGGAGCTGCCGGTGCCGGGGCCGCCGGCGCTGGGGCAGAGGTCGGCGACCGGGCAGCCGTCGCAGCGGGGGCTGCGGGCGGTGCAGACGGCCCGGCCGTGGAAGATCAGGCGGATCGAGAGGGTCTGCCAGTCGGCCTGGGGCACCAGCTTCATCAGGTCGGGCTCGATCCGGCGCGGCTCGCTGTGCTGGCTGAGCCGCAGCCGCTGGCTCAGCCGCGCCACGTGGGTGTCCACCGTGACGCCGGCGTTGATGCCGTAGCACCAGGCCAGCACCACCGAGGCGGTCTTGCGGGCCACGCCGGGCAGCACCAGCAGCTCCTCCATCGTGCGCGGCACCGCCCCGCCGTGGCGCTCCAGCAGCAGCCGCGAACTGGCCACGATGTTCCTGGCCTTGTTGCGGAAGAACCCGGCCGACTTCACATAGGGCTCCACCTGCTCCGGCTCCACCGCCGCGGCTGCGGCCGCATCGGGGAAGCGCTCGAACAGGGCCGGGGTGATCAGGTTGACCCGCTCGTCGGTGCACTGGGCCGAGAGCATGGTGGCCACAAGCAGCTCGTAGGGGGTGCGCCAGTCGAGGGAGCAGGTGGCGTGGGGATAGAGATCGCCCAGGCGGCTGAGCAGCTCCGGGGCGCGCCGCCGGGCACTGGGGAAGCGGGGCATCGGCGGGGGGTCAGCGGCTCAGCAGCTGCTGCACCGCGGGCAGCTGGCTGGTGTCCTTCACGATCAGCACCAGGCTCAGGCCCACCAGGAACACGAAGCCCGACTGCAGGAAGGCCATCTGCAGCTTCTCGGGCAGCGGCCGGCCCCGCAGGCCCTCGATCAGCAGCAGCACGAACTGGCCGCCATCCAGCAGCGGCAGGGGCAGGGCGTTGAGCACCGCCAGGTTGATCGAGATCAGGGCGGTGTAGAGGAACAGGCTGCTGCCGCCCTGCTTGGCCAGGGTGGCGCCCATCTCCACGATCTTCACGGGGCCCGACACCTGGCTGGCGGTCTGGCCGAAGTGGGTCACCAGGGCCACGAAGCCATCGACGGTGCGCCGGGTGAGCACCACCACGTCGCGGCTGGCGCGGCCGAGGATTTCGCCGGGGCCCCGGGCGGGCCGGAACGCCTCGGTGCCGAAGGGCTGCAGCTGGGCGCCGATGCGGCCGATGCCCTCGGCGTCGACGGGGGTGAGGCGCAGGCGGCGCCGCTGGCCGTTGCGCTCGGCCTCCAGGGTCAGGGTCTGGTCCGGGGCGCCCTTGATGCGGGCCACCAGGTCGACCACCGCCTGCTGGCCGCCCGCCAGGGCCTGGCCGTCGATGGCCACGATGCGATCACCGGCCACCAGGCCCGAGGCGGCGGCGGCCTGGCCCGCCTGCACGCCGCTCACCAGCACCCCGGGGGTGGCGCTGAAGCCGGCGGGAATGCCCACGATGGCCCCCTGGGCCACCAGCACCGCCCAGGCCAGCAGCAGGTTGGCGAGCACGCCGGCGGCGATCACCAGGGCCCGCTGGGGCAGGGGGCGGTTCTTGAGCAGGTCGGGGTCATCGGCGGGGATGGCGCTGGCCTCGTCGTCGTCGGGGAAGCCCACGAAGCCGCCCAGGGGGATGGCCCGCAGGGCGAACTGCACACCGCGGCGCTGGCGCTCCAGCAGCACCGGCCCGAAGCCCACCGAGAAGCTGCTGACGCGGATGCCCTGCCAGGTGGCGGCGAAGAAGTGGCCGGCCTCGTGCACCACGATCAGGCCCGCCAGGATCGCCAGTGCCGTCAGGACGCCCACGTCTACTTTCCTCAGTGGGCCCATTGTGGCGGGTGCACAGGGGGTGGCGCCGAGGACCACGCCGTCGCCGGCCACCGGGCGGAGCCCGGAATGCCGGCTCTGGCGTGCTCCTCGGCGCACCGCAGGGGGCGGGGGCCTGGGGGTGGGCCAATAGCGTTGGCGGGATTGAGCCCGGGAGGCGCGGTGAGTTCGACCCAGATCCAGGCCCAGCGTTGTGACGTGCTGCTGGTGGGGGCCGGGATCATGGGCGCCACGCTGGCCGGCCTGCTGCGGCAGCTGGAGCCGGGACTGGAGCTGGTGGTGCTGGAGCGGCTGGAGGGGGTGGCGGGGGAGAGCAGCGCGGCCCTCAACAACGCCGGCACGGGCCATGCGGCCAACTGCGAGCTCAACTACACCCCCGAGGCCGCCGATGGCTCCATCCCCACCGCCAAGGCCCTGGCGATCAACACCGCCTTCGAGCGTAGCCTGGAGTTCTGGAGCGCCCTGGTGGAGCAGGGCGAGCTGGCGGATCCGGCGGGCTTCATCCGGCCGGTGCCCCACCTCAGCTTCGTGTGGGGGGAGGCCCCTGTGGCCTTCCTGCGCCGGCGCCACCGGGCCCTGGCCGCCTTGCCCCAGTTCGCGGCCATGGCCTGGAGTGAGGATCCGGCCCAGCTGCGGCAGTGGATGCCGCTGGTGATGGAGGGGCGGCCCCGGGACCAGCCCATGGCGGCCACCCGCGTGGCCCGCGGCACGGACGTTAACTTCGGCGCCCTGACCCGCCAGCTGCTGGCGGGCCTGGAGCGCGGCGGCGCCCTGCGGCGCGGCCTGGAGGTGACGGGGCTGGAGCGCTGCGCCCTGGCCGGCCGCCCGGGCTGGCGGGTGGAGGCCCGGACCGCCACGGGGCGGCGGCAGCAGTTCGAGGCGCCGTTCGTGTTCCTGGGGGCCGGCGGCGGCAGCCTGCCGCTGCTGCAGCGCTCGGGCATTCCCGAGGCGGCGCGCTATGGGGCCTTTCCGGTGAGCGGCCAGTGGCTGATCTGCCGCAACCCGGCGGTGATCGCCGCCCACAACGCCAAGGTCTACGGCAAGGCGGCGGTGGGGGCGCCGCCGATGTCGGTGCCGCACCTGGACACCCGCTGGATCGACGGCGAGCGGGCCCTGCTGTTCGGCCCCTACGCCGGCTTCAGCACCCGCTTCCTGAAGCAGGGGTCGCTGCTGGATCTGCCCCGCTCGGTGCGGCCCTCCAACCTGCTGCCAAGCCTGCAGGTGGGGCTGCGCCACTTCGATCTGGTGCGCTACCTGGTGGGTCAGGTGCTGCAGAGCCAGGAGCAGCGCCTGGCCAGCCTGCGCCAGTTCCTGCCCGAGGCCGCCGCCGCCGACTGGGAGCTGCGGACGGCGGGCCAGCGGGTGCAGATCATCAAGCAGCTGCCGGGCCTGGGCGGCAGCCTGCAGATGGGCACCGAGCTGGTCACCAGCGCCGACGGCTCCCTGGCGGCTTTGCTGGGGGCCTCACCGGGGGCCTCCACGGCGGTGCAGACGATGCTGGAGCTGCTGCAGCGCTGCTGGCCGGAGCGGCTGGCCTCGGCGGCGTGGCAGGGGCGGCTGCGCCAGCTGCTGCCCTCCTGGGGCCACGACCTGGACGCCGAGCCGGCCCTGCTGGCCCAGGTGCGGCGGCGCAGCGACGCGGTGCTGGGGCTGGAGTCGTAGCACTGCTGGGGGCTGGAGTCCTCGCGGGGTGGGGGCTGGAGTTCTCGTAGTGCCCGGGGCTGGGGTCCTGGCGGTGCGACAGCTCTCCAGGATTGATGCACCAGGGGGCACCAATCCTGGACACACCGCCTGGGACACACCGCAATCACCCCCCCACCTCCCGAGGCGGCTGATGCGGTCAGTTGGCGACCAGGCCGTCAGGCCGGTCGCCAGGCCGGTCGTCAGGTCGGGCTCAGGTGCTCGGCGCCGAAGTAGGGCACCAGGGCGGCCGGCAGCCGCACCCTGCCGTCGGCCTGCTGGCCGTTCTCCAGCAGGGCGGCCATGGTGCGGCCCACCGCCAGGCCGCTGCCGTTGAGGGTGTGCACCAGCTGGGTGCCCTTGCCCTCCTTGAGGCGGATGGCGGCGCGGCGGGCCTGGAAGTCGCCGCAGGTGCTGCAGCTGGAGATCTCGCGGTAGGCGCCGGCGCCGGGCAGCCACACCTCCAGGTCGTAGGTGCGGGCGGCGGAGAAGCCCAGGTCGCCGCTGCAGAGTTCGATCGTGCGGTAGGGCAGCTCCAGGGCCTCCAGCACCGCCTCGGCATCGGCGGTGATCTGGCGGTGGGCCTCGGCGGCCTGGTCGGGGTGCACGAACCAGTAGAGCTCCACCTTGTTGAACTGGTGCAGGCGGATCAGGCCGCGGGTATCGCGGCCGTAGCTGCCGGCCTCCCGGCGGAAGCAGGGCGAGTAGGCCACGTACTTCAGGGGCAGCTGCTCGGCGGGGATCACCTCGCCGCGGTGTAGGGAGGTGACGGGCACCTCAGCGGTGGGGGTGAGCCAGAGGTCGTCGTCGGCGCAGCGGAAGCTCTCCTCGGCGAACTTGGGCAGCTGGCCCGAGCCGGTGAGGCTGGCGGTGTTCACCAGGATCGGCGGCAGCACCTCCCGGTAGCCCTTGCCGGCGTGCAGGTCGAGCATGAAGTTGATCAGGGCCCGCTCCAGTCGGGCGCCCTGGCCCAGCAGCGTCACGAAGCGGCTCTGGGCGATGCGCACGGAGCGCTCGGTGTCCAGCAGGCCCAGGCGCTCGGCGATCTGCCAGTGCTCCTCCAGGCTCTCGCCGGCGGCGGCCCGGCGCGGGCTGCCCCAGCGCTTCACCTCGACGTTGTCCGCCTCGCTGCGGCCCTCGGGCACGGTGGCGGCGGGCAGGTTGGGCAGCCCCAGCAGCTGCTCCCGCAGCCTGGCGTCGAGGTTTTTCTCCTCCTCCTCGAGCACCGCCACCTGCTGCTTGATGCGGTTGCCCTGCTCCCGCAGCCCCTGCACCTCGGGCCCGCCCGGCGCGGCGCCGCTTTTGATCAGGGCACCCACCTGCTTGCCGATGCGGTTGCCCTCGGCCTGCAGGCCGCTGCGCTGCTCCTCCAGGGCGCGGGCCTGCTGCGCCACCAGCTGCAGCCCGGTGAGGTCGAGCGCCATGCCGCGGCGAGCGAGCTGGGTGACGATCCACTCGGGGTTGTCGCGCAGCAGGCGCTGATCCAGCACGGGCCCAGGGCAGGTGGGGCGAGCCTACGGGGGCGTGTTCAGAGCACCTGCACCACTTCGGCCACCTCGGGGATGGCCTCCCGCAGCTTGCGCTCGATGCCCATCTTCAGGGTCATGGTGCTGCTGGGGCACGAGCCGCAGGCGCCCTGCAGGCGTACCTTCACGATCGGACCGTCGATCTCCACCACCTCCACGTTGCCGCCGTCGGCCATCAGGTAGGGGCGCAGCTCATCGAGGGTGCGCTCCACGTTCTCGAGGGTGAGGGCGCGGGGATCGGCGATGTCGGTGGTCATGGCCAGGCAGCCGGAGGGCTGCTGTGGGAGGGATGAAACGAGCTTAGGAAGCGGCCTCCCGGGCCTGGCTGATCCAGGCCGGGCGCCGGCCAGCGGCCCCTGCGGGCCCGCTGCCTAGGATCGCCCCCACCCCCGGCGCGCGCCGCCGCCCGCCGCGCTCCCCTCCGCCGCGGCCGCCGCGCCCGATCACCGCCCGATGACCGACGTTCCCGTTTCCAGGATCCGCAACTTCTGCATCATCGCCCACATCGACCACGGCAAATCGACCCTGGCCGATCGTCTGCTGCAGGAGACGGGAACGGTGGCGGCCCGCGACATGCAGGAGCAGTTCCTCGACAACATGGAGCTGGAGCGGGAGCGGGGCATCACGATCAAGCTGCAGGCGGCCCGGATGGAGTACAGGGCCGCCGACGGCGAGACCTACATCCTCAACCTGATCGACACCCCCGGGCACGTTGATTTCTCCTACGAGGTGAGCCGCTCGCTGCAGGCCTGCGAGGGGGCCCTGCTGGTGGTGGACGCCAGCCAGGGGGTGGAGGCCCAGACCCTGGCGAATGTGTACCTGGCGATTGAGAACAACCTGGAGATCATCCCGGTGCTCAACAAGATCGACCTGCCCGGTGCCGACCCCGAGCGCATTGGCGAGGAGATCGAGGCGATCATCGGCCTGGACACCACCCATGCGATCCACTGCTCGGCCAAGACGGGCCTGGGGGTGCCGGACATCCTGCAGGCGGTGGTGGACCGGGTGCCGCCGCCGCCGGACCGGGTGGCCGAACCGCTCAAGGCCCTGATCTTCGATTCCTACTACGACCCCTACCGGGGTGTGATCGTCTACTTCCGGGTGATCGCGGGTTCGATCAGCCGCAGGGACAAGGTGCTGCTGATGGCCAGCCAGAAGACCTACGAGCTCGACGAGGTGGGCGTGATGGCACCGGACCAGCGCCAGGTGGAGAGCCTGCATGCCGGCGAGGTGGGCTATCTGGCGGCCTCGATCAAGGCGGTGGCCGACGCGCGGGTGGGCGACACGATCACCCTGGTGGCGAACCCTGCCGCCGAGCCGCTGCCCGGCTACACCGAGGCCAAGCCGATGGTGTTCTGCGGCCTGTTCCCCACCGACGCCGACCAGTACCCCGACCTGCGCGAGGCCCTCGACAAGCTGCAGCTCTCGGATGCGGCGCTCAAGTATGAGCCGGAGACCAGCAGCGCCATGGGCTTCGGCTTCCGCTGCGGCTTCCTCGGGCTGCTGCACATGGAGATCGTGCAGGAGCGCCTTGAGCGCGAATACGACCTGGACCTGATCGTGACGGCGCCCTCGGTGATCTACCAGGTGAACCTGGTGGATGGCAGCACCGTGATGGTGGACAACCCCGCCACGCTGCCCGATCCGCAGAAGCGTGAATCGATCGAGGAGCCCTATGTGAAGCTGGAGATCTACACCCCCAACACCTACAACGGCACCCTGATGGAGCTGTGCCAGGAGCGGCGTGGTGAGTTCATTGACATGAAGTACATCACCACCGACCGGGTGACCCTCCACTATGAAGTGCCGCTGGCGGAGGTGGTGACGGATTTCTTCGATCAGATGAAGAGCCGCACCAAGGGCTACGCCTCGATGGAGTACTCCCTGATCGGCTATCGCCGCAACGAGCTGGTGCGCCTCGATGTGCTGATCAACGGCGAGAAGGCCGATCCCCTCACCACGATCGTGCACCGCGACAAGGCCTACAACGTGGGCAAGGGCCTGGTGGAGAAGCTGAAGGAGCTGATTCCCCGCCAGCAGTTCAAGATTCCGATCCAGGCCTCGATCGGCAGCCGTGTGATCGCCTCCGAGAGCATCAGCGCCATGCGCAAGGACGTGCTGGCCAAGTGCTACGGCGGCGACATCAGCCGCAAGAAGAAGCTGCTGCAGAAGCAGGCCAAGGGCAAGAAGCGCATGAAGGCCATGGGCAAGGTGGAGGTGCCCCAGGAGGCCTTCATGGCGGTGCTGAAGCTCAACCAGTAGGGCGGAGGCCCCGATGGCAGCGCTGCGGCCGACCCGGTAGAAGGGGGCGGCAACCGCTGCTGCGAGGCTCGATGCTGCTCTCCAGGCTCCTGCCTGCCCTGTTGATGGCGCCGCTGCTGCTGCCCCTGGCGCCGCCTGCGGCCCGGGCCGTGCAGCCGGCGCGCCTGAGCACCGATGCCGGCGTGTGGTCCACGGGCAGCGAGGAGTTCCGCCAGTTCCTGGCCACCGGCCGGATCGAGGACCGGGGGCTGGAGGGCCTGATCCGCCGCTCGGGCTGGACGCCGCAGGAGCTGCGCGAGGGCCTGACCCGCCGCTATCCGGTGGATGTGGTGGGCCTGTCGCGCTTCCTCAACTCCGAGGCCGGGGAGCTGTTCCTGCTGAACCAGACCCGCAGCTACATGCCCTACGCCACCCAGCACACCTTCCGGCTGCAGGCCCTGCGGGCGGCGATCCTGGCCGACGCGGCGGCCGACGGGGCGCTCTCGGCCGAGGGCATCCTGGCGGCCCTGCCCACCGACTTCCGCCTGGACCGCTCGGCGCGGGTGGACGGGGTGCAGAACACCTGCGCCGAGCTGCGCTGCATGGGCGCCGACCAGTGCACCTCGCTGCTCTCCTGGTATCTGTTCCTGCCGGCGTGCCTGCAGGCCAACGTGCCCCGTTGAGGCGTCCCCCCGTCGTCACCCTGCCGCACTGGAATCCCAGCCTGGCCCGCGACATTCAGGGGCTGATCCCCCCTGCCGGATCCGCCGGCGACAGCGGAGCCCCGGGGCCGGCCAGATCCGCCACCACCCCCAGGGCCCGCCAGAACGGCAGGCGCCGGGTGCTGAACTGGTCGGCGGCCTCCTGCAGGCCCTGGAGCTGGGCGACGGGATCGGTGATCGGCTGCTGCTGGCGGTCGCGCAGCTCGGCCCCCAGGCCCGTGAGGCCGGTCTGCACGCAGAGGGCCAGCAGCTCCCCCTCCAGCCCCTGCTCCAGCCCCTGGCTGAGCATCGCCTCGATCGGGTTCAGCACCACGGCGCTGCCGATGGCCGGCGCCGCCAGCATCCTGAAGGGGCAGCCCTCCAGGATCAGCTCCCGCAGGCGCCCGTTCACCCGCCGGCAGGCCGCGGCGGCCTGATCCCCCGCCCCGCCCCGCTCCAGGCCGAGCCGGCCGGCGTGCAGCAGCAGGGCCACGGCCTGCACGGTGTCCTCCGGGGGCTGCTCCAGCTCGGAGGCCAGCTCCGCGAGGTTGAGGGGCCCATCGGCCAGGGCCTGCTCCAGGGCGCCGTAGAGCTGCGGCGGCCCTGTGACCTCGCCGAAGCCGGTGGGGAACACGTAGGTCTCCTGGGGCGGGGCCTCCTGCAGGCGCACCTCCAGCGCGGCCAGCAGGCCCTCCCGCTGCAGGCGGGTGAGCTCCAGGCGGCCCTTGCTGAACAGATCGCGGCGGAAGCTCTTGTTGGTGGCCAGATCCACCAGGGTCTGGCGCAGGTCGGGGTTGGCCTCCGCCTGCACCGTGGTCCGCAGAGGCGCGGGCAGGAGGGTGTCGATCAGTTCGGGCAGGGTGGCGGTGGCGCGGTAGCTGAGCTTGTGGGCGCTGGCGCGGCGGTGCAGCTCGGCCACGTAGAGGGGCTGCCAGCCCGCGTTGGCGTACTCGCCCGTGAGGTAGTGGCTGTCCTGGCTGTCGAGGCCCTGGAGCCTGGGCCCCAGTTCCGGCAGGGCCGCGCCCAGGGGCAGGGGGTCGGCGGGGTCCCCCAGCAGGGCACTGAGGGTGGCGCCGGCCCGGCGGAAGGGTTCCAGGCCAGCAGCCGGATCGCTGCGCTGCCGCTCCAGCTGCACCAGCTGCTGGTAGGCGGTGAGGGCGAGCCAGCCGGGGTAGGTGTTGTAGGAGCAGTAGAAGAGGCCGCCGGGGGCCAGGGCGGCGGCGGCCACCGCCAGCAGGGCCTGCTGCACCGGCTCGCTCACCCAGGTGGCGATGCCGTGGGCCGCCACGTAGGCGAAGCCGCTGCCGAGGGGGGCCGGATCGTGCTGCAGGGCCAGGAAGTCGGCCTCCACGAAGCAGATGTTGCTGAGCTCCAGCTCGGCGGCGAGCCAGTGGGCGTGGGCGATGTGGTCAGGCTGGAAGTCCACCCCCGTGAACTGCCCCTCGGGGTAGAGGCTGGCCAGCAGGCAGAGCCCGTAGCCCATGCCGCAGCCCAGCTCCAGGTAGGTGAAGGGCGCGCCCTCGCGGGGGCGGGGCGGCCGCTGGCCCTTCACCAGGGCGGCGAAGTCGAGCCAGCTGGGCGCCAGCTCCCGGTAGAAGTTGGCCGTGTAGGGGGCCTGGGAGTAGTAGCCGTGGTCCCAGCCCATGGCGGCCAGACGGTGGTTGGCCGCATTCTTCCAGCCCCCACCAGCCGGCGCCGCCATGGGGCCAGGGCTGGATGGCGATCCGCCGGCGCGGCCGTGCCGGCCCAACCCCGCCGCCCCGGGAACCCTGAAGGGGCAGTGCTCCCTGAGGCCCCATGCGCCCCATCCCCAGGTCCAGCCGCCGGCGAAGGCTCCCAGTGGCCCACCCCGACGGCTTCACCCTGCCCCTGGCCATGGTCACGGCGCTGGTGCTGGTGGTGTCGAGCAGTTCGCTGCTGGGCATGGCGCTGGCGGGGCGGCAGGCGCAGCTGGCGGAGCTGCGGCGCCGCCAGGCGGAGGACGTGCTGCTCAGCGCCGGCCGCCAGGTGGTGGAGCAGCTGCAGACCACGCATCAGCAGGTGCTGCAGCAGTGGCCGCAGCCGCCGGCGGCCTGGCCCGTGCCCCAGCCCGCTGCCACCCCCCTGGGCCCTGTGCGGCTCACGGCGCTGCAGCCCACCGCCAGCGCCGCCCTGCTGGAGCTGGAACTGCGGGACGCCAGCGGCCGCGCCCGCACCGCCCGCTTCCGGGCCCGGCGCGACCCGGGCAGCGGCGCGATCGTGCACCTGCGCCTGGAGGGGGCATGAGCCTGGCGGAGGTGCTGGTGAGCACGGTGGTGCTCTCGATCGCGGGCACGGGCTCGCTGCAGCTCACGGCGAACCTGGGCCGCACGCTGCAGGCCCAGCGGCAGCTCGATGGGGTGATGGAGCAGCTCGATCAGGCGGTGCAGGCCAGCCATGAACGGATGGCGCTGGAGGGCGCCAGCGCCAGCTGCGCGGATCCGGCGGCGTTGCTGGAGGGGCTGGCGGCGCGGGAGGCGGCGGCCACGGCTGAGCCGGTGGCGCTCATGATCCTGGGCCACGAGGGCCAGGGCCTGCGCCTGCGCTGGCGGCCCACGGCGCAGGCGGCCGCGGCGCTGGATCCGTCGCTGCGGCAGGCGGCGAGCCGGGAGCAGCTGCTCACCACCGCGGCGCTGGGGATCTGTCCGGCGGGAGGTGCGCCATGAGCCGGAATGGCACGGGGCAGCGCTGGCGGGCCTCCGGCCTGTGCCAGGCGGAGCTGCTGCTCACGGCGGCGATCCTGGGGCTGATCGGCGCCCTGGGCTGGGTGCACGGCAGCCAGGCCCTGGGCCAGCAGGCGGTGGAGGCCACCACCCGCCTGGTGCTGGAGGGGGTGCAGAAGGCCCGGGCGGAGGCGGAGCGCACGGGCCTCCCCTGTGCGATGGCCCTGAACGAGGGCGGCTGGCAGGAATCGCCCCTGGCCGCGGCGGATCCCTGCCGCACGGCCCTGGGGCCGGTGGCCGCGGGGGTGGGTGCGCCGGTCACCCGCTGGCGCCACAACGGCCCGGCCGCCTGGCGGTTCACGGCCACGGGCCTGGTGCTCGATGGCGGCCTGGTGGTGGTGTGGGCGCCGGGGGTGGCCCTGCGGCGCTGCGTGGTGATGGCCCTGCCGCTGGGGGTGCTGCGCCATGGCGTCTACGGCGCCGACCCGGAGGCGGCCCTGAGCAGCGACGCCTGCCGCCCGGAGGCGGGCTGATGGCCGGCGGCAGGGTGCGCTCGCGCGACGGCTTCACCCTGGTGGAGCTGCTGGTGGCCCTGGCGGCGGGGCTGGTGGTGATGGCCGGTGCGGCCCAGGTGCTGGTGGGCAGCGTGGCCCTGTCGCGCCGCTGGGGCGATGAGCTGCGCCAGCGGGAGTTTGCCCAGCGGGCCCGGCGCCTGATGCAGCTCGACCGGCAGGCGGCGGAGGTGGCACTGGAGGGCGCCGCCGCCGAGGCGGTGGCCGGCGAAGCGGCCTGCGGGCTCACGGGCCGCCGGCCGCTGCTGCACCTGCGCCTGCCCGATGGCAGGCCCCCGATCACCTGGAGCCTGGGCTCCGCCCCCTCGGCGATCTGGCGCGGGCCGGTGCTGATGCGCTGCGGCCCGGCCTACGGCCTGGAGGGCCGCCCCAGCCTGGAGGGCGACTGGCAGAACCGGGTGGTGCTGGATGGGGCGCAGGGGTGGGGGGCAGGCTGATGGCGTCGTCCGGGCTCAGCTGGCGGGATCCGTCGGATCCCGCACCAGGAACGACTTGGCCCTGGCAACGGCGCAGGCCGGTTGGAAGCCGCCGGGGGCGTCGTTGAAGGTGGCCTGAAAGGCGATCTGCCGGGTGTCACTGGTGACGGACTGGCAGGTGATGTTGGTCACCAGTGTGGTGTTGGAGCTCACGATGCTGTCGACCGGTGTGGCGGCGTGGTCAAGGGAGCCGTTCTGCAGAATTGGCGGTCCGCAGCGCCGCAGGTCGCTGCCGCTGGCATAGTAAAAAATGGTAGAGACGTTGCTGGGCGACGCGGCAGTACCCGTGGGCTTGGGGATGTTGAGATTGAAGATCGACGTGGTGGCGCCGGCGGCGGGTGTGCATCCGGTGATGGTCTGGTCTTGGTCCATGGTGACGGCTTCGCTGGCCTCCGTTTGGATCAGATAGTTGAGTCGATTGGAGTCGTCCCGCACCCGCTGGGCGATCTCGGCGGTCGAGGCGGTGCGGATGTGGGTGGTGAGCACGGTGGAGACGGACCCCATCAGCACCAGGCCGATGACGACCGTCACCAACAGTTCCAGGATCGTGAAGGCTCCTTGGGGATCGTGCTGCCGTTGACGCTGCAGCAGGTGGGCCACCCGTACAGAGGCGATGGATGGAGCAGCCATCAGAAGCGGCCTCCGAACGTCCCATCGGGGCAGGTGGCTGTGATGGAGCTGGCGGCATCGTTGCGCCCGATTCGGATTGAACCTAACGTGGCGATGATGCGGACACAGCGCATCACAGAACTGCCATCAAGCAGGATCTTAATGTCCACATTGTTGGACCCTGTGGTGATCACTGAGCCGCGCGGCGTGAAGGTGATCGAAGAGCCGTTGCTGCTGGCCGTGCTGTAGCGATCGCTGGTGGAGGCCACCCCGGAGATGCGCAGTGAGCTTTGCGGCGAGCAGGTTGTGGGGGCCACGCTGGCCAGGGCTGTGCCCGCTGGCTGGGAGGTGAGGTTTGAGAAGGTGATCACGCAGCCACCCGAACCCGTTACTGCATTGGTTTCCCGCAGGGAAGCGCCCCTGACCTGATCGAGCCAGCCCGCCAGCTCCAGGGCCACGGTGTTGACCCGTTCGCGGCGCCACTCGATGCCCGTGTAGACGATGGCGATGGACGACAGGATCCCGATGATCGCCACGGTGACCATCAGTTCCACCAGCGTGAAACCCGAAGGCTGGGACTGCGAGGGGCCGATCGGTCGGAACAGGCTCATGGGCACCAGTTGGCGACGGTGGGGACGATCTTGACAACGCGGCTGATGCTCGTACCGCTGTAGTCAATTCTGATGCGCCGGGCGGTGGCGTCGCCGTCGTCAACGGCGGTACGGGTGACACCGCTGGGTTGAGAGAGGGCATTGATGGCAGTGACGAGGTTGGCTGTGAGACCGCTGTTGCAGAGGGTCTGGAAGCTGGTGATCTCTGTGCTGTTGCCTGCTATGGGAAAGTAGTAGGTGGAGTCGCCCACGCTACCTTCGCACTTCGTGGTGGCATTGGCAACGACTACAGGGTCTGTGGTGCAGGTGCCTGAGCAGCAGGTGTAGCGCTCTGAGAGTGTTCTGATCAGGGAAATATCATTGTCAATGGCAGCCATGGCGCTGCCCAGGGTGGCGCTCTTGCTGGTGGATCGATTTGATACGCTCATCACAGCGGCGGTCATGGAGGTCACAATGCCAATGAGTACAGCGGCAACCAGGATTTCGATGATGGTGAAGCCCTGATCCTGTCCGGCGGCTGCCCTGAGGATGGAATCTGCCCTGGTTCGCAGCGATGCACTCATGGTGGTGACCCCTAGAAGGCGGAGGACTGGCTGACGCTGCGGGCCACCCAGTCGATGTCGGGGCTGGAGGCGGCGGGTGGGCAGCCCACTCCAGGGGTGGCGGAGTTGCAGAACGTGGGCAGCGAGTTGGGGACCTGCAGCTTGACGTTGCCCTTGATCACGAGATTGTTGGTCCAGATCCGGCCTTGGAAATTGGGATTGGCACTGCCGCCGCCATTCATGTTGACGGAGGCAAAGGGGGCATATAAGTTCATGGCCACAGCGGCCGAGGTCCCGCCGATGTCGAAGGAGCCGGCTCCAGTGGTGAAAAAGTTGAGACGATCCACAGCACTGAAGGGAGCTGTAGTTCCGCAAGCGGCTGTACCAGTCTGACCGCTTGAACAATACACTTGTTGGATGGTTCCATTGCCTCCTAGGTCAAGGTATTTGGTGCCGCTGGTTGCACTGTTGTTAAAGTATAGATTTATTATTCCATTGGAGGTGTCAATGATTAAGTTATTATTCTTGGAGTCGATGGTGTTAATTCGACAATGATACTGGCCGCCTGACGACACGCAAGCCGTGGTATTGTCGGTAGTGTTAATGGGATTACAGGAACCTAAGGTAGAGCCGCTGAGATTGCACTTTTCAACAATATTTGTCGAATTGTTGACCCTGATATATTGGGTGCCAGAAACGCTAACATTGGCTAATGTGGTAATTGTGGCATCTGGAAATCCTGGGATTGTTAATGTGAAGTCTGTGGGCACCACGCTCACGCTGCTGCCGAGTTTCCATGTGCCGTTATCACATGCTGTCTGGCCTTGATTCTTGCGGCAAAGCACCTTGGTGACAGGCACGTTCGTCGGGTCAACCATGCTGATGCTGTTATTGCTGGTGTTGAGAGTCCCCCCGTTGATGCCCATCACGACGCCCACGCCACCAGCGCTGCCATCGTTGTAGCAGGTGCGGATGTCAGGCCCGAATTCTGTGGCTCCACTCTGATTCATGCCAAAGGATCGCTTGCAGCATTTGGGAACAACCTGGAATTCCCGTGTCACGCGCGATGTGGAGATCACATTGTTTGAGGCATCTATAACACGACCCAAGACTGTGAATTTGACCAGGCTTTTGGTTATTCCTTTGGTGACATCAGTTGAAGGAGTGGTGAAAGCCGTGCGCGTCTGATCTGAATAGGTGACGCTTTCGAGCTGGAACTGCTGAGTGGAGGAGCCGGCAAGGGTTTTCCAGCCGCTCTTGTAATTGATTGCCGTTGAGGTTGGCTGTTGAGCAAGGGAAGCGTTAAAGGTTCCACTGCTGTCGTACTTTGTGCAAGGATTGACGGCAAGAGGATCTGTCTCGCTCCAGCTGGAGGGCGCAGTGCCCAGCACCAACATCTTCCGGTTCTGTTCCTTGTTCAGTTCGCTCACGATCTGAACAATCCCAGCCTCCGCAATATCGCGGGCCTCCCGGTTCTTGCTCTGCAGATTCGTGCTCAGGAGTCCACTGGTGGTGCGGCTGGCGACGGCCACCGTACCAAGGATCAAGGTCAGCAGCACCAGCATGGTCATCGCCATGGAGAATCCCGCCTGGCCCGGTGGCGTGCGCCGCGGGCGCATGGCCGGCCCCCATTGAGCGTCCCGCAGCAGCCTCAGCAGCATCCGTGTGGTCAACGAATCCACTCCTCGCATTTCCCTTTTCTCAATCTAGCTCCGCTGATCGGGGCATGCCCGGTGCCCTTGCCCACCCATGCCACGGTCCGCAGGCCGTTGGACTTTCTTCATGAAGACTGCTCCTGGGCCTTGTGACCCACTTCCACCTGACACCGCGCCGGAGATAGTGCGGGGAGGCTCACTGCTCCTGCAGCCCAGGCAGTGGAGTGAGTCGGCGTCGGCCTTCGTTGGCCGGCAACGCCAGCGTGCCTACCTTGAACTCAGCAGGCCGGCTGGACTCGGGCCGGCGCCAACCCGGGGCCACCGCCATGCTCGCCAAGCTGCTGCTCCTGCTGTCCAAGGGCCGCCGCCGCCTGGCCTCCCCTTCGCGCTCGGGCCGGCAGGGCAGCCCCCGCGAGGACAGCTTCTCGATGGCCATGACGATGCTCGTCATCCTGGCCCTGATTCTCGGCACCATCGCCGTGGCCAACCGGGGCGCCTCCGGCCTCCTGGGCGCCTCGCTGCAGGGCCGCAACCGCGAGGCCCGCGATGCCGCCGAGGCGGGGATCGTGCAGGTCATCACAGAACTCAACAAGGAGCGCAACCGGCGGCTGCTGGTGTCCGGGCGCCCCCCCAGCGCCTGGAACGCCACCGATGCCGAGTTCCGGAACCCTTGCACGGGCTTCACCGAGGCCTTCGCGACGGCCACCGTGCAGGCGCCCTCTGGGCGCGCCCTGGCGTTCCAGCCGGGTACGTGGATCGATGTAGATGGCGCCGGCGGGCGCCAGTTCTCCGTGGTGTCGATCGACACCCTCAACCACGACCGGTCGGCCTACACGGTGCCGGCCACCCAGGCCGTGCTCACCGGGGAGGTCAAGACCCTGATCCGCATCACGGTGGCGGGGCGGGTGGATGGGGCTGCGGCCACCTCCCAGGCCCGGGTGACCCGCGAATTTGAGGTGGTGCCCAAGTGCTGCAAGCGCTCCTTTGGCTACAACACCGCCACCGGCCGGTTCTTTGGACGCGACAAGCGGGAGTGCCACGACCAGAACAATGCCGGCGATGGTGTGGTGACCTCCATCAACGGGGGCACCGTGAAGACCAGCAAGAACTCCTTCACCATCTTCGACGACCAGACCCCGCCCCAGCCGGTGACAGAGGTGCTGTGCCGCAGGGATCCCCCCACTCCCAATCCCGCCTGTGTCAACCAGCAGTGGACCCTGGGCAAGAACATCAGCGTGACCCCTACGGATTTCTCGCTGGTGCTGCCGCCCTATCCAGCCAACAGCTCAGGCGCCTACACCAACACAACGCCGGGTCTGCTGACGGTCACGGCAGCGCAGAAGTACCTGCGGGTGAACAGTGCCGCCACAGAGGTGCAGCTCTGCAACGCCTCGGGCTCCGCCTGCACGTCCCTCAGTCAGCTGGATAACGGCGCCACCGCCTCGCCAGCCACGCCGCCCAATGCCACAAAGGAGGCCAACCGGCGCTGCAAGAAGTACGACCCGGACGGCACGGGCACCGAGCCTGAGCAGTTCTACTGCAACCTCACCACGATCGATGCCACCAACCAGGATCTGGTGATCGATACGTCCAACGGCATCATCAACCTCTATTTCGACAACCCCAACGCCACGCCCAGCACCGCCAACTGGACTTACATCGACGTGGGCGGCAATGGCACCTTGAAGCAGGTGTACTGCAGTGGCGGCCAGTCGGATTCCTCCAGCTGTGCCACCACCGCCTCGATCGCCCAGATCGACCGCCTCAATGTGTTGGCGGAGGAGAAGGGCACCTTTGATGTGCGCGGCACGGGATCGGCCCTGGCCATGAATATCTATGCGCCCTGGGCGGCCGTGATCTGGCGGGGCGGCGGCAGTGCCGACCCCAACTACATCGGCCGCATCTGGACCAACGACCTCGACATCCGGGGTGGCATCGCCATGCAGGTGGTGCTGTCCCTGCCGGGCCTCTGCAGCCAGTCCGGGGTCTCCTGTCCTCCGGCCGCCGGCACCGCCGTCGTCGACTGGGCCGCCCGCAGCGTCAGCCACTCCTCCAGCTTCTGAGCCATGGCCCCTCTCCACCGACGCAGGATGTTCCGGCCGCCGCCGCCGCCACCACCACCGCTGGCCTCCCATGGCTTTTCGCTGGTGGAGGTGATCATCGCCACGGTGCTCCTGGCGATTGTGGTGGGCGGCACCGCCACGATCCTGATGTCCGCCAACCGCTCCTCCCAGCGCTCCGGCCTGCTGGCGGAAACATCCGCTGCGATCGACACCAACATCGCCATGATCCTCAAGCGCGCCGAGGAGTTCACCTGCTGTTCCGGTGTCTGCACCGCCGATGCCGCCACGATCGCGGCTGCGGGTGCCAAGTGCACCGGCAGTTATGGCGATGCCAACTACTACTTTCCAGACCCCGACAACGCCACCGACCTTGGCAATTTCCTCAGCCGCTGCAAGCCCACCTCGGCCACCGATGGTCTGGTGGGCCCCCTGATCGACTCGATCACGGGCGGCACGAATCCGATCCCGGCCCCGGCTGGCATCACCCGGGTGATCGCCGCCGATCCGGACGACGGCAGCGACTACAGCAACCACAGGATCCTGATCACCTACACCGGGGCTGGGATGACCCGTGCCATCAAGGTCACGCCCAGCATCGGGGCCTGGTGCCCATGAGCCGTGAATTCCGATGGCTTGAGCCTGGGGGGCAGATGAAGAACTTCACGGCGCCAGCGATCAGGCGGGAGGCCAGCTTCACCCTCACGGAGCTGATGGTGACCGTGGCGATCATCGGCATCCTCAGCAGCATCGCCCTGGTGTTCACGGGCAATGAATGGCGCCGGGAGCGCATCAATGCCACGGCCATGGAGCTGGCGGGCTGGCTGGAGGAGGTGCGGGCGGCGTCCCTGCGGGAAACCAGCGCGGTGCTCGCCAATGGCGGCTGCACTGTGCGCTTTGGCTCTGCCACTTCCCCCGGTACCTCGCTGACGGCAGTGCCGGCGGGCACCGTGCTGGCCTCGGTGGATCCCGCCCTCTGCCGCGCCCCCACCCCCAGCTTCACGATCCCGGGCTTTGCGGCCACGTCCGATCGCTACAGCGCTTCCTTCTCCGATGCCACGGTGACCTTCACCCCGCGGGGGTCCACCACCTCCACCACGGATGTCACCATCCGGTTGTCCCTGGATGGCTCGATTCCGCTGCGCTGTGTTCAGATCAGCTCCATCGTCGGCATGATCAGGATCGGTGGGGATAACACCGAAACGGGTCTGGCTGGCACCTGTACCTATGCGGGGTTCTGAGCGATGACCGTGGCCTCTCCCCTGACCCGCTCCCTGCCTGGCGAGCGTCGGCATGGCTCGCCGGCAGCCCAGGGCTTCACGATCCTGGAGCTGCTGCTCACCTCCGTGATCGGCAGCCTGCTGTTTGCCGTGATGGCCAGTGTGATCGTGTCGCACATCCGCACCACCTCCACCTCCGAGCTGGGCCAACGGGTGCGCGATGACGCCAACCGCATCAACTACTTCATTCAGACCGAGGCCAGCGAGTCGTCGTCGGTGGATCCTGCCCCAGCGGCCCCGAGCTGCAGCGGTGCCCCCGCCGGTGCCGTGCCCCTGTTTGGCCTCAACGTGCCGATCAACACGGGGGAAGCGGATCTGGCCACCAATGTGGTCCGCATCGTCTACTACAGCGCCGCCGGCAACCTGCGCCGCTGCGGCCCGGCCATCAACACCAACGGCTCCCTGATCTACACCGGCGCCCCGGTGGATGGCATCGTCAGCACCAACACCACCCTGACGGTGCTCTCCGGTGGCAGCACCTGCCAGGGCAGTGTCACCGACACCCGCCAGGTGGCCTATCGGCTTCTCTTCAACGACGTGACCATCTCGGGCGCCCCGGCGAATGTCCAGCCCCCCTGCGCCCTGGCCCGGGCCAGGTCGTTCTTCGTGTCCGATCCGGTGCAGCCTGCCCCGCCCTAGGTCGGCGGCCCCCGGGCCTGGGCCCGTGGCACAGTTGAATGCCCGGCTCGCATCACCCTGGCCACCAGGTCGTCGCATCGCACCCTGCCCCTCCTGGTGCTCCTGCTCACCGCCTGTGGCCCCCGCCCCCCCGAGCGACCCCGTGTGTCCGATGAGGGGCTGCGGGCCTGCCAGGTGGAGGTGGACGCCACCGCGGCCCCCAAGAACCGCCTCGACGCCCTGCAGCGCTGCTTCCTCAGCATCGACCGGCGCCTGGCGGAGCTGCGCCGCCAGCAGCCGCCGCCGCCCCCGGCGGCGGCCCCCGCGCCGGCGCCGCCCACCGGGGAGCAGCGCTACACCTACTGCGTGTTCCACCAGGAGGAGGTGCAGCAGGCCGAGCGCCTGCGCCAGCGCGTGCTGGCCCCCTGGCTGAGGCTCTCCGCCGCCGCCGACCAGACGGCCCCCGAGGTGGTGGCGGCCCGCCAGGCCTACGAGCAGGCCCTGGCGGAGCTCGACCGGCTGATCCCGGAGGCCCTGCGTGGTGGTCTGCCCCTTGAGCCGGATGCGATCCGTGTGTTCAGCCGCTGCGACCGCTCGGATTTCGGCTGACGGCCAGGGACCCCCCGGGCGCAGCGCCGTGGCGGATCAGAAGCTGCGGATGGAGGTGCGCGCCGAGCTCGACTCCTGGAAGGTGAACAGGCTGCCGCCATCCCAGCTGCGCAGGGTCACTGTGTAGGTGGTGGTGTCGGTGGGCCCCGTGAAGCCCGCCGGCACCGACAGGCTGGCGTTCTCCACCAGGATCCCGTCGGTGAGGTTGGCGAAGTCGAGGGTGCCGTCGCTCCTCACCGCCGGGCCGCAGCGCCAGAGGTCCGCGCCGCTGTTGTAGTAGAGGATCCGGCCCGGGCTGCCGGGATCCGCCGGATTCGGCACCGTGATCGTGAGCACCCGGCTCTTGTCGGCGCAGAGGCCATCGCCCTGCTCGGTGCCGAGGCTCTGGCCCTCGCGGATCTCCGTTTCCAGAAAGAAGTTGATGCGGCCCCAGTGGTCGCGCATGCGCTGCAGTTCCGCCTGCTTCTGGGTGGTGCGCAGGTGGCTGGTGATCACCGCCGAGGCCAGGCCCATCAGCATCCCGCCCAGCACCACCACCAGCAGCAGCTCCACCAGGGTGAACCCCTGGCGCCGCTTGCCCCCCGCCTCCGGCCAGCGGCCCGGCATCAGAACACCCCCGGATAGGTGCAGGTGCCGCTGCCCGATTCATCGATCCCCACCCGGATCAGCCCCAGGGGCGAGCTGATCTGCACGCAGCGCATCGGCGCGGTGTTGTTGAGGCTGATGCGCACCTCCAGGCCAGCGCTGGGATCGAGCCCCACCACCGTGCCGCGCGGCGTGAAGGTGAAGGTGGCGGGGCTGGCGCTGATGGCGTAGCGGTCGCTGCCGCCGGTGATCGCGGTGATCTGCAGCGGGTCCTGGTTGAGGCAGGTGTTGGCGATGGCGGCGCCGCTGGCCACGCTCGGATCCACGGCGGCGCTGGCCACGGTGCTGCCGGCCGGCGCCGAGCTGGTGGTGTGGATCGTCACCTCGCAGGGGTTGCCCTTGAGCGAGGCGCGCCGCACCGCCTCCAGCCAGCCGGTGAGATCCACGGCCACGGCGTTCACCCGCGCCCGCCGCCACTCCACCCCCGAGATCTGCAGGGCGATGGCGCTGAGGATGCCGATGATCGCCACGGCCACCATCAGCTCGGTGAGGGTGAAGCCCAGGGGGCGGCGGCTGCGGCGGGCGCGGCCCATGGCGGCACGGCCCATCAGACCTTCGGGCACCAGGCCACCGTGGTGGGGGTCAGGGTCAGCTGGCGCATCACTTCCCCACCCTCTGTGGCGGTGTAGGTCACCGTGTAGCGATGGTAGGCAAGGGCCGTGCCACTGCTCGGCACGGTGTCCGCCTCGGCGGTGCGGTTGAGGCCGCTGGGCTGGGGCAGGGCGTTGATCGCGCTCACCAGCGGATTCACCAGCTCGGTGGGGGAGAGGCACTTCAGCTCGAAGGCCTGGGTGCCGTCGTCGAGGTTGTTGCTGTCGGCATCGACGCCGGTGCGGCTGGGGAAGTAGCCGCTGCGGTCGGGTTGGCTGCTGGCCACGGCGCAGGTGCCGCTGGCGCAGGTGTAGCGGTCGTTGAGCTGCTGCACCACGGCCACATCGGCATCCACTGCCGCCTCCAGGGCATAGCGCACCTGGGTGGCGCGGGTCATCGAGCCGGTGCGGATCACCACCGTGGCGGCGGCCCCGGCCACCATCAGCAGGATCGCCGCCGCCTGCACCATCTCGATCAGGCTGAAGCCCCGGGCCTGCTGGGCGCACGCGGCTGGCCTGGCGGGGGGGGCCATGGCTAGAAGAACTGCAGGGATCGGGTGGCCCGCAGCACGTAGTCCACCAGGGGCGGATTCACCGCGGGCGTCTGGCCGCCCATGCCCATCAGGTCGAGCACATCGCCCAGGCCCGAGCCGGGGATGGTCATCAGCACGTTGCCGTTGGCCTTCACCTTGTTGGTCCAGATAACGCCGGCATAGCCCGAGCTGCCGCCGATCTCGATCGAGCCGCGGGGGAAGTAGGCGAAGAAGCGCAGGGCCGCGCCGCCGCCCTGGCCCAGGTCCACCAGCTGCTCGGGGCTGCAGCTCTGGCAGCCGAACAGGCTGAAGTCGGTGATCTTGGTGGGGTAGCCGCCGCTGTTGGCGCTGTTCACGTGCAGGAAGCCACCGCCGCTGCGCTGGTTGATGGTCTTGGTGTTGCTTCCCGACTGGCTGTTGGGGAAGTGCAGCCGGATCGGACCGCCGCTGCTGTCGATCCTGAGGGTGCGGTTGGGGTTGCCGAAGTCGAGCTGGTTGAGGCTGCAGGTGGTGAGGGGCTGGCTGGCGCCGGCGGGGGTGCTGGCGCTGCACACGGAGCGGAAGTTGGCCGGCCAGCTGGCGCTCACCGGCGTGGTGAGGGTGAGGGTGCCGCTCACCAGGGAGCCATCGCTGGCGTTGGCATCGAGGTTCACGTTGCAGGCGGCCGGCAGGGTGCTGCCCACCACGGCCTTGTCGCAGGTGGTGTTGGCGGCGGCCTTCACATCGGGCATGTCGATGTCCGCCACATTCACCTGGGTGCCCACATTGCTGTTGATGTTGGCGCTGCAGTTGGTGGTGGCCACGCAGTACACAAAGTCGATGTTGTTGCCGTTGCCGTCCACGATGTCGCTGGAGGTGCTCTGCACCGTGATCACGCCGGTGTCGTTCTCGGCGGCACCGCCCACCAGCCCGAAGCCGAGGGTGCTGGCGCAGGCGCCGCGGTCGTTGCCGAAGGCGTCGCGGTAGCCGCCGAGGGAGCCGCGGCAGCACTTGGGCACCACCTCCAGGGTGCGGGTGAGGGTGCTGCTGGCCACCAGCACGCCGTTGCGGTAGGCCGTACCCCGCACGGTGATCGTGAGCTCCCCGGCCCGCGGCGGCTCCGAGGTGGGCGGGTTGTCGGCCGGGGTGGTGGCCCCGCTGGGGTCGTAGCCCATGGTCACCGCGAAGCGGTTGGCGGCGCTGTTGCTCTTTTTGGCGTAGGGGCTGGTGGCCTCCGTCTGGCTGGAGCTGGCGGGCTGGCTGACCGTGATCAGCTGGTAGCGGCGATCGCTGTCGAGGGTCTGTTCCGCCTTGAGGTTGGCGGTGGGGAAGGTGTTGCCCAGCTGGGGCAGGCTGAGGGTGCACACCGAGCGCAGCTTGCCCTGGTTGGTGGAGCTCTCGAGGTAGGTGCGGTCCTCGTTGTTCACGATCGGCGCGTTCACCAGCAGGCGGCGGTTGCGCTCGCGGTTGAGCTCGGCGATGATCCGCGCCATGCCGATCTCGGCGGCCTCGCGCGCCTCGCGGCCCTGGCTCTGGTAGGCGGAGCCCAGCCGCCCGAAGCTCACCCGGGCGATCAGCATCACGCCCCCCAGCAGCACCGCCAGGGCGATCAGGATCACCAGCAGCATCGAGAAGCCATCGTCCCGGCGGGCCAGGGCACCCGCCCGCCGGCTTCGGCCGGTGATCGGTAACCTGCGCAGCAGATCCAGGAGATGCTTCGCCATGGCCTCGGGCCCTGGCAAGGGCGGGCGTGTGCCCCGATGCTAGGTACGCCCCTTCGGCCCAGCCGCCCGTGCCGATCTCCCTGCTGGCGTGGGCCCGGCCCCGGCCCTCCATCCGCCAGTGGCTGCTGGGCTCGAGCCTGCTGGCGGTGCTGGGGGGCTATGGGGCGCTGTTCGCCACGGAGTCGGTGCTGGCGGCCCGGGAGCGCCGCGCCACCCACCTGCAAACCCTCACCACCCTGGCCCAGCAGCTGCGCGACCTGCCCCCGCCCGGCGCCGCCGCCCCCGCCGGGCCCGCGCCCGCCCTGCTGGCGGCCCCGACGCTGCTGGTGTGGCTGGAGCGCCCCGATGGCCTGCCGCAGGCCCTGTCGCGCCCGTCGCCGGAGTTTCCGCTGCCCGAGGGCCGCACGCCCCAGGGCCTGATGGCCGAACTGGCCGCCGCTGGCGCGGCCAGCGAGCGGGTCCGCAGCGTGCGCCTCGGCGGCGAGAGCTTCCTGGCCAGCTCCCTGCCGCTGCGGGGCGGCAGTGCTGGCACGCGGCTGTGGCTGCTGGAGGCCATGGGCAGCCGCGAGCGCCACGAGCGCACCAACGGCCTGCTGCTGCTGGCGGCGGCGGGCAGCGCCACGCTGCTCACCGGCCTGGTGCTGCGGCCGGTGCTAGATCGCGGCCTGGCGCCGCTCAACCAGCTGGGCGCCCGGCTGGAGCGGATCGAGTTCGAGAGCCTGGCCACGGAGCGGCTGCCCCTGCAGGACCAGCCCCGGGAGCTGCTGCCGATCATCCAGGCCTTCAATGCCCTGCTCGACCGCCTGGCGGCCTCCTGGAGCCGCCAGAGCGCCTTCGCCGATGGGGTGGCCCATGAGCTGCGCACGCCGATCACGCTGATCAACGGCTATGCCCAGAGCCTGCAGCGCCATGGGGAGGTGCGCGGAGAGCCGCGGCGGCAGCTGGCCCTGATCCAGTCGGAGGCGGAGCGGATGGCGCGGATGGTGACCGACCTGCTGGACCTGGCCCGCGACGATGCCGGCCGCCTGGAGCTGCAGCGCCAGGCGCTGGATCCGGAGCAGGTGCTGCTGGAGGCCTACGAGCGGCTGGCGCAGCACAGCGGCGGTCGGCTGCGGCTGCGGCCCCCGGGCGACCTGGGTCCGCTGGCGGTGTGCGGCGATCCGCACCGGCTGCAGCAGTGCCTCACCAACCTGGTGGAGAACGCCCTCAAGTACGCGCCGGAGGGCAGCCCGATCGAGCTGCTGGCCAGCGGCTCCGCCGACACCGTGTGCCTGCATGTGCGCGACCGGGGGCCGGGGGTGCCGGAGGCGGAGCGGCGGCGGATCTTCGAGCGGTTTGTGCGGGGCTCTGGGGCGGAGGGCTGCAGCGGCAGCGGGCTGGGGCTCTCGGTGGTGCGCCTGCTGATGGAGCGGATGGGCGGCCGGGTGGAGGTGGCCGAGGGCCCCGAGGGCGGCGCCGATTTCCGGCTGCTGCTGCCGCGGCGGAGCTGACGGCCGATCAGCCCTTCACGGCGCCCTCCTTGAGCATGAAGCCCACGCCGCGCACCGTCTGAATCAGGGTGGGCTGGCCCGGCTGCTCCACCTTCTTGCGCAGGTAGCGGATGTACACGTCCAGCAGGTTGTCGTCGCCGAAGTGGTGCTCGCCCCACACGGTGCGGATGATCGCCTCGCGCCCGTGCACCTGGTTGGGTTCCCGCAGCAGGCAGAGCAGCAGGTCGTACTCGCGCACGGTGAGGTGGATCGCGCGGCCGTTGCGGCTCACCTCACGGCTGCCGGTGGTCACCACCAGCCCGCCGAGGCTGAGGGTCTCCCCGCAGGCGGTGGGACTGTTGAGGCCGCTGCGCCGCAGCCGCGCCCGCACCCGCGCCAGCAGCTCCTCGATCGAGAAGGGCTTGGTGATGAAGTCGTCGGCGCCGGAATCGAGGGCCTCCACCCGCTCGCGCACGTCGTCGCGGGCGGTGAGGATCAGCACCGGCACGGTGACACCGCTGCTGCGCAGCCGCCGGCACACCTCCACGCCGCTGAAGTCGGGCAGGGTCCAGTCGAGGATCACCAGGTCCCACGGGGTTTCGCGGATCTGCACCAGGGCGCCCTGGCCGTTGGCGGCCTCGCTGGTGGCGTAGCCCTCGGCCTGGAGTTCGCTGGCCAGGAAGCGCCGCAGCTCGGGGTCGTCGTCCACGATCAGCAGCTGGTGCTGCCGCTGGCCGTTCTGCTGCTGGGTGTCCGCCTCGCCTGCCACGTGGGTGCTGGGGTGTGCGCTGGAAGGCGCGGGTGTGCTGGTGGGGCCTGCCCCAGGGCGCCCGCCTGGCCCAAACTAGGCCCCGCCGCTGGGATCAGCCATGGCCCCCACTCTGCACCCCCGCCGGCGAGCCCTCCGGCCCAGTCCCCCCGCGAGCCTGGCCGGCCGCCTGGCCCGCTGGGGCCTGCTGATCGTGGCCACCTACGGCCTGGTGGCCCTGGCCGTGCCGCTGCTCACCCAGGCGGGCCTGCTGCCGGATGCCAATGCCGGCCTGGAGAACCCGATCTATGCCACCCCCTCGCTGGCCCACTGGTGCGGCACCGACCGCCTGGGGCGGGATGTGTGCGTGCGTACCCTGGCCGGCAGCGGCGTGGCGCTGCAGGTGGTGCTGCTGGCCCTCACGCTGGCGCTGGCGATCGGCGTGCCGCTGGGGATGCTGAGCGGCTACCTGGGCGGCTGGCTGGACCGGTGCCTGGTGCTGGTGATGGACACGCTCTACACCCTGCCGGTGCTGCTGCTCTCGGTGGTGCTGGCCTTCCTGCTGGGCCGCGGCATCCCCAACGCCGCCGCTGCCCTGTGCGTGGTGTATGTGCCGCAGTATTTCCGGGTGGTGCGCAACCAGACGGCCCAGGTGAAGGCCGAGCTGTTCATCGAGGCGGCCCGCTCCCTGGGGGCCGGACCCCTCTGGATTCTCAGAACGTATCTGTTCCGCAACGTGATCACCTCGGTACCGGTGCTACTCACCCTCAACGCCGCCGACGCGGTGCTGGTGCTCGGCGGCCTGGGCTTCCTGGGCCTGGGCCTGCCCGAAACCACGCCCGAGTGGGGCAGCGACCTGCAGCAGGCCCTCACCGCCCTGCCCACCGGCATCTGGTGGACGGCGCTGTTCCCCGGCGTGGCGATGTTCGTGCTGGTGCTGGGGCTGGCGTTCCTGGGGGAGGGGGTGGAGGGGTGGCTGGGGGGTGAGTGAATGTGAAGTGAGAGGTGTGGCTGCTCGCAAATTATTGAGGTTTGGGATGAGCAGTCCGGTTTTTGCGAGAATCGGCTCAGGATCCTTTGCCCCATCCCTCTGTTGGCCCATCTCAACCAGTCCAACCCTCCCCCGGGAGGCGCTGAGGATCCCGAAGCTTTAATCCAACAAGCTCTTCAATACGCCGACCGAGGCGACCATCGAGAAGCGATTACCAGACTCCACAACATCTTGCAGATGAGTCCAGAGCAAGCCAATACCTGGCATATACTCGGTAAGCTCCTCAACACAATTGGCAACTATGGTGAGGCAACTGCTGCATTGACCCGAGCCGCTCAACTTGATCCCAGTAATCTGGCATGTCGTAGCGAGTTGGGTCATCTTTATCGTAATATCTCTATGACAGAGGAGGCGATTTACTGGCATGGAGAAGCTCTGAAGATTCAGCCAGACTCACTGGTGCTCCACCTTAATTATGCGTTTATTCAGCCGTTGGTAGCGAGTTCACTTGAGCAGCTTGTCTTTTATCGCAATCGCACACTGCAAGAGCTTTCGAAGATAGAAGCGAAAGTTGACACGCTTAGATTGTACCATGAAAATATTATGATCTGCCATCCTTTTTACCTCATCTATCATAATATTGATGATAAAGTGTTAATGCAGCGTTATGCTGGTCTGCTGATGCGTCTATTTAGCGACGAACTCGACGACTCATTTCCTAAGCAAGGCATTGCTAAATCACTTAATCAGTTACGTCAGCGTCATCGAGTCGGCTTTCTATCTGGCTTTTTCTATGAGCATAGTCATTCGCGAGCCTTCGAAGGACTAATTCGTCATCTTAATCGCAACCTTTTCGATGTGGTTATTATCCATCTTGCTGATGCAATCTCTGACGACGTAACTTTGCGCATGAATTCCATTTGTCAAGAAGTCGTCCGATTACCTCCCGGCCTCGAGGAGTCAACTCAGCTGCTGCGCGATCTAAATCTCAACCTGTTATTTTTCACCGATATAGGAATGCATCCGACTATGTCTATGTTGGCTGCACGACGAATTGCCCCTATTCAGATTACTGGTTGGGGAGTTCCGCATACCTCTGGTATTCCTACGATTGATGCTTATATATCTGGACGCGAAGTAGAGCCTGCAAATGCTGATGATCACTATAGTGAAACTCTAATTCGTCTCCCAGGGGTTCCCTGCTGTTACCTTTCCGAGTGGATTAAAGTGGAGCCTCTCACTCGAGACTGGTTTCTTCTGCCTTTGGATGAGCCGCTGTTTGGCTGCTTGCAGCCCTTCGAGAAGATACATCCGGACTTTGATTTAATTCTCGAGAAGCTGGTCGAATCTGTTCCCGAAGCATGGTTTGTTTTCGTCGAGTCTAGAATCACAACACTTACTCAGGCCTTTGTCAATCGTCTAACTGTTACTGCACCTAAAGTGTTGGACCGGATTATTCTCCTTTCAAGACTTCAGCGCAAGGAATTCTTGGCTTTGTCGGGCTGCATCGATGTGATACTCGATCCGTTTTACTTCTGCAGTGGTATCAGCTTCTATGAGTCAATACACTCTGGTACGCCTATCGTATCTTTGGAAGGACGCTTTCTTCGGTCTCGCTTCGTGGCGGGTGCCTATCGGCTGATGGGCATCGATAAGCCCCCAGTAGCTTCCTCATCTGAGGAGTACATTGATATTGCAGTGCAGCTGATTCGAGACTCTGTAATGAGGGATCAGCTACGCCGACAGATTCGCAATAAAGCAAAAACTAATCTATACGATAGGATGGACTATGTTAGAGGATTTGAGCATTTTGCGCTCAAGGCAATAGGTTGTGACTCAGTAGATTCTAGCGACGATCTCCTAATCAGTCAGCTAATCTGAAGTATTGCCTCGAGCTTGCTTCTTTGTATTGAGTTATGGCTTAGTAGAATGCCATCACTCAAGAGCAGACCCCAGCTTGGAATGTTAGGATAAAGTCCAAGCATCTCCATCTTGCTGTGAGAACACCCTCTGTCGAATCTAGGCGTATCATTGTAAGAAGTCAAGCTCTTCTAAAAGCCGGAGAACCGATTAGAGCGCTGCGCCATATTCAGCCTCTGCTGAATATGGGAGAGTTTGAAGTTGTAATGATTGGTATTGATATTCTGATTGCAATGGGCTGTACTGACAAGGCTATATTGCTTTTTGAAAGTATCAATCAAGCACCTGATAATGTTCAGTATGTATTAAGGTCTGCAAAGCTTTTGGCGGTCAAAGGGGATTCAGAAAGTGCCGTGTCACTGCTTGATGCGGTTGTGCATGAGCACATTAATGAGCCAGATGTAGCGAATACATACTTGCAGATCCTTGACGCGGCGCATATGCACAAGAAAGCTGTTGCAATTTGCGAAGATCTTTTGACTGCAGCTTTTCATCCTGCTGCGGGCCTCTATCGATGGATGGCTTTATTCATGTGGCGCCAAGGAAACAAATCACAAGCACATGAGCTTTATAATAAATCAATCAAGCTTAACCCAACCGATCCTGAGGCTTACTACCAAATTGGTATGCTTCTCAAAGAAAGTGGTGATCTGCTTGGCTGTAGTACCGCGTGGATGGCTGGCCTTCTGCAAGCAAAACGCCACGCCGCCATCAACTATGAACTAGGCGCGCTCTCTGAAGATGTTGGTGAAAATCATCATGCCGTTCGCTTCTTCATAACTGCATGGCACTCTCACCCTTGTTTTGAGCTTATGAATGGGGCACTCTTTACCGTACCTTTGGTATTTGCTTATGATCGTAAGGAGATGGTTCTTGCCCGCAAGCGCTTCCTTCGCGGGCTTTCTAAAGCTAAGCATTTAACTAATGAGCACTTCTTTGTGTCGGGCTATTATGGTTCTCGGATGAAGGCTTGGAGTCTTGGCTATCAAGAGGGCAGTATGAGAAGAATAATGGAGGGATATAGTTCGTGTGTCGTCCGCTGCCTCCCACAAAGTATTGCCGATATCTCTCGTCCTCAGTCTGATCGCGATCAAGCCTCACAATCCCAAGGCCGAATCAGGATTGCCATGGTATCTGAATACTTTTATAATCATAGCAATCAGAGAGTTTTTGAAGGCCTTGCAAAGTATCTGAATAGAGACAAGTTCTTGCTTATAATTGTCCACGGCCCAGCAAGTGTTCCTGACGCTGTTCGCGACCGAATGAATAGCTATGCGAATGAAGTCATCTATCTGAGTCAGAATATTACAGCGTCCACTGAGCTTCTTGCTGCCTATTCTTTGGATATTATACTTTATTCTGACTTGGGCATGTCACTCTGGATGCATGCATTTGCCAGTCTACGCCATGCTCCCGTGCAGATAACGACTTGGGGCGTGCCATATACATCTGGATTGCCATCTATTGACTATTATATTTCTTCGCGACTAGCCGAGCCGAAGCTGTCACAAAAGCACTATACGGAAAAGCTGCATCTTTTGTCGAGGTTGCCAGCGTGTTATTTGTCTAAGAATATACCTGAGCCAAGCCATGAGCGCTCTTACTTCTTTCTCCCTGAGGATAAGTTTGTTTTTGGTACACTGCAGAACGTGGCCAAATATCATCCTGACTTTGATGCTATTCTTGAAGATATTGCTAAACATGCGCCCGATTCAGTCTTTGTGTTTGTTGAACACACAAGCAATAATCTTGTGTCTATGAAGCTCTTGGACCGCTGGTCGTCTAGTGCACCGTCAATGTTTGAGAAAATTCATTTTGTTGCTTCAATGAGCCGCGATGAATTTGTCTCCTTATCAAACTGTGTCGATCTTCTCCTTGATCCTCCTTACTTTGGCAGCGGAGTCTCCTTTTATGAGTCCATCTCAACTGGCACTCCAGTTGTGACGCTGAGAGGCAAGCATCTGCGCTCTCGCTTTGTTTCCGCTGCATATCAGATGATGGGAGTTGCGAGCCCCCCGGTTGTCTCGACTCACTTGGAATATGTAGAAACCTGCCTTGATCTCTATCGGAATCAGGTCAAACTCCGAGATCTTAAAGCAGAAATCAAGGCCAAGGCTACTTGCCTATATGATGATCTTGAAATGGTTGGAGAGTGTGAGGAGTTTTTTGTTGAAGCAATTCGCGAGCACCGTCGAACTAGCTAAAGGGTGGGCATTGGTCAAAGGCATGCCTTGATTTTACCAAGGTCAATGTTCACTCAATGAGTGGTCAACATAAAGATCGCTTTCACCTTGATGCCGCGCTACGAGCTATTGCTAGCGCTAAGCATGTGGAGTAACTAAACATTCTCGTTATTTAGTTATTCCGTTGGTCATGTGCGTGCTTGATGATATTGCCTTCTGGAGACTAAGTTGAGGTGGTCTGGGTTTTCTGGACAGGGCCAATCGTTACCCTCTGAGGCGGGGCACTGCCCCTGAGAGAGGGCTCCTACCGATGAGCAAACGCCGCACCCATAGCCCCGAGTGCAAGGTCGCCATGATGGCGATCAGTGGCCGCAAGAAGCTCCAGGAGATCGCCGCCGACCATGCGGTGCACCCGATCCAGGTGGGCCAGTGGAAGAAGCAGCTGCTGGACGGTGCCAGCGACCTGTTCAGTCGGGGTAAGACGATGCAGACCAAGGACGAAAGCCAGGCGAAGGAGGCTGAGCTTTTCCAGCAGATCGGCAAGCTCCCAATAGAGCTGGTGTGGCTGATAAAGAAGTCTCAACTGCTGTGATGCCCGTGAACTGCGAAAACTGGTCGATCATGGTAACCCTGTGCTCCCGGTCAGCCGTCAATGTGAGCTGCTGGCCCTGCCTCGATCCTCGCTATATGACCAGCCCGTGCCGGTGCGTGAGTCCGCGCTACGGATCATGGCCAGAATCGTTGCCGTCTACCTTGAGGATTCGACCGCTGGCAGCCGTCGGATGGTGAGGTATCTGGCCAGAGACGGTAGCCCAATCAGCCGTGACCGTGTCCGTAACCTCCTGCGGCGCATGGGATTATGGGCGATCTACCAGAAGCCTTGCACCACACAGTGGGGTCGGAACCATCAGAGCGCTTTCCCTGCCTGGTTGATGTCAGAGCTGTCACAGCTCCACATCAGGTCTGGGCGACAGATATTATCTACATCCCAATGCAGAATGGATTCCTGTACCTGGTGGCGGTTGTGGATCTGTTCTCCTGGCATGTGCTCAGTTGGAAGCTTTCCAATAGCCTCGACACGGAATTCTGCCTGGATGCACTGGGGGTGGCCCTGGCCAGGGCCGCAAGCCTCAGATCTTTCATTATGATAAGGGCTGTCAATTCACCTCATTGGTCTTCGTGCAACGACTCAAGGCAGAAGATATCAAAATTAGGTGGTCAGGTAGGGGGGAGTGCTTTGATAACATCCTAGCCGAGAGGCTGTGGCGCACTGTCAAGTATGAGGATGTGTACCTGCGTGCCTACAGCATTGCCTGGCAAGCGGAGATCAGCCTGGTCCGCCTCTTCTGGAGGTATGCCCATGTAAGATTGCACAGCTCCCTGGAAGGAAAAACTCCCCATGTGGCCTACATTGATGCCAAACCTTGTTCTGTCCGCCCAGAGTTAACGATGTCAATGGTCCAGTCTGTTCAATGAAAGCCATCCACCTCAGGGTTCGTAGATAAATATTTGGACTGTTCAAAAAAATGCGGTCACTTGGGAATGTCCCAGTGACCGCGTATAGAGTGAAGGGTTATAGGGAATGGTAGTACTTGTTAGGTAATGGCGCAGCTTAGAGAGCCGTTGGAGCTGATTGTAACAGTTGCCGCGCTGTTGGCTGATGTGGAGGTTGCGCTCAAGCAGCGAATACCCACCGGACCTGCATTCCATGTGCCTGAGACCGTGCCGCCACTCGAAGAACAGTTGACGGTGACCGATGCCACCGTGCCAGGAGCGGCACCGATGCCGCCAGATGCGGCGAACGTAGCGCATTCCTTGGCAAGTCCAATGATTTCACCAACCCTGGATCCAGCAAGGGCCGAGTTGCGGGCTTGGAGATATTGGGGAAGAGCGACCGCAGAAAGAATGCCGATCACGGCAACAACGATCATCAGCTCGACCAAGGTGAAGCCTTTCGCGAGTCCTTTGCGCTGACTGCTGAGTGTTTTAAGGACGGCTAGCTTGGTTTTGGCGTTCATGGCTTTGAGGCGAACGCTTGCAGTCTATGCGGTTTTTGAACCCTTGTCCCAGCCGTTGAAGAGACTTGACCGGTCAGCAAGCTCGATCGATGGATACGCAGATCCCTTGCAGCGCAATGGGATTGCTCTTCTATTAAGGCATTCGTGATGAGACTTCAGTCGTCAGTGGACCATGCGCTTGTGATTTCACGGTGTTAACCAAGGCGATTCTAATTGCATTCTCATGGAATTATAAGACTATTGTGACGATGCAATCGAGCGTGTATTTGATCAGCCTGTCGTCGGTGTCATTCCTGCGTACGCACTTGAGCTGTCGTAGTGGAGCGAGGCCGAATCTTTGTTTGATAGAGTAATAATGGATGAATGAGAAGTGTTGTGGTGTGATCCTTGTATGGTCTCTGTCATCTCTCGCTGGGTCATGGATGCCAATCCATTTGACTATAATCGGTCAAGGATAGCGATGCTTCGTGCCGAGAAATGTCAAGCAATGCTTTCTAGCTGGTTCTTGGCTGATGGGCTGAAAGGTCGGTAACCACTCTCGCCAAGGCCTCGTCTTCTGTGGTGAGTGCGTAAAGACTGAGATTATTGAGTAACCAGAGATAGTCGCAGCAGGATAGGTTTTCCGTAGCCCAAAATGCCTGCATTTGCGCGTGGGGGTCGGCCCAGTGGGTCGTGTTTTTTCTCCAGACAAGTGTCTGGGGATTGCCTCGATCACTTATCGTGCAGAAGTTCATGTCAGAATTGAATAATGCCAGAAGTGGTATCAACTTGTATGTGTCTCCGTGCCATCGATTGTCAGTTGGGAGGCCTCCGGCAATCGTGCGAAGCCGAATGCACTCTTGTTGGTCGCGACAGGTGGAAAACACGTCGCAAGGAATTGTGTCGTCAATAAGCACTACGCTTCTGGGGTTGGAATGACGCAAGGTGTTCTGCAGGTCACGATATGTTTGGTCGTATGTGTGAAGGCCATCGATAAATACAAGATCAAAGCACTGGCCTGGATCGAGGGATTCGAAATAGCAATCGCTGGAGATCTCGCGCAAAATTACCGAGTTGTCGTTATTGATATCTTTCCAGTTGAACTGGAACTCGGGATCGATCCCAGTCTTCTTGTCGACTTCTACTTTTTGAAATGTATCGCCTCCAAAGACGCCGATTTCAAGATAACTCCTCGCTCCTAGCTCACGAGCAAGATGGTTGAGTCTGCGAGATGAGTAGTTGGTGTCAGGCTCGGGGTAGGGCAAGGCTGTCCGGGCAGGGCTCTTTATTCTGCCAGGCTTGCCGCCTGTCTGAAGCGGCAGCAATGGCATCATGCCACTGCGGATGCCGGAGGTGCGGCCAGCGCATGAAGTGCAGGGTTTCTGATCACAGAACTGATCGCCTGCCTGCGCTGCAGGGCCCCCTTTGCAGCGGCCAGGACGTTGTCGATGAGTGCGCGTGTGGTGCGCATGTGATGCGTGACATGAAGCATTCACGGGCTGCGATTCTTGGCCGCGTTTGGCCTCCTGGTGCTGGTTGCGCTACTCAAGGGCGTCAGTACCGCAGCTTCAACGTTCGCGGCAGCTCCTCGGCGATCTCCCCCTCCTCCGTGAGCGGCGGGTAGGGCCGCCCCGTGCGCCGGCACCAGTCCGCCACCTGGGGATAGGACCACTCGAACAGGATTCGCCGATACTCCGCCTCGCCGCCGGGCACGCCCTCGCCCTGGCTTGGCACCAGCCCCGCCGCCTGCCGCTGCCGCAGCGCCTCGAACAGCAGCACGGCCGCCGCCACGCTCACGTTCAGGCTCTGCACCATGCCCGTGGTGGGGATGAAGAGCGGCTGGTCCACCAGGGCGGTGGCCTCCGCGCTCAGGCCCCACTTCTCCGCCCCCAGCAGGAAGGCGGTGGGGCCGGTGAAGTCGCAGGCGCGGTAGTCGATCGCGTTGCCGCCCAGGTGGGTGCCGTAGAGCCGGAAGCCGCGCGCCTTCAGGCCCGTGAGGCAGGCCTCGATGCTGGGGTGGGGCAGCAGCGGCACCCACTTCTGGCTGCCCTTGGCGGTCTTGTTGAAGGTGCGCGGCCGCCCCGGCAGGCTCACCACATGGGCCTCCATCGCCCCCACCGCGTCGCAGGTGCGCAGGATCGCCGAGAGGTTGTGGGGCTTGTCCACCGCCTCCAGCACCACCGTGAGGTCGCCCATGCGCCGGTTCAGCACGGCCTGGAGGCGTTCGTAGCGGCGGGGGAGGAGGGGCATGGAGGAAGGAGTTCAGAGGAGCAGCGTGCGGATGCCCTGCGCCTTCAGCAGGGCGGCGGCCCTGCGGTCGAAGGTGGCCAGCACCTCGCCGCCAAGCCAGTGGCCGCCATGGGCCATCACCCCATCGGCAAAGTCCCCGCCGGCCTCCAGCATCGCCAGGCCAACCCTCACGGCTGGCCCATCGACCACAACCTGTTCAGAGGCCATCAGCGCCTCAATGGCGGCGATGCAGTCGTGACTGCTGAAGGCATACACCCGTCGCAGCACCCATACGAATTCGCACAGCACCGGCAGGGGCACGGCCACCAACGCAGCCTTCTGCAACAGCTCCGAGGCGGCCATGGCCTGGCCAGGATCATCCTGAACGACAGCCCGCACCAGCAGATTGGTGTCAGCGGTGATCTTCACGCGGGCGGTGTCGAGGCTGTCCGGTGGTCTGCCCAGCCCTCTGCCGCCGCGGTATCGAGTTCGTCCAGGCTGGCGGTGCGGGTGCTCCTTCCGGCCAGAAGCCCAATGAACGACTGGATGGACATGGGTTGGCGGCAGGCTCCCAGCAGCATGGCAAGGCAATCAGGCCTTACCGGCGGCCGTCGCTACGGTACGGCTGTGACGCCAGATCTGTCCCCACTGGAGCGGCTGCGCCAGGCGCGGCAGCAGCGCTGGTTGGCCGAGCGCCGCCAGGCCGTGGCCGAGGCGCTGGCCGACGGCGATGGGCTCGACGGCGTGCCATGCCTGGTTCTCCTGTTCGGCTCCCGTGCCCGCGGCGATTGGAATGGCTACTCCGACACCGATCTGCTGGTGGTGGCTCAGGCCAGGCAGCAGGCCGATCGCCTGGCGGATCTCCTGCTGCAGGCCGGCGTTGGCGATGATGTGATCGCCATCACCCGGGCCGACTGGCAGGCCGCCGCCCACTCCCCCTCTCCCTACTGGCGCTCGATTCACGCCCAGGCGATCCCTCTCTATGAACGCCCGTCCCCAGGCCTGGTTGTTTCAGGCTGAGAACGATCTGCAGATGGCGTCCCTGGCCCTGGAGCACGGGTTCTACTCCCAGGCCTGCTACCACGCCTCCCAGGCCGCCGAGAAGGCTCTCAAGAGCCTGGTGCTTGAGCTTGGGGAAGAGCCGCAGCACACCCACGTCCTCGGCCAGCTCCTCCAGCAGCTGGCCTCCCTCGGGGTGGACACGGCCTCGTTTGAGGCCATCCCCCTGCGGCAGCTCAGCCGGATGAGTGCCAGCAGTCGCTACCCGCTCGATGCCACGCCGCCGGCCGAACTCTTCGACCGCTCCGATGCCCAGCAGGCCATCGCCATGGCCCAGGCGGTGCTGAAGGGCGTGGCCGACCTGGACCGCCCGGGTGGTTAGCGTTCCTGGGCATCCCACGGGTCGCCGCCGTGCCCGCTGTTGCCCCCATCTGGCTGGAGCCGGCGTTGCTGCGGCTGGAGGACCTGGGCTCCGATCCGGCCACGCGAGCCCGGGCGGCTGGTGGGGGCGATCCCGCCTGATGGCTCCGGTGGTGGGTGACGGTTTCGATCAGCGCGTGTATGCCGCCGTGGCGCTGATTCCCCACGGCCGCCTCGCCACCTACGGCCAGATCGCCGAGCTGATCGGTGCCTACGGCTGTGCCCGCCAGGTGGGCTGGGCCCTGCGGCGCCTGCCGCTGCCCTCCGCGGTGCCCTGGCACCGGGTGGTGAACGCCCAGGGGCGCATCAGCCTCGCCCCCAGCCGCGAGGGCTCCGACTGGATCCAGCGCGACCTGCTGCTGGCGGAGGGGATTCCGGTGGACGCCGAGGGCCGGCTGCCCCTGGCGGCCCACCGCTGGCAGGCTCCCCTGCCGCCGCCGGGCGGCTAGTTGTGGAGCACCCCAGCGCCTCCCGCTTGTCCGCACCGTCGCCCGCCGCATCCGCACCCCAGCCCCCGCCGGCTGATCCCTCGCCGGCGGAGTCGTCCGGCATCGGCCTGGCGCCGCGGCGGCTGGCCTGGCAGGTGCTGCAGGCGGTGGCGGCCGGTGCCTACGCCGATGGCGCCCTGGAGCGGGAGCTGCAGCGGGCGGCCCTGGCCCCGGCGGATCGGGGCCTGGCCACCGAGCTGGCCTACGGCGCCATCCGCCAGCGGCGCCTGCTGGATGCCTGGCTGGATCGGCTCGGCAAGGTGCCGGCCGCGCGCCAGCCGCCCAAGCTGCGCTGGCTGCTGCACCTCGGCCTCTACCAGCTGCTGGCCACCGATCGGGTGCCGGCCTCGGCGGCGGTGAGCACCAGCGTGGAGCTGGCCAAGCGCGGCGGCCTGGCCCAGCTGGCGCCGGTGGTGAACGGCCTGCTGCGGGCCTGCCTGCGCCAGCGCCAGGCGGGCCAGGACCTGGTGCTGCCGGCCGATCCCGCCGCCGCCCTGGCGATCCGCCAGTCGCTGCCTGACTGGCTGGCGGCCGAGCTGCTGCAGTGGCTGCCACCCCAGCAGGCCGAGGCCTTCGGCGTGGCCTGCAACGCGCCGCCGCCCCTCGACCTGCGCGTGAACCGGCTGCGCAGCAGCCGCGAGGCGGTGCTGGCGGCCTTCGCGGCGGCCGGCGTGGCGGCCGAACCGCTGGCGGATCTGCCCGCCGGCCTCAGCCTCACCGGCCGCAGCGGCGACCTGCGCCAGCTGCCCGGCTACGCCGAGGGCCACTGGTGCGTGCAGGACCGCGCCGCCCAGCGCATCGCCCCCCTGCTCGATCCCCAGCCCGGCGAGCGCATCCTCGATGCCTGCGCCGCCCCGGGCGGCAAGAGCACCCACCTGGCCGAGCTGATGGGCGACCGGGGCCTGGTGCTGGCCCTCGACCGCGGCGAGGCGCGGCTGCAGCGCCTGCGCCGCAACCAGCAGCGCCTCGGCCTCAGCTGCATCGAGCCGCGGCTGGGCGATGCGGTTCATCTGGCCGCCGCGGCGCCGGAGCTCCTGGGCAGGCTGGATCGCATCCTCGTGGATGCCCCCTGCTCGGGCCTCGGCACCCTGGCCCGCCACGCCGATGCCCGCTGGCGCCTGGAGCCCGCCGCCATCGACGGGCTGGTGGCCCTGCAGCGCCAGCTGCTGGAGGGGCTGCTGCCCCTGCTCAAGCCCGCTGGCCGGCTGGTGTATGCCACCTGCACCGTGCACCCGCGTGAGAACGGCCAGCTGATCGAGGCCGTTCTGGCCGATCACCCCGGCTGGCGGCTGCTGGAGAGCTGGCAGCTCTGGCCCCAGCCGGGGGCGGGCGATGGCTTCTTCGCGGCGGCGCTGCAGGCGCCGGGCTGAGCTTGAGGCTGAGGCCCTGGTGCCTGGGGCCGCCTCAGTTCAGGGCGGTGGCGGCGCCACCGGTGGGGCGGCGGGGGTGAGCGGTGGCGGCGGCGCCACCGGCGGCGGGGCCACGGGGCCCGGGGCGGGGGCGGGGGCGGGGGCCGGGGCCGCCGGGCCGGGCGCCGGTTCCGGCCGGGCCGGGGTCGCCTCGGGCACCACCACCGGATCCGGCACCGCCTCGCTGGGCCGCCCCGACTGCTCGGCCGCCGGCTCGCCGCGCCGCTCGGGGGGTGCGGTGGTCGGTGCAGGCGTGCCGCCCCACAGCCGCGGCGCCGGCCCCTGCTCCCTCGGTCTGAACCTGCCCGTGAGCACCGGCTTGGGCGGGAAGGGCCGCACCGGCAGATCCTTCACGATCGCCGCCATGTAGTCGCGCCAGGCGTAGGTGGCCAGCACGCTGGTGCTGCCGGTGCTGCGGTTGTTGTCGTAGCCCAGCCACAGGCCGGTGCTCAGCTGGGGGATCGAGCCGATGAACCAGAGGTCGCGGCCGTTTTCGGAGGTGCCGGTCTTGCCGGCCACGGGGCGCCCCGGCAGGGCGGCGCCGGTGCCGGTGCCGCCGGTCACCACCTTTTCGAGCATCCACTGCATCGCATCGGCGATGTCGCTGTCCACGGCCCGCTTGCCCCGGTCGCCGTCGACGCGGCGGCTCCAGAGCAGTTCGCCATTCGGTCCCTGGATCTCCTCGAACGGCGTCGGTGCCACGTACACACCGCGGTTGGTGATGGCGGCGTAGGCGGCGGTCATGTCCAGCACCGTCTGCTCGTAGGCGCCGATCGCCATCGGGTAGAAGCGCCCCAGCTCCCGGGTGAGCCCCAGGCTCTTGGCGGTGGCGATCACCGGATCGAAGCCCAGCTTCTGCAGCAGCCCCACCGCCACGGTGTTGAGCGAGTTCTGCAGCGCCACCCACATCGGCACGCTGCCCATGTAGCGGTTGCCGAAGTTCTTGGGGCAGTAGCCGGCGAAGCAGCGGGCCGAATCGAGCACCGGGTCCTCCGGCTTCATGCCCTCCTTGAGGGCCGTGAGGTACACGAACAGCTTGAAGGTGGAGCCGGGCGAGCGCAGGGCCTGGGCGGCGCGGTTGAACTGGCTTCGGCTGTAGTCCTTGCCGCCCACCATCGCCCGCACCAGGCCCGTGCCCGGCTCGATCGACACCAGCGCCCCCTCCATGGCCCCCGGGGTGTGGGCGTTGATCGTGCGCTGGGCCTGGTCCTGCCAGGCCAGATTCAGGCTGGTGCGGATCGTCAGGCCGCCCACCTCCAGCTGCTCCGGCGACAGCACCCGCGGCAGTTCCTGGGCCACCCAGCTGGTGAAGTAGGGCGCCCGGCTGGTCCAGTACTTGGGCTCCGCCGGCCGCAGCCGCAGCGGTTCGGCGCTGGCGGCCGCCAGCTGGGCGTCGTCGATGAAGCCCGCCTCGCGCATCCGCCGCAGCACCGTGGCGCGCCGCTGCAGGGCCAGATCCGCATTCACCAGCGGCGAATACACCGAGGGGGCCGGCGGCAGGCCGGCGATCAGGGCCGCCTCCGGCAGGGTGAGCTGGGCCGGCGTCTTGGAGAAGTAGATCCAGGCCGCATCCGCCACGCCGTAGGCGCTGGAGCCCAGGTACACCACATTGAGGTACTGCTCCAGGATCTGCTGCTTGCTCAGCTGGCGCTCGAGCTTGCCCGCCAGGGCCGCCTCCTTGAGCTTGCGGATCAGGGTGCGGTCCTGGCTGAGGAACACCGTGCGGGCCAGCTGCTGGGTGATCGTGCTGGCGCCCTCCTCCACCGAGCCGCGGGTGAGGTTGCGCAGCATGGCCCGGGCGATGCCCACCGGATCCAGGCCGTCGTGCTGGTAGAAGCGGCGGTCCTCCGCGGCGATGAAGGCCCGCTGCACCAGCGGCGGCATCTGGCCGCTGGCCACCTTCTCGCGGGTGGCGGGCCCCAGCTTCTGGATCACCTGCCCGTCGGCCGAGAGCACCGTCACGGTGCCGGGGCGGTTGAAGGTGTTGATGTGGCGCACCTCCGGCAGCAGGCCGTCGATGCTGTCCACCAGGGCCGCCTGGCCCAGGGCCACGCCCGCCCCGACCCCCGCCGCAGCCAGGCCGGTGAGGATCAGCTGGCGGCGGCGCCGGGTCACATCGTCGGGGCCAGGGCGCCGGAAGCCAGCACGCCGGGGGCCAGCACCAGGTCGCTGTGGCCGATGGCCAGGGCCGTCACCAGCATCCCCAGCACCAGGAACGGCTGGGCGCTGGCCTGGTATTTCACGTCAAAGGCCACCGGATCGCGCAGCAGCCAGATGTCCTGGAAGGTGATCTGGGGCACGATCAGCAGCACCAGCAGCACGGCGGCGAAGTGCTGGCCGATGGCGATCAGCACCGCCACCATCGCCAGCTGGAAGCCGTTGATCATGCCGGCGCTGATCCAGCTGGCCCGCTTGATCCCGAACACCACCGGCAGGCTCTGCAGCCCCAGGGCCCGGTCGCCCTCCACGCTCTTGAAGTCGTTCACCACGGCGATGCCCAGGCCCGCCAGGGAGTAGGCCAGGGTGAGGATCGCGGTGGTCCAGGTGAGCTGGCCGAACAGGGCCTGGCCGGCCCACCAGGGCAGGGCGATGTAGCTGGCGCCCAGGGCGTAGTTGCCCAGCCAGCCGTTCTGCTTGAGCTTCAGCGGCGGCGCCGAGTAGATGTAGCTCACGAACGAACCGCCCAGGGCCAGCTGCAGCAGCACCGGCGTGCTGTGGCCCGCCCAGCGGTCGAGCCCGTAGGCCACGGCCAGACCCGCCAGCAGCAGGATCCAGATCTGGGCCTTCACCTGGCCCAGGGGGATCGCCCCCGAGGGGATCGGCCGGTAGGGCTCGTTGATCGCGTCGATCTCGCGGTCGTAGTAGTCGTTAATGGTCTGGGTGTAGCCCGCCAGCAGCGGTCCGCTCATCAGCATGCAGGCGAAGGAGGCCCCCACCTGGCCCCAGGTCCAGTGGAAGTTGCCCGAGGCCGCCGCGCCGCACAGCACCCCCCAGATCAGGGGGATCCAGGTGACCGGCTTCATCAGCTGCAGCCGGATCTTCCAGATGCTGCTGGTGCCAGAGGCACCCTTCATGCCCAGCAGCTGGCGGGCGCCGGCGCCGCTGGCGGCGGTGGGGTTGGGGGAGTCGCTCACGCGGCGGTGATCTCGTCGTCGAAGAACCAGGTGCTGTTGCCGTTGGCCAGCTGCACCACCACGCCGATGCCCTTGCCGTCGGTCACCTTGAAGTCGGTCACGGTGCCGGTGGCATCGGCCTGCAGCGCCGCCACCAGTTCGGCGGGGATGCGGTCGCGCACCCGGGTGACCCGCACCTTCGAGCCGATGGTGATGGCAGCCTGGGTCATGGCCGGCGCTACTGGAAAAGTGGGGTCAGGTTAACCCGCTGGCCGCTGGTGCTCCCCGCCGCCGCCGCGCCCCTCCCGCCTCCACCCGCCATGGTTGCCAAACGGATCATCCCCTGCCTCGACGTGGCCGACGGACGGGTGGTGAAGGGCGTGAACTTCGTGGGTCTGCGCGATGCCGGCGACCCGGTGGAGCTGGCCTGCCGCTACAGCGCCTCCGGCGCCGATGAGCTGGTGTTCCTCGACATCGCCGCCTCCCACCAGGGCCGCGCCACCCTGGTGGAGCTGGTGCGCCGCAGCGCCGAGGCCGTGACGATCCCCTTCACCGTGGGCGGCGGCATCAGCAGCGTGGAGGGCATCACCGAGCTGCTGCGGGCCGGCGCCGACAAGGTGAGCCTCAACTCCTCGGCGGTGCGCGACCCCGACCTGGTGGCCCGCGGCGCCGGCCGCTTCGGCTGCCAGTGCATCGTGGTGGCCATCGACGCCCGCCGCCGGCCGGGGGCCGAGCCCGGCTGGGACGTGTATGTGAAGGGCGGCCGCGAGAACACGGGCCTCGATGCGGTGGCCTGGGCCCGGCGGGTGGTGGCCCTCGGGGCCGGCGAGATCCTGCTCACCTCGATGGATGGCGACGGCACCCAGGCCGGCTACGACCTGGCCCTGACCCGGGCCGTGGCCGAGGCGGTGCCGGTGCCGGTGGTCGCCTCCGGCGGCGCCGGCTGCATCGACCACATCGCCCAGGCCCTCGACGACGGCCCCCGGGGGGGCCGGGCTTCGGCGGCGCTGCTGGCCTCGCTGCTGCACGACGGGGTACTGACGGTGCAGCAGATCAAGGCGGAGCTGCTGGGGCAGGGCCTGGCGGTGCGGCCCCTGGAGCAGGTCGCCTGAGGGGACGCCTGGGCTGGGCCGATCCCGGCGGCCCCTGGCCGCCGCAGAATCCGTTACGGCTCGTTACATTGTGGGGACTTGAGCCCGGTCGGCGCCGCTGTGACGACCTTCTTCCCCCAGCCCTCTCCGGCCCTGGCTCTGGTGATGATCACCGCCGTGGTGGCCCTCGTGGCCTGGGCCCTGCAGCTGATGCAGGCCGCCAGTGAGCGCCGCGAATTCGCCCTGATGCTCGCCGGCTGCATGGTGTGCTCCGCCGCCGTGGGGCTGGCCACCGTGATGGTGCTGAGCGTCACCGGCCCGCACCGGCTGGCGGCCCGGGGTCTGGCGCCTGGCGCCGGACCCGCCGACGTCCGGGCCGCCACGGCGGGCGTGAGCCTTGATTCAATTTCCCTGCCCTGGGATAGCGGCCCCGATGCGGCCCGGTGACCCCCAGGCGGTGCGGGATCTGTTCGAGCAGATCGCCCCCGCCTACGACCGCCTCAACGACGTGCTCAGCCTCGGGCTGCACCGGCTCTGGAAGCGCCAGGCGGTGGCCTGGCTGCAGCCCCGCCCCGGCCAGCGCCTGCTGGACCTCTGCTGCGGCACCGGTGATCTGGCCCTGGTGCTGGCCGGGAAGCTGCGCCCGGGCGGCCTGGTGCTCGGCCTCGATGCCGCGGCGGCGCCCCTGGCCCTGGCCCGCCGCCGCGCCGCCGCCCAGCCCTGGCTGCCCGTGGAGTGGCGCCAGGGCGATGCCCAGGCCACGGGCCTGGCCGATGGCTGGGCCGACGGCGCGGTGATGGCCTATGGCTTGCGCAACCTGCCCGATCCAGCCGCTGGCCTGGCGGAGCTGCGCCGGCTGCTGCGGCCGGGGGGGCGTGCCGCCGTGCTCGATTTCAACCGCCCCGATCCGGCCGGTGCCGGCGCTGGCCTGGCCGCCGGCTTCCAGCGCCTCTACCTGCGCCGCCTGGTGGTGCCCCTGGCCCGCCGCGCCGGCCTGGAGCCCCACTACGCCTACCTGGAGGAGAGCCTGCGGCGCTTCCCCACCGGCGCCGAGCAGGAGCAGCTGGCCCGCTCCGCCGGCTTCGCCCAGGCCCGCCACCGGCTGCTGGCGGGGGGGCAGATGGGGCTGCTGGAGCTGGTGGCCTGAGCCGGTGCCGGTGGTCTGAAGCGGCCAGCCCCGCTAGTGTTACTCAACGTGACGGCCGGGTCGGCAGGTCTGCGGCTGCCCGGCCCCGGTCCCCATTCCGTTCCCCTGCGGCCTTGGAAACCTTCCACATCCAGCCCATCGTCGATCTGACGACCGGCCGCGTCTGCGGGGGTGAGGTGCTGTGGCGCCCCAACGGCGGCCCGCCCAGCCCGGAGGAGCTGGAGGCCCTGGAGCAGGACCCCACTTTCAACATCGCCCTCACCCAGGATTCGTTCGTCTTCGCCCTGAAGCTGCTCGATCGCATCCAGTCGAACGTGTGGCTGTCGGTGAACCTCTCCAGCCGCTATATCGGCTCAGGCAAGATGTTCTTCCGCCCCATCTCCCGCGCCGTCGCTGACCTCGACACCATGCGCCGCAAGGTGGGCAAGCGCCTGGTGGTGGAGGTCACGGAGAAGGGTGTGGCCGGCCGGGAGGAGTCGTACTTCCTCAACGAACTGGCGCTGCTGCACAGCATCGCCGTGGACGACTTCGGCACCGGTGACGCGCCCCTGGCCCACATGGTGAGCCTCAACTTCCAGAAGGTGAAGGTGGACCGCAGCGTGATCTCCGGCATCGACGCCGACAGCTACCGCCAGCGCTTCCTGCAGTGGCTGGTGGCGGGCTGCCATGCCATCGGCGTGGACGTCTGCGCCGAGGGGGTCGAGACCGAGTCCGAGCTGGCCTATCTGCGCCGCATCGGCGTGAACCAGGGCCAGGGCTGGCTGTGGAGCCGGGCGGTGCCCGCCGAGCAGTTCGAGGCCCTGGCCGTGCCCAGCGAGTCGATCACCCAGTCGCTGGGGCGGATCCTCAACGCCTCCTGAGGGCCTTGCCCCCGCGGGGGCGAGGCTTGGTCTGGGATCATCGGTTCCGTCCCGCCCCGGGCTCGCGCCGGATCCCGTCGATGCACTTCCAGGACATCATCCAGACCCTGAACCGCTTCTGGGCCGAGCGGGGCTGCCTGATCCTGCAGCCGTACGACACCGAGAAGGGGGCCGGCACCATGAGCCCCCACACGGTGCTGCGGGCGATCGGGCCGGAGCCCTGGGCGGTGGCCTACCCCGAACCCTGCCGCCGCCCCACCGATGGCCGTTACGGCGACAACCCCAACCGGGCCCAGCACTACTTCCAGTACCAGGTGCTGATCAAGCCCAGCCCCGATGGCATCCAGGAAACCTATCTGGCCTCCCTGGAGGCCCTGGGCATCCGCGCCGCCGACCACGACATCCGCTTCGTGGAGGACAACTGGGAGTCGCCCACCCTCGGCGCCTGGGGCGTGGGCTGGGAGGTGTGGCTCGACGGCATGGAGGTGACCCAGTTCACCTACTTCCAGCAGTGCGGCGGCCTCGACTGCCGGCCGGTGTCGATCGAGATCACCTATGGCCTGGAGCGCCTGGCCATGTATCTGCAGGACGTGGAGAGCATCTGGGACCTGAGCTGGAACCAGGAGCGCAGCTACGGCGATCTCTGGCTGCCCTTTGAGAAGGGGCAGTGCACCTACAACTTCGAGGCCTCCAACCCCGAGCGGCTGCAGCAGCTGTTCGCCCTCTACGAGGCCGAGGCCAGCGATCTGGTGGCCCGCCGCCTGCCCGCCCCGGCGCTCGACTTCGTGCTCAAGTGCAGCCACACCTTCAACCTGCTGGAGGCCCGCGGCGTGATCTCCGTCACCGAGCGCACCGCCACCATCGGCCGCATCCGCAGCCTGGCCCGCCAGGTGGCGGAGGCCTGGCTGGAGGAGCGCCGCGCCCTGGGCTTCCCCCTGCTCAGTGAGGCCCAGCGGGACGCCCTCGCCGCAGCACCGGCCTAGGGCGCCGGCGCCACCGGCAGGGCCGGGCTGTCCAGGGTGTTGCTGCAGAGGTCGAGCACGATGCGCTGGCCCACCGTGCCCGGCGGCGGCACCTCCCAGCCCTGCCAGCTGCCGCCGATGCGCCAGTTCTGGCGCAGGGTCTCGCACTGCACCCCCACGGCGGAGGCGGCCGAGCCCCGCAGGCCCAGGTCCGCGGCGGAGGGCTTCACCAGGGTGATGCGCACGCCGCCGGGGTGAAGGCGCCAGCCGGCCCAGTCCACGGCGGTGGCGTTGAACCAGCGCCAGCGGGCCCGGCCGGACTGCTCCCGCAGCTCCAGCTCGGCCCGGTCGCGCCGCTCCGCGGGGCTGAGCAGCAGGGCCGCCGCCGCCTCGGCGCCGCTGCCATCGGGCGGCGGAGGCGGCGGCGGCGGGGCCAGGGCCTCCGGCCGCGCTGGCAGCTGCAGCACCTGGCCGATCTGCAGCAGGGCCGGATCGGCGATGCCATTGAGGCGGATCAGGGCCTCCAGGGCCACGCCGTGGGTCTGGGCCAGCTGCTCCAGGGTGTCGCCCGCCGCCACCCGGATGGTGCGGGGCTGGGCCAGGGCGGCCGGGGCCAGGCCGGCGCTGAGGCCGAGGCCGGCAGCGAGCGGCAGGGGGGCACCGCCGCCGAGCAGCAGCCCGATCGCCGCCACCCGGCGGCCGGCGCAACGCATCAACTGGCCCACGGCTGAACCCTAGGGGAACCCTCAGGACTCTGCCCCCGGCCCATGCCCGCCCGTGTGGTGTCCCTCGCCCTGGCGGCCCTGGCCCTGGGGGTGCTGCCCCTGGCCTGGCCCCTCGCCCTGGCCGGGCTGCTGGGGCTGGCGCTGCTGGCCCTGCGGCTGGACCTGGGCCGGCCGGCGCGGCTGGCGCTGCTGCTGGCCCTGGTGCTGCTGCTGCCCTGGGGCCAGCTGCACCGGCCCCAGCCCGGCCCCCGGGATCCCGCGCGGCTGCTGCCCCCCGCCGCGGAGGCCGGCGTGGCGATGCGCCTGCGTGGGCGGCTGCTTGGCGATCCCCAGGCCAACGGCTCCGGGCAGGGCTGCCGGGCGCTGCTGCAGCTCGGCGGCGGCCGCACGGAGCTGCAGTTCAACGACCCCTGTCCCCGGTTGCAGCAGGGCTGGAGCCTGGAGGCCCAGGGGAGCCTGCGGCGGCCCCGGCCCGGGCCCCACCCGCTGCTGGCGGGGTCGGCCGAGCGGCTGGCCCGCCAGGGGGCCTGGAGCCAGCTGCGGGTGGAGCGCTGGCGGCTGCTGGAGCGCCCCGCCACCCCCATCGCCGACCTGCGCCGCCGCATGGCCGCCACCCTGGTGGCCGTGGGCGGGCCGGAGGCCGGTGGGGTGCTGGCGGCCCTGGTGCTCGGCAGTGCCGTGGTGCCCGTGCCCCTGGCGGTGCGGGAGGCGTTCCGGGTGGCGGGGCTCTCCCACGCCCTGGCCGCCAGTGGCTTCCACCTCACGGTGCTGCTGGGGGCCGTGATGGCCCTGGCCCGCCACGGTCCGCCCCCGCTGCGCTGGGGCCTGGCCCTGGGGGCCATGCTGCTGTTCCTGCTGCTGGCGGGCCCCCAGCCCTCAGTGGTGCGGGCGGTGCTGATGGGGGCGATGGCCTTCCTGGTGCAGGAGAGCGGCCGCCGCAGCCGGCCCCTGGGGGTGCTGCTGCTGGGCTGCCTGGCCATGGTGCTGGTGGCGCCGGCCTGGCTGCTGGATGTGGGCTTCCAGCTGAGCGTGGCCGCCTGCGCCGGCCTGATGCTCACCGCCCGGCCCCTGGAGGAGCGCCTCGGGGCCTGGCTGCCCGGCTGGGCCGCCGCCGGGGTGGCGGTGCCCCTGGCGGCCTCCCTCTGGACCCTGCCCCTGCAGCTGCTGCACTTCGGCGCCTTGCCGCTCTACGCGGTGCCCGCCAACCTGCTGATCGGGCCCCTGCTCACCCCCCTCACACTCGGGGCCATGGCGATGGCCGTGGCGGCCGTGCTGCTGCCGCCGCTGGTGGGCCCGCTGGCCCTGCCGCTGCTGCCGCTGACGCGGCTGTTCCTCTGGCTGGCCCAGCGGTTCGCCGGCCTGCCCCTGGCCCAGTGGCAGCTGGGCAAGATGCTGCCGCTGCTGGTGCTGCTGTTCAGCCTGGGTCTGCTGCCCTGGCTGCTGCCCCAGCAGGCCCCCGCCCGCCCCTGGCGGCGGGCCGGTGCCCTGCTGCTCGCCCTGGCCCTGGCCCTGCACCTGGCCCTGCTGGGCCGCGACCAGCTGCTGCTGGTGCACGAGGGCCGCCGCGATCTGCTGGTGGCCCGCCACGGCGGCCGCGGTGCCCTGGTGGCCCGCGGCGCCGATGGCCTGAACTGCGCCCGGGCCCGCCAGCTGGCCCTGGGCCTCGGCCTGCAGCGCTACGACTGGATCCTGCTGCTCGATGGCGTCGCCCCGGAGCAGCCCGCCTGCTGGAGCAGCCTCAGCCCCACCGTGCTGGCCACGGGCGACGGCAGCCCGCCCCTGGCCCCGGGCCAGCGGCTGGCCAGTCCCGGCCTGGCGGTGGCGGCCCTCGCCGCCGACAGCCAGGCCCTGCTGCTGCGCTCCGGCGCCCTCGCCTGGGCGCTGCTGCCCGATCGCCAGGCCCTCTGGAGCTGGCGCCGGCTGCAGGCGCCGGCCGTGCAGGGGCTGTGGCTCGGCTTTGGCCCCCGGCGCGGGGAGCGGCGCGGCCTGCCCCGCCTCGCCCCCGACCGGCTCTGGATCAGCGCCGCCGGCGCCGCCGCTGGGTGGGAGCAGAGCTGAGCGGACCGGTCGATCCCTAAAGTGCCAATGGCTCGCCTGGCGGGTCCGGCCCTGGGGCCGCCGCCCGTGGGTTTCGGCCCTGGGGCGCTGTCCAGGCTGTTGGAGAGGTGGCTGAGTGGTCGAAAGCGAACGACTCGAAATCGTTTGAAGGGCAACCTTCCGTGGGTTCGAATCCCACCCTCTCCGTTTCCTGGGGGTCCTCAGCTGTGGAACCTCAGCTGTGGAACAGCAGCACCAGGCCCTGGCTCACCTGGTGGAACTCCCGCTCCTCACGGCTCAGGTCCAGGCCCACCTCCAGGCCCTCCTTCAGGGCGGCGGCGTAGGGGGGCGGCGTGGGCGGCTGGCCCTCGCGCCAGAGGGCGGCGATGCCCACCGGGGTGGCATGCCAGCTGAACAGGGCGGTCTGCCCGATCGACGGTTCCTCCAGGGCGTCTTCCAGAAGTTCGCGGATCGGCATGGGCACCCAGGTCCGGGCCCCAGCTTCGGGAGCTGCCCCCGCCGGGGCAATGGCCTGAGAGTTTTCGTGACCTGGGCGGCAACAGTCCTTCAAGGGTCCCGGGGCCCGCGGGCCCCCTACGGTTCGGCCCATGGCATCCCTCCCCGGCCCCGTCGCCCTGGTTCACGAGTGGTTCACGCCCCGCTCCGTCGGCGGCGCTGAGCTGGTGGTGCGGGAGCTCGATGCGCTGCTGGATCGGCCCCAGCTCCATGCCCTGGTGGATGGCGAGAGCGGTCGGCGGGGCAGCTGGCTGGCGGACCGCCCGATCCGCACCAGCTTCATCCAGCGGCTGCCCTGGGGCCCCAGCCACGTGCAGCAGTACCTGCCGCTGCTGCCCCTGGCGATCGAGCAGCTCGATCTGGCCGGCTTTCCCCTGGTGCTCAGCAGCAGTCACCTGGTGGCCAAGGGCGTGCTCACCGGCCCCGAGCAGCTGCACGTGAGCTACGTGCACACCCCCGTGCGCTACGCCTGGGACCAGATGCACCCCTACCTGCGGCGCTCGGCCCTGGCCCGCGGTCCGCTGGGGCCGCTGCTCCGCTGGCAGCTCCACAGCCTGCGCCAGTGGGACCGGGCCAGCGGCCAGCGGCCCGACCATCTGGTGGCCAACTCCCGCTTCACGGCGGAGCGCATCCGCCGCTACTGGGGCCGGCCGGCCGCGGTGGTGCATCCGCCCGTGGCGGTGCAGCGCTTCGCCTGGGACCGGGAGCGGGATGGCTTCTACCTCTGCCTCTGCCGGCTGGTGCCCTACAAGCGGGTGGACCTGGTGGTGGAGGCGTTCAACCGCACCGGCCTGCCGCTGCTGGTGGTGGGCGATGGGCCGGAGCGGCGGCGGCTGCGGGCCCTGGCCCGCCCCAACGTCAGCCTGCTGGGGCGGGTGAGCGCCGAGCGGGTGGATGCGCTGATGGCCAGTTGCCGGGCCTATGTGTACGCCGGTCTGGAGGATTTCGGCATCGCGCCGGTGGAGGCGATGGCGGCCGGGGCGCCGGTGATCGGCCTGGGCCAGGGCGGCCTGCTGGACACGGTGCGCTGCATCACAGCCGGGGCCGAGAACCCCACCGGCCTGCTGTTCCCCGAGCAGAGCGTGGCCGCCCTGGTGGCGGCCCTGGAGCACTTCGAGCAGCGGCGCCTCTGGCGCCAACTGCCGGCGGAGGGCCAGCGCCAGTGGGCGGAGCAGTTCGCCCCGGAGCGCTTCCGGCAGCGGATGGCGGCGCTGCTGGAGCGGGCCTGGGAGGGGCACCAGCGGCGGCGGCGCCGCCGCAGCCAGCCCCTGTCTGTGCCTCTGCGGTGAGTGACTCCGGCCCCGGGGGCACCGCCGGGGCGCCCCCTTTAATGGGGCCAACACCGCCCCGTCCGGATTGGTCGCCATCGCCGCCCCGCCGAGCCCTCCGCCGCGCACCACCGCGGCGGCCGCGGCGCTGCTGGCGGCCCAGTCCCGGCGGGGGCGGGTGCTCAAGCGCACGGGCGACATCGCCTTCTCGCTGCTGGTGCTGGCCCTGGGGCTGCCGGTGCTGCTGGCCATCGCCCTGGCGGTGAAGCTGAGTTCGCCGGGCCCGGTGTTCTACGTGCAGCGCCGCATCGGCCGCGGCTACCGCAGCTTCGGCTGCATCAAGTTCCGCACCATGCGCCGCGACGCCGACCGCGTGCTGGCCTCGGTGCTGGCGGCCTCGCCGGAGCTGCAGGCCGAGTTCGAGCGCGACTTCAAGCTCAAGCGCGACCCGCGCATCACCCCGATCGGCGCCTTCCTGCGCCGCTCCAGCCTGGATGAGCTGCCCCAGTTCCTGAACGTGCTGCGGGGGGAGATGAGCGTGGTGGGGCCCCGCCCGATCGTGCGCGATGAGCTGAGGCGCTACGGCCAGGCCATGGACCACGTGCTCTCCGTGCGCCCCGGCATGACCGGCCTGTGGCAGGTGTCGGGGCGCAACAACCTCAGCTACCGGGAGCGGGTGCGCCTGGACCTGCACTACGCCAGCCGGCGCAGCTTCTGGATGGACCTGGCCATCGTGCTCTGCACCATCGGCGTGGTGCTGTTCCCCCGCGACCGGGGCGCCTACTGAGCCCGGAGCGCCGGATCCAGGGCTGCCGCCAGCAGCCAGGCCAGGCCCGCCGCCAGCAGCCACAGCCCCTGCAGGCGGCGGCTCAGGGCCAGCATCCGCTCCACCGCCGCCCGATCCGGCGGCGACGACCCGGCCGCCAGGATCGGCTTGGGCCGGGGCTCCCCGCCGTAGTGGTTGAGGCCCCCCAGGCGGCAGCCCACCACCAGGGCATAGGCCGCCTGGGACACGCCGGCGTTGGGGGAGGGATCGGGGGCCCCCTGCCGCAGGGCCTGGCGGAACAGCTGCGGGACCCGCAGCGGCTGGCCGGCCGCCAGGGGCAGGCTGAGGGCCACCAGCCGGCAGGGCAGCCAGGTGAGCAGGTCGTCGAGGCGGGCCCCGGCGGTGCCCAGCCAGCGCAGCCGGCCGCGGCGGTAGCCCAGCATCGAATCGAGGGTGCTGGCCGCCTTGAAGCCCCAGGCCAGGGCCAGGGGGCCAGGGAGGGACCCGCCCCAGGCCAGGGCCCCCAGCAGCATCCAGGCCAGTGGCGCAAACAGTCCATCGACGGCGTTCTCACTGGCGGTTTCGGCCAGGGCCCGCAGCACCTCCGCCCCGCTGAGGCCGTCGGTGTCGCGGCCCACGATCCAGGCCAGCCGCCGGCGCGCCGGCTCCAGATCGCCCCCCGGGGCCTCCGGCAGGGCGGCCAGCACCTGCTGCACCGCCTGCTCCAGGCTGCGCCCCGCCAGGGCGCTGGCCAGCCCCACCACCAGCAGCGGCAGGCCGATGGCGGGCCAGGCCAGGGCCAGCCGCTCCAGGCCCCAGCCCGCCAGGCCGCTGCCCCCCACCAGGGCCAGGGTGATCGCCAGGCCGGCCAGGCGCAGGGCCGGGGGGGACTCCCCGCAGGCGGCCTCGGCGGCCGTGCGCAGCCGGGCGATGGCCCAGCCCATCACCTGCACGGGGTGCAGCAGGCCGCGGGGGTCCCCCACGAGCCGGTCGAGGCCGCAGGCCGCACCCACCAGCAGCAGCCCGGTCGGCGCGGAGGCCAGGGCCAGCGGGATCAAGCCCCGCGGGGCCGCCCGCCCACGCGGGGCGGCAGCAGGGCCGCGGCGACAAACAGTCCCACCTGGATCGGCAGGGCCCAGGCGAGCCCCACCGCCTGGGCCAGGGCGCCGATCGCCAGGGCGCCGGCCAGGCCGCCGATGGCGCCCGATCGCTCCAGCACCTGCCAGCGCAGGGCCTCATCGCCCAGGGGGTGCAGGCTGGCCACCAGCTGGCCATCGCTGCGGGCCGCCAGCAGTCCCATGGGCAGGAACAGCAGCACGGCGCCCCAGCCCGGCAGGCCAGGGGCCTGGGTGATCGCCAGCAGCGCCGCGATCAGCAGATAGGGGAGGGCCCTGGGTAGCGCCCGGGCGGCGAAGCCCGTGCCCCCCAGGGCGCGGCCGAGGCCGTAGGCCGTGAGCACCAGGCCGAAATCCAGGCAGCTGCCCGCCCCCACCCGGCGGACCCAGAGGGCCAGCAGGCTGAACAGGCCGCCGAACAGCAGTCCCTGGATGGCGCTGCGCCGCTCCAGGGGAATGCGGGCCGGGGCCGGGCCTGCCGGCCCCGCCGGCTCCTGCCGCGGCGCTGGCCCGGCCGGCCCCGCCGCCAGAGCCAGCGGCAGCAGGGGCAGCAGCAGCACCAGGCCATTGGCGTACTGCAGCACCGCCTTGCCGAGCGGGAAGAGCAGGCCGGTGAGCAGGTTGCCCAGCAGCTGGCCGAGGGAGTCCCCCAGCCGCAGGGTCTGCAGGGAGGTGCGCTCCGCCGCCAGCAGCTGCTGCTGCAGGGGCAGCCGGCTCATCTGGCCGCCGATGCCGAACAGCAGCACGGCCAGCAGCGGCCAGAGCACCGAGGCGCCCTTGCCCTGGAGGCCGACGCCCAGCAGCACCAGGGCACTGGCCAGCTGCAGGGCATAGCCGCCGCCGGCCTGGAAGGGCAGCGGCAGCAGGGCGGGCAGCGCCCCCAGGGCCGGCAGCAGGCTGTTGACCAGGGGCGACGGGCTGAGGCCGCTCACCAGCCAGCCGGTGGAGCCCAGGGTGAGGGCCATGCCGGCCTGGGCACTGCCCCAGGCCAGGGGGGGGAGCAGGCCCCTCACTCCCCCAGGGGGTCCCGCGGGCACCGGTGCCACCGCAGCCGGATCAGGCCGCCTTCAGCCAGCTGAACATCGAGCGCAGGCCCTTGCCCACCTGCTCGATCGGATGGGCGGCGTCGCGGTGGCGGGCCTTGGTCATCTCGGGCTTGCCGGCCTCGCACTCGGCCACGAAGTTGCGGGCGAAGGTGCCGTCCTGGATGTCGGCGAGGATGCGCTTCATCTCGGCCTTGGTGTCGGCGGTGATCAGGCGCGGACCGCTGACGTAGTCGCCGTACTCGGCGGTGTTGGAGATCGAATCGCGCATGGCGGTGAGGCCGCCCTTCACCATCAGATCCACGATCAGCTTCACCTCGTGCAGGCACTCGAAGTAGGCCAGCTCGGGCTGGTAGCCCGCCTCCACCAGGGTCTCGAAGCCCGCCTTCACCAGCTCGCTCAGGCCGCCGCAGAGCACGGCCTGCTCGCCGAACAGGTCGGTTTCGGTCTCCTCCTTGAAGTTGGTTTCCAGGATGCCGGCGCGGGTGCCGCCGATCGCCTTGGCGTAGGCCATGGCCAGGGCGCGGGCGTTGCCGGAGGCGTCCTGCTGGATGGCGAACAGGGCGGGCACGCCCTGGCCGTTCTGGTATTCCCAGCGCACGGTGTGGCCGGGGCCCTTGGGGGCGATCATCACCACGTCCACATCGGCGGGGGGCTGGATCAGCCCGAAGCGGATGTTGAAGCCGTGGGCGAAGCTCAGCACCTTGCCGGCGCTCAGGTGCGGCGCGATCTCGGCGTCGTAGACGGCCTTCTGGGTTTCATCGGGCAGCAGCACCATGATCCAGTCGGCCCGGGCGGCGGCCTCGGCCACGCTCAGCACCTCGAGGCCGTCGGCCCTGGCCTTGTCGGCGGAGCGGCTGCCGGCGTAGAGGCCCACCACCACGCTGACGCCGCTGTCCTTGAGGTTGAGGGCGTGGGCGTGGCCCTGGGAGCCGTAGCCAATGATGGCCACCGTCTTGCCGTTCAGCAGGCTGAGGTCGGCATCGGTGTCGTAGTAGAGCTTGGCCATCGGGGCGCTGGTCGGTTCGGAGCTGCGGGGAGCTTACGAAAGCGCCGGATCGCCCAGCCCGGCCCCGCTGCTCAGGCCTCGCTGGGGTGGGCGATCACCCGGTCGATCAGGCCGTAGTCCCGGGCCTCGGCGGCGCTGAGGAAGTAGTCGCGGTCGGTGTCCTTGGTGATCTTCTCCAGGCTCTGGCCGGTCATGTCCGCCATCGACTGGTTGAGCATGTCCTTGATGCGCAGGATCTCGCGGGCCTCGATCTCGATGTCGCTGGCCTGGCGCTGGCTGGTGCCGCCCAGGGGCTGGTGGATCATGATCCGGCTGTGGGGCAGGGCCAGGCGCTTGCCCTTGGTGCCAGCCGCCAGCAGGAAGGCCCCCATCGAAGCCGCCAGGCCCACGCAGATCGTCACCACGTCCGACTTGACGTACTGGATCGTGTCGTAGATCGCCAGGCCGGCGGTCACCGAGCCGCCCGGGGAGTTGATGTAGAGGTAGATAGGCTTGGAGTTGTCCTCCGAATCCAGGTACAGCATCTGGGCCACCAGGCTGTTGGCGATGGCGTCGTTCACCTCGGTGCCGAGGAAGAGGATCCGCTCCACCCCCAGGCGGGTGTAGATGTCGACCCAGCGCTCGTACTGGCTGCCGGGCAGGCGGTAGGGAACGCTGGGGGTGCCGATGGGCATGGCGGAGGCCGGTGGGTGGTGGTTGGGCGTGCCCCGAGGGGCGGTGGAGGCTGCGGATCGGCAGCGCTGGGCTCTGGACTGCCGCGGGGCGCGGGCGCGGGGCCCCGGCGGGGCCTCAGCCGATGCCGGGGTTGCCGGCGCCGGCGCCGGCGGGCAGGGGGCTGGGCAGCTGCTTCTGGCTGGTGAGCACCCGGTCGATCAGGCCGTACTCCAGGGCCTCCTGGGCCGTGAGGTAGGTCATGCGGTCCGAGTCCTTGGCCAGCTGCTCGACGCTCTTGCCGGTGTTGGCCGCGAGCATCTCCATCAGGGTGTGCTTGTTGTGCAGCACCTCCTTGGCCCGGATCTGGATGTCGCTGGCCTGGCCGCGGGCGCCGCTGCGGGGCTGGTGCAGCACGATCGAGGCGTGGGGCAGGGCGGCCCGCTGGCCCTTGGTGCCGGCCGAGAGGATCATCGCGGCGGTGCCCATGGCCTGGCCGATGCAGATGGTGTGCACCGGCGGCTTGACGTAGCGGATCGTGTCGGCGATGGCGAAGGCCTCGGTTTCAAAGCCGATGGCATCGCCCGAATACCAGCTGGTGCCGGTGGAGTTGATGTAGAAGAAGATCGGCTTCTCCGGATTGTCGAACTCCAGGTAGAGCAGCTGGGCGATGATCAGCTCGGTCACATCGATGCCCATCTGCCGCTTGGCGTCGTCGTCGCTGAACAGCGGCAGCCCCAGGTAGACGATGCGCTCCTTCAGCAGCAGCGACGGCAGATCCGGCGGCGGGGTGCGCAGCACGGCGGAATCGCCGTAGTAGGGGGCTGACACCGACATCCGCGGATCACTGCAGGCTCAGGCCGGAGCCTAGCGGGGGTTCGCGGCGTCCTGATCGCCGCGGCCGGCCCGTTTGGGGGCGGATTTCCCCTTGCCGCCGCGGCGGGGCTGCTGCAGCGGCGGGGCGGCGGCCTCGGCGGCCGGGCCTGCGGGGGCCGCCGAGGCTGCCGCGGCCGGGGCTGCGCCAGGGGCCGGGGCAGCGGGCTGCACCGGCTGGGGCGCGGCGCCGGCGCCAGCGGTCGCGGGGGCGGCAGCGGGGGCCTCGGCCTGGGGGCCGCCCGCCAGCCGGGCGAACACCATCCGGCCGGTGGGGGTCTGCAGGGCGCCGGTCACGACCACCGCCAGGCGCTCGCCGCCCCGGCCGTGGCCCCCCTCCACCACCACCATCGTGCCGTCCTCCAGGTAGCCCACCCCCTGGTCGGCCTCCTTGCCGTCGCGCACGATCTTGAGCTGCAGCTCGTCGCCGGGCTGCACCTCGGGCCGCAGGGCGATCACCAGTTCGCTCAGGTTCAGCACCTTGAGCTCCTGCACCTGGGCCACCTTGGCCAGGTTGTAGTCGGCGGTGAGCAGGGTGCCGCCGGTGTCCGCCGTGAGGCGCAGCAGCTTGTCGTCGGCGCCCGTGCCCGCGTAGCGGGTGGTGTTCACCACCAGGCGGCGGCCGTACTGCTCCCGCAGCTCCGCCAGCAGCTTGAGGCCGCGGCGGCCCTTGCCGCGCTTCTCGGCGTTGCCCGAATCGGCCAGCTGCTGCAGCTCGTCGATCACCGCCTGGGCCACGATCACCTGGCCCTCCAGCAGGCCCGAATCCAGCAGTCCGCGGATGCGGCCGTCGATCACCACGCTGGTGTCGAGGATCTTGGCGCTGGCGGGCATCAGCACGCCGTCGGCCACCAGCAGGGCCTCGGTGCTGGCCGGGTTGAACAGGCGCAGCAGGGTGCGGCCGTGCACCTCGGCCAGGTTGTAGCCCGAGATGCCGAAGAACACGTTGCTCATCACCGCCGCCAGCGGCTTGACGAACACCACCTCCCAGGGCAGGGGCAGCAGCAGGATCGGCGCCAGCAGCAGGTTCGCCACCAGCAGCCCCAGGATCAGGCCCACGGCCCGGCTCACCAGCAGGTCGGTGGGCATGGTGCGCACCTGCTGCATCAGCCGCCGCCGCAGCTGCTGGAAGAACAGGCCCGCCACCACGCCGAAAAAGGCGCCGAAGCCCCCCACCACCCAGCGCAGCCCCTCCAGGTTGGTCACCTGGATCAGCAGGTCCTCCGGCAGCAGGTCCACCCCCAGCCAGCCGGTGGCGGCGCCGGAGACCACGAACAGCACCAGGATGAGCGTGTCGAGCATGGCCGGTGCCGTGGCTGCCCAGGACGTCGAAGAGGCAGCATGCCCGATCCCGGCGGCTTTGGCGGAGGGAGGTAACCGGCCTTGAGTGAATCGCCACGGCCGCCGCAGCGGGCGGCCCCCCCGGTGCTGGGGCAGGCCGCGCCTGGCGCCGCCCTGCCGGCCCCCGCCGGCCCCTGGCCGCCCCGCAGCGCCTACCTGCACATCCCCTTCTGCCACCGCCGCTGCTACTACTGCGACTTCGCCGTGGTGCCCCTGGGCGATCGGGCCGATGGCGCCAGCTCCGGCTCGATCGCCCGCTACCTGGAGCAGCTGCTGGCGGAGATCGCCGCTGCCCCTGGCGGACCGCCCCTCGCCACGGTGTACGTGGGGGGCGGCACCCCCTCGATGCTCACGCCGGAGCAGCTGGGGCAGCTGCTGGCGGCGCTGCGGGCCCGCTTCGGCTTCGCCCCCGGCGCCGAGCTGAGCCTGGAGATGGATCCGGCCAGCTTCGATCGGGCCCGCCTGGCCGGCTACCTGGCCGCCGGGGTGACCCGGGTGAGCCTGGGGGGCCAGAGCTTCGATGACGCCGTGCTGGAGCGGCTAGGCCGGCGCCACCGCCGCGCCGACCTGCTGCAGGCGGCGGCCTGGCTGGCAGCGGCCCGGCGGCGGGGCGAGCTGGCCAGCTGGAGCCTGGACCTGATCCAGGGCCTGCCGGGCCAGGACCTGGCCGGCTGGGACGCCCAGCTGGCCCAGGCCATCGCCCTGGGCCCCCCCCATCTCTCCGTGTACGACCTGATCGTGGAGCCCGGCACCGTGTTCGAGCGGCTGGAGCGCCGCGGCCAGCTCGATCTGCCCGGCCCCGACCTGGCCGCCGACCTGATGGAGCACACCGGCCGGCGCCTGGCGGCGGCGGGCTATGGCCACTACGAGATCTCCAACTACGCCTGGCCGGGCCACGCCTCCCGCCACAACCGCGTCTACTGGAGCGGCGCCGGCTGGTGGGGCTTCGGGCTGGGGGCCACCTCCGCCCCCTGGGGCGAGCGGCTGGCCCGGCCCCGCACCCGCGAGGCCTACGCCGCCTGGCTGGCGGAGCGGCGGGCCGACCCGGCGGGGGCGGCGGCGGGCGGCCAGGTCGGGCCGGGGCAGGGCGGCATGCCCTTCGACGAGCGGGTGCTGGTGGGCCTGCGCCGCCGCGAGGGGGTGCGGCTGGAGCGGCTGGCGGCGGCGGCGGGCCTGGGGGCCGCCGAGCTGGCGCCGCTGCTGGAGCGCTGGCGTCCCTACCGCGAGCGGGGCCTGCTGCGGGTTGCGGGTGGTCGCTGGCGCCTCAGCGACCCCGAGGGCCTGGCCCTCAGCAATGGGGTGCTGCGGGAGCTGCTGGAGTGGTGGGAGGAGCGGGCTGGCCCGGCCCGGCCGGCGCCGTGAGCCGGGGGGGCGTGGCCTGCCCCAGCCCCTCCACCCAGCCCCGCAGGGCCGCGGTGCCCAGCCGACGGCCCTCGAGCAGCGGCGGGCAGAAGGGCGGCTGGTGCTCCGTCAGGCCCAGCAGGTCGGCGGTGACGCGCACCTGGCCGTCACAGTCGTCGCCGGCGCCGATGCCGATCACCGGGATCGCCAGCTCCCGCCGCAGGGCGCCCGCCAGCTCCGCCGGCACGTGCTCCAGCACCAGGGCACAGCAGCCGGCGGCCTGCAGGTCGAGGGCGGCGCGCCGCAGCCGCTCCTGGCTGATCGGATCGTTGGCCTGGCGCCGGTAGCCCAGCCGGTGCACCGACTGGGGCGTCAGGCCCAGGTGGCCCATCACCGGGATGCCGCAGCGCACCAGCCGGTCCACCACCGCCACGGTCTCCGGCTCGCCCCCCTCCAGCTTGACGGCGGCGGCCGGGGTCTCCTTGAGCACCCGGCCGGCGGCGGCCACGGCGCCGTCGAGGCCGCACTGGTAGCTGAGGAACGGCAGGTCGGTGATCACCAGGGGCCGGCGGGCGGGCGGATGGCGCAGGCCCCGCCCCACGGCCTGGGTGTGCAACACCATCTCCTCCAGGGTCACCGGCAGGGTGGTGGCGTGGCCCAGGGCCACCATGGCCAGGGAGTCGCCCACCAGGATCACCTCGGCGCCGGCGGCCTCCACCAGGGCCGCCGACAGCGCGTCCCAGGCGGTGAGCACCGCGATCGGCCGGCCGGCCTGCTTGCGGCTGATCAGATCCCCGGGACGCAGCGGCACGGATCCTCGGCAGGCGGAGGCCCATTGCTAGCATCTAATCGACTCGGACCCATGCGGCCCGGACGCCCAAATCTGGTCAGGACCGGAAGGGAGCAGCCACACGGGATGCTCCGAGCAGGCGTGGACTCCGGGTCACCCCCTTTGATCCATCCCCTGTCCGGCTCAACCCAGTCTCAGCTGTGCTGCTGGCGGTTGAGCAGGAAGGGTGGGATCTTGGCGCCGCCGGCGTCCGGGCTGGCGGGGCTGAGGCCGGCGGCGAAGCTGGCGCTGGAGCGTTCGGGCCGGTACTGGTTGCTGCCCTCGAAGCCCGTGGCGATCACGGTCACGTGGATCTCGCCCTCCAGGCGCTCGTCCACCACGGCCCCCACGATGATGTTGGCCTCGGGGTCCACCACGTCGTAGATCACCTCCGAGGCGGTGGTCATGTCCTCGAGGGTCATGTCCTTGCCGCCGCAGACGTTGACCACGCAGGCCTTGGCCCCGTCGATGCGGGCGGCCTCCAGCAGCGGGCTGGAGATGGCGGCCTGGGCGGCCTCGATGGCGCGGGAGCGGCCCGAGCCCACCCCCAGGCCCAGCAGGGCGGTGCCGGCGTCGGTCATCACCGAGCGCACGTCGGCGAAGTCCACGTTCACCAGGCCGGGCCGGGTGATGATGTCGCTGATGCCCTTGACGCCGCTGCGCAGCACGTCGTCGGCGGCCCGGAAGGCCTCCTGCAGCGGCGCCCCGGCGATCACCTCCCGCAGCCGGTCGTTGGGGATCACGATCAGGGTGTCGACGTGCTCGCTGAGGCGGGCGATGCCCTCCTCGGCCTGGCGCATGCGCCGCCGGCCCTCGAAGCCGAAGGGCTTGGTGACGATGCCCACGGTGAGGGCGCCGCACTCCCGGGCCACCTCCGCCACGATCGGCGCCGCGCCGGTGCCGGTGCCGCCGCCCATGCCGGCGGCGATGAACACCAGGTCCACCCCCTGGAGGCTCTGGGCCAGGTCGGCGCGGGACTCCTCGGCCGCCTTCTGGCCGATGGCGGGGTTGCCGCCGGCCCCCAGGCCGCGGGTGAGCTTCTGGCCCAGCTGGATCCGCTGCTGGGCCGCCGACTGCAGCAGGGCCTGGGCATCGGTGTTGAGCACCCGGTAGCCCACCCCCTGCAGATCGGAGGCGATCATGCGGTTGACGGCGTTACTTCCTCCGCCCCCGACGCCGATCACCTCGATCCGGGCCGATTGGCTGGGGACGATGCCACCGCTGCCGTTGCTGCTCGCCGCGCCGAGGCCGTCGGGGGCAATCTCCATGGAGGGACCCATGCCGTTCGTCTTGGCCAGCATTATGTCGGCGGCGGGCCGGACCCAGCTCTGTCGAATGACACACCTTTGCCTGGATTCCCGCATCGGGCAAGGGCGTGTCAAGGTTTGCGCGCGCGCGGGGCGGCGGCCCGCCCGCAATCTGGAGGGGCCGCCTCAGTCCACGCCGGTGGCGGCGCCGCCCGGCTGGGCGGAGCGCGCCGGTGCCCGCAGCCCCAGCTCCGGGCGCTCGGGGTCGCTGAGGTCGAGGGACTGCAGCCGGCCGCCGGGCATCCGGGCGGGAAGCCGCCGCGACAGGTGCTCCAGCACGTCCAGGCGCTGGCCCAGCCTTCCATCCGGCGGGCCCAGGTACACCGTGCCCAGGGCGGCCGTCACCAGCCAGAGGTCGCCGTTGGCATCAAAGCGCACCTCCTGCAGGGGGCTGCCCAGCTGCTGGCGCCGGGCCAGCACCAGGGCCAGGGAGGGCCGCAGCCGCTCCTGCCAGCCCCGCACCCACACCAGGGGCCGTGGGCTGACGGCCGTGCCCAGCTGCTGGCGGCGGCTCATCCAGTTGCCGAGCCGATCGACGAAGCCCTGCTCCTGGCCCCTGCCGGTGCGGCGCTCGGCCCTGGCCACCGCCTCCCGGTCCACCAGGTCGATGCGCAGCCGGGGCGGCAGCATCAGTCGGCTCACCTGCACCTTCTCCACCGGCAGGGCGGCCGCCAGGCTGGCCGCCAGGCTGCGGGGCTGCAGGCTGAGCAGCTGCAGCGGGAAGCGCAGCCGGCCCTCGCGGATCACCTGGTCGCGGCCCACCTGGCGGCTGCCGCTCACCTCCACCTGCTCCGGGCCCCGCAGGGTCCAGCCCTCCCGCAGCAGGCCGTAGCCCAGGCCCGCCGCCGCCGCACTGAGCACGACCACCCGCCAGAGGTTGCGCAGCCGCTCGCGGCGGCGCTGCTGGCGCAGTTCCCGGCGACGCTCGGCCCCGGGGCCCTGGGCTGGCCGCGGGCTGCTGGCCGGGCCGGCGCGATCGGCGCGGCGGCGGCTCAAAGGTCGCAGCGGGAGCGGGCCATCAGCTGGTCCATCCAGCGCCGGGCCCGCTCGGCGTCCGAGAAGGGCAGGTCCTTCTGCAGTCCGCCCCCCACCAGCCGCAGCCGGCAGGCCCCCTGGGCCTCCTCGGTGAGGGGCGCCTCGCCCGAGCCCAGGGCCAGCAGTTCCACGAGCTCCAGGGAGGTGATGGCGACGCTGTCGACCGGCTTCAGCTGGCCCGATTCAAAGACGCTCCAGCTCAGCACCCCATCCACCAGCCGGGCGCCGCCGCAGCCGTCCAGCTTGGCCAGCTCGGCGCCGGCGGCCCAGTCGCGGAACAGGCGCTGGCGGCGCCGCTCCAGCCAGCCCAGGGCCGTCAGCAGCGGGAAGACCACCAGCAGCGGCAGCCACAGCAGGCCATGACTCATGCGACGTCCACTCCCCCAGGCTGCGGTGCGTCCGATTCTTGCGCCAGTTGCACCAGTTGGTGCACCAGCTCCTCCAGCGGCAGGCCGCTGGCCTCCCAGAGCATCGGGTACATGCTCTGGCTGGTGAAGCCGGGCAGGGTGTTGATCTCGTTGAGCCAGAGCTGGCCGCCGGCCTCCGCGTAGAAGAAGTCGACCCGGGCCAGGCCGGTGGCCCCCACGGCCCGGCAGGCGTCAATCGCCAGCTGGCGGGCCCGCTCCGCCAGGGCGGCGGGCACCGCGGCCGGAATCACGGTGTGGCTCAGCCCCTCGCTGTACTTCGTGGTGTAGTCGTACCAGTCGGCATCGAAGCGGATCTCGCCCAGCACCGAGGCCCTGAGCTCGCGGTTGCCCAGCACGGCGCACTCCAGCTCCCGGGCCGTGACCCCCTGTTCCACCACCAGGCGCGGGTCGTGGCGGGCGGCCTCGATCAGGCCCGCCAGCAGCTCGGCGCGGCCGCTGGCCTTGCTGATGCCCACCGAGGAGCCCAGGTTGGCCGGCTTCACGAACATCGGGTAGCTGAGCTGGCGCTCCAGCCGCTCCAGCAGGGCCTCCGGCCGGCGCAGCTCGGCGGCATCGACGCCGGCGTAGGCCACCTGGGGCAGGCCGGCGGCGGCGAACACCCCCTTCATCGCCAGCTTGTCCATGCCCAGGGCCGAGCCCAGCACCCCCGAGCCCACGCAGGGCACCTGCATCAGGGCGAACAGGCCCTGGATCGTGCCGTCCTCGCCGTTGGGGCCGTGCAGCACCGGCACCCACACCTGCACCTCCAGGGCGCCCTCGGGGAAGCCCTGGAACCCTGGCCGCTCCGGCGCCCCCGGCAGGTCGGCGGCGCCGGCGGGGCTGCCCTTGGCCAGCACCGCCTCGGCGATGGCCGGCGGCCACCAGTGGCCGCGGCGGTCGATGTAGAAGCAGCGCAGCCGGTAGCGCTCGGCGTTGGCGCCCCGCCGCAGGGCGGCGGCCACCGTCTGGGCCGAGCGGATCGACACCGCGTGCTCGCCGGAGACCCCCCCGAACACCAGACCGAGGTGGAGGGGGGCAGCGGTCATGCGGCGGCGGACGGCAGGGGCCAAACGTATCAGCGCTGCGGGGCTGCACCGGACCCCGGCCCCGGGCTCAGGCCAGGGCCGTGCCGCTCAGGGAGAAGGCGCGCACCTCCTCGATGCGGACGTTGACCAGATCGCCGGCCCGCCAGCTGCCGCCATCGGCCCGCGCCGCCGGGAAGAAGCTGAGCCGGTTGGTGCGGGTGCGGCCCATCACCTGCCCGGGGTCCTTCGGGTTGACGCCCTCCACCAGGATCTGCTCGATGCGGCCGGCGTAGCGGGCGCTGCGCTGCTTCGCCTGGCGCTCCACCAGGGCGTTGATCTCCCGCAGCCGCTCCACCTTCACCGCCTCGCTGAGCTGATCGGGCCAGGCGGCGGCGGGGGTGCTGGGGCGCGGCGAGTAGGCGGCGGTGTTCACCGCGTCGAAGCCGATCTCCTCGATCAGGGCGAGGGTGCGGCGGAACTGGGCGTCGCTCTCGCCGGGGAAGGCCACGATCACATCGGCGCTGATCGCCGCATCGGGCATGCGCTGGCGGATCCGCTCGACGATGCGCCGGTAGCGCTCCACCGTGTAGCCGCGGGCCATGGCCCTGAGCACGGCGTCGTCGCCGCTCTGGAAGGGGATGTGGAAGTGCTCGCACACCTTGGGCAGGTCGGCGCAGGCGTCGATCAGCCGCTCGGTGAAGTAGCGCGGGTGGCTGGTGGCGAAGCGGATCCGCTCGATCCCGTCCACGTCGTGGACCTGCTGCAGCAGGTCGGTAAGGGTGTGGGCGCGCCGGCCCTCGGGGGTGATGCCCGGCAGGTCGCGGCCGTAGGCGTCGATGTTCTGGCCCAGCAGGGTGATCTCCTTGAAGCCCTGCGCCGCCAGCCCCTCCATCTCCAACCGGATCGCCTGGGGCAGGCGGCTCTGCTCCTTGCCGCGCACCGAGGGCACCACGCAGTAGGTGCAGCGCTCGTTGCAGCCGTAGATCACGTTCACCCAGCCGCAGACGGCGCTGTCGCGCCGGGCGGTGGTGATGTCCTCGAGGATGTGGTGCTCGGCCGTGGCCACCACCTGCTGGCCCTGCTCCACCTGGGCCAGCAGGGTGTCGAGGCGGTTGGCGTGCTGGGGGCCCATCACCAGATCCAGCTCGGGCACCCGCCGCAGCAGCGCCTCGCCCTCCTGCTGGGCCACGCAGCCGGCCACCACCAGGGTGAGGTGCGGGTTGGCGCGCTTGCGCTGGGCCTGGCGGCCCAGGTAGCTGTACACCTTCTGCTCCGCGTTGTCGCGGATGGTGCAGGTGTTGTAGAGCACCAGATCGGCCTCCAGCTCCGCCTCGGCCTCGCGGTAGCCCATGGCTTCGAGGATTCCGGCCATGCGCTCGGAATCCGCCTTGTTCATCTGGCAGCCGAAGGTGGTGATCCAGTAGCTGCCGCGCCCCGCCTGGGTCGGGGCCGGGGAGGTCGGGGCCGGTTGCGCCGCCGGTGCGGCTGCCGCCGGGCTGAGGGGTGTCGCCGTCATGGCTCCAGTGTCCGCCATCGCCGGAGGGGGCGGCCCCGGCCGGTCCGTGCCAGCCTGGGGGCCGCGCCCCGTGTCCATGCGCCTGCGCCTGCGCCGCTTCCGCCTCACCAAGGCCGTGCCGCTGGCCATCAGCCGCGGCAGCACCGCCGCGGTGGAGCACCTGCTGGTGAGCGTGGAGCACGGCGGCCTCACGGGCCTCGGCGAGACCGGCGGCTTCGACACCGGCCACCGCGCCTATGCCACGGACGCCATCGCCGCCGAGCTGGAGGCGCTGGCGCCGGCGCTGGCGCCCTGGGCCCCCGAGCCGCGGCAGGCCCTGGAGCCGCTGCTGGCCCGGCTCTCGCCGCCGGCCCGCTGCGGCCTCGATCTGGCCCTGCACGACTGGTGGGGGCAGCGCCTGGGCCAGCCGCTGCACCGGCTCTGGAGCCTGGATCCGGGGGCCTGCGCCGCCACCAGCGTCACCCTGGGGCTGGGGGAGCCCGCGGCGGTGCTGGCGCGGCTCGAGCGCTGGTGGCTCCAGCTGCCGGCCACCCGGATCAAGCTCAAGCTGGGCAGCCCCGATGGCCCCGGCCACGACCGGGCCCTGGTGCGGGCGGTGACCGGGGCGCTGGCCCGGCGGGCGGCCGCCGGCGGCCAGGCCCTGGAGCTGCAGGTGGATGCCAACGGCGGCTGGGACCTGGCCACCGCCCAGCGGCTGATCCCCTGGCTGGCGCAGCAGGGGGTGGTGCTGGTGGAGCAGCCCCTGGCGCCGCAGCTCGACCCCGCCGCCGATGCGGCCGGCTTCGCGGCCCTGCGGGGCCTGGCGCCGATCCCGGTGGTGGCCGATGAGAGCTGCTGGGACCTGGCCGACCTGCTGCGCCTCGCCCCCCACGTGGACGGCATCAACATCAAGCTGGTGAAGTGCGGCGGCCTGGCCGAGGCGCTGCTGATGGCGCGCACGGCCCGGCGGCTGGGGCTGGGGGTGATGCTCGGCTGCTACTCCGACGGCGCCCTGCTCAACGGCGCCGCCGCCCAGCTGCTGCCGCTGGTGCGCTGGCCCGACCTGGACAGCCACCTCAACCTGGTGGACGATCCGTTCACGGGCGCCGAGCTGGAGGGCGACCGGCTGCGGCCCGGTGGCCGGCCGGGGCTGGGGGTGCGGCGGGCCCCGGGCCTGGCGGTGGCGGCCGGATGCTGAGCCCGGACGCGCCGCTGGTGCTGCTGCAGCACGGCGGCCTCGACAACCTCTCCGGCAAGACCGGCCTGGCGCTGCTGCGCTACCGCCCGGGGCCGATCGCGGCGGTGATCGATCCCGCCCACGCCGGTTGCTCCCTGGAGGCCGTGGCGGGCATCGCCCGGGCGGTGCCGGTGCTGGCCTCGATGGCCGAGGCCCTGGCCTATGGCCCCACGGCGGCTGTGGTGGGCCTGGCGCCCTCGGGCGGCCTGCTGCCGCCGGAGCTGCGGGCCGATGCGGTGGCGGCCCTGCGGGCGGGGCTGAGCCTGGCCAGCGGCCTGCACAGCCGCCTGGGGGAGGATCCGGACTTCGCCGCCGTGGCGCTGCGGCCGGGCCAGTGGATCTGGGACCTGCGCCGGGAGCCGGAGGGCCTGGAGGTGGCCGCCGCCCGCTGCGCGGCCCTGCCCGGCCGGCGGCTGCTGGCCATCGGCACCGACATGGCCGTGGGCAAGATGAGCGCCTGCCTGGAGCTGCAGGCCGAAGCCCGCCGCCGGGGCCTGGACGCCCGCTTCGTGGGCACCGGCCAGGCGGGGATCCTGATCGGCGGCCAGGGGGTGGCCCTCGATGCCGTGCGGGTGGACTACGCCGCCGGGGCCGTGGAGCGGGCGGTGCTGCGGGCGGCCGAAGGGGCCGGCCCCGGCACCCTGGTGCTGGTGGAGGGCCAGGGCTCCCTCTGCCACCCCGGCTCCAGCGCCACCCTGCCGCTGCTGCGGGGCAGCCAGCCCACGGACCTGCTGCTGGTGCACCGGGCCGGCCAGGGGCAGGTGCGCAGCCGCCCCGGAGCCGCCGCCGTGGCGATCCCGCCGCTGCCGGAGCTGATCGCCGCCGCCGAGGCCCTGGCGGCCCTGGGTCGCCCCGATGGCCGGCGGCCGCGGGTGCGGGCCGTCGCCCTCAACACCGCCCTGCTGGCGGAGCCGGAGGCCGCCGCGGCCACCGCCGCCGTGGCGGCGGCCACCGGCCTCCCCTGCGCCGATCCGGTGCGCGGCGGGGCGGCGGCCCTGCTGGAGGCGCTGCTGGCGCCCGGCTGACCGGCGGCCAGTAAAAAGCGGTGACGACCGGGGCCATCACCGCAGGGGTTTCAGGGGCGAGCGAGGGGACTTGAACCCCCGAATGGCGGAATCACAATCCGCTGCCTTAACCACTTGGCTACGCCCGCCAGGGCTCCGGCATCGTAGATCAAGGCACCCCACCCCTCCGCCGGTCCCCGTGCCCGCTGCGCCCTCCCCCTCCCCCAGTCCCTGGCGGCCCTGGCTGGGCTGGTCGCTGCTGCTGGCGGCGGTGGCCACGGCCCTGGCCTGGAGCAACCCCGGCCCCGCGGAGTTCGAGGCCTTCGCCGGCGAGCGGCTGGTGGAACTGGCGGCCGAGGAGGTGTGCGGCGAGGCGGGGCTGCCGATGCTGCTGCGCCTGGTGGTGCGCGACTGCCACGGCCTGATCCGCAGCCAGCGGCGGGTGCTGGGTTCCCTCGCCGCCCAGGCCACCCACCGCTACAACGCCGGTCTGTTCAGCCTCTACGCCACGGAGGTGGGGGGCCAGAATCTGATGCCCGGCCTGGCGGTGCCCCGCTACCACGCCCTCACCCTGGGGCTGGCCGGCCAGCTGCTGGTGCTCAGGGCCAGTGGCGACCCCAGCGTGGAGCAGAAGTGAGCGGCGCCGGGGCGCCGGGGCTGGCCGCCGGGGGGCCGCCGGGCCCGCCCCCGCCCGGTCGGTGGCTGCTGCCCCCGGTGCGCCTGCCCCGCGCCCTGCTCGACCCCCGCCAGGCCTCCCTGGGCTGCGGCGATGCCGATGGGCTGGTGGCGGTGCGGCTGGAGCTGGAGGGGGAGCGCCTGGCCCGGATCCACCCCTGCGCCGCCGCCGCCG
>CALRKO020000006.1:0-134039 GCA_943368105.1 Chitinophaga pinensis | reverse complement strand
TGCGCCGCCGCCGCCGGCGGGCAGACCCCCGCTCCGCCCCTGGCGATCACGCCGCCGGTGGATGCCCACGTGCACCTCGACAAGGCCTTCACCTGGGGCGCCCACCCCAACCGCGCCGGCACCATGGCCGGCGCCCTGGCGGCCAACCTGCGGGAGGGCGCGGGGCGCCGCCGCGGCCAGGTGCTGGAGCGGGGCGAGCGGGCCCTGGAGCGGGCCTGGCGCTATGGCCTGCGGGCCCTGCGCAGCCACGTGGACAGCGGCGGGCCGGGCGCTGAGCCCAGCTGGCGGGCCCTGCTGGAGCTGCGCGAGCGCTGGCGCGGCCGCGTCGAGCTGCAGCTGGTGGCGCTGGTGCCCCTGGCGGCCTGGGCCACGGCCGAGGGCCAGGCCCTGGCCCGGCGGGTGGCGGCCGCGGGGGGTCTGCTGGGGGGCGTGCTGGGGCCGCCCTACCCGCGCTCCGGCGGCGAGGCCGCCGACCTGCGCGCCCTGCTGCAGCTGGCGGAGCGGCTGGACTGCGGCGTGGACCTGCACGTGGATGAGGGGGCGCAGCAGCCCGGCGCCGGCGTGGCGCTGCTCATCCGGCAGCTGGAGCGCGGCGGCTGGCGGCTGCCGATCACCTGCAGCCACAGCAGCAGCATGGGGCTGCTGGCGGAGGGGCCCCGGCGGCGGCTGGCGGAGCGGATGGCCGCCCTGGGGCTGGCGGTGGTGGCCCTGCCCACCACCAACGCCTGGCTGCTGGGCCGCCGCCACGGCCTCACCACCCCCGAGCGGCCCCTGGCGCCGGTGCGGCTGCTGCAGCAGGCCGGCGTGGCCGTGGCCCTCGGCGCCGACAACGTGCAGGACCCCTGGTACCCCGGCGGCGACTTCGACCCCGTGGAGCTGCTGCGCCTCAGTCTGCGGGCGGTGCAGCTGGCGCCCTGGCAGCGCCAGGGGCTGATGCCCTTCACCACGGTGCCGTCGCGGCTGCTGGGGCTGGCCTGGGATGGGGTGCTGCGGCCCGGATCCCCCGCCGACCTGCTGGTGCTGGGGGCCGGCAGCTGGAGTGAACTGCTGGCCCGACCCCCGCGGCGGCGGGTGCTGCGGGCGGGCCGGTGGCTGCCGCCCGCCCCGGATGCGGAGCCGGATCCGCGGCTGGAGGCCTTCGGCTGAGGGCCGTCGGTGCCGCCGCCCGGCCCCGTTTCCCGGCAGCATGCCTCCATGACCCGTGCCTCCGCGCTGCCCACGGCCCTGCCGGCGGACCTGCCGGCCCCCGCCACCGCGGCCCAGCTGGCGGCCGTGGCCGCCGAGCTCACCGCCGCCGGGGTGGAGCTGCTGCGGCGGCCGGAGCAGCTGGAGGCCCTCTCGGCCGATGCCTTCGTCTACTCGCCGGTACTGGAGCCGCTGCTGCTGGGGCGCCGGGCCCAGCTGGGGGTGCGGCCCCGCAGCCCCGACCAGGTGCGGGCGGTGGCGGCGGCCTGCGCCCGCCACGGCGTGGCCCTCACCCCGCGGGGGGCCGGTACCGGCAACTACGGCCAGTCCGTGCCCCTGGCGGGGGGCGTGCTGCTCGATGGCACCGGCCTGGACCGGATCCGCCACTTCGATCCGGCCAGCGGCGTGGTCACGGCGGAACCGGGCATCCTGCTGGCGGAGCTGGAGCGACGGCTGGCCCCCCACGGCCGGGCCCTGCGGCTGCTGCCCAGCACCGTGCGCAGCGCCACCCTGGGCGGCTTCATCGCCGGCGGCTCCGGCGGCATCGGCTCCCTGCGCTGGGGCTTCCTGCGGGATCCCGGCCACCTGCTCGGCCTGGAGGTGGTGACCCTGGAGCCCCAGCCGCGCCTGCTGCAGCTCGATGGGCCGGCGGCCCAGCCCCTCAACCACGCCTACGGCAGCAACGGCCTCCTCACGGCCATCCGCCTGGCCACCGCCGCCGCCGTGCCCTGGCAGCAGCTGGTGCTCCAGTTCGACGACTGGGACCGCGCCCTGGCCGCCGCCCAGCAGCTGCCGGCCCTGGCCCTGGAGCTGAACGAGCTGGCCCTGCTGGAGGACCGGGTGGCGGCCCTGCTGCCCTGGCCCGCCGGCTGCCCCGAGGCCGGGGGGCGCGGCCACCGACTGCTGCTGCTGGCGGCCCCGGCGGCCGTGGAGGTGATCGCCGGGCTGCTGCCGGCCCTGGGCGGCGCCCTGCTGTGGCAGGCACCCCAGGGGCAGAGCCGCGGCATTCCCCTGCGGGAGCTGTGCTGGAACCACACCACCCTGCACGTGCGCAGCCGCGGACCCGGCTGGACCTACCTGCAGCTGCTGCTGCCCCAGCCCGAGGCCCCGGCCCTGGCGGCCCTGCGCCGGCGCTGGGGCGACGAGCTGCTCTGGCACCTGGAGGCGGTGCGCAGCGTCGGGGCCCAGCGGCTGGCGGCGATCCCGCTGGTGCGCTGGCGCGGCCCCCAGGCCCTGCAGGCCCTGATCGAGCACTGCCAGGAGCTCGGGGCCCTGGTCTTCAACCCCCACGTGATCACCGTGGAGGACGGGGGCCTGGGGGTGGTGGATGCCGACCAGGTGGCCGCCAAGCGCGCCTACGACCCCGCCGGCCTGCTCAACCCCGGCAAGCTGCGGGGCTGGAGCGGCTGAGGGCGAGGGCGCCGGCGCTGGGCTCTGCCCTCAGCACTCCAGGCTGGTGCGCGTGTCGGCGCCGGTCCGGGGGTTGGTGCCGCTGGCCCGCTGGCAGAGCTGGCGCTGGTCGAAGCGATCCAGCAGGGCGCCGCTGAAGTCGGCGGCCTCGATCCGGGCGCCGCTGAAGTTGGCGCCGGTGGCGATCACGCCGCTCAGCACGGCGCCCCGCAGGTCGGTGCCGCTCAGGTCCACCCGATCCAGAAGGGCCTCCGAGAGGTCGGCGCCGCTGAAGTCGGCCTGCGGAAAGGCCCCCTGGGTGAGGATCGCCCCGTGCAGGTTGGCGCCGGCGAAGCTGGTCCCCTTGCCGGTGGCGCCGGCGAAGGAGGCGTTGGCGAGCTGCTGGCCGCTGAAGTCGCGGCCGCTCTGGTTGGTGAGCGTGTAGTCCACCGTGTCCTGAAACAGGGCCCGCTCCTGCAGGCCCACGCCGGAGCTGGTGTCCAGGGCCAGGCTGGCGGCGGGGAGCCCCAGCAGCACCAGGCCCAGCAGCGCCGCCAGCAGGGGCCGCACCAGCCTGGGCCAGCCGCCCGGTCGCGGCCGCCGGTGCGCCGCGGTCGGGGCGGGGCTGGGGAGCGGGGCCATGGCGGCGGGCCTGGGGGATGACCCAGTCTGGGCCCGCGGCGGCGGGCCTGCCGCTCAGGGATCGAGCCGCGGCAGCACCGCCGCCACCAGGTAGAGGGAGCCGGCCACCACCGGCAGCGCCGGCGAGGCCACCAGCCAGGCCAGATCGTCCTCCAGGCGGCCGCTGCCGGCATCCAGCCGCGGCGCCGGCCCGCCCCCGGACCCCCGGCCCCCCCCGGCGGCCGCCAGGGCCGTGCTGAGCTCGTCGGCGCTCCAGCTGCGGTGCTCCGGCAGGGCCACCACCCGCACCGCATCGCCGGGCCGCAGCAGGGTGCCCAGCAGCTCCGGCGCGTCCTTGTGGCGCTGGATGCCGATCAGCCAGCGCCGGATCCCCTCCGGGCTGTCCCCAGCCTCCCGGGGTGGGGCTGCCGGTGCGCCGGTGCCAGGGCCGCCGCCATCCAGCTCCCGCCGCAGCGCCAGGGCCGCCGGCGGGTTGTGGGCCCCGTCCACCAGCAGCGGCCGGCCGCGGAACCGGCGCCGCTCCAGCCGCCCCGGCCAGCGGGCCTCCGCCAGGCCGCGGCGGATCGCGGTTCCGTCGATGGGCCAGCCCCGCTCGGCCAGGGCTTCGGCCGCCCCCACCGCCACGGCGGCGTTGTGGCGCTGCAGCGCGCCCCGCAGCCCCAGGGCCGGTCCGCCCGCCTCCGGGGCCGGCAGGGGCGTCACCCAGCGCAGCTCCGTGCCGCGCCCGGCTGCCTGCCGCTCCAGCACCCCCGCCACGGCGGCCTCCTGGGGCCCGCTGACGGCGACGGCGCCGGGGCTGAAGACGCCGGCCTTCTCGGCGGCGATCGCCTCCAGCGTGGGCCCCAGGTGCTCGGTGTGGTCCAGGCCGATGCTGGCGATGGCCAGCACGGGGCGCTGCGGGTGGGTGGTGGTGGCATCGAGCCGTCCCCCCAGCCCCACCTCCAGCACCGCCAGCTCCACGCCGGCCTCGGCGAAGGCCAGGAACCCCGCTGCGGTGATCAGCTCGAAGGGGGTGAGGTCGTGGCGCCGGCCCAGCGGCTGCAGCCGCTCCAGCAGCCGGCGCAGCTCCGCCTCGGCGATCGGCCCCTGGGGCAGCCGGATCCGCTCGCACCAGCTCAGCAGGTGCGGCGAGGTGTAGAGGCCGCAGCGGATCCCGGCGGCGGCGGCGATGCGCTCCAGCATCGTGCTGATCGAGCCCTTGCCGTTGGTGCCGGCCACCTGCACCGCCTCAAAGCGGCGCTCGGGGTGGCCCAGCTCCGCCAGGGCCCGCTGCAGCCGCTCCAGGCCGAGGTCCACGCCCCGGCGGCTGAAGGGGGCGATCAGGTCGCCGAAGGGGTCGCGGTGTGGCACGCCAGCAGGGCGCGCTCGAGGCGCCGGATCGCTTCGCGGATGTGGCGGGGCTTGATCGTGAGCGGCGGCACGAAGCGCACCACCTGGGCGCCGGCCGGCACCAGCAGCAGCCCCTCGGCCATGGCGGCCTTCACCACCTCGATGGCGCTGGGAGCCCCCTGCTGCAGCACCAGACCCTGCAGCAGACCCCAGCCGCGGGCCCCCTCGGCCAGCTGCGGGTGGCGGTCCGCCAGGTCCGCCAGCCCGTTCTGCAGCAGCACCCCCATGGCCTCCGCGTGGGCCGGCAGGTTGCGCCGTGCCAGCTCCTCGGCCACCACCAGGCCGGCGCGGCAGGCCAGCGGATTGCCGCCGAAGGTGCTGGCGTGCTCGCCCGCCTGCAGGTGGTCGGCCGTGGCCTTCACCGCCAGGGCGCCGATGGGCACGCCGCCCCCCAGGCCCTTGGCCAGGGTGAGGGCATCGGGCTCCACCCCCAGCTTCTGGTAGCCCCACAGGCAGCCGCTGCGGCCCACGCCCACCTGCACCTCATCGAAGATCAGCAGGATGTTGCGCTCGCTGCAGAGCTGCCGCACCCGCCGGAAGAAGGCGGGGTTGCCGGGGTTGACGCCGCCCTCGCCCTGCAGGGGCTCCAGCAGCACGGCGGCCACCCGCGGCCCCTCGGCCTCGCACTCGGCCAGCAGGGCCTCGAAGGCGGCGATGTCGTTGTAAGGGAAGTAACGGAAGCCCTGCACCATGGGTTCAAAGCCCTGGTGGTACTTGGGCTGGCCCGTGGCGGTCACCGCGGCCAGGGTGCGGCCGTGGAAGCTGGCCTGGGCCGTGAGGATCAGGGGATGCTCGATGCCGCGGATGCGGTGGCCGTGCTTGCGGGCCAGCTTGATCGCCGCCTCGTTGGCCTCGGCGCCGGAGTTGCAGAAGAAGACCTTGTCGGTGCAGCTGTTGGCCGCGATCCAGGCCGCCAGCCGCTCCTGTTCGGGGATCCGGTAGAGGTTCGAGACGTGCTGCAGCTTGCGCAGCTGGTCCGTGAGGCCGTGGCGCATCGCCCGGCTGCTGTGGCCGAGGGTGCAGACGGCGATGCCGGCGACGCAGTCCAGGTAGCGCTTGCCGCTGCTGTCCCACACCCACACGCCCCGGCCGCGCACCAGCTCGATCGGGAAGCGGCCGTAGGTGGCCATCACCGAGGTCTCGGCGGGCGCCTGGGCCGGCGGCGGGCTGATGGGAGCGGTGGGACTCGAACCCACATGCCCGAAGGCGCTCGATTTTGAGTCGAGTCCGTCTACCAATTCCGGCACGCTCCCGCGGCCCCGACTCTATCCAGCCGCAGGCACGGACTCAGCCGCCCACGCGGCGGATCGTGGCGCCGACGGCGTTGAGCTTGCCCTCCAGGTCGGCGTAGCCCCGGTCGAGGTACTCCAGGCCCTGCACGGTGGTGAGCCCCTCGGCCGCCAGGCCCGCCAGCACCATGGCGGCCGAGGCCCGCAGGTCGGTGCCCTTCACCGGCGCACCGCTGAGCCGGGCCACCCCCTCGATGAAGGCGGTGTTGCCCTGCATGCGGATCGCGGCCCCCATGCGCTGCAGCTCGGCCACGTGCTGCAGGCGGTTCTCGAAGATGTGCTCCGTCACCACGCTGGTGCCCTGGGCCGTGGCCAGCAGGCTCATGAACGGGGCCTGCAGGTCGGTGGGGAAGCCGGGGAAGGGCTGGGTGCGCAGGTCCACCGCCCGGATCTGCTCGGCGCGGATGGTGACGCTGGTGCCGTCCACCTCCAGCTTGCAGCCGGCCTCCTCCAGCTTGGTGAGCACGGCGCCGAGGTGGTCGGTGATCACCGGGCCCACCGTGAGGGTGGAGCGGGTGATGGCGGCGGCCAGCAGGAAGGTGCCGGCCTCGATGCGGTCGGGGATCACGGCGTAGTCGGCGCCGTGCAGCCGCTCCACCCCCACGACGGTGATGGTGGGGGTGCCCGCACCGCGCACCCGGGCGCCCATGGCGACCAGCAGGCCCGCCAGGTCCACCACCTCCGGCTCGAGGGCGGCGTTCTCGATCACGGTCTCGCCGTCGGCGAGGGCCGCGGCCATCATCAGCGTCTCGGTGGCGCCGACGCTGGGGCAGTCGAGGTGGATGCGGCCGCCCTTGAGGCGGTGGCCGCGGCCCGGCACCACCGCCGACACCACGCCGTGCTCAATCGTCACCTGGGCGCCGAGGGCCTTGAGCCCCTTGACGTGCTCCACCACCGGGCGGGTGCCGATCTGGCAGCCGCCGGGCAGGGGCACCCGGGCGATGCCCAGCTTGGCCAGCAGCGGGCCGATGCAGAAGAAGCTGGCCCGCAGGCTGTTGACCAGCTCATAGGGGGGGGCGGACTGGTTGAGGCCGCTGCCGTCCATCTCGATGCTGTCGGCGCCGCGGCGCACGCCCACCCCGAGCGAGGCGAGGATCTCGCCCATGCCGGCGATGTCCGTCAGCGGCGGCACGTTGCGCAGCCGCAGCCGGTCCTCGGTGAGCAGGCTGGCGGCCATCAGCACCAGGGCTGAGTTCTTGGCGCCGCTCACCCGCAGCTCGCCGGAAAGGCGCCGGCCGCCGGCGATCTCCAGTTGCGGATTGAGAACCTGTTGAGACGGGACAACTGTGACGGTCATGGTTCGGGCGTCCCGCCTGTGGGCGCCCATCTTGACAATGAAGGCTGAGACCGTCTAGACGGCCGGCGCCTGAACTGGCTTGCCTGCCGGCGCGTCCGGGAGCGGGCCTGGGAGGGCGATGCGGTACATTTTTGGGGCTGCTGAGGCGGCGCCCAGAGTCGCTCCGGCGGCCAGCCACGCGGATGTGGCGGAATTGGTAGACGCGCTAGTTTCAGGTACTAGTGGCAGCAATGTCGTGGGAGTTCAAGTCTCCCCATCCGCATTTTCTGTTGTTCCCCCAGGCCCTCCCGATCCCGTCGGGAGGGTTTTTTGTTGGTCCGCCGGCGGCCATGGCGCCGGCGGGGAGACCTGCGTAGGGTCGCCCCAGCCCGTGCCGCCCCCATGATTGTTCTCAAGATCAGCAATGCCTCCGAGATGGTGGCGGCCAAGCTGGGCAAGTTCCTCGGAGCGCTCACCCCCGAGACCCTCGACCAGTCCACGGTGGAGGACATTCTGCTCAAGGAGCTGATCAAGAACCTGGCCAGCGAGGGCCTCAAGGGGGAGGTGGCCGCCGTCAAGGGCCTCGACCTGGAGGGCTCCAAGCTGGTGATCGGGGAGTCCCTGCAGGTGCGTCGCCATCAATCCTTCTGATCCCGCCGCCGCCGGCCGGCCCGCCGAGCTGATCAGCAGCCGCCGCAACCCCCTGGTGGCCCGGCTGCGGGCCCTGCAGCAGGGCCGGGGCCGGCGGGAGCAGGGGCTGCTGCTGCTGGAGGGCACCCACCTGCTGCAGGAGGTGCTGCGGCTGGGCCTGGAGCCCGGGCTGGTGCTGGCCACGCCCCGCTGGAGCGAAGCCCACGGCCCGCTGCTGGCGGCCCTGCCGCCCGCCAGCCGTCTGCAGCCCGTGGGCGAGGCGGTGCTGGCGGCCGTGGCCACCACGGACCACCCCGATGGTGTGGCCCTGACCCTGCCCCTGGCGGCCCTGCCGGCGCCGGGGCCGGCACCCCGGTTCGTGCTGGCCCTCGACCAGCTGCAGGACCCCGGCAACCTCGGCACGCTGCTGCGCACGGCCCTGGCCGCGGGCGTCGAGGAGGTGTGGCTGGGGGGCGGCGCCGATCCGCTGCAGCCCAAGGTGCTGCGGGCCTCCGCCGGCGCGGCCCTGGCCTTGCCGCTGCGGCGGGAGTCCGGCCGGGAGGCCCTGGCGGAGCGCCTGCGCGGGGCCCGCGCCGCCGGCCTGCAGCTGGTGGCCACCGTGGTGGCCGCTGCCGCTGCCGCCGCCGCTGGCGAGGCGCCCGGGCCCCTGCCCTACTGGCAGCTCGACTGGCGCCTGCCCACGGTGCTGCTGCTCGGCAACGAGGGCGCCGGCCTCGACCCCCAGCTGGCGGCCCTGGCCAGCCACCGCGTCACCATTCCCCACAGCGCCGCGGTGGAGTCGCTGAACGTGGCCGTGGCCGCCGGCCCGCTGCTGCTGGAGCGCTGGCGGCAGCGGCAGGCCGGGGCCTGAAGCCGGGGCCTCAGGCCCCGGCCCCTGGCAGGGGAGAATGCCCGCCAACTGCGCAGGGCCCGGTGAGCGACGCCACCTTCGATTACGACGTCATCGTCATCGGTGCCGGCTACGGCGGCTTCGACGCGGCCAAGCACGCCGCCGACCACGGCCTGCGCACGGCGATCATCGAGGGCCGCGACATGGGCGGCACCTGCGTCAACCGCGGCTGTGTGCCCTCCAAGGCGCTGCTGGCCGCCAGCGGCCGGGTGCGGGAGCTGGCCGATGCGGAGCACCTCCGCGGCTTTGGCATCCACGCCGCGCCGGTGCGCTTCGAGCGGCAGAAGATCGCCGACCACGCCCACCAGCTGGTGGCCACGATCCGCTCCAACCTCACCAGGACCCTGGAGCGGGCCGGCGTCACGATCATCCGCGGCAAGGGCCGCCTGGAGGGCCCCCAGCGGGTGGGGGTGCGCGGGATCCATGGGGTGGATCAGGTTCTCAGCGCCCGCGACGTGATCGTCGCCACCGGCTCCGACCCCTTCGTGCCCCCCGGCATCGAGACCGACGGCCGCACGGTGTTCACCAGCGACGAGGCCATCAGCCTGGAGTGGCTGCCCCGCTGGATCGCCATCATCGGCAGCGGCTACATCGGCCTGGAATTCGCCGACGTCTACACGGCCCTGGGCTGTGAGGTGACGATGATCGAGGCCCTCGATCGGGTGCTGCCCACCTTCGATCCCGACATCGCCAAGATCGCCGCCCGCCACCTGCTCGACGGCCGCGACATCGACGCCCGCCCCGGCCTGCTGGCCCGCAAGGTCACCCCCGGCGCGCCGGTGCGGATCGAGCTGGCCGACACCCAGACCAGGGAGCTGGTGGAGGTTCTGGAGGTGGATGCGGTGCTGGTGGCCACCGGCCGCATCCCCACCAGCCGGGAGCTGAATCTGGAGAGCGTGGGCGTGGCCACCAACCGCGGCTTCATCCCCGTGGACGACCAGCTGCGGGTGCTGGTGGATGGCGTTCCGGTGCCCCATCTCTGGGCCGTGGGCGATGTGACCGGCAAGATGATGCTGGCCCACACCGCCGCCGCCCAGGGCACCGTGGCCGTGGACAACATCCTGGGCCACCCCCGCCGGATCGACTACCGCGCCATTCCGGCCGCCACCTTCACCCACCCCGAGATCAGCTCGGTGGGCCTGAGCGAGGCCGACGCCAGGGCCCTGGCGGCGGCGGAGGGCTTCGAGCTGGGCTCGGTGCGCAGCTACTTCAAGGCCAACTCCAAGGCCCTGGCGGAGCTGGAGAGCGACGGCCTGCTGAAGCTGCTGTTCCACAGGGGCACCGGTGAGGTGCTGGGGGCCCACATCTACGGCCTGCACGCGGCCGACCTGATCCAGGAGATCGCCAACGCCGTGGCCCGCCGCCAGAGCGTCAGGCAGCTGGCCACCGAGGTGCACACCCACCCCACCCTCAGCGAGGTGGTGGAGGTGGCCTACAAGCAGGCGGCCGCGGCGCTCGTCTGAGCCTCCGGCCCTGATCCCAGGTGCCTCCTACGATCGGACACCCTCCCCCTGCGCTCCTTGGAGATCCGTCGCCGCCCCCCCAACCCCGCCGTGAAGGTGGCGCACCTGGAGTACGCCATCCCCCACGAGGAGGCCGAGCCGCGCCACATCCTCGAGCGGATCGTCTGGGAGAAGGACCGGGAGGTGGCCGCCGCCCGCGAGCGAGTGAGCCTGCAGAAGCTGCAGGAGCAGGTGGCGGAGCTGCCGGCGCCGCGCGACTTCGTGGCGGCCCTGCGGGCCAGCTGCCGCAGGCCGGCGGTGATCGCCGAGGTGAAGAAGGCCAGCCCCAGCAAGGGCGTGATCCGTGAGGACTTCGACCCCGAGGCCATCGCCCGGGGCTACGCCGCCGGCGGCGCCAGCTGCCTGTCGGTGCTCACCGACCGGCAGTTCTTCCAGGGCGGCTTCGAGGTGCTGGTGCAGGTGCGCCAGGTGGTGGACCTGCCGCTGCTCTGCAAGGACTTCATCCTCAGCCCGTACCAGCTGTACCAGGCCCGCGCCGCCGGCGCCGATGCGGCCCTGCTGATCGCCGCGATCCTCAGCGACCAGGACCTGACCTACCTGCTCAAGGTGGCCCGCAGCCTGGATCTGGCGGTGCTGGTGGAGGTGCACGACGGGGCCGAGATGGAGCGGGTGCTGGCCCTCGACGGGGTGGAGCTGATCGGCATCAACAACCGCGACCTGTCCAGCTTCCACACCGACCTGGCCACCACCGAGCGGCTGATGGCCCGCTACGGCGAGCAGCTGCGGGCCCGGGGGGCGCTGCTGGTGAGCGAGTCGGGCCTGGCCAGCCGGGCGGACCTCGATCGGGTGGTGGAGGCGGGCGCCGATGCGGTGCTGGTGGGCGAGTCGCTGATGCGCCAGGACGATGTGACCGCCGCCCTTGAGGCGCTGATCGGCGGCTGAGGGGGCCAGGTACAAGAAAGCCCCCGCCGGGGCGGGGGCTGCAGCCGCTGGGGGCGAGGGAGGATCCGGCCGGATCAGACCTTGCGGGAGTAGAACTCCACCACCAGCAGTTCGTTGATCTCCAGGGCGACCCACTCGCGCTCGATCTTGCCGTTCACCTTGGCGGTGAGCTTGGCCTTGTCGAACTCGAGGTGGGGCGGGATGTTGGACAGACCCGGGAACTCCAGGTTGCCTTCGGCGAGCTTGCGGCTCTGCTTGCGCTCGCGGATGGCGACCACATCGCCAGCCTTGCACTGGAAACTGGGGATGTCCACGACGCGGCCGTTCACGGTCACGTGGCCGTGGTTCACCAGCTGGCGGGCGCCGGGCACGGTGGGGCCGAAGCCCAGGCGGAAGCAGATGTTGTCGAGGCGGTTCTCGAGCAGTTTCAGCAGGTTGGTACCCGTGGAGCCCTCCTGGGCCCGGGCCTTCTTGACGTAGCGAACCAGCTGACGTTCGGAGATGCCGTAGTTGAAGCGAAGCTTCTGCTTCTCTTCGAGGCGGATGGCGTATTCGGAGCGCTTGCGACGGGCTTGGCCGTGCTGACCGGGGGGATAAGACCGCTTGGCGGACTTACGGGTGAGACCGGGAAGGTCTCCCAAGCGCCGCGTGATCCTCAGGCGAGGGCCGCGGTAGCGAGACATGGAGAACGGAATCGGGGTGGCATCCGGCGCGGCCCCCGCAGCCCTGGGGCGACGTGCGGCCTGCGAGCATGGCGGAGCTGCACTCCGATGCCACCGGCCTGGGCCACGCCAGCCGACCACTCTATCCGTTGGGGCGGGAACCCTCCCCGCCGCCCGTCGCACCGCCCTCCCCGCCGCCGCTGCACCGCGTCTGACCTGCCCCCTTGTCCCGCCCGCCCGTGACCCGGATCCTGCAGCTGCTGCTGATCGGCCTGATCGCCACCTACCGGCGCTGGATCTCGCCGCTGCTGGGGCCCCGCTGCCGCTTCATCCCCAGCTGCAGCGCCTACGGCCTCGAGGCGATCGAGCGGCACGGGCCCTGGCGCGGCGGCTGGCTCACCCTGCGGCGGCTGCTGCGCTGCCACCCCCTCACCCCCTGCGGCTGCGACCCGGTGCCCGATTGATGGCCCACCCCACGCTCCTGCTCTACAGCCGCCAGGGCTGCTGCCTCTGCGAGGGCCTCGAGGAGCGGCTGCGGGCCCTGGTGCCGCCGCCGGCCCTGGAGGTGCTGGACGTGGACGGCGATCCGGCCCTGCAGCGGCGCTACGGCCTGGAGGTGCCGGTGCTGGCCCTGAAGCGGGCCGATGGCGGCCTGCGGGAGCTGCCGCGGGTGTCGCCGCGGCTGGCGGGGGCGGGGCTGGCGGATTGGCTGGGCAGGAACGGTTTTTCCGCCGGCACCGCCTAGAACGGGCCCACCGCGACCCGCCGCCGGACGATGACCCAGCTGCTGCATCCCCTGCTGCGCCATGCCGGGCTGGCGGTGCCCCAGGGGCTGGAGAACCGGCCGGTGAGCGGCGTCAGCTGCGACTCCCGCCGCGTCGGGGCCGGCACCCTGTTCGTGGGCCTGCCCGGCACCGGCGTGGACGGGGGCCACTTCTGGCGCGAGGCGCTGGCGGCCGGGGCGGCGGCGGCGGTGATCGGCCCGGCGGCGGCGGCGGCCGTGCCGCCGGGCCCGGGGGATCCGGTGCTGGTGGTGGAGGGTCCAGTGGCCCGCTGGGCCGGTCAGCTGGCGGCGGAGTTCTGGCAGCAGCCCAGCCGCCGCCTGGCCCTGATCGGTGTCACCGGCACCAACGGCAAGACCACCACCACCCACCTGCTCGAGCACCTCAGCGCCCGCTGCGGCCGTCCCGCCGCCCTGTTCGGCACCCTGGCGAACCGCTGGCCCGGCCAGAGCGTCACGGCCCAGCACACCACCGCCTTCGCGGACGTGCTCCAGCCCCAGCTGGCCCTGGCCGCCGAGGCCGGCGCCCAGGTGGGGGCCATGGAGGTGAGCTCCCACGCCCTCCACCAGCAGCGGGTGGCCGGCTGCCGGTTCGCCGGCGCCATCTTCACCAACCTCACCCAGGACCACCTCGACTACCACGCCTCGATGCAGGACTACTTCGAGGCCAAGGCCCTGCTGTTCGCCCCGCCGCTGCTGGCCGCGGAGGCCGGCGCCGTGGTGAATGTGGACGACCCCTGGGGGGCCCGGCTGGCCGAGCGGCTCGGGGGGCGCTGCTGGCGCAGTTCCTTCGCCGCAGACGGCGACGCCGAGCTGCGGCTGGCGGATCTGGAGTTCTCCGCCCAGGGGGTGCGCGGCACCCTGATCAGCCCGCGGGGCTCCGGCCCCTTCCGCTCGCCGCTGCTGGGCCGCTTCAATCTGATGAACCAGCTGCAGGCGGTGGGCGCCCTGCTGCAGCTGGGGCTGCCCCTGGTCCCGCTGCTGGAGGCCCTGGCGGATTTCCGCGGTGTGCCCGGCCGGATGGAGCGGGTCAGCGTGGGCCGGCCGGAGGACGCCGGCGGCCGCCAGCCGGCCGTGCTGGTGGACTATGCCCACACCCCCGACGGCCTGGAGAGCGCCCTGGCGGCCTGCCGTCCCTTCACGGCGGGCGCGCTGATCTGCGTGTTCGGCTGCGGCGGCGACCGCGACCGCGGCAAGCGCCCCCAGATGGGCGCCATCGCCGCCCGCCTGGCCGATCGGGTGGTGGTGACCTCCGACAACCCGCGCACGGAGGACCCGGCCCGGATCCTGGCCGACGTGGTGGCCGGCATCCCGGCCGGCACCGACCTCCAGGTGGAGCCGGACCGGGCCCGCGCCATCGCCGCCGCCATCGCCGCCGCCAGCCCCGCCGACCTGGTGCTGATCGCCGGCAAGGGCCACGAGGACTACCAGATCCTCGGCACCACCAAGGTGCCCTTCGACGACCGGGAAGAGGCCGAGAGGGCCCTGCGGGCCCGTCAGCCGTAGCCCGTGGGATCGGCGATGGGGCTGGCCACCGGGCGGCGATGAAGGTGGCGTCCCCATGGGGACCACCTGGTGACGCGGTGACTTTCGCTACCAGCTTGGGGGTGGCACAATCCGGCCGCAAGCACGTGACGGCTGTTTGGATGGCTCAGGCTGTACCAATCTCCAAGAAATTCCTCGCTGAACTGATCGGCACCTTCTGGCTGGTGCTCGGCGGTGCCGGCAGCGCCGTTCTGGCGGCCGTCTTCCCCTATGACGCCGCCGCCGCCAACCCGCTGGGCCTCGGCTTCCTGGGGGTGTCCCTGGCCTTCGGTCTCACCCTGCTCACCGCCGCCTATGCCATCGGCCACATCTCCGGAGCCCACATCAACCCGGCGGTGAGCTTCGGCCTCTGGGCCGGGGGGCGCTTCCCCAGCTCCCAGCTGCTCCCGTACATCGTCGCCCAGGTGATCGGCGGCGTGGTGGCCGGCGGCGTGATCCTGGCCATCGCCAGCGGTCGTGAGGGTTTTGCCCTCACCGGCAGCAATCCGCTGGCCACCAATGGCTTCGGTGCCCACTCGCCTGGGGGCTACGGCTTCCTGGCGGCCCTGATCACCGAAGTGGTGCTCACCTTCCTCTTTCTGCTGGTGATCCTCGGCGCCACCGACAAACTCGCCCCACGCGGATTCGCGGGTGTGCCGATCGGCCTCTCGCTCACCCTGATCCATCTGATCAGCATCCCCGTGACCAACACCTCGGTGAACCCCGCCCGCAGCACCGGCGTGGCCGTGTGGGTGGGCGGTGAGGCCCTGGGGCAGCTGTGGCTGTTCTGGGTGGCCCCGATCGCCGGCGCCCTTCTGGCCGGCTGGGTGTACCGCAACCTGCTCACCCATGAGCCGGATGTGGCTGGTGTGATCCCCTCCGAGCAGATCTGATCCGATCGATCCGGCGTTCAGACCAGATCGGCCAGGGCCTCCAGCAGCCGGTCCACCTCGGCCTCGGTGGTGGTGATGTGGGTGCAGGCCCGCAGGCAGGCCGGATCCGCCAGGCTGCGGATCCACAGGCCCCGCTCCCCCAAGGCCTGGACCACCGCCTGGGGCCCCCCGCCCTCCAGCTGGAAGCTCACCAGCCCGGCCGGCGGGGGCTCCTGCAGCAGGGTGCGCGCTCCCGGCAGCGCCTGCAGCCCCTGCCACAGCCGCCGGCTGCCGCTGCGGATCCGCGCCAGCCGCTCGGCCTCGCTGCCCTCGGCCGCCAGCAGCTCCAGGGAGGTGGCCAGGCCGCTGGCCAGGGGCACGCAGGACGTGGCCACCTCGAAGCGGCGGGCGTCGCCGTGCCAGGGGCTGGTGGCCTCGGTTTCGCGGCGCAGGCTGCGCCAGCCGATCAGGGTGGGCTGGCCCTGGTCCAGGATCCGCTCGGAGAGGGCCACTCCGCCCAGGCCCTCGGGCCCGCAGCACCACTTGTGGCCGGTGAAGGCGTAGATGTCGGCGGCGGCAGCCGCCTCAGACACCGGGATGCTGCCCAGCGACTGGGCCGCATCCACCAGCAGCCAGGGCTGGCGGGGGTGGGCGGCCAGCCGCTGGGCCACCGCTGCGATCGGCATCAGCGAGCCGGTGGTCCAGAGCAGGTGCGAGAGCACCACCAGCCGGGTGTTCGGTGTGAGCTGGCGCTCCAGGCTCGTCAGCACCGCCCCATCCAGCTCCGCAGCGGGCGTCCCGAGGCAGAGCTGCTGCACCGGCAGGGTCGCCAGCTCCAGGCCCTGGCGCCGGGCCAGTTCGCGGCAGCCGGCCACCACGCCGGGATGCTCGCAGTCGCCGATCAGCAGTTCGTCGCCCGGCTGCCAGGGCAGGCCCCACAGGGGCAGCAGGCAGCCGCTGGTCACGTTCTCCGTGAGGGCCAGCCGTGAGGGGGCCACGCCGCAGAGGGCCGCGAGCGCCTGGCGCACCCGGCTGGTCTCTTGCTCGAGGAAGGGCCACACCGCGCCGGTGAAGGGGCCCAGCTCCTGGATGCTGCGCCAGCTGGCGGTGATCGCCTCCAGCGAGGGCGTCGGCAGTGGACCCTGGCCGCCGTAGTTGAAGTAGGCCTTGGTCGCCAGGGCGGGCATCAGCTCCCGCAGGGATGAGCCCCGCAGGGATGGGCTCCGCGGGGATGGCCGGGCCGGGCGGGCGGCCGGCCCGGGCGGGAGATCAGGCGATTCCGGCAAGGGGAGCGGGCGTGGCTGTCCCGCAGCATGGCAGCGCCCTGGGGGCGCACCGGATGTCCGGCCAGGCTCCGCGCCTGGTGCGGGCCCCGCTCAGAGCACCTGGCCCACGGCCACGGCCGCCAGGGCCGAGAACAGGGTGATGCCGAGGGCGGTGAAAGGGTTCTGGCCCTGGGCCACGGCGAAGGTGGTGATCACGCCGGCGCCGAGGCAGGCCACGGCCAGCTGGGTGGTGAAGGCGGGACGGCTTTCCAAGGTGGGGCCTGCGGTTTGGCCAGAACCTACGGAGCGGCTGGGGTCCGCCCCAGGGCTGGCCCCGGCTTCGTTACGGGGCGTTGGTCTTCGTTACCGGGCGCAATGGGGGCCCGTTGCGGAGCTTCATGGAAGCGGCTGGAGGCCGCCCCCGCGGCTGGAGGCGGGCCGGGCCCGGCCGCCGCTGGCCCACAGCTGCAGGGCCTCCAGCTGTTCGCGGGCCGTGCGCGACAGGGGCACCAGCTGGGCGGCGGCGGCCACCAGATCGGCCTCGGCGAACTCGCGCCGCTCGCTGAAGGCCTGGTGCATGGCCTCGATCACCACCTGCTCCAGCTCGGCGCCGGAGAAGCCCGCGGTGCGGTCCACCACCACCTCCAGGGGCAGGCGGTGCTCCGGCCGCCGGCGGCGCAGCTGCAGGTCGAGGATGGCGCGCCGCTCGGCGGCGTCGGGCAGATCCAGCAGGAAGATCTCATCGAAGCGGCCCTTGCGCAGCAGCTCGGGCGGCAGCTTCTCCACGCCGTTGGCGGTGGCCACCACGAACACGGCGCTGGTCTTCTCCGCCATCCAGGTGAGCAGGCTGGCCAGCACCCGCTGGCTGGTGCCGCCGTCGCTGCGGCCGCCGTCGGCGCTGCCGAAGCCCTTGTCGATCTCGTCGATCCAGAGCACGCAGGGGGCCATCGCCTCGGCCCGCTGGATCATCTCCCGGGTGCGGGCCTCGGAGGCCCCCACCAGCCCGGCGAACAGGCGGCCCACATCCAGCCGCAGCAGCGGCATCTCCCAGCTGTGGGCGATCGCCCGCGCCGTCAGCGACTTGCCGGTGCCCTGGGGGCCCACCAGCAGCACGCCGCGGGGCAGGGGCAGGCCGTAGCGGCGGGCCTCGTCGCTGAAGGCCAGCTGGCGCTGCTCCAGCCAGCGCTTGAGGGCGTCGAGGCCGCCGATGTCCGCCGGGGTGGCCTCGCTGGGGCAGTACTCCAGCAGCTCGCTGCGGGCGATCGCCTGGCGCTTCTCCTCCAGCACCTCGGCCAGGTCGCCCTCGCCGAGGGCGCCGCGGCGGGCCAGGCCCCGGGCGGCCACCTGGCGGATGCGCTGCTCGCTCAGGCCGCTGCAGCTGTGGCTGAGCCGCTCCAGCAGCTCGTCCTCCAGGCTCTGGCCGCAGGCGCGGGCGATGCCCTGCAGCAGGCCGCGGATCTCCGCCTGCTCCGGCAGGGGCAGGTCCAGCACCGTGACGCACTCCTCCAGTTCCCGCGGCAGCTGCCACTCGGCGGCGGTGATCACCAGGGTGTGGGGCCGCTGCCGCAGGGACACCGCCAGGTTGCGCAGCTTGCGGCAGACGCTGCCGTCGTCGGCGTAGCGGTGGAAGTCGTGCAGCACCAGGATCGCCGCCTGCTCCGGCGCCAGCGGAGCCAGGGCCTCCAGGGCCGCCAGGGGGTTGCGGGCCGCCTCCCCCTCGCGGCTGGGCAGGCCGCTCAGGCCGCTGATGAAGTCCCAGCGGGCCAGGGCGCGGCCCCCCAGCCGCTGGGCCGCCGCCGCCAGCAGGGTGGCGATGCGCTCCTCCTCCTGGCTGCGGATCCAGAGGATCGGCGTGCGGGCGCGGATCAGCAGGTCGAGGTGGTCGGCCCAGGCCTGGCTCATGGCTGGCGACTCATCGCGGCGGCCTCATGGGGCAAGCCGGCGCAGGGCCGCCCAGCGGGGGTCGATCGGTTCCTGGGGGCCGCTGCCCCGCAGGTTGGGGCCGGGGCACTCCGGGCCGCAGCGGTTCACCAGGGGCAGCTGCAGGCTGAGCTGCTCGAAGGTCCAGTGGGCCGGGTCGAAGCTGCCGCGGGGGTCCAGGCTCTCGGTGAGGGCGTCGGCCTCCAGGTCGAGCACCTGGGCGCCGGCCTCCAGCACCGCCTCCGCGTTCAGGCCGGCCTCGCGGGCCGCCTCGCCGAGCCAGAGCAGCTCCTGGCTGCGGAAGGCCAGGGGGTGGTTGAAGTGCTGCAGGCAGCGGTCGCAGCAGAGGGTCACGATCGTCTCGGCCTGGCCCACCAGCTCCAGCACCGTGCCGCGGTGGATGGCCCGCAGCTCCCCCCGCACCGGCGTGAGGCTCTCCAGCTCCTCCAGGTGCTGGTCGATCACCCAGCGCCGTCCCTCGGCCAGGGCCCGCAGCTCCTGGATCGGCACGGGGCGCAGGTCGTCGGCCATGGCGGTGGGGCGGGGGCCTGGGCGGGACTCACTTCTTGCCCTTGGGCTCGAAGGGCAGCCGCTGGCCGCCGGCGCCGGCGGCGCCCACGGCCACGGTCTGCTGGGCCAGCTGCTGGTCGAGGATCTGCTGCAGGTTGTCGGGCAGGGTCTCGCGGGTGAGCAGGAAGGTCTGCAGCGCCTGGAAGATGTTGGCCACCACCATGTAGAGCAGCACCCCGGCCGGCAGCGGGAAGAACAGGAACATGGCGGTGATCATCACCGGCGTGATCTTGTTGGCGGTGGCCTGCTGGGGGTTGGGGGGCATGCCCATCCCCGAGAGGATCTGGGAGGCGAACAGGCTGGCGCCGAAGGCCGCCACCAGGATGGCGATGTCCCAGTTGACGGCGCCGTCGGTGTAGAAGCCCACCTGGCCGAGGGCCTTGATGAACAGGAAGCCGCTGCGGGCCGCCAGGCCGGGGATCCTGGCCTCCACCACGGCGTCGCCGGGGGCCAGGGCGGTGATGGTGCCGCCGGCATCCACGCTCACCACGCCCTCGCCCTTGGTGATGCTCCAGCTGGGGGTGAAGGCCTCACCGTCCTGCACGCCCGCCAGCACCGAGGCGAAGCTGGCGCCGTCGCGGGTGTGCAGGCTCACGGTCTGCCGGTCGCCCACCCCCAGCTTGGTGCCCTGCTCCAGGCTGGCGATCACCGGCACGTGGCTGGTGGCGGTGATGAAGATCGAGTGGCTGGCGCTGTTGAAGGGCTTGGCCTCCACCGCCGCGATCTGGTCCGCCGGCAGCACCTTGAGGTTGAGGGTGTAGGGCACATCCGCGAACGGTGAGCCCCGCAGGGTGGCGAACAGGGCGAACAGGATCGGCATCTGCACCAGCAGGGGCAGACAGCCCGCCAGGGGGCTGCCGAACTCCTTCATCAGCGCCCCCAGCTCCTCCTGCTGCTTGGCCGGGTTGTTGGCGTACTTGGCCTTGATCTCGGCCTGGCGCTTCTGCATCACCGGCTGGGCGATGCGCATGCGGCGGGCGCTGCGGATCGAGCCGGCGCTCAGGGGGAACAGGGCCAGCCGGATCACCACCGTGAGGGCAATGATCGCCAGTCCGTAGCTCGGCACCAATCCGTAGAAGAAGTCGAGGATCGGGAGCAGCAGGTTGTCGGAGATGTAGCCGATCACGGCGTGGGGGGCTCAGCGGGGTGGGATATGAGCGGCCAGTGTGCCCGAGCGCGGGGCCGCGGCGGGTCAGGCTGCGGCGCCGAAGCCGGCCTTGGGGGCGGCGCCCACCGCCTTGGCGGCGGCGGCCATGCGCTCGAGGATGTAGGCCTCGACCTCGCGGTAGCGGGGCACGGCGCGCATCTCCAGCTTCATGCCGTCGCTGAGCACCAGCACCATGTCGCCCCAGAAGCCGAAGCCGCGGGCCACGGAGCGCACCTCGCGGATCTGGCTGTAGACCACCTGGGTGCGCTCCCGGCCCAGCCAGCCACCGCTCACCGAGATGCGCCGGCTGGTGATCGTGAAGCGCAGCCACAGGGCCCGCACGATCGCCCCCACGGCGAAGGGGATGCCGATCAGGGTCAGGCCGAACAGCAGGTTGGTGATCAGGTCGCCCCGGGCCGGCCCGCCCCCGTAGAAGACGTCCTCGTGGATCGAGGCGCCGGGGGGCGCCGGCGGGGTGCTGGAGGGAGCTGGGGTCATCGGCTCAGGCCCGACTTCTGCAGGAGTTGCGCACATTCTCCCAGCAGGGCGCCGTCCTCCGCGTCGGCGCTGCCGGGTTTGAGCGAGATCAGCACCCACTGGTCGGTGCCGCTCCACTCTCCCCGGGCCAGGGCCACCAGCTGGCCGTGCAGCAGGCGCCGCAGCTGGTTGCGCCGCACCGACCGCTTGCTCACCTTGGCGCTCACCACCACCGCGAAGCGGGGTGGCCCCGGTCGGGCTCCCCGGCGCAGCTCCGGCTTGAGCAGTTCCGGTTCGGCGGCCAGGGTGCGCAGCACCAGCAGCGGGCCGTGGAAGCGCCGCCCCTTCTGATACAGACGATCGAACACAGCACGTCCCCGCAGCCGATGTTCCCGGGGCAGGACCATGGCGACGGGGACGCGGGGTGGCGGTGGGGCCTCAGACGGCCAGGCGGGCGCGGCCGCGGCGGCGGCGGGTGCGGATCACGCGGCGGCCGGTGTGGCTGCGCATGCGCACCCGGAAGCCGGACACGCGCTTGCGCTTGCGGCTGGTTCCTTCAAGGGTCCGTTTGGTCATGGCTCCAGCTCAGCGGCGCGTTCAATGTCGATCGGCCAACTTACCAGCCGGGCCCCCGGGCTCAGGGGTCGATCTGGATCAGCCAGCTGCCGAGATAGCCCGAGATGGGCACGTCGCCGGGGGCCTGGGCCAGGGCGTTGAACTGGTACATGCCCGCGTTGAACGGGTTGAAGATGGTCATGTACACGCCGATGGTGCCGCCCACGGGCACGGGCGTGTTGGGGAAGATCTCGATGGCGCTGCCGTCGCCGGTCACCTCCACCACCGCCGGGATGTCGCTCTTGCAGCGGGTGCGGGAGAGCATGCCGCCCTCGCTCATGGTGCAGAGCTTGACCTGGCGGGGGTCGATCTTGGCGTCAAAGGTCTTGGGCACCCCCACGGTGAGCTTGAGGATCGCCGTCTTGCGGTCCTTGGGCCGCAGGATCAGGTAGTAGTCCGAGCGGGCCAGCCGACTGGTGTCGCTCATGAAGAAGTAGAGCCGCCGGTAGTCCTTGGTGTTGTCCCAGCGGAACTCGAACAGGCCGGGGGTGCCCTGGGCCAGGGCCGGGGCCGGCGCCGTCAGGGGGGCCAGGGCCAGGCCGGTGCCCAGGGCCGCCGCCCCCAGGCCGGAGGCGGCGAGGGCCGCCAGGGCGGCGGGCTGGCGCAGGCGTTGCAGGAGGGAGGTCATGGTGGGGGAGGGGAGGGCTGGTGCCGGCGCTGCGCGTGTTGCCGTGAGTCTCGATAGGGGTCGGCGGCGGCGGCGGCGCCGGTGGGCCGGCGCCGGAGCTGGCAGTTGTGACCGGGTGCGACTGGTGACCCCCTAGAGGGTGGCCAGGTCCGGCCGCAGCCGGGCCGCCTCGCGCAGGTAGGCGTGGCGCACGGGGCGATCCGGCTCCAGCCAGGCGTGGGCCAGCAGGCGGATGCAGCGGGGCAGATCGCCCGCCACCGCCATCTGCTGGCAGTCCAGCAGGGCCACCCCGTCCCAGCCGTGGCGGCGGCGGGCGATGGCGGCGGGGAAGCAGGCGTCCAGGTCCGCCGTCACCGAGAAGGTCACCGACAGCAGCTGGGGCCCCTCCAGGCCGTTGCGCTGCACCAGGGCCTCCAGCAGTTCGGCCACCGCCTCGGTGATGGCCGCCTCGCTGTTGGCGGCGGCGGTGGTGGCGCCCCGCAGGGCGCGCAGCTGCAGGGCGCCGCTCATGGCCGGTAGAGCCACAGGGGCTGGCCGCCCCAGCCCAGCTCCAGGTGGAGGGCCTCCAGCAGCCGGCCCAGCAGGGCCCGGCCCGGGATCAGGCCCGCCAGGCGCTTCTGGGGCCTGCCGAGGCTGATCGGCCGGGTCGTCTCCTCGTCCAGCCCGGCGAGGCGGGCCGCCAGGCGCCGGGCCGTGTCCTCATCGCCGAGGGCATCCACCAGCCCCAGCTCCAGGGCCTGGGCGCCGCTGAACACGCGGCCGTCGGCGAAGCGGCGCACCTGCTCCTCCGCCAGGCCCCGCCCCTCGGCCACCGCCGCCACGAACTGGCCGTAGCTGGAGTCGATCAGGCCCTGCAGCAGCTCCCGCTCATCGCCCGTCAGGGCCCGGTCCGGCGAGAGGATGTCCTTGTAGAGGCCGCTCTTGACGGTCTCGAACTGGATGCCCACCCGCTCCAGCAGCTTGGAGAGGTTGTTGCCCCGCAGGATCACGCCGATGGAGCCGGTGATGGTGCCGGGGTTGGCCACGATCTGCTCGGCCGCCACCCCCACGTACACACCGCCCGAGGCGGAGATGTTGCCGAAGCTGGCCACCACCCGGCAGCCCTTGGCCCGCAGGCGCTGGATGGCGGCGTGGATCTCCTGGCTGTCGCCCACGGTGCCGCCCGGGCTGTCGACGCGCAGCAGCAGGGCCGGGAACTGCCGCTCCTCCGCCTCCCGCAGCGCCTTGAGCACCCGCTCGCGGGTGGGGCCGGCGATCGGCCCCTCGATGGCGATCCGAGCCAGTTTGCGGCGAGACTTGCGACGCCAGGGCCAGGCCATCGATGCAGTGTGTAGTGGCTGGATCTTAAAAAGGTGGCCGTGGACCGTCTGGAGCCGGTGACGCTGCGCTGGCTGCTGATGGTGTTGCCCTTCGCGCTGTGGGGCACGGCGATGGCGGCGATGCGGCCGCTGCTCGATGGGGCCGGCCCGCTGACGGTGGCCTGGCTGCGGCTGCTGCCGGCGGGGCTGCTGCTGCTGCTGGTGGCCCTGGGGCTGGGCCGCTCCCTGGCGGTGGACCCGGCCGATCGCCCCTGGCTGCTGCTGTTCGCCCTGGTGGACGCCAGCCTGTTCCAGGGGCTGCTGGCCCAGGGCCTGGGGGGCACCGGCGCCGGCCTGGGCTCGGTGCTGATCGACTCCCAGCCGCTGCTGGTGGCGCTGCTGGCCCGCAGCCTGTTCGGCGAGGCGATCAACCCGGTGGGCTGGACGGGCCTGCTGCTGGGCCTGCTCGGCATCCTCTGCCTGGGCCTGCCGGGCTCGGTGCTGCAGCACTGGTGGCTGGAGGGCCCGCGGGCCCTGGGGGAGCGGGCCTGGAGCCACGGGGAGCTGTGGATGCTCGGCGCCGCCCTGGCGATGGCGGTGGGCACGGTGCTGAGCCGCTACGCCTGCCGCCGCAGCGACCCGGTGGCGGTCACCGGCTGGCACATGGCCCTGGGGGCCCTGCCGCTGCTGCTGGCCTCGGCGGTGGCGCCGCTGCTGGATCCGGCGGCGCCCGCCTTCTGGCCCGCCTGGGGCCCCACCGACTGGGCCCTGATGGCCTACGCCGCCCTGTTCGGCAGCGCCCTGGCCTATGGGCTGTTCTTCTGGTTCGCCAGCAGCGGCGACCTCACCAGCTTCACGGCGCTCACCTTCCTCACCCCCCTGTTCGCCCTGCTCTGCGGCCTGGCCCTGCTGGGCGAGCAGCTGCGGCCGCTGCAGTGGGCCGGTGCGGCGCTGGCCCTGGTGTCGGTGCTGCTGATCAACCGGCGCCAGCAGCTGTGGGAGCCCGCCCGGGGCCCGCTGCCGCCCGGGCCCCAGGGGCTGGCGCCATGAGCGCTGCGGATCGGGCCAGCCCCGCCACGGCCGGCGACTCCCTGCGGATCCTGGTGGTGAGCACCCCGGTGGGGGCCCTCGGCAGCGGCCGTGGCGGCGGCGTGGAGCTCACCCTCACCTCCCTGGTGGCGGGCCTGCTGGAGCGGGGCCACCGGCCCACGGTGCTGGCGGCGGAGGGCTCGCGGCTGCCGGACGCCTGCGCCGGCGCCGCCCTCTGGACCTGCCCCGGCGTCGACCAGCCCAGCTGGCAGCACCAGCGGCGGGAGGCCGCCGTGCAGATCCCCGCCGACGGCCTGCTGCCGCGGCTGTGGCGCCGCGCCCTGGAGCGGGCCCCCGACTTCGATGCCCTGATCAACCTGGCCTACGACTGGCTGCCCCTCTGGCTCACCCCCAGCGCGGCGGCGCCCCTGTTCCACCTGGTGAGCATGGGCTCGGTGGCGGCGGTGATGGATGGGGCCATCGCCGAGGTGGCCCGCTGGGACCAGCGGCGCCTGGCCTTCCACAGCCACGCCCAGGCCGCCGATTTCGCCCTGCCCCAGCCGCCGGTGGTGGTGGGCAACGGCTTCGACCTGGCGGCCTACACCTTTGTGGCCGAGCCGGAGCCGCTGCTGGGCTGGGTGGGCCGGGTGGCGCCGGAGAAGGGCCTCGAAGACGCGGCGGCGGTGGCGGCGCGGCTGGGGGAGCGCCTGGCGGTGTGGGGGCTGGTGGAGGATCCGGCCTACGCGGCGGCGGTGGAGGCCTCGGTGCCCGGCGGCACCCTCGACTGGCGGGGCTTCCTGCCCACCGATCAGCTCCAGGCCCAGCTGGGCCGCTGCCGGGCCCTGCTCAACACCCCCAAGTGGAATGAGGCCTACGGCAATGTGGTGGTGGAGGCCCTGGCCTGCGGCGTGCCGGTGCTGGCCTACCGCCGCGGCGGCCCCGGAGAGCTGGTGCAGCATGGCGCCACGGGGCTGCTGGTGGAGCCCGACGACGTGAACGCCCTGGCGGCGGCGGTGGGCCAGCTGGTCGCCATCGAGCGGCGGGCCTGCCGCACCTGGGTGGAGCGCCACGCCTCGCGCCCGGTGTTCGCTGGGCGGATCGAGGCCTGGGTTCGCGCCGGGCTCGGGCGATAGGGTCGGCCCGCCCCGCCCGCGCGGCCGTGTCCCCTGAGCGACCCACGCCGGCCCGGGCCCTGGACCCGGGCGGCAGCTGGCTGCTGCTGCTGGTGGCCGGCTGCGGCGCCCTGCTGTTCCTGCTGGGCCTGGGCGACACCGGCCTGGTGGACGAGACCCCTCCCCTGTTCGCCGCCGCGGCCCGGGCCATGGCCGAGACCGGCGACTGGCTGACGCCGCGGGTCAACGGCCTGCCCCGCTACGACAAGCCGCCGCTGGTGTACTGGCTGATGGGGCTGGGCTACCTGCTGCCCGGCCAGGACCAGTGGAATCCCCTGGGCACCTGGGCGGCGCGGCTGCCTTCCGCCCTGGCCAGCCTCGCGGTGATGCTGGCCCTGGCCGCCACCCTGCTGCGCTGGCCCCAGCCCAGTGGCGCCGGCGAGCCCGGCCTGCCGCAGCGGCGGCTGAGCGCCCTGGCGGCGGCCCTGGCCTTCGCCCTCTCGCCGCTGGTGCTGCTCTGGAGCCGCGTCGCCGTCAGCGATGCCCTGTTCAGCGGCTGCCTGGCCCTGGCCCTGCTGCTGCTGTGGCGGCGCTTCGCGGCGGGCGGTGCCGGCGGCCCGGGTGCGGAGGCTCCGGAGGCGGGCCACTGGTGGCACGGCTGGCTGCTGCTGGGGCTGGCGGTGCTGGCCAAGGGGCCGGTGGCCGTGGTGCTGGCGGCCCTCGGCCTGGCCCTGTTCGCCTGGCGCAGCGGCCAGGGGGCGCTGCTGCGCCGGCGCCTGCGGCCCCTGGCGGGCCTGGCGGTCACCGCGGCGGTGGCCCTGCCCTGGTACGGGCTGGAGCTGCTGGTGGAGGGGCAGCCCTTCTGGGACAGCTTCTTCGGCTACCACAACCTGCAGCGCTTCACGGCGGTGGTGAACCACCACCTGCAGCCCTGGTGGTTCTTCGGCCCGGTGCTGGTGGTGGCGAGCCTGCCGTTCACGCCGCTGCTGCTCGCGGGCCTGGGGGCGGCCCTGCGCCAGCGGGGGCCGGTGGATCCGCCGCGGTCGCTGCGGCTGTTCGCGGCCTGCTGGCTGCTGGCGGTGCTGGCCTTCTTCACCCTGGCCGCCACCAAGCTGCCCAGCTACTGGCTCCCCGCCACCCCCGCCGCCGGCCTGCTGATCGCCCTGGCCGCCCAGGACCTGGCCCTGCGGCGCCCGGGCACGGCCCGGCAGCGCCGGGCCCGCTGGGCCGTCCTGGGCGGCACCCTGGCCCTGGTGGCGCTGCTGGCCGCGGGCCTGGCGGCCTCACCCCTGTGGATCCCCCTGATCCGCGATCCGGAGATGCCCACCCTGCCGGCGGAGCTGCTGGCCAGCGGCCTGGTGCTGCGGGCGGCGGCCTGTTTCGGCCTGGCGCTGCTGCTGGGGGTGCTGCTCTGGTCTCCCCTGGGACGCCGCCGGGGGCGCGGAGCCTGGCTGGTGGCGCTGCAGGCGCCGCTGCTGCTGTTCGCCCTGGTGGCCCTGCAGCCCATGGCGCGGCTGGGGGACCGGGTGCGGCAGCTGCCGGTGCGGCGCATGGCGGCGGCGGTGCTGGCCCAGGGCCGGCCGGCCGAACCCCTGGCGATGGTGGGCATCCTCAAGCCCTCGTTGCACTACTACACCCGCCGGGTGGTGCTCTACGAGGGCATTGCGCCCGTGGGCCTGCTCAACCTCGACGACCGCCTGGCCCGCGAGCGGCGCCGCGGCCTGGAGCCCACGCCGCCGCTGGCCGGCTCCAGCCTGCTGCTGGTGATCGATCGGGGCACCGCCCAGCTGCCCCACTGGCGCGGCCTGCCCCACGAGCTGCTCGCCAGCGCGGCCACCTACGAGCTCTGGCGGCTGCCGCGGCCGCAGCTGCAGCGCCGGGCGGCGGAGCTGCGCCGGGCGGGGCTGCCCGGCCCGGACTGGCAGCTGCCGCGGCCGGAGCGCTACTGAGGCGCGGCGCCGGCCGGCCGCTCAGGCCGGGCGATCGGCGGCCTGGCTCGGCGTGCCCAGCGCCACCCCCGCATCCATCGCCGCCCGCTGGCAGAAGCTGCAGTGGCCCCAGCGGGCCATCTCCCCCGTGGGCGCCGGCCGGCCGCAGGCGGGGCAGGCGGCCATGCCGTGCACGTCCACCCGGCTGGGGTGGGCGGCCCACACGGCCGCCTCCAGCTCGGCGCCGCTGCTGGGGGTGCCGCTGGGGTAGTGCTGCTGGAATCCGATGTCCCGCACGCTGAAGCCCGCCCCCCGCAGGGCCCCCAGCAGCTGGTGCCGGTTGAAGCGCAGGGCCTGCAGCCACTGGGGATGGCTGGCCCCCACCGTGAGCCGGCCGCCCCGCAGCTGCAGCGGGCGGCAGTGGGGCGCCAGCTGGGGGCCGGCGATGCGCGGCCAGGCCTGCCACAGGGCCGCCAGGCTGCCCTCCTGCCGCCAGTGGGCCTGGAGCTGCGTCAGGCAGGCGGCCAGACCCGTGGCCGGTGGCCGCGGCGGTGGCAGCAGCACGGTCACCGCCCCCTGGCGACGGCTCTGGTTGCGCGGGGCGATGGCCATGGGGCGGGGCCAGGCAGGGGGCCACCCCCAGGCTACGGGCGCTGCACGGCGCCGCCGGGGGGTGCGGCTATCCCGCTGGTCGGGTGCGCTCCGGCCTGGCTACCCTCAGGCATCGCCCCATCCCTGATCCATGGGCTTCTTCGATCGGCTCAGCCGTCTGCTACGGGCCAATGCCAACGCTGCGCTCAGCTCGGTGGAGGATCCCGGCAAGATCCTGGATCAGTCCGTGGCGGACATGCAGGCCGACCTGGTGAAGCTGCGCCAGGCCGTGGCCACCGCCATCGCCAGCCAGAAGCGCATCCAGAACCAGGCCGAGCAGGCCGAATCCCAGGCCAAGACCTGGTACGAGCGGGCCGAACTGGCCCTCAAGAAGGGTGAGGAGGACCTGGCCCGCGAGGCCCTGAGCCGCCGCAAGACCTACCAGGACACGGCCACCACCCTCAACGCCCAGCTGCAGAGCCAGGCCGGCCAGGTGGAGCAGCTCAAGAAGAGCCTGGTGGGTCTCGAGGGCAAGATCGCCGAGGCCAAGACCAAGAAGGACATGCTCAAGGCCCGGGCCCAGGCGGCCAAGGCCCAGGAGCAGCTGCAGAGCGCCGTGAGCGGCCTGGGCACCAACAGCGCCATGGCCGCCTTCGAGCAGATGGAGGAGAAGGTGCAGGTGCTCGAGGCCCGCAGCCAGGCCGCCGCCGAGCTGGCGGGCGCCGACCTGGAGAGCCAGTTCGCGGCCCTGCAGGGCGGCAGCGACGTGGATGACGAGCTGGCCGCCCTCAAGACCCGCCTCTCCGGCGCCCCCGCCCCCACCGCCCTGCCGGCCCCTGACGGCCCCCTGCCCCAGCTGGAGCCCGTCAAGGTGGCCGAGGTGGACGCCGACCTGGAGCAGCTCAAGCGCTCGATCGACAAGCTCTGAGGCCCCCAGGGCTGTGGCTGGGGCCCCGCCGGCGGGGCCGGGATCGCCGCCGGAACCCGGATGTCTGCCCGGGGCCCCCTGGTGCCCAGGACTCCTCCATACAATCGGCCCCTGCACCCGTGACCGCCGTGACCGTCGCCGAGCTCACCGACGCCAACTTCCCCGCCGAGGTGCTTGAGGCCACGACCCCCGTGCTGGTGGACGTGTGGGCCCAGTGGTGCGGCCCCTGCCGGCTGATGGCGCCGCTGATGGACTGGGCCGCCGCCGCGTATGACGGCCGCCTCAAGGTGGGCAAGCTGGAGGCCGACCCCAACCCCGCCAGTCGCGACACCTACCGCATCCAGGGGCTGCCGACCCTGATCCTGTTCCGCGGCGGCCAGGAGCTGGCCCGCCACGAGGGCGCCCTGGCCAAGCCCCAGCTGCAGGCCTTCCTGGATGCCCACCTCTGAGCTGAGGCCCGGCCAGACGCCCCGCGCCCTGGGCCGGCTGTCGGAGCGGCTGGGCCGCCTCGGCAGCGGCGTCTTCGCCCGCAACGACCGGCGCAAGCTCGCCTACCAGGCCATGGCCCCGCGGCAGGGTCTGCCCCCCCTGCTGGACTGCTCCCTCGGCTCCACCGACCTGCAGCCGCCGCCGGTGGCCATCGCGGCCATCCGCGCCGCCCTCGCCCAGCCCCAGGCGGCCTCCTACTGCCTGCATGGCGCCACCCTGCCCTTCCGCGAGGCGGCAGCCGCCTGGGCCCAGCGGCGCTTCGGGGTGGCCGTGGACCCCGAGCGGGAGGTGCTGCTGCTGGTGGGCTCCCAGGAGGGCACGGCCCACCTGCCCCTGGCGCTGCTCAACCCCGGCGATCGGGCCCTGCTGCTCGACCCCGGCTACCCCTCCCACCTGGGCGGCCTGCACCTGGCCTCGGCCGAGCCCCGCTTCCTGAGCCTCAGCCCTGAGCGCGGCTTCGCCCCCGACTTCGATCAGCTCAGCGCCGCCGAGTGGGAGCAGATCCGGCTGATGGTGCTGGGCTTCCCCCACAACCCCACCGCCACCACCGGCCAGCAGGCCTGGGTGGATCAGGCGGTGGAGCGGGCCCTGTGCCATGGCGCCGTCCTCGCCCACGACAACCCCTACGTGGACCTGGCCCTCGACGGCGAGGCGCCGGCCCTGCTGCGCCATCCCCGCTGGCGCGACTGCGGCATCGAGTTCTTCTCCTTCTCCAAGGGCTGGTGCCTGGGGGGCTACCGGCTGGCCTTCGCCATCGGCGCCGAGGCGTTGATCACGGCCCTGCGCCAGGTGAAGGGGGTGGTGGACTTCAACCAGTCGCTGGCGCTGCAGGCCGGTGCCATCGCGGCCCTGGAGCAGGCCCCCGGCTGGCCCGCCCGGCTGCGCACGACCTACCGCGGGCGACGGGATCGGATGGCCGCGGCCCTGGAGGCCGTGGGCTGGCCCGTGCGCCTGCCCTCGATGGCCCTCTACCTCTGGCTGCAGCTGCCCGGGGCGGCGGCGGCCCGGGGCCTGGATTCGGAGGCCGCCTGCGCCCAGCTGCTGGAGCACACCGGTGTCTGCCTCACGCCTGGCAACGGCTTCGGTGCCGCCGGCGAGGGCTGGGCCCGCCTGGCCCTGGTGCACCCCGCTGAGCAGCTGGAGGCCGGCGCCGCCCGCATGGGGCGCTGGCTGGCGGGGCTGTGATCGGAGCCATCGCGGCGGCCCGGCGCCGGCTCGGGGCCGGCCCGGCGGCCCCCGTCCTGCCCTGGCGGCTGTGGGGCCTGCCCGTCTGCGCCAGCACCGAAGCCGAGCTGGATCGCCGCCTGGCGGCCGGGCTCCCGGCGCCCCTGGCCGTGGTCGCCCGCCGCCAGAGCCGCGGCCACGGCCAGGGCGGCCGGGCCTGGTCGTCGCCGCCGGGGGGGGTGTGGATCAGCGCCGCCCTGCCCTGGCCGCAGCAGCCCCAGGGCTCGGCCTCCCTGGCCCTGGCGGTGATGGTGGGCCTGGCCCTGCAGCTGGAGCCCCTGGGCCTGCGGCCCCGGATCAAGTGGCCCAACGACCTGGTGCTGCGGGGCCGCAAGCTCGCCGGCGTGCTGCCGCGGCTGCGCTGGCGGGGCGATCGGGTGCTCGGGGCCCGGGTGGGGCTGGGCCTCAACGGCTGCAACCGGGTGCCGCCGGAGGGCCTTGCCCTGGCGGAGGCCCTGGCCCGCCAGGGGCGCGGTGCCGGGATGCCCTGCGGTCCCCACCCCCAGGCGCGGCCCCAGCCCCTGGCGGCGCGGGTGCTGCGGGGCCTGGAGTGGGCGGTGGCCGCGGCGGGCGAGCCGGAGCTGGTGCGGCGCCAGGCCCAGCAGCGCCTGTGGCTGCCGCCGGAGCCGCTGCGGCACCGCGGCGAGCTGTGGCAGGCGCTGGGCCTCAACGCCGACGGCAGCCTGGTGCTGGGCCTCGGCCGGCGCCGGGCCGCCCTGCACCGCCATTTCTAGAGTTGCGCCCAGCCATCGCCCGCCTGCCCCCGTGCCCTGCCCCCGACCGCTGAGCCTGCTGCTGGGCCTTGCGCCGCTGCTGGGGGGCGGCCTGGCCTGGGCCCAGCTGGAGAGCCCAGCGCCTCCGGCGGCAGCCCCGGCGCCCCCGCCGGCTGCCGCCCCGGTGCCCCCCCCGGGTCCAGCCGCCCCGGCCAGTCCCGGTGCGGGCCCTGCCCCTGCCCCCCGGGCTGCGGTTCCCCTCCCCCAGGGCCCCCTCGTGGCGCCGCCGGCCGGGCCGGAGCGGCCGCCGCTGCGCCCGAACCTGGACCAGCTGGGGGGGGGACCGCCGCCGCGCCGCTTCGACCAGTCCCTCGATGAGCTGGTGCGCCAGGGGGTGGTGACCCCCGGCGAGCGGGCCCGCATCCGCACCGGCTCGGCCCTGACCCCGATCGAGGCCCTGGCCCAGCAGCAGGCCTGCCGCAGCGGCGCCCTCTCCAGCCAGGAGTGCCGCTCCGGCCTGGCCATGCGCTGGCTCGGCCGCAGCGGCGGCTCCGGGCGCGACGGCGAGGTGCTGCCCGGGGCTGCCGGCGGCCGCCTCGGCGCCGACGGCATGCCCCTGCCGCCGATCACGGTGCCGGTGTCGGCGCTGCTGGCCGGCAGCGGCGGCAACTTCAGCCTGGCGTCGGTGTTCCGGGTGACGCCGCGGCCCGCTCCGATCCTGGGCAACGGCAACCGCCAGCTGCTGTTCCCGGTGCTGGGCTCGGCCATCCCCACCAGCAGCTTCGGCTGGCGCCTGCACCCGGTGCTGGGCAGCTGGCTGATGCACGCCGGCCAGGATCTGGCGGCCCCCGAGGGCACGCCGGTGGTGGCGGCCCTCGGGGGCCGGGTGGTGAGCAGCGGCCTGGCGGGGGGCTACGGGCTGGCGATCGAGATCGAGCACCAGCACCCCCTGCGCCGCACCCTCTACGGCCACCTCTCCGAGCTCTACGTGCAGGAGGGGGCGCGGGTGCGCCAGGGCGAGGTGATCGGCCGGGTGGGCAGCACGGGCCTCAGCACCGGGCCGCACCTGCACTTCGAACTGCGCCAGCCCGCCGATGGCGGCTGGGTGGCGGTGGATCCCGGCGAGCTTGACCCCGGCAAGGCCGTGGCCGGCTCCGATGCGGTGGCGCTGCTGATGGGCGAGCTGCTGCAGAGTCTTGAGCGCCCCAGGCCGGCGGCCACCGCTGCCCTCAGGCCGGCCGGACCGCGTGCCCCGGCCGGTCGCCGATGATCTGGCCGTCCTGGAACTGCACCACCCGCTCGGCCCGGTCAGCCACGTCGTGTTCGTGGGTCACCAGCAGCACGGTCATGCCGGAGTCGTGCAGTTCGTCGAACAGATCGAGCACCTCCTTGGTGGTGCTGGAATCCAGGGCGCCGGTGGGTTCATCCGCCAGCAGCAGGTTGGGCTGGTTGATGATCGCCCGTGCCACCGCCACCCGCTGCTGCTGGCCGCCGGAGAGCTGGTTGGGGCGGTTGTGCAGCCGCTGGCCCAGACCCACCCGCTGCAGGGCCGCCAGGGCCCGCTCGCGCCGCTGCTCCAGCGGCACTCCCGCGTAGATCATCGGCAGCATCACATTCTCCAGGGCCGTCAGTTCCGGCAGCAGGTGGAACTGCTGGAACACGAAGCCCAGCTCCTGGTTGCGCAGGTCCGCCAGCTCGTCGTCGCTGAGCAGCTCCACTGCGGTGCCGTTGAGCCGGTAGCTGCCGCTGCTGGGGCGATCGAGGCAGCCGAGGATGTTCATGGCCGTGCTCTTGCCCGAGCCGGAGGTGCCCATCACCGCCAGATACTCGCCCCGGCGCACGCTCAGGCAGAGGTCGTCGAGGGCCAGCACCTCGGTGTCGCCGCTGCCGTAGACCTTGCGCACGTGCTCCAGCACCGCCACCGGTTCGTTCATGGCGCCCCGGTCATCCGATCGGAAGGGCGGCGCTGGCGGTGAGCACCCGCTGCAGCATCGGCGTGCCGGCCACGGCGCCGCTGGCCCAGTTGAACAGGGGATTGGAGAGGATGCCGCCCACGGCGGTCACCACCACGCAGGTCACCAGGGCCGCGCGCAGGGGCTGCAGGCCGGCGATGCCCCAGCTGGGGGTGGGGTAGTTCTTCACCACATCGGAGGCTTCCTGGGGTTCCTTCACCACCATCATCTTGATCACTGAGATGTAGTAGTAGATCGATACCACCGAGGTGATCAGACCCACCACCACCAGCAGGTACTGGTGGTCGGCCCAGCCGGCGAAGAAGAGGTAGATCTTGCCGAAGAAGCCCAGCATCGGCGGGATGCCCCCCAGGGACAGCAGGCAGAGGCTCAGGCCCAGGGTGATCAGCGGATCCTTCTGGTAGAGGCCGGCGTAGTCGCTGATGCGGTCGCTGCCGGTGCGCAGGGAGAACAGGATGATGCAGGCGAACGCCCCCAGGTTCATGAACAGGTAGGCGGCCATGTAGAGCACCATGGCGGCGTAGCCGTCCTCGGTGCCGCAGACCAGACCGATCATCACGAAGCCCGCCTGGCCGATGGAGCTGTAGGCCAGCATCCGCTTCATCGAGGTCTGGGCCAGGGCCACCACGTTGCCCAGCACCATGCTGAGGATCGCCAGCACCGTGAACAGCAGCTTCCACTGGGTTTCGAAGCCCTCGAAGCAGCCCACCAGGATGCGCAGCGCCAGGGCGAAGCCCGCCGCCTTGGAGCCCACCGAGAGGAAGGCCACCACAGGCGTGGGCGATCCCTCGTAGACGTCGGGGGTCCACTGGTGGAAGGGCACGGCGGCGATCTTGAAGGCCACCGTGGCCAGCACGAACACCAGGGCCAGGGCCGCCACCGGGGTGGTGCTGGTCTGCAGGGCCAGGCCCACGGCCTCCAGGCTGGTGGCGCCGCCGGTGAGGCCGTAGAGCAGCGAGGCGCCGTAGAGGAAGACCGCCGCCGCCGCCGAGCCCACCAGCAGGTACTTGAGGGCGGCCTCGGCACTGCGGGCATCGCGCTTCATGTAGCCCGAGAGCAGGTAGCTGGCCACCGAGAGCGTCTCCAGGGACACGAAGATGCTGACCAGATCCGTGGAGCCGCAGAGGAACATCGCCCCCAGGGTGGCCGCCAGCAGGATCGCGGCGTACTCGCCCACCGGGGTGCCGCTCTGCTCCACGTAGCGCCAGCTGATCAGCAGCGACAGCAGGGTGGAGGCGGCCACCACGGCCCGGAAGGCGATGGCCAGGTTGTCGGCGAGGAAGGAGCCCAGGAAGGCGGGCTCCAGGGGGCTGGCGTCCCACTGCAGCGCCAGCAGCACCAGGGCGGAGCCCAGGCCGGCGTAGCAGAGGGGGGGCACCCAGCGGCTGGCGGCCCGCTCGCCGGCCAGGTCCACCAGCAGGCAGGCCACCATGGCGATCAGCACCGCCGCCTCGGGGGCGATGGCACCGGCATGGAGCTGCAGCGAGGTGATGGCCGTCACCGCGGTGCTGGGGTCTGCGGCGGCTGCCAGGGTCATCACGGCTTGGGGAAAACGCCCGTCGCTGCGGACTGTAGCCGCGTTGCCGGGGCCAATTGGTCGGCCGGCGGCGCTGGACGGGGCCCGCCCCGGGGGCGGCCGCCCTCCCCCCAACGGGCCGACGGTGCGATAAAGAGGGAACCGGTTTTCCGCCTGCCTGTGGCGCACACCCTGGTCATCGTCGAGAGCCCCACCAAGGCCCGCACCATCCGCGGCTTCCTGCCCAAGGACTTCAAGGTGGAGGCCTCGATGGGCCATGTGCGCGACCTGCCGAACAACGCCAGCGAGATCCCTGCGGCCCACAAGGGGGAGAAGTGGGCGAACCTGGGCGTCAACACCGCCAACAACTTCGAGCCGCTCTACGTGGTGCCGAAGGACAAGAAGAAGGTGGTGAAGGAACTCAAGGACGCCCTCAAGGGCGCCGACCAGCTGCTGCTGGCCACCGACGAGGACCGGGAAGGGGAGAGCATCAGCTGGCACCTGCTGCAGCTGCTGGCCCCCAAGGTGCCGGTGAAGCGGATGGTGTTCCACGAGATCACCAAGGAGGCGATCGGCCGGGCCCTGGAGCAGACCCGCGAGCTGGACATGCAGCTGGTGCACGCCCAGGAGACCCGCCGCATCCTCGATCGCCTCGTGGGCTACACCCTCTCGCCGCTGCTGTGGAAGAAGGTGGCCTGGGGCCTCTCGGCCGGGCGGGTGCAGTCGGTGGCGGTGCGGCTGCTGGTGCAGCGGGAGCGGGCCCGGCGCGCCTTCCGCAGCGGCAGCTACTGGGACCTCAAGGCGAAGCTGGAGCAGGCCGGTGCCGGCTTCGAGGCCAGGCTCACCCACCTCAGGGGCGAGCGCATCGCCGGCGGTGCCGACTTCGACGAGAGCACCGGCGCCCTCAAGGCCGGCAGCAGGGTGAAGCTGCTGAGCGAGGCCGAGGCCCGCACGCTCCAGGCCGCGGTGCAGGGAGCCCCCTGGCGGGTGGCGGAGGTGGAGGAGAAGCCCACCGTCCGCAAGCCGGTGCCGCCCTTCACCACCAGCACCCTGCAGCAGGAGGCCAACCGCAAGCTGCGGCTCTCGGCCCGCGAGACCATGCGCACCGCCCAGGGCCTCTACGAGCGCGGCTTCATCACCTACATGCGCACCGACTCGGTGCACCTGAGCGACCAGGCGATCACGGCGGCCCGCAGCTGCGTGGCCGAGAAGTACGGCCAGGACTACCTGAGCCCCGGCCCGCGCCAGTTCTCCACCAAGGCCCGCAACGCCCAGGAGGCCCATGAGGCGATCCGCCCCGCCGGGGAGCGCTTCCGCACCCCCAGCGAGACCGGGCTCAAGGACAAGGATCTGGCCCTCTACGAGCTGATCTGGAAGCGCACCGTGGCCAGCCAGATGGCCGATGCCCGGCTGACGATGCTGGCGGTGGAGCTGCAGGTGGACGGCGGCGCCCTGGGCCCCGCCAGCTTCCGCGCCTCCGGTAAGCGCATCGACTTCGCCGGCTTCTTCCGCGCCTACGTGGAGGGCTCCGACGACCCCGATGCCGCCCTGGAGGGCCAGGAGGTGCTGCTGCCCGCCCTGGCGGTGGGTGACGGCCCGGCCTGCCGGGCGGTGGAGGCCCTCGGCCACCAGACCCAGCCCCCGGCCCGCTACAGCGAGGCGGCCCTGGTGAAGATGCTCGAGAAGGAGGGCATCGGCCGCCCCTCCACCTACGCCTCGATCATCGGCACGATCGTCGACCGCGGCTACGCCACCCTGCAGAGCAACGCCCTCACCCCCAGCTTCACGGCCTTCGCCGTGACGGCCCTGCTGGAGGAGCACTTCCCGGACCTGGTGGACACCAGCTTCACCGCCCGGATGGAGAACACCCTCGATGAGATCTCCCACGGCAAGGTGTCTTGGCTGCCCTATCTCGAGGGCTTCTACCGCGGTGAGCAGGGCCTGGAGACCCAGGTGCAGCAGCGGGAGGGGGACATCGACCCCACCGCCTCCCGCACGGTGCAGCTGGAGGGGCTGCCCTGCGTGGTGCGCATCGGCCGCTTCGGCGCCTACCTGGAAACCAGGCGCGTCGCCGAGGACGGCAGCGAGGAGCTGCTCAAGGCCACCCTGCCCCAGGAGATCACCCCGGCGGACCTCGACGCGGAGAAGGCGGAGCTGATCCTCAGGCAGAAGGCCGAGGGCCCCGAATCCCTCGGCGAGGACCCGGAGACCGGCGATCTGGTGTATCTGCTGTTCGGCCAGTACGGCCCCTACGTGCAGCGGGGCCAGGTGAGTGACGAGAACCCCAAGCCCAAGCGCGCCTCCCTGCCCAAGGGGGTGAAGCCGGAGGACCTCAGCCTCGAGGACGCCCTCGGTCTGCTGCGGCTGCCGCGGCACCTGGGCGAGCACCCCGACGGCGGCAAGGTGGAGGCCGGCCTGGGCCGCTTCGGCCCCTACGTGGTGCACCACAGGGGCAAGGGCGAGAAGGACTACCGCTCCCTCAAGGCCGAGGACGACGTGCTGATGGTGGGCCTGAGCCGGGCCCTGGAGCTGCTGGCCATGCCCAAGAAGGGCCGCGGCGGCCGCACGGCCCTCAAGGACCTGGGCAGCCCCGACGGCGACGGCGAGGCGATCCAGCTGTTCGACGGCCCCTACGGCCTCTATGTGAAGCAGGGCAAGGTGAATGCCTCCCTGCCGGAGGGCGCCACCGCCGACACGATCACCCTGGAGCAGGCGGTGGAGCTGCTGGCCGCCAAGGCCGCCGCCGGCAAGGGCAAGGGCCGCAAGACGACCACCGCCGCCGGCAAGACCGCCGCCAGCAAGACCGCCGCCGCCAAGGCCACCGGCAGCAAGGCCTCCACCGCCAAGGCCACCGCCGCCCAGGGCACCACCAAGAAGGCCCCCGCCACCACCAAGACCGGTCGGCTGCGGGCCAGTGCCGTGCGGGTGATCAAGCCCGCAGGCAGCTGATGGCCCGCGCCGAGGCCAGCGGCCGGCCCGCCGCCGGGGGAGACGGCAAGGGTCGCAGCCGGCGCTGGAGCGGGGCCGCCGCCGCGGCTGGGGCCCTGCTGCTGGCCGGCTGCAGCGGCACCCGCTTCGGCGACCAGCTCGCCCGCAGCTTCTCCAGCCCCCCGGCCGCCGCGCCCGCTTCCCCGGTCCCCGCCGTCGCCGGAGCTGCCGGTGCCGGTTCCCCGGCCGGGGCCAGCTCCCCCGGAGTCCCGGCCGCCGGCACCACCCCGGCCCTCCGCCCGGCCAACCCGGCCGCCACCGGGCCGGGCCCGGCCACCAGCGCCGGCCCGCCGAGGGGCACGGACCCCACCGCCCGGACCCAGGTCCAGGCCCGGCCGGCCGCCGGCACGGCCCCCGCCCTCAGCCCCGCCCCCTACCGGGTCACCCTGAAACTGCCCGGGGCCGACCCCTCCGCCCCGGCCGAGCTGGTGACCCGTGCCCTGCGGGCCGCCGGCGTGAGCTTCGAGGTGGAGACGATCGAGCGCATCGCCCCCAGCGGCGCCGCCGCTCCGGCCGTCGCCCCCGCCGCCCCGCTGGCCAGCCCGGCTCCAGCGCCCCGCTGAGCCGTGCCATGACGCCACCCTCCGGTCCCGCCCCGGCCCGCCTCAGTCGCCGCCAGGCCCGCCAGCTCACCGAGACCGCCTACCTGGCGGCCGCCACCGCCCTGCTCTGGGTGGGCCTCTACTACCTGCCCGTGGGCGGCGCCCTGTTCCGCCTGGCCCTGCCCCTGCCCCTGGCCCTGCTGGCCCTGCGCCAGAACGGCCGCTGCGCCGTGGAGGGGGTGGCGGTGACGGGCCTGCTGCTGGTGGCCCTGATGGGCCCGATCCGCGGGCCGCTGGTGCTGTTCCCCTACGGCCTGCTGGCCCTGTGGCTGGGCTGGGGCTGGCGGCGCCGCTGGAGCTGGTGGCTCACCGGCGGCGTCGGCCTGCTGATCGGCACCGCCGGCTTCCTGGTGCGGGTGGCGGTGCTCTCGGTGCTGGTGGGCGAGAACCTCTGGGTACTGATCACCACCGCCGCCGCCGGCCTGCTGGAGCGGATCGGCGTCCTGCTGCAGCTGGGGGGCGGCCCGGACCTGCTGCAGGTGCAGCTGGCGGCTCTGGGCCTGGTGCTGGTGCAGAACCTGATCTATCTCCTGGCCCTGCACGCGGTGGCCTACTGGATCTTCCCGCGCCTGCAGGCCCCGATCAGCGAGCCGCCGCCGGCCCTGCGGGCCCTGGTGGCCCTCGATCCCCTCTGAGGCCGATGGCCCTGCCGCGCCGGCTCAGCGGCGATCCGCAGCGGGCCGGGGCCTGGTGCGCCCGGCTGGCGGCCGGCGGCCTCGACACCCGGGTGCTGCTGCTGCTGGCCGGCACCGACACCGCGGCGGTGCCGGGCATCTCCGCCGCCGGCGCCACCCCCGAGTCGCGCCGCTGGACCGCCGCCGCCGATGCCGAGCTGCTGCTGCTGGGCCCCGGCGCCCGCCGGCCCCACGCCCTGCCGCCCCTGCCGGCGGGGGTGTCTCCGGCCCTGATCGCCCGGGTGGTGCTGGCGGAGCTGGGCCTCGAGCCGCTGGTGCTGGATGCGGGCGCGCCGGTGGCGCCGGCCGTTCCCCACCTGCGCCTGGGCGGGGGGCCGGCCCGCTGCCTCAGCGGCGGCCGGGCCCTGGAGCCCCAGCGGGTGGAGCAACTGCTGGCCCTGGGGGCGCGCTGGGGCGAGCGGCTGGCCCGCCAGGCCGGCCGGCCGCTGCTGCTGGCCGAGTGCGTGCCCGGCGGCACCACCACCGCCCAGGCGGTGCTCACGGGCCTGGGGCTGCCGGTGGCGGGGCTGGTGAGCGGCAGCCTGCGCGCCCCCGCCCATGGCCTCAAGGCCGCCCTGGTGGCCCGAGGCCTGGCGGCCGCCGGCCTGGTGCCGGGTGGGCCCGCCACGGCGGGGCGTGCCGGGGCCCGGGCGGTGCTGGCCGCCGTGGGCGACCCGATGCAGGTGCTGGCGGCGGCCCTGGCCCTGGAGGCGGGCCGCCGCGGCGTGCCGGTGCTGCTGGCGGGGGGCAGCCAGATGGCGGCGGTGCTGGCCCTGGCCCTGGCCCTGGCGGAGCCGTCCGAGCGCCCCCAGCTGGCCGGGGCCGTGGCGATCGGCACCACCGCCTGGGTGGCGGGCGAGGCCGGCAGCGACCTGGCGGCCCTGCTGGGGCGCATCGGCGCCCGCTGGGACGTCCAGCCCCTGGCCTTCGCCGCGGGCCTGCGCTTCGGCGGCTGCAGCAGCGCGGCCCTGCGCGACTACGAGCGCGGCTACGTCAAGGAGGGGGTCGGGGCCGGTGGGCTGGCGCTGCTCTGGGAGCTGCTGGGCCGCTCGCCCCGGGCCCTGGCCTTGGCCTGCGACCGGGCCTGCGCCGAGCTGTTGGGGGCCGGATCCGTCTGAACCGGGCCTCCGCCCCAGCCCCGACGGTTCCGCACCCGGCCCCGGCCGTCCGGCGGCACCCCGCCGGGCGGCGGCCAGGTTCGCCCCTGCGGCCTACGCTCCGCCCATCCCCCGCCGACGGCCTTCAGCCCATGGCCCTGTCCGGTACCTGCCCTCTGCTGTGCCCCCGCCGGACGCCCCCCCGGCGGCGGCGTTCCTGGGCCGGCGGCGGCTCGGCGGCGCTGGTGCTGGCCCTGGCGGCGCCCCTGGCGGCCCAGGCCCAGCCCCAGCCCCAGCCCCAGTGCCGCTTTCTGATGCCCCTCGGCGGCAGCGGCGATCCGGTGGTGGCCAAGCGGGTGGGCCCGGGCCGGCTGCTGGGGCGCACCAACTGGAACACCGACTTCGTCGTCGATCGCCCCTTCAGCAGCTACCGCTTCTTCTTCACCGCCACCTCCACGGACCAGGCCACCTATCCGGTGCGCGGCTACATGCGCTTCACCGATGGCGCCAGCCTGCGCCTGTTCGATGTGACCCTCTCGCCCCCCCAGGGCACGGGCCGCATGTTCGGGCCCTTCGCCACGGTGCCCGGTCGCCGCACCAACCTGATGAACTTCCACATCGGCTCCAGCACCAAGCCGGGCGCCCTGGGCTTCAGCTACCGCATCTCCGTCCAGGGCTGCAACGGCTGACGCCGCTGCCGGCCGCGACCTGGCCCCCTGGCCGGGCGAGCGGGGCCGGCGGGCGTGCCGGACCCCCGGCAGGGCGGCCCACTCCTAGGGTCGCGCCATGGCCCTGCCCGCTTCCCTGCCCCGCCGCCAGCTGCTGCAGGCCGCCGCCTTCGCTGGCCTGGGGCTGCTGACCGGCTGCGGCGGCGGCCCGGGACCGCAGCTGCTGGCGGTGCGCGGCGGGCTGCCGCCGGCCTGGCTCCAGGCTCTGCCGAAGCCCTGGCGGGCCCAGCTGCTGGAGTCGCCTCAGGCCCTGCTGGCCGCCGCCGGCCGCCCGGCCGCCGCCCTGCTGGCCCTGGGGGACGGCTGGGCGCCCCTGCTGGCGCCGGAGACCCTGCAGCCCTTCGGGGCCGAGCGGCTGCTGGCCGGCCTCGATCCGATCGCCGCGGCGGCCAGTCGGCTGTTCCGGCCCGAGGGGACGCCGGCCCTGGCCTTCCCCTGGGCCTTCGGCCCCTGGCTGCTGCTGCTGCGCAGCCGGCCGGAGCTGGCCCGGCGCCGCGCCGAGGGCTGGGAGCTGCTGCTGGACCCCAGCCTGCGGGGCCGGGTGCTGCTGCCCTCCAGCCCGCGGCTGGTGATCGCCCTGGGCCTGCACCAGCTGGGGCTGGCGGCGGCCGATCCCGCCGCCCCGTCCACCGCCGCCACTGCGGCCCTCGATGATCCGCGGCTGCTGCCCTGGCTGCGCCGGCTGCGGGGCCAGGCCCTGGCCTTCGATGAGCGCGACGGGCTCAACCTGCTGCTGGCGGGTGAGGCCGACGCGGCGGTGCTGCCCAGCCACCGGGTGCTGCCGCTGCTGCGCCGCGATCAGCGGCTCATCGCCCTGCTGCCCGAGGCCGGTGCGCCGCTGTGGTGGCAGCTGCTGCTGCGCCCGGCGGCGGCGGCGGGCCAGGTGCTGCCGCCGCCGCCCCTGGAGTGGCTGGCCGATGGCCTGCGCCTGCCCCTGCTGGACCGGCTGCTGGCGGGCGGCTGGGTGCCGCCCCTGCCGCGGCAGCGGCTGGCGCCAGCCCTGGCCCGCTGGCCCGAACCCCAGCGGGAGCTGCTGCTGCCGGAGGCGGCGCTGCTGGCCCGCTGCAGCAGCCTGGCGCCGCTGTCGCCGCCGCAGCGCCGGCGCTGGCAGCAGCTCTGGGACGCCACCGCGGGCTGACGCCGCCGCCCGGGGCCAGGGTCTTCAGCCCCAGAGGCGGCGCCGCGGCGCCGCCGCCAGGCGCAGGTGGGTGTCGGCGAGCAGGGCGGGGATCGGCAGCTGGTGGGGGCAGCGGGGCAGGCAGGCGTTGCAGCCGGCGCAGGCCGTGGCGTTGCGCTCCTCCCACCAGTGGCCGGCCCGGCCGATCAGGTTGTAGCGCTCCTGGGCAAAGGCGGTCATGCCGTGGCCGACGGCCAGGTTGCGCAGCCGCAGCAGCTCGGGGATCGGCACGCCGCTGGGGCAGGGCAGGCAGGCGCGGCACTGGCCGCAGGCCTCGGCCCCCAGGCGCCGGCGGCCCGCGGCGGCCAGGCGCTCGAGGGCCGCCGCGATGGCAGCCGGCCCCGGCGCGGCGGCCTCCGGGTGCGGCGGGCCGTGGGGGCCTGGGGCGGCCGTCAGGCGGGCGGCCCAGGCCAGATCGCCCGGCTGGGCGGCCCCCAGGCTCAGGGTGGAGATCCCCTGCTCCAGCAGGAAGCGGTAGGCCAGCTCCAGGGGGTGGAAGGGGGCGCAGTCGGCGAGCAGCTCTGGGGGCGGGTCGTAGAGGCGGCCGCCCTTGTCGGCGGGGGAGATGGCCAGCACGCCCAGACCGGCCGCCAGGGCGGCACGGGCCAGGGGCAGGCGGCTCGGATCGAACAGGTGCACGTGCAGGTTGGCGAAGCCGAAGCGGCCGCTGGCCAGGGCCGCCTCGATCAGCTCCGGGCCGCCATGGCTGGAGAAGCCCACCTGGCCGGCCAGCCCCTCCCCCTCGGCCCAGGCCAGCAGCTCGGCGCCGGGGCCCCGCAGGGCCCAGTCGAGGTGCTCGGGGCGGTTGAGCCCATGCACGGCCAGGTTGTCGAGCCGGGGCACCCCCAGGCGCTGCAGGCAGGCGCGCAGCTGCCCCTGGCCGCTGGCCAGATCGGGCCCCGGCAGCAGCTTGCTGGTGAGCACCAGGGCGCGGCGGGCGGCGGGATCGCGCTGGTCGAGGGCCGCCAGGGCCTGGCCCAGGTAGGCCTCGGCGGGGCCGTAGGCGGGGGCTGTTTCCACGTGGTTGATGCCCGCCGCGATGGCCGCCTCGAGCACCGCCGCCATCTGGGCGGGGCTGTCGAGGGCGCGCATCGTGCCCAGGCTGAAGCGCGACACCGGCCGGCCCCGGCCGAAGCGGGCCAGGGGCGGCCAGGCGGCCGGGGGGGCGGCTGGATCGGGGGCCGGATCGGGGGCGGTGCCGGCCTGGCGGCCGGGGCCGGTGGTGGGGGGCAGCTCAGCCAGCGGAGGGCTCCGCAGGGGGCTCGTCGCCGCCGCCGGGCTCCTCGGCCGCGGGGGGCTCGCCGGCGACCGCGGCGTCCGGGTGGGCCCGGGCGATCTGGCGCACCAGGTCGGCCGGGCTGACGCCAGCGAGGAAGCGGCGGAAGTCGGCGGCATCCTCGGCGTCGGCCTCGGCATCCACCGGGATCGAGGCGTCGGCCACCACCTCCTCCAGCATCCAGATGCCGCTGCCGGTGCGCAGGGCCAGGGCGATGGCGTCGCTGGGACGGGCGTCCAGCTCGCTGGCGGTGCCCTCGGAGTCCGTGAGCTTGAGCACGGCCCGGAAGGTGCTGTCCTCGATGGCGTGGATGATCACCCGCTCCAGGGTCAGGCCGCCCACGGCCATCAGGTTGGCCATCAGGTCGTGGCTGAGGGGCCGCGGCGGCGCCTGGTCGCTGAGGCCCGCCATGATGTTCTGGGCCTGGGCCTGGTCGATCCAGATCGGCACCTGGCGCCGGCCGGAGGGGTCCCGCAGCAGCACGATCGGGCTGCGGCTGGCCGCGTCCAGGGCGATTCCGGCTACGCGCACCTCGACCATGGCCCTCGCCGCCGCTGCCCTCTGCCCGATTATGGCCACCGTTGCCGGAAGGCGGATGTTCACCGGACTGGTGCAGGCCGTGGGTCAGCTGCAGCGCAGCGCCGGCGGGGTGGAGCTGCGCCTCCCGCCCGGGGCCGGCCTCGATCCGGCCGGCCTGGCCCTGGGCGACAGCGTGGCCGTGGACGGCGTCTGCCTCACCGTGGCGGAGCGGCTGCCCACCGGCTTCCGCGCCGATGTGAGCGAGGAGACCCTGGGCCGCACCACCCTGGCGTCCAAGGCGGAGCGGCGCGGCTGGGTGAACCTGGAGCCGGCCCTGCGGCTGGCCGACCGCCTGGGCGGCCACCTGGTGAGCGGCCACGTGGATGGGCTGGGCACCGTCACGGCGATCGAGCAGCAGCCGGCCTCCTGGCGCCTGGCCCTGCGCTGGAACGACCCCGCCTACGGCCGCTACATCTGCGAGAAGGCCAGCGTGGCGGTGGATGGCGTCAGCCTGACGGTGGCCGGCTGCGGCGGCGATGGGGCGGAGTTCTGGATCGCCGTGATCCCCCACACCTGGGCCGGCACCAGCCTGCACCAGCGGGCGGTGGGCGATGCGGTGAACCTGGAGGCCGATCTGCTGGCCAAGTACACCGAGCGGCTGCTGGCATCGGGGGCCGCCGGGGGCCGGGGGCCCCGGGCCGGCGGCGCCGAGGGGGCCGGGGGGATCAGCGCCGCCTGGCTCGCCGAGCACGGCTGGGGCTGATCCCGGCGCGGCCGCTGCGCGGGGGGATCCGCAGCCCCGCGGGCTTCCAGCCCAGGGGGCTGACGGGGCCGCAGACGCTGCCTAGGGTCCAGGGGTTCGCCGTGAACATCCCGCCCATGGCCGCCACCCCTTCGCCCCCCGACCCCAGCCCCGCCGGCGCCACCGGCCGCTTCAGCCTCGATCCCGCGGTGCTGCGCAGCTTCACGGTTGCCGAGGGCATCCTGCTGCTCGTGCTCGGGGTGGTCGCCCTGCTCTTCCCGGTGCTGGCCTCCGCGGGCCTGACCGTGGTGGTGGCGATCGCCTTCCTGGTGGGGGGCGTCATCGGCTGGGTCAACAACCTCAACCGCTCCCGGCGCCTCAGCCGCCTGCACACCTTTCTGCGGCTGGTGGTGTCCACCCTGTTCCTGGTGACGGGGCTCTGGATCCTGCGGGGCTTTGGGGCCGGTGTGCTGCCGGCCGCCCGCCAGGTGGCCAGCCTGGCCTTTGCCATCGGCGTGGTGTTCCTGGCGGAGGGGGTGGTGGACGCGATCGTGGCCTTGACCCACCGGCGCACGGCCGGCTGGGGCTGGGGCCTGGCCAACGGCGTGGTGACCCTCGCCCTGGGTCTGCTGATCGTGACCATGGACCCGGCCGGCCTGCTGTCGGTGCTGGGGATCCTGGTGGGCATCAGCTTCCTGTTCAGCGGCATCGACCTGCTGCTGTTCAGCGCCGCCTTCCACAGCGGCGAAGACCGCGAGCGGGCCGGCGGCGCGGCGTAGCCCGCCCCCACGGCACGCCATGGCACCGGCGGTCCCGGCCCCGGCCCGCCCGATCAGGCTCCTGTCTCGGGGGCAGCGATCTCCGTGGCGCCGGGTCCGGCGGCGGCGCCGTGGCCGCGGCCCTCCAGCGGCAGCAGCCAGATGGAGCCGGTTTCGCGGTGGATCTCGATCCGGAACTCCTGGCCGGGCTCCAGGCCCAGGCGGCGCGTGTAGGCGTGGCCGATCAGCAGGTTGCCGTTGCCGTGCACCCGGGTGCGGAACTCCGCCTGGCGTCCCTTGGCGCCGGCGGCGGCGGTGCCGGAGGGCAGGGCATAGCCCTTGGCCTCCACGAGGGCCCGGTAGAAGCTCTTCTTGAGAATGCGGCCACTCGGTCCCACATAGCCACAGGCCTTGGCGATCTGATCCTCGGGACGATTGCTCAGGGAACGGGCCTTCTCGAGAAGCGCCTTCCCTTCCAGCATGCCGCCGCTGGACACCTGTTTCTCTTCTGCCATCACCGCTGGACCATGGGCTCAGTTCCGGTAATTCTGCCCATTGTTCTCAGGGCTGGGCAAGGGGCCAGCCTGGATCCGCCTCAGAGCAGATACAGCAGCCCGTAAAGCACCACCCAGATGCCATCCACGAAGTGCCAGTAGAGCTCGACGGCCTCCAGGGGGAAGGGGTTGTCGCCGTCCACGGAGCCGCCGCAGCGCGACTGCCACCACACGATCAGGATCATCAGCGCCCCCAGGGCCACGTGCAGGCCGTGGAAGCCGGTGATGGCGTAGAAGGTGCTGGCGAACAGGTTGTCGGTGAGGCCGAAGGGCAGGGAGAAGTACTCCTTGAGCTGGCCCGCCAGGAAGGTGAGGCCCAGGGCCGCGCTGATCAGCAGCCAGCGGCGGCTGCGGGGACCATCGCCGGCCTTGAGGGCGCCGCCGGCCCGGTGGAAGGTGACGCTGCTCACCAGCAGCAGCACCGTGTTGATGCTGGGCAGCAGCAGCTCCAGCTCATAGCTGGAGCCGCTGGGCAGGGGGTTCACGGCCCGGAAGGTGAGGTAGGCCGCGAAGAAGCCCGCAAAGGTCATGCCATCGGCCACCAGGAACAGCCCCAGGCCGAACAGGCGGTGGTCGGGGTGGCCGTCGGCGCCGCCGTGGCCGCCGTGGTCACCGGCCGGGAGGGCGGCGGCGGCATCCCCCGGCATCGGCGCCAGGGGGGCGGTGGTGCTGCCGGGGCTGAGGCTGGTCATCGGGCGGGGCGGCAGGGGAGGGGGCTTCGGGCGGGCTGGACGGGCGGTGTGGACAGGGCGGCGCTCAGCTGCGGCCGCTGCTCCAGAGGTCCCGGCCCGAGGTGGCCGTGAGATCCAGGGCCTCCGGGGCGCTGCCGTAGCCGTAGGGGTGGGTCACCAGCGGCGCTTCACCCCTCCAGTTCTCCACCGGCGGCGGCGAGCTGGTGAGCCATTCCGGCGTCAGGGCATTCCAGGGGTTGTCACCGGCGACCTGGCCCTGGAACGCACTCACCAGCACGTTCACCAGGAAGGGCAGGGTGCTGATCGCCATCAGCAGGGCACCGGCGCTGCTGAGCTGGTTCATCCAGGTGAACTGGGGGTCGTACTCGGCCACCCGGCGGGGCATGCCATTGAGGCCGAGCCAGTGCTGGGGGGCGAAGCAGAGGTTGAAGCCCACGAAGGTGAGCCAGAAGTGGGCCTGGCCGAGGGGCTCATTCAGCAGGCGCCCGGTGAATTTGGGATACCAGTGGTACACCGCGCTGAAGATCACGAACACCGTGCCGCCGTAGACGATGTAGTGGAAGTGACCCACTACGAAGTAGGTGTCGTGCACGTGGATGTCGAACGGCACCTGGGCCAGGGCCACGCCGGTGATGCCGCCGAACACGAAGTTCACAATGAAGGCACAGGCGAACAGCATGGCGCTGTTCAGACTGAGCTTGCCGCCCCAGAGGGTGGCCAGCCAGTTGAAGAACTTGATGCCGGTGGGCACGGCGATGAAGGAGGTGGCGATCGTGAAGAACAGCCGCATCCATGGTGGTGTGCCGCTGGTGAACATGTGGTGGGCCCACACGATCAGCCCCAGGAACACGATGGCGAGGATTGAATACACCATCGTGGTGTAGCCGAACAGGGGCTTGCGGGCGTGCACCGGCAGGATCTCGCTCACCAGGCCAAAGGCCGGCAGCACCATGATGTAGACGGCCGGGTGGGAGTAGAACCAGAAGAGATGCTGATACACCACCGCATTCCCCCCCAGGGCCGGGTTGAAGAAGCCGGTGTGGGCAATGATGTCGAAGCTGAGCAGCACCAGGGTGCCGGCCAGAACTGGGGTGGAGAGCACCACCAGGATGCTGGTGCCGAGCATGGCCCAGCAGTACATCGGCAGCTGCATCAGCCCCAGCCCCGGGCGGCGCAGCTTCAGGATCGTGGCGATGAAGTTGATGCCCCCGAAGATGGAGCTGCCCCCCAGCAGCAGCACACTGAGGATCCACACCACCTGGCCCGTGGCGGGCGTGGTCAGGCTCAGGGGCGGGTAGGCCGTCCAGCCCGACTGGGAGGCGCCGACCCCGGCGATGAAGTAGCTGCCGATCAGCAGCAGGCCCGCCGGCGGGATCAGCCAGAAGGCCACCGCATTCAGCCGCGGGAAGGCCATGTCCCGGGCGCCCACGTAGAAGGGGATTAGGTAGTTGCCGAAGGCACCGTTCACCACCGGCACGATCCAGAGAAAGATCATCACCGTGCCGTGCAGGGTGAGCACCTCGTTGTAGGTCTCCCTCGGCAGGAAATCCGAGATCGGCGTGAGCAGCTCGGTGCGGATCGCCCCGGCCAGGGCACCCCCCACGAGATAGAAGAGGAAGCCGCACACCAGGTACTGCAGCCCGATCACCTTGTGGTCAACGCTGAAGCTCAGGTAGCGCAGCCAGCCGCTGGGCTGCAGCGGCGGCGCCGGGGCCAGCGGGGGCGGGAGGGTGAGGGTCATGACTGGAGCGGGGCGGGGGCGATGGCGGTGGTGGTCACGGGGGTGACCGCCGGTGGCGGATTGGGGCTGTTCTTGCTGACCCAGGCCTCGTAGGTCTCCGGCTCCTCCACCACCACGGTGGTACGCATGCCGCCGTGGTAGGGGCCGCAGAGTTCGGCGCAGATGATCGGGTAGCTGCCGGGGCGGGTGGGGGTGAAGCTCAGCAGGGTGGGCTGGCCGGGGATGATGTCCTGCTTGAGCCGGAACTGGGGCACCCAGAAGGCGTGGATCACGTCGTTGGCGTGCATGCGCAGGGCCACGGGCCTGCCGGCGGGAACGTGCAGTTCGCCGCTGATGATCTGGGAGTCGGGATAGCGGAAGATGAAGGCGAACTGCATCGCCGTGACATCCACCGTGAGGGCATCGGCGCCGGCGGGGGTGATGCCGCCCCAGATGCGCTCCTCACTTGCCTCAGGCTGGGCCGGGGCCAGGGCCGCCATGGTGGCCGCACCGCCGGGACCCTGGCCCTCGTGGTGCATGGCGTGAACGGCGTGGTCGTTGAGGGGCACCATGCCGCCCATGCGCTCGTAGATGTCGTAGCTGTAGATGCCGACGAACAGCACCACGATCGCCGGGATCGCCGTCCAGACGATCTCCAGGGGCAGGTTGCCCTCCAGGGCGATGCCGTCCCCCAGGTCGCCGGGCCGGCGCCGGAAGCGCACCAGGCTGAACAGCAGCAGGCCCACGATCCCCAGAAAGAGGATGGCGCCGATGCTGAACAGCACCTTGAACAGCTCGTCGTAGACGGGCGCGTTGCTGCTGGCCTCCACCGGCAGCAGGTTGACGTTCTGCCCGATCCACAGGCCGCTGAGCACCAGCACCATGCCGATGATCAGGCTGAGGACGGGGGCTGGGATCGGCATGGCGCCTGGCGCTATGGGAACAAGCCTATGGAGATTCCCCCGGGCCGGCGCCGCGGCGGCCGGGGCTGCTGGGATTCGCTGACGCCCGCCGGGGCGTCCCCGGCACCCTGGCTAGCTTGCGCGCCGCGGCACCTGGCGGAGGGATGGCGGCAGCAACCCGGCTCTCCCACGCTCCGCTGCAGCGGCGCCTGGCCCAGCTCAGCGCCCACCTGGTGGTGGCCCTGGTGGCCCTGGTGGGCATCGGCGGCGCCACCCGGGTGATGGAGGCGGGGCTGGCCTGCCCGGACTGGCCCCTCTGCTACGGCTCGCTGCTGCCGCGGCGCCAGATGACCCTGCAGGTGTTCCTGGAGTGGTTCCACCGCCTCGACGCCTTCCTGGTGGGGGTGGCGGTGCTGGTGCTGTTCGGCGCCGCCCTGATGCAGCGGCACCTGCTGCCGGCCTGGCTGCCCTGGCTGGCGGGAGGCACGCTGCTGCTGGTGGCGGGCCAGGGGGCCCTCGGCGCCCTCACCGTGACCCGGCTGCTGCCGAGCGGCATCGTCAGCGCCCACCTGCTCACCGCCCTCACCCTGGTGGCCCTGGCCAGCGGCATCCACCAGGGGCTGGCGGCCGGCTCCCCCGTCCCCGGGCCCGGTGCTGACCCCAGCCCAGGCCCTGCCCCGCCGCCCCCCGCCTGGTGGACCTGGCTCACGGGCGCCGCCCTGCTGGCTGTGATGGGCCAGTGTCTGCTCGGCGGCCTGATGGCCAGCCAGTGGGCCGCCGGCCGCTGCTTCGGCGCCGGCGAGGGCTGCGCCTGGCTGCTGGCCCACCGGCTGGGTGCCCAGCCGGCGGCCCTGCTGGTGCTGGCCCTGCCGCTGCTGGCGCTGCTGCCGGGCTGGGGCCGCCGCCAGCTGCCCCTGGCCCTGCTGGCCGGCGGCCTGGTGGCTCTGCAGGTGGCCCTGGGCCTGGCCAGCCTGCGCCTCACCCTGGCCGTGCCGGCCATCACGGTGGCGCACCAGCTCACGGCCGCCCTGCTGGTGGCGGTGCTGGCGGCCCTCACCGCCCGGGGGCTGAGGCGCCCCTCCCCGTCCGCCTTCGCCCCGCTGGAGCTCGCCTAGCCATGGTCACGGTCCCCACCCTGCCGGGCTCGCCGGCCCCGGGCGCGACGCTCCCGCCCCACCCGCCGCCGGCGACCGCCGGCCTCAGCCGCGCCGAGGCGGTGCCCTCCCGTGCCCGGGTGGCGCTGCCGCCCTGGCTCGAGATCGCCAAGCCGCGCCTGATCCCGCTGCTGCTGGCCACCACCCTGGGGGGCATGGCCCTCTCCGAGGGCTGGCCCCTGCCGGCGCCGCGCCTGGCCTGCACCCTCGGCGGCGGGGCCCTGGCCGCCGCCGCCGCCGGCGTGCTCAATTGCCTCTGGGAGCAGGAGCTGGACGGCCGCATGGCCCGCACCAGCGGCCGTGCCCTGCCCTCCGGCCGGCTCTCGGCCTCCACGGCCTTCGCGGTGGCCGTGGCCCTGGCCTGCGCCGCCTCGGCCTTGCTGGTGGGCGGCGTCAACTGCCTGGCGGCCGGCCTGTCGCTGCTGGGGCTGTGCAGCTATGTGCTGCTCTACACCGTGCTGCTCAAGCCGCGCACTCCCCAGAACATCGTGGTGGGCGGCGTGGCCGGCGCCATCCCGCCCCTGGTGGGGGCGGCGGCGGCCACGGGCCACCTGGGTCTGGGCAGCTGGTGGCTGTTCGCCCTGGTGATGGTCTGGACGCCTGCCCACTTCTGGGCCCTGGCCCTGCTGCTCCAGGACGACTACCGCTCGGTGGGAATCCCGATGCTGCCGGTGGTGAAGGGCGCGGTGGCCACGGCCCGGGGCATCGCCGCCTACGCCATCGCCACCGTGCTGGTGAGCGGTCTGGGGGTGCTGGTGCTGCCCTCCGGCGGCCTGCTCTACGGCCTGCTGCTGCTGCCCTTCAACGGCCGCCTGCTGCAGCTCAGCGGCCGGCTGCTCGAGGCCCCGGGCGATCTGCAGCGGGCCAAGGGCCTGTTCCGCTGGTCGATTCTGTATCTGTTCGGCGTCTGCCTGCTGCTGCTGCTGGCGCGGCTGCCGCCCGGGGCCGAGCTGGGCCTGCAGGCGGCCCAGCTGCTGCCCCTGCCCACCCCCGGGTTTGGGGGACTTTCTACATTGAGGCCACCTATCGGCTGAGCGGAGTTCCCCGGCGGTGCCAGAAGCGGTGATCGAGCTCCAACAGGTGTCCAAGCGCTACGGCCGCGGCGATCGGGCCGTCACGGCGCTGCGGGACCTGACCCTCTCGGTGCCGAGGGGAAGCCTCTACGGCCTGCTGGGGCCCAACGGCGCCGGCAAGACCACCAGCCTGCGGATCCTGGCCACCCTGCTGGCCCCCGATGACGGCGGGGTACGGGTGGCGGGCCTCGATGCCCTGGCCGACCCCCGCGGCGTGCGCGAGCGCCTCGGCTATGTGGCCCAGGAGGTGGCCCTCGACAAGATCCTCAGCGGCCGCGAACTGCTGCAGCTGCAGGGCTCCCTGTACCACCTGGCCAACGCCGAGCGCGACCGCCGCATCGCTGAGCTCAGCGGCCTGCTGGGCATGGACGACTGGATCGACCGCCGCTGCGGCACCTACTCGGGCGGCATGCGCCGGCGGCTGGACCTGGCGGCGGGGCTGCTGCACCGGCCCGAGGTGCTGGTGCTCGATGAGCCCACCGTGGGCCTGGACATCGAGAGCCGCGCGGCGATCTGGCAGGTGCTGCGGCAGCTGCGCGATGCCGGCACCACGGTGCTGCTCAGCAGCCACTACCTCGAGGAGGTGGACGCCCTGGCGGACCGGCTGGCGATCCTCGACGGCGGCCGGGTGATCGCCGAGGGCAGCCCCACCGCGCTCAAGGCCGCCCTGGGGGGCGATCGGGTGACCCTGCGGGTGCGGGAGTTCAGCGATGAGTCCGAGGCCCTGCGGGTGCAGGCCCTGGTGCAGGGCTGCGCGGGGGTGCGCCAGGTGGTGGTGAACCGCTCCCAGGGCTACTCCCTCAACCTGGTGGTGGAGCACGACGGGGTGACCGAGCAGCTGCGCCGGCAGCTGGCCGAGGCGCAGCTGCCGGTGTTTGCCCTGGCCCAGAGCCGGCCCAGCCTCGACGATGTGTATCTGCAGGCCACCGGCCGCACCCTGATGGATGCCGAGCTGGCGGTGGCCGGCAGCCGCGACCCGAAGGCGGAGCGCAAACAGGCGATGCGCTGAGCCGCCGCCCGTGGGCCGGCCGGAGCCGGCGCCTGGATTCCCCCGACCGTTCCCCTGCCCCTTCCCCTGCCATGACCAGCGCCACCCCCACCCTGCTGAGCCCGGTCGGCCCCGCCCCGGCGCCCCGCTCGGCCCTGGCGGAGCTCAGCCAGGAGACCCTGGCCCTGACCAGGCGCCTGTTCCTGCAGCTGGCGCGGCGCCCCTCCACCCTGGTGGCCGGGGTGCTGCAGCCGCTGATCTGGCTGGTGCTATTCGGGGCCCTCTTCGCCAATGCCCCCGAGGGGCTGCTGCCCGATGGCATGAGTTATGGCCGCTTCCTCGGGGCCGGGGTGATCGTGTTCACCGCCTTCAGCGCCGCCCTGAACGCCGGCCTGCCGCTGATGTTCGATCGGGAGTTCGGCTTCCTCAACCGGCTGCTGGTGGCGCCGCTGCGGGCGCGCAGCTCGATCGTGCTGGCCTCGGTGCTCTACATCACGGCCCTGAGCCTGGTGCAAAGCCTGGCGATCATGGCCACCGCCGCCGCCCTGGGCTACGGCTGGCCCGGCGGGGCCGGCCTGCTGCTGGTGCTGGTGACCCTGCTGCTGCTGGTGTTCGCCGTGACGGCCCTGAGCCTCGGACTGGCCTTCGCCCTGCCGGGTCACATCGAGCTGATCGCGGTGATCTTCGTGGCCAACCTGCCGCTGCTGTTCGCCAGCACGGCCCTGGCGCCGATTTCCTTCATGCCGGCCTGGCTGGGCTGGCTCGCCGCCCTCAATCCCCTTACCTTCGCCATTGAACCGATCCGTGCGGCCTACGCCGGCCAGTTCTCGCTCTCGGCGGTGGTGCTGGAGGCGCCCTACGGCTCCCTCAGCGCCGCCAGCTGCCTGGCGGTGCTGGCGGTGCTGGCGGCGGGCCTGTTCCTGCTGATCCGCCCGCTGCTGGATCGCAAGCTCTCCTGAGCGCCATCCCACCGCCCCCGACGGAGCCCGCCCCGTGCGTCCCCCTTCCCCCAGCGCCCCATCGCCCCTGGCCCGCCGCGAGGCCCTGCGGCGACAGCTGGCCGCTGCCCTGCAGCAGCGCGATGGCGGCGCCGTGCAGCGCCTCTCGAACCAGTGGGCCCACCGTCAGGGCGTGGCGGCCCTGGAGCCGCTGATGCTCGAGCTGGCCGGCGCCGGCGGCGGTCCCGGCGACCCCTCGCAGCCGGAGCTGCTGGCGTGGTGGCGGCAGCTGCTGCGGCAGCCGGTGCCGCCGGCTGCCGCGATGCAGCCCCAGCCCGCGGCGGCGGCGATCGCCCCCACTGTGCCGCCCGTTTCCGAGCCGCCGGTCATTCCCGAGCCGCCGGCCGCGGCCGCGCCCGCCGGGCTCCCACCAGCCGGACAGAGCTCCCCGGGACCCGGGGCCAGGGTGCTGCCCTTCCCCCCGGCCCCAGCCCGGCGCCGGCCCGCCCCGGGGTCGCCCCATCCCGACCTCGCCAGCCTGCGGGCCTGGCTGGCCCCGCCCCAGGCCCCCGACACCGCCGCCGCCCCCCACCCCCAGGAGCTGGACCGTGCCGCCTGAGGCCGCCGCGCGGCTCAGCCCGGGCGCCCTGGGGGGCGGTCTGATCGTGTCGGTGCAAGCGCCGGAGGGCTCGCCCCTGCGCCAGCCGGAGCTGATCGCCGCCATGGCGGAGGCCAGCCTCCGCAACGGTGCCCTCGGCGTGCGGCTGGAGAGCCCGGAGCACATCGGCGCGGTGCGGCGGCGCTGCCCCGGGGCCCTGATCGTGGGCCTGTGGAAGCGCAGCTACGCCGACAGTCCCGTCTACATCACGCCGGGCTGGGCCGAGATCCAGGCGGTGTGGGCCGCCGGCGCCGACGTGGTCGCCCTCGATGCCACCGGGCGCCCCCGGCCGGGGGGCCAGGGCCTGGCGGCGCTGATCGACCGGGCCCGCAGGGAGCTGGGGGCGCCGCTGATGGCGGATGTCGACAGCCTGGCCAACGGCCTGCGGGCCGCCGAGCTGGGCTGCCAGTGGGTGGGCACCACGCTCTACGGCTACACCGAGGCCACCGCCGCCCTCCAGCCGCCGGCCTGGGAGCTGCTGGCGCCGCTGCGGTCCCAGCTGCCGGCCGCCGTGGCCCTGGTCTGCGAGGGCGGCATCGCCAGCGCCGAGCAGGCCCGCCGGGCCCGCGACGGCGGCGCCGATGCGGTGGTGGTGGGCACCGCCATCACGGGCGTCGACCTGCAGGTGGCGGCCTACAGCCGCGCCCTGGCCCGGCGGGCCTGAAAAGCTTTCTGAACCTGCGGCGCGCCCCTGCAGCCAGTGGCCAGACTGGCCGGGTACCCCTCTCCCGGAGGAGCGGTCCATGGGCCTGCACCGCCGCTTCCAGCTGGCCTGGGCCGTCGCCCGCGGGCGCGGGGTGCCCGGGGCGGGTGTGCAGACGGCGCCATGGCAGCCGGTGCGGCTGCATGCCGCGCTGCCACTGGCCGTCTCCTCGCTGCTGGTGGCGATGCCCCTGGCCCGCCTGCCCGCGGTGGCCTTCGGCGGCCTGCCGCTGGGGGAGGTGCAGGCCCTGAACCGGGAGCTGGGCCGCCTCTGCGTCGATCCCCCGCGGCAGGCGCTGAGCGTCTGCCGCATCCACGCCCGCCTGGTGCGGGCCCTCTAGGCCGGGTCCAGGGCGGGCCGTGGGGCCCGGCCCCTGGGGCTCACATCATGCCGGGCATGCCCATGCCGCCCATGCCCCCCATTCCGCCCATGCCCCCCATGCCGCCGGCAGGAGCGGCGGCGGCCGGCTCCGGCTTGTCGGCGATCACCGCCTCGGTGGTGAGCAGCAGCGAGGCCACTGACACGGCGTCCTGCAGGGCCAGGCGCACCACCTTGGCGGCATCGAGGATGCCGGCGGCCAGCAGGTCCTCGTAGGTGCCGCTGGCGGCGTTGAAGCCCAGGCCGCTGCGGCGGATCTCCTCCGCCACCACCTCGCCGTCGTGGCCGGCGTTGAGGGCGATCTGCTGCACCGGGGCCGCCAGGGCCCGCTGTACGATCTCCACGCCGGTGCGCTCATCGCCCACCAGCTCCGCCGCCAGGCTGTCCAGCTCACCCGCCAGCTGCAGCAGGGTGCTGCCGCCGCCGGCCACGATGCCCTCCTCCACGGCGGCACGGGTGGCATTGAGGGCATCCTCGATGCGCAGCTTGCGGTTGCGCAGCTCGGTTTCGGTGGGGGCGCCCACCTTGATCACGGCCACGCCGCCGGCCAGCTTGGCGATCCGCTCCTGCAGCTTCTCGCGGTCGTAGTCGGAGTCGGTGGCCTCCAGCTCGCGGCGGATGGCGGCCACCCGGTCGGCCACGGCGGCCTGGTGCTCGCCGTTGGCCACGATCGTGGTGCTGTCCTTGCTGATGGTGATGCGGCGCACCCGGCCCAGGTCCGCCAGGGTCACCTTGTCGAGGGTCATGGCCCGGTCCTCGGACACCAGGGTGGCGCCGGTGAGGATGGCGATGTCCTGCAGGGCGGCCTTGCGGCGCTCGCCGAAGGCGGGGGCGCGCACGGCGGCCACCTGCAGCACCCCGCGGTTCCTGTTCACCACCAGGGTGGCCAGGGCCTCGCCCTCCACCTCCTCGGCCAGGATCACCAGGGGCGAACCGCTGCGGGAGACGGCCTCCAGCACCGGCACCAGGTCGTTGATGGCGCTGATCTTGCGGTCGGTGACCAGCAGCAGGGCGCCGTCGAACTCGCAGACCTGGCGGTCGCCATCGGTCACGAAGTAGGGGGAGCTGTAGCCCCGGTCGAAGGCCATGCCCTCGGTGATCTCCAGCTCGGTGGCCAGGCTGCGGCTCTCCTCCACCGTGATCACGCCGTCGGTGCTCACCGCGGCCATCGCCTCGGCCACCATGCGGCCCACCTCCTCGTCGCCGCCGGAGCTCACCGTGGCCACCTGGCGGATGGCGTCACCGGCCACGGCGCTGGCGCGGGCCTCGATGCCGGCCACCACGCGGGCGGTGGCCTTCTCCATGCCGCGGCGCAGCCCCACCGGGTTGGCGCCGGCGGCCACGTTGCGCAGGCCCTCGCGGGTCAGGGCCTGGGCCAGCACCGTGGCGGTGGTGGTGCCATCGCCGGCCTTGTCCTTGGTCTTGGTGGCGACCTGCAGCAGCAGCTTGGCGCCGATGTTCTCGAAGGGATCCTCCAGCTCGATCTCCCGGGCGATGGTCACGCCGTCGTTGACCACATCGGGGGCGCCGAACTTCTTCTCCAGCACCACGTTGCGGCCCTTGGGCCCGATCGTGACCCGCACCGCGTCGGCCAGGCCGTTGACGCCCCGCTCCAGGGCGGCGCGGGAGGCATCGGAGAACTTGATCAGTTTGGCCATCGTCTCGGCGGGCGGGCGGCAGTGGGGGCAGCGTCCCACGGCGGCCGGGCCCCTGACTGGTGGGGAAAGCCGAATCGGCGGAGCTGGCGGTGCTGCCCAGGGGCTGGCCCGATAGGGTGCCGGCCATGGAGGAGACCCTCACCGACAACCTGGCCGACGCCCTCGGCGGCCCCCTCAGCGAGGCCCTGGCGGACCCCGCCGGCGGCAGCAATGCCATCGCCTTCCTGGTGATCGCCGGCTTCGGGGTGGGGATGGCCCTGATCTACGTGCCGCTGCGGCTGTTCCTCACCGCCACGGCCCGCAGCCGGCGCCTCAAGCTGCTCCAGCGCATCCGCCGGCTGCGGGAGCAGCTCACCCAGCCCCTGGAGACCTGAAGCGGCTGCCGGCTCCTCAGCGCATCACCATGCCGCCGTCCACCTGCAGCACCTGGCCGGTCATGTAGGCGGCGGCGGCATCGGCGGCCAGGAAGCGCACGGCGCTGGCCACCTCCGCCGGCTGGCCCATGCGGCCCAGGGGGATCGCCCTGAGGATCGGCTCCCTGTCGAGCTCGGCGGTCATGGCGCTCTCGATGAAGCCCGGTGCCACCGCGTTCACTGTGACGCCGCGGCTGGCGAACTCGGCGGCGCTGCTGCGGGTGAGGCCGATCACGCCCGCCTTGGCGGCGCTGTAGTTGGCCTGGCCCGGGTTGCCCATCAGCCCCACCACCGAGGTGATGTTGATGATCCGGCCACTGCGGGCCTTGAGCATCGTGCGGCTGACGGCCCGGGTGCAGAGGAACACGCCGGTGAGGTTGAGGTCGATCACGCTCTGCCAGTCGGCGCTCTTCATGCGCATCAGCAGTCCGTCGCGGGTGATGCCGGCGTTGTTGACGAGCACGTCGAGGCGGCCCTCCCGCTCCAGCACCGCCTTGACCATCGCCTCCACCGGCTCCTCCTCGGCCACGTTGGCCCGGTGGGTCCAGGCCCGGCCGCCGGCCGCCTGGATCTCCGCCACCACCGCCTCGGCGGCCTCCGGTGAGCTGGCGTAGTTCACCACCACCGTGGCGCCGGCGGCCGCCAGCTCCCGGGCGATGGCGGCGCCGATACCCCGGCTGGCCCCGGTCACCAGGGCAACCTGACCGGCGAGGGGGGCGTCGTGGGCCATGGAACTGGGGATCGGGGCGAGCGCGAGCGTAGGCCGCGGCTGGGCGCCGGCTCAGGCCTGCATGTTCTCCACCCCCGCCAGGGCGTCCCCCAGCAGGTCGGCGAAGCGGGCCAGCTGTTCGGCGCTGCCCAGCACGATCAGCAGCTGGCCCGGCTCCAGGCGCACGTCGCCGCCGGGGTTGGCGATCAGGGCCGGCGCCTGGGGCCTGTAGGGGTTGCCCACCAGCGAGGGCGGTGTGCGGATCGCCAGCACCAGGGCGCCGCTGCGGCGACCCAGCTGCAGCTCCGCCAGGCTGCGGCCCTGGAGGGCCCCCAGCCGGGCCGGGTCGCGGCTGAGCTGGAACTCCTCCACCTCGCAGTCGGAGCCGGCCAGCAGCTCCATGAAGTTCACCGCCAGGGGCCGCAGCGCCGTGGCGGCCATGGTGCGGCCGCCCGCCACATAGGGGCTCACCACCTGGTCGGCGCCGGCCAGCCGCAGCTTGCCCTCGGCTTCGGCGCTGTCGGCCCGGGCGATCAGGCGGCAGTGGGGCGCCAGGCCCCGGGCGCTGAGGGTCACGTAGAGGTTGGCGGCGTTGCTGGGCAGGGCCGCCACCAGGGCCCGGCAGTGGTGGATGCCCGCCTCCTGCAGGGTCTCGTCGAGGGTGGCGTCGGCCTGGAGCGCCGGCAGACCCCGCTGCTGGGCGTCGGCGATGCGCTCGGCGGCCATCTCCACCACCAGCAGCGGCACGGCCTCGGCCAGCAGCTGTTCGGCGATCTCGCGGCCGATGCGGCCGTAGCCGCAGAGGATCACGTGGTTGTGCATGCCCTGCAGCTGGCGGCGGTGGCGGCGTTCCTGCAGCTGCCGGAAGTAGCCGGAGTTCACCAATTCCAGCAGGCTCTGGATCGTCAGCTGCACCACCACCAGGCCCCCCACGATCAGCAGGGCGGTGGTGATCCGCCCGGAGGTGGTCAGCGGAGGCGTGCGCTCGTCGCTGAAGCCGAGGGTGCTGAGGGTGATCAGCACCATCCAGTAGCAGTCCCCCCAGTCCCAGCCCTCGGTGAGGCGGTAGAGGGCGGCCCCGGCATTGACCAGGGTCGTCAGGGCCAGCAGCGGGATGGCCCAGGGGCGGCCCCTGAAGACATGGGAGCGCCGCCGGCGGATCCAGCTGCCGCTCCGACTGGGTTGCCGCCGGCCGCCCGCGGGCTGCCCGTGGCTCATCCGAGCCCCAGGGCCTGCAGCACGGCGGCCACCGGCAGCTCCACCAGGCTGCCCCCCAGGCCCTGGACCCCTGGCCGGCCCGGCAGGCTGGCGGCGTCGCGGCCCAGGGCCACCAGGGGTGTGCCGGTGAGCAGGGCCAGCTCGGTGGTGATCGGATCGCTGCTGAGCACCACGTCGCTGCTGGCCACCTGGGCGGCCTGCTGCACCAGCGGCCCCCGCGAGCCGCGCAGCAGGCGCACGTCCGCCAGCTGGCCCCGCACCTGCTGGCCGAGCTCCTCCCAGCGGGCGGCGGGCCAGTCGCCCTGGCCGCCGCCGGGGGCCAGCAGCAGGGCCGGGCCCTGGCCCGCCGGCAGGGCCGCCGCGGCCTGCTCCAGGGCCGGCTTGGGCAGGCTGAGCCGGAAGGCCTCGGCCTCCAGCTGCAGCCCCAGGGCCCGCAGCTCGGGGGCGAAGGCCTGCTGGGGCCAGCCCGCCTCCGGCGCCACGCTGACGGTGGCCGAGAAGCCGCCGGCCGCCACCCGCGTCGGGATGTGGCTCATCGTCAGCATCAGGTCCACCTGGCGGCCGCTGGCCCGGTTGATGCAGGCCTGGAAGTCGGGCTCGCGCACGTTCCCCAGCAGGTTGGCCCAGTCCGCCAGGCTGGGGCCGGCGCCGAAGCCGAAGGGAATCACCCTCTCCACCGCCGGCAGCAGCGACCAGGCGGCCGCGGCGGCGGGGGCGCAGGCCACCTGCACCTGGGCCCGCAGCTTCTCGGCCACGCAGGCCGCCGCCGGGATCGCCTGGAGTTGAAGCTCGGTGCCGCCCGGGAGCAGGAACAGAACGCGCATGGCGGCGGGCGGGCGGGCGGATCGCCGGCTGATTGTATGAATCACTCCCACACTTGCCCCTGAAGGGCCGAACGCTTGTGCATTTGCTGATCGCCGCCGCCGGCAGCGGCCGCCGCATGGGGGCCGAGCGCAACAAGCTGCTGCTCCCGGTGGCGGGCCGGCCCGTGCTGGCCTGGACCCTGGAGGCGGCCCTGGCCTGCCCGCTGATCCGCTGGATCGGCATCGTCGGCCAGCCGGTGGATGCCGCTGAGATTCAGGCCCTGGTGGCGGCGGCCCGGCCGGATCGGCCCGTGGTCTGGATCGTGGGGGGCGACACCCGCCAGGCCTCGGTGAGCAACGGCCTGGCGGCCCTGCCCGAGGGCGCGGCGGCGGTGCTGATCCACGACGGTGCCCGCTGCCTGGTGGATCCCGGGCTGATCGCCCGCTGCGCCGAGGCGGCGGCGGCCGGCGAGGCCGTGATCGCCGCTGCCCCCGTCACCGACACCATCAAGCGGGTGGACGGCCAGGGGGTGATTCAGGAGACGCCCGACCGCGCCCAGCTCTGGGGCGCCCAGACCCCCCAGGGCTTTCCGGTGGAGCAGCTGCGCCGGGCCCACGCCCGCGCCGCCGCCGAGGGCTGGAGCGTCACCGACGACGCCTCGCTGTTCGAGCGGCTGGGCTGGCCGGTGCGGGTGATCGAGGCGGCCCCCGCCAACATCAAGATCACCACCCCCTTCGACCTCACGGTTGCCGAGGCGGTGCTGGCGGCACGAGGCTGAGCAGGCCCCGCTGGGGATCCAGGCGGGCCCGGGCCCCCACCGGCAGCGCGGCGTTGCCGGGCCGGTGGCCCACCCGCAGGCCCGCCAGCACCGGAATGCCCAGGTCGGCGCTGCGCTCCCGCAGCACCTGCGCGCAGGAGAAGGCCCGCTCCGGCTGCACCCCGCCGCCGCTCCCGCCGTGGTCCGTCTCGTCCCCGTCCCCGTCACAGCCGCTGAAGCTGCCGAAGCCGATGGCCGCCAGCTGCTGCAGCGCGCCGGCCAGGCGCCAGTGGGTGAGCATCCGCTCGATCCGGTAGGGCGCTTCGCCCACGTCCTCCAGCACCAGCACCGCCCCGCGCAGCTCCGGCAGGTGGGGGGTGCCCAGCAGGTGGGTCGCCACGGTGAGGTTGCCCACCAGCAGCGGGCCCTCCACCGGCCCGTCGCCGCCCCGGCCCCACACCTCCCCGACCAGGGGCTCCAGGGGCTCGCCGAACAGCAGCCGCCGCAGCCGCTCCTGGCTCCAGGTGGGCTCCGCCGCCAGGGTGGTGAGCAGGGGTCCGTGGACGCCGCCGGCCAGGCCCCGGGCCCAGCGGGCCCACAGCAGGGAGGTCACATCCGAGAAGCCCAGCAGCCAGCCGCCCGGCTGCTCCAGGGGCTGCTCCAGGAGCCGGGCGGCGCCCCAGCCACCGCGCACGCAGGCGGTGAGGGGGGCGCCGCCCGCCGCGGTGAGATCGGAGCGGCGCTCCGGGTCGGTGCCGGCCAGGGTGCCCCAGCGCCGCAGCGGGCTGGGGTGGGGCTCCACCACCAGGCCCCAGCGCTCCAGCACGGCGATGCCGGCCTCGAGGCGTTCGGTGTCCTCGAGGGCGGAGCTGGCGGCCGCCAGCCGCACCCGGTCGCCGGGCCGCAGGGGCGCCGGCCAGGGCTGGGGGCCGCTGGGGCCGGCGGCGGATCCGCCGCGCCGGTCCGTCATGGCAGACGGCCCAGCACCAGGGCCAGCAGCAGCAGACCCCCCAGCCACACCTGATGGCGGAAGTGCTGGCCGTAGGCCGAGCGGGGCAGGCCGGGGCGGCGCAGGCGGCCGGCCTCCCGCAGCATGCCGCCGCCGGCCAGCAGCCAGAGGGGCCAGAACAGGGGCGTCACCCCCTGGCGGGCCGCCGCCAGGCCCAGCAGCAGGGCGGCGCCGCCGTAGCAGAGGGCCACGGCGGCCGGGGCCCGCTCCCCCAGGCTGAGGGCACTGCTGCGCACCCCCAGGCGGCGGTCGTCCTCCCGGTCGCTCATGGCGTACACCGTGTCGAAGCCGAAGGTCCAGAGCAGGCAGGCCAGCCAGGTGGCGGCCAGGGGCCAGCCCCCCGCCAGGGAGCCGCTGGCGGCGGCCCAGGGGATCAGCACCGCGAAGCCCCAGCACAGGGCCAGCACCGCCTGGGGGTAAGGGCACCAGCGCTTGGCCGAGGGGTAGAGCAGCACGGGCGGCAGGGTGGCCATGGCCAGGGCCAGGCATAGGGGGCGACTGGCGGGCGGCAGGCCCCAGAGCACCACCGCCAGGGCCGCCAGCAGGCAGAGCAGCAGCAGCAGCAGCGCCCCGGCCACGCCGACGCGGCCGCTGGCCAGGGGCCGTCGGCGGGTGCGCTCCACCTGGGGGTCGATGCGGCGGTCCCAGAGGTCGTTGGCCACGCAGCCGGCGCCGCTCACCGCCAGCCCCCCCAGCACGATCCAGCCCACCAGCGGCGCGGCCGGCGGCGCGGCGGGCTGCAGCCACAGGCCCCAGCCCGCCGGGATCAGCAGGATCAGGCGGCCGCTGGGCTTGTCCCACCGCAGCAGGTCAAGCCAGGCCCGCAGCAGGCCGCCCGTGCCGGCGGAGGCGGGTGCGGGGGCGGAGGCCACGGTCGGGCGGGTGGAGGCGTCGTGGGGCGCACCCTAGGCCGGTCGGTCTCGGCCGGAGCCCCAGGTCGTTCGCCTCGTCGCGGCGGCCCCACCCAGCGGTGGCAAAGTGGGCGCCACCGCCGCGTGGTTGGCCGCGTGACCGTCACCCCCAGCAGCGCCGCGCCGGCCACCGGCCAGCGCCCCGTGGCCGCCATCGACATCGGCACCAACTCGATCCACCTGCTGGTGGCGGCGGTGGATCCGGAGCTGCGCAGCTTCTCGGTGCTGCTCACCGAGAAGTCGGCCACCCGCCTGGGGGAGCGCGATCCCGACACCGGCGACCTCAGCCCCGAGGCGATCGAGCGCGCCTTCTTCACCCTGCGCCACTGCCGCGAGCTGGCCGCCAGCCACGGCGTGGAGCTTGGCGACATCCTCACCGCCGCCACCAGCGCCGTGCGTGAGGCGCCCAACGGCCGCGAGTTCCTGCAGTCGGTGCAGGAGCAGCTGGGCCTGGAGGTGGACCTGATCAGCGGCCCGGAGGAGGCGCGGCTGATCTACCTGGGGGTGCTCTCGGGCATGGCCTTCGGCGAGCAGCCCCACCTGATCCTCGACATCGGCGGCGGCTCCACCGAGCTGATCCTGGCGGACGGCCGCGATGCCCGCGCCCTCACCAGCACCCGGGTGGGGGCGGTGCGGCTGCAGCGCGACTTCGTCAGCGAGGACCCGCTGCCCCCCAAGCGGCGCCAGTTCCTGCGGGCCTTCATCCAGGGCTCCCTGGAGCCGGCCGTGCTCAAGGTGAAGGAGCGGCTCGAGCCGGGGGAGGTGCCGGTGCTGGTGGGCACCAGCGGCACGGCCATGGCCATCGCCGCCATGGCGGCCAGCGAGGACCCGCGCCCGCCCCTGCGGATGCAGGGCTACCGCCTCAGCCGCGAGCGGCTCGATGGGCTGGTGGCGCGCCTGCTGGAGATGACGCCGGAGCAGCGCCGGGCCCACCCGGCCCTCAACGAGCGCCGGGCCGAGATCATCGTGCCCGGTGCCCTGGTGCTGCAGACCGCCATGGCCATGCTCGGCGCCCGGGAGCTGGTGATCAGCGAGCGGGCCCTGCGGGAGGGCCTGATCGTCGACTGGATGCTGCGCAAGGGGCTGATCGTCGACCGCTTCGCCTTCCAGAGCAGCATCCGCCAGCGCACGGTGCTGCACCAGGTGCAGCGCTACGGCGTGGACCAGCCCCGGGCCGAGCGGGTGGCCGGCTACGCCCTGAGCCTCCACAGCCAGAGCCACGGCCTGCTGCACCACGACGACGGCGCCGGCCGGCAGCTGCTCTGGGCCGCGGCGATGCTGCACAGCTGCGGCCAGCACATCAACCTCAGCGCCTACCACAAGCACAGCTGGTATCTGATCCGCCACGGCGACCTGCTGGGCTACGCCGAGAGCGAGCACCTGATGGTGGCGGCCATCGCCCGCTACCACCGCCGCAGCCTGCCCAAGAAGCGCCACGAGGCCTGGCAGCTGCTGGAGGCCCGCGAGCAGCGCCGCACCGTGGCGGAGCTGGCCCTGCTGCTGCGGCTGGCGGTGGCGATTGATCGCCGGCCCCAGGCCACCGTGGCCGGCATCCAGGTTCGGCCCGAGGGCGACAACGGCCTCGTGATCCGCCTGGAGCCGATGGGCGCCGGCACCGACCTCAGCCTGGAGCGCTGGAGCCTGCAGGCCTGCGCCGCCGTGGTGCGCGAGGCGGTGGGGGTGGAGCTCAGGGTGGCGGAGCCGGCGCTGGCGGCGCGGCGGGGCTGAAGCGCCACCAGCGGATCTGATCGATCGGCCCCAGGGTGCGGGCCGGGCCCCCCGCCACGCCGGCGCTCACCAGGTCGGGTCGGCCGGCCCGCACCTCCAGGCCCTGGCCCAGGGGAAAGCTGCGCTGGCCCTGGAGTGTGCCCTCGAACAGGTCGGTGCCGTCCACCGAGCGCACGGCCAGCCAGCTGGGTTCGGCGCTGCGCAGCACCAGCTGGGCGCCGGCGCCGGTCGTGGCCGCAGGGGTGCCGCCGCTGGCGGGCGCCGGGCTCTGGCTGCCCAGTCCTGGTCGATCGGCGGGGGTGGTCGTGGTGGCGGTGGGCCCGGGGCTGCCCAGGGGAAGGCGGCCCCCCAGCCGCGTCAGGCCCCACCAGCCGGCGGCGGCGAGGGCGCCCACCAGCGCCACCGCTGCCGCGCTCAGCAGCCAGGGGGGCGCTGCGGTGGTCGGGCCCAGGCCAGGGCCGGCGCGGCGCCGCGGGGCGGGGGCCGGCCGCAGTGGCCCCTGGTTCTGATGACGCAGGGGCTCCACGAGCGCGGCCACATCCAGGTCCAGGTGGGAGGCGATGCGGCGGGCCTGGGCCACCACGAACACCAGTTCCGGCAGGCGGCTGCGGTCGCCTGCTTCGAGGGCCTCCAGCTGCTCGACCCCCATGCGCAGCTGGCCGGCCAGGCTGGCGGGCTCCAGCCCCCGGGCCTGGCGGGCCTCCCGCAGGCTGCGGCCCAGCCGGATCAGGGGATCCTCGGCTCCGCCGGGGCCATCAGGCGGGGCGGCTTGGGCGGCGGTCGGGGGGGGGAGATCGCCGGGGCGCATGGGCATGGCCCATGGGGCCCAGGGTGACTGGCGCCATTGTCCCGCGGATTTCCGGTTGGTGCAGCCCCGGGAAGCAGCGAGCCTGGGGCCCTCGGGAACCGGGCTTGGACGACGAGGGACCCGGCTCGGCCCGCAGGTCAAGGGGCCGTGGACAGCCGTGCCAACGGAATGACTGAGATGGGCGATACTGGATTCGAACCAGTGACCCCTTCCGTGTGAAGGAAGTGCGCTACCGCTGTGCTAATCGCCCGCACGCCCAGATCTTAGAACATCAAGGGACCCCGCCCCGGAACAGGTGCCGGTGGCCGGCGGAGTAGAGCCGGGAGCGGGCCTCATCCGGGGCCGCCAGGGCCGGGCTCACCACGTACAGGGTGGTGCGGATCAGCTGGCGCTCGCGGCTCACCGCGGCCATGGCGCTGAGGGGCACCACCTGCAGCCACTGGTCGGGCCAGCTGACCCGGTAGCCGATCGCCACGGGGGTGTCGGCGGGGTAGTGGTGCAGCAGCTCGGCCTGCACCTCCTCGACGTGGCGGGCGCTGAGGTACAGGCAGAGGGAGGCCCCCAGCGCGGCCAGCCGGGCGATCGATTCCCGCTCCGGCACGCCGGTGCGGCCGCCGCTGCGGCTGAGCACGATCGTCTGCACCAGGCCGGGGATGGTGAGCTCGCTGCTGAGGGCGGCGGCGGTGGCCTGGTAGGCGCTCAGGCCCGGCACCACCTCCACGGCGATGCCGGCATCCGCCAGCCGGCAGAGCTGCTCGTTGAGGGCGCTGTAGAGGGCGGTGTCGCCGTCGTGCAGCCGCACCACCCGCTTGCCGGCCCGGGCCCGCGCGATCAGCACCGCCATCAGCTCCTCCAGGGTGAGGGTGCTGGTGCGCAGGCGCTCGCAGTCCTGGGGCGCCAGGGCGGCGATCTGGGGATTCACCAGGGAATCGGTCCAGACCAGCACCTCGGCGGCCTGCACCGCCCGCAGGGCCCGCAGGGTCATCAGGTCCGGGGCCCCGGGGCCGGCCCCGACGATCCAGACCTTGCCGGCCCGGCCGGGGCCACCGGCATCGGGCCGCTCGGCGCCGCTGGCGGGCGCACTGGTGGGGCTGGCGCTCAAGGGTTTGCTCCGCCGTGGGGGCTGGAGCCGGCCACGCCGCTGGGGTCGGGCAGGGCGCGGCGGCGGCCGTAGAGCCACCAGAGGCCGAGGCCGCCGGCGGCGATCAGCAGCAGGCTCACCAGCTGGGCCATGCGCAGGCCCCCTTCACAGAAGGGCGGCAGCCCGGCCAGGCAGAGCGGATCGATGCGCAGCCCCTCGATCCAGAGCCTGCCACTGCTGTAGCTGAGCAGGTAGACGCAGCTGAGGGCGCCGGGCGGCAGCTGGATCCGGCCGCGCTGGCCGAGCTGGAACAGCAGCAGCAGCAGGCCGAACACCCCAAGGTTCCACAGCGACTCGTAGAGGAAGGTGGGGTGGAAGCCGGTGCGGTCCAGGAACTCCACCGGGCGGTTGGCGAAGGGGATCGTGAGCCGCCAGGGCAGGTCGGTGGGCAGGCCGAAGGCCTCGGAGTTGAAGAAGTTGCCCCAGCGGCCGATGGCCTGGCCCAGGGCCACCGCCGGCAGCAGCACGTCCAGCAGGGTCCAGAAGGGGATGCGGCGCCAGCGGCAGTAGAGGATCACCGCCAGGGTGCCGCCGATCAGGGCGCCGTGGATGGCGATGCCGCCGCGCCAGATCGCTAGGGCATCCAGCCAGTTCAGCTGGTATTGGCGCCACTCGAAGGCCACGTAGTAGATCCTCGCCCCCACCACGGCGGCCAGCACCAGGATCGGCAGCAGGTCGGCGATCACCGCCGGGTCGATGCCGCGGCGCCGGCCCAGGCGGGTGGCCACCAGCAGCCCCAGCAGCACCGCCAGGGCGATCAGCAGGCCATACCAGCGCAGGGAAAAGGGCCCCAGCTGGAACAGCAGGGGCCCGGGAGATGTGAAGGTCGCTTCCAGGGGCACGACCGCAGCCAGGGACAGGGGCATCAGATGCCTTCGGCGGCCTGCACGCTTTCCACCTGGCGCTTCTTGAGCACCAGCAGGATCTGGGCCAGGACGATGCTGGCGAAGAAGGCCAGCAGCCCGTAGATGCGCACCGGGTTCTGCAGCACCACCTCGGCATCGAGCTGACCGAAGCCACCGACGTTGGGGTCGTCGGTGAGGGCGGAGCCGGCGCTGATGCTGTCACCGGCCTGGACGGTGATGCTGGGGCCGGCGGGGATGGCCTCGCGGACACTGGCGCCGTCGGCGGTCTGGATCACCACCACGGAGCCGCCGTTCTCACCGGCTTCCACGGCCTGGATAGTGCCGGAGGCGGAGGCGTTGAACACGCCGTTGTTGCTCTTCTCACCGGTGGGGTACACCTGGCCGCGGCCGCGGTTGCCGCCCACGTGCAGCTGGTACTTGCCGAAGTGGATGGCGCTGTCGGTGGCGGGATCGGGCGAAAGGATCGGGAAGACGATCGTCTGGTGCTGGTCCCCGGGCAGGGGGCCCACCAGCAGGATGTTGGGGTCGTCGTCGCTCCACTGGGTCACGTAGACGCCGGCGGTCTCCTCCTTGAGCTCCTCGCTGAGGCGATCGGCGGGGGCCAGCTTGAAGCCGTCCGGCAGCATCACCACGGCGCCCACGTTCAGGCCGGTGCGGCTGCCGTCGCCGGCCACCTGCTGCACGCTGGTGTCGTAGGGGATCTCCACCTCCACCTTGAACACCTCATCGGGGAACACCGCCTGGGGCAGTTCCACGTGGGTGGGCTTCTTGGCCAGGTGGCAGTTGGCGCAGGCCAGTTTGCCCGTGGCCTCGCGGGGGGTGGCGTAGTTCTGCTGGGCCCAGAAGGGGTAGGCCCAGCTGGCCTGGGGCGCCGCGAAGACGGCACCGAACACGAGCAGGGAGCTCAGCAGCAGGTGGAGGGAACGGGGCATGGGGCGGTCAGGGCGAGACGGGGACGGGAGGGAGGTGATCAGGCCCACCAGGCCTTCTCGCCGGTGCGGAAGTCGGTTTCGGTCCACTGGCTCAGGAACACGGTGTCGCTCTCGACGGACACGTGGGCCAGGGCCAGGGACAGGGGCGCCGGACCGCGCACCACCTTGCCGGTGGCGTCGTACTGGGAGCCGTGGCAGGGGCACATGAACTTGCCGGCGCCCTCGTTCCAGGGCACCACGCAGCCCAGGTGGGTGCAGATGGCGTTGATGCCGTAGCTGCCGATGGCGTCGGCCCCCTCCACCACCAGGTAGGTGGGGTCGCCCTTGAGGCCCTGCACCAGGCTGCGGTCGCCCTCCTTGTGGCTGCTCAGCCAGCCGCTGGCGGTGACGGTGTTGCCGGCCGCGTCCTTGGCGGTGGTACCGCCGCCGCCGCCGGCAGCCTTCGGGGGAATGAAGTAGCTCACCACCGGATACAGGGCCCCCAGCGCCACCCCGGTGACCGACCCGAAGGTCAGCAGATTCATGAACTGCCGACGACCCATTCCGGGCACATCACCGCTGGACGAGGACGCTGGAATCTGGGTCATACGGGGCGGCTGGGGCGGCCACTGCAACGTGGCGACCATTATGAACCTTGCCCCCACCCGCAGCGCCTGGCGTCCCGGGGGGCCGGCGCCGGTCTGCAACATGCTGTTGCGAGCCCCTTGCGCCCCGCCCGAGGCCGCCTTGTACTTCGCCCCCGAGCCCGGTCCAGCCGCCGCCGACGCCGCCCCCCTCAGTGCCGCTGAGGTTCTCGAGCTGCTGCGCAGCCGCTGGCAGGCCTCCTATGACCTGCAGCTGACCGTGCGCCGCGGTCGCCTCTACCTGCAGGTGATGTGGGGCTACCTGGAGCAGCAGTCGTTTCCGCTCAGCCCGGAGGCCTACGCCGAGCGGCTGGAGGAGCTGGTGGGCCAGCTGAACGGCCTGGGGGTGGCGGCCCAGGTGCGCCAGTGGCTGACCACCACCACCGACCGCCCCCGGCTGGGCAAGGCCATGACCCTGGCCCTGGAGCTGCCCGAGGGCCGGGCCCGCGAGTTTCTGCTCTGAGCCTGGGATCCCGGGCCTGGGCTCAGGGGGCCGGGCCGCTGGCCGCCGCCGCCGGGCGGAGGCTGCCGGCCAGGGCCGCCAGGGCCACCCCCACCAGGTAGAGGGCCGTGATGGCCCCCGTCAGCAGCAGCATCGTCACCGGGTCGGTGGAGGGGGTGAGCACGGCCCCGGCCAGGGCCGCCGCCAGCACCACCCAGCGCCAGGCCCGCAGCATGGCAGGGGCGTTCACCAGCCCCAGGGCCGCCAGCAGCAGCTGCAGCACGGGCAGCTGGAAGGCCAGGGCCGTCGCCACCATCAGCAGCAGCACGAAGTCGAGGTAGCGCTCGATCGACCAGAGCGGCTCCACCACGTCGGCGCCGTAGCTCACCAGGAAGCGCAGGGCCGCCGGCACCAGGGCCCACCAGGCGAAGGCCAGCCCCGCCGCAAACAGCACGGCCGAGCCCGCCACCGCCGGCGCCACCAGCCGCCGCTCGCGCCGGGTCAGGCCCGGCAGCACGAAGGCCAGGCCCTCATAGAGCACCCAGGGCAGCGCCAGGCTGAGGCCGGCGTAGCCCGCCACCTTCAGGGACACGAACAGGAACTCCCCCGGTGCCAGCTGCAGAAAGCGGATGCCCTGGGCGGGCACCTCCAGCAGCCGCACCAGCGGTCGCACCAGGGCCAGGCAGCCGGCTGCGGCCACCACCACCGCCAGCAGGCTGCGCAGCACGCGGCGCCGCAGCTCCTCCAGGTGCTCCACCAGGCTCATCTCCACCTCGCCGGGGAAGGCGTCCGGGTCGAGGGTCTCCGGGGACCCACTCCGTTGGCCCGCGGCGGCCGGCACCACCCGGATCGGGGCCGGGGCTCCGGTGGGGGCCGCTGCGGTGGCGCCGTTGGGCTGGGGGTCGGTGTCGCTCATGGCTCTGAATCCCGTCCGAGGCTAGGGACCGGCGGCAGCAGCGCCAGGGCCCGGGCCGGCTCCGCCCACAGCACCGCCCCGCCCCGGTGGCGCACGGTGCCCGCCGCGGCGCCGGGGATGCGCTGCAGGTCCTCCGCCGGCACCATCACCACCGCCACCCGGGCGTTGCCGCGGGCGCGGCTGAAGTGGGCCGCCAGGGCGGCCGCGTCCTCCAGGTCGGCCTCGGCGGCGGGGGCCTCGGAGCCCTTGAGCACCACGTGGCTGCCGGGGCATTCCTGGGCGTGGAACCACAGGTCACCGCGGCGGGCCTGGCGCAGGCTGATCCACTCGTTCTGGCGATGGTTGCGGCCCACCTGCAGCCGCAGCCCGCCGCCGCTGCGCAGCTCCAGGGGCTGGGGCTCGCCGGCGCGGCGCTGGGCCCGCCGCTCCCGCCGGCCGCCGCCGCGCCGCCCCGCCAGCAGCTCCTGGCACTCCTCCTCCAGGGCCTCGAGCTGCTCCTCCAGCTCCGCCCCGGCGTGGCTCGGATCCGCCCCCAGGTCGGCGCCCAGCTGCTCCAGGTAGGTGAGGCTGGCCTCCAGCTGGGCCAGGCGCAGGTCGTGCTGCTCCAGCCGGGGCGTGATCGCCGCCACCGAGCGCCGCAGCTTGCGGGCCCGCCGGTAGAGGCGCTGGGCCTCCTCCACCTGCTCGCGGCTCGGGGCCGCCAGGCAGAGCAGGGCATCGGCCTGGCGCTGCAGGGCGTCGCTGTTCTCCACCTGGTCCAGCAGCCGCTGCTGCTCCTGCCGCTGCTGCCGCTCGCGCCCGAGGGCCTGCTCCAGCTGCTGGCCCAGCCGGTGCAGCCGCTGCTGCCGCCGCCGGCCCCCGAGCTGGCGGCGGTGGTAGGCGGCCAGAACTCCATTGATGGTCGCCGCGGCCGCCCCGGCCGCGGGCTGGGGCGCCGGCCTCGGCTCCGGATCGCTCCAGCAGCGGTAGGCCGTGGCCCCGCCGCCGGTGATGGTGAACTGCTCCGCCTCCAGGGCGCCCAGCCAGGCCCGCCAGCGCCCCCAGAGGGCCTGCCACTCCTCGGGGGAGAGCTCCTCCACCGGCCGCTCCAGCAGCGCCTGGGCCTGGGGCCGGCGGTCGCCGGCCAGCTGCAGGGCCAGGGCCGGACTGACGCCCTGGTAGCTGTCCAGCAGGGCCCGCTGCAGGCGCAGCGGCAGCAGCCGCAGCTGTGCCTGCCAGTGCTCGAAGCTCTCCGCCAGGCTCGGCGGCCGGCCGGCCGCCGCCGGGGGCGGCGTGTAGGCATCGCCGGTGCCGATCGGCCGCAGCCGCGACTGCCGCTCCCGCACCTGGCGGGCCGCCGCCACCACCCGGCGCTCCCCGTCCAGCAGGAACAGGTTGCTGTGGCGGCCCATCAGCTCCACCACCAGCGTCCGCTGGATCGGCTCCGCCGGCCGGGGCGCGAAGCGCAGCTCCACCACCCGCTCCCAGCCCGGCTGGTGCAGCTCCACCAGGGCCAGGCCCGCCAGGCCGTGCTGCAGCTGCTGGGCCAGGGTGCTGCCGTCGCCGCCGCGGGGGGGGGGCTCGATCGCCAGCAGCCGCGGCGCCTCCGCCAGCCAGCTCAGCTCCAGCCAGGGGCGGCCGTCCAGGCTGCGGAAGCCCAGCTGGAGGGTGTGGGCGTCGCTCTGCTGGGCCTTCTCGAAGCGGCTCGGCACCAGCTGGGGCCGCAGCTCCGCCAGCACCGCCCGCAGGGCGGTGAGGTCCATGGCCTGGAGGGTCGGCGGGGCCATGGGGCGGGCAGGGGGCGGTGGGCGCTGTGGTGGGCGGGCCAGGGCCCTGAAGGGCCCCACCTACTCTGCAGGCCCATGGTTGGCGCAGCGATGGCGACTTCCGCGGCGGCCCCCGCCGGCAGGCTCTTTCTGATCACCGGCCCCAGCGGCGTCGGCAAGGGCACCCTGGTGGCGGCCCTGCTGCGGCGCCACCCCCAGATCTGGCTGTCGATCTCGGCCACCACCCGCGCGCCCCGCAGCGGCGAGCTGGAGGGCCAGCACTATTTCTTCCTCAGTCGGCCCCAGTTCGATGCCGCCGTGGCGGCCGGTGGCCTGCTGGAGTGGGCCGAGTTCGCCGGCAATGCCTACGGCACGCCGCGGCAGCCGGTGGAGCGGCACCTGGCGGAGGGCCGGCCGGTGCTGCTGGAGATCGAGCTGGAGGGCGCGCGCCAGGTGCGCCGCAGCTTCCCGGCCGGTTTCCAGATCTTCGTCAAGCCGCCCTCATTCGCGGAGCTGGAGCGGCGCATCCGCGGCCGCGGCACCGACAGCGAGGAGGCCATCACCCGCCGGCTGGAGCGGGCCCGGGTGGAGCTGGCGGCCGAGGCCGAGTTCGATGCCCTGCTGGTGAACGCCGACCTGGATCAGGCCCTGCTGGAGCTGGAGCGGCTGATGGGGCTGGGCGGCTGATGGGGCTGGGCGGCCGTAGGGCCGCCGCGCCGCCCGGATCTCCAGCCGGCGTGGCGCCCATCGCCCCCCGATTGACCAGCAGCAAAAAGCGGCCCATCGGGGCCGCGGCGACGGCGTGAGTCAGCGCGCCTCTGGTCAGAGGGGGTGGAACAGCAGATCGGGGAAGAAGCGGTTGAATTCGATCAGGATGCCGGCGGTGATGGTGAACCAGATCGCGGCGAAGACCGGTGCGGTGGTGAGGAATTTCTTCATCGAATCAGACCCTGGGGAAAGGAAGGAAATCCGCTGAATCAGCGGGGGGACACGGTGACGTTGCTGTCGGCTTCGAGCAGCTTGCCGCTGGTGAACTCGCCGAAGGCGGCCAGGGGCCAGGTGGCGGCGGCCAGGGTGCTCTTGAAGGCCAGCGGCAGGTCGATCTGGATCTCCAGGGTGGTGGCGTCCTTGCGGCTGCGGATGGCCTGCAGGTAGCCACGGCCGGCCCAGCCGATGGTGCCGGCGATGTAGAGGAAGGCGATGCCGGGGATGATGAAGTCACCGGCGTGGCTCCAGCGGCCGTCCACGATCAGGTGGGGCAGACCGTCAGCGCCGCAGACGGCCTGGCTGTAGCGCTCGAAGCGGGCCTTGGCCTGCTCCGTGGTGGCTGCGCTGGCCCGCTGCTGGAAACGGGCGCTCTCGGCGCAGGGGGTGAGGCCTGCCACATCGGCCTTGGCCACGGGGGCGAAGCCGAAGATCAGCAGGGCGGAAATCAGAACAGCGAAAAGGCGACGCATCGGGTCCAGTGCTTCGGGGCGGTGCTGGCGTGCTGGAAAAACCCTGCAGGCAGCCGTCAGCCGCACGGCAGGATGTCACGCTCGGACAGTAGGGGAGCCCTCTGAAAGCAATGCCCACGGTGCTGGCCCTCGAAACAAGTTGTGACGAGTCCGCCGCAGCTGTGGTGCGGGATCAGCGGGTGTTGGCGAGTGCCGTGGCCTCCCAGATCGAGGAGCATGCGCGCTACGGCGGCGTGGTGCCGGAGATCGCCTCGCGGCGCCATGTGGAGGCCCTGCCGGCGCTGGTGGAGCAGGTGATGGCCGAGAGCGGCCTGGCCTATGGCGAGCTCGATGCGATCGCGGCCACGGTGGCCCCCGGCCTGGTGGGGGCCCTGCTGGTGGGCTCGGTGATGGGCCGCAGCCTGGCGCGGCTGCACGGCAAGCCGTTCCTCGGGGTGCACCACCTCGAGGGCCACCTCTGCTCCGTGTACCTGGGGGAGCCCCTGCCGGCCGGTCCCCACCTGGTGCTGCTGGTGAGCGGCGGCCACACCGAGATGATCCGCGTCGATGGGCCGGGGGCCTACCGGCGCCTGGGCCGCAGCCGCGACGACGCCGCCGGCGAGGCCTTCGACAAGGTGGCCCGGCTGCTGGGGCTGGGCTATCCGGGCGGCCCGGCGATCCAGGCGGCGGCGGCCGGCGGTGATCCCCGGCGCTTCCCCCTGCCCAAGGGGCGGGTGTCGCTGCCGGAGGGGGGCTTCCACCCCTACGACTTCAGCTTCAGCGGACTCAAGACGGCGGTGCTGCGGCTGGTGAGTCCGCTCAGGGCCGAGGAGCAGGCCGGGGGCGGGCCCGGCGGCGCCGCCCCCTTCCCCCTGGCCGATGTGGCCGCCAGCTTCGAGCAGGTGGTGGCCGACGTGCTGGTGGAGCGCACCACCCGCTGCGCCCGTGACCAGGGCCTGGGCACCCTGGTGATGGTGGGCGGCGTGGCCGCCAACCGGCGCCTGCGGGCGGGCATGGAGCGGCGCTGCCGCGAGCTGGGGCTGGAGTGGCGCCTGGCGCCGCTGGCCTACTGCACCGACAACGCCGCCATGGTCGGCGTGGCGGCCGAGCAGCGGCTGCGGGGCGGCGCCCGCAGCGCGATCGACCTGGCGGTGGCGCCGCGGCTGGCGCTGGAGGAGGCGGAGCGGCTCTACGACGCGCAGGCCCCCTTCTGATCCATCTAGTCTGAGACCCTCCGTAACGGCTGCCACCATGGCCTCCGCCCCGCCCCCCGGATCCGAGTCCATCCCCAGCGCGACCCTGGAGGTGGCGGCCGCCGAGCTGGCGGCCCCCGAGGTGGTGGTGATCGAGGTGGGCCGCGAGGAGATCAACCAGTGGAAGCGGGGCTTCACCCCCCAGGCCGAGATCTGGAACGGCCGCATGGCCATGCTGGGGCTCTCGATCGGCCTGGGCAGCCTGCTGGTGGTGCGCCTGATCGGCGACATCGGCGGCGCCCACTGATCGCCGCCGCCCGCTGATCTGCAGCCCTCGGGCTCACCCCTCCAGCCCGCCGCCCGGCCCTAGACCTTGCCCCGGAAGAACTGGGCCAGCTCGTTGGGCTTGAGGCTCTGGGCCAGGGCGTCGTCCTCGCTCACCCTGCCCTCCTGCACCAGCTTGAGCAGGGCCTGGTTGCTGGTCTGCATGCCGTCGAACCTGCTGCGCTGCATGATGGTCTCGATCTCATCGAGTTCGCCGCGCTGGATGTAATCGCGGCAGGCATCGGTGTTGATCAGGATGTCGTGGTAGGCGCAGCGCTTGCCGTCGGTGGTCTTGAGCAGGCCCTGGGCGATCACCCCCAGCAGCGATTCCGACAGCGCCCGCCGCACCGGCTCCTGCTCCTCCGGCGGGAACATGCCCAGCACCCGCTCCACCGTGCGCACGGCGGAATTGGTGTGCAGGGTGCCGAACACCAGGTGGCCGGTCTGGGAGGCCTCCAGGGCGGTGGCCAGGGTCTCCTGGTCGCGGATCTCACCGATCAGGATCACGTCCGGGTCCTCGCGCAGGGCGGCCCGCAGGGCGTTGTGGAACAGCTTGGTGTGCTGGCCCACCTCCCGGTGGCGGATCAGCGACTGGCGGCTCTCGTGCACGAACTCCACCGGGTCCTCGATGGTGAGGATGTGGCGGGCCATGTTGGTGTTGATCCAGTCGATCATCGCGGCGAGCGTGGTGCTCTTGCCGGAGCCGGTGGGGCCGGTCACCAGGATCATGCCCTTGGGCCGTGAGCACAGGTCCGCCAGCACCGGCGGCAGGTGCAGGTCGTCGAGGGTGGCGATCTTCTGGGGGATCAGGCGCAGCACCAGGGCAGGCCCCCGCAGCGAATCCATCACGTTGATCCGCACCCGCACGAACGGAAAGGCGTGGGAGCCGTCGAACTCCTTGTCCTGGAGGAAGGAATCGATCTGGCTGGGGCTGAGCATCTCCCGCAGCCAGCCGTGGAACGTGGCCTGGTCGGTCACGGGCCAGCCGGTCTTGAGCATGTCGCCGCGGGCCCGGTAGCGCGGCTCTTCGCCCACGCCCAGGTGCACGTCGGAGAAGTTGTTGGTGTAGGCGATGCGCACGATCCCCTCCAGGCTGCCGGGCATGGCGCCGCCGACGGCCCCGGCCGCACCGGCGGGCCGCACCTCGGCGATGGGGGCCACCGCGGCGGGGATCCCCAGCGGCGGCAGCGGCTGGGGCAGAACCACGGGCGCGGCGCCGGCGGACCCCGGGCCGGGCGGCGCCGGCGCCGTCGGCGGGAACAGGGAGGGCGGAAAGACCGAGTCCGTCATCCTCGGAGGCACCAGGGGTGCCCTCAGCTTTGCGGCAAACGGCCCGCTTGTCATGTCCCGGGCCGGGCTGGACCCGTCCCCTGGCCCGCGGGCCGCTGCGCCCCGGCATCTTTAGGATCCGCCCGGATGCGGCTGCGCCTTGACCCCCCCCCACAGCGTCTCGATCGTGCTGGGAACCCGGCCCGAGGCGATCAAGCTGGCGCCGGTGATCCAGGCCTTCCAGGCCGCCGCCGACTTCCGCACCCGCGTGGTGCTCACCGGTCAGCACCGCGAGATGGTGGCCCAGGTGATGGAGCTGTTCGACCTCACGGCCGACCGGGACCTGGCCCTGATGGCCCCGAAGCAGACCCTCACCCACGTCACCTGTGCGGCCCTGCAGGGCCTTGAGGAGGACTTCGCGCAGCACCGCCCCGACCTGGTGCTGGTGCAGGGCGACACCACCACGGCCTTCGCCTCGGCCCTGGCGGCCTTCTACGCCCAGATCCCCGTGGGCCACGTGGAGGCCGGGCTGCGCACCGACAACCTGCTCGATCCCTTCCCGGAGGAGGCCAACCGGCGCCTGATCTCGCAGCTGGCGCAGCTGCACTTCGCCCCCACCGCCGTGAGCGCCCGCAACCTGGCGGCCTCGGGGGTGGTGGGCGAGACGATCACCACCGGCAACACGGTGATCGACGCCCTGCTGCTGATGGCCGAGAAGGCCCCGCCCTTTGCGCTGCCGGGCCTGGAGCTCGGCCGCCAGCGGCTGATCCTGGCCACGGTGCACCGGCGGGAGAACTGGGGCGGGCGCCTGCTGGAGATCGGCCGCGGCTTCCTGGCGCTGCTGGAGCGCTTCCCCGACACCGTTCTGGTGCTGCCGCTGCACCGCAACCCCACCGTGCGCGAGCCGCTGCAGGCCCTGCTGGGGGACCACCCGCGGGCCTTCCTCACCGAACCGCTGGACTACGACCGGTTGGTGGCGGCGATGCGGGCCGCCACCCTGCTGCTCACCGACTCCGGTGGCCTGCAGGAGGAGGCGCCGGCCCTGGGCAAGCCGGTGCTGGTGCTGCGCCGCACCACCGAGCGCCCCGAGGCGGTGGAGGCGGGCACCGCCCGGCTGATCGGCACCGATGCCGCCGACATCCTGCGGGAGGCCAGCCTGCTGCTGGAGAACCCCGAGGCCTACGGGGCCATGGCCCGCGCCCATAACCCCTTCGGCGACGGCCAGGCCAGCGGCCGGATCCTGGCGGCCAGCCGCGCCTTCCTGGCGACCCGCCCCGCCGGCTGCTGAGGGGTCCCGGGCCTCAGGGGCGCCCGGGGCTCACTCCTTGTCGCGCTGGTTTTTGGCCCAGGGTGGCAGGTCGATGAACACCCGCGTGCCGGCCTTGAGGCCGCTGAGGATCTGGGTGTCGCGGCCGCTGCTGGCCCCGAGGGTCACCGGCTGGAAGCGGGGCTGGTTGTCCTTGCCCACCAGCAGCACCCCCGGCCTGCCGTCCTCGGTGACCACCGCCACGGTGGGCACCAGGGTGCGGGGCGCCAGGGTGCCGGTGTTGAAGTCGATGTCGGCGGTCATGCCGATGCGCAGCTCCGGCGGCGGGTTGAGCAGCGCCAGCTTCACCTCGAAGGAGGTCACGTTGTTGACCTTCTCGGCCCGGGGCGCGATCTGCCGCACCCGCGCGGCGAAGCGCCGGTCCGGGAAGGCGTCCACCCGCACGCTGGCCGGCAGGCCCAGCCTGAGCCGGCCGATGTCGCTCTCGGGCACCTTGGCCACGGCCTCCAGGCCCTCGGCCAGCTCCACCACCGAGGAGCTGGTGGCGCCGGCGGAGGCGCTGGCGGAGGTGGTGGGCGTCACGAAGGCGCCGGGGTCGGCGAAGCGGGCCGTGATCACACCGCCGAAGGGGGCGCGCACCACCAGCTCGCTGCGCTCGATGCGCCGCTGGCCCAGGCGCTGCTCGGCCGCCTGCACCGCCGCCTGGTCCACCAGGTAGACGCTGCGGATGCGGTTGTAGTCGTTCTGGCTGATGGCGTTCTGGCGGAACAGGGCCTGGTTGCGCTGCAGCTCGCTGCGGCTGCGAGCCGCCTGGGCCTGGGCCGACTCCAGCTGGGCCTGCAGCTCCTGGAGCCGGTCCCGCAGGTCACCGCTGTCCATCAGGGCCAGGGGCTGGCCCGCCGTCACGCTGTCGCCCTCCTCCACGTAGAGCTCCTGCAGCACCCCCTGGCGCTTGGGGCTCACGTTCACCCGGCGCACGGGCGCCAGCTCGCCGCTGGCGGTGACGACCCCGGGCAGGGCGCCCTGGCGGGCCACCACGGTGTAGGCGGCCAGGGACTGGCCCTGGCCGGCGCTGCGGCGCCGGGCCAGCAGCTGGCTGCCGGCGCCGAGGATCAGCACCGCCGCGGCCACCCCGGCCCAGAGGCGCCGGCGCCGCAGCCAGGGCCTGGCCGGGCGGGGGGCCACGGCGGGCGGGCGGGGGGCCGTGGTGCTGGCCGCGGCGCCAGGGGCGCTGGCCTCCGCCCGGAGCGCACTGGGGAGCTTGACGGGGGAAATGGCAGGCGGCCAACGCTGGCTTCAGTCTCCCTGGTGACCGGGCCGAGTGCGATGGGGCGCGGGGCGGATCCCCGGCCGCCCCCTACATTCGAGCCATGCTCAAAGCCGGAATCGTGGGTCTGCCCAACGTGGGCAAGTCCACCCTGTTCAATGCCCTCGTTGCCAACGCCCAGGCGGAGGCGGCCAACTATCCCTTCTGCACGATCGAGCCCAATTCGGGCGTGGTGGCGGTGCCCGATCCGCGGCTGCAGCAGCTCTCGGCCGTGAGCGGCAGCCGCGAGATCATCCCCACCCGGGTGGAGTTCGTGGACATCGCCGGCCTGGTCAAGGGGGCCAGCCAGGGCGAGGGCCTGGGCAACAAGTTCCTGGCCAACATCCGCGAGGTGGATGCGATCGTGCACGTGGTGCGCTGCTTCGAGGACGACGACGTGATCCACGTGTCGGGCTCGGTGGATCCGGTGCGCGACGCCGAGGTGATCAACCTGGAGCTGGGGCTGGCCGATCTGGCCCAGGTGGAGAAGCGGCGCGAGCGGCTCAGGAAGCAGCTGCGCACCAGCAGGGAGGCCCAGCTGGAGGATGCCGCCCTGGAGCGCATCCAGGCGGTGCTGGAGCAGGGTGGCGCCGCCCGGGCCGTGGCCCTCAGCGCCGAGGAGGCGCCGCTGGTCAGGCCCCTGGGGCTGCTCACCGCCAAACCGATCATCTACGCCACGAACGTCAGCGAGGACGACCTGGCGGCGGGCAATGCCCACGTGGAGCAGGTGCAGGCCCTGGCGGCCGCCGAGGGCGCCGGAACCGTGCGCATCTCCGCCCAGGTGGAGGCCGAGCTGATCGAGCTGCCCGAGCAGGACCGGGCCGAGTTCCTGGCGGGCCTGGGGGTGGAGGAGGGCGGCCTGCAGAGCCTGATCCGCGCCACCTACTCCCTGCTGGGCCTGCGCACCTACTTCACCACCGGCGAGAAGGAGACCCGCGCCTGGACGATCCAGGCCGGCATGACCGCCCCCCAGGCCGCCGGCGTGATCCACACCGACTTCGAGCGGGGCTTCATCCGTGCCCAGACCATCGGCTACCAGCAGCTGATCGAGGCCGGCTCCCTGGGGGAGGCCCGCAACCGGGGCTGGCTGCGGGCCGAGGGCAAGGAGTACGTGGTGGCGGAGGGCGACGTGATGGAGTTCCTGTTCAACGTCTGATCCGGCGCCGTCGGGGGCAGCCAGGGTTCAGCGCCGCAGCGTCAGGTCGATGCAGAGCACGTAGGTGGCGCCGCTGCTGTGGTTGAGCGTCATGGCCACGGTGCGGCACAGCTTGCCCGTGGCCATGCTGATGTAGCTGTCGGTGGTGAAGCGCTTCAGACCCGTATCCAGCAGGCTGAAGAAGTACTCCTTGGTGGAGTGGTCCGTGCCGTCGTGGGAGGGAGCGAACAGGCGGTTCGGGCCGTGCTGGCAGCTGGCGCCCAGGTGGGTGGCGCCCACCTGCAGCCCCCGGCTGTCGAGCAGGTAGGCCGCCTCCACGCTCGAGTCGCGCTCCACCAGGGCGGCCAGCACCGCCTCGAACTCCCCGGGGGGGCGCGCCAGCAGCTCGCGGCAGCCCCGCAGGGCCAAGGCCTCCAGGCGCCGCCCGACGACGCGCCGTTGCTGCAGGCCGGACACCGCCTGCTGCCGCAGCCGCTGGGAGGCCCCCAGCAGGCGCGGGTCGGCGCGGTTCAGCTCCAGCACCTGGGCCGCCATCGGCCGGCCCAGGGCGTAGCCCTGGAACAGCTCGGCGCCGAGGGTGGCGCAGTGGTCCACCTCCTCCAGCGTCTCCACCCCCTCCGCCAGCACCAGGGCGCCGATGCCGCGGCCGAGCCGGGCCAGGCACTTGACCGTCTCCTGCTTGAAGAAATCCCGATCGAGGCCGGCGATCAGGCTGCGGTCCAGCTTGATGATGTGGGGCCGCAGCTGGGCGATGCGCGCCAGGTTGCTGTGGCCCGCGCCCAGGTCGTCCAGGGCGATCAGGAAGCCGTGGCTGCGGTGCTGGTCCACGAAGCGGATCAGGGCCTCGCCGTTGCGCACCCGGCTCTCGTTGATCTCGATCACCACGTCCTGCGGGTCCACCCCGGCGGCGCGGGTGGCCCGCAGCAGGGCCCCCGACCCCACCACGCCGGCGTCGATCACCGAGGCCTCGAAGTTGAGGAACAGCAGCGGCTCCGCCGCGGCGCCGGCCGTGGTGCGCAGGGCCGCATAGCACTCCAGCGCCCGCTGGCGGCAGAGGCGATCCAGTTCGAGCAGGCAGCCGGCCTCGCGGGCCGCCGCGAAGGCCTGGCCGATCTCCACGGCCTCCGGACGGGCCAGGGCCTCAAGCCCGACGATCCGCTTCTGCTTGAGGCAGAGGATCGGCTGGAAATGGATGTCCAGGGCCCCGCCGCACAGCACGCTCTCCAGCGGGCTGAGGTTCACGGAGGTCAAGGGGGTGGCGGTGCGGGCGAGCTGATCCACCATGCCCAGGTTGGGCCGGGATTCCGGTAGCGATGGCGTCCATTTCGGCGGCCCCGTCCGCCGCCTGTGAGCAGATGCTGGCCTGCGGGCCCAGATCGACGGCCGGGCCGGCGATCGGCCAGGGCCCGGCCCATCGGCGAGACTGGGGACCCACGCGGTGGCCCGCCATGAGCCAGTCCCCGGACGTTTCCTCCCCCGCCGCCGCCCCGGCCCCGGCGGCCGATCCCCTCGACGTGGTGGCCGAGCACCCCCACGACTTCGAGGTGCAGCGGGAGATCCACCAGAAGATCCGCAACGACCCCGACTACGACGACTGGGAGTACGGCACCGAGCCCCTGCCCCACGAGGCCTGGCTGGCCCGCCGCGCCGCCGAGGGCCAGCCGCCGGCCTGACGCCCGTGCCCGTCGCCTGGGCTGGCTTCAGCGTCGAGGGGGCGGACCGATCCGGTAGAGGATGTCCGGGGCCTCCAGATCGTCCTCGGCGTCGTCAGGATCCCCGCCGTCGGGATCGGCGGCGCTACGACCCCTGCCCGGAGGGCCGCCACCGGCCCCCACCAGCACCCGCAGCAGGTTGCGGCGCTGCAGCCGCTCCAGGTGTGCCACCAGCGGCAGGCCCAGCAGGCAGAGCAGCGCCACCCCCAGCCAGAGGCCGGCGCCGTGGCGCTGGCCGTCCAGCAGCCAGCCCGCCAGCAGCGGAGCGGCGAAGGCGCTGATGGCGAAGCACTGGGAGAACAGGGCCATGGCCAGGCCCCGGTGGTGGCGGGGGCTCAGCTCCACGACCGCCTCGGTGGCCGTGGGCAGGAAGGCCGCCTCCCCCAGGGCCAGCGGCACCTGGGCCAGCACCACCAGGGCCACGCCGCCGGAGCTGAAGGCCGAGAGGGCCAGCAGCCCCGTGCCGGCGGCAAAGCAGGTCAGGCTGATCCCCAGCCCCACCGCCACCGGCCGCTCCGCCAGCAGCCGCCCCACCGGCCACTGGATCAGCAGCAGCAGGCCCAGCTGCAGGCCGATCAGCAGGGCGCCGACGCTCTCCGGCAGGGGCCCCCGCTCCAGGCCGCCCCGCACCAGGTCCAGGGGCAGGGCGCTCTGCATCAGAGCCGGGATCGCCGTGGCCAGCACCGCCACCGCCAGCAGCGGCAGCAGGGGCGGCAGCCAGGGTCTCCAGTCGCCGCCGCCGCCGGCGGGGGGCCGGGGCGACGCCGGCAGGGGGCCCCGCAGCAGCAGGGCCGTGAGCACGCCCAGGCAGGCCAGGTCCACCAGATAGATCCCCCGCAGTCCTCCGAGCCCCGCCAGCAGTGCCCCCACCAGGGCACCGCTGGCGATGCCCAGGGCATCGGCGCTGCGGGCCAGGGCGTAGCCCCGGGCCGAACTCACCGGCGGGGCGCTGAGGGGCACCGCCAGCTCAATGGCCGGCCAGTAGAGGCCCATGGCGATGCCCAGCAGCAGCTGGCCGGCCGCGAACCCGGCAAAGCCCCGGGCCGTGAACAGCAGGCCGTCGGCCAGCGCCGAGAACAGCACCGCCAGCAGCACCGGCCCTGAGCAGCTCAGGCCGCGGTCCAGCAGGGCACCGCTGGCGAAGCGGCCCGCGGTGCCGGCGATGGCCGCCAGGGCCAGGCCCTGGCCCACCGCCGAGGCGGTGAAGGCCTCCCGGTGGAACACCAGCGGCGTGAGGTAGAGCACGCCGCCGGCGCCGATGCTGCCCACCAGCCGCAGCAGGGCCACCCGCCGCAGCGGCGCGGGAAACTGGCTGAGCCACCCGCCGCGGCTCCGTGTCCCCAGCTGCCGCTCCGCCCCGGGCCCGTTGCAGGTTCCATTGCCCAAGCTGGGGTCGCCCCGTGGCCGTGCTCCTGGCCAGTCTGCAGGCCCTCCCCCCCGGGCCCGCGGCAGCGCTGGCGCTGGGCCTGGCCCTCGGTGGCGGCCCCCCGGCCCGGGCCGCCGACCAGCTGGAGGTGCGCCTCGATGACCTGCGCCTGCCCCTGGACCTGCGCGATCTGGAGCAGTGGAGCCTGGAGCCCCAGCGCCCGCCGGGGGATCTGGCGGTCTGGGTGGACCTGATCGAGCCCGCCAGCCGCCGCCGCCTGCTGCAGCTGCTGCGGGCCCCCCTGCTGCGGGACCGCTCCCTGGGCCAGCAGCTGCTCCAGAGCTGGGCGGGCCAGCGGATGCTGGAGGAGGTGGGCGAGCTGTTCGAGGCGGACCCGCCGGGGCAGACCGGCCCGGCGGGCCCACTGCTGCTCAGCGCCCTGCAGCGGCTGCTGGAGCGCCAGAGCCAGGTGAGCACCATCGAGCTGCTGCGGGCGGTGCCGGTGCAGCGCCTCAGCCTCGACCTCGACGGGCTGCTGTCCCTGGCCTCCGGCTGGCGAGGCCAGATCCAGCGGCAGCGCCGCGGCCTCGGCGCCCTGCGCCAGCTGGTGCTGCCGGAGCGGGGCCCGCTGCTGCCCCTCACCGACGGCGTGGCCCTGGCCCTGGAGCCGCCTCCGGGCCGCGCCGGGCCGCGGGCCGCCGGGGCCCCTGTCCTGGCGCCACGGGCCCTGCTGCTGCCGGTGGCCCACCGCGCCGCCCCGCTGCAGCTGCAGCTGTGGCAGCCCCGGCGCCCCACCGCCGCCGGCCCCTGGGTGCTGCTGATGCCGGGGCTGGGGGGCAGTCCGTCCCAGCTGGCCTGGCTGGCCGGTGCCCTGGCCCAGCGGGGCTGGCCGGTGCTGGTGCTCGACCACCCCGACAGCGGCGAGGCGGCGCTGCGGGAGCTGCTCGAGGGCCGCAGCGCCCCCCCCGGGGCCGAGACCCTGCCGGATCGGCTGCGGGACATCCAGGCGGTGGTGGCGGCCGAGCACGACGGCCGGCTGCCGCCCCTGGGGGGCTCACTGGTGCTGGTGGGCCACTCCCTCGGCGGCCTGGCGGCCCTGCTGGCCGCCGGGCTGCGGCCCGAGCCCGGCCTGGCGCGGCGCTGCGAGCGCGCCCTCGACGGCATCCCCCTCATCAACCTCTCGCGGCTGCTGCAGTGCCAGCTCACCCAGGTGGCCCTGCCCCCGCCGGCCCCCCTGGCCGAGCCCCTGGCCGGAGTGGTGAGCTTCAACGGCTTCGGCAGCCTGCTCTGGCCCCATCGCGGCCTGGGGCGCCTGGGGGTGCCGGCGCTGCTGGTGGGCGGCAGCCTCGACCTGGTCACCCCGCCCCTGGGCGAGCAGCTGGAGCTGTTCCTGCCGGCCGCCCGTCCCCTGGACCGGCTGGCCCTGGTGGAGGGGGGCAGCCACTTCTCGCCGGTGCGGATCCGCGGCGGCGAGCGGGCCCTGTTCCAGCTCGGCGACGAGTTGGTGGGGCGGGAGCCGCAGCGGGTTCAGGCCCTGCTGCTGAGCCTCACCAGCGAGTTCCTGCAGGGCCTGCCCCAGGGGCGTCCGATCCCGGTGCAGCGCCGCCGGCTGGAGGGGGTCACGGCCTACGTGCTCGACCGCGACGCCGCGCGGCGCTGGTGGGAGCGGGTGCCCCGCTGAGCCGCTGCTGCCCCAGCCTGCTCAGAACTCGATGCGCGGATCCAGCAGCGCCACCAGCAGGTCCACCGCCACGCTCACCGCCACCACCAGCGCCGCCACCACCACGACGATCCCCTGCACCACCGGGTAGTCGCGCTGGCTGATGGCCTCCTGCAGCCGGGCGGCGATGCCGGGCCAGGAGTAGGTGACCTCGATCAGCAGCGCCCCGCCGATCAGGGAGGCCACGGTGATGCCGGCGATGGTGAGCACCGGCAGCAGGGCGTTGGGCAGGGCGTGGCGCAGCACCACCCGCGCCTCGCTGAGGCCACGGCTGCGGGCCGCCTCCACATAGTCGGAATCGAGGGCGCGGCGCAGGTTGAGCCGCAGGGCGTTGGCGAAGATGCCGCTGAGCAGCAGCCCCAGGGTGCCTGCGGGCAGCACCAGGTGGCGCAGGCTGCCCCAGAACTGCCGGCCGCTGCCCGCCAGCACACTGTCGAGCAGGTAGAAGCCGCTGCCCGTGGGCGGCACCAGGGTGGGCGGGAAGCGGCCCCCCACCGGCAGCCAGCCCAGCCCCACGGCGAACACCAGCTGTACCACCATCGCGGCCCAGAAGGGGGGCAGGGCGTAGGTGCCGATCCCGAACAGCCGACCGGCCAGATCCAGCTTCCCCTCGGGCCGGGCGATGCCGCTGAAGCCCACCGCCAGGCCCACCACGGCCGCGATCAGCAGGGCCACCAGCCCCAGCTCCAGGCTGGCGGGCAGGCTGCGGCCGATCACGGCGGTCACCGGCTCCTGGTTGGTGAGGGAGGTGCCCAGCTGGCCGTGCAGCAGATCCCCGAGGTAGCGGCCGTACTGCGTCAGCAGGGGCTGATCCAGCCCCAGCTGCTGGCGCAGGGCAGCGCGGGCCTCGGCCGGGGCCCGGTTGCCGAGCAGGGCGTCGATCGGATCGCCGGGGGCCACCCGCAGCAGCAGGAACACCAGGCTGGCGATCAGCCACAGCATCACGGGCAGGAGCGCCAGGCGGCTGGCCAGGTAGCCCAGCAGGGCGCGGCGCCGGCTCATGGTGTGCTCCGCTGCAGGGCCTGCAGCAGCACCCGGCCCGAGCCGTCGAAGCGGGGGGCCTCCAGGCCGGGCCGGGCCCAGGCCCGCGGCGGCACCCGCCACAGGGGCAGGAAGGAGGCCCCGGCGGCGGCCTGGCGCTGGATCGCCTCGAACAGGCGGGTGCGGGCGGGCCCGGTGGCGGTCTCGGTGGCCTGCAGCTGCCGCTCCAGGCCAGGGGCGCTCCAGAAGCTGCCGCTCAGGGCGCTGTTGCCCTCCAGGCACACCGGGCCCCGGGCCCGATCGCAGCCCAGCAGCGGCACCAGGTAGTTGTCGGGGTCGGGGTAGTCGGGCCGCCACTCCAGCAGGATCATCGGGAAGACGCCCTTGTCCAGCTGGTGGTAGGCGGTGGTGGATTCCACGCCGCTGATCTCCAGGGCCACGCAGTCGCCCAGGTCGCGCCGCAGCTGGGCCTGCCAGGTGAGGGCGAACAGGCGGTCGGCGGGCACGTTGGAGCGGAAGGTGAGCGGCAGGGCCAGCCGGCGGCCGTCGCAGTAGCCCGCCTGCCGGAACAGGCCCCGGGCCGCCGCCGGGTCGTAGCCCGGGTAGAGCGGCAGGGCCGATCCCGGCAGCGGCGCCGGCACCAGGGTGCGCAGGGGATCCCGCAGCCCGAAGCTCACCCGCTCGCTGATCAGGCGGCGGTCGAGGCTGAGGGCCACGGCCCGCCGCAGCAGGACGCGGTCCAGGGGCGGGCGGTCCGCCAGCAGGGTGAGGTAGCCGATCTCCACCGCCGGACCGGTGCCCTCCACGAACTCGCCGCGGGCGGCCCGCCGCTGCAGGGAGCGCAGCTGGTCAGTCTCCAGGCCGTCGGAGAGCAGCACGTCGATCTCGCCGCTCACCAGGGCGCCGTAGAGGGCGGTGGAGTTGCTGAGGCTCACCAGGTGCAGGCCCCGGTTGGCCGGCCTGGGACCCCAGTAGCCGGCGAAGGGTTCGAGGGTCTGCTGCTGGGGGCTGAAGCTCGCCAGCCGGTAGGGGCCGGTGCTCACCAGCCGCTGGCGCAGGGAGCTGCGGGCGTGGGCCCGGTAGGCCGCCGGCGAGAGCGGGATCAGGTTCACCGAGCTCAGCAGGGCCGGCAGGGCGCTGTAGGGGCGCTGGAGCCGCAGCACCAGCTCGTGGGGGCCGGGCGCCTCGATCGCCGCGATCCGACCCGCCAGCAGGTAGCTGAACTTGCCCTTGGCCCGGTAGCGCTCCAGGCTGAAGCGCATCGCCGCCGCGTCGAAGCGGCTGCCGTCGTGGAAGCGCACATCCCGGCGCAGGGGGATGGTGGCGGTGCGGCCATCGGCGCTCAGCCGCGGCAGGGCGGTGGCCAGCCGGGGCTGGATGCGGCCGCGGTCGTCGCTGGTGTACAGGGGATCGCCGACGGCGCTGAGCAGCTGGGCGCCGGCGAAGCCGGTCACATCCAGGGGATCCACCGAGTCGAGGCTGCTGCCGCTGCGGGTGGCCACGATCAGCTGGCCGGCGGGGTGGCGGGGCTGGCAGGCCTGCAGGGCCAGGGCCGCGAGGGCGATCGCCGGCAGCGCCAGGGCCGGGCGGAGGCAGTGCCGGCGGCGGTGCGGCAGGAGGGGCGGGCGGCGCCGGGCGCGGCGGCCCCGGCGGCCCGCCCGGTCCGGGGCTGCGCTGGCGAGGGGGCCTGGGGGGGCGGAGGTCAGGGCTGCGATGGATCCGGCGGGGGCACGGACCGGCCCATTCAAGCGTTCTGGAGCTGGCGGGGCGGACGGCCGTGGGCCGGGGCGGCCACCTGCTGCAGGGAAATTTCAAACACGGGACAGCCATGGCGGGCCAGGGGCCAGCGGCGCACCCAATAGCGGTTGTGGCGGTCATCCACGCCCACCACCTGGTACAGGTGGTCGTCGCTGGTGAGCTGGATGCAGTCGCCCTGATGGAGTGTCATCGGTTCAGGCGGAAAGGGGTCAGGGGGTGGGGCCGTCGCCGGTGCAACAGGGGGACGGGGGAACGGTGGATCAGGCGGTGTCGGGCGGTGGGCCCGGGGCCGGCTGGTGGGGTTATGGCCGGGCTGCGGCGCCGGTCAAGGGGCAGGGTGACGGTTGCCAGCTGGCGGGTGCTGCTGTAGGTGGGGCTTGACCGGCGGCCGGGCGGGCCGGGGGATGGCTGGGAGGGCCGGCGGTGCCGGACCTCTTCGTCCTATCCCAGCGCAGGGGGGGAGGGGATACGGAAGCGGCCGCGCGTCAGGGGATTCCCACGCGGGGCGGCCGGGGTGTTGCCTGGAACTCCTACACATTTGCTTCCACTTTGCCCCAGGGAAGGCCCCGACCGTGGCCCGCTGGTCGGGGTTCCCTACAGGGTGCGCAGGCAGGCCGCCACGCTCACCACCTCGGGCAGGGCCTCGATCGCGGCCAGGGCGGCGCGGAAGCGGGCCTCCCCCACCTCGTGGGTGATCACCACGATCTCGGCCGCGCCCCCGACGTCCGCCCCGGTTCCGGCGGCCGGGCCCTTGGCCTCGAACTGGATGATCGACTGGATCGAGACCCCCTCGTCGCCGAAGCAGGTGCCGATGCGGCCGATCACGCCGGCCTCATCGCTGGTGCGCAGGCGCACGTAGTTGCGGTGCTGGCTGAGGCCGGGGTCCACCAGGCGGCACCGGCGCCAGCGGCTGGCCGCCAGCAGCGGATCCAGGCCGGCCTGGCTGCCGCCCACCTGGCGGATGCCGGCGATGTTGAGGATGTCCGCCACCACGGCCGAGGCGGTGGGACCGGCGCCGGCCCCCGGCCCGTAGAACATCACCTGCCCCACCGGATCGCCCTCCACCAGGATCGCGTTGTTCACCCCGTGGACCCCGGCCAGGGGGTGCTGCTTGGGCAGCAGGGTCGGGCTGACGCGCACGTCCAGCTGCACGGTGCCGTCGGGGTCGCTGCCCAGGAACTGGGCCGCGGCCACCAGCTTCACCACGAAGCCCAGCTGGTCGGCGTAGCCCACGTCGCGGGCGTCGAGCCGGTCGATGCCCTCGGCCGGGATGGCGCTGCGCTGCACCGAGCCGCCGTAGGCCAGGCCCGCCAGGATGGCGATCTTGTCGGCCGCGTCGCCCCCCTGCACATCCGCGGCGGGGTCGGCTTCGGCGTAGCCCAGCCGCTGGGCATCCGCCAGCACCGCCCCGTAGGCGGCCCCCTCCTCGGCCATGCGGCTGAGGATGTAGTTGGTGGTGCCGTTGATGATGCCGCTCACCCGCTGGATGCGGTTGCCCCCCAGCGACTGCTTCAGGGGCTCGATGATCGGGATGCCGCCGCCCACGGCCGCCTCGATCAGCACGTACACGCCCTGTGCCGCGGCGGCGGCGGCGATCTCCTCGCCGTAGCGGGCGATCACGGCCTTGTTGGCGGTCACCACCGGCTTGCCGGCGGCGATGGCCCGCAGGATCAGGCTTCGGGCCGGCTCCAGGCCGCCCATCACCTCCACCACGATGTCCACCGCCGGGTCGTCCACCACGGCCTCGGGCTCGGTGGTGAGGATGGAGGCGGGCAGCTCCAGCGGCCTGGGCCGCTGCAGGTCGCGCACGGCCACCCGCCGCAGGGCCAGCTCCCCCACCAGGGGATGGCGCCCTTCGGGGCTGGCCAGGATGCCAGCCACGCCTGCCCCCACCGTGCCGAGCCCGAGCAAGCCGATGCCGATGGTCATGCCTGAGTTGCCGTGGAGGCGCCGATCCTAGAAATCGGCCGGCGGGGCCTCAGGCGCCCGCGGGGTCCGTGCCGGCGGCGGCCGGGGTGCCGGATGCCGCCGCCGCCGTGCCGCCGGCTCCGGCCGCCAGGGCCCGGGCCTGGGCCTGCATCGCCCTGAGGATGTTGAGGAAGCCGTTGGCCCGCGAGGGGGTGAGGCTGGCCTGCAGGCCCATCTCCCCCAGGAAGGCCGGATCCAGGGCCGCGGCAGCGGCGGGATCCAGGCCCTCCAGGCCCTGGATCAGCAGCGCCAGCAGGCCCTTGGTGATGGCGGCATCGGAATCGCCCCGCCAGTGCAGCCGGCCCTCCACCAGTTGGCCCACCACGTACACCTGCGAGAGGCAGCCCCTCACCTTGAAGGCGTCGTTGCGGAATTCAGCGGGGAGAGGCTCCAGCTTCTTGGCCAGCCAGAGCACGTATTCGTAGCGCCGCCTGGGATCGGCGGTGCCCTTGAGCCGCTCGACGATCCGATCGAGGGCCGCGCTGCCGGTGGCCATCAGGAGGGCTCGCCCCCGTTGGCGGACCGGCCCTGATGGGCGCGGCGGAAACGCTGCAGCAGCAGGGAAACGCCGCCCAGGCCCGCCAGGCCGGAGAGGCCGCCGAGCAGCAGCAGGCCCTGGCTCGGCCCTGCCTCGGCCAGCAGCCCGGCGAGGCCGTGGTCGTGGGCCTCACTGAGGCGGTCCAGCTCGGGACGGCCCTGGCTCACGGGCATCTCCAGGTAGTCGCGGTGGCCGGGGCCGCCGTCGACCTGCAGTTCCCAGTCGCCGCTGGCGCCCTTGGGCAGGGCGAAGCTCAGCTGGCCCTGGGCATCGGTGCGGCCCAGCTCGATCGGCGCGCCGCCGGGGGGCACCAGCCGCACCACGGCATCGCGGGTGGGCTCGCCGCTGGAGAACTGGCTCTGCAGCATCAGGCCCTCGCTCAGCGACGGCAGGCGGCTGAGGCTGGTCTCGATGCCGTGGGCCCGGGCGGAGCCGGGGGCCAGCGCCAGGGCAGCGGCGATCAGGGCGAGGGGGAGGGGGCGCGCCATGGCTGCAGGGAGACCGACCGGTGCAGGCAGGTTATCGAGTCCGACCTGGGCGGTGCTCAGGAGGCGGACCAGCGGCTGCGGCTGGCCTTGCCCGCCTGCACCATCGACACCATGGAGGTCACCATCATGGCCAGGGCGTCACTGGCCTGGTCGCGGTGCTGGAGCTCCGAGGCGATCACGCGGTGCACCGCCGAGCCGGTGGCGGCGCTGCCCAGGCGGCTCGCGGGGCTGGGGATCGGCGCAGGGCCGCCGCCCTCGCCGTGGCCGCCCCTGCTCAAGGCGCTGCCGTGGAGGTGATGCAGGGAATCGGCCTGGGGTTCCACGGCGTCTCGGGGGGCGACGCCCCGATCCTGCCAAACCACTGCCAGCCCGGTGCGGCCTAGGCCAGCGGCGACACAGGTTGCAACCAATGCAGGCCGCCCTCGTCCAGCCAGCCCTGCAGGGGCACATCCCAGGGGTCGCGGGGCAGCCGTTCCCCTTGGAGGCGGCAGGCCGCCGGCAGCACCGCCAGGGTCGGCACCGCCGCCCAGGCCGGATCCGCCCGCAGCCGGTCGAACCAGCCGCCCCCGTAGCCCAGGCGGATGCCGGCGCCGTCGCAGGCTAGAGCCGGGGCCAGCAGCAGGGCCATCCGCTCCGGCCCCAGGGGCGCCGCCGCTGCTGGGGCCGCTGGCGGCGCGGGAATGCCCGTGGCATCCGGCCGCAGCGCCGTGGCCGGATGCCAGGGCCGGTAGACCATCCGGGCCGGGGCAGCCCCGCCGGGCTCGATGGCCGGCAGGGCCAGCTGCCCGGGCAGGGTCGCGCTGAGGCCGCGCAGATCAGCCTCCCCGGCCAGGGGCCAGTAGAGCCCCAGCCAGCGACCAGGGGCCAGCAGCCCCGGCAGCTCCCGCTGGGCGACGGCCTGGATCGCCGCCTCCACCGCCGGCAGGGCCTCCAGCCGGCGCTGCCGGAACCGCCGGCGCAGGTCGGGCTTGGTCGCGGGCTTCAGGGGCGTTGGGGGTGGGGGCCTGCGCTGAGTTTGCCGGGCCGAGTTCCCGCCGGCCTGCCCCAGCCCCGCTTCAGCGCTGGAACCAGCCGGTGAGGGCCACGGCCAGCGCATCGGCGGCGTCGTCCGGCCGGGGTGGGTCCTCCAGATTCAGCTCGCGCATCACCGCCACCAGCACGTCATCCTTGGCGGCGTGGCCGTGGCCGGCCAGGGCCAGCTTGATCTGCATCGGCGGGAACTCCACCACCGGGATGGCGAAGCGGGCCAGGGTCATCATCAGCACCCCGCGGGCCTGCACCACGGCGATGGTGGTGCTGGAGCGGTAGAAGAAGAACTTCTCCACGGCCGCCAGCTCCGGCCGCCAGGTGCGGATCAGCAGACGCAGGTCGCGGGCGATCTCCACCATCCGCTCGCCCTCGCTGCGGCCGGGGTCGGTGCGGATGATGCCGCAGTCCAGCAGGCGCTGCTGGCCGGCGCCGGTGTCGATCACGCCATAGCCGACGCGGGCCAGGCCTGGATCGAGGCCGAGGATGCGCATGGGCAGGCGGCAGTCGGCCCAGTGTGCAGGAGCCGGCGCGGGCCGGCCGCCGCTCAGGCCGCCAGGGCCAGCTCGAAGACGCTGCGGTCGGTTGCCTCGGGCCGCTCGAACACCTTGCAGAACACCTTCACCACCCGGTCTCCGGAGTCTATCTGCTCCAGGGGGTCCTTGCGCAGGCGGTGGCGCAGGCAGCAGGCGGCCACCCGGGCCACGTCGTCCTCGCTCACCTCGGTGCGACCCTCGAAGGCCGCCAGGGCGCGGGCGGCGCGGTTGGTCACGATGTCGCCGCGCAGGCCGTCCACATCGAGCTCGCCGCAGATGGCCGAGATGCGGATGCGCAGGTCGTCGTCGATCGCCACCTGGGGCAGCCGCCGCTGGGCCTCCACCACCCGCGCCTGCAGGGCGTCCTGGGTGGCCTGCACCGCGTCGTTGAAGCGGTCGGGGTCGCTGTCGAAGCTGGTGCGCTGGTCCACCACCTGCACCCGCAGCTCGGGATCGCGCACGGTGCGCACCTCCACGCTCATGCCGAAGCGATCGAGCAGCTGGGGCCGCAGCTCGCCCTCCTCGGGGTTGCCCGAGCCGATCAGCACGAAGCGGGCCGGGTGGCGCACGCTCACACCCTCCCGCTCCACCGTGTTCCAGCCGGAGGCGGCCGAATCCAGCAGCACGTCCACCAGGTGGTCGTCCAGCAGGTTCACCTCGTCCACGTAGAGCAGGCCGCGGTTGGCCTTGGCCAGCAGGCCCGGCTCAAAGGCGCGCACGCCCTCGCTGAGGGCCTTCTCGATGTCGATGGTGCCGCAGAGGCGGTCCTCCGTGGCGCCCAGGGGCAGGTCCACCATCGGCACCTGGCGCGGCTCGATCGGCAGCGCCTCGCCCTGCTCGGCCCGCTGGCGCACCTCGGCGCTCTGCAGGTCCGGGTCGGTGGGGGAGCTGTTGTAGGGGTCGCCGGCCACCACGTCGATCTCCGGCAGCAGATCGGCCAGGGCCCGGATCGTGGTGCTCTTGCCCGTGCCCCGGTCGCCCATGATCATCACGCCGCCGATGCGCGGGTCGATCACGTTCAGCAGCAGGGCCAGCTTCATCTCCTCCTGGCCCACGATGGCGGTGAAGGGGAAGACCCGGCGCTTGCGGGCTTGCGTCACGGTGGGCTGCTGGCTGGGGGAGCAGGCGATTGTTTCACAGCCGGCTGGGGGGCTGCCCCGGCCAGGGGCAGCAGGCTGAGCACCTGGGGCGGGGTGGCATCGGCCGGATAGATCAGCCGCACCTGCAGCTGCCGCGTGGCGCCGGGCGCCAGGGTCACGGTGCCCAGGGCCGGCCCCTGCTGGCCGGCGCGCTGCACCAGGTGGAAGTGGCGCCGCCCCGCGGCCCGGCCGCCCTCGCCGTCGAGGCCGCCCACCTCCACGCTGCCGCGGAACATCACCGCCCGCGCCGGGCTGGTGTTGAAGCGCAGGCCCCCCAGGGGCGCGTCGGTCTTCAGCGGCGATTCCAGGGCCAGCTGCAGCTGCAGCGGCGCCCGGGTGTCGTTGCGCAGGGGGATGGCCAGGTCGTACTCCACCCCGTAGTTGCCGTGGGCGGCCCAGGCGGTGCCGGGGTAGAGGGCCTTGAGCCCGGCCGTCTGCACCTGGCCGGTGCCGAGGCTGCCGCGCTCCAGGGAGCTGATCGGCCAGGAGATCGGGGCGCGGCTGGCGCTGAGGAACGGCTGGCCCGGGTCGGTGATGCGGCCCCGCCAGAGGCTGCCGATCTGCACCCCGCTCACCCGCGAGTAGATCAGTTTGCCCTTGCTGCCGCGGGGGGAGGGCTGGTGTTCCTTGGGGCTCAGGGGGCCATCCAGCAGGGCGGCCCAGCTCTCGGGCGGCGGTGGCTGATCCCCGGATCCGAAGGCCGCCAGGGTGGCCAGGCTCAGCGGGGCGCTGCTCTGCAGCCGCAGCTGCAGGTTGAGGCCGTTGAGTAGGGGATCGAGCCCCTTCACCGGCAGGGGCAGCACCAGCAGGGGGGTGGGCGCCCCGGGGGCGAGGGTCCAGCGCTGCGGCAGCAGCGGGCTGCGCTCGCGGGCCAGCAGCTCCGTGGCCACCCGGCTGCCGGGGCCGGCGAAGACGCTGCCGTCCTGGGCCATCAGCTCCGGCAGGGGCAGGAAGGGAGCCGAGGCCTGGTTCGGGCCCGTGGCCTGGGAGAGGGCGGTGGAGCCCGCCAGCAGCTGCAGGCTCACCGGCCCCGGGCCCCGCGGCGCCGCCAGCACCGCCAGCCAGAGGGTGGAGTCCAGGCTCTCGGGCCTGCCGGCGTAGACGTGGTGGCTGAACAGGTCGAAGCGGCCGCTCAGGGGCAGATCCAGGTGCGCCTCCGGCACGCCCCGGCCCTGCCTGGCGAAGGTGGAGAGCAGGATCCCCGGCGCCGTGATCAGCTCCGGGTTGTTGTCGTTCACCAGCAGCACCGCATCCAGGCCCCCCGGCAGGGGCGCGACAGCCTGGGGCCGCAGCAGGGTGGTGGCGGCCGGCGCGGGGGCCGGTGCCGCTGGAGTGGGGGCCGGCGGGGCGGCGGCCAGCAGGACGGACAGCATCAGCGGCGGGCGGCGGGCGGCGCGGCATTGGCGCCGCGGGGCATCAGCACTTTGGCCACTTCGGCGGCCATGGCGCGGATCAGGTCGGTGGAGCGGGGGTCGTTGAAGGGGCCCTTGACCATGAAGGCGGCCACGGCCCGCTGGCCGCTGGGCAGCTCGATCAGGGCGCCGTCGGCGTAGGCGATGCCGATGTCGCCGGTCTTGTTGAGCACGGTCACGCCGTAGGGCATCAGCTCGGCGTCGGGGTCGGCCGCGTCGCCGCCCAGGCCCTGGAGCAGCCCCAGGGGGATCAGGGTGTTGGTGCGGGAGCTGCCCATCACCTGGCGGAACAGGTCCCGGGCCCGGGGGCTGAGCTTCTCGCCGGTGTCCACCAGGGCGATGGCCCGGGCCAGGTCGTGGGCACTGGTGGTGTTGGTGCCCTCCAGATCCGGCAGCCAGTTGTTGATCACCGTGCCCGTCAGGCCCAGGGCCTGGAAGCGGGGGTTGAGGGCCGTCTTGCCCCCCAGGCGCTTGATCAGCAGGTTGGTGGCGGTGTTGTCGCTCACCCGGATCATCTCGGTGGCAGCCTCGTGGAAGGGGAAGCGGGTCCCGACCGGTCTGCTGGCCATCCAGCCGGCACCGGCGCCCACCAGCTCCTTGGTCATGGTCAGGGGCTGGTCCCAGCGCAGCTTGCCGGCGTCGAGGTCCTCCAGGGCGGCCAGCAGGATCGGCGTCTTGATCGAGCTGGCGGCCGGCAGCGGCAGTTCGCTCTGCAGCTCGGCGAAGCGGCCGTCATCGAGCACCAGCAGGTAGGCGCTGGCCTTGAGGTCTTTGTGCACGGCCGCCAGGGCCGCCCAGCGGCGGCTGAGGCCCGTGAGTTCCTGGTGGGGTTCAAAGCGGCCCAGGGGGATGCCCCGTGGCAGGGCCTGCAGCGGCTGGCCGGCGGCGGCGCCGGTGAGGCGCGGGGCGTTGATCGAGCCCTGGGCCAGCCGCGGCGCCAGCAGTTTGAGGGCCGTGCCGCCGATCAGCCCCAGGCCGACGCCCATCACCAGCAGCCGCAGCAGCAGCCGCAGGGGTGCCCAGGGGCCAGAGCGGACAGGGCGACTGGAACTCACGGCTGGGCTGATCCGGGCAGGGCCAGACCTTAAGGGCAGCGCCGCTGCGCTGCCCAGCGCAGCTGCCGGACCATGCCCCGCACCAGGGCCACCTCCCCGTCCTGGATCTGGGCCCGCTGCAGCAGGGCCCGCAGCTTGGCCATGCGGGCGTGGGCGGTGTGCGGATAGAGGAATCCCACCGCCAGCAGCAGCTCCTGGGCATCGCCGAGCAGGGCCTCCACCGCCCGGCGGGGCGCGGGATCCCCGCTGGAATCCGCCGGTCCCGGGGCCGCTGGGCCGCCGGCTCCGGCTCCGGGGGCCGCGCCTGCGGCGCCACTGCCGGTGGCCGTGCCCTGGCCCTGGTGAGCCGCCCGCCGCTGCCGGGCCTGGTGCAGCTCGTGCAGGCAGATGGCCGCCGCCTGGGCCAGGTTCAAGGAGGCGTAGGCCTCGCCGGTGGCGATGCGCAGCACCCGCCCGGCCTGCAGCAGTTCATCGGTGCTCAGGCCGCGGTCCTCGCGGCCGAACACCAGGGCCGCCGGTGGCCCGGGCGGGCCGGCCTGGGGCGGGGCTCCGGCCAGGAGCCAGTCCAGGGCGGCGCCAGGGCCCTGCAGGGGCAGGCTCTGCCGTGCCACCTGGCCGCAGCTGGCCACCACGCGCCGGCAGTCCGCCAGGGCCGCCGCCAGGTCGGGGAACAGGCGGGCCCGCCGCAGCAGGGGACCGCCGTGCACCGCCATCCGCAGCGCCTCCTCACCGAGGGGGTCGCAGCGGGGCGCCACCAGGCGCAGCTCGGCGATGGCGAAGTTGGCGCAGAGCCTGGCCACGCCGCCCACGTTCAGCGGGCCGGCCGGCTCAACCAGCACCACCACCACCGCGGGCTGCCCCTGGGGGGGGGCGCTCACGCCAGCCCGCGCAGGTAGGCCAGCAGGTCGGCCATGGCCTGGGGGTCGGGTTGGAAGCGGGGCATCGGCGGGGTGCGGCCGCTCACCACCTGCTGGATCAGCTGGCGGTCGTTCTTGCGGCTGCCGACGCCGTGCAGGTTCGGGCCCACCAGGCCCTGGGCGGCGATGCCGTGGCAGCCGGCGCAGTTGATCATGAACAGCTGGCTGCCCCGCTGCTCGGAGCCCACCAGCTGCAGGGTGCTGCGGGTGTAGGGGTCGCTGCGGGCCGCCGGCAGGGCCACCAGCAGCACCAGCAGGATCGAGGCGATGGCTGCCAGCAGCACCAGGGCGCCGATCAGCCCCTGGCGGGGCGCAGCCCCGGGGGCCGCCGCCTCGGCTGGTGCCAGAGGGGGTGCCAGGGGGGGCGGCAGGGCGCTGGGTTCGGCGGTCACGGTTGCTCGGGGGCGTCACGGCGGCCGCCTGGGCCGTGGGACAATTCTGCTACGCCACCCCGCTCCACCGCGCCATGATCGAACCCCTGCTCTGCGGCATCGTGCTCGGTCTGATCCCGGTGACCCTGGCCGGTCTGTTCGTGGCGGCCTGGAACCAGTACCGCCGCGGCGGCGCCCTCGGCGGCTGAGCTGACCTGCAGCTGGCCCTGGCCCCTGCCGGGGTCGTCGCCTCGCCGCTGGGTTGAGCTGCATGACCGAGCTGTCTTACCGATCTGTCCGAACTGAGCTGTCGGACGGAATCCTCCGCGCCACTCCGCCGTGCCGCGGGGGCAGTCTTTTGCAGCCCCTCGGGCCTCAGTCCGAGAGGCTGAGCTCCGCGGGGCTGAGCCGCAACAGTGTGCTGCCCCCATAGCGGCGCTGGTCGTCCAGCCGCCAGCCCGAAGGCACGTCCGGCACCCGATCACTGGCGCACTCGAGCAGCAGCCGGCCCCCGGGGGCCAGCCAGCCGCCCGCCGCCACGGCTGCGGCCACGGGCCCGTGCAGCCCGGCGGCGTAGGGCGGATCGGCATAGATCAGCTGAAAGCCCCCGCCCCAGGCCCGGCCGCCGCCCCGCTGGGCGGCCCCCGCCTCCAGCCAGCGCCGCACCTCCTGCTGCACCACCTCCACCGCAGCCGGCGGCCGCCCCCCCGGGCCGGCCAGGCCCGCCGCCACGGCCTCCAGGTTGGCGCGGCTGGTGGCGGCCATGCGCCGGTCCTGGTCGACGGCCACCACGCCGGCCGCGCCGCGCTGCAGGGCCTCGCAGCCCATCACGCCGCTGCCGCTGAACAGGTCCAGCCACAGGGCCCCCGGCAGCTCCGCCGCCAGCATGTTCATCACCGCCAGCCGCAGCCGCGCCGGGCTGGGCCGGGCCGTGGCGCCCGGGGGGCTCAGCAGCCGTCGGCCGCCGCTCAGCCGCAGGCTCACGGCACCGGGGGCTGGGGGGGGACGCTGGACTCCAGCCAGTCCAGCCAGCGCCGCAGCATCGCCTGGCCCGCGGCACTCGATTTCTCCGGGTGGAACTGGCAGGCCGCGATCGTCCCCTGCCACACAGCCGCGGTGACCGGCTGGCCGGCGAACGCCACCCGGGCGGTGGTGCAGGCCGGATCGCTGGGCTCGGCGGCGTAGGAGTGCACGAAGTACACCCAGCTGGCCGGGGTGCCCGCCGGCAGCAGTGGACTGGGCTCGGCCGGCAGCAGCGGCGCCCAGCCCATGTGGGGCACCGGATGGCCGGGGCTGCGGGGCAGGGCCCGCACCCGGCCCTGCAGCAGGCCCAGACCCGGCGCCTGGCCCTCCTCGCTGGCCTCGAACAGCAGCTGCAGGCCCAGGCAGATGCCCAGCAGCGGCCGGCCGGCGCCGCACCAGGCCGCGATCACCGCCGCCAGGCCCGAGCGGTGCAGCCGCTCCATCGCCGGGTCGAAGGCGCCCACCCCCGGCAGCACCAGGGCCCGGCAACCGGCGGTGTCGGCGGCGGCGTGGACGGCCACCACCTCGGCACCGAGGCGCTCGAAGGCCCGCTGCACCGAGTGCAGGTTGCCCATGCCGTAATCGATCAGGCCGATGCGGGTCATGGGCGGCAGCTCACGGCGCGACGCCCGTGACGCCGAGGCGCTGGCCGGGCTTCTCCAGGGCCGGCGAGGCCGGCAGGGGGATGGCGTTGATGCGATCGATCAGCTGGTAGAGCCGTCCCATGCGGCGCCGATCCAGCTGGAAGCGCAGGCAGGGCCGCAGCAGGCCCTCCTCATCGGAGCTCTCGCCGGCGCTGATGGCGCCCTCGTTCACCACGTCGGCGAACTCCCGGTTGAGCTCCGGCAGCAGCTCCGGCGGGATCGGCACGTGCAGCAGCAGCTCCATCCGGTCTTCCGCCAGCTGGGCGGCGTGGAAGACGCGGTAGAAGCGGCAGATGTGCCCCATCGCCTCGGCGGCGGTGCTGGCCTGCTTGAGCAGGGCCGTGTCCTCGCCGGAGATCAGGCCCCGGGCCGCCAGGCCCGCCTGGATGTCCCGCATCAGCGACGGCCAGAAGTCGTCCCCCGGGGGGGCCAGCATCACCAGGGGGATCGGCGGGGTGCGGCCCGTCTGGATCAGGGTGAGGGATTCGAACAGCTCGTCGAAGGTGCCGTAGCCGCCGGGCAGCACCACCAGCGCATCGCTCTCCCGCAGGAAGAAGAGCTTGCGGGTGAAGAAGTAGCGGAAGTGCAGCAGGCGCCCGTCGCAGCCACTCACGTAGCGGTTGGCGTGCTGCTCGAAGGGCAGGTCGACGTTGAGGCCGATGCTGTTGTCGCAGCCGGCTCCCCGGTTGGCGGCCTCCATGATGCCGCCGCCGGCGCCGGTCATCACATCGAAGCCCTGGGCCACCGCCTCGGCGGCCAGCTGCTCGGAGAGGCCGTAGGCCGGATCGTCGCTGGCGGTGCGGGCCGAGCCGAACACCGTGACCTTGCGGGTCTGGCGCCGGGGGGCGAAGACCGCCAGGCCGTCGCGGATGTCGGCCAGGGCGCCGCGGATCAGGCGCCACTCGCCGGTGTCGGTGCTGCCCCGGCTGATCTCCAGCAGGCTGACGATGGTCTGTTCGATCTCCCGGCGCTGGGGGTGGCCCCGCAGCAGGGTGCCGAGGGCATCGAGGGGACTCTGGCCGGTGGAATAGGCGGTCGAGAAGGTGGAGCTCAGGGCAGCGGACTCAGAGGTACTTGGAAATGGTGCCGGACAGGGTGGTCTTGGGCACGGCGCCCACAACGGTGTCCACCTTCTGGCCACCCTTGAACACCATCAGGGTGGGGATGCTGCGGATGCCGTACTGGCTGGCGACGTTCGGGTTCTCGTCGGTGTTGAGCTTGAACACCTTGATCTTGCCCTCGAACTCCTTGGCGATCTCGTCGACGATCGGGGCCACCATGCGGCAGGGACCGCACCAGGGGGCCCAGAAGTCCACCAGCACGGGCACCTCGCTCTTGAGCACGTCTTGCTCGAAGGACGCGTCGGTGACGGCAGCTGCGCTGGACATCCGAAGGAGGATCAGGATTCCGGGAATCTAGCAATGCCCCCCGGGCATGCTCCCGCGCCGCTGCGGGGTCGTAATGAAGACAAAAGGCCCGGACGCGCCGGGCTTGGGGGTGTGAGGAGTGTGTGGGCCGAAGCCCGCACACCCTGAGATTAGAACCTGCCTCTGGAGGGGGTGCCGCCGGACCGTGGCGGGGATCCTTACTTGCCCATGCCCAGGTGCTGGGCCTTCTGGTACACCTTGCCCTCGGTGAGCAGCGAGGGGGCCACCACCACCTCCACCCGCTGCATCTCCTGGAGGGTGCGGGCGCCGAGGGTGCCCATCGAGGTGCGGATGCAGCCCAGCAGGTTCTGGGTGCCGTCGTCGAGGCCGGCAGGACCGCGCAGGATCTTCTCGAGGCTGCCGGTGGTGCCCACCTTGATGCGGGTGCCGCGGGGCAGCACCGGGCTGGGGGTGGCCATGCCCCAGTGGAAGCCGCGGCCGGGGGCCTCGGCGGCCCGGGCGATCGGCGAGCCGATCATCACCGCGTCGGCGCCGCAGGCCAGGCACTTGCAGATGTCGCCGCCGGTGACGATGCCGCCGTCGGCGACGATCGGCACGTAGCGCCCGCTCTCGGCGAAGTGGTCGTCGCGGGCGGCGGCGCAGTCGGCCACGGCGGTGGCCTGGGGGATGCCGATGCCCAGTACGCCGCGGCTGGTGCAGGCGGCGCCGGGGCCGATGCCTACCATCACGCCGGCGGCGCCGGCCCGCATCAGCTGCAGGGCCACCTCATAGGTGACGCAGTTGCCGATCACCACCGGCACGCCGAAGTCGCGGCAGAGGGCCGCCAGGTCCAGGGTCTCCTGGCCCTCCGGGCCGATGTGCTCGGTGCTGACCACCGTGGCCTGCACGAAGAACAGGTCGGCGCCGGCCTCGGCGATGGCCTGGCCGAACTTCAGGGCCGCCACGGGCGTGGCGCTCACCGCGGCGATGCCGCCCCGCTCCTTGATCTCGGCGATGCGCCGGCGGATCAGGTCTTCACGCACGGGCTGGCTGTAGAGCTCCTGCATCAGCGGCACGAACTCCTCCTTGCCCACCGCCGCGATGCGGTCGAGCACCGGGTTGGGGTCGTCGTAGCGACACTGCACCCCCTCCAGGTTCAGCACCCCCAGGGCACCGAGCTGGGTGAGCGCCACCGCCATGCCCACGTCCACCACGCCGTCCATGGCGCTGGCGATGATCGGGATCTCGCGGCTGATGCCGCCCAGGCTCCAGCTGCTGTCGGTGACGGCGGGATCCACCGTGCGACCGCCCGGCACCAGGGCGATCTCGTCGATGCCGTAGGCGCGACGGACGGTACGGGAACGGCCGAGCTGAATGTCCACCGGGAGCGTTGACGCAATCGGGCCAAGCTATCAACCGGCCCGGTGGCGCCCGGCCCCTGCCGGCAAGGGCGGGGCTCAGCCCTGGCCGCGGAAGGCATTCCAGCGGTGCTGCAGGTCGGCGATCACCTGCTGGCGGTCGCTGCTGCGCACCAGCCGGGTCAGGGCGAAGCGCACCACGGTGACGACCCCCACCAGCTCCAGCAGGCCGGGCAGCAGCGGCAGGTCGTCGAGCACCTCCAGCAGCGCCCCGACGATCTGCAGCACCACCAGGGCCACCACCAGGGTGGCCACCAGGGTGAGGGGCCGGCGGGCGGTGCTGAGCTGCTCCTGCAGCTGGCCGCTGCCCAGCCACTGCTGCACCTTGCTCACCAGCAGCTCCCACTCGCCGCCCTCGCCGCTCTGCAGCGCCGGCACGTCGAAGGTGGCGGCCACGCTGGGAGTGTCGGGGCTGGCGGGCTCGGGCGGGCTGGCCGGAGCGGCCGTGTCGGCCTCTGCGCTGGGCTGTGCAGGCTGGGGCTCCGGCGCTGGGCTGGCCTCGAGGGCGATGGGGCCGCTGGCTTCGCCGGCCTGGGCCGCCTGGGGGTCGCCATGGGCCCCAGCCTGGAGCCCCTCGGCCGCGGGCGACGGGGCTGCGGCGCTGGACCAGCCGGCGTCCAGCGGCCCCTCGGATTCCGACCCAGAGGCCGCTGCTGCGGTGGGCTCCAGGGTCTCCGGGGTCTCGGTGTGCCTGAACACTCCCGCCGCCTCTGCCTCGGGCGGAGCCGCCTGCGGCTCGGGGCCGCCCTCGGGGCTGAATGGGCTCGGCTGGGGACCTTCGTTGGGGGCGGCGAAAGCGTCAGCCATGGCTCCAGAGCGCACAGGTCGCTGGGGGAGTTTACGGCCGCTCCCCGGCCCCGGCCTGGCCCCAGGGCCGCCGCCTGGACCGCTCCCGTCGCTGGCCTCACCCCTCCAGGGGGATCAGGGCAGGCCGCTGGCCCAGGGGGGCCAGGGGCAGCCGCAGCGGAAAGCGGCCGTCCTGCAGCTGGGCCACCAGTTCGGCGGCGCTCTCGGCGGCGATGCGGGGGCTGTGGGCGGGGGCGCAGCGCAGCCTGCGGCCGTCCACCTGGATCTCGCCCGCCAGCAGCTGGCTGTAGGGCACGCAGCCGAAGCTGGGCCTGATCCGCCGCGGGATCGAGAAGTCGAGCACCGGCGCCTCCAGCGCGTCGTCGCCGGCGGCGGCCTGGCGCGCCACCGCCAGATCCAGCAGCGGCACCGGCGCCGCCACCCCCACCAGCAGGCCGCTGCCATGGCCCTCGAAGTGGCTGGCCCGCACCCAGGCGGGCCGCAGGCCCGGCAGGTCCACCGCCAGGGCGCAGGCGGCGCCGGGCACGCGGGCGTGGCCGCTGGGCAGGCGCCGGGGACTGGGGTTGTGGCCGCTGCCCGGGCCCAGCACCCAGCCCAGGGCTCCCCCCACCAGCACGGGCGAGCCGGGCCCCAGCAGCGCCAGGCCCGGCATGGTCAGGCCGATGCTGGCGGCGCCGCCGCAGCCGTAGAGGGCCGTGGCGTAGGGCCCCAGCAGCGGGCCGAGGGGACTGCGGGTCAGGCCCTCGGCGCTGCTCACCGCCACCACGCCGTTCTCGGCGATGCCGCGGTGCAGCAGCAGCCGGCCGCTGCCGATCCGCTCCAGGGACAGGCGGGTCTCCAGTTCGCGGCGGGGGTGCAGGGGCGTGGCCTCGCCGCTGGCGGTCAGCGGCAGCTCCGCGCCGGCCAGCAGCTCGGCCAGCACCTGGGCGCCGCCGCGGCGGCCCGGATCCGTCAGGCCGCCGCCGATCGGCAGCACCAGCTCGGTGGCGCCGCTGCCCCCCAGGCCCGCCACGCCCCCCAGGCGGAACTCGCGGATGCGGATCGGCGGGTCGCTGGGGCCCAGGCCCAGCAGCAGCGTGGCCTGGTCGGTGAACTCGGCACTGGCGGCCACCACCACGTCGGTGGCGGCGTAGGCGGCCTCCAGGCCCTCGGCCGCCACCCGCTCCCGGAAGGCCCCGCCGGTGCACACCCGCAGGGTGCCCCGGCGCTGCCGCTCCCGCAGCTCCGCCTCGCTGCGGGGCTCCAGGGGGCGGGACTGGGGGGGCATGGCCGCAACACTCGATAAAATGGCGTCAACTCAGGCGGTCATCGATGGCGGATCCAGTAGGGACCGGTCCCACAGGTCCCGGCGAATCCGGCAACAACGGGGATTCCCGGATCATCCAGGCCGACCTGCGCAACGAGATGTCGCGCTCCTACCTGGAGTATGCGATGAGCGTGATCGTGGGTCGGGCCCTGCCTGATGCCCGCGACGGCCTCAAGCCGGTGCATCGCCGCATCCTCTACGCGATGTACGAGCTGGGCCTCACCAGCGACCGGCCCTACCGCAAGTGCGCCCGCGTGGTGGGGGAGGTGCTCGGCAAGTACCACCCCCACGGCGACACGGCGGTCTACGACGCCCTGGTGCGCATGGCCCAGGACTTCTCGATGCGCATGCCGCTGATCGACGGCCACGGCAACTTCGGCTCGGTGGACAACGACCCGCCGGCCGCCATGCGCTACACCGAGTCGCGGCTGCAGGCCCTCACCACCGACAGCCTGCTGGAGGACATCGAGGCGGAGACCGTCGATTTCATCGACAACTTCGACGGCTCCCAGCAGGAGCCCACGGTGATGCCGGCGCGCATCCCCCAGCTGCTGCTCAACGGCTCCACCGGCATCGCCGTGGGGATGGCCACCAACATCCCGCCCCACAACCTCACCGAGCTGATCGACGGCCTGCTGGCCCTGATCGCCGACCCGGAGGTCGACGACCGGGTGCTCACGTCGATCATTCCCGGCCCCGACTTCCCCACCGGCGGCCAGATCCTGGGCCGCCGCGGCATCCGCGAGATGTATGCCACGGGCCGCGGCTCGGTGACGATGCGCGGCGTCGCCTCGATTGAGACGATCGAGGCCAAGGGCCGGCCCGACCGCGATGCGGTGATCATCACCGAGCTGCCGTATCAGACCAACAAGGCGGCGCTGATCGAGCGCATCGCCGAGCTGGTGAACGACAAGAAGCTGGATGGCATCGCCGACATCCGCGACGAATCCGACCGCGACGGCATGCGGATCGTGATCGAGCTGCGGCGCGATGCCTACCCGCAGGTGGTGCTGAACAACCTGTTCAAGCTCACGCCGCTGCAGAACAACTTCAGCGCCTACATGCTGGCGCTGGTGAAGGGGGAGCCGGTGCTGCTCACCTTGCGCAAGATGCTCGAGGTGTTCCTCGAGTTCCGCGTCGAGACGATCGAGCGGCGCACCCGCTACCTGCTGCGCAAGGCCGAGGAGCGCGACCACATCCTGCTGGGCCTGCTGATTGCCCTCGACAACCTCGACGCGATCATCGCCCTGATCCGCAGCGCCGCCGACACCTCCACCGCCCGCCAGCAGCTGCAGGAGCAGTTCGGCCTCAGTGACATCCAGGCGGATGCCATTCTGCAGATGCAGCTGCGGCGGCTCACGGCCCTCGAGGCCGACAAGATCCGGCTCGAGCATGAGGATCTGCTGGCCAGGATCACCGATTACAAAGATATCCTGGCCCGCAAGGAGCGGGTGCTCGGCATCATCACCGACGAGCTGCAGGCGATCCGCAGCCGCTACGACTCGCCCCGCCGCACCGAGATCCTGGACCTCGAAGGCGGCCTCGAGGACATCGACCTGATCGCCAACGAGCGCTCGGTGGTGCTGCTCACCGAGAACGGCTACCTCAAGCGCATGCCGGTGAGCGAGTTCGAGGCCACCAGCCGCGGCACCCGCGGCAAGGCCGGCACCCGCAGCCCCGGCGCCAAGGGCCAGGGCGAGGAGGCGGTGAAGCTGTTCATCAGCTGCAACGACCACGACAACCTGCTGCTGTTCAGCGACCGCGGCGTGGTGTACGCGGTGCCCGCCTACCGGGTGCCCATCTGCAGCCGCTCCGCCAAGGGCACGCCGATCGTGCAGCTGCTGCCGATCCCGCGGGAGGAGCAGATCACCTCCCTGCTGGCGGTGGGCGCCTTTGAGGACAACATGGTGCTGGTGATGCTCACCAGCGGCGGCTTCATCAAGCGCACGCGCCTCTCGGCCTTCGCCAACATCCGCTCCAACGGCCTGATTGCCATCTCCCTGGAGGACGGCGATGCCCTCACCTGGGTGCGGCTGGCCCTGCCCGGCGACAGCGTGCTGATCGGCTCGCGCAACGGCATGACGATCCACTTCCGCCTCAGCGATGAGGAGCTGCGGCCCCTGGGCCGCACCGCCCGCGGCGTGCGGGCCATGAACCTGCGCCCCGGCGATTCGCTGGTGAGCATGGACGTGCTGCCGGTGGAGCTGGCCGACCGGGTGGAGGGGGCCGCCGCCGCGGCCGACGACGACGGCGACACCGAGACCGAGGAGGTGGCCTCCAGCGAGGGTCCCTGGGTGCTGGTGGCCTCCGCCAGCGGCCTGGGCAAACGGGTGCCCGTCGATCAGTTCCGGCTCCAGAAGCGGGCCGGCATGGGCCTGCGGGCGATCAAGTTCCGCCGCGACGGCGATGTGCTGGTGGGCCTCAAGGTGCTGGGCGCCGGCGAGGAGCTGCTGCTAGTGAGCGAGCGGGGCGTGATCGTGCGCATGCAGGCCGACGCGGTGCCCCAGCAGTCCCGGGCCGCCACGGGGGTGCGGCTGCAGAAGCTCGATGCCGGTGACCGCCTGGCCGAGATGGTGCTGGTGCCGCCGGCCCCCGAGGAGGAGGACACCGCCGCTGCGGAGGAGCAGGACGGCACCGACGCCGCCCTCCCGGGGTCCCACCAGGAGGGTGAATCCGCGGCGGAGGCAGCGCAGCCCGAAGCCCCCGAGCCCGATGCCTGAGTGCAGCGGCGAGCTCTGGATCGCCAACAGCATCAGCGACCTGATCCAGGGGGATGTCAAGGAGCACCTGCCCCTGGAGGCGATTCCGCTCGCGGGGGATGTGCTGGGGCTGGGCACCACCACCAGCGTCGACAACGGCGAACTCACCTTCCTGCGCAACGGCACGGGCCAGACCACCATCTGGAAGTGCCAGGCCGGCGATGGCGGCATCCGGGCCCTGCGCTCCGGCGATGGCAGCGGCCACTTCCCCTACGTGTGCTTCAGCGGCGACGCCACGGCGCTGCGGGTGCCCCTCGATCCGGCCGAGCTGGGCCCCGTGGAGGGGCGGCCGCTGCAGCAGCTGATGGCCGAGGCGATCGCCAGGCTGCGCTCGGATGGACGGCTGGCCGAGGCCCCCATCTACGGCCTGCGCCTGATGGCCCACTGGCACGCCCTGGTGATCACGGTGGCCTCCAAGCTGTGCATGGGCCAGCAGCGCCGCAACACCGCCGTGGCCAGCAGCGCCGCCAGTGAGGGCACGGCCGGCCGCAGCCTCTACCAGCTGCTGCAGCACTACCGCCTCGCCCCCGAGGATCCGGGCGACCCCGCCGATCCGATCCGCTTCCTGGGCCGCTCCCTGCACTGGGACTGCTGCGGCTTCTACGACACCGACCCCGGCAGCGGCCGGGTCACCGTGCCCCAGGCCGGCGCCCACCTGCACCTGCACGGCTGCAGCACCGACCTGCGCCATGGCGGCCACCTGCACCATGAGCATGCCGGCACCCGCCTGCGGGCCCTCGACTCCCTGGCGATCTACCCGCTGGCCCGGCTGCACCACCTGGCCAGCGACCTGGCGGTGGAGAGCCTGCGCTTCGAGGCCGGATCCGCCCGGTTCACGGTGGCCAACCGCGGGGCGCTGGATGTGAGCGATGTGGGGGTCGCCGTGGTGATCGACGACCGCTACGCCGGCCATCGCTACCTGCGCCTGCCCTGGCTCGCCGCCGGGGCCAGCGAGCAGTTCAGCGTGCCCCTGGCCCTGGCGGCCGGCCGCCATCGGCTGGAGGTGATCGCCGACCCCGAGGGCGAGATCCTCGAGGCAGTGGAGCTGCAGGCCAACAACCGGGCCGCGCTGGATGTGGTGGTGTGATGCCGGCTGACGTGCTCGTGATCGGTGCCGGGCCCGCCGCCCTGGCCATCGCCGCGGCCCTGGTGGCCGAGGGCCTGGCGGTGGAGGGCCTGGCCGCCGCGGACCCCGAGGCCCCCTGGCTCAACACCTACGGCATCTGGGGGCCCGAGGCCGATGCCCAGGGGCTGGGGCCGCTGCTCGGCCACCGCTGGAGTGACACCCGCAGCCATTTCGAGGCGGCCCTGCCCGCGGCGGCCCCGGAGCACGGGGCTGAACCCCCCGGCAGCGTGAACCACGGCGTCGACTACGGGCTCTTCGACACGGCCAGGCTCCAGCGCCACTGGCTGGAGCGGTGCCGAGCCGGTGGGATGCGCTGGCACCGCGGCCTGGCCGCCTCGGTGCAGCACGGGGACTTCCACTCCACCGTGCGCACCCAGGCGGGCCTGGAGCTCAGCGCCCGCCTGGTGGTGGATGCCAGCGGCCACCAGCCGGTGTTCGTGCAGCGCCCCGAGGGGGGGCCGGTGGCGGCTCAGGCCGCCTACGGGGTGGTGGGCACCTTCTCGGCGCCACCCGTGCAGCCCGGCCAGTTCGTGCTGATGGACTACCGCAGCGACCACCTCACGCCCCAGGAGCGCCTGGAGCCGCCCACCTTTCTCTACGCCATGGACCTCGGCGGCGGCGTGTTCTTTGCCGAGGAAACGTCGCTCGCCCTGGCGCCGCCCGTTCCCTACGCCACGCTGAAGGATCGGTTGCTGCGCCGCCTGGCCCACCGCGGCGTGCAGGTGCTGGAGGTGCAGCACGAGGAGTTCTGCCTGTTCCCGATGACCCTGCCCCTGCCGGACCTCACCCAGCAGGTGGTGGGCTTCGGCGGTGCGGCCTCGATGGTGCACCCGGCATCGGGGTACATGGTGGGCTCCCTGCTGCGCCGGGCCCCCGACCTGGCGGCTGCGATCGCCGCCGGCCTGGGCACCCCGGGGCTCGATTCCGCCAGCGTGGCCCGCGGGGCCTGGGCGGCGCTCTGGCCCCTGGAGCTGCGCCGCCGGCATGCCCTCTACCGCTTCGGGCTGGAGAAGCTGATGCGCTTCCCCGAGGCCAGGCTGCGGGCCTTCTTCGCCAACTTCTTCGCCATGCCCACCGCCCAGTGGTATGGCTTCCTCACCAACACCCTGCCGCTGCCGCAGCTGATCGTCGCGATGCTGCGGCTGTTCGCCACCGCCCCCTGGGATGTGCGCTGGGGCCTGCTCGAACCCCGCGGCCGGGAGCTGGCGCTGCTGGGCCGGTTGCTCCGGCCCTGAGGATCCCGGGCCCTGCCGGCGCAGGGGACCTCCGCCCTCAGCCCGCCGGCGGCCGGGGCGGCAGCCGGGCCCAGTCGGCGGCGTTCACCAGGGGGAACAGACCGTCCTCCCGCTGCACCGCCGCCAGCCAGTCGGCCGTGGGCAGCTCGCGGCCGTCCACGGCGGCCAGCAGCCGCCAGAAGCGGTCCAGGTGGCGGTGGATGCGCTCGCGGGCCAGGTCCGTGGTGGTGCCGGCCCGCAGGATGAAGCTCCAGTCGGAGCTCTGGGCCAGCAGCAGCTCGCGGGCGGCCTGGTTGAGCAGGTCCCGGGCCTGGGAGCTGGCCACGCCGCGGCTCACCCGGTCCACCATGGCGGCGGTGGCCCGGTGCCATTCCGGCACGATCCAGGCGTTGGTCTCGTTGAGCCAGTAGTTGTGGTAGCCGCCCTGGCCCCAGCTGGAGGGGGAGGGCTGGCAGAGCTGCAGGGCCTCGCCGCGGCCCAGGCTCTCCCGCAGGTGCACCAGGCCCACGCCGGCGGCCGGGGCCTGCCGGAACAGCTCCGCCAGGAAGCGCGGCCCCTCGTACCACCAGTGGCCGAACAGCTCGGCGTCGAAGGGGGCCACCAGCAGCGGCCGCCGCCCCATGGCCCCGGCCAGCTCCTGCAGCTGCTGGCGCCGCCCCGCCAGGTAGTGGCCGGCATCGGCGGTGGCGTTGGCGGCGGCCCGCTCCGGCTCGTAGGGCTGCTTCTGCTCCAGGGGGCAGCCGCGGCCGCTGACGCGGTGCAGCTTCAGACCCAGGGGCCGCGGGCTGGCGATGCCGCGGCCGGCCAGCGCGTCGGCGGGCAGGTCCCAGCCCAGGTCGCGGTGAAACTCCCGGTAGGCGGCCTGGCCGGGGTAGCCGTCGCGGGCGCTCCACACCGGCAGGGTGGAGCCGCTGTCCCGGGCGAAGAAGGCCATGCCGCCCGGGCTCACGATCGGCGCATACACGCCGAAGCGGGGCCGCGGCAGCCCGTGCAGCAGGCCATGGGCATCGAGCACCGCATAGCGCAGGCCGGCGCCCGTGAGGATCCGGTCCAGCCCCTCGTAGTAGGCGCATTCCGGCAGCCAGATCCCCTGGGGCCGCACCCCCAGCAGCCGCTCGTGCTCCCGCACCGCCGTGAGCAGCTGGGCCCGCACCGCCTCGGGGAACTCCCGCAGCAGCGGCAGGTAGCCGTGGGTGGCGGCGCAGGTCAGCAGGTCGAGCACGCCGGCCTGCTGCAGCCGGCGGAAGCGGGGCAGCAGGTCGCCGCCGCAGGCCCGCCAGGCGGCCCCGGTGGCCTCCAGCTGCGCGGCCTGGGCCGCGGCGGCGGCGGCATGGCCCACGGGGGCCTGGGCCAGCAGGTCCCGGCGCACCGCCAGCCAGGGCCCGAAGCGCGCCCCCAGGTCGGCGCTGGCCAGCAGCGACAGCAGCGTGGGCGAGAGCCCCAGGCTCAGCCGCGGCCGCTGGGCCGGATCCGCCGCGGCGGCCTCCAGCACCTCCAGCAGCGGGATGTAGCACTCCAGCAGGGCCTGGAAGTACCAGTCCTCCTCCAGGCTGCCGGGCTCGCTGCTGTGGACGTAGGGCAGGTGGGCGTGCAGGACGATCGCCAGATCGCCGCTGGCCAGGTCCGGACCCGGACCGGCCGCTGCCGCGATCTCGCCCGCAGCCGCCAGATCGCCCCTGGCGAGGGCCGGATCACCACGTCCTGGTGCCCCTACGCCGCCGGCCACGGCACTCCCCCTGGGTTGCCGGCCAGCTTAGGCGCAGCCCCTAGGCTGACCCCTGCGGTGGAGCGCCGATGCAGCTGGCCCTGGCGGTGGATGGTCACAGCATGTTCTATGCCCAGCAGAAGCTGGGCTGGTTCTTCGATCCACGCCGGCTGCTGGAGCACGCCGCGGCCACCCCGGGGCTGGAGATCGGCAGCGCCTTCTGGTACACCGGCCTGAAGGACCCCACCGACCAGCGCCCCTTCCGCGACGCCCTCACCTCCCTGGGGTACACCGTGCGCACCAGGCCGCTGCGGGAGTTCGGCCAGGATCCGGAGCAGCGCCAGTTCGCGCGGGCCAACCTCGACGTGGAGATCGCCATCGACCTGATGGCGGTGGCCCACCGCTGCGACGAGCTGTGGCTGCTCAGCGGCAGCCGTGACCTGGAGCGCCTGGTGGAGGTGCTGCGGGCCCGGGGGCTGCGGATCACCGTGATCAACACCGACGGCATGGTGCCGCGGGAGCTGCGCAACGCCGCCGACCGCTTCGTGGACCTGGCCGCGCTGCGGCCCCAGCTGGAGAAGGCCGAGGCGCTGCAGGCGCCGGTGTTCAGCCGCAGCTGACCCCAGGGCCGCCCGCCCCCTAGGATGGGGCTAAGTCATAGCCAATCCGCCTTGTAACCGTCATGGCCCGCGATCCCGGCCGGGTATTGATCTTCGATACCACCCTGCGCGATGGGGAGCAGTCCCCGGGCGCCAGCCTCAACCTCGAGGAGAAGCTGGCGATCGCGCAGCAGCTGGCCCGGCTGGGCGTGGATGTGATCGAGGCGGGCTTCCCCTTCGCCAGCCCCGGCGACTTCAACGCCGTGCAGCGCATTGCCGCCAGCGTCGGCACGGCCGAAGGGCCGATCATCTGCGGCCTCTCCCGCGCCGCCCGCGGCGACATCAAGGCCTGTGCCGACGCCGTGGCCCCCGCCGCCCGCCGCCGCATCCACACCTTCATCGCCACCAGCGACATCCACCTCGAGCACAAGCTGCGCAAGAGCCGCGCCGAGGTGCTGCAGATCGCCGCCGAGATGGTGGACTACGCCCGCTCCCTCGTCGACGACGTGGAGTTCTCCTGCGAGGACGCCGGCCGCTCCGACCCGGACTTCCTCTACCAGGTGATCGAGGCGGCCATCGCCGCCGGCGCCACCACGGTGAACATTCCCGACACGGTGGGCTACACCACGCCGGCGGAGTTCGGCGCCCTGATTGATGGCATCAACCGCCATGTGCCGAACATCGACCAGGCGGTGATCTCCGTCCACGGCCACAACGACCTGGGGCTGGCCGTGGCCAACTTCCTGGAGGCCGTCAAGAACGGTGCCCGCCAGCTGGAGTGCACGATCAACGGCATCGGCGAGCGGGCCGGCAACGCCTCCCTGGAGGAGCTGGTGATGGCGCTGCACGTGCGCCGCAGCTACTTCAACCCCTTCCTGGGCCGGCCCCAGGAGAGCAGTGAGCCGCTCACGGGCATCCGCACCGAGGAGATCTACAAGACCTCGCGGCTGGTGAGCAACCTCACCGGCATGGCGGTGCAGCCCAACAAGGCGATCGTGGGGGCCAATGCCTTTGCCCACGAATCGGGCATCCACCAGGACGGCGTGCTCAAGAACCGCCTCACCTACGAGATCATCGACGCCCGCACCATCGGCCTGGCCGACAACCGCATCTCCCTGGGCAAGCTCTCCGGCCGCAGTGCCTTCCGCGCCCGCCTGGAGGAGCTCGGCTACAACCTGGAGCGCGACGACCTCGATGAGGCCTTCAGCCGCTTCAAGGAGCTGGCCGACCGCAAGCGTGAGATCACCGACCGCGACCTGGAGGCGATCGTCTCCGAGCAGGTGCAGCAGCAGGATGAGGCCCGCTACGCCCTCAAGGCGGTGCAGGTGAGCTGCGGCACGGGCCTGTTGCCCACCGCCACCGTGACCCTCACCACGGCCGATGGCGCCGACCTCACCGAGGCGGCCATCGGCACCGGGCCGGTGGATGCGGTGTGTCAGGCCCTCAACCGGCTGGTCCAGGTGCCCAACGAGCTGGTGGAGTTCTCGGTCAAGTCCGTGACCGAAGGCATCGATGCCATGGGCGAAGTGACGATCCGCCTGCGCCAGAACGGCGTGCTCTACTCCGGCCACGCCGCCGACACCGACATCGTGGTGGCGGCGGCCCAGGCCTTCGTCAACGCCCTCAACCGCCTGGTGGCCGGAACCCAGCGCAGTCCGCTCCACCCCCAGAGGACACCGCTGCCCGTGGGCGATCTGCCCCTGGCGGACCGGCCGCGGGTGTGAGCACCGCGCAAGCGCAACCCCGGGGCACCCTGGCCCGAGCCCTGCAGCTGGGCCTGCTGCTGCTGCTGGCGATCGTCCTGCTGGTGCCCCTGGTGTGGCTGGTGAGCACCTCGCTCAAGGGCCCGGCCGAGGACATCTTCGCGATGCCGCCGGCCCTGCTGCCGGCCCAGCCGAGCCTGGAGGCCTACGGCCGCCTGTTCAGCGCCAATCCGATCGGCACTTACATCCTCAACAGCACCATCGTGAGCGGGCTGGCGGTGCTGGCGAACCTGCTGTTCTGCTCCCTGGCGGCCTACCCGCTGGCGCGGATGCGCTTCGCCGGCCGGGGCCTGGTGCTGGCGCTGGTGGTGGCCACGATCCTGATCCCCTTCCAGGTGGTGATGATCCCGCTGTACCTGCTGATGGTGCAGCTGGGCCTGCGCAACACCCTCTGGGCGCTGATCCTGCCCCAGGCCGCCACCGCCTTCGGCATCTTCCTGCTGCGCCAGAGCTTCGCCGGGGTGCCGGTGGAACTGGAGGAGGCGGCCCGCATCGATGGCTGCACGCCCCTGGGGGAGTGGTGGAACGTGATGGTGCCGGCGGCGCGGGCCGATCTGATCACCCTGGCGATGTTCGTGTTCATCGGCACCTGGAGCGATTTCCTCTGGCCGCTGGTGATCCTCGACGACCCCAGGCTCTACACCCTGCCCCTGGGACTGCAGCAGCTCGCCACCAGCTTTTCCCTGGACTGGCGCCTGGTGGCGGCTGGCGCGGTGGTGTCGATCCTGCCGGTGCTGGCCCTGTTCATCGGCCTGCAGCGCTACATCCTGCCCAGCGCCACCGGTGATGCGGTGAAGGGCTGAGCTGCCGAACCCCGAGCGATCTTCCCCCCTAGTCCTACCCCCTCTAGTCCTCCGCCAGCAGGGCCCGGTGGGCCTCCTGCAGGCGCTGCTGCGCCGCTTCGTCCACGACCGGATAGGCCAGGTCCAGCTGGTCCAGGGCGTCGATGACCGCCGCCGCCACCACGATGCGGGTGAACCACTTGTTGTCGGCCGGCACCACGTACCAGGGGGCGTGCTCCGTGGCCGTGTGGCGGATCGTGTCCTCGTAGGCCTCCATGTAGGCGTCCCAGTGGGCCCGTTCGCGGATGTCGGCGGCGGAGAACTTCCAGTTCTTCTCCGGGGTCTCCAGTCGCTCCAGGAAGCGCTTCTTCTGCTCCCGCTTCGAGACGTGCAGGAACACCTTCAGCGGCACGATGCCGTTGCGGGCCAGGTAGCGCTCGTAGTGGCGGATGTCCTGGAAGCGCTGCTGCCAGATGTCCTTGCCCTTGAGCCGGGCCGGCAGGCTCTGGCGCTCCAGCAGCTCCGGGTGCACCCGCACCACCAGCGTCTCCTCGTAGTAGCTGCGGTTGAAGATGCCGATCCGCCCCCGCTCCGGCAGGGCCTGGTTGCTGCGCCAGAGGAAGTCGTGGTCGAGGTCCACCGCCGAGGGCGCCTTGAAGGATGTCACCTGGCAGCCCTGGGGGTTCACGCCGCTCATCACGTGCTTGATCGTGCCGTCCTTGCCGGCCGCATCCATGGCCTGGAAGATCAGCAGCAGCGCCCAGCGGTCCTGGGCGTAGAGCAGGTCCTGGAACTCCGCCAGCAGCTCCACCCCCATCGCCAGGGCCTCCTTGGCCCGGGGCTTGTCCTCCGCCGTGAACTCCAGGGTGTCGTCCGGATCCACGTGCTGGAGCCGGAATGTCTTCCCCTGCTCCACCCGGAAGGGCCTGGACAGGTCCCGGGCCCGCTGGATCAGTTCCCTTCGGTGCATGGCGGGGCGCGCTTCTGCCCCCATCCAAGGCACGCTGCCCGCAGGGCGCCACCATGGCGCCGTGTCTACGGTTCCAGCAAGGCCCGCTGCCCCGGCGATGCTCTCTGAATTCGACACAGCCGCCGCCGTGGCCCGCGGTCTCCGGCTCCTCTCCGCCGACCAGGTGCCGGATCCGGAGCGCAGCCACCTGCAGGCCGACGGCTACGCCCTGGTGGATGCCCAGGGCCATCGTCTGGCCCTGGTGCCGGCCGAGGCCCTGCGCAGCTGGATTCCCTCCCAGGGCTCCCGGGCCCTGAGCGTCGAGCAGGTGGTGGGCGAGGCCAGCGGCCCGCGCTGGCAGTACCTCGTGCTGCGCCTGGATCTGCGCGACGGGGATGGCGGCACCGGCGTGCTGGAGGGCGTGCGCCTCAACGGTCTGCCCTTCGAGCCCGACCAGCTGGGGGGCGTGAGCGTCCACCAGTTCCATGAGCTGCTGGATCTGCTGGGCGACCGGGGCTGGGAGCTGGTGATCGCCACCGTCACCCCGGCCCCCGGCGGCCCTGAAGCGGAGGCTCCCCCCGGGGCTGGGGCGGCGGCCCGCGAGTCCTACCGGATCACCTTCAAGCGGCCGCGGGCCGACTGAGCGGCGGCGCGGCCGCGCCACCACGGCAATCATGGAGCCGTTGGCTCCTGCCGGCCTGGGCCGGTCCATTGGCATGGGCATCGACCAGCCCCGCGCGCCGGGCGCCGCGCAGCCCGCCCCGCCGCTGCCGCCGGAGCCCGCCGCCCTGCGGCAGGCGCTGCTCGAGCAGGGCCTGCGGCGCCTGGCGATCACCTTCGTGACCCACGCCGGCCTGCCCCTGGTGAAGGTGGTGCCCGTGGCACAGCTGCCGCTGCTGGCCCGCCAGGGGGTGGGCTTCTCGCCGGTGGCCGACGCCTTTCGCATCGACGGCGTGATCGATCCCGGTCAGCGCCTGGCCCGCCCCGACGGGGACCTGCGCCTGCTGCCGGACCTGGCGGCCCTGCGGCCCCTGGAGCCCGCCAGCGGCTGGGCCTGGGCGCCGGGGGACCGCCGCGACCGCGAGGGTCAGGCCTACCCGGCGGACCAGCGCAGCTTCTGCCGCCGCCAGCAGCGGGCCCTGGCCGCCCGGGGGGTGGAGCTGCAGGCGGGCTTTGAGCTGGAGTGGCTGGTCGCCAGCCCCGGCCCGAACGGTGAGGCCCATCCGGCCATGGCCGGCGGGCCCTACGGCGCCGATCGGCTGGTGGCCGCCCTCGACTACGCCGCCGCCATCACCGACGCCTGCGACGCCGCCGGCCTGGCGTGGCAGCAGTTCCACCCCGAGTACGGCGCCGGCCAGTTCGAGCTGTCCCTGGCGCCGGCGGAGCCCCTGGCGGCCGCCGACCAGCTGGTGGCCGCCAAGCTGCTGATCCAGCGGGTCACGGACCGCTTCGGCTGGCGCTGCAGCTTCAGTCCGCTGCCGGCCACCGGCCGCGTCGGCAACGGCGGCCACCTGCACCTGAGCCTGCGGCAGGCCGGGGTGCCGCTGCTGCAGGGCGGCGATGGCGCCGCCGGCCTCACGGCCGCCGGCGCCGGGGTGCTGGGGGCGCTGCTGGAGCAGCTGCCGGCGCTGCTGCCCCTGGCCTGCCCCCTGGGGGTGTCCTACGGGCGCCTGGGGCCCGGCCGCTGGTCGGCCCCGTTCCAGGCCTGGGGGGTGGAAAACCGGGAGGCGGCCCTGCGGCTGATCCCCACGGGCGGCGATGGGGCGCCGGCCCACCTGGAGCTGAAGGTCGCCGACCTGGCCGCCAACCCCTATCTGCTGATGGGCGGCCTGCTGGCCGTCGTTGCTGCCGGCCTGGCGCAGCCCCGGCCCCCGGGCGAGCCGGTGCAGGGGGATCCCGCGGCCCTGGGGGCGGCGGCGCCGCCGCGGCTGCCGCAGGATCTGGAGGCCGCCAGTGCGGCCTTCGCCGCCAGTCCGCTGCTGCGCCAGGCCATGGGCCCCCTGCTGCACGCCACCCTGGTGGACAGCCAGCGGGCGGAACTCCGCCGCTGCGCCGGCCTCGACGCCGAGGCCCTGGTGGCGGCCACCCGCTGGCTGCCCCTGGGGGGCGACCCCGCCGCCGGCTGAGGCCGCCGCAACCCTCCCCGGCGCCCCTAGGCTCAAGGCAGCGGATGGGAGTTTCGGATGCCGCCCTTCCCCGACTACCCGATCCCCGCCGACGAGGAGCAGCGCCTGCGGGACCTCCAGCGGCACGGCGTGCTCGATGGCCCCTCCGACGAGCACTTCGATCGCATCGTGCGGCTGGCCAGCGCCGTGCTGGACACGCCGATCGCCCTGGTGTCGCTGGTGGACCGGGACCGCCAGTGGTTCCTCTCCCGCCATGGCCTCGAAGCCCGCCAGACGCCGCGGGAGATGGCCTTCTGCGCCCACGCCATCGCCGGCGATGCGGTGCTGGTGGTGCCCGATGCCCGGGAGGACGAGCGCTTCCGCGACAACCCCCTGGTGCTGCAGGAGCCCCACGTGCGCTTCTACGCCGGTGCGCCGCTGCGCTCGTCCGAGGGCCACAACCTCGGCACCCTCTGCGTGATCGACCAGCAGCCCCGCCAGCTCAGCCCCGAGCAGGAGCAGGTGCTGCGCTCCCTGGCGGAGCTGGTGGTGCGGGAGCTGGAGCTGCGGCGGCTCACCAGCGTCTGCCCCGTGACGGGGCTCTACAACCGCGGGGTGTTCTTTCGCCTCAGCGAGCAGGAGGTGGAGCGGGCCCGCCAGGAGGGCCGCCCCCTGTCGCTGCTCAACATCGACATCGACGACTTCCGCCAGATCAACAACCGCTGGGGCCACCAGGCCGGCGACCGGGTGCTGCTCGACATCTGCCGGCTGTGCAGGGCCAACCTGGGGGAGGCGGACCTGTTCGGGCGCATCGGCGACGAGGAGTTCGCCCTGCTGCTGGTGGGCCGGGACAGCGACGGCGCCATGGGCGTGGCGGAGGCGATCCGCGCCGACATCTCCGCCATGACCGGGGTGTTCAGCCACTCCGGCTACCAGCCCCACATCAGCGGCGGCATCTCCAGCCTGGCCGCCTCGGATCGCGGCTTCGCCGACCTCTTCTACCGGGCAGACCAGGCCCTCTACCTGGCCAAGGGCAACGGCCGCGACCAGATCGCCACCGTGCTCGGCTCCTGAGGGGTCCATGGCCTCTGCCCCGGCCCCGGATCCGCGGGTGCTGCACCACGGCGGCGGCCTGCTGGTGGTGGACAAGCCCGCCGGTCTGCTCTGCCAGCCGGGGCTGGGGCCGGAGCTGGCCGACTCCCTGCTCAGCCGGCTGCGGCGGCGCTGGCCCTCGGCGCAGCTGGTGCATCGCCTCGACCGCGACAGCTCCGGCCTGCTGCTGCTGGCCACGGATCCAGACCTGCACCGGGGCCTGAGCCGCCTGTTCGCCGAGCGCCGGGTGCTGAAGCTCTACCGCGCCGACGTGTGGGGGGTGCCGGCGGCGGCGGGCTCGATCCGCCTGGCCCTGGCCCGGCGGAGCCGGCGGCCGCCCCTCTACGGTCCCGATCCGGCCGGCAGGCCCTGCCGCAGCGACTGGCGCCGGCTGGCGGCCCTCGGCACCTGGAGCCAGCTGGAACTGCGGCCCCACACCGGCCGCTCCCACCAGCTGCGGGCGCACCTGGCGGCGATCGGCCATCCGATCCTGGGGGACCCCCTCTACGGCCGCCCGGCGGCGGCGCCGCGGCTGCGGCTGCACGCCACCCACCTGGCCTTTCCGGATCCCCGCAGCGGCGAGCCGCTGGCGTTCCACTGCCCCAGCCCCTTCTGAGGGGGTCCAGGTCCTCGGCGGCGGGCCCTGGCCGCGGTGGCAGCGGGTTCTGGCGGTGGATCCAGGCGGTCCGCGGGATCGCCCCTAGCGTTGGGCCGCACCACGGAGCCGGCCATGCTGCTGATCGTGCTGGGGCTGGCGGCCGCGTTGGGCCTGGCGGTGGCCCTGCTCTACAACCGGCTGGCCCAGCTCGGCGTGCTGGCCGATAACGCCGAGGCCGACATCGCCGTGCAGCTGAAGCGGCGCCACGATCTGGTGCCCAACCTGGTGGAGACGGTGCGGGGCTATGCCGGCCATGAACAGGCCACCTTCCAGGCCGTGATCACCGCCCGCAACGCCGCGGTGGCGGCCACGGGGATCGCCGAGCAGCAGCAAGCCGAGCAGCGCCTCGGCTCCAGCCTGCGCCAGCTGTTCGCCCTGGCCGAGGCCTATCCCGCCCTGCGGGCCGTCGAGAGCTTCCAGGCTCTTCAGGCCAGCCTGGGGTCGATCGAGGAGGCCCTGCAGAGCGCCCGCCGTTACTACAACGCCGTGGTGCGGGATCTGAACACGGCCATCGTGCAGTTTCCCTCCAATCTGATCGCCAGCTCCTTCGGGTTTCGGCGGCGTCCGTTCTTCGAGCTTGAGGGTCCTGCCGAGGCCGCTGCCCCCCAGGTTCGCTTCTGATGGCGGGGGCCGCTCGGCCAGGCTCCAGGGCCAGGGACTCCACGGCTGGCTCTGGTACGCCCCACAGCGTCCCAGGCCTGCGTCCTGTCGGCCGGTTCCCCCGAGGCGTTCCCCGCCCCTGGCGGCCGATCGGCCTGCTCGGCGCCCTGCTGAGCGTTCTGCTGCTGGCCTGGCCGCCGGGACACCCGGCCCTGGCCCAGGCCTCCGGCCGCCAGCTGCGGCTCACCGACTTCCAGATGCAGGCGCGGGTGGAGCGGAACGGCTCGGTGGCGGTCACCGAGACGCTCACGGCCCGGTTCCAGGGCTCCTGGAACGGCCTGGTCCGCGAGATCCCCCTGGTGGCCCAGCGCCCCCAGGGTCCGGAACCGCTGGGCTGGCGGCTGCTCTCGATCACGGATGGCGAGGGCCACCCCTACCGCTACGAGACCAGCATCCTGGGCGGTGAGCGCCAGCTGAAGATCTTCATCCCGCAGGCCCACGACGCCAGCCGCACCGCCGTGATCCGCTACCGGGTCAGGAACGGCGTCCGCTTCTATCCCGATCACGACGAGTTCTACTGGAACGTCACCGGCAACGGCTGGCGGATTCCGATCGAGCGGGCGCAGGCCCGCGTGCTCCTGCCCGAGGGCGTGCAGGCTCTCAGGGCTGCGGTGTACACGGGTGCGGAGGGCTCCACCGCCCGCGATGCGCGCCTGCAGATCGGACGGGATGCGGTCACCGCCGTGACCACCCGGGGGCTGGAACCCGGCCAGGGGCTCACCCTGGCGGTGGGCTTCGCCAAGGGGCTGGTGGCGGAGCCGACGCCGTTGCAGTGGGCCCAGCGCTGGCTGCAGGCGCGGCTGGCGCTGCTGCTGCCCCTGCTCATCGGCCTGCCGCTGGGGCTGCTTTGGCAGCGCTACGGCCGTGACCCCCGGCTGGGGGCGGTGCCGGTCGCCTACGAGCCCCCCGAGGGTCTGGCTCCAGCCGTGCTGGCCAGCCTGGTGGCCGAGGGCGTGAGTTCCGAGGCCCTCGGGGCCACGCTGGTGGACCTGGCGGTGCAGGGGCACCTGCGCATCGAGGCCCTGCCGGATGCCCTGGCGAGGCTGGCCAAGAACGTCGACCCCCGCTTCCAGGCCCGGACGCGGGCGGTGCTGCAGCTGTTCCACGCCACGTCGTATCGCTTCACGCTGCTCAGTGATGCCGAAGGCCAGCGGCGGCTGCGGCCCCACGAGCGCTATCTGCTGTCCACCCTGTTCCCCTCGGAGGAACCGGGCGAGAGCACCGACACCGAGGCGCTGCGCAACACCTACTACGTGCATGTGCCCGGCTTCGAGCAGCGGGTGCGCGAGGCCCTGCAGGGCCTCAGGGTCTACCGGGCCTGGCCGAGTGCCGTGCGGGCGGCCACCTTCTTCGGAGGGATCGCCCTGCTGCTGGTGCTGGTGTTGCCGGTGAGGCTGGTGCTGCTGCCGCCCGACATCCGGGTGCTGCAGGGTCAGGCGGATCCCTGGCTCGTCGGCGTCGCCCTGCTCGCCTGCGTCGCCCTGATCGTGGTCTTCGCCTGGATCATGCCCAGCCGCACCGCCCGGGGGACGGAGCTGCTGCGGCAGACCCTGGGCTTCCACGAATTCCTGGGGCGGGTGGAGACGCCTCGCTTCAGCCGGATCCCGCTCACCCCGGAGCTGTTTGAGCGCTACCTCCCCTACGCCATCGCCGCCGGCCAGACCCTGGCCTGGAGTGCCGCGTTCCAGGACATTCTCGTGGCGCCACCCAGCTGGTACGGCGGCGATGGCCCGGGCTTCAGCGGCGACAGCTTCAATGCCGTCGCGTTCGGCCGCAGCCTCAGCGACTGCTGCAGCCGTGCCAGCGGCTCGATGCACACCTCCCCCAGCAGCTCCAGTTCGGGCGGCAGCTCCGGTGGCGGCAGCTCCGGGGGCGGAGATGGCGGCGGCGGCGGCGGCGGGTTCTGACGCCAGGGCCTGACGCTGGCGGAGCTGGCGCCGCTGTCGGATTCAGCCGCGATTGCGCGGCGGCTGGCCCGTGCCCCGCTGCAGCTGCCCCAGCCACCGCCCCACCTGGAGCTGGGCCAACCCCAGCACCGCCACCGCCGCGAGGGCCAGGGCGCCGCCGGGGCTGGCCCCCAGCCAGGCCGCCGCCGCCAGCGCCGCCAGGATCGCCCCCCAGCCCAGGGCCTGGGCCAGCCGCAGGCGCCGCTGGGCGGTGCGGCAGCTGTGGCAGTGGCGGGTGTGGGCCTGCTCCCGGTCCATCAGGGCCGCCAGCTCCAGGCGCGGCGGCAGCGGCTGGTCGGGGAACGGCTCCCCGCCGCCGCCGTTGATCCAGTCGTGCAGGGCCCTCACGTAGGTGTCGGCGGCGGTGGCCAGGTGGAAGGCGCGGCTGGCCGCCGGGCTGCCGCCCCGGGCCGCCAGGGCCCGTTCCTGCCAGTGCAGGAACAGCTGGTCGTCCTCCAGCACCGTGTGGTTGCCCAGGTGCTGCAGCCACTCGGGCCGCAGCCGCAGCAGCCGGCCCGGCCAGGGGGACTCGAACCGGAAGGGGAAGCGGGCGAACAGGCGGCACTCGCCCCGGCGGATCGGCGTGGCGTAGACCACCGTGAGGATGCGGGCGAACCCCCTGGCGGTGAGGTCGTGCCACATCAGCGCCGGCGCCACGAAGCGGGTGTGCTGGCGGCCGAGCTTGCCCCGGCGCGGCCCCTCCTCCCAGACCCCGCTGAAGCCCTCGGGCCCGAAGCTCTCCAGCTGCAGGGCCACCGGGCCGGCGTTCTCCCGGCGCCCCACGGTGGCGTGGTGGGTGAAGGGCACATGGCTCACATCGAGCACGTTCTCCAGCAGGGTCAGGGCGTCCATCGGCAGGTCCCGGAAGGTGTCCTGCACGGTCCAGGCGCCGGCCTCGGCCGGATCGTCCAGCACGGGCACCAGGGGCAGCGGCAGCCGCTCCGCCTGCTCGGGATCGCCGGCGTACACGAACAGCAGCCCCTGGCCCTCGGCGGTGGCGTAGCGGCGGCAGTGGCTGCGCCCCCCGGGGCTGGAGCCCGGGGCGGCCTGGGGGATGGCGGTGCAGCGCCCGTCGCCGTTGAAGGTCCAGCCGTGGTACGGGCACTCCAGCTCACCGCCGCCGGTGATCCGCCCCTCCGACAGCGGCACCAGCCGGTGCGGGCAGACGTCCGCGAAGGCCCGCCACCGGCCGCCGTCCCACCACAGCACCAGGTCCTGCCCCAGCAGGGTGAAGGGGGTGGGCCGGCGCCGGTCCAGGTCCTTGAGGTAGGCCACCGGGTACCAGTGCTCGCTCCAGTCCATGGTCCGCGGGTTCAGCGGCGGCGATGCTGGCAGTTCGGACGGGCCCTCAGGCGCTGTAGCCCCGCCGCGCCGGGATCGGGTAGGGGATGCGGCGGTGGCGCATGCGCCGCCACACCCGCACGAAGGCCCGCACCAGCAGCTCCAGTTCCGCCAGCCCCAGGCCGCTCTCCGCCAGCTGACCGTCCTGCCAGCGGGCATCGAGGATGCGGCGCACCATGGCGCGGGCCTGGTCCTCGCTGGTGTCGGGCGGCAGCGAGCGCAGGGCGGCCTCGCAGCCATCGGCGAGCATCAGCACCGCCGTCTCGCGGCTGCGGGGGGTGGGGCCGCGGTAGCGGTAGGCGCTCTCCGGCACGGAGGGGTCGCGGCGGCGCGCCTCGTGCAGGAAGTAGCCCATCTTCAGGGTGCCCTGGTGTTCGGGGATGAAGTCCGCCAGGGGTCGCGGCAGCCGGTAGCGGCGCGCCAGCCGCAGGCCCTCGTCGACGTGGGCCTGCAGGATCGCGGCGCTGGTGGCCGGATCGTCGAGGCTCTCGTGGGGGTTGACGCCGCTCTCCTGGTTCTCGATGAACCACTGGGGGCCGTGCAGCTTGCCCACGTCGTGGTAAAGGGCCCCGGTGCGGATCAGGTCCACGTCCGCCTGGATGGCGCGGGCGCCCTCCTCGGCCAGGCCGCAGATCATCAGGGTGTGCTCGAAGGTGCCGGGGGCCTCGCAGGAGAGGCGCCGCAGCAGCGGTCGCTCCAGGTCGGCCAGCTCCAGCAGCCGCGCCCGGGTCAGCAGGTCGAAGGAGTTCTCCACCAGCGGGCTGAGCAGCAGCCCCGCCAGCAGCAGGCCGCCCATCAGCAGCGCCTCGCCGGGCAGGTCGCTGCCGCTGGGCAGGCGGCCGTCGCCGCCGCCCGTGGCGGACACCACCTGCAGCAGAAGCCACTCTGCCGCCAGGGCCACCACCGGCAGCAGCAGGGCCAGCTGCAGCAGCTGGGCCCGGGTGCGCTGCCGGCCCGCCAGCACCGCCGCCACCGCCGCCACCGCCGCCGCCACCAGCAGCCGCTGGTTCACGAACGGGTCCAGCGGTTCGGGCCACAGCAGGCTCGCCACCGCCAGCCAGCCCAGGCCGGCGGCGGTGCCCAGCCCCTGGGTGAGCAGCAGCGTCGGCGGCACCAGCAGGGCCAGGGGGATGGCGCCGCCGCCGAACCAGAGCTTGCAGCCCTGCACCACCAGCAGCATCGCCAGGGCCAGCAGGGCCTGGCGGGGCTCCAGGCTCGGCCGCCAGCGCCGGGTCAGCAGCAGCAGCACGATGCAGGCCGCCAGGGCCTCGCTGAAGTGGGCCAGCCAGGCGCCCACCAGGGGCCGGCGGTTCACCAGGCCGAAGTAGTCGAGCACCGCGAAGGCCTGGGGGTTGATCGGCTCCCCCTGGCGCGTGATCACGTCGCCGGGGCGCACGTTGATCGTGGGGATGCCCTGCTGGGTGAGCAGGTCTTCGATCAGCCGCTGGCTCAGGGCCGCATCGATGCGGAGGTTGCTGCGGCCCTGCAGGGAGCTGGCGATCAGTCGGCTGCCGAGCTGGCGGGCCAGCTCCGGCTCCTGCTCGAGCTGCAGGGCGGCCGCCTGCTGCAGCTGCCGCTCGGCCACATTGGTCACCAGGCCCTGCTGCAGCATGCGCCGCTGCACCAGCCGCAGCTGCTGCTGCCACTGGGCCAGCTCCGCCGGCGGCAGCTGCGTCAGCCAGCGGCGCTCGGCCGGGTTCAGCTCCAGGGGCACCACCCGCCGCAGCGGCGCCGCCGCGATCTGGCTGATCTCGCGCAGCTGCTGCTCCAGCCGCTGCTCCAGCTCCTCGCTCAGGCGCGGGTCCACCACCTGCACGTGGGTGCGGGGCCCCAGCTGGGAGCGGCGCTGCTCCAGGGCGTCGGAATCCACCACCCGGGCCGCCTTGGGGGCCCGGGCCGTGAACGGCGCCGGGATCCCAGGCCGCAGGCTGGGCTCCACCAGCCAGGGCCAGCTCGACACCAGCGCCACCAGCACGCAGGCCAGCAGCACCCCGGCCCGGTCGCGCCAGCGCCAGGGCGCCAGGGCCTGGCGGGGCAGCTCCAGCCGCAGCAGCTGCTGCCAGAGCCGCAGCAGCGGGCGCAGGGGGGCCGCGCCCGGGCGGGTCAACGCTGCCACCGAGGAGCTCCCACCGCAGACCTGCCCACGCTAGCCACGCCGCCGCCGCGGGCCCGGGCCTGCATGCTGGAGGCCCCGATCCGAACCTGCCCCATGGCCACGCGCCTGGATGGTCGCCAGCTGGCGGCCGAACTCGAGCAGCGGCTCCAGACCGCCATCGCCGAGCGCCTGGAGCGGGCCGGCCGGCCCCCGGGCCTGGCGGTGCTGCGGGTGGGGGATGACCCCGCCAGCGGCGTCTACGTGGCCAACAAGGAGAAGGCCTGCGCCCGCATCGGCGTCACCAGCCACGGCGCCCACCTGCCCGCCGGGACCCCCCCGGCGGCGGTGCTGGCGGCGATCCAGCGGCTCAATGCCGATCCCCTGGTGGACGGGATCCTGCTGCAGCTGCCCCTGCCCGCCGGCCTCGACGAGGCGCCGCTGCTGGCCGCCATCGACCCGGAGAAGGACGCCGATGGTCTGCACACCCTCAATCTGGGCCGTCTGCTCAAGGGCGAGCCCGGCCCCCGCAGCTGCACCCCCGCCGGCGTGATGGCCCTGCTGGCCCACGCGGGCATCGACCTGGCGGGCCAGCGGGCCGTGGTGGTGGGGCGCAGCATCCTGGTGGGCCAGCCCATGGCCCTGATGCTCCAGGCCGCCGACGCCACCGTGAGCGTGGCCCACTCCCGCACCCGCGACCTCGCGGCCCTGACCCGCCAGGCGGACGTGCTGGTGGTGGCGGCGGGCCGGCCGCGGATGATCGGGGCCGAGCACGTCAAGCCCGGCGCGGTGGTGGTGGATGTGGGCATCCACCGGCTCGATCCCGACCCCGCTGCGGGCCCCGGCGCCAGGCCCCGGCTCTGCGGCGATGTGCGCTTCGAGGAGGTGGAGCCGATCGCCGGCGCCATCACGCCGGTGCCCGGGGGGGTCGGCCCGATGACGGTGACGCTGCTCCTGGTGAACACCGTGGCCAGCTGGTGCCGCCGCTGCGGCCTCGACCAGCCCCTGGCGGACCTGCTGCCCTGAGGCCCGCGCCGGCCGCGCGCCCGGCGGCGTCCCCCGGCCGCGGCGTGTGTTGCGGCGCCGCCCCCCGGGACCCACGGCGCCGCTGCGGCCTGAGAGAATCCCGCCCAGACCCGACCCCCCCATGACCGCGGCGGTGAGCACGAGCACAGGCAGCGCCAGCGCTGGCGTCCCCCCCACGGGCGCCCCCGCCGCGGGATTCGACTTCGCCGCCTACCTGGAGGCGGCCCGCCTGCGGGTGGAGGCGGCCCTGGACGGCTCCCTGGGGCCGGAGCGGCCCGAGGGCCTGAGGGAGGCGATGCGCTACTCGCTGCTGGCGGGCGGCAAGCGGCTGCGGCCGATCCTCTGCCTGGCGGCCTGTGAGCTGGCCGGCGGCGACAGCGCCCTGGCGATGCCCACGGCGGTGGCGCTGGAGATGGTCCACACCATGTCGCTGATCCATGACGACCTGCCCGCCATGGACAACGACGACCTGCGCCGCGGCCGTCCCACCAACCACAAGGTGTACGGCGAGGCCAACGCGATCCTGGCGGGCGATGCCCTGCTGACCCGCGCCTTCGAGATGGTGGCCCTGCGCAGCCCCGGCGTGCCGGCCGAGCGGCTGCTGGCGGTGGTGGGCGAGCTCGCCCTGGCCTCCGGCGCTCCGGGCCTGGTGGGCGGCCAGGTGGTGGACCTGGAGTGCGAGGGCAAGGACGTGGACCTCGACACCCTGGAGTACATCCACCTGCACAAGACCGGAGCCCTGCTGCGGGCCTGCGTGCTCAGCGGTGCCCTGATCGCCGGCGCCCCAGAGCCGCTGCTGGAGGCCTTGCGCACCTACGCCCGCGGCATCGGCCTGGCCTTCCAGATCATCGACGACATCCTCGATCTGACCGCCAGCAGCGAGGTGCTGGGCAAGACCGCCGGCAAGGACCTCGCCGCCGACAAGACCACCTACCCGAAGCTGCTGGGGCTGGAGGAGTCGCGCCGGCGGGCCGAGGCGCTGGTGGCGGAGGCCAAGGCCGTGCTCGCCCCCTGGAGCGGCGGCGGCCAGGCCGCGCCGCTGCTGGCCCTGGCCGACTACATCACGAGCCGCGACCGATGAGCGCCACCGCCGCGGCGGCGCTCTCCGCCCTTCCCCACGACGTGAGCCCCCTGGCGGCCCTGCTCGCCAACGGCCCGCTCTGGTGGGGACTGGCGGCCTGCGGGCTGGCCCAGCTCTCCAAGCTGGCGATCGAGCTGGTGGAGCACCGCCGCTGGCGCCCGGCGGTGCTGTTCGAGACCGGCGGCATGCCCTCCAGCCACTCCGCCCTGCTCACCGGCACCGCCGCCGGCATCGGCTGGCAGCAGGGCTTCGCCGATCCGCTGTTCGCCCTGGCGGCCGTGGTGGGCTTCGTGGTGCTCTACGACGCCGCCGGGGTGCGGCGCGCCGCCGGCCTGACGGCCCAGCGGGTCAATGGCCTGGCCGCCGACCTCCGCGGCGCCCCGCCCGATCCCCAGGCCGCCCCGGCGGCTGCCGAGCCCGCCGGCGCTGCCGCGCTCCGGCCCCTCAAGGAGAACCTCGGCCACACCCGCCTGGAGGTGCTGATCGGCAGCCTGCTGGGCCCCGCCATCGCCCTGCCCGGGCTGGTGCTCCTGGGCTCCCCCCTGGAGCTGGCCCAGCGCTGGGGCCTGCCGCCGATCGGCTGACGGTGGCAGTTCCGCCGGCTCCAGACCCCGCCGGCCTGCCCCGCTCCGGCCTCACCCCCGGCCAGCAGGCCGCCGCCGAGGCCTTCGCCGCCTGGCTGGTGGCGCCCCAGGACGGCCGCCCCTTCGTGCTGAGCGGCTACGCGGGCACCGGCAAGACCTACCTCTCGCGCCACCTGCTGGCCCTGGTGGAGCGCAGCGGCCTCTGCTGGACCGTGGTGGCCCCCACCCACAAGGCCGTGGGCGTGATCCGCCAGCAGCTGGCCCTGGCGGGCCTCGCCCCCACCTGGTTTCCCTCCACCATCCACCGGCTGCTGCGGCTCAAGCTCAGGCGCCAGGGGGACCTGGAGCGCTGCGAGGAGACCGAGCAGACCGCCGGTGCCCTCGAACACCTGGGCCTGGTGCTGGTGGATGAGGCCTCGATGGTGGACTCCTCCCTGCTGGAGATCGCCCTGCGCTGCGCCCACCCCTTCCGCACCCGTCTGGTGTTCGTGGGGGATCCGGCCCAGCTGCCGCCGGTGGGGGAGCCCCGGAGCCCGGTGTTCGCCCTGGAGCGCTGCGCCGGCGCCGCCCTCACCGAGGTGGTGCGCCACCAGGGGCCGGTGCTGCAGCTGGCCACGGGCCTGCGCAACGGCCAGCTGCCCTGCCGCCAGCCGCCGGCCCTGGCGCCGCTGCGCGGGCCCCTGGGGCTGGTGGCGGCGGTGCCCCAGGCGGAGTGGCTGGCGGCGGCCCAGGCCGCCCTGCGCCGCGCCAGCGAGCAGGACAACCCCGACCACGCCCGCATCCTCTGCTACACGAACCGGGCCCTGGAGCGGCTGGTGCCCCTGGCCCGCCGCGCCATCCACGGCGCCATGGCCGACCAGCTGCCGGTGCTGCCCGGCGAGGTGCTGATCACCCGCTCCGCGGTGATGGCCCCCGCCTGCCACCAGGGCGAGGAGGCCGCCGAGGAGCCCGACATGGTGCTGGGCTCCAACCGCGAGCTGGTGGTGCGGGATGTGACCCCCGAGCGCTGCGACCTGGCGGAGTTCGGCGTGGGCGGCGAGGCCGGCGCCGGCGATGGCCTGCCCGCCCCCGTGATCGACACCCTGCAGGCGGAGGTGGAGGCCGGTGAGGCCCGCCTGCGGCTGCGGCTGCTGCCCCCAGCCGGCAGCGCCGCCCGCGGCTGCCTCGATGCCGTGCTGGCACGGCTGCGCCAGCAGGCCCGCGAGGCCGGCAAGCGGGATGGCCGCGGCCTCTGGCGCCGCTACTTCCTGGTGCGGGATGCCTTCGCCTCCCTGGGGCCAGCCGCCGTGCTCACGGTGCACCGCAGCCAGGGCAGCACCTTCGGCGAGGTGTTCATCGCCGGCGATGTGTTCTGGCCCAGCGACGAGGTGCTGCGCCGCCAGCTCGTCTACGTGGCGGTGAGCCGCGCCAGCCAGGCGGTGTGGCTGGTGGCGGGGCCGGGGGCGGGGGCCGCTGAGCGGCAGCGCTGGCAGGGCTGGCTGGGCCAGGGCGGCTGAGGCCCCCGCCCGCCGCCGCGGGTCAGACCAGCCCCAGCCCCAGCAGGCCCTCCCAGCCCAGGTAGCCCGCCAGGGCCAGGCTCAGGCCCGCCACCACCACGTCGCCGCGGCGGAACAGCAGCTGCTTGCCCCGCTCCAGCAGCGGCACCACCTGCTCGCGGCCCAGGGCCAGGGCCAGCAGCGGCAGCAGCAGCGCCAGGCTGGCCGCCAGGGTGAACAGAGCCGTGGCCAGCAGCTCCTGGCCGCTGCTCAGCCCCGAGGCCAGCATCACCCCGGCGGAGCGGGCGAAGAGGAACAGATCGTCCGGGCTGGCCAGCTCGATCCCCACCCCCGCCGCGATCAGCAGCGGCAGCGGCAGGGCACTGAAGCGATCCAGCTGGCGCGTCCAGCCGGGGGGCTCGTCCCCCTCCTCGCGGCGCTCCAGCAGCTCCTTGAGCCCCAGCCCCAGCAGGGCGCCGGCCGCCAGCAGGTCGAGGCCGGTGCGGTGGGGGCTGCCGTGCTCCATGGTCAGTAGCAGGCTGTGGCCCACCGTGAGCATCACGGCCACGGCGCCTGCGATGGTGAGCACCCAGCTCAGCACGAACCAGGAGCCGCGCCGCAGGGGATCGGGGCCCAGCAGCAGCAACAGCAGCAGGCCGATGTGAATCGGGCTGAGGCTCACGGCGCTGCCGTAGGCCAGCAACTCGGCCCAGAGGGTCAGGGGGGGCATCCAGGGGGCGGCGGGGCTGGCGCCATTTCAACCCAGAACGCCGCCCCGGCGCGGCCGGGGTCCGGCGGCCCGCAGCCCGCGCCTCAGCGGCGGATCTCGAACCAGTCCTCGTGGGTCACGGGGATCGGGGCCGTGACCACGCCCTGGACCGCCGCACCGAGCGGGCCCCGCTCACACCACAGGCGCAGCGCGCTGAGCTGGGGCAGCGGGCCCTCCGCCTCCACCTCCACGGCGCCGTCGCGGCGGTTGCGCACCCAGCCGCTGAGGAGGAGCTGGCGGGCCTGCTGCTGGCAGCCGGCCCGGAATCCCACCCCCTGCACCCGCCCCTGCACGATCAGGCGCCAGCGCTCGACGGCCTGGCCCCTGCGGGGCTCGCCCCGCTCCAGCCGCTGCCACTCCTGGCGGCGTGCCGCGCGGCTGCGTTGCGCAGACGGCGAGAGATCGCCGGACAGCCAGTCCAGTGGAGATGCAGCCAACTGGCGTGCAGCGTCGCTCGGCTCCATCCTTCCTCCCGGGCTGGACTGCCCCACCCCTCAAGCTGCCACAGGCTGTCAAGGGGTGCGAAGCCGGCCCCCGGGGCCAGGGGCTCCAGCTGCCAGCGGTGGAATTCATGGCCGCAGAGCCGCTCGCCCCGCCGCAGCACCAGCCCGTCGGCCCTGGCGCTGGCGTCGCGGTAGCCGAGGCTGAGGGCGCCGCGGCGGGCCCGGAACGGCAGCACGCCGGCCATGGCATGGGGGGTGCCCGCCGGATCGCAGAGCTCCGCCCCGAGCAGCAGCAGTCCGCCGCATTCCGCGTAGATCGGCAGGCCGGCGGCGGCGGCGGCCCGCAGCGCCGCCAGGCTGCGGAGGCTGCGGGCCAGCTGGGCCGCCTGCAGCTCCGGGTAGCCGCCCGGCAGGATCAGGGCCTGGGCCCGGGGCGGCAGCGGCTCATCCGCCAGGGGCGACCAGGGCAGCACCTCCATCCCCCGGGCCCGCAGCAGTTCGGCCGCTTCGGGGTAGCGGAAGTGGAAGGCGCCGTCGCCGGCGATCGCCACCGGCAGCGGCGCTGCCCCGGGCGGGGGCGTTCCGCTCCGCTCCTGGGCCAGGCACCACGGGATGGGATCCAGGCCGTCGGCGGGGGCGGATGGGGCGCCCAGCAGCGGCCACAGCCGCTCCAGGTCCAGGTGGCGCTCCGCCAGGTCGGCCCAGGCGCCCTGGCGCTGCTCCAGGTCCGCCAGCTCGTGGGCCGGCAGCAGGCCCAGGTGGCGGGAGGGCAGGTGCAGGCTGTCGTGGCGGGGCAGGGCCCCCAGCACCGGCATGGCGATGGCCTCCAGGGCCTCGCCCAGCAGGGCCCGGTGCCGCGCGCTGCCCACGCCGTTGAGCACCACGCCGGCGAAGCGCAGCTGGGGGTCGTGGTCGCGGAAGCCCCGCACCAGGGCCGCCACCGAGCCCGCCTGGCGGCTGGCCTCCACCACCAGCACCAGCGGCAGCCCCAGCTGGCGGGCCACCGCCGCCGTGCTGCCGTCGCTGCTGGGGCCCCGGCCGTCGAACAGGCCCATCACCCCCTCCACCAGGGCCAGCTCGGCCCGGCTGCCGAAGCCCTGGAAGCTGCGCTCCACCCAGCCCGCGCCGCAGAGCAGTGGGTCGAGGTTGCGGCAGGGCCGGCCGCTGACGGCCCCCAGCAGCTGGGGGTCCAGGTAGTCCGGGCCCACCTTGAAGGTCTGGAGGCTGGCGCCGCGGCGGCGGGCCAGGGCCGCCAGGGCCAGGCTCACCAGGGTCTTGCCGCTGCCGCTGCTGGGGGCTGTCAGGACGCAGGCCATGGCGCGGGCGGGCTGGCCCGCCGCCGGGCCCTACTCGGGCAGCAGCTTGGCAGCCAGGGGGGCCGCGGCGGCCAGCAGCGGGTTGGTGGTGTCGTGGCCGCCCCCCAGCAGCCGGGCCAGCTCCATCTCCTCGCTCTCGTTGGGCAGCGGCACCACCTCCTCCGCCAGCTCCATCGAGGCCACGCCCCCGGACTCCAGCCGCATGCAGCCCCCCGACTCCGAGCAGAGGATCACGCACAGGGGCGCCTGGCCCGGGGGCGCGCAGATCAGGCGCAGGCCCACCAGGGCGCCGGGGTGGGTCTTGGCGACCCCCACGGGCACGGGCATCAGCCGGAACTGCACGCTCTCGCCGTCGTTGCGCTCGAACTCGGCGCCGATGCCGGCGCCGTCGCCGTTGCCGGGCAGGGTGTAGCTGGTCTGCAGGTGCCAGCCGAGGCGGTCGGCGATCCAGGCCGCCAGCAGCAGCCCCTTGACGGGGTGGTGCCCCTCCACGTCGATGTCGAGCTGCACCACGTGCCGCAGGGCCCCCTGGCGGCTGGGGGGGTCGAACACCATCGCCAGCGACTCGCGCCAGCTGCGCAGCCGCAGCCAGTTGAGGTCGTTCACGGCCTGGCCGGTGGCGATGCGCTGCACCAGCTGGTCGAGGCAGCGGCGGGGGCTGCCGATCGAGCTGTCCAGCACCAGGCGCCGCGGCGGCGTGGCCAGGGCCTCCAGCACCTCGGGGGACTCATCGAGGGAGCCGTTCCACCACACCCAGCAGGGCAGGTCGGGCTCGATCAGCGGCTGCAGCATCGCCAGCCCCTGCTGGATCGCCCCCCGGCCGCCCCGCAGCACCACCACGTCGCCGCAGGCGTCCTCGCCGGCGCCGCGCTCCTCCGGCAGGGGGCAGTAGGCCGCCACCAGGGTCTCGAGGGGAGTGTCGTCCGCCAGGGTGGGGGCCAGGGTGATCAGCCGCCGCGGCCGGTGGGCGCTGATGGCGCGGTCCACGAACTGACCGCGCAGGTCCGGGGCGCTGTGGTGGCCCTCCTGCTGGCCCAGGGCCCAGGCCAGTTCCGGGGCCGTGGGGGCCGTGCTCAGGGCCAGGCCGCAGTCGACCACGGCGCTGCGGGCGGCCTCCAGCAGGTCCTCCGGGAGCAGGCCGCTGATGGGGCCATCAATCCGGCCGGTGCGCACCAGCTGCTGCTGCAGCCAGGAGGGCTCCCACACCACCAGGGTGAAGCTGGCGGCGCCGGCGGAGCCCTCCAGCCCCTGGCTCCAGAGGGTCTCCAGGTAGGCCGGCACCTGGTCGGGGGGCAGTTCGAGCGGGGCCTGGAGGGTCAGCTGGGGGGCCATGGGCGGCGGGTAGGGCGGGGCGGACGGGGGGAGCGAACGGGGGCGGGAGCCTGGGCTGGGCCGTCAGGGCCGCCGCCACATCAGGCCGTCATCGGCTAGCAGGCTGTCGGCGGCGCCGGGGCCCCAGGTGCCGGCCTCGTAGGGGTGGATCGGCAGCTGCCAGGGGGCGTCCTCGATCAGCTCCAGCAGAGGGGTGTAGAGGCGCCAGGCGGCCTCCACCTCGTCGCCGCGGGTGAACAGGGTGGGATCGCCGAGCATGGCGTCGGCCAGCAGGCGCACGTAGCCCTCGTCGGAGGGTTCGCCAAAGCTCTCGTCGTAGCTGAAGTGCATGTCCACCGGCCGGCTGCGCATGCCGGAGCCCGGCGCCTTCACCTCGAACACGAAGCCGGCCCCCTCATCGGGCTGGATGCGCAGGATCAGCTGGTTGGCGGTGGGGCTGCCGCCGGCGGCGTCGAACAGGTGCACCGGCGCCTGGTGGAAGGTGAGCACCACCTCCGAGAGGCGCTTGGGCAGCCGCTTGCCCGTGCGCAGGTAGAAGGGCACCCCCTGCCAGCGCCAGTTGTCAATGAACAGCTTCATCGCCACGTAGGTCTCCGTGGTGCTGTTGGCGTTCACCCCCGGTTCCTGGCGGTAGCCCACCACCGGGTTGACGCGGCTGCCCCCCTGGCCGTACTGGCCGCGCACGCAGCACTTCCAGGGCTCCTCCTCCTGGGCCAGCCGCGCCGCCTGCAGCACCTTGGCCTTCTCGTTGCGGATCGCCTCGGGGTCGAAGCGGCCCGGCGCCTCCATGGTGGTGAGGGCCAGCATCTGGGTCAGGTGGTTCTGCACCATGTCCCGCAGGGCGCCGCTCGACTCGTAGTAGCCGGCCCGCTCCTCCACCCCCACGGTCTCGGCGGCCGTGATCTGCACGTTGGCGATGTAATTGCGGTTCCAGATCGGCTCGAAGATCGTGTTGGCGAACCGCAGCACCAGGATGTTCTGAACGGTCTCCTTGCCGAGGTAGTGGTCGATGCGGAAGATCTGCTGCTCCTGGGCACAGCCCTGCACCACCCGGTTCAGCTGCTCGGCGCTGGCGTAGTCGGTGCCGAAGGGCTTCTCGATCACCACCCGGCTGCGGCTGGGGTCCTTGAGCAGGCCCGCGGCCGCCAGGGAGCGGCAGCCGCTGCCGTAGAAGGCCGGCGACACCGACAGGTAGAAGGTGCGGTTGCCGCGGGTGGCCCGCAGCTTGTCGATGGCCTCCAGGCGGCCGCCGAGGCGCACGGCGTCGGCGGGCTGCTGCAGGTCCACCGGCTCGTAGAACAGGCAGGCGGCGAATTGGCTCCAGGCGCTCTGGTGGCGCTGCACCTCATCGGCCAGGGCCTCGGCCATGCGCTGGCGGAACTCCTCGTCGCTCCAGGGGCGGCGGGCGCAGCCCAGCACGGCGAATTCGCTGGGCAGGCGCCGCTGGCGGAACAGCTCGAACAGGGCCGGGATCAGCTTGCGGTGGGTGAGGTCGCCGCTGGCGCCGAAGATCACCAGGCACTGGGGCGGGATCACCCGCTCCTGGCGCAGCCCGACCCGGAGCGGATTCGTGAGGGTGGCGCCCATGGGGGTGTGCGGGGGAGCATCTGGTCTACCCACGAAAGCGGCGCCCCCCTGGCCCTGGCGGCGCGGACGCCGGCTTTGTGAGGGTTTGGCCAAACGCGGCGGCGATCGGCGGCGAACCCCCGGGCCCGCCCGGAGCGGGCCTTCGCCCAGCAGAAAGGCCCGCCGGGGGCGGGCCTGGGGGCCACGGCGCACAGCGGCCGGGCCACCGGAGCGCAGCGGCTGCTCAGTAGGTCTCGACGTGCCAGCGATCGGCCTTCTTGAGCTGGGGCCGCAGCTCGGACCAGTTGAGGCCCTTGGCCTCGGCGGCGGCGGCCATCGCCTCGTCGATGCCCGGCTCCATGCCCCGCAGGCCGCACATGTAGACGTGGGTCCTGGGGTCCTCGATCAGGGCGAAGATCTCCTCAGCGTGCTCGCTGACGCGGTCCTGGATGTACATGCGGCCGCCCTTGGCGTTCTGCTGCTCGCGGCTGATGGCCTTGGTGTAGCGGAAGTTCTCGGGATACTCGCTCAGGTAGCGGTTGAAGTCGTCGTCGTAGAGCAGGTTGGCGGTGGTGGGGGAGCCCATGAACAGCCAGGCCTTGCCGCGGAAGTGCCAGCCGTTCTTGTCCCGTTCGCTGGCCTCGAACATGCGGCGCAGGTAGGTGCGCATCGGCGCGATGCCGGTGCCGGTGGCCAGCATGATCACGTTGGCCTCCTCATCGTCCGGCAGCAGCATCTCCTTGCCCACCGGGCC
>CALRKO020000005.1:0-140843 GCA_943368105.1 Chitinophaga pinensis | reverse complement strand
TGCTGCTGCTGCTGCTGGCGATCCTGCTGGCCCTCGACCCCCGCAGCCACCAGCGCCTGCTGATCGCCGCCACCCCCAGCAGCTACCGGCCGCTGGTGCACGCGCTGCTGCAGGAGTGCCGCGAGGCCCTGGGGGGCTGGCTGGCGGGCATGACCATCTCCGCCAGCACCGTGTTCGTGCTGACCTGGGCCGGCCTGGCCCTGCTGCAGGTGCCCCTGGCCCTGCTCAGCGCGCTGGTGTGCGGCGTGCTCACCTTCGTGCCCACGATCGGGCCCACGGTGGCCACGCTGCTGCCGCTGGCGATGGCGCTGCTGGTGTCGCCGGGGCGGGTGCTGCAGGTGCTGGTGCTGCGGCTGATCCTGCAGAACGGCGAGGCCTTCCTGCTCACGCCGATCCTGCTCAACCGCACCGCCCACCTGCTGCCCACGGTGGCCCTGATGGCCCAGCTCTGCCTGGGGGCGCTGCTGGGCCTGCCGGGGGTGCTGCTGGCCCTGCCCCTGGTGGTGGTGCTGCAGGTGCTGGCCGAACGGGTGCTGGTGGAGCAGATCATGGACCGCTGGTGAGCCGCCCGCCGGCCCCGGCGGATGGGCCTGGTTCAGCGGTGGCGCTAGCGGTAGCGGCGCACCAGGGAGGGCATCAGGGCCAGCACCACCACCGCCAGGGGGTGCTGGCCCGGGATGTAGCCCAGGGAGACCCAGGTGAAGTGGTCGGCCAGCAGCAGCAGCTCGCTGCGCAGATCCAGCAGGGCCAGCAGGGCCAGCAGCACCGGGATCCAGGGGAAGCGCCGGGGCCGATCCACCATCAGCGCCGCGCCAGCACGGGCAGCAGGGTGGGGGCCACGCCGATGCTCGACCAGGCGCCCACCGCGATGCCGATGGTGAGGGCCACGGCGAACCAGAACAGGCTGCTGCCGCCGAAGAAGATCAGCGCCACCAGGGGCAGCAGGGTGGTCAGCGAGGTGAACAGGGAGCGGGTCAGGGTGGCCGCAACCGCCACGTCCACCTGGTCCAGCAGGGGCAGGCCGCCGAGGCTGCTCTTCTGCTCGCGGATCCGGTCGAACACCACAACCGTGTCGTTCACGGAGTAGCCCGCCACGGTGATCAGCGACACGGCGAACAGGGAATCCACCTCGATCCCCAGGGTGAGCCCCAGCCAGGCGAAGACGCCGCAGGTGATCAGCACGTCGTGGGCCAGGGCCAGCAGGGCCAGGAAGGCGAAGAGGCGGTCGTAGCGGAAGGAGATGTAGACGGCGATGGCCGCAAAGCTCACCAGCAGCGACACGAGGCTGCCCTGCAGCAGCTGGGCGCCGAGGGTGGGGCCGATGGTGTTCACCGAGGTGCCGGCCCCATCCAGGGGTCCCACCAGCTCGTCGAGGGCCTGGATCACCGTCCGGGCCTGGGCCGGCCCCAGGGCCGGCAGGCGCAGCACCACCGACTGGCCCTGGTCCAGCAGCTGCACCGCCGCGCTGCCCAGGTTGGGGGCCCGCTCCCCCCTCTCCTCCGGCAGGCCGAGGGTCGCCAGCCGGCGCTGGATCTGCGGGGCGGCCACCGAGGCGCAGGCCGCGCCGTCGCAGCGGCGCTCCACCTGGATCTGGGTGCCGCCGGTGAAGTCGAGGCCGGGCCGCAGCGGCGCCCGGATCGCGGGGTTGAGCCAGCTCAGCACCATCGCCACCACGCTGAGCAGACAGGCCAGGCCGCTGCCCCACCAGGCCAGGCGGCGGTGGCGGCTGATGCGGAAACCGGGGACGGGAACCGCGGCGGCGGCGGACTGGAGCGCGGGGCTGGGGGTCATCAGGCGGCGCTGGCGGGCAGCTGGGCGGCGGGGAGGAAGTAGGTGCTGCGGCGCAGGGCGGGATAGCTCATCAGCAGCCGCAGCAGGGTGCGGGTGCAGGTGAGGGCGGTGAACAGGCTCAGCAGCAGGCCGATGCCCAGGGTCACGGCGAAGCCCTTCACCAGGCCCGTGCCCAGGAGGAACAGGGCCGCGCAGCTGATCAGGCCGGTGACGTGGCCGTCGAGGATCGAGGAGAAGGCCATCGAGAAGCCGGCGTCGATGGAGCGGATCAGGCTGTTGCCCTGCCGTAGCTCCTCCTTGACCCGCTCAAAGATCAGCACGTTGGCATCGACCGCCATGCCCACCGAGAGGATGAAGCCGGCGATGCCCGGCAGGCTCAGGGTCACCGGGATCAGGGCGTAGAGGGCCAGGTTGAACAGGGCATAGAGGCTCAGGGCCACCACCGCCACCAGCCCCGCCAGCCGGTAGACCAGCACCATGAACACCGCCACCAGGGCCAGGCCCGAGAGGGCCGCCATCAGGCTGGTGCGCACGTTCTCGGTGCCGAGGGTGGCGCCGATGGAGCGCTGCTCCACCACCTTCACCGGCAGCGGCAGGGAGCCGCCGCGCAGCTGCACCTCCAGGTCGCGGGCCTCCTCCGGGGTGAAGTTGCCGGTGATGCTGGCGGAACCGCCGGTGATGCCCGCGGCCTTGAACTGGGGACCGACGCTGGCCTCGCTGATCGAGCGGCCGTCCAGAACGATGCCGAGCAGCCGCTCCGTGCCGGCGATGCCCTGGGTGAGGGAGGCGAACTTCTCGCCGCCCTCGCGGTTGAAGGTCAGGGTCACATCCCAGCCGCTGCCGGTCTGCTGCTGCTGGCGGCCGGCGCCGGTGAGGTCCTTGCCGGTGAGCTGGGCCGGCTCGTACAGGGCCACCACCTTGCGGTTCACCGCCTCCAGCAGCAGCTGGAGCTGCTCGGCTTCAGTGGCGCCGGCGGGCACGGGGATGCCCAGGCCGGTGAGGGCCTTGGCCAGGTCCTCGGCGGCGAGGCTGACCGGGGGGGGCTGGGGCTGGCCCGGCGCCGCGGCGGCGGCGGTCCGGGCGCGCCGCTGGTTGAGCACGGCCTCGGCCTGGCGCTTGAGCCGCAGCAGCCCCTGCATCTCCCGCTCGGTGCCGGCCCGCTGGGCACGGAACTCCAGCAGGGCGGTGGTGCCCAGCACCTTGGCGGCACGGCTGGGGTCCTGCTCACCGGGCAGCTGCAGCACCAGCTGGTCGTCGCCCACGGTCTGCAGGGTGGATTCGGCCACCCCCAGGCCGTTGATGCGGCGCTCCAGCACGTCCTTGACGGCCTCCAGCTGCTCCTTCTGCACCTTCCTGACGGAGCCGGCCGGCAGCACCTGAAGGGTGAGCTGGCTGCCGCCGCGCAGGTCCAGGCCGAGCTGGAGCGGGAAGGTCATCAGCAGGGCCCCGGCGGCGATCGCCAGGGCCAGGATCAGGGCGAACCACCCCTGTTGGCGTGCCATCTCAGAGCGCGCCCGCGTGCAGCTGCTGGGCCGCCGCCACGATCTGGTGGGGCTGGATGATCGTCAGGTTCTCGAGGGTGCCGTTGTAAGGCGTCGGGATGTCCTGGGAGGAAAGGCGCACGGGCCGGGCGTCGAGGTCGTCGAAGCAGTGCTCGGTGATCAGGGCCATCAGCTCGGCGCCGATGCCGCCGGTCTTCATGCACTCCTCCACGATCAGCACCTTGTGGGTCTTGCGGATCGAGCGGCAGATCGTGTCCAGATCAAAGGGCTTGAGGCTGATCAGGTCGATCAGCTCCACGTCGATGCCCTCCTTGGTGAGCTGCTCCACGGCCTTGAGGCAGTGGTGGCGCATGCGCGAATAGGTGAGGATCGTCACGTCCTTCCCCTCCCGCACCACGTCGGCCTGGTCGAGGGCGCAGGTGTAGTCGCCCTCGGGGATGTCCTCACTGAGGTTGTAGAGCAGCACGTGCTCGAAGAAGAGCACGGGGTTGTTGTCGCGGATGGCGGCCTTCATCAGGCCCTTGGCGTTGGTGGGGGTGCTCACCGCCACGATCTTGATGCCGGGCACGGCGTGGAAGTAGGCCTCCAGCCGCTGGCTGTGCTCGGCCCCCAGCTGCCGGCCGACGCCACCGGGGCCGCGCACCACGGTGGGGATCGTGAAGTTGCCGCCGCTAGTGTAGCGGAGCATCCCCATGTTGTTGGAGATCTGGTTGAACGCCAGCAGCAGGAAGCCCATGTTCATGCCCTCCACGATCGGGCGCAGGCCCGTCATCGCGGCGCCCACCGCCATGCCGGTGAAGGCGTTCTCGGCGATCGGGGTGTCCAGCACCCGCAGTTCGCCGTACTTGTGGTAGAGGTCCTTGGTGACCTTGTAGGAACCGCCGTACTGGCCCACGTCCTCACCCATCACGCACACGTGGGGGTCGCGGGCCATCTCTTCGTCGATGGCATCGCGCAGGGCGTTGAAGAGAAGCGTCTCTGCCACGGTGGGGATTCGATTCCGGCTGCGGCCGGGGGCTGCTCCGGCCTGGGCCAGATGTGGAGCCAACTTATCTCAGCTCTTCGCCGGGCCGGCCGGGGCCTCAGCCGCCGGCGGCGAAGGTGGCGAGCAGCAGCACCGACAGCAGCATCCCCGGCGAGAGCAGCAGCACCAGCAGTTCCAGGTCGTGGGCGGTCATGGCAGCAGCAGGCACCTGCCCAGGCTAGGGGGTTTCCTCAGCCTGGCTCCAGCCGGGCATCAGGCTGCGCAGGAAGGTGAGGAACAGGCCCAGGCCCACGAAGGCGAAGGTGAAGGTGGCCAGGAAGCTCATGCCCACCACCAGGGTCTTGACGAAGGTGGCGATGCTCTGGGCGAAGCGGACGTCGTAGTGGGGCGGGTGCTCGGCGTAGTAGCCCACCACCCGGTAGGAGAGCTGCAGGGCCAGCCAGCCCAGGCCCAGGCTGGTGAGGGAGCCGGAGAGGAAGCTCAGGGGACCCTTGCGGGGGCGGGCGGCCGGGGCGCCGGCCTCGCCCTGGGGGCCGGATGGGCTGTTGGCGGGATCGCTGGCGTCGCTCACGGGGCTGGGTCGGGCTCAGCCCAGGCTGGCACCGGAGCCGGTGCAGCGGCAGCACCAGGCCTCGAAGCCCGCGGCCGCCAGCCCGGCCGCCAGGGCGGCGCGGGCCCGCTCCGCGGCGGCGAGGTCGGGGAAGAGGGCGAACAGGCTGGGGCCGCTGCCGCTCATGGCCACCGCCAGGGCCCCTGGCGCCTGGCGCAGCAGGGCGAGGCCCCGGCGCACGCTCTCCACCTCCGGCTCCACCACCGCCTGCAGATCGTTGCGGAGCGGCGGCAGCGGGGCCGTCCCCCGCAGGGCCGCGAGCAGCGGCCCCCGGCGCAGGTCCCGCCGGCGCTCCTCAAAGTCCGCTTCGCCGCTGAGGTAGGCGGCGCCCCGCTGCTCCCGGCAGCGGCCGTAGGCCCAGGGGGTGGAGACGCTCACGCCGGGGTGCTTGATCAGCAGCACGCCCCAGGGCGGCGGCGCCTCCAGGGCAATGGGTTCGAGCCGCTCGCCCCGGCCGAAGCAGAGCTGCGCGCCGCCCTCCAGACAGAAGGGCATGTCCGAGCCGAGGGCCGTGGCCATGGCCTGCAGCGCCCCGGCGCCGAAGCCGCAGCCCCAGAGGGCATTGAGGCCCACCAGCGCTGCGGCGCCGTTGCTGGAGCCCCCCGCCAGGCCGGCACCGATGGGGATGCGCTTCTCCAGGTGGATGCGGGCCCCCAGCTCCGGCAGCCCGGCCCGGGCCCGCAGCATCTCGGCCGCCTGCACGATCAGGTTGCCGCCACCGAGGGGCAGGTCGCTGCGGTCGCAGCTGAGGCCGATCCGGCCGTCAGCGCTGGGGTTGAGGGTGAGGGTGTCGGCCAGATCCAGGGTCTGCATCAGCATCGCCAGCTCGTGGAAGCCGTCGGGGCGCAGGCCCAGCACCTCGAGGTGCAGGTTGATCTTGGCCGGGGCGGAGACGCGCAGCTCGGGCATGGGAAGGGAGATCAGGCGGCCGCAGGGCCGCCGCCAGTGGCCCGATTCAAGCCCGCCGCCAGGGCCACCCAGCGGTCGGGGGCCAGCTCCTGGGGCCGCTGCTGCAGGCCGATGCCCGCCTCGGCCGCCAGGGCCTCCAGCTGCCCGGGCGGCAGCAGACCCATCAGGGTGTTGCGCACCATCTTGCGGCGGGCGGCGAAGCAGCGCCGCAGCAGCTGCTCCAGGGTGCGGGCCAGGGCCGGCTCCAGGCGCTGCTCCGGCGGCAGCGGCTCCAGCACCACCACCTCGCTCATCACCTTCGGCGGTGGCTGGAAGCAGCGCGGCGGCACCACACACACCGAGCGGCAGCGGGCTAGCAGCTGCAGGCGCACGCTCAGGGCCGAGTAGGCGCTGCTGCCCGGCAGGGCGCGGATGCGCTCGCCCACCTCCCGCTGCACCAGCAGCACCAGCCGCCGGTAGGGCCGCGGCGCGGGCCGGTCGAGGCGCCCCACCAGCCGCTCCAGCAGCGGCCCGGTGATGTTGTACGGGATGTTGGCCACCACCTTGTCGGCCCCGGGCAGCTCCACCGCCAGGGCGTCCCCCTCCATGAGGGAGAAGCGGGGATCGGCGCCGAAGCGCTGGCGCAGGCCCGCCACCAGGTCGCGGTCCAGCTCCACGGCGGCCACGGCGGCGGCGGGGGACTCCAGCAGCCGCTGGGTGAGGGCGCCCCGGCCCGGACCCACCTCCAGCACCCGGTCCCCGGGGCCGAGCTCGGCCGCCGCCAGGATGCGGTCCAGCACCGCTGCATCGGTGAGCCAGTGCTGGCCGAAGCGTTTGCGGGCGCGGTGGGCCGCGAAGGTCATGGGGCTCAGGCGCCGGCACGGCTCCAGATTGCCGCGTCGCCCGGTGCGGCCCCAGGGCCCGGCGGCGCCGGCCGCCCCCGGACCCTTGCCCGCAGCGGCGTCCGCACCTACACCGGAGCTGTCGCCCCTGGCCCCATGTCCCGCCGCCGCCCCTGGCCGCTGATCGCCCCGCCGCTGCTGCTGGCCCTGGCGGCGATCGCCCCGGCCCGGGCCGGCTCGGTGACCTCCCAGTCCACCTGGAGCAAGGGCAATGCCATCGAGCGGGCGACCCAGCAGCTGCCCAGGGGCGCCACGGTGACGGGCACCAGCTGCACGGAGGTGAACGTGGGCATCGGCAACTACCGCTACATCTGCAGCGTGGAGTTCAGCCCCGCTCCGGTGGATCCCGCGCCGGCGGCGCCGGCGGGCCAGCCCTAGCTCCAGCGCTGCCAGCGCACCGGCGCGCGGGCCGGCGGCAGCGGCACCAAGGCCAGCACCAGCTCCACCCGGCCGTGCTGCCAGCGGGGGTGCTCCGCCAGCCAGCAACCCCAGGTGAGCCGCAGCCGGCGGCGCTTGCCCCGGTCCAGGGCCGCCTGGCCCCAGCCGTCGGGACCGCAGCGGCGCCGCGCCTTGACCTCCACCAGCAGCAGCCGGTCGGGCGCCTTGCTGAGCAGCAGGTCCAGCTCGCCGTAGGGGCAGCGCCAGTTGCGCTCCAGCAGGCTCCAGCCCCGGGCGCGCAGCAGCCGCAGGGCCCGCTGCTCGGCCCAGGCCCCCTGGCGCTGGCGGTGGGCGGGGGCCATGGGCGGGCGGCGACATCCCCAGGGTTCCCGGGGCGGGGCCGCGGGGACCCCGGCGGGGCGGTGCGCGGTGGACGGCGCGACGGGCGGGGCAACCGCGCGGCGCGGTGCCGGGAACCCTGCCGAGGTCCGCAGCAGATGCCATGGCCCAGCACCAGCACCCGCCCCAGGCGCCGATGGCCGCAGCTGCGGCGCGGGCCATCCCCACCCCGCCGGAGGACTGGCTGGGGCACCTGCGCCCCTGGATCGAGCTGTGCGAGCGGGGCGTCGAGCCCTTCCAGGCCTGGCAGCTGCTGGCCGGGCGGGAGCGCGGCTAGGGCCCGCTGGGGCGGCGTCGGACCCCGGCTTGGCCGCTCCAGCGGGCCGCAGCTGGAGCGGCCGCGGCCCCTAGGGTTGGACCACCCGCGCTGCGTCCATGCCCCGGCCTCCGCACAGCCCACCGCGCCGGGCGCGGCTCCTCGCGGGGCTGCTGGGCTGCCTCCTGGCCCTGCTGGGCCTGGCCGCCCCGGCCCGGGCCGCCATGGACTACGCCAAGCAGGTGCTGATCGGCCACGACTTCGCCGGCGCCGACCTGCGGGGGGTGACCTTCAACCTCACCAACCTGCGCGAGGCCGACTTCCACGGCGCCGACCTGCGCGGCGCCAGCCTGTTCGGGGCCAAGCTGCAGGACGCCGACTTCCGCGGCGCCGACCTGCGCGAGGCCACCCTCGACTCGGCGATCTTCGAGGGGGCAGACCTCAGCGACGCGGTGCTGGAGGACGCCTTCGCCTTCAACACCAAGTTCAGGGGCGTGGTGATCACCGGGGCCGACTTCACCAACGTGCCCCTGCGGGGCGATGTGCTGCAGAGCCTCTGCGCCGGCGCCAGCGGCACCAACCCGGTGACGGGCCGCTCCACCCGCGACAGCCTGGGCTGTTCCTGAGATGAGCTTCGACGCCCGCAGCCTGGAGCGGCTGCAACAGCTGGGCCGCAGCCTGCCCCAGCCCCTGCCCAGGCCCGAGGTGCCCAAGCCGGCCCCACGGGCCACCGAACAGCGGCACCGGGTGGAAACCGAGACCGATCCGGAGGCCCTGTTCCGGGAGCTGATGCAGGTGAGCCCCGATGGCACGGTGCCGCCCCACCTGCTGGAACGGCTGCGGCAGGCCGAGGCCCAGCGGCGCGACCAGGAGCGGGAACGGCAACGCCAGGCGCTGCGGGGCCAGGCAGGGGGATCCGAGGCCGGCTCCAGGGCGGCGGGCCCACCGGCCCCGGGTGCCGCCGCAGCGGCGGCCAGCGGCCGGCCAGGCCGATCCGGCGCCGGCGGACTGCGGGCCAATCCCCAGCGGCGCCAGCCCGGATCGGAGGCGGAGCTGGAGCTCTACTCCGCCTTCCAGCAGCTGCTGCTCGAGGGGGACGGGGACGACTGAGCCGAGGGCCGGGCCCGGGGTCAGCGCCGGCGGGCGCGACCCGGGCCGGCGGCGGCCGTGGCCCGGGGGCCACTCAGCTCGCGGCTGGCACCGGCGCTGCGGCCCCCGCCGCGGGCGCCGCCGCCGGAGCGACCACCACCCCCTGTCCGGGCACCGCCGCGGCCGCGGCCGCCGCTGAGGTCCAGGGGGGGCGCCGAGAGCACCGTGGGTTCGAAGCCCGGCACCGGCTGCCGGGGCAGGGGGCTGCCGATCAGCCGCTCGATCGCCCGCAGCAGTTCGTGCTCCTCCGCCGCCACCAGCGACACGGCATGGCCGCTGTGGCCGGCCCGGCCGGTGCGGCCGATGCGGTGCACGTAGTCCTCGGCCTGGTTGGGCAGATCCAGGTTCACCACGTGGGGCAACTGGTGGATGTCGATGCCGCGGGCGGCGATGTCGGTGGCCACCAGCACGCGCACCTCACCGCTCTTGAAGCCCGCCAGGGCGCGGGTGCGGGCCCCCTGGCTCTTGTTGCCGTGGATGGCGGCGGCGTGGATGCCCTCCTCGCTGAGGCGATCGGCCAGGCGGTTGGCGCCGTGCTTGGTGCGGGAGAACACCAGCACCTGCTGCCAGTCGTTGCTCTGGATCAGGTGGCAGAGCAGCTCCGGCTTGCGGGCCATGTCGCAGGGGTGGAGCACGTGCTCCACCGTGGCGGCGGTGCGGTTCTCCGGGGTGGCCTGCAGCTGCACCGGGTTGTGCAGCAGGCCCGTGGCCAGGCGCCGGATCGAGGCCTCGAAGGTGGCCGAGAACAGCAGGTTCTGGCGCTTGGCCGGCAGCAGGGCCAGGATCTTCTGGATGTCGCGGATGAAGCCCATGTCGAGCATGCGGTCGGCCTCATCGAGCACCAGGATCTCGACCCGATCCAGCTTGACGGCGTTCTGCTGGGCCAGGTCCATCAGCCGGCCCGGCGTGGCCACCAGCACGTCGGCGCCGCGGCGCAGCCGCAGCATCTGCGGGTTCACCTTGACGCCGCCGAACACCACGTCCGAGCGCAGGTCGAGGTAGCGGCCGTAGGTGGCCACGCTCTCGCCCACCTGGGCAGCCAGCTCGCGGGTGGGGGTGAGCACCAGGGCCCGCACCACGTTGTTGCGGGCGTGGGGACCGTGGCGCAGCCGCTCCAGCATCGGCAGGGTGAAGCCCGCGGTCTTGCCGGTGCCGGTCTGGGCGGCGGCCATCACGTCGTGGCCGGCCAGCACCGCCGGGATGCACTGCAGCTGGATCGGCGAGGGGCTGGTGTAGCCCTTCTCCACCACCGCCTGCACGATCGGCAGCCCCAGCCCCAGGGCCGCAAAGGGCGAGTCGTGGAGTTCGGGGGCGAAGTGGACGGGGATGCGGGTGCTGGGGGGGACGCCCGGCGGCGGGGACGATCCGGGACCCGACGGACTGGCCGCAACCGGCTGGGGGGCGGAGGGACGACGGCGGCCGCCCCGGGGCCGCGGGCGCTGCTCCTGACCCGGAGCGGGGTTGGTGGGCAGGGAAATCGGAGTCACCGGCATGGAGGTGGGCCCAGCCTAGGGGGGCCTGGCGCCGCCGCCGACGGCCCGGGGGGCGGGCGCCTCAGGGGCGGAGGTCGGTGTAGAGCGCGCGGGCCTGCTCCAGCACCCGGGCCAGGTCCGCGTCGTCGAGGTCGAGGGCCTCGCTGCAGCCGGCCGGCCCCAGCCAGCGGCGGAACCGCGCCAGGTCGAGGTCCGGCTCCGAGCGGGCCGGCCCGGCCCCGGCCCCGGAGGGCCGCAGGTCGGCGAAGAACTGCTCCTGGGCCGCCAGCACCCGGAACTTGAGAAACTCCAGCAACCGGGCCCGCAGCCGCGCCGGCTGGATGCGGCGGCAGCGGCGCGGATCGAGCTCCAGGGCGAAGCCCTCGCCGGGCACCACGGCCCCCAGGGGTGGCGCCAGCACCTCCAGCAGCGAGCCGGGCTGGGGGTGGGCCCGCTTGGTCTCCGGGTGGGGGTAGTAGATCAGGGCGGGCACCGGCTCCCCGGACCTGGGGTCCGCTGCGGCGGTGCCGGGGGCGGGGCCGAGGCGCCGCAGCCGGCAACGCCAGAGGGAGAACGTCTCGGGCGGATGGCGATCGCTCCAGCACAGCCGCTCCACCCGGTGGTCGGGCTGGCGCAGCAGCCAGCGGCTGCCGGGGAAGTCGAGGTTGAGGGTGGCGTCCTGGCAGGGGCCCAGGTCGAAGCCGCTGGCGGCGAAGAACGGCCGCTGCAGGGCGATGGTGCCGGCGGGGTAAGGGCTGTCCGGGGCCGTGCCGGAGGCCACCCCGTGGCCGCGCACCAGGTGGCCGCGGTGCCACACGACTGGGGCGCCGGCGGCGGGCTCAGCGGGGCCGGTGGTGGGCACAGCGGTCACAGGGGCCATCGGGCAGCACGGCGCAGCGCAGCAGCGGGCTGCGGGCATTGAAGCGGCAGCTGGGATCGCCGATCACCCAGCGGCCCTCCCACCAGTGGGCATCGGCCGGCCGCACCTGGGGCCGCACCTGCAGCGCCACGCTGGCCAGCTCGTAGCGGCCGGCCCGCAGCTGGTAGCGGTGGTGGCGCTGCAGCACCAGGAAGCTGCGCTCCCCCACCACCAGCCAGCGGCCCGGGTGGGGGATCTCGTCGAGCTCGAGGCGATCGAGGAGCCGGTCACTGCCGGCCTGGCGCAACTCCACCCGCATGGCTCAGGGGTTGACCTCCCCCGGCGCCGGCTGGGGCCGGCGCTCGGAGAAGCCCCAGGTGAACAGCGCCGCCACCAGCAGCAGCAGCCCCCATTCCGGCGGCACCAGCTGGGGGGCCGCCAGCCGCAGCAGCAGCCGCACCCCCACCAGACCCACCGCCAGATAGCCGGCGGTCTCCAGGCGGCGGAACACCGCCAGCCAGCGGATGAACAGGGCGGAGGTGAGCCGCAGGGCCACCACGCCGATCACGCCGCCCGCCATCACCAGCAGCAGGTTGTCGCTCACGGCCACGGCGGCGGCCACGCTGTCCACCGAGAAGGCCAGGTCGGTGAGGGCGAGGGTGGCCACCACCGCCCCCAGGCTGCGGTGGTGGTGGGGATGGTGGTGATGGCCGGGGTGGCCGCCGGCCCCCAGGGCAGCGTCGTCCTCGTCGTCGTCCGCGTTGAACAGGGGCAGCAGGTTGGAGCCGCACAGCCAGAGCAGGTAGGCCGCCGCCGCCAGCTGCAGGGGCCAGAACTCCAGCACCCAGCGGGCGGCGGCGATCAGCGCCAGGCGGAAGGCCAGGGCCAGGGCCAGGCCGAGGTTGAGGGCCCGGCCCTGCTGGGCGGGGTCCTGGAGGCCGCGGGAGATGGCCGCCAGGGCGATGGCGTTGTCAGCGGAGAGCACGGCCTCGAGGGCCACCAGCAGCGGCAGCAGCACCAGCACCTCCCCCCACTGGTCGGCGTTCTGGATCAGGGGGGAGAGGGACGGGATCGACTCCGCTTCCATGCCAAACCTGCGGTGAAGACCCTGCAACGGATCGGGGCAAGGGGCACTCTAGGAAGGTGGTTCAGGGGGACGCCCCAGCGATGCAGCTCCGGGCTCGACTGGTGCACGCCGAACCCGGCCAGCGGGTGGTGCAGGTGAGTGCCTGGCAGCGGGAGAGCTGCCTGGGCAGCGCCCTGGGGGAGGCGGTCGACGCCGAGCAGGCGGAGGAGCGGGCCCTGGCCCGGCTGCTGCAGCGGCTGGAGGGCCCGCCCGGGGCCGGGGCCGTGACGGATGCCGCAGCGACCGGCGCGGTGACCGGCGCCGCGGACGCCACGGCGGGCAGGGCGGTGCGCCGGGTGGGTCCAGGGCCGGCCGCCCCCCCCGGACCCGCAGGCTCCGGGCCCGAGGACTCTGCGGCGGCAGCGCCCGAAGCGCCGCGCCAGCCCAGCCTGGAGCTGCAACCGGCCCCGGCCGCCGCCGACCCGCCTGGCGCCAGCGCGCCGCCGCCCCCCCCGGCCACCCAGCCGGCCAGCGGGCCGCCGCCGCCCCTGGAGCCCCCGCCGGCGGACCCGGACGACTGGAGCGACGAACTCGCCGCCCTGGACCTGCAGCTGCAGCGCCTCGGCTGGCGGCGGGACCAGGAGGCCACCTACCTGGAGCGGGCCTTCGGGCACCCCAGCCGCTCGCGGCTCACCACTTACCGCGACCTCAGCGCCTACCTGCGGGCCCTGGGCCAGCTGCCGCCGGGGGCCGATCCCGCCGGCGCGCCGGTGCCCCTGCGCCGCGGCGACCTGCTCAGCCAGAGCGACCAGCTGCTGCAGCAGCTGGGCTGGGATGCGGCCCGGGGTCGCCGCTTCCTGGAGGGGCAGTTCCAGCTGGCCAGCCGCCAGCAGCTCAGCGACGAGCAGCTGCTGCACTTCAACATGCTGCTGGAGAGCGAGCTGCTGGCCCTGCCGCCGCCGCCCCTGACGGCGAAGGCGACGACAGCAGCTTCAGCCCAGCCCCAGGGGCAGCCCTAGGCCTGGGAAGCCGGCAGCGGGCGGGGGCGGCAGTTGGCCGCCAGCAGCTGCACCCCCAGCTCCAGCCGGGCCTGGTTGGCGTAGGCCTCCTCCTCCAGGGCCCGCTCCCGGGGCGAGGTGCGGGCGTAGATCGGCTCCTGCAGGTGGCGCTGGGCCTGGGCATCCACCGCCCGCGGCAGCCCCAGGGGAATGGGGCGGGCCCGCAGGTGGCCGTTGCGGCAGCTCTGGGCCACATGGATCGCCTCGTGGTTGAGCACCTGGGCGAACTGGCGGCTGCCCTGGCCCGGCACGTCCGGGCGGATGCGCAGCAGGCCGGCCCGCGGCTCCCACTCGCCGGCGGCCCCCGGCCTGCGGGGGGGACCCAGCACCACCAGCACGCCCCGGCTGCGCAGGGTGCCCAGCAGGGCGGCGATGGCGGCGCGCTCCTGCTCGAAGCGGGGCGGGTTGCGCATCAGCAGCTTGATCTGCTCCAGGCTCAGGGGCGGATCGCCGCTGCGGCGCCGGTAGGAGTAGCGGATCCGGCCGCCGGGCAGCGGCTCGGCCCGGGGCCGCCAGGCCTGGTCGGCGCCATCGAGCTGGCCGAACAGGGCGGCATCCCGCCCGGCGGTGAGGGGGGCATCCTCGGGCCGGGGCCGCGGGGGGCCCGTGATCAGGTCCGTCACCTGGCCGGCCAGGGCCGCCAGGGGCCCCTGGCTGGCATCCGGCAGCGGGCGCGGCTGGGGCTGCACCACCCCGAAGGTGGCCGCCGCCAGGCCGCCGCCCACCAGCAGCAGGGCCACGGCCGCCCAGGGACGCACCAGCGGCACCCGCTCCAGGGGGTCGCCGCAGCGGGCGCAGATCGGCACGCCGCCCGGGCCGCGGGCCATGCGCAGGGCCAGGGGCCGGCAGTAGGGGCAGCGGTAGGCGCTCATGGTCCGGCCGGCGCCCGCGGCGGCATCAGGGTCGATTCTGGCCCGCCGGGGCCGGAGCCGCCGCGGCCGGCGGGAGCCAGTGGGGGCCGGCGGGGGGCCAGTGGCGGGGGGCCGGTGGCACCCGGCGCCGCGGCGGCCCGGGGTCCCTTGCGAGGATGGCCGGCTGCCGATGCCCTGAAGCGATGCCCCTCTCCGCCCTGGTGCGCCAGCTGCAGCAGGTGCCCCTCACCGGCGAGGTGCTGGAGCGCAGCAGGCGGCCCCAGCGCCTGCGGCTGAGCGGGGCGGGCCGCGCGGCGCGGGCCCTGGTGAGCAGTGCCCTGGCGGGGGCCGCCGAGGCACCGCTGCTGGTGATCGTGCCCACCCTGGAGGAGGCGGGCCGCTGGGCGGCGCTGCTGGAGCTGATGGGCTGGGGCAGCTGCCAGCTCTACCCCACCAGCGAGGGCAGTCCCTACGAGCCCTTCGATCCCACCAGCGAGATCACCTGGGGCCAGCTGCAGGTGCTCAGCGAGCTGCTCGACCGGCAGGCCGACGCCGCCGGGGGGTCCGGAGCCGGGACCGCCGGCCAGCGCCTGGCGATCGTGGCCACCGAGCGGGCCCTGCAGCCCCACCTGCCGCCGCCGGAGGCGCTCCAGGCCCGCTGCCTCAGCCTGCGCAAGGGCGACAGGGTGGACCTCGAGCAGCTGGGCGAGACCCTGGCGCAGCTGGGCTACGAGCGGGTGCCCACCATCGAGCAGGAGGGCAGCTGGAGCCGCCGCGGCGACATCGTCGACGTGTTCCCGGTGAGCGCCGAGCTGCCGGTGCGGCTGGAGTTCTTCGGCGAGGAGCTGGAGAAGCTGCGGGAGTTCGACCCCGCCTCCCAGCGCTCCCTCGACGCCGTCGCCGTGGTGCGGCTCACCCCCACCGGCTACGGCCCGCTGGTGGCCGATGCCCTGCGGGAGGCGATGCCCGACGGGCTTGACCAGCTGCTCAGCCCCGCGGCCCTGGAGCAGCTGCTGGAAGGCGGTACCCCCGAGGGCATGCGGCGGCTGATGGGGCTGGCCTGGCGGCGGCCCGCCTCGCTGCTCACCTACCTGCCCGCCAACACCCTGATCGCCGTGGACGAGCGGCGCCACTGCCTCTCCCACGGCCAGCAGTGGTGCGACCATGCCGGCGACCACCACGGCGACATCTGCGCCGAGCTGGCCCGGGCGGCAAGCACCGGCGCCGAGGCCATCGCCGCCCTGCTGCCGCCGCTGCTGCACCGGCCGCCCGCCGAGGCCCTGGAGCAGGCGGAGGCCTTCGCCGGCTTCGACCTGGCGGAGCTGCACGAGACGGACGGCCACGCCAACAGCTTCGATCTGGCCTCCCGCCCGGTGCCGGCCCACCCCAATGCCTTCGGCCGGCTGGCGGGGCTGGTGAAGGGCTTCACCGCCGAGGGGGCCACGGTGTGGCTGCTGTCGGCCCAGCCCAGCCGGGCGGTGGCCCTGCTGGAGGAGCACGACTGCATCACCCGCTTCGTGCCCAACCCGGCGGACTACCCCGCCATCGACCGCCTGGTGGAGCAGCGCACGCCGGTGGCCCTGAAGACGAGGGGCACCGCCGAGCTGGAGGGCCTGCAGCTGCCGGCCTGGCGGCTGGTGCTGATCAGCGACCGGGAGTTCTTCGGCCAGCACGCCCTGGCCGCCACCGGCTACGTGCGCCGCCGCCGCAAGGCCGCCAGCCGCACGGTGGACCCGAACAAGATGCAGCCGGGCGACTTCGTGGTGCACCGCAACCACGGCATCGGCCGGTTCCTGAAGCTGGAGAAGCTGGCCATCGGCGGCGAGTCGCGCGACTACCTGGTGGTGCAGTACGCCGACGGCCTGCTGCGGGTGGCCGCCGACCAGCTGGGCAGCCTCGGCCGCTACCGCGCCACCAGCGACAGCCCGCCCGACCTCAACCGCATGGGCGGCACCGCCTGGGCCAAGGCCAAGGAGCGGGCCCAGAAGGCCGTGCGCCGGGTGGCCCTCGATCTGGTGAAGCTCTACGCCGAACGCCACCGGGCGCCGGGCTTCGCCTACCCCCCCGATGGCCCCTGGCAGGGCGAACTGGAGGACTCCTTCCCCTACGAGCCCACCCCGGATCAGCTCAAGGCGATCACGGAGGTGAAGCGCGACATGGAACAGCCCCAGCCCATGGACCGGCTGGTGTGCGGCGATGTGGGCTTCGGCAAGACGGAGGTGGCGATCCGCGCCATCTTCAAGGCGGTGACGGCCGGCAAGCAGGTGGCGATGCTGGCGCCCACCACGGTGCTGGCCCAGCAGCACTGGCGCTCGCTCTCGGAGCGCTTCGCGCCCTATCCACTCAAGGTGAGTCTGCTCAACCGCTTCCGCACCGCCGGCGAGCGCAAGGTGATCCAGGAGGGGCTGGCGGAGGGCACGGTGGACGTGGTGGTGGGCACCCACCAGCTGCTGGGCAAGGGCACCCGCTTCAGGCAGCTGGGGCTGCTGGTGGTGGATGAGGAGCAGCGCTTCGGCGTGAACCAGAAGGAGAAGATCAAGGCCCTCAGGAAGGACGTGGACGTGCTTACCCTCAGCGCCACGCCGATCCCGCGCACCCTCTACATGAGCCTCTCGGGGGTGCGGGAGATGAGCCTGATCACCACGCCGCCGCCCCTGCGCCGGCCGATCAAGACCCACCTGGCCGCCCTGGATGAGGAGGCGGTGCGCAGTGCCATCCGCCAGGAGCTGGACCGCGGCGGCCAGATCTTCTACGTGGTGCCACGGGTGGAGGGCATCGAGGATGTGGCCGCGGGCCTGCGGGCGATGATCCCGGGTCTGCGGCTGCTGGTGGCCCACGGCCAGATGGCCGAGGGGGAGCTGGAGAGCGCCATGGTGGCCTTCAACGCCGGCGAGGCCGACCTGATGCTCTGCACCACGATCGTGGAGAGCGGCCTGGATATCCCGCGGGTGAACACGATCCTGATCGAGGACGCCCACAGGTTCGGCCTGGCCCAGCTCTATCAGCTGCGGGGCCGGGTGGGCCGCAGCGGCATCCAGGCCCACGCTTGGCTGTTCTATCCGGGCGATGCCTCCCTGAGTGAGGCGGCGCGCCAGCGGCTGCGGGCGATCCAGGAGTTCGCCCAGCTGGGCTCCGGCTACCAGCTGGCCATGCGCGACATGGAGATCCGCGGTGTGGGCAACCTGCTGGGGGTGGAGCAGAGCGGCCAGATGGAGGCCATCGGCTTCGATCTCTACATGGAGATGCTGCAGGAGTCGCTGGCGGAGATCCAGGGGCAGGACATCCCTGCTGTCGACGACACCCAGATCGACCTGCCGATCACCGCCTTCATCCCCGGCGACTGGATCACCGAGAACGACGAGAAGATGGCCGCCTACCGGGCGGCGGCCGACTGCAGCAGCCAGGAGGCCCTGCTGGAGCTGGCCGCCGGCTGGGTGGACCGCTACGGCGCCATCCCGGCGCCGGTGACCTCCCTGCTGCAGCTCCTGGAGCTGAAGCTGCTGGCCCGGCGCTGCGGCTTCTCGCGCATCAAGCCGGAGAAGCCCAACATCGCCCTGGAGACGCCGATGGAGGAGCCCGCCTTCCGCCTGCTGCGCCAGGGCCTGCCCCAGCACCTGCACGGCCGGCTGGTGTACCAGGCCGGTGCCGGCAGCACCGCCAAGGTGCTGGCCCGGGGCCTGGGGGTGCTGCCGCCCGAGAGGCAGCTGGAGGAGCTGATGGGCTGGCTGCGCTCGATGGCCGACCAGATCCCCGGCGCCGATGGCCTCACCGACACCCAGCGCGCCGAGCAGCTCAAGGCCCGGAACGCGGCGGTGCTGAGGGTGTGAGGGGGCGGACCTGGGCCATGGCGTCGGTGGTGAAATCAGCCCCGGCCGATGAAGGGCGGGAATGTCATGCATGGCGTGAAGCATGATCAGCCCGCCGCTCTCTGCAGCTGACCATCCATCAGAAACTGCTTTCGCGGGTAGCGATGCAGCAGGTTGTTGTCGTGGCAGAGAAAAGAAGCGTGCTCTCCTGTGACTTCAGCGGTGATCTCCACCTGATCGAAGGGGGCGGTCTGAAACACCTTTGGGGTGAAGACACCCACCTGCACGAGCGATTCAAAGGAGCGGGCACTGAAGTACTCAAAGGCCTCAAGACCTTGATCGCGCATCCATTCCCCCAGCTGCTGGGTGGGCCCGTAATGCATGGGATCCCTCAGCGAGGCCTGAGCGCCTTCATCCGCGATGGCCTGCAGCTGCAGGCCACGCGCGGCATTCAACAGCACGGAAAACAGCGTCTGCCGGCGGCGGATGGGCGCTGGTGGCGGGTCGATCAGCCCCTCCCAGAACAACAGGGCGTAGAACGCGCCCTCCACCAGCGAACCGCTGCGGCTGCGCGAGCCGTAGAACATCCCCCGGTTCTGACGACTGCCGAAACGGGATCCATGCCGCAGGGGCGGGTAGCGGAAGGGGGTTGTGAAGAGTGGATGGCTGGGCTCAGCGGAACCGGCGGCCTGCAGCTGGGGCTTGCTGGTTTCCACCAGTGCCTCCAGGCGGGCCAGCTGCTGGAGGTTGTCCACCAGGGGAGCCAGGCTGTCGATGCCCTGCTGTTGCACAAGCCGCAGCACCGTCCCTTGCAGGGGCACCTCTGGTGCAGATGCGGCGATGGGGCGTAGGTCCACCGTTCAGATCGGTGCCCGCATGGCATCGAGGTACTGCACGATCTCCACAAGCCCCTCGGTGCGCTGCACCTGCTCGGCCGGCACGCCGCAGGTGTGGCGGTTGGCGGTGTGAAACCAGTGGCGCAGCTGCATGCGATCGTTGCCGACCAGAACCGAGAGGCTGCGGTAGAGCCGGATCACCAGCAGCGCCAGCTCACCGGTCTTGGAGGCTGGGTCAAGGCCCTTGGCGCGGGTGAGCGTGGAGCGGTCTTTGCCGAGCACCCTGGCCAGGGCCGCGCGGCTCAGGTCCAGCTCGTCGGCGGCGCGCAACACGGCCTGCAGCACCAGCTGGCTGTCGGTGGGCGCGGCCGCTGCTGAAGCAGCCGGCGGAGCGCGATCGACGACGGCCATGGACCTGGGGCATCTGCACCAACTGTAGCTCCAATGACGCATTCGCGCCAAGCCGATCGTGCTGGTGTGGCCCTGTGCCGGCTGATCTGCTGCACGGCTCCCAGCCTGGCGGCGGCACTCCAGCGAGCACCGGATGGCAGCCGCACGGCGAAAGTCTGAGCAAAGTCGATCAATTGAGCTGGATTCCGACTAGAAAGAGCTAGATTTTTTCAGCCTCAGCCTTGAGCGACTCCAATCCAACTGCCGAAAGTGCTGGCAGCTTTGACCCGGCGGTAATCAAGGCCGGAATCCTCCAGGAAATCGCTGATCTGAAGGACACCGTCCAGTCTTTCGGGGTGCAGGCGATCAAGGACGGCTCCTGGTTCAACAAGTTTCTCAAAAGCTGTCTGGGCAGCTACGAGCGCAAGGTGATGGAGCAGGGCGGGGCCGCTTACCTACGGGGCAAATACCCCGGCCTGCCCACTGACGCAATCGCCGGTAAACTTTGCGAACTGGCCGAGAAGTACGCCGCCGTTGCGGGCGGGCTCTCAGGAGCCACAGCCAGTGCTGCTGTTCTCACCGCCGGAGTGGGTTTGCCGGCTGCGATCACAGCGGTGATGGCGGAGGTGTTCTACACCGTGCGCCTGCAGCTGCGACTGGCGTTCGATCTGCACCTCATCTACGACATCCCCCTGGCTGCCGACGACCCGGAGGAGCTCATCCGGCTGTTTGCTGTGGTCTACGGGGTGAAGGTCGCCGAAGTGGGTGGGCTGGGCCTGAAAGCCCTCGGGCCGGAGGTGGCACGAGCCCAGCTGTACCGCCTGATCCATGGCAACACCCCGCTGATCCGGGCCGCGGCGGGCACGGTGCTTGGCCCCAGGATCGCCAAGCAGGTGACCCAGAAGGCGATCATCAAGACGGCCGTGCCGATCGTGGGAGTGGGGATCTCGGCAGGTTGGAACTACGCCACCACCCGCGTAATGGGAACCCGTGTGCGCCACGGGGTGCGGGTGTCGGCGGCGCTGCGGGAGGAAACCCGGCGGCTGCAGATGCAGATCGGCCGCAACGAACAGGCGGAGGTGGCGGTGCTGGAGGGCCTGATGGCCCTGGCCCTCGCCGACAGGAACTTCGATGACAAAGAACGGGAGGTGTATCTCACCTTCCTCAAGCAACTGGCTCTTCCGGAGGAGGAGCTGCAGCGGCTGGCGGAGAAGGTGAACGCCGATCTCGACGGGGTCTGCGCGGCGTTGCGTTCGATCCAAGAGCCCGCCAACCGGGAATCGGTAGCGCGTTGCTTCTGCCTGATCGCGGCAGCCGATGGTGAGCTGGAGGCCAGTGAGCAGGAGGTGCTGGCACGGCTGCTGGAGGCCCTCGGCCAGGAGCATCTACTGGAGGAGTTGCCTGCTATGGCCAAGCGGTTCCGCCGGGAGGATGGCGCGTTCGATCAGGCGCTGTTCGCCGCTGGAGATGTGGCCAGTCGGGCAGGAGCGAAAGTGGGCGAGGCGTTGGGCTGGGCGGGCAAGCTCTTCAGCAAGGACAAACCGGCAGAGGCAGAGGCCGTTGCCGTGAACTTCGAGGCAACGGTGGAAGAGAAAACCAATGAGGTGATCCTGGCCGGGATGGAGCGGCTCACCCAGCGGTTTGCAGATGGGGAGTTGAGGCAGGAGGAGTACAAGGTTCAGTTTGCGGTGCTAGTGAAGCAGCTGAAGGCTGAAGTTCGAAGAGATGTATTCCAATGAGCGACATCACCTGCAACGAACATGATCGATTTGACGTGACCCCCTTTCCTGGTCCAGTTCCTCTGAGAGCTGATGGGTGATCAGGCCGCTCTCCATTGCTAGAGGGTCTACAGGGGCGTACGCCCCTGGAGCGCCGAATGCGGTCTGCAGGTGTTGTACTGCATCCGGTACTGCTCTGCCAACAGCCTGGCTTCCGGTACCGACGCAAACAGTTCACTATTCGGGAACTCATCCCTGGAGTAGCTGTTGAATGACTCCACGAACAGATTCTCCCAGGGTGAACCCGGCTCGATATAGGCCGTGCTGAAGCAACTTACTGTACACCATTCCTGCAGGGCATGGGCAATGAACTCAGGGCAATTTTCCATGCGCAGGTGCGTAGGTGGCGGATAGAGTCTTAGCAGCTCCTCGATCGCCTCGATCACGTCAACCGCCTTGCACCGCCTGCCGACCCGAATGGCCAAGGCAGACGCGACTGAATTCATCCACCACGTTCAGGAACTTGAGTCTGTGGCCATCCATCGTCAGGTCGAACTGGAAGTCGATCGCCCACACGTGGTGTAGATACTCGGCCCTCAGCAGCTCCTTTGAGCCGTCGGCAGGCCGGGAGCGCTTGCGCCGGCGCAGTGGAGCTGCCGTCGAACTCTGCCGGCATCGCGCCTGTGTCTACGAGCAGACATGCCAGCGCCATCCACGCCGATGGTCACGATCTACACGCTGCTGGCGTCAACCCGAGGTTGTCTGGATCAATCCGCCTCCACCGGCTATCAAGGCTCAAGCAGGTAAGTTAGCCATGGCTGCCTGACAGCAGCAGGGGCGTCATCTTTCCTGGCAGATCGCCCGTCAACCCAGATGGTGCCAAGCATTTCGCACCCAATCCTGACCGATCGGGATCCCTCCCCAGCCAGAGAAGTCAGCGGTCGTCGGCAACTACTGCGGTGCAGTCCTGCTCCACCAACCGCAGGAACCGGCGCCAGGCCCCAGACTCAGGCACATCGAGCAGCCCGGACAGCTCATCAACGCTGAACGGCTGGTGCAGTCAGCTGAGCACCAGCCCCTCGGCAGGAACGGCCGGAGCCGCCGCGGGTGCCCGGGCCTCCTGCTGCGCAGACGGGCTGGGTTCAGGGACGGGTTCGCTGCGGGGCCCACTGGCCGGTTCCGCTCCCCCCGGGGGGATGTCCTTGAGCAAGCAGCCCTGGGTCTCGAGCCCGCCGCCACCACGCCACTGGCGCCGCCGCCATCGGGCCGCGCCTTGGCCTCGAGATCCGCCGCCGCCCTCCGCAATCCTTTGTTACGATTCTGAGAACGCACGCAACACGGCCGGCCCATGGGGGAATTGATGGAAGTCTCCGGCGGCCTGCAGGGCGGCTTCGGCCTGGTGTCGGCCCTGGTGAGCGTTCTGGCCCTCGGCGTCTACGCCCTGCTCCAGGGCGACACCGGCAACGACGACGACGACTCGAGCCCCGGCGGCGGCCTGATGCAGCCCGTGGGCGGCGCCGCCTGACCCTTCGCTGACCCCACGCCAGACACAGCTGGTCACAGACCCGACGGATCCGGGTCGCACCTGGCCGGGCCCAATCCCCCAGGCTGGAGGCACCACCCCTGCAGCCCGTGGACCCCTCGACGCACTCCCGTGGCCGCTGCTCCCGGGCAGGGCGCCCTCTCCGCAATGGCATCCAGGGCGCCCTGCGGCGGCTGCCCATGGCCTGCGCCGGCGCGGCGGCCCTGCTGCTGTGGGCGGTGCCGCCGGCCCACGCCAGCGATCCCACCTGGCAGGCCATCGACCGACTGCGGCAGCAGCTCAGTCGCTCCGGGGTTCGGGTGCTGCAGCGCGACTGCGGTGAGCGGGGTCTGCAGGGCCTCTACCACCACGGCAGCGACACGATCGTGGTGTGCCGCGTGCACCGGGATCCGGCCGCCGTGTGGAACACCCTGGCCCATGAGGCCACCCACCGGATGCAGGCCTGCCGCGGCGGTCCCCTCACCGATCCGCGACACCACCGCGCCATGGCCGCTGCCCTGGCCAGCCGGGCACCGGCCGATCTCCACTCCCTGCGCCTCTACCCGGCCCGCGAGCGGCTCAGCGAACTGGAGGCCCGCTACACCGCCCAGCTGCCCCCCGAGCAGGTGCTGCAGCTGTTCGAGCGCTACTGCGGCGGCGGCACCCGCCTGGCCGCGGAGGGCCGGCTGGCCCGATCCCCCTGGCCCCGCTCCGGCTCCGGCTTCGCCCTTTCACCCCCCATGCGGCCATGAACTCCCTTCTGCTCTCCCTTGCCATGGCCTTCCTGGGCCAGGGCGGCAGCTTCGCGCCGGGCCTCGGCGGCGGCCTCGGCGGCCTTGGCGGTTTCGGGGGCTACGGCGGCTATGGCGGCGGCTTCACTCCCGCCCCGGCTCCCGCCGCGGCCGGGATCTCCCTGCCCCTGGCCACCCTGGCGGTGGTGCAGTGCCTCTACGAGAACGGCCGCCTCAACGGCGGCCAGGCCCGGCGGCTGATCCAGCAGCAGGGGCTCCGCCGCGGCTGGGCCCCGGGCTGGGAGGCGGCCATCGCCCCCTGGCAGGTGAGCCAGCTGGTGGGCAGTGCCGGCGGCTGCCAGCCCCTGCTCAGCCAGCTGGGGCGCTATGGCAGCGGCATCGCCCTGGCCCCCGCCGCCCCTGCCCTGCCCGGCTACGGGCGGCCCTATGGAATCCCGGTGCAGCCGATCGGCCCGGGCCGCCGCAGCCTGCCGGGCTCCTCCGCCAGCGAGAGCGAGGGCTTCGGCCTGGCCCCCTACCGCTGAGGTCCCGGCTGAGGCCCCGGCGCAGCGGCCAGGGCCCCTCCGGCGGGTCCGCTGTGCCGGGGGCGACCGTTCAGGGCTTGGCCAGGGCGGCCGGCAGGTTGGCGCTGCTGGGGTTGTAGGGCTGGGCCACGGCGCCGGCGTTGCGGATCTGCTTGAGCAGGGTGGATTCGGCGGCGCGGTACTGGCTGTCGCGCTTGGTGCCCAGGTCCTCGAGCTTCAGCTTCTGGGCCTCGGCCTCGCTCAGCTTGGCCGTCACATCCGGGTCGATGCCGTGCTTGTGGATGTCCCGGCCGCTGGGGGTGAGGTACTTGGCGATGGTCACGGTCATGCCGGAGCCATCGGAGAGCCCCCGCACCGACTGCACCAGCCCCTTGCCGAAGGTCTTCTGGCCCACCAGCACGGCCCGTTTGTTGTCCTGCAGGGCCCCCGAGAGGATCTCGCTGGCGCTGGCGGAGCCCTCGTTCACCAGGATCACCAGCGGGCGCTTGGTGAGGGCGCGGCCGTTGGCGCGCTTGGTGTCCTGGATGCCGTCGCGGGTCTTGGTGGACACGATGATCCCCTCATCCAGCCACTGGCGGGCGATGGCGATGCTGGCCATCAGCAGGCCGCCGGGGTTGCTGCGCAGGTCGAGCACATAGCCCTGCACCTGCTTGGCCTCCAGGTCCTTCACCGCCGCGGCCATGTCCTTGGCAGCGTTGGCGTTGAACTGCTTGAGGCGGATGTAGCCCACCTTGACGCCATCGACGCTGTTCAGCTGGTGCTCCACCGCGTGCAGCTCGATCCGCTCGCGGGTGAGGGGCGCATCGATCAGCTTGCCGGAGCGGCGCAGCTGGATCGTCACCTTGGTGCCGGCCTGGCCGCGGATCAGCTTGACCGCATCCTCGGTGCTCATGCCCTTGGTGCTCTTGCCGTCGATCGTCACGATCACGTCCTTGGGCATCACCCCGGCCCGGGAGGCCGGCGAGCCCTCGATCGGCGACACCACCACCAGCTCCTTGGTCTCCTTGTCGAGGCTCAGCTGGATGCCCACCCCGGAGAGTTCCCCCGAGGTGTCGATCTGCATCTCCTTGAATTCCCGCGGATCGAGGAAGCGGGTGTAGGGATCATCCAGGGTGGCGAGCATGCCGCGGATCGCCTCGTAGCTCTCCTTGGTGCTGCCGTAGCTCTTGGCCAGCAGGTCGCGGCGCAGGGTGCGCCAGCGGTCGGTGGTGTACTTGCCGGTGGTGTCGAGGTAGTCGCGGAAGACGATCTGCCAGGCCTGGTCCATCACCTCCTTGGGGCTGTCGGTGACCAGGGAGGCGACGCTCGGGGCCGCCAGCAGGTCGCTGCCGAGGATCGCGGCGGAGGCGGCCAGGGCCCCCGCCCCCAGGAGCAGCACCACGCCGGTGCGGTGTCTTGCGCTCTGACGCCTGGCCATGCGGCGAACTCCTGGTACCCAAGGGGTTGTCGTTCAAGCTAGCCCCTGTGACAGGCCCGCGAGCTGCGGACAACCGAAACGGGAGCATCGGCCGCTGGCCGGGTCAGGGGAAGCGCACCGGCCCCCCTGAGGACCAGCGGCTGGGCCCGGCCGGCCCTCAGGGGTCGACCCAGCGGCCATCCTCCTGGATCAGGGCGATCAGCGCCGCCACGCCCTCCGCCTCCGGCACCCGGCGGATCTCCTCGCGGCCCCGGTAGAGGGAGATCACGCCGGGGGTCTTGCCCACGTAGCCGTAGTCGGCGTCGGCCATCTCGCCAGGGCCGTTGACGATGCAGCCCATCACGGCGATGTCCAGGCCGGTGAGGTGGGCGGTGGCGGCGCGCACCTTGTGCAGCACCTCCTCCAGGTTGAACAGGGTGCGGCCGCAGCTGGGGCAGGCCACGTACTCCACCATGGTTTTCCTGAGCCCCAGGGCCTGCAGGATCGCGTAGCAGACCGGGATCTCCTTTTCGGGGGCCTCGGTGAGCGAGACGCGGATCGTGTCGCCCAGGCCCTCGGCCAGCAGGGTGGCGATGCCGGCGGTGCTCTTGATGCGGCCGTAGTCGCCGTCGCCGGCCTCGGTGACGCCCAGGTGCAGGGGATAGGGGAAGCCCTCGGCGTCCATCCGGTCGGCCATCATCCGGTAGGCGGCCAGCATCACCGGGGCGCGGGAGGCCTTCATCGACACCACGATGTTGTGGAAGTCGAGCCGGTCGCAGATGTGGATGAACTCCATCGCCGACTCCACCATGCCCAGGGGCGTGTCGCCGTAGGTGAACAGCATCCGCTCGGCCAGGGAGCCGTGGTTGACGCCGATGCGCAGGCCCTTGTCCTGGTCCTTGAGCAGGCTCACCAGGGGTTCGAGGGTGGTCTGGATGCGGGCGCCGATCGCCTCGATCTCGGCCTCGCTGAAGCTGGTGCGGCTCGGGTCCGGCTTGTCGAACACGTAGAGCCCGGGGTTGATCCGCACCTTGTCGACGTGCTGGGCCACCTCCAGGGCGATCTTCATGCCGTTGTGGTGCACGTCCGCCACCAGCGGCACGGGCTGGTAGGTGTCCTCCAGCCGCCGGCGGATCTCCTTCACCGCCCTGGCGTGGGCCAGGCTCGGCACCGTCAGCCGCACGATCTCGCAGCCGGCCTCGTGCAGGCGGCGGATGCCGGCGGTGGCGCCCGCGATGTCGAGGGTGTCCTCGTTGATCATCGACTGCACCACCACCGGGTGCTCGCTGCCGACCCACACGTCGCCCACCCGCACGCTGCGGGTCTTGCGGCGGCGGATCACCGTGTCGTAGCGGGGGTTGCTGGCCCAGTCGGGGGTGGTCGCTGCGGCGGCGGGGGCAGCGGTGGAGCTGTCGGTGCGGGCCGGGGCGGCGGTCATCGCTGGGGGGCCGGGAGGCGGGCCAAGCCTGTCACAGACCGCAGGGCAACTGGCTGGGGGCCGCCGGCGCCTCAGCGGGTCCGGCCCCCCTCCGCCTCCAGCTGGGCCAGGCGGCGGCGCACGTCCTGCAGGTCCTGCCAGGTGAGCCACTTGGGGCTGCCCCGCTCCCGCGAGGCGTTGCGCAGCAGGTAGGAGGGGTGGAACACCGGCATCAGCCAGCGGCCCTCCCACTGGCGCCACTGGCCCCGCAGCTTGGTGATGCCGCCCTTGATGCCGAGCACCCCCTCCACGGCGGTGGCGCCCGCCAGCAGCAGCACCCGGGGCTGCACCAGCTCGATCTGGCGCCGCAGGAAGGGCAGGCAGGCCGCCATCTCCAGGGCCGTGGGCTTGCGGTTCTCCGGCGGCCGGCACTTCACCACGTTGGCGATGTAGGCGTCGCGGTCGCTGTCCAGGCCGACGCTCTCCAGCATCCGATCCAGCAGCTGGCCCGCCTTGCCCACGAAGGGGGAGCCGCTGGCGTCCTCCTGGGCACCGGGGCCCTCGCCGATCACCATCAGCCGGGCCCCCGGGTTGCCGCGGCTCACCACCACCTGCTGGCGGCCCGCCGCCAGGCCGCAGCCGCGGCAGGCGGCGCAGGCCGCAGCCAGCTCCGCCAGGGCCCGGTCGCGGGCGGCGGGGTCGAGGGGGGCGGCCGGGGGATCGCCGCCGGGGGCCGCGCCGCCCAGGGCGGGGCCGCCGCCGTCCGGCAGCAGATCGAACAGGCTTGCCTCGCTCACCTCGGACCCGGCTGCTGGCTAGGGGCCGCGATCCTATGGAGGCCGGGCCCGCCGCGGCCGATGGACCCCGCCATCAGCCCCGGGCGGCGGGCCGGCGCCTCAGGCCGGCAGCACCAGCAGCAGCAGGCGGTTGCCCTCCGGATCCGCCAGCCAGGCCTCCCAGCCGAAGGGCTCCTGGCGCGGCCCCTCCTGCAGCCGGGCCCCCAGGGCCTCGGCGGCAGCGATCCAGGCCCGCAGCAGCGCACCGCCCCCGCCGTCCGGGCCGGCCTGGCGCTGCAGGGCGAGGGCGAGCCGGCCCTCCTGGCGGGGCCGGGGGCGGGAGCGGGCGGGGCCATAGATCTCCAGCCGCCCACCGGCGGGCAGGCCCACGAGCCAGTGGCTGGGTCCCTGGCCCGCTGCGGGCGGCTGGTGCAGCAGGGCGCCGTAGAAGGCCGCCAGTCCGGCCGGATCATCCGCCGCCAGCACCCAGCGGCAGGAGGGGGCATCCAAGGGTGGGGCGCGGGAGGTCCGACTCTGGCGGGGCGCCACCGGGCCCGCACGACCCGGTGGCGCCGATCGGCCGGAGCGGCGGGGCCCCGGATCCTCCGGAACGGTCCGCGGCGCGACGGGGACCGGCCGGGGGGTAGGGCAGGATGAGCCCTAGTCCTGGTTCCCCGTCGGGGAGCCGCCGCCTGTCGCTGCGCCGATGCCGCGCCCGTTGCCGCTCTCTGCCCGGGCAGAAGCTCTGCAGCCCTCCCTGACGCTGGCCATCGCCGCCCGCGCCAAGGCCCTCAAGGCCGAGGGCCAGGACATCTGCAGCCTCAGCGCCGGCGAGCCGGACTTCGACACCCCGGCCTTCATCCGCCAGGCCGCCGCCACTGCCCTGGAGTCCGGCCACACCCGCTACGGCCCCGCCGCCGGCGAGCCGGCCCTGCGGGCGGCCATCGCCGCCAAGCTCGGCCGCGAGAACGGCGTTCCCACCGCCGCCGAGCAGGTGCTGGTGACCAACGGCGGCAAGCAGGCGCTCTACAACCTCTTCCAGGTGCTGCTGGGCCCCGGCGACGAACTGCTGCTGCCGGCCCCCTTCTGGCTCAGCTACCCGGAGATGGCCCGGCTGGCGGGCGCCGCGGTGACCCTGATCCCCAGCTCGGCCGCCGAGGGCTTCCGCCTCGATCCGGAGCGGCTGGAGGCGGCGATCAGCCCCGCCAGCAAGCTGCTGGTGCTCAACAGCCCCAGCAACCCCACCGGCATGGTGCTGAGCCGGCCGGAGCTGGAGGCGATCGCCGCGGTGCTGCGCCGCCATCCCCAGGTGGCGGTGGTGTGCGACGAGATCTACGAGTTCCTGCTGGCCCCCGGCCACACCCACCACAGCTTCGCGGCGGTGGCTCCCGACCTGGCCGATCGGGTGTTCATCGTCAACGGCTTCGCCAAGGGCTGGGCGATGACCGGCTGGCGCATCGGCTGGCTGGCGGGCCCCAGGCACGTGGTGGCCGCCGCCAGTGCCCTGCAGAGCCAGAGCACCAGCAACGTCTGCAGCTTCGCCCAGTTCGGCGCCCTGGCGGCGGTGGAGGCCCCCCGCGACTGCGTGCGGGCCATGGCCGACCAGTTCAACGAGCGCCGTGCCCTGCTCTCCGACGGCCTGCGGGCCCTGGCGGGCCTGGAGCTGCTGCCACCGGAGGGGGCCTTCTACGCCTTCCCGGACGTGAGCGCCAGCGGGCTCGATTCGATGACCTTCTGCAACCGGCTGCTGGAGGAGCAGGGCCTGGCGACGGTGCCCGGCGGCGCCTTCGGCGACGACCGCTGCATCCGCCTCTCCTGCGCCGCCTCCCCGGCCACGATCCAGGACGGCCTGGAGCGGCTGCGGCGCTTCCTGGCGGGCCTCTGAGCCAGCCGCCCCTGGCGGGCGCGGGCCCGGGTGGCTGGTGGATCCCCCTGACCGCCACAATTCCCGGGTCTCTCCCCCCGCCGGCGATGCTCCGCCTCCTGTCTTCCCCCCTCCGCCGAGAACGCTCGGCCGCCGTGCTGGCCGGCCTCGGCCTGGCCCTGCTGCCGGCGGCCCTGCCCCCCCTGCCGGCCGGCGCCCCGGCGCCGCTGCCGGCCGCCCAGGCCCAGCAGAAGGCCCCGCAGAAGCTGCTGCGCATCGGCGCCATCCCCGACCAGAAGCCCGAGAAGCTGAACCGGCTCTACCCCCTGGTGGCCACGGAGCTCAGCAGGCAGCTGGGGGTGCCGGTGAAGTACGTGCCGGTGACCGACTACACCGCCGCCGTGACGGCCTTCCGCACCGGCGACCTCGACCTGGTGTGGTTCGGCGGCCTCACCGGCGTGCAGGCGCGTCTGCAGAGGCCCGGCGCCCAGGTGCTGGCCCAGCGCGACATCGACGCCAGCTTCCACAGCATCTTCATCGCCAGCGCCCGCAGCGGCCTGAAGCCGATCACCGGCGTCCGGGGGCTGGCCCAGCTCAAGGGCCGGCGCTTCACCTTCGGCTCGGAGAGCTCCACCTCCGGGCGCCTGATGCCCCAGTACTTCCTGGCCCAGGCCGGCGTCAAGCCCTCGGACTTCAGCGGCGGCACGGCGGGCTTCAGCGGCAGCCATGACGCCACCATCGCCCTGGTGGCCAGCGGCGCCTACGACGCCGGCGCCGTGAACGAGCAGGTGTGGCGCGCCAGCCTGCACGACGGCAAGGCCCGGCGCGACAAGGTGATCGCCCTCTGGAAGACCCCCGGCTACCAGGACTACCACTGGATCGCCCAGCCCGATCTGGACCGGCGCTTCGGCAAGGGCTTCACCGCCAGGCTGAAGGGCGCGATCCTCAGCTGGCGCCCCAGCAACCCGGACCAGAAGGTGATCCTGGGCCTGTTCGGCGCCCAGCAGTTCACCGGTGCCAACGCCAGGGCCTACGGGCAGATCGAGCAGGTGGGCCGCCAGATCGGCAAGATCCGCTGAGGTGGACGGGCCGGCCAGAATCAGGGCCGTTGATCGCCGGCGGGGGGATCCGATGGGCCCGATTCCATGGCACTGCTGAGCGACCTGGTGCTGCTGCTGTGCGCCCTGGTGCTCTGGCTGCGCAGCTGCAGCGAGGGCGATGAGGTCTGGAGCCTGTTCCTGCGGGTGATGGTGGTCCTCGACCTCGTGTTCCTGACCATCGGCGACGGCCGCCTGCTGGTGGAGCTGCCGCTGCTGATCCTGGCCCTGGCCCTCCCCTCGGTGGGGCGGCTGGAGCGGCGGGAGCGGCAGGTGCGGGAGCAGCGATGAATCCCCGCGGCCCCGACCTGCTGGAGGTGGTGCTGGTGGCGCTGATCCTGGTGCTGGTGGTGTTCCAGCTCACCCACCAGTAGCCCGCCGGGCAGGATGGCCCGGATCCCGCCGCCCCGCGTCCCCGCCCCCGCCATGGCCCAGCCGCCGCCGCCCGGCCCCCGGGGCCCGGCCGCCCCCACCGTTCCCCTGCTGGAGCTGGAGGCCGTCACGGTGGCGGGCCGGGGCCGGCCGCGCCTGGAGGCGGTGGCGCTGCGGATTGACCCCGGGGAGCGGGTGGCGCTGCTGGGGCCGAGCGGCGCCGGCAAGAGCACACTGCTGGCGGTGGCCAACGGCCTGCTGCGGCCCCAGGCCGGCACCGTGCGCTGGCAGGGGGTGGCGCCGGCCCGCTCCGCCCGCGCCCGGCGCCTGCAGCAGGCCCGCATCGGCACCCTCTGGCAGGACCTGCGCCTGATCGAGGAGCTCACGGTGCAGCAGAACCTCAACGCCGCCCGGCTGGCGGTGTGGGGCTGGCCCCGGGCCCTGCTCAACCTGCTGCTGCCCCTGGAGACCGACGCCTGCCGGCGGGCCCTGGCCCAGATGGACCTGGACCCGGCCCTGCTGAACCAGCCGGTGTCGGCCCTCTCGGGCGGCCAGCGCCAGCGGGTGGCCATCGCCCGGGTGCTGCGCCAGGAGCCCCAGCTGCTGCTGGCCGACGAGCCCCTGGCCAGCCTGGATCCGCGCCTGGCCGCGGAGCTGCTGGCGCTGCTGCTGGACCAGGCCCGGGCACCCCGGGCCCTGCTGCTGAGCCTGCACCGCCCCGACCTGCTGGCGGGCTTCGATCGGGTGGTGGCCCTGCGGGCCGGCCGCATCCGGTTCGACGGGCCGGTGGCGGCGCTGGGGCCCGGGGCCCTGGCGGAGCTCTACGGCAGCGAGGGGCCGTGAGGGTGCGGCTGGCGGCGCCACTGCTGCTGCTGGCTCCGGCCCTGGTGCTGCTGCCGGTGGCCCTCGTTCTGCCGGGGCTGGTGCACGGCGGCGGCTGGGACCTGGTGGGGCAGTTCCTGCTGGCGGCCGTGCGCCCCTCCCTCGACCCGCTGGTGCTGAGCTCGGCGCTGCGGGGCCTGGCGGTGACCGCCGGCATGGCCCTGCTGGGCTGGGCCGCCAGCCTGGTGCTGGGGCTGCTGCTGGGGCTGGCCAGTTCCCGCACCCTCTGGCGCACCCTGGTGGGCACGCCCTGGCCCGCCCAGCTGCTGCGGCGCCTGCTGGCGGTGCCCCGCTCGATCCACGAGCTGATCTGGGGGCTGCTGCTGCTGCAACTGCTGGGGCTGCAGCCGGCGGTGGCCGTGCTGGCGATCGCCATCCCCTTCGGCGCCCTGGTGGCCCGGGTGGTGAGCGACCTGCTCGACGCCCTGCCCACCGGCGGCCTGGAGGCCCTGCGGGCCGGCGGCGCGCCGGGGGCCGCGGCCCTGCTCACGGCCCTGGGGCCGCCGCTGCTGCCGGGGGTGATCAGCTACGGCGGCTACCGGCTGGAGTGCGCCCTGCGCAGCGCCACCCTGCTGGGGGTGTTCGGCCTCGGGGGCCTCGGCACCGACCTGAAGCTCACGCTGCAGTCGCTGCAGTTCGATGAGCTCTGGACGGGGCTGTGGCTGCTGCTGGCGCTGATGCTGGCGCTGGAGGCCGGCATCGGCCTGCTGCGGCGCCGCTGGGGCATGCCCCAGCGCCTGGGGCTGGCGGCGGCCGGCGTGGGCCGCAGCGGCCGCGAGCTGCTGCTGGCCGCGCTGGCCCTGGTGCCCCTGCTGCTGCTGGTGGCCCGGGGCCTGGAGGTGAACCCCGCGGCCCTGCTGCAGTGGCAGCCCCTGCCGCCCCTGCCCGCCGGCGGCTGGGGGGTGGCCCTGGCCCTGCCCTGGCCCGGCCTGGTGGGCCAGACCCTGCTGCTCACCCTGCTGGCCGCGGCCCTGGCGGTGGGGGCGGCGCCGCTGCTGCTGCTGCTGGTGGCGCCCTGGCCCTGGGGCCAGGGGCTGCTGCGGCTGGCCTGGGCCCTGGGCCGCCTCTGGCCGCCGCCGCTGACGGCCCTGCTGCTGCTGCTGGTGCTCCAGCCCGGGGTGGTGACCGCCGCCCTGGCCCTGAGCTTCCACAACCTGGGCATCCTGGGCCGGCTGCTGCTGGAGGCGGCCGAGGCGGCGGGACCGGAGCGCCAGCAGGCCCTGGCCCTGGCGGGGGCCGGTCCGCGGCTGGCCCTGCTCTACGGGCGCTTCAGCGGCCTGGCCCACTCCTACCTGGCCTACGGCGCCTACCGGGCCGATGTGATCCTGCGGGAGACGGTGGTGGTGGGCCTGGTGGGGGCCACGGGCCTGGGCAGCCAGCTGCTGGAGACCCTCAGCTCCTTCGCCTGGGACCAGCTGCTGGCCCTGCTGGCGGTCTATGCCCTGCTGACGCTGCTGGGGGAAGATCTCAGCGACCGGGCCCGGCGCCGCCTGCTGGCCGCCGCCTGAGGCCCGGAGCGGCCAGGCGCGCCCCCCTCCAGTTCCTCCCCCTCCAGTCCCCGCCCATGCCCCTGAGCATCCCCCGCAAGCTGGTCGTGCTGGGGGACAGCGGCGTCTATGGCTGGGGTGATCCCGACGAGGGGGGCTGGTGCGAGCGGCTGCGGCGCCACTGGATGGGCCTGCCGGAGGGGCCGGTGCTCTACCCCCTGGGGGTGCGGGGCGATGGTCTGGAGCGGGTGGCGGCGCGCCTGGCGGCGGAGGTGGGCTGCCGCGGTGAGCTGCGGCGCCAGCGGCCCCAGGGGATCCTGCTGGCGGTGGGCCTGAACGACACCGCCCGGGTGGGGCGCCCCGACGGCCGCCCCCAGCTGGCGGAGGACGCCTTTCTGTTCGGGCTGCAGCAGCTGCTGCGGGAGGCCGGCGCCATCGCGCCGGTGCTGGTGCTGGGGCTGACGCCGGTGCTGGAGGAGGGGATGCCCTACGCGGAGGTGCTCTGGTATGGCCTGCAGGCCGTGCGCCGCTACGAGGGACTGATCGAGGAGGCCTGCCTGGAGGCCGATGTGCCCTTCCTGCCGCTGGTGGATGCGCTGCTGGCCGATCCCGCCTGGCCCCAGTGGCTGAGCGGCGACGGCCTGCACCTCAACGGCGAGGGTCACCGGGCCGTGTACGAGCGGGTGCGGCGCTGGCCGGCGCTGCTGGAGTGGGCCGGCCTGCAGCCGCTGCGGCTGGCCACGCCGCTGGGCTGAGGTCCGGGCACCGCCGCCCCTTGCCACCCCGCGGCCCTGAACGCCTCCCCCGAACGGGGGATTCCAGATCCCCGCATCGGGGGAGGTGAGGGCGACGCATGGCGGGGAGGGTGAAGCCATGGCTTTCCGTTCTCCCATGCCCTCGCGCCGCACCGCCACCGCCGCCAGCCCCGAGCCCCGGCGCCGCCCGGACCACGCCTGGCCCGCCCCCGGGCCCTGCCGCCGCCAGCCCCGCCACCCGCACCCCCGGTCGCACCACCGCGAGAACGCCGAACAGCTGGCGCAGTACGCCCGCACCCCCAGCCTGACCCTGCGCAACCGGCTGGTGACGGCCAACCTGGCCCTGGTGCACCACATCGCCCGGCGCGAGGCCCGGCGCTGCGCCGTGCCGCTGGAGGACCTGCTCCAGGAGGGCAGCCTCGGCCTGATCCGGGCCGTGGAGGCCTTTGACGCCGGGCGCGGGGCCGCCCTGAGCAGCTACTCGATCCCCTACGTGCGGGGCCGGATGCGCCAGCACGTGCGGGACCGCGGCTGCCTGCTGCGGGGCTGCCGCGGCCTCAGGGACCTGCACCACCGCGGCCTGCGCCTGCAGCAGGAGCGCCTGCACCGGGGCGTCCCGCCCCTCGACGAGGCCGCCCTGGCCGCGGCCCTCGGCTGTGGGACGGAACGCTGGCGCGCGGCCCTCGGTCAGGCCCGGGCTCAGCAGCTCCGCAGCCTGGATCTGGCCGCCCCCGTCGGCGGCCACGACGCCGTGGGGGAGGGCGGTGCCAGCCCGATCGAGGCCCTGGTGGATCCCCGCAGCCTGACGGATCCCTACGAGCGGATCCAGGCCGAGGAGACCTGCCGCCTGGTCCGGCGCCGGCTGGCCCGCCTGGAGGAGCCCCAGCGCCAGCTGCTGCTGGCCCGGGTGGTGGAGCGGCACTCCTGGCGGGAGCTGGGGCGACGGCTGGGGATCAGCGGCCGGGTGGCCCAGCGCCGCTGCGAGGCGCTGCTGGAGCAGCTGCGGCAGGAGCTGGAACCCCTGCTGGCGCGCTAGGCCAGCAGCAGCGCCTGGGCCAGGGCCATGGCCAGCACGGCGGCGATCAGGGTCTGCAGGGCGTTGACGAGCTCATTGCTCAGCCAGGCCAGCCGCGGCTGCAGCAGGGCGCCGATCAGGCTCTCCACCAGGGTGGCCACCAGGCCCACCAGGGCCACCAGCAGCCAGGGCTGCCAGCCCTGCAGCAGGCCCAGCTGCAGCAGCACCAGGGCCATCAGGCCACTGCCGGCGGCGCTGGCCGCGGTGCCCTCCAGGCTGATCGCCCCCTCGGTGCCCGGGGGCACGGGCCGCAGGCTGGGGATCAGCCGCGTGTGGCGCCCCCAGCGCTTGCCGATCTCACTGCCGCAGGTGTCGCCGAGCTTGGCGGCGAAGCTGGCACTGAAGCCGATCAGCAGCAGCGGCACCGGCGCCGAGGGCAGCAGCGTCAGCAGGGCCAGGCTGGCGCCGGTGGCGGCCGAGCCCCAGACGTTCTCGGGACCGCGCCGGCCGCCCCGGCCCTCCGCCAGACCCAGCTCCTGCTTGCGCCGGTAGCCGAGGCGGGTCACCAGGGAGCCCAGGGCCAGGTAGAGCACCACGGCACTCCAGCCGCGCCAGCCCAAAGAACCCCACAGCAGCGTGCCGAGGATGCCGGCATGGACCCAGCCGGCGCGGGTCAGCAGGGGCAGCCGCTGGGCCAGGGCAATGAGCACCCCGTTGAGCAGCAGGGCCCCCAGCCAGGCCTGCAGCCGCTCCGGCGAGGCCAGCACCATCAGCTCCAGCACGGCGGGCGATCAAGGCGGCCCCAGCTCAACACGGCGGCGGGACCGGCGCCAAGGGCCGCCGCTCTGTTGCACTGCCCTAAGCCAGGCCCAGCAGCGGCGGCCCGGCGCCGGATAATCGGTGCCACTGCCTTCTCCGCCGGCGCCATGGTCTTCAAGCGCAAGGGCTCGTTCTTCCTGAATCTCGACGACAAGGCCCCCGAGCAGCCCGTCGCCGTGGCCCCCGTGGCGACACCCCCCGTGGCGGCCGCCCCGGCCCCGGCGAAGGCCGCCCAGGCTGCCGCTGCGAGCCAGGCCGCAACAGACCAGGCCGCGGCGGCCGGCAGCCAGGGCCCGGTGCTCACCACCGCCGAGGCCATCGCCGCGGAGCTGCGGGCCTCCCAGGCCAACCGCCCGGCCCCCAGCCAGGCCACCTTCGCCCCCGACTTCCTCACCCCCGGCGGCGCCCTGCCCCAGCGCCGCCGCCGGGCCGGCGCCAACCTGGCGGAGTTCAAGGCCCTGGCCGGCAGCCTGCTCGGCAAGAAGGGCGCCTGAGCCTGGCCGCCCGGGCCAGGCCAGCGCCCCAGGCCCCCCTCAGCAGCCCCAGCGCCGGGCCCGCCAGGCGCTGAGCCGGGCCAGGCCCGCCACGGCGGCGGTGGAGCTGCGCAGGATCCGGGGCCCCAGGTCCACCGGCCGCCAGCCGCTGGCCTCTGCCAGCGCCTCCTCGGCCGCGCTCCAGCCCCCCTCCGGTCCGCAGGCCAGCCAGATGGCCGCCGGGGGCGCCGCGGCGGCGGCGGCCCCGGCGCCGGCTTCAGGCCGGGCGTCCTGCTCCGGAGCGGCTTCCCCGTTCAGCACCGCCTCCAGGGCCGGCAGCAGGCCGCGGCGGGTGGTGGCGAACAGCCGCAGCGGCGGGGCCGCGCCAGCGCCCACACCGGCCAGATCCTTCCCGGCCGCCCGCGGCTCGGCGATCTCCGGCAGCCACAGCCGCTCGCACTGCTCCGCCGCCTCCCGGGCGATGGCCCGCCAGCGCTCGGCCCTGGGCTCCCCCAGCACGGCGCCATGGTCCGCCAGCCAGGGCACCAGCCGGTCCACCCCCAGCTCCACGGCCATGCGCACCAGCAGGTCGTAGTCGCGCTTCACCACCGCCGCCGCCAGCACCAGCCGGGGCGCGGGGGGCGCCTGCCGCAGCAGGGGCGCCTCCAGGGGCTGCTCCAGCCGGGCCCAGCCCCGGTCCTCCAGCACGGCCTCCCACAGCCCGCCGGCCCCATCGGCCACGGCAAAGCCATCGCCGGGGCCGTAGCGCAGCACGCGGCTGAGGTAACGGCTCTCCTCGGCCGTGAGTTCCAGCCGCGGCGCCTGGCGGGCCAGCCGCTCCGGCGCGATCAGCAGCCGGCGCCGTTCGCGGGCCATGGCTCAGGCATCCGGATCGTCGAGGGGGAACAGGCTGCCGGGGTGCTGCTCCACCGGCCAGTCGTCGTTGACGCCGCCCACCAGCAGCTCCTGGATCTCCACCACGTCGCTGTCGAGCTGGCGCAGGCCGTTGATCAGCACGTCGAGGGCCAGGCCATCGCTGGTGCCCAGGTCCAGCCAGCAGCGGGCCCAGTCGGCCTCGTACTCCATCTCGCCCATGTTGTGCATCAGGGCCGGCAGGGCCCGCTCGGCCCCGTCACTGTCGTACGCCATCCAGCTCACATCGGCCCCCTCCTCGTGCACCTGCAGGTTCTCGGCGTTGAAGCCGCCGAGCTTGCCGAGGAAGAACCAGCTGTCGAACAGGGTCTCCACGTAGCCGCGCTCGCCCTGGCCCGGCGGCGCCGCGAAGCGCAGCCAGATCCAGCAGTTGAAGGGGTCGAACTCGCGGAAGCGGATCTCCATCGGCGGCGATGCGGCGGTGGGCCCATCCAACATGCTGGGGCGACCCCCAGGCCAGCCCGGAGGGCCCGTTCAGGCCCGTTCCGGCACCCCCGATGCTCGAGCTGCAATCCCTCCACTACCAGGCGGCCACGGCGCCGGAGCCGGTGCTGCGCGGTGCCAGTCTCTGCCTGGAGCCCGGCCAGCCGAGCCTGGTGGCGGGCCGCAGCGGCAGCGGCAAGACCACCCTGCTGGAGCTGATCAGCGGCCTGGCCGAGCCCCAGCGCGGCGCGATCCTCTGGAATGGCGCCGCCCTCAACGGCCGCCAGCGCCGCTGGCTCTGCGGCCTGGTGTTCCAGTTCCCGGAACGCCACTTCCTGGGGCTCACGGTGGGCCAGGAGCTCAAGCTCGGCCAGCGGCGCCTGGCCACGGAGCAGCTGGAGCGGGCGCTGGCCCAGGTGGGCCTGGCGGGGCTGCCCCTGCAGCAGGCACCGGAGCGCCTCAGCGGCGGCCAGCAGCGGCGCCTGGCCCTGGCGGTGCAGCTGCTGCGCGATCCGAAGGTGCTGCTGCTGGATGAACCCACCGCCGGCCTCGACTGGTCGGTGCGGGGGGAGGTGCTGCAGCTGCTCGACCAGCTCAGCCGCGAGCGGGTGCTGCTGGTGGTGACCCACGAGCCCGAACTGTTCGAGGGGGTGGTGGACCGGCGCCGCGCCTGGCGCCTGGAGCGGGGCGTGCTCCGTACGATGCCCTGAATAGCGGCCCGGCGGGCAGGGGAGGAACGGGCATGGCCGATCAGCTGGTACGCGCCACCGCCGCCGGGGGCGGCATCCGCCTGGTGGCCGTGAGCACCACCACCACCCTGCGCTACGCGCGGCGGCGCCACCAGCTCTCCTTCCTCACCACGGCGCTGCTGGGCCGGGCCCTGACCGCCGGCCTGCTGCTGGCCAGCTCGATGAAGGTGCGCCACGGCCGGGTGAACCTGCGCATCGCCTCCGACGGTCCGGTGCGGGGGCTGATGGTGGATGCGGGCCGCGACGGCAGTGTGCGCGGCTACGTGGGCAACCCCGGCCTGGAGCTCGACCTGGTGGGCGAGGCCGACGGGCTGCACCACTTCGACTTCAAGGCGGCCACCGGCACCGGCTACCTGCACGTGGTGCGCGACCTGGGGGAGGGGGAGCCCTACAGCTCCACCGTGGAGCTGGTGAGCGGCGGCATCGGCGAGGACGTGGCCTCCTACCTGCTGCACTCCGAGCAGACCCCCTCAGCGGTGTTCGTGGGCGAGCAGATCGACAGCGGCGGCGTGCGCTGCGCCGGCGGCGTGCTGGTGCAGGTGTTGCCCAAGGCCGCCCGCGAGCCGGCCCTGGTGGCCCTGCTGGAAGACCGCTGCCGCGAGATCCGCGGCTTCAGCGGCCGGCTGGCGGAGTGCCAGGGCAACCTGCAGGCCCTGCTGGAGGACATCTTCCCCGACCTGGACCCCCAGCTGCTGGAGGACGCCGAGGCCCGCAGCGAGGTGAAGTTCCACTGCCCCTGCAGCCGCCGCCGCAGCGTCAACGCCCTTAAGCTGCTGGGCCAGGCCGAGCTGGGCGACATCCTGCGGGAGGACGGCAAGGCGGAACTCACCTGCCACTTCTGCAACGAGATCTACACCGTGGAGGCCGGGGAGCTGGAGGAGCTGATCGCCGAACTGGCGGCGGCCTGAGGGCTGCCGCCGGCCTTGCCCGCGACCTCAGGGCCGGCGGCGACCTCAGGCGATCAGCAGCGCCCCCAGCAGCAGCAGCAGAACCGCCGGCAGGCTCTGCACCTGCTGGGGCGCCAGCGGCAGCCCCAGGGGCAGGGCCGGATCCAGCAACCGCAGCAGCAGTTCTCCCGCCAGCAGCCCGAGGCTGAGCAGCAGCACGCTGCAGCCCACCGCCGCCAGCAGGCGGCCGTTGCGCCGCTGCAGGTTCACCACCGTGACGCCGGTGGCCAGGGCCAGCACCAGCTCCGCCGGGGCGGCGGGGGTGAGCAGCAGCAGGGCCAGCAGGGCGCCGTGGCCCGCCAGGGGGAACCAGCGCTCGCGGCCCTCGGCCAGGGCCAGGCGCGGCAGGCTCAGGGTCGGGGCCTGGAAGGCCGGCCGGCCCAGGGACGGCAGGGAGGGCAGCGCCGGCAGGGCCGGGCGGCTGGGTGGGGTGGCCAGGGCGGGACGGGTGGCCTCCCGCTGGGAGGCGGTGCGGGCGGCGCTGCTCACCTTGCCCTGCTGGCGCTCCTTGAGCCGGTCCATCAGCACGGCGTCGTAGGCGGCCTCGACGCGGGCCCGGGCCTGGGGGTCGTCGCCGAGCTCGGCCAGCCGGGCCCGCCTGGCGTCCTGCACCGCATCGAAGCTGGCCTCGGGGTTGATGCCCAGCCGCTCATAGGGCGAGGGCTGGGGGCCGCCCGCCCCCCCGGGGCGGTCGGCGAAGGGATCGGATCCAGCTCCCTGGTTCATGCCTGGCCCCCCCGGGCGGCGCGTGCTGCCACGAGCGTAGGGAGCCGCGGCTCAGAACAGCGGTTCGCTGTGGCGATAGCCACCCTGCTGCAGCCGGCGGCACTGCAGCTCGGCCTCGTCGCTCGGCAGCCACTGGCGGCGCTTGAGCAGGGGCATCTGCGGGGGCAGGTGGCTGCCCTCGCGCATCTCCACCTGGTCGGACGCGGGGCTGGACGCCGGGCCGCCGGCGGAGAGGGCGGCGCGGGCCGCCGCCGGCTGGAAGCTCACGTAGTCGCTGCCGCCGTCGGCGCGGGGCCGGACGAGCCAGAGAGGTCGGGCCATCGGATGCCTGCTGCTGTGACCTTTCGTTGCAAACGATTCTGGCGGAGCAGCAGGGCCGCCGTGGCTCAGAGGGCGATCGGCTCCACGCCGCTCACCACCGGTGCCACGGCGCTCAGCTGCAGCTCCGGATGGTCCTCGGCCAGCTGGCCCAGGTTCCAGTCGTTCTTGAACAGCAGCACCGGCCGGTCCCAGGCATCGCGCACCGTCTTGCAGTTGAAGATGCGCCCCACCTGCTCCAGGGCCGGCCAGCCGCCCACCACCCAGCGGGCCACCGAGAAGCCCAGGGGCTCGATCCGCGTCTGCACCCCGTACTCATTCTCGAGCCGGTACTGCACCACCTCCAGCTGCAGCTGGCCCACCGCCGCCAGGATCGGATCACGCTTGCTCTGGTCGGTGTCGTACAGCACCTGCACGGCCCCCTCCTCCCGCAGCTCATTCACCCCCTTGCGGAAGCTCTTGAAGGCCGAGGGGTTGGGGTTGCGCAGCCAGGCGAAGATCTCCGGCGAGAAGCAGGGGATCCCCTCGTACTCCACCCTCGGGCCCACATAGAGGGTGTCGCCGATGGCGAACATGCCGGGGTTGTTCAGGCCGATCACATCGCCGGGGTAGGCGTCCTCCACCACCTCGCGGTCCTGGCCGAACAGCTTCTGGGGGCGCGACAGGCGGATCGTGCGGCCGGTGCGGGCGTGCTGCACCGCCATGTCCTTCTCAAACCTGCCGCTGCACACCCGCACAAAGGCGACGCGGTCGCGGTGGCGCGGGTCCATGTTGGCCTGCAGCTTGAACACGAAGCCGCTGAAGCCCGGCCGCAGCGGATCCACCGGGCCCTCGCTGCTGCTGCGGGCGATCGGCCGCTGGGCCAGCTCCAGGAAGGCATCCAGGAACGGCCGCACGCCGAAGTTGGTCATCGCCGATCCGAAGAACACCGGACTGAGTTCGCCCGCGTGCACCAGCTCCAGGTCGAGGTCGGCGCCGGCGCCATCCAGCAGCTCCAGTTCCTCCAGGGCTGCCGCCAGGAGGTCCGGCTCCACCAGCCCGCTGTCCGCGGCCTCCGCGGCCGAGAGGCGCCGCTCCTCGCTCTGGCGGCCCCGCTCGGCCCGCTGAAACAGGATCACCTGCCGGCTGCGGCGGTCGATCACGCCGCGGAAGCGGTCGCCGCTGCCGATCGGCCAGTTCACCGGCCAGCAGGCCAGCCCCAGCTCCTGCTCGATCTCATCGAGCAGCTCCAGGGGCTCGCGCCCCGGCCGGTCCATCTTGTTGATGAAGGTGAAGATCGGGATGCGCCGCATCCGGCACACCTCGAACAGCTTGCGGGTCTGGGGCTCCAGGCCCTTGGCGGCGTCCTCGAGCATCACCGCGTTGTCGGCGGCGGCCAGGGTGCGGTAGGTGTCCTCGGAGAAGTCCTGGTGGCCGGGGGTGTCCAGCAGGTTGACCGTGCTGCCGGCGTAGTCGAACTGCAGCACCGTGGAGGTGATCGAGATGCCGCGCTGCTTCTCCAGCTCCATCCAGTCGGAGGTCACCTTGCGCTGCTCCCCCTTGGCCTTGACGGCGCCGGCCTGCTGGATCGCGCCCCCGTAGAGCAGCAGCTTCTCGGTGAGGGTGGTCTTGCCGGCGTCCGGGTGGGAGATGATCGCAAAGTTGCGGCGGCGGCCCACCGCCTCCGCCAGGGCGGCGAGGTCGGCGGAGCCGCCAGCGCCACTGGGCGCGGCCTGGCTGGGGGCGGAGCTGGTCATGGCCCCAGCCTGCCAGGCGGCCCTACGGCTTGATCAGCACCGGCGTGCCGATGCCCACGGCCTCGAACAGCTGCTCCACATGTTCGTTGCGCATGCGCACGCAGCCGTGGCTGACGGCCGCCCGGGCATCCACCCACCAGGGCCAGGGGGTGCCGTGGATGCCGTAGTCGTCCTGGCCGGTGCGGTGGAAGCCGATCCAGCGGTGGCCCAGGGGGCCATTGCGGCCCACCGCCCCCTTGATCTTGCCGCTCACCGTGCTGCGGTACACCGGGTTGATCACCTTGGTGGTGACCCGGTAGCTGCCGGTGGGGGTGGGGGTGGCGGGGGCGCCGATCACCACCGGCCAGCGGCCCTGCACCTTGCCGTCGCGCAGCAGGCTGATCTCGCGCCGGCTGAGCACCAGCTGGATCACGGTGGTGCCGGCGGCATCGGGGCCGGTGGCCACAGCCGGCGCTGCTGACGCCGGGGCGGTGGTGGCCGCTGCCGGCGCCACCACCGCCGCCGGCGCGGAGCTGGAGGTGATCGGTACGGGGCTGGCGGCACTGCCGGGCTCCGCCGCCCGGACTGCCCCAGCGGTGGCCAGCGCCGCCCCCAGGGGCAGGGCCACGGCCCCGGCCACCAGCAGCCGCACCGAAGCGGCCAGGCCAGGGGTCAGGGAAACAGGCGGCACGGGCGGGGCTTGCGGACGGCTTGGACTCACGCTAGCGAGACACGCCCGTGTGCCAACGGACCGGCCCGGCCCAGGGGACCAACCTCAGGGGACCGGCCTCAGTTGACCAGCTGGGCGTCGATGGTGTCGCGGTAGCGCTGCTCGCACGTCTTGATGATGCGCACCGCCTCGGCGGCGTCGAGGAAGCCGTTGACGCGGCAGGTGCCGGGCTTCTTGAGGTCCTTGTAGTGCTCCCAGTAGTACTGGGTCTCCTTGATCCAGTGCTCCCCCAGCTGGGTGTAGCTGGTGATGTGGTCCTGGCGCTTGTCGTCGGCGAGCACGGCGATCACCTTGTCGTCCACCTCGCCGCCGTCGTCGAAGGTCATGATGCCGATGATGCGGGCCTCCACCAGGGAGCCGGGCACCAGGGGCTCGGTCACGTTGACGATCTCGATGTCCAGCGGATCGCCGTCCTCGTCCCAGGTGCGGGGAATGCAGCCGTAGGCGAAGGGATAGGCCAGCGAGGAATAGCCGACGCGGTCAAGCTTGAGGTGGCCGGTCTCGGTGATCAGCTCGTACTTGTTGATCGTGTTGGAGTTCAGCTCCACGATGGCGTTCAGGCGCAGCTCGGCTTCATCGGCGAAGGCCGGCAGCACGTGCAGGAGGTTGAGCATCGTGCGGCTCGGGGCGTGGTCGATGTTCGCCATGAAGCGGCTGGAAACGGCTGCGGGGCATCCTACGGATCGCGGCCGGAGGCCCCAGGCGGCTGCCGGAAGCGCCCTCAGGAACCGGCGCCGAGGGCCTCCACCTTGCGGCCGAGGTACGTGAGAAAGGGCTGGGCGCTGAGGGGCCGCCCCGTCACCCGCTGCACCAGCTCCTCCCCATGGACCTGGCGCCCCAGGGGCCACACCCGCTCCCTGAGCCAGCCCTGCAGGGATGCCTCATCGCCTGCGGCCACCCGGTCCTCGATCGGTCCGAGGTCTTGCTCCAGGGCCTCGGCCAGCTGGGCGCTGATCAGGTGACCCAGGGCATAGGAGGGGAAGTAGCCGAACAGCCCCTCCGCCCAGTGGATGTCCTGCAGGCAGCCCTCCGCGTCCGTCGCCGGCCGCAGGCCGAGCAGCTCCTGCAGGCGGCGGTTCCACTGGTGGGGCAGCTCCTCCACGGGCAGGTCCTGCTCCAGCAGGGCCAGCTCCAGCTCGTAGCGCAGCACGATGTGCAGACCGTAGCTGAGCTCGTCGGCCTCGACGCGGATCAGGCCGGGCCGGAGGGGATTGAGGGCGCGCCAGAAGCCGGCGGCGCCGCCCCAGGGGTCTGCCCCCAGGCCGGCGCTGAAGCGCCCGTGCCAGCGCTCGGCGAAGGCGCGGCCCCGCGCCACCCGGCACTCCCAGAACAGCGACTGGGACTCGTGCACCCCCATCGAGGTGGCCTCCCCCAGGGGCCAGGGAAAGTAGTGGTCGCCGCCGCGGGGCAGGCCCTGTTCGTAGAGCGAGTGGCCCCACTCGTGGGCGGTGGCCAGAAACGCCGAGAGGGGCTGGCCCGGCACCACCCGGGTGGTGAGGCGGAAGTCCTGGGGCCCCACGGTGCAGGAGAAGGGGTGGGCCGAGCGGGAGCGCTGGCAGCGGCTGGCGTCGTAGCCCCAGCCGTCGAGCAGCTCGGCGCAGAGCTGCTCCTGCAGCGCCTCCGGCAGTTCCACCCCCGCCGGCGGGGGCGGCGGGGCGGCCGCCACCCGCTCCAGCAGCGGCGGCAGCTCGGCCTTGAGGGGGGCGAACAGCTGCTCCAGCCGGGCCTTGCTCACCTCGGGCTCAAAGGGCTGGGCCAGCACCTCCCAGGGACTGCGGGCCACGGGCTCGGCCGCCGCCAGCTGGCCGGCCTGCTCGCGGCGCAGCCGCAGCAGCTCGGCCAGGGCGGGGGCAAAGGCGGCGAAGTCGTTGCGGGCCCGGGCCTCCTGCCAGACGGCATTGCCCCGCGACTGGGCCTGGGCCAGGGCCCGCACCAGGGCCGGATCGAGGCAGCGCTGGCGCTCCAGCTCCAGCCGCAGCAGCTGCAGGTTGCGGCGCAGCGGCGCCGGCGCGTCCGCGGGTACGGCGGCCTCGGCGGCGGCCAGCAGCTCGGCGTAGGCGTCGCTGCTCTGCCGGCCGTGCAGCTGGCCGGCCAGCAGCGCCAGCTGCTCGCCCCGCCAGGGGGCGCCCGCCGCCGGCATGACGGTGTTCTGGTCGACATAGAGGCACGAACTGATCGAGCCCAGTAGGCGCGTCTCGTGCAGGTGGGCGTGCAGGCGATCCAGGGCGGCAGCCGGCGGAGCCATGGGGGAACGCAGAACCGATGCCGCCAGCATGGCGGCGGGCCGCGGCCGCGGTGGCCCGCCGGCGTGGGATCGGTGGGGCCGGCTGGGGCGGTGCTGACAGCGGTGGGCGGGGCAAGGGCGGGCGGGGCCGAGGGGTTGGCGCCAGCGGCATAGGGGTGATATCCGCCCCGCCGTATCACCCCTCAATCGCGGCAGTTTTGGTACCATGGATAACAAATGCAGCGACGGCCATGTTCACGCTTGAAAGGGCCACAAAAATCTTTCCTGAAACACTGTCGGCGGATGTGGTGCCGGCGATTACGGCCCGTTTCCGGCTGCTGAGTGCTGAGGATCAGCTGGCCCTGATCTGGTTCGCCTACCTGGAGATGGGCACCACGATCACCGTGGCTGCCCCCGGCGCGGCGCGGATGCAGTTCGCCGAGCCGGTGCTCAACCAGATCAAGGCGATGACCTTCGCCGAGCAGAGCCAGGTGATGTGTGACCTGGCCAACCGCACCGACACGCCCATCAGCCGCACCTATTCCTTCTGGTCGGTGAACATCAAGCTGGGCTTCTGGTATCAGCTTGGCGAGTGGATGGCCGCCGGCATCGTGGCGCCGATTCCCGAGGGCTACCAGCTCTCCGCCAACGCCGCGGCGGTGCTGAGTTCCGTCAAGGCGGTGGAGCAGGGTCAGCAGATCACGCTGCTGCGCAACTTCGTGGTGGACATGGGCTACAACCCCGAAAAGGGCGAGGGCCAGCGGGTCATGGAGCCGGTGGTGGCCCCCACCCCCGAGGACCTGCGCAGGAAGGTGTTCATCGAGGGGGTGATCAACCCGACGGTGACCAGCTACATGGATCTGCTCAATGCCAACGACTTTGACAACCTGATCGAGCTGTTCCTGCCCGACGGCGCCCTGCAGCCCCCCTTCCAGAAGCCGATCGTGGGCCGCGACGCCATCCTGCGCTTCTTCCGGGAGGACTGCCAGAACCTGCGGCTGCTGCCCGAGCGGGGCTATGCCGAGCCCACTGAGGATGATTTCACCCAGATCAAGGTGACCGGCAAGGTGCAGACCCCCTGGTTCGGCGCCGGCATCGGCATGAATGTGGCCTGGCGCTTCCTGCTCAATCCCGAGGGCAAGATCTATTTCGTGGCCATCGACCTGCTGGCCTCCCCCGCGGAGCTGCTGAAATTCGCCCGTTGAGCTCCGCCGGCAGCCCCAGCCCGGCCAGCCGCTTGGGGCTGCCCCTGGCCGCGGCGATCCTGCTGGGCTGGCTGGGCTCCCTGGGGGCCCTGCTGACCGTCGATCTGGGCCCGCTGCCGCGACCGGTCGCTCTGGCCGCCGTGCTGGTGCGCACCCAGCTGCAGACCGGCCTGTTCATCGTCGGCCACGACGCCATGCACCGGGTGCTCTGGCCCGAACGGCCCCGCTGCAACGACCGCCTCGGCACCCTGGTGCTGGCCTTCTACGCCGCCCTGCCCTACGGCGCCTGCCGCCGCAACCACCGGCGCCACCACCGGGTCCCCGCCAGCGGCGAGGACCCGGATTTCCACGGTGACCCCCGCGCCGGAGCACTGGGCTGGTACCGGCGTTTCATGGCCGGCTACCTCACGCTCCCCCAGATGGCGGGGCTGCTGGGGGGCTGGGGGGTGCTGGCCCTGCTCGCCATGCAGCGCAGTGGCACGGGCTGGCTGAATGTGCTGCTGTTCTGCACGCTGCCGCTGCTGCTCAGCTCCCTGCAGCTGTTCGTCTTCGGCACCTACCTGCCCCACCGGCGCCAGCGCCCCCCCCTGCTGCTGCCCCGACCCGACAGCCTGGAGCTGCCCGCCTGGCTGTCGCTGCTGGCCTGTTTCCACTTCGGCTATCACCGCGAACACCACGACCAGCCGGAGCTGGCCTGGTTCCAGCTGCCCGCCGAACACCGCCGTCGCCGGGGGGCCGAGGGGACGCGGTCCCTCGCGGCGGCCTGACCCCCCGAGTAGCGTCGCGGGCTGGAAGCTTGACACCACATGATGGATACACTGCTGGAGGGCTGGACGGACGCGGAGCAGTCCGTGGCCCAGAAGGCCTTCGACAGCGCCTACGGCCGTGCCGTGGACCGGCTGGTGGCCGCGGTGCGTAGCAGGGCCGCAGCCCTGGGCTCGGCGGAGACGGTCTGGCAGCTGCACGATTTCCTCAGCATCGAGCGCCACACGATGGAGGGGCGCTTCGACTTCCGCCTCGATGGCATCCTGTTCGTGTTCGCCAGCCTGGTGAAGGATCAGCTGCTGAGCATCGATGAACTGGCGGGTCTGGATGCCGAGAAGCTGGCCAAGATCACCGCAATGTCCCGCTTCTAGTCGTCACCCTGCGGGTTAGAGATGGGGGTGCCGATGCAAGCGATCGGCTGACGTCCACCCCGCCCTGGAGCGATCCCCTGCCCGGACACCGCTCCCCCCGATTCCGCCCCGTCCATGCCGCCGCCGCCTGACCCGCTCGCCCTGCTGGCCTTCCTCGCCGAGCCCGGCGCCCACGCGCCGGTGCAGGGGCTGGCCCGGGCGATCCAGCTGTCGGTGGGTCCGGTGTTCCTGCTCACCGGCATCTCGGGCCTGCTGGGGGTGCTGGCCGGCCGCCTCTCGCGGGTCGTCGACCGGGCCCGCACCATGCAGGACCAGATGGCCCGCAGCGAGGCCAGCGGCAGCGATCCCGCCGAGCGCCAGGCCCTGCACCAGGAGATGGGCACCCACAAGCGGCGCATGGTGCTGCTGGGCCGGGCGATGCAGTGCGCCACCCTCACGGGCCTGCTGGTGGCGGCGGTGGTGTCGGTGACGTTCGTGAGCGCCGTGGCGGTGCTGGACCTGGCGGCGATCGTGGTGCCCCTGTTCGTGGTGGCGATGGCCAGCCTGATGGGGGCCCTGCTGCTGCTGCTGCGGGAGACCCAGCTCTCCACCGCCCAGCTCAGACGCCGCTTCTGACAGGCTCCGACTCCGGCGGCGCTGCGCAGGCCCCGCCCCGGCAGCGGCAGAGGCTGTCCAGGTCGGGGCGGCGGGTGAGCGCCAGGCGCCGCTCGGCCCAGAGGCCGTAGAGGGCCCCGGCCAGGGACCCCACCAGCGGCCAGTCCGTAGGGGCGTAGAGCCAGCCCAGGCCGATCAGCCGGTAGGCGGCCCGGAACACCGCCAGGTCCCGCAGCACGCTGCCGTCGGCGGCGACGGCGTGGATGCGGCCCATGGCCTGGCGGTAGGTCACGCCGCCGTGGGCGGAGGGGTCGTAGTCGGGGCGGTCGATGTCCACGAAGGCCAGCCGCGGCGCAGGGCCGTGCAGGCGGCGGTCGCGGCGCTCCAGCCAACGCACCTCGCGCCGGCAGAAGGGGCAGGCGCCGTCGTAGAGGAGGGTGAGCTCGGCCATGGCTCCCAGGCTAAGGAGATCCCAGGGCCGGGCGGCCGCTCACTTGCGGCGGCAGTAGCCGCCGCCCACGTTCATCCAGCCCTCCAGGCAGGCCTTGCCGTTGGTGGGCGCCAGCGTGTAGCGCATCAGCCCCAGGGTGGAGCACTTGCCGTTGAGCATGTCCACATAGCCTAGGGGGCAGAGCGCCTGCAGCTTAGGCACCACCCGCTGGGCCCGGGCGGCGGGGGCCCAGGCCAGGGGAACCAGGGCCAGGACCACCAGGGCAGGGAGGCCCAGGGCGCGGCCCAGGGGCCGCCCGGGGCGGGCAGGCCCGGAGCGGGCAGACGCGGAGCAGGCAGACGCGGCCATCGAGCTGCAGCGGAGACCCAAACGCTATCGAGGGGGGCAAGCCTGAACGGCTTTGGCTCCTTGGCCCGCCGCGGCTAGGTTGGATCCATGCGCAGAGTCCTGACGCTCGCTGCCCTGGTGCTGGTGGCCGTGGCCTTCAACAGGGGCTGGCTGCAGCTCTCCCGGGCCGGACTGCAGGTGGATGGCAACCGCTTCTCGGCCGACACCGGCATCCCCCTGGAGGGCTCCGACGCCGACAGGTCGGACCAGATCTTCCGCGGGCTGCGCCAGAAACCCTGACAACCCCCCAGGCTCAAGCCGGCTCGGTCCGCGGTCTGGCCCACGGCCTGACAGAGGGCCTGACAGGCGGCCTGGCCCACGGCCCGCAGCCAGGGGAACCCGGCAGGGCTGAAGCCCGCGGAGAAACCCGGCGATGGGGGCAGGGGGACTTGAACCCCCACAACGTCACCGTCTACCGATTTTAAGTCGGTTGCGTCTACCACTTCCGCCATGCCCCCGGCCACTGGCACCCAGCCGCCGGCGGCCCCAGCCTAAATTGGCTCCAGACCTCCGCCGCCAGCCCCCGTGCCCCTGCCTGGGATCCTGAGCCCCCTGGCCGCCCTCCCCGCCGGCGATCTGCTGGCCGCGGCCGGCAGTGAGGGCCTGCTGGTGCTGGCGGCCTACCTGGCCCTGGCCGGCGCCTACCTGGTGGTGGTACCCCTGGCCCTGTTCTGGTGGATGAGCCGCCGCTGGGTGGTGATGGGCAAGCTGGAGCGCACGGCCGTCTACGGGCTGGTGTTCCTGTTCTTCCCCGGCCTGATCCTGTTCGCCCCCTTCCTCAACCTGCGCATGGCGGGCCAGGGCGAGCCCTGATGGCGGCCCCCTCCGGCATCACCCGCGGCACGGCGCTCCTGGTGGGCCTGGCGGTCTTCGCCGTGGGCGGACTCGGCTACTGGGGCTTCCAGGCGGCCGGCTTCGAGGGCTTCTCGGCCGGCATCGCCGCCCAGGCGGTGCTGGTGCTGGTGGTGCTCGGCTGGACCGGCACCTACCTGGTGCGGGTCGTGGGCGGCAACATGACCTACATGCAGCAGCGGCGCCGCTACCGCGACCTCTACGACGCGGCCACGGACGACGTGCTGCAGCAGCGCTTCGACGCCCTCAGCCCCGCCGAGCAGGAGGCGCTGCTGCGGGAGCTGGGTCAGCTGGAGGACACGGCCGACCTCTGAGCCCCCCGCGCCCGGGCACCGGCGCCGATCCCCCGACCCCATAGGCTCACTGCCACCGCGTCCTCCGGCCCGATGAGCGCTGCCGCGACCACCGCCACGCCGATCCAGCGGCGCTTCGCCCAGCTGGGCGCGCAGCAGCGTTGCGCCCTGATGCCGTTCCTGGTGGCGGGCGACCCGGAGCTGGCGGTGACCCGCTCGGCCCTGCTGGCCCTGGAGGCCGCCGGCGCCGACCTGATCGAGCTGGGCATCCCCTACAGCGATCCCCTGGCCGATGGCCCGGTGATCCAGGCGGCCGCCGGCCGCGCCCTGGCGGCCGCCACCACCCCGGGCCGGGTGCTGGAGATGCTGGCAAGCCTGCGGGGCGAGCTGACGATCCCGGTGGTGCTGTTCACCTACAGCAACCCCCTGCTCAACCGCGGCATGGAGGCCTTCTGCCGCGAGGCCGCCGCCGCCGGCGCCGCCGGCCTGGTGGTGCCCGATCTGCCCCTGGAGGAGGCCGAGACCCTCTCCGCCATCGCCGCCGGCCACGGCCTGGATCTGGTGCTGCTGGTGGCCCCCACCACGCCGGCGGAGCGCATGGCCCGCATCGCCGCCAGCAGCCGCGGCTTCACTTACCTGGTGAGCGTCACCGGGGTGACGGGGGTGCGCACCACGATCGAATCGCGGGTGGCGGGCCTGGTGCAGCAGCTCAAGGGCCTGGGCCCCACGCCGGTGGCGGTGGGCTTCGGCATCTCCGGCCCCGACCAGGCCCGCCAGGTGCGGGACTGGGGCGCCGACGGCGCCATCGTGGGCAGCGCCCTGGTGAAGGTGATGGCCGAGGCCCAGGCCAGCGGCGAGGACGTGGCCGCCGCAGCCGGACGCTTCTGCGGCGTGCTGCGCGCCGCCCTGGACGCCTGACCGCCCCGGGGGCGCCGGAGCCGTCGCCGCGGCCGGCGGCCCTGTTCGGGGCCGTGGCGGCGGACTACGCCAGCTTCCGGCCCACCTATCCAGCGGCCTTCTTCGCCGCCTTCGCCCGCCGCTGCGCCGCCCGCGCCGTGGTGTGGGACTGCGGCTGCGGCAACGGCCAGGCCGCCCTGGACCTGGCCGTCCACTTCGCCCGGGTGGAGGCCAGCGATGCCAGCGCGGCCCAGCTGGCCCAGGCCGTGCGCCACCCGCGCATCCGCTACCGCCAGGCACCGGCCGCCGCCAGCGGCCTGCCCGCCGGCAGCGTGGATGGGGTGCTGGTGGCGGCGGCGATCCACTGGTTCGCCGGCGCGGCGTTCACGGCGGAGCTGCGGCGGGTGGCCCGGCCCGGGGCGGCGCTGGCCTGGATCGGCTACCTGCCGCTGCAGCTGGAGTCGGCACCGCTGCAGGCGCTGCTGGATCGCTTCTACGGCCGGGATCTGGCCCCCTGGTGGCCGCCCCAGCGCCAGCTGGTGGACCGCAGCTACGCCGATCTGCCGTTCCCCGGCCAGGAGTGGCCCTTCCCCCAGGGTCTGTGGATTGAGCGCCACTGGGATCTGGACCAGCTGCTGGGTTACCTGGGCACCTGGTCGGCGGTGCAGGCGGCGCGGGAGCAGGGCCTCGATCCGCTGCCGCCGCTGGAGCGGGAGCTGGCGGCGGCCTGGCCGGAGCGGGGCGCCGCGCCCCTGCTGGTGCGCTGGCCGTTCATGGGGCGCTGGGGCCGGATCGGCCCGGCGGATCCGGCCCGGCCCCGCCGCGGCTGACAAGCCACTGCCCCGTTCCTACGGTTCGCGTACCACGGAACGGGGCCATGCACACCCACGACATGGAGAACCACGACAACCTCTACGCCGACGAGGTGGCGATGGTGGCCGGCGAGACCGGCGCCGACGCCCAGCAGCACGCCCTCTGGGCCGTGGCCGTGATCGCGGCGATGGTCATCCTGCTGGGGATCGGCCTGAGCATCGGCTGAGCCGGGGCGCCGACCCCTGCCGGAGTCCCGGCAGGGCTCAGCGTCCGCCGCTGGGGGCACGGCACCAGTGCCAGCTCTCCAGGTTGATCAGCAGCCCGAGCAGCACCAGCACCCCCATCAGCGCCACCTGGTCGGGACGGGAGTCCGGGATCACGATGTCCACGCCCAGGTGCACGATGTTGGTGGCGCTGTACAGCAGCCCCAGCCCCAGGTGGAACCAGCGCCAGCGGCGCCAGCTGCCGGCGCCCGTCTCCGCGTAGGCGATCAGCACCAGGGCCGCCAGGGGCACCAGGTAGTAGCCCAGCATGGCGCCGAACACCGCCGGCAGCCGGGCCGGATCCACGTGGCTCTCGATCTCCGGCGACAACCCGTGGAACAGGGGCATCAGGCCCAGGTCGGTGTGGAAGAGCATCGCCAGAAACCAGGCGATCCACAGGGTGCGCAGCCGCAGGGCCGCCCCATCGGCCGGGGCCGGAGGCGCCGCTGGCGCCGCGGGGAGCCTGGCCCCGGCGGGGGACGCCTCGGGCTTGGGCAGCAGGGGATCCATGGCGCTGGGGCCGGCAGGCGGTGGCCGGACCGATGCTGGCGCCGCCCAGGCGCCGGCGAAACCCCGCAGCGCCGTCCCGTGGCCCAACCCGGACAGGCCGATCCCGGGTGGGGGTCCCAGCGGCTCGGCACCTAGGGTCGGGGCGCTGAGCCGTCACACCCACCATGCGTTTCGTGCTCTGGGGCACCTACTGCGAGGACGCCCTCAGCCGGCGGGCCCCCTACCGGGAGGAGCACCTGGCGGGGCTGCAGCGCCAGAAGCAGGCCGGCCTGCTGGTGACGCTGGGCCCCACCGAGGGCAGCACCCACGTGTTCGGCATCTACGAGGCCGAGAGCCGAGAGCAGGTGGAGGAGCTCCTCCACGGCGACATCTACTGGCGCCAGGGCATCTGGACCGAGCTGAGGGTCTACCCCTGGATCCAGGCGTTCTGAGGGCCGGGGGGCATCAGCCCCGGGGCCAGCCGGCCTGGGCCTGCTGCCACACCCAGCCGGCCACCGCCTCGGCACCGCCCTCCCCCAGCACCGCTGCGTACCCCCCCATCTGGCCCACGCCGGCGGCGGCGATGCCGGCGATCACGGCGGGGTCGGCGCGGCCGTAGCGCTCCAGGGCCGCCAGCTTGAGGGTCTTGCCGCGGCGCAGGATGTTGCCGCCGTTGATGTGGCAGCCGGCGCAGTGCTGGCCGAACAGCTGCTCGCCCCGGGCCTGCTGGGGGGCCGCCAGGGGCGGAGCCGCCGCAGCCAGGCCCCAGGCGGGCCGCGGCCAGAGCACCAGCAGCGCCATGGCCGCCGGCAGCAGCCAGCGCAACCACCGGCGCCAGGGCCCGCCGGCCCCAGGCGCCCCCGGCTGGCCGGCCCCGGCAACGGCGGTGGCCGCCACCGGCAGGCGGACGGCCGGGGCGGCGGACTCGGGCAGAACGGCGGCCATCGGCGGCGGGGGAGGGCGGCACCAGTCTGTCGCTCCCCCTAGGGTCGGGCGATGGCAAGGCTGCGACCACTGCAGAGCCAGGACCACGGGCAGGCGCTGGCGATCTACCGCGCGGCCGTGCGGGCCCAGGCCCCCGGGCCCTACAGCCCCGCCCAGGTGCGGGCCTGGGCCCAGCAGGCCGACCCCCCCGCCAGCGGGCTGCTGGGCTGCCTCGATCGCGGCTGGGGGCTGGTGAGCTGCGACGAGGCGGGCACCCCCCGGGCCTTCGCCGTGCTGGATCCCCCGGAGCGGGTGGCGCTGCTGTACTGCCACCCGGATTTCAGTCGCCAGGGCCGGGGCCAGGCCCTGCTGGCCGCCCTGGAGGAGCGGGCCGCCCTGGGCGGTGTGGACGCGCTGCGCACCGAGGCCAGCCTGCTGTCGCGGCCGCTGTTCGCCCGGCGGGGCTGGCGGGTGAGCTGGATCGAGGAGCTGCAGATCGGCGGCATCGGCTTCCGGCGCTACCGCATGGCCCTGCCCCTGGCCGGGCCCGGCGCGGGGTCAGAGGCTGGGTCCGGGCCCGGCGCCTGAGCCCTGCCGATACTGGGTCCATGGCCGAAGCCCAGCTGCAGCAGTTCCTCGCCAAGGTGGCCCAGCTCAATGCCTTCGTGGCCCTGAGCGAGGCCGATCCGGCCCTGCGCCGGGCCCTGCGGGACTGCGGCAGCCACCACGAGGTGGTGGCCATGGCCGCCGGCCTCGGCTTTGACATCGGCCGCCGCTGGGGCGACCCGCCCGCAACCGCCGCCAGCGGCGGCCCCGGTCCCGGCCCCGGTCCGGGCAGCGCGGTGGCTGGAGCCGGCCAGCGCAACCTGCTGGAGGGGGCCCCGCCGGCGCCGGGCCAGGAGCGGGTGGAGCTGCTGCTGCAGACGCCCCAGCTGCGGCTGGAGCGCATCCACTCCAACGCCGCCGCCAGCCCCGAGGGCTTCTGGTACGAGCAGCGCGAGAGCGAGTGGGTGCTGCTGCTGCGGGGCAGCGCCCGGCTGCAGTTCGAAGATGAGCCCACGCCCCGGGACCTGTGCGTGGGCGACGGCCTGCTGATCAGGGCTGGCCGCCGTCACCGGGTGGTGGCGACGGATCCCGACCCCGGAACCCTGTGGTTAGCGCTCCTCTGGTCGGCATCCGCGTGATGTGCGACTGGCGCACCAGCCAGTAGGCCGCCGCCATGGTCAGCACCGCCACCCCCAGGCCCGCCAGCTCGGTGGGCCCCTTGAGCGCCCCCGGAGGGGTGACGATCACCTTGCGCGCCACCGCGGTGAGGGCCGTGATCAGCACCAGCTCGATCTGCACCACGTGCTCCCGCAGGTAGGCGGTGAGGTTCTGCAGCACCTCCAGGGCGATCAGGATCACCAGGATCTGGTCCAGCAGGCGAATCAGCGGCTCCCCCAGCCACTCGACCCGCAGGTCGGTCAGATCCGCGGCCAGCAGCCAGAGCAGCTGGGCAGTGGCCACCACCACCACGAAGACCAGCCCCAGGGAGAGCACCTTGGCGACCAGGCGCTCGAAGCCGTGGATGAAGCGCAGGAATCCACTGTCCATGATCCAGGGGCCAAGCCGGCGGCGCAGGCGGAGGGGCGAGCTCAATTCTTGAAGGGATCGAAGATCGGCTTGGCGGGGGTGGTGCCCTCGGGGTTCACCAGCTTGGTGTCGCAGGTGATCGCCCCATCCGCGGCGGTGACGCAGTTCTGGGGCTCCACCTGGGTGGCGGGGCCCACCCTGCTGCCGGGACCCAGCAGGAAGCGCTCACTCTGGGCCTGGGCGGGGTCCCCCAGCAGCAGGGCGCCGGCGGCGGCGGCCAGGGCCCCCAGGCAGCGGCCGAGGCCGGGGGCGGCGGCTGGGGTGGAAGCGGCAGAGGTGGGGCCGGAGAACGCCGTCATGGGGAGTGGCAGGGCTCCCCCCACTCTGCCGGCCCTGGCGGTGCTGGGAAGGGCCCGGCGGCGCACCGGCTCAGGCGCCTCAGCCCTCCAGCCGGATCTCCCGCAGCAGCAGATCCAGCTGACCGAGCGGGTCATCGAGGTCGGGGCCGCCACCGGCCTGGCCGGCCTGGTCCTCGCCCTGCCAGAGACCCTCGATGGCGCAGAGCCGCTCGGCCAGGCCCACCAGGCCCTCGCGGCCGTGGATGGCCGTGAGCTCCTCCAGCAGCACGGGCATGCGGATCGAACTGGCCCGCAGGGCCCGGCGCAGGTCGGCCTGGGTGCGGCCGCTGTGGCGCAGCCAGTCCTTGAGGAAGGCCTGCAGATCCTCGAGATCGTCGGCCGTCAGCGGGGCCATCAGCGCGCTGGGGGGAACCAGCGATCCAGTTTGCGCTGCGCCCGGGCCCGGATGTCGTCGTTGAGGTGGGTGGTGCACAGACCGAGCAGGGCCGTCAGGGCCACCAGGTCGTCGCTGAAGCCGGCGGCCGGGATGAAGTCGGGGATCAGATCCAGGGGCACCAGCAGGTAGGTGAGGGCCGCCAGCATCGTGATCCGCACCTGGGGCGGCGTGGTGCCATCCAGCAGCAGCTCCAGGCACTCCAGGGCCGGGCGGGCCAGGGTGCGGCCGGCCCGGCGCAGCAGCCGGCGCAGGGCGCCCTCATCCACCTCGCTGCTGCCCAGCACCTCGGCGTCCACGGCAACGCCGCTGGCAGCGTGGGCGGAAGAGCCGGCGGAGGCACCGCCAGCGGAGCCGCCGGGGGCCGATCGGGAGGAGGCCATGGCGGATCCCCGCTGGCAAACAACGCCTTCAGTGTGGGGCCGGCAGCGCCGAAATCCCAGGGCGGTTGGCGCGCCAGCCGATGGCGGTTCTCCGGCGCCGGGGCCCCAGGGGCCGAGGGCGGCCCTCAGTCGGCCTCCACCAGGCCGCTCTGGATGCCCGCCTTGCGCAGCTTGCGCAAGGCCCGCTGCACCACCTGGCGGCAGTACTCGCGGCTGCAGCCCAGCTGGCGGGCCACCTCGGCCAGGGTGCGCCACTCATGGCCGCCGTCGAGGCCGAAGCGCAGCATCACCACCGTGCGCTCCTTGGGGGTGAGGCTCGCCTGGTCGAGCAGCTTCCACACAGAGGCGCTGCGCTCCGCCAGCTCGGCCCGCTCCATCGGCGGCATCTCGTCGCTGGGCAGCACGTCCACCAGCTCGGTGGGGTCGGCCTTGGACTTCACCACCCCCTGCAGGCTCACGGTGACGCTGCGCAGCTCACAGCCCAGCAGGTCCTCCACCTCCACCAGGGGCAGATCCAGGGCCCGGGCCAGGGCGCGGGGGCTGGGCTGCTGGCCCGTGGCCTGCAGCAGCCGGGCCTTGGCAGCCCGCAGGCGGGTGAGCTTCTCGTTCACATTCACCGGGATGCGAATCGTGCGGCTCTGGGTGGAGAGGGCGCGGTTGAGGCCCTGGCGAATCCACCAGTAGGCATAGGTGCTGAAGCGATGGCCGCGGGTGGGGTCGTATTTCTCCACGGCGCGGGTGAGCCCGAGGGTGCCCTCCTGGATCAGATCCAGCAGATCCAGGCCCTTGCCCTGGTAGCGCTTGGCCAGATTCACCACCAGGCGCAGATTGGCGGTGATCATCTGATCCTTGGCCCGCTCACCGAGGCGGATCGCCCGCCGCTCCAGCTCGTCGTAGGAACAGGCCTCGCCCTGGCCGCCGGCGAGGCTGCAGCGCTCGTGCAGCGCCACCATCGCCTGCACCTTGCGGCCGAGGGTGAGTTCCTGCTCGGGGGTCAGGAGCTGATGGCGGCCGATCTCTCCGAGGTAGGCACTGAGCGAACTCGCCATGGTCTGCCGGTGTCACTGAGTGGAACCTAGGGGGTTTTGCCAGGCCCAAGGAAACCCACCAAAAGACTTCCAACTTGCCGCCAGAGCGGCCACGAAACGCGCACAAGTGCTGTGCGACCTGGCCTGCTGCGGGGCGCCGGGGGCCCGTGCAATCGCAGCCCGGATCGCTGCAGCCTGGGCGCGGCGCTGGAACTGGTTTGAGTTCTTCACAACCGGGCCAAACAGTCACCGGATTGACAACACAAATCCGGAGATTTTCCCGCCAATCCCCTAGATCGGCCCCCGGCCGGATCAGAATCACCCGCGTTCCCCGCCGATGGGCGGCAGCGCAGGCCCCGGGACCGCCTCGCTGCGCCCAGGGCCGCCTCGCTACGGTCGGGCCCTGCTGATCCCCCCACCATGGCCGGCCCCGCGGCGATTCCCCCCGATGTGCTCTCCCGCGCCGGGGTGGCCTACGTGCACTACGTGAGCTTCATGGTGTGCTTCGGCGCCCTGGTGCTGGAGCGGCGCCTGATCCAGCCCAACCCCGGCAAGCGGGACGCCACCTTGATGGTGATCACCGACATCGTCTACGGCCTGGCGGCCCTGGCGCTGCTGGGCAGCGGCATCCTGCGGGTGCTCCACTTCGGCCAGGGCAGCGCCTTCTACACCGAAAATCCGCTGTTCTGGTGGAAGGTGGGCACCTACCTGGCGGTGGGCGGCCTGTCCCTCTACCCCACCATCACCTACATCCTCTGGGCGATTCCGCTGCGCAAGGGCGAGCTGCCCCAGGTGAGCGAGGCCCTGGCCAACCGCCTGGCCTGGGTGCTCAACATCGAGCTGGTGGGCTTCGCCGCCATTCCCCTGCTGGCCACCCTGATGGCCCGCGGCGTGGGGCTGCCCGGCGCGGCCTGATGGCGCTCCGGGGCCGGGGCCCACGGCTGGGGGCCGGCGTCGGGCTGCTGGCCGCCCTGGCGGGGGGCCTGCTGCCGGGGGCTCCGGCGGCCCAGCCCGGGCCAACGGATACCTCAGGGGCCGACCTGTGCCCGAAGGAGCAGGCGGTCCGGCCCGCCGCTCCCCCGCCAGCGGCCTCCCCGGCCCCCGGGGTTCCGGCAACGGCCGCCGCCCCGGCCAGCGCCGCCGGCGACTACCGCCAGGCGATCCGCACCACCCCCTGGGGGCCGGCGCTGCTGCCCCACTGGTGCGTCTGGATCGAGCCCGGCAGCGCCGAAGGCTCCCCGGCGTGGCTGGAGCGCCGCTGGCTCGACGCCGTGGAGCAGGCCCTTGCCAGCTGGGGGGCGCTGCTGCCGCTCACCCGCGTGGACGAGCCGGAGCGCGCCCAGCTGCAGCTGCTGCGGCGCCGGCCGCCGCGGCGCGAGGACGGCAGCGGCCGGCTGCGGGCCAGCCATGGCCGCGCCGAACTGACGGTGCTGGAGGTGCGGCGCCGGGACCTGTGGCGACTGGAGCCGCGGGTGCGGGTGCTGGTGAGCCCCGATCAGCGCCAGCCGGCGATCCAGGCCACGGCCCTGCACGAGCTGGGCCATGGCTTCGGCCTGTGGGGCCACAGCCCCGACCCCGCCGACGCCATGGCGGCAGTGCCCGGCCCCCGCCCCGTGCTGGAGCTCAGCGCCCGCGACCGGGCCACGGTCCAGTGGCTGCAGCGGCAGCCCAGCCGGTTCGGCCAGCCCCTCAGGGGATCGGGCGGCGGCGGGCCGTGATCGGCACCACCCCCCCATCGCCCCGGGGGCAGGGGCCTGCTCAGCCCCGGCGCGGTGCGCCGCGGCGCTGGGCCAGCACCTGCTGCACCTGGCGCCAGCTGACGCCGTGGTGGGCCAGGGCCACCTGCAGGTGGAACAGGATATCGGCCGCCTCGCCGGCGATCTCGGCGGCGTTGCCGTCCTTGCAGGCCATCACGAACTCGGCGCTCTCCTCGCCGATCTTCTTGAGGATGCGGTTGTCACCGCCCTCCAGCAGCCTGTTGGTGTAGCTGCCGGGCTCGGGCCGCTCGCGCCGGCCCTCGATCACCCGCATCAGCTCGGTGCAGACATCGGCCGGCGGGGGTGGCGCCGCGGGGCCGCCGGCCGTGGGCGCGGGGCCCTCGCCAAAGAAGCAGCTGCGGGCGCCGGTGTGACAGGCCACGTCGCCGGCCTGCTCGACGCTGAGCAGCAGCACGTCGGCGTCGCAGTCGTAGCGGAGCCCCCGGAGCTTCTGGAGATGGCCGCTGGTGGCGCCCTTGTGCCAGAGCTCCTGGCGCGAGCGGCTCCAGTAGTGCACCTCACCCGTGGCCAGGGTGCGCGCGATCGCCTCCCGGTTCATCCAGGCCACCATCAGCACGGCGCCGTCGAGCCAGTCCTGGGCGATGGCGGGAATCAGGCCGGCGGCATCGAAGCGCAGCGGCGCCGGGAGCGGATTCGGAATCACCGTGCCATCTGTCCCCGCGGGATCGGTCACGGTGGCATCGGTCACGGCGGAGGAGGCGGGCGCGAGACCCAATCCTGCCTGCTGGCAGGAAGCTCTCCTGGCAAATAGGTTGAAGGGATGCGGAGCAGCGGGATGGCGCTGATGACTTCGAACCTGCGGAATCAGCCGCCAGCCCAGGATCCCGGGCCTGCCACCGAACCCGAGCCGGGCCTGAGGCTGGAAAATGCTGCCACCGGGTTCCGCTGCTTCGATGCGATCAGTGACGGCGGCCTGCTCCGGGGCCGCGCCATCCCGGTGAGGGGTTCCGCCGGCACCGGGGTGGCGGTGGTGTCAGCTCAGGTCCTGCCGCTGGGCAGGCTGGCGTGGGCCATGCCTGTGGTGCGGTTGTCGTTCGAGGCCCTCCCCGGCCAACTGGTGGCGAGCGATGGGGAGCGCCACCGACTGCTGTTCGTGGTCACGGGCCGGGGCATGGCTGGGCTGGATGCCACCGCATGAGCCACTCCAAAGGTTTCGGCCAGAAGGGTGAGCTGCAACGGCTGCGCAAGCAGATCACCGATCTCACCACCGCCTTGAGCGCCCTCCGCATTGGCGTCGGGGATCCTCAGGTTCACGAGGCACCCGGCACCCTGCAGCTCGACGGCCACACCAATGACGATTCCCCCTATCGCCTGATCGTGGAGTGGATGGAGGAGGGGGCGGTCACCCTCACCCCCCAGGGGCGGATCCTGTTCGCCAACCAGCACCTGGCGGAGCTGCTGGGCCGCGGGCGCGCGGAGCTGATCGGCCGGGCCGTGACCGAGCTGGTGGCGGCGGAGGGACAGGACGACCTTGAGACTCTGCTGGCCGTGGGCCCGGGCCACAAGCTGCGCCTGCCCCTGAAGCTGCAGCGCCCCGATGGCCAGGTGGTGCCGGTGCAGGCCTCCATGAGCGGCCTGGTGGTCCAGGGGGAAGAGTTGCGCTGCCTGATCACCACCGACCTCCGCGGGATCCAGTCGGCCGAGCGGGCTCTGAAGGAGTCGGACCTGAGCTTTCGCATGCTCGCCCTCAACGCCCGGGACGGGATCTTGATCGTGGATTGGGAGAGCGGCCAGATCACCCTGGCCAACCCCTACCTCTGCCAGCTGCTGGGGCGGGAGTCCCACGAGCTGATCAGCCAGCCGATCTGGAAGATCGGGATCTTCAGGGACCAGGAGCGGGCCCACGAGCTGTTCCTGCAGATGAAGACCTCCAGAGCCATCCACGACGACGACCTCACCCTGCTGAGTTCCACCGGCGAGCTGAAGGAGGTGGAGTTCGACAGCAACGTCTACGTGGTGGGCGGGGGGAAGGTGATTCAGTGCAACATCCACGACATCTCCGATCGCCGCGCCGCCGAGCGGCTGGCGCAGCAGCGCCAGGGTGAAGTGATGCAGAGCCTGCAGGACATGGTGTCCGCCCTGATGTGCCTCGGTGAGTCCCGCGATCCATACACAGCCGGCCACCAGAGCCGGGTGGCCCACCTGGCGGTGGCGATCGGTGCCGAGCTTGGGCTCGACGCCGACCAGCTCGAGGGTCTGCGGATCTGTTGCCTGGTGCATGACATCGGCAAGTTCGCGATCCCCGTCGAGATCCTCACCAAGCCCTCGAGGCTCAAGCCCGTTGAATTCGACCTGCTCTGCACCCATGTCCAGGAGGGCTACGACGTGTTGGCTCCGATCCACTTCCCCTGGCCCGTGGCCGAGGCCGTGCGGCAACATCACGAACGGCTCGATGGCAGCGGCTACCCCCAGGGTCTGCGGGGGGACGCGATCGGCCTGTGGGGCCGGATCCTGGGCGTGGCAGACACGGTGGAGGCGATGGCCACCCATCGGCCCTACCGCTTCTCCAAGGGCATCGATGTGGCCCTCGACACCATCGAGGCCGGCCGGAGACAGCTCTTCGATCCGGCTGTGGTGGAGGCCTGTCTGGTGCTGTTCCGTGAGCGGGGTTACCAGCTGTCGACCGTCCCCATCCTGGATCTGTTTGGCTGAGCTTCCAGCCCCGATCCCGGCGCCGCCCCAGCGCCGGGAACCGGACGACCTGCAACGGCTGCGCCCCCACAGGAACAATCTGAAGGGGGCCGCGCTGGCCACCATCTCGCCGTCGGAGCGCATCCTGTTCCCCACCCTGCTGAAGGCCCGCAACCCCTTCGATGGGGCAGACCTGCCCGCGACGACATGATCCTGTGCCTGTCCGGATATGGGCCCGATGGCAGCCTTAGGAAGCCACCCCGGGCACGGCGGCCCCGCGGCCGTGCGCACCGGGGCCCCAGCAGCACCCCCATGACGGCCGCCTACACCTGCAGCAAGACCTTCAGCGGCTACCCCTGCTGCCACCGCCAGTGGCGCCACCCCGGCCACTGCCGCTTCGTGCACGGCTACAGCCGCAGCTTCACCCTCTGGTTCCGGGCCCGGGAGCTGGATGGGCACGGCTTCGTGGTGGACTTCTCCAGCCTCAGGGAGCTGGAGGCGCAGCTGGCCGCCCAGTTCGACCACACCTTCCTGGTGAACGCCGACGACCCGCTGCTGGCCCAGTGGCAGGCCCTGCACGGCCAGGGTGCCCTGGACCTGCGGGTGATGGCCAATGTGGGCATGGAGGCCAGCGCCGAGCTGGTGTGGGGCTGGGCCAATGCCCTGCTGCGGGGCCGCGAGCAGGGCCGCAGCTGCTGCTGGAGGGTGGAGGCCCGCGAGAATGAGAAGAACGCAGCCTGCTACGAGCAGCTGCCCGAGTGGTTCGAGGGCTGAACCCACCCCGATGGCGCTGCCCGTCCTGCTGCTGCAACTGAGCGTCCCGGCGCGGCTGGGCACCGCCTGGGCGGTGTTCCAGGGCCTGCTGCTGGAGGCCCTGCCCTTCCTGTTGCTCGGGGTCAGCATCGCGGCGCTGGCCCGCTGGCTGGCACCGGGGGGGCAGTGGCTGCAACGGCTCCCCAGCCATCCGCTGCTCGGCCCCCTCACCGGCGCCGCCCTGGGCTTCGCCCTGCCGGCCTGCGAGTGCGGCAACGTGCCGGTGGCCCGGCGGCTGCTGGCGGGGGGCGCCCCCCTGGGCACCGCCCTGGGCTTCCTGTTCGCCGCACCGGTGCTGAACCCGATCGTGCTGGCCAGCACCTGGGCGGCCTTCCCGAACCAGCCCTGGCTGCTGGCCGCGCGGCCCCTGGGCGCCCTGGCGGTGGCCCTGGTGCTGGCCAGCCTGCTGCGGCTGCTGCCGGAAGCGGAGCTGCTGGTGCCGGAGGTGCTGGCGGAGCGGCGCCTCAACCAGCCGCTGAGCGCCGTGGGCCTGCTCGAGCGGCGCAGCGGCCTGGTGGGCCTGCCGGAAGGTCCGGGCCCGGCGGCTCTGGTGCCCCCGGCCCCCGGCGGATCCGCCGGCACCCGGCCCCCTCTGGACGAGGTGCTGGAGCACGGCGGCCGGGAGTTTCTCGATCTAGCGGCGCTGCTGGTGCTGGGGTGCGCCATCGCCGCCCTGGTGCAGACCCTGCTGCCGCGCAGCTGGCTGCTGGCGGTGGGCGGAGCCCCCACCCTCTCGATCCTCAGCCTGATGGCGCTGGCGGTGGTGGTGTCGGTGTGCTCCAGCGTGGATGCCTTTCTGGCCCTGGGGTTCGCCGCCCAGGTCACCCCCGGCGCCCTGCTGGCGTTTCTGGTGCTGGGACCGGTGGTGGATCTGAAGCTCGTCGGGCTGTTCGGGGTGCTGCTGCGGCCCCGGGCCATTGCCCTCACGGTGGCGGGCGCCAGCCTGGCGGTGCTGCTGATCGGCCAGTGGGTCAACCTGTGGCGGCTGTGATGGAGAGCAGCCTGCGCGCCCCCGGACTGGCCCTCTGGGGGGCCGTGCTGCTGCAGAGCAGCCTCAGCGGACGGCTGGATCTGCTGCTGAGGGCCGACTTCCATCCCCTGGTGGGGGGAAGCGGCGTGCTGCTGCTGGCCCTGGCGCTGCTGGATCTGGTGCTGGCCCTCCGGCGGCGGCGGAGCCGGTCCCTGGGGCCGGCCCCAGGGCGGCGGCGCCGCCAGCTGATCTGGCTGCTGGCGGCCGGCGCTGCCCTGGCGGTGCTGGCGCTGCCCCCGAATCCCTCCTTCGCGAACCTGGCGGCCAACCGTCCCTCGGAACTGCTGGAGGAGCCGGAGCTGAGCTTTGTGCTGCCCCCCGCCCAGCGCAGCCTCACCGACTGGGTGCGCCTGCTGCGCAGCCAGCCCGATCCCGCCCTGTACGCCGGCGATCCGGTGCGGATCAGTGGCTTCGTGCTGCCCCAGCCGGGCGAGCCTCCCCAGCTGGCCCGGCTGCTGGTGCGCTGCTGCCTGGCCGACGCCACGCCCGTGGGCCTGGCGGTGCGCTGGCCGGCGGGCCGCCAGCCCCGGGCCGACCAGTGGCTGGAACTCCGGGGGGTGATGGCCGTGGAGCGCCGTGGCGACCAGCTGCGGACCGTGGTGGTGCCGCACCGGATCACGCCGATCCGCCGGCCGGCCCGGCCCCTGGAGCCATGAGCACCCGGACGGGGGGGCTGGTGCTGGCGGGGGGGCTGCTGCTCGTCCTGGTGCAGCAACAGCTGCTGCTCCGGCGGCCGCCGCGGCTGGAATCCCTGGCGGCCGCCCCCGCCAGTTCGGGGCCGGCGGCCCTGGACCTGCGCTTCAGTCGGCCGATGCAGACCGCCAGCGTGGCCAGGGACAGCAGGCTGAACCCGCCGCTGCCGCACCAGTGGCTGGGCGACGGCACTCCGCTGAGGCTGCTGCTCAGCAGCGGTCAGACCGTGGCGGAACCGCTGCTACTGGAGGTGGCGGGCCAGGACCGCCGCGGCCTGGCCCTGGCTCCCCAGCGCTGGCGCTGGGACCCCCGCCCGCGCCTGCTGGCGGTGGTGGCACTGGCCGGCGGCGAGCAGGTGCAGCTGCTGGGCCACGACGGCCGCTGGCGGGCGCTCTCGCCGATCTGGCCGGCGATCCCCACCCTCATGCCCCTCGGCGACGGCTCCGGCCTGGCCTTCGCCGCCAGCGACAGCGCCGGACGCCAGAGCCTCTGGCGCCTGCCGCTGCGCCAGCACAACCTCAGCGGCGGCAGGGACGAGGAGGCCGCCGCCCCGCTGCGGGAGCCCGAAGTGGGGCGCCTGGAGCGGCTGTCGGAGCAACCGCTGGTGTTCGCGCACCTGAGCAGCAACCGCCGCGGCGACCTGCTGGTGCAGGCCGGGAGCCGGGCCCTGGCCGGCACCAGCACGACGCTGCAGCGCCGGGACGGCCGCCGCCTGGCCCTGCCCCAGGCCAGCAGCGGGCCGATGCTGCTGCTGCCGGAGGGCAGTGGCGTGGTGGTGCCCCAGCCTGAGGGCCTCAGCCTGCAGGCCCTGCCGGACCAGGCCCCACGGCGGCAGCTGCTCCCGGGCAGCCGCGACCTGCTCGGCTTCTGTCCCGCAGGGGGGCGGGCCCTGCTGCGGCGTCACTGGCCCGACTTCCGCCGCTCGCTGGAGCTGGTGGAGCCTGGCCAGGCGCCACGGCAGCTGTGGCTGGGCAGCGAGGCCCTGCTCGCCGCCGCCTGCGACCGGGGCGGCGAGCGGGTGTGGCTCCTGGTGAGTGCGGGCCTGGCGCGGCCCAGGCTCGAGCTGCTGGCGCTGGAGCGCCGTGGCCGACCGCTGGCCCGCCTGCGGTTGGCAGGGTGGGAACTGGAGCCGGGCACGGGCCTGCAGTTCGACCCCACCCGCCGGCAACTGCTGCTGGCCCTGCGCCGCCAGGGCGCGAATGGCCCGGGGATGGCTGACGCCGCCCGGCCGGCCCTGATCGATGCGCGCAGCCTGGAGCTGACGCTGCTGGACAGGCCGGTGCGCCAGGTGCAGTGGCTCAGTGCCGGCTGAGGGCTGAGCGGCAGGCCCCCTCAGCTCCGCCGCAGGGCCGCCAGCGGCAGCAGCGCCATGCACAGCACCCCGATCAGCGGCCCCGGCGGCAGGTTGACCGCCGGCTGGATCGCCAGCAGGAAGCCCAGGCCGCTGAGCAGCACCCCCACCAGCGCGGCCCGCAGCAGGGCCTGGCGCAGGCTGCTGGCCCCGGCCAGGGCCAGCAGGGCCGGCGCCCCCATCAGGGCGATCACCAGCACCACCCCCACCGCCGCCATGGCGCTCACCACCGTGAAGGCGGTCACCAGGGTGAGCAGCAGCCGCAGGCGGCGCACCGGCAGGCCGGCGCTGGCGGCGCCGGTGGGGTCCACGCCGAGGTAGACGAGCTGCCGGTAGCGCAGGGCCAGCAGCAGCCCCAGGGCCGCCAGGGCCAGCAGGCTGCGCAGCAGGTCGGGGGGGCCGGCGGCGAGCAGGTCGCCGAACAGCACCGCCTCCAGATCGACGCGGATGTGCAGCAGGGGAATCAGCAGCACCCCCAGGCCCAGAAAGCCCGCCAGCACTGTGTTGAGCACCGCCTCGTCGCCGCCCGGAGCGGAGCGCTCACCGCCGCTGAGCCGCTCGGCCAGCAGCGCCCCGGCCACGCCGCTCACCACGCCGCCGAGCCCCGGATCCAGCCGCAGGGCCACCGCCAGGGCCAGGCCCGGCAGCACGGCGTGGGAGATCAGGTTGGCCTGGAACAGACGGCGCTGCACCAGCAGCAGCGTGCCGGTGAGCGGGCAGAGGCCACCGATCAGCAGTGCCAGCACCAGGGGCAGAGCCCACCAGGGATCGGTCATCGCGGAGCGCCCGGCGGGCGGCAGGAATCAGGGGCGGGCGGCGGCGGCGGGGGCCTCCCCGGGGCCGGGCAGGCGGAGCCAGCCGCGGCGGAGCCCTCCATAGGATCGCCCCAGCCGCCCCAGCCCCGGCATGGCCCCCCAGGTCGCCGCCCCCAGTGAACGGCAGCAGCTGCTGCTGGAGCGGCTGCGCCAGGCCGACCGGGAGCTCTCGGGCCAGGACCTGCACGCCCTGCTGCGCCAGGGACCCCGGAGCATGGGCCTGGCCACGGTGTACCGGCACCTGCGCCAGCTGCAGCAGCGGGGGCTGGTGCGCTGCCGCCACCTGCCCAGTGGCGAGGCCCTGTTCGCCCCCACGGACCGGGACGAGCACCACCTCACCTGCGTGGACTGCGGCACCAGCGTGGTGCTGGAGCACTGCCCGATGGGCGATGGACCGCCGCAGGCCCATCAGCTGCACGGGCCGCAGGCCGGCGGCTTCCGGCTGCTGTTCCACACCCTGGAGTTCTTCGGCCTGTGCGAGGCCTGCCAGCGGCGCCAGGGGCAGCCCTGAGCAGCGCAGAACGGCCGCTCAGCCGCAGCAGTGGTTGCCCACCCGCAGGTCCCCCAGGGCCCGGCGCACCTGGGCCGGGGAGCCGTCCGCCAGCAGGCGGCGATCCAGCACCAGCACCCGGTCGTAGCTGTCCAGGTCGCGGCCCCAGTCGTGGCTGCTCACCAGCAGGGTGTAGCCGGCATCGCGCAGCTGGCCCATCACCCCCAGCAGCTGGGTGCGGGCGGGGGGGTCGATGGCGGCGCAGGGCTCATCCAGCAGCAGCACCCGGGCGGGCTGCACCAGGGTGCGGGCCAGCAGGGCCCGCTGCTGCTGGCCGCCGGAGAGCTGGTCGAGGCGGCGGCCGGCCAGCTCGGTGAGGCCGACGCGCTGCAGGGCCGCCTCCACGTCGCAGCAGCCGGGCCGGCTGGCGGCCAGCCGCCCGAGGGACACCAGCTCGCGCACGGTGATCGGAAAGTGCCAGGCGATCTCCCCGCGCTGGGGCATCAGGGCGAGCCGGCGCCGGGCCAGGGCCGGGCTGAGGGGCTCGCCGTCGAGGCGGATCGTGCCGGCATCCGGGCTGAGCTGGCCCTCGATCGCCTGCAGCAGGGTGCTCTTGCCGGCGCCGTTGGGGCCCACCAGGGCCGTGAGGCTGCCGGGCTCAAGGGCGAAGCTCACCCCCTGCAGGGCCAGGGCGGCGCCGCGGCGCACCGCCAGATCGCAGACCTCCAGCGCCAGGACTCCAGGGGCACAGAACAGCCCAACGCTACCGGGAGCCCACCATGAGAACCGTTATCGTTCGCCCAGCCTCCGCCCTGCCATGCCCCCGCCCCGTGCCGTCGCCGCGGCTGCCACTCCCCTGGCGGCCGGCCTGCTGGCCCTGGGGCTCCTGGCCTGCGCCCCCCGGACCAGGGCCCCGGCCCCCCCGGCGGCGGGGTCTGGGGCCCCAGGCCCCGGGGCTGCCGGGCCCGGTGTGGTGGCCGCCGACGGGGTGCTCTGCGACCTCACCAGCCGGATCGCGGGCCCCGACCTGCCGGTGCGCTGCCTGCTGGCCCCCGGCGACGACCCGCACCAGTTCCGGCTCACCCCGGCCCAGAAGCGCGACCTGGCCGGAGCCGCCCTGGTGCTGATCAACGGCTACGGCCTCACGCCCTCTCTTAGCCAGCTGGAGGGCGCCGTGCCCGTGGCGGAGCTGGCGGTGCCCGACAGCCCCCGGCTGACCCCGCCGGAGCGGCCGGGGGCTGCGGAACCCGGGGGCGAGGACGGCCATGGGCACGGGGCCGAGGCGGCCCACGACCACGGCCACGGGGATCGGGACCCCCACGCCTGGCACGACCCCCGCCAGGCCGGCGCCATGGCGCAGCTGGTGGGCGAGCGCCTGGCCCGGCTGGCACCGCCGGCCGCCGCCGGGATCCGCCGGCGCAGCACCGCCCTGGCGGCCCTGCTGGAGGAGCTGGACGACTGGAACCGCCGCCAGTTCGCCACCATCCCCCGGGGCGCCGCCGGCGCCGCGCCGCCGCTGGCCACGGGGCACCGGGCCCTGGCCAGCCTCGCCCGGCGCTACGGCCTGCGGGAGCTGCCGGTGGTGGACGGCAGCAGCAGCAGCAGCAGCCCCAGACCCCAGGCCTTTGCCGCCGTGGTGCGGCAGCTCCAGGAGGAGCGGGTGCCGCGGCTGTTCGCCGAGCAGCTGCCGCCGCCCCGCAGCCTGGAGAGGATCAGCCAGCTGAGCGGCGTGCCGATCGCCGCGGAACCCCTGGTGGCCGACGGGCTGGCCCGCGGGGCCGACGGCCGCGGCAACCTGATGGCCACCCTTACAGCCAACACCTGCACGGTCAGCACAGGGCTGGGGGGCCGCTGCGACCGGGGGGGCCAACGGCAGCTGATCGGCCGCTGGGATGCCATCCGCTGAGCACCCGACCCCGGAGACGGCCACCGGAACCCCAACCTCTGCAATTGAGAATCGCTTGCAGAAAGCGGGGGATCGGCCTTAGGTTGCCCCTGCGGCCCCTGTCCTCTGCCGGCCCGCCCACGCCACCCGGCTGCTGCCGGTGTTTCCCGACCCATGAGTGCCCCGCTGGAACGCACCCTTCACGGTGGGCTGCAACGCTCCGACAGCCTGATCAGCAGCCTCTGCCGGGAGGTGGAGGCCATACGCAGCCGGTCCCTGCAGATTCACCACGGCATCGCCCACTGCCAGGACCGCAGCCTCCTGCAGCGGCTGGAGCAGGAATGGGGCCAGCTGCAGGCGCGGCGCCGCGAACTGCTGCAGGTGGCGCGCAGCTGGCGGCGCCGGGGCGTGGCTGACGCCCTGGCGCTCGAGTTCCTGATGGAGATCGCCAGCCGCCAGCCGGCGGCCTGAGCTCAGGCCAGGCTGGCGGGGCTGTGCTGGCCGTTGGCGAGCTCCGCGTCGAGGATCAGCAGCGCCGCGGGCTGGCCCTGGGCCAGGCGCAGCCGGCCCAGCAGGTGGGCCAGGCCGTGTTCGGCGGCCACCTGGCCATCGACGAGGGGGTCAAGGAAGCTGGTGGTGCGCACGTCGGCGCTGCGCTCAGCCATCCCGTAGAGCTGGTGCAGCGAACTGCTCACATCGGCCTCCATCTGAAAGGCGGACGCCACGATCTCCTCGGTGGAGGCCCAGCTCTGGCGGGGGGCTGGAACGTCCTCCAGGATCACCGTCTGGCCCCGGGCCAGCAGGTAGTCGGCGAAGCGGCCGGCGTGGGCCTGCTCGCTGCTCGCCTCCTGCTGGCAGTGGTGGGCAAAGCCGCGCAGCTCCCGCTCAGCGAACCAGATGGCCATGGCGAAATAGGCCGCACTGGCGCGGCGCTCCAGGTTCAGGTGCTGGTGCAGCGCATCCACCAGGGCCGGGTCCATCGGCTGGGCCATCGCGCGACCGGCGGGACCGGTGACCACGCCGATGGCGGAGTGGAGGGAAGACGAGGTCATGGAATCACCCGGGCAAACCGAAGGGGGGCCTTGACCATGGTGACCCCGGCGGCGGATCCCCAGCGCCAGGGGCCGTGTGATCGATGGCACAGGCGGGCGTGACCACCGCCGGAGGGCCCCTCCGAGGCGATGGACCGTCCATAGGCTGAGGGGACCGTGTCAGCGGTTGCCGACGCAGCCGCACCCCAAGCCATGGCCCAGAGCATCGGCCGCCAGGACGGCAGCGAACCCCGCAGGCGTGACCTGCAGCAGGCCAAGAAGAAGGGCTGCAAGCAGCAGAAATGCTCCAAGTGGAAGGGAGGCCGGTGCCGCTGCGGCCGCGAGTGAAGCGGCGCCGGCCTCGCCCCGGCACGGCCGGGGCAGGCGGCATCACAGCTGCCGCAACCAGGCCAGCAGCTCCCGCTTCCCCTGGGCAGGCAGGCGCAGGTAACGATCCCGGGCCGCCGCCGCCTCACCCCCGTGCCAGAGAATCGCCTCCTCGATGGAGCGGGCCCGGCCATCGTGGAGAAAACCGGCGGAGGGGTTGATCGTCTGGGTCAGGCCCAGGCCCCAGAGGGGCGCGGTGCGCCACTCGCCGCCGGCCGCCCCCCGTTCCGCCACGCCGTCGTCGAGGCCGGGGCCCATGTCGTGGAGCAGCAGATCGGTGTAGGGCCAGATCGTCTGGCCGTTGAGCACCTGGGCCACGGCCCGGGGGGAGTGGCCCGTGGTGAGCTGCGGCACATGGCAGCGACCGCACTGCAGCGCGTTGAAGCGCTCCAGGCCGCGCTGCACCGGCGGGCTGGAGCTGGCACGGGCGGTGCGGGGGGCCCCCAGGGTCTGGCTGTAGTAGGTCACCAGGCCCAGCTCCCGCTCGCCGATGTCGGCCGGTTGGCCATCGGCGGCCAGCCCGGACCCCGGCCGGACCTCCGTGGTGAGGCCCATATCGTGGCGGAAGGCGGAGGCGGTCTGATCCCGCAGCGAGGCGGAGAGCGCCTTCCAGCCAAAGCGCCCCAGCCGCCGCCCACCATCGGGGTCCTGGAGCCAGTGGGGCCGGCCTGAGATGCCGTCGCCATCGCGGTCGTCCGGATCGGCGCGGGCGAGGATCAGCCGCTCCGGCACCGCCTCCAGCAGCCCCAGCCCGACCAGGGGGGGCGCGACCCGCAGGGAACGGACCACCGCGCGGGGGGTGAGATCCAGGGGGGCGTCCGCCTCCAGCCGCACCAGCGGTCGCCGCAGGCCATCCCGTTCCCACCACCGCAGCCCCACGGCGGCATCGGGGCGTCCCCCCAGCACCGCCCGATCGCGCACCTGGTGGCCGATGCCCGGCACGGGCCGCCCATCCCGCAGCGCCACCCGCACCAGGGATTCCCCCATCAGCGGGCGACCGCGGCCGTTGCGCACATGGCAGGCGATGCACGCATCGGCGTTGAAACGCGGGCCCAGCCCCGCCCCGGCGGCCCCCTCCAGGGGGATGTGGGTGCGATCGAAGAGTCCGTCGGCGATCCGATGGCGCTCCAGTTCGGCGGGGCTGAGGCCTGAGGCCGGCCGCTCAAAGGACGCGGAGGTGCGGTTCTCCACCGTCATCGCGCCGGCGGCGCGCTGGGGGTCGGCGGCACTCCAGACCGGTCGGAGGGCGATGGCCAGGGCCACCAGGACCACCAGGCCGGCCAGCAGGCCCCAGGGAGTACGGCGGCGCATCAGGAGAGCAGCAGTGCCGAGCGCTCCAGCAGCTGGGCCGTGCTGTGCAGGTGGCGGATCAGGCTGCCCATGGCCTCCCGGGAGGCGGGATCGGCCAGATGGCCATGGATCGGATGGGGCAGGGCGCGGGCCAGGGCCACCGCCTTGGCGGTCTGGGTGTCGATCTGGCCGGCCAGGGGGGCGTCACGGCGGCGGATCAGCTCCAGCAGGCCCGTGCGGACCAGCACCTGGCGGGCCCCCTCGACGTTGGCCAGCAGGTCGGCCTGGGTGTTGCCACTGTCCGCACTCTCGAGGGTCTTCGGGTCCCGGGTCCTGAGCGGTTCCCCCAGCTTCTCGTCCCCCTCCTCCTGGAGCAGGCCGATCACCCCCTGCAGCATCTCCTGCACGGCCGTGCCGGCCTCGGCGGCCGTGGTGATCCGTGCCCCGAACCCGGTGGGCCCCGCCCAGCTGGCCTGCAGCCCGAGGGCCTGGCGGTGGAGGTCGTCGGCGGCCAGGCGCAGATAGGCCGTCTCATTGGCCGTGAGCTGCGCCGCGGAGGGACGAACGCCGGTCCGGCCGCCGAAGAGGACCCACTCAAGGCCGTGGAAGCCCTTGGCGGTGGCGCTGAGGCGATCGAAGGTGTCCGCCGTCAGCGGGGCGCCCGCCAGGGCCAGGGCCAGGTCCTTGCGGTTCACGGGCCAGTCGTCCATGGCCCCGTCGAAGCCCTCGGTTTCGGCCGGACCGAAGGCCCAGCTCTCACTGGTTTCCCAGGGGCGGCGGGCCGCCAGCCAGGCCTCGCGGGCCGCGGCGAGGCGGGCGTCCGTGGGGCCGGTGGCGAGCTGCTGCACGGCCAGCTGCAGGGCAGCGATCCGCTGCACCAGCTCGGCGTGGTTGGGCTCCACAACCTTGGTGACAAAGGCCGTCGCCACGGCCTGATCGGTGGGGATCGCGGTGGTGGAGGGTGCCGAACCACAGGCGGTGAGGGCCAGCCCCAGGCCCAGCGCGGTCACCGCGAAGCCACAGCGTCTCCGACGCTTTTCCGTGCCCACTGGGTGCGCAGATCAAGGGAGTTTCATTGTCCGGCGGTGGATCTCGGCGCTGCGGCGGGAAGTCACCCCGGCAGGTCACCAATGGCACAGACGACGGTGACCGGGCCGGAGGCGGGCGGCTGGAGCGAGGGGCACAATCCCCTCACCCGATCGAGAGAGGCTCCATGGCACGCCCCAGCATCGCCCTGTTTCTGGCCACCGCCGGCCTCCTGGCCGGAGCGGCGGGCTGCGCCAAGGCGCCCGAAGCGGGCCCCTCGTCCAGCCCGACCCCGACGACCCAGGCGCCGGCGCCGGCTGGCACGCCAGCCGTCCCGTACCACAACCAGGGCGATGAGGGTGGAGAAGGCGGCGAGGGCTGAGCTCCCGGCGGGGAACAGGCCGGAGCGGATCCTCGGTGCCGGTGCCCGGCGACAGCCGGCACCCAGAGGCGTGACCAAAGGCACAGCAGCCTGCATCGCAGCTCTGGAGCCCGCGGCGCTCCAGTCCCTAGGGTTCGCCCGCCACCCAGGGGCCAGCGGCTGTCCGGACAGGCCATCGCCCCAGGCCCTGCGCCCAGGCTGTGGGCACAGGGCTCGCCCGGGGAGCCGTCCGCGATCCGCCCGCCGGCCCGCCGTGGCCCCATCCTCTTCTGGTGTGAGGACCATGAAACTGTTCCAGACGCTTCCTCTGGCGCCTGCTGCCCTGGGTCTGATGGCCCCGCTGGCCGCCTCCGCCGCCGATCTCAACATCGCCGGCATCCAGAACTACGCCAGCAGCACCGAGGCCGCGAACGGGCTGGACCAGGTGACCTCGATCACCCAGTTCTCCGACGTGCAGCCCACCGACTGGGCCTACCAGGCGCTGAGCAACCTGATCGAGCGCTACGGCTGCGTCGCCGGTTACCCCAACGGCACCTTCAAGGGCAGGCAGGCGATGACCCGCTATGAGGCGGCCGCCCTGCTGAACGCCTGCCTGGATCGGATCACCGAGGTGACCGACGAGCTGAAGCGCCTGATGAAGGAGTTCGAGAAGGAACTCGCCGTGCTGAAGGGCCGCGTCGACGGCCTGGAGGCCAAGGTGGGCGAGCTGGAGGCCACCCAGTTCTCCACCACCACCAGGCTCAGCGGCCAGGCCACGTTTGTGGTGGGGGCCAGCGCCTTCGGGGGCAGCGCCCGAAACGAGGTCAACGCCGCCCGCCGGGAGGTGGGCGCCACCAGCTTCAACTACGACCTTCAGCTCAGCTTCGACACCAGCTTCAGCGGCCAGGACCTGCTGCGCACGGTGCTGCGGGCCGGCAACTTCGGGACCACGGCCTTCGGCGGCGCCGGACCCACCGGCGGCCTCTCCACCCTGGAGATCGCCTTCCAGGAGGCCTCCGGCCCCGATTCGGTGGGCATCGACAAGCTCTTCTACCAGGCGCCGCTGGGCGGCGGCTTCACCGCCACCCTCGGCGGCCGCGTCGGCCAGGAGGACATGCTCGCCCTCTGGCCCAGCGCCTACCCCGCCGACACGGTGCTGAACCTGCTGACCCTGAACGGCGCGCCGGCGGCCTACAACAAGAACCTCGGCCCCGGTGCCGGCCTGTGGTGGCAGAGCAACGGCTGGGCCATCAGCGCCAGCTACGTGGCCGCCACGGGCAACCTCGGCAACTCCGGCACCGGCGGAATCGGCAATGGCAACAGCCAGGGCACCGGCACGGTGCAGCTCGGCTACGGCAGCGAGCGCTGGGCCGTCGCGGCCATCTACAGCGCCATCCAGCGGGGGGTGGCCGTGCCGGGGGCGACCCCCTTCACCGCCGCCGCCTTCGAGGGCGCCCGCCGCACCGACGCCTTCGGGCTGAGCGGCTTCTGGCAGCCGGCCGCGGCGGGCTGGATCCCCTCGATCAGCGCCGGCTGGGGCCTCAATGGCAGCCGCTACACCAGCCGCCAGGGGGCCGGGGCCCTGGCCACCAGCCAGTCGTGGCTGGTGGGGCTGCAGTGGAGCGACGTGCTGGCGAAGGGCAACGACCTCGGCCTGGCCATCGGCCAGCCCGTCTTCGCCACCGCCCTCAGCGGCGGCCAGACGCCCCGCGATGGCGGCATCGCCCTGGAGGCCTGGTACCAGTGGCAGCTGAGCGATCAGATCACGATCACGCCGGCGGTCTTCTACCTGAGCCGGCCCCTGGGCCAGGACACCCCCGCAGGCGAAAGCCTCCACCAGCTCGGCGGGCTGGTGAAGACCACGTTCCGCTTCTGAGCAGCCGCCCCGGCCCCCGGCGGCGGGGGCCGGTGGCGGCCGCAGCGGGAGGCCAGACTGGGGGCCGGGATGCCGTCCCGCAGCCCCCCGCGACACCCCCGCGACTCATGACCGCCAGCCCGACCGCCCGCACCGATGCCAGCAGCCCCGCCGCGGGGCCAGCCGCCGGGGCCGGCGCGGATCCGCAGCGGCCGCCCCTGCCGGTGACGATCCTCACCGGCTTCCTGGGGGCCGGCAAGACCACCCTGCTCAACCACATCCTCAGCAACCAGCAGGGCGTCAAGACCGCCGTGCTGGTGAACGAGTTCGGCGAGATCGGCATCGACAACGACCTGATCATCGCCACCGGCGAGGACATGGTGGAGCTGAGCAACGGCTGCATCTGCTGCTCGATCAACGGCGAGCTGCTGCAGGCGGTGTATCGGATCCTGGACCGGCCCGAGCCGGTGGACTACCTGGTGGTGGAGACCACCGGCCTGGCCGATCCGCTGCCGGTGGCGATGACCTTCCTGGGCAGCGACCTGCGCGAGCAGACCCGGCTCGACTCGATCATCACCCTGATCGACGCCGAGAACTTCGACGACACGATCCTCGAGGGCGACGTGGCCCGCGCCCAGGTGGTGTACGGCGACATCCTGCTGCTCAACAAGTGCGACCTGGTGGATGAGGAGCGGCTGGAGCGGCTGGAGCGGCACCTGCGGGAGATCAAGGCCGACGCCCGCATCCTGCGCTCGGTCAAGGGGGAGGTGAGCCTGCCGCTGCTGCTGAGCGTGGGCCTGTTCGAGTCGGACAGGGTGGCGCTGCAGGGCCAGCCCGGCGGCCACGACCACGGCAGCCACGACCATGGCAGCCATGACCACGACAGCCACGACCACAGCGGCTGCGACCACGACCATGGCCACTGCGAGCACGGGCACGATGGCCACGACCACGGCCATGGCGAGCACGCCCCTGGGGAGCACAGCCACGGCGAGCACGGCCATCACCACGAGCACGACCACGGCTCCGCCGACCAGCACGCCATCGAGGGCTTCACGTCGCTCTCCTTCAGCAGCGACGGCCCCTTCGCCCTGCGCAAGTTCCAGAACTTCCTCGACAACCAGCTGCCCGCCGGCGTGTTCCGCGCCAAGGGCATCCTCTGGTTCAACGAGAGCGACAAGCGCCACGTGTTCCACCTGGCCGGCAAGCGCTTCTCCATCGACGACACCGACTGGACGGGCGAGCGCCGCAACCAGCTGGTGCTGATCGGCAAGGACCTCGACCACGCCCAGCTGCGCCGGCAGCTCCAGGCCTGCGTAGCCAGGCACGCCGGCAAGGGCTTCGCCTGAGCCGCTGCGAATGGCATCACCGGGCACACCTGAGCCGGACAGGCTGGCTAGGTTGTGGCCACCCGAGCCGAGCTCCATGGCCGATGTCGTGCTTTTCACCGCTGTCCTGGCGCTGTTCGGCCTGGCCTACTGGCTCACCGCCGGCTCCGATGACGACAACGGCGGCGGCGGGCTGATGCAGCCCGTGCTGGTGCCCGTGCGGGCGCGCCAGTCGCGCTGAGACCTACGCGGCGGACGCCGCAGCACCCGGCACCCCCCAGGGGGTGCTTTTTTGATGGGTCCGGGCGGCCCGCCAGGGGGCCCGGGCCCAGGCGCTGCCTAGGGTGGCGGCCCAGCGATCCGCGCCATGGTCGACCGCCCCACCGTCGCCCGGCCCACCGTCGCCCAGCCATCCGTCGCCCAGCCCTCTGCGGCCGGCGGGGCCGCCAGCGCTGCGGCTGCCAGCGATACGGCCGTCCCCGCGCGGCCCCGGCTCGGCAAGGCCCTGCAGGGCCGCGGCGGCCTGGCCGCCGCCGTGCTGGCGCTCTGCGCCCTGGCCCTGCTGCCGCTGCTGCGCCTGGCGGGCTTTGCCCTGGCGGGCGGCGACCAGCTGCTGCGCCTGGGGGCCGAGGGCCAGCAGCAGCTGGCCGGCAGCCTGGGCCTGGTGCTGGCGGTGGGCCTGGGGGGCGCCCTGCTCGGCACCGCCACCGGCTGGCTCACCGCCAGCTGCCGCTTCGCCGGCCGCCGCTGGCTGCGCATCGCCCAGCTGCTGCCGATGGCGTCGCCGGCCTACCTGCTGGCCGCCACCCTGGTGGACCTGGGCAGCCGCTGGGGCCTGCCGGTGCACGGCCCGGCCTGGGCGGCGGCGGTGCTGACCCTGAGCACCTACCCCTACGTGTTCCTGCTCAGCACCGAGAGCTTCTCGATCAGCGGCCGGCGCCAGCTGGAGGCCTGCCGCAGCCTGGGGGTGGGCCCCTGGGGCGGCTTCCGGCGCGTGGCGCTGCCGATGGCCCTGCCCGCCATCGGCGCCGGCATCGCCCTGGCCGGCATGGAGGTGGTGAACGAGCTCGGGGCGGTGGAGCTGCTGGGGGTGCCCACCCTCTCGGCCGGCATCCTGCAGCGCTGGCAGGCCGAGGGCGACCCCGAGGGGGCGGTGGGCCTGGCCCTGGTGGCCCTGGTGATCGTGGGCCTGCTGGTGGCGGCCGAGCGGCAGCTGCGGCGCCGCAGCCGCTGCTGGAACCTGGGCCAGGGCGGCGAGGCCGACAGCCCCTGGCCCCTGGCGGGCCCGCGGGCCGCGGCGGCCCAGCTCTGCTGCCTGCTGCCGCCCCTGCTCAGCCTGGGGGTGCCGCTGCTGTGGGCCGCCCTGAGCGTGGATCAACTGGTGAGCCAGCCCCTCGGCGACCTGCTGGCCCTGGCCGGCCGCAGCCTTGGCCTGGCCCTTGTGGCCGCCGCCCTGACGGTGGCCGGAGCGCTGCTGCTGGCGATCGCCCACCGCTGGATCGCCCAGCCCCTGGTGCGGCGGCTCACCTTCATGGCGGGCCTCGGCTACGCCGTGCCCGGCACCGTGCTGGCCCTGGCCCTGATGCTGGTGGGCGGCCCCCTGGGCCTGGCGCCGCTGCTGCTGCTGGTGTGGGGCTACGGCGACCGCTTCCTGGCGGTGGCCAAGGGCGGCCTCGATGCGGCCCTGGAGCGCATCCCCCCCAGCGTGGATGAGGCGGCCACGGGTCTGGGCTGCCGCTGGCCGGAGGTGCTGCAGCGGGTGCATCTGCCGCTGCTGCGGGGGCCCCTGCTGGTGGGGGCCCTGCTGGTGTTCGTGGACACGGTGAAGGAGCTGCCGCTCACCTTCGCCCTGCGCCCCTTCGACTTCGACACCCTCTCGGTGCGGGTTTACCAGTACGCCAGCGACGAGCGGCTGGGGGCGGCGCTGGTGCCGGCCCTGCTGATCCTGCTGCTGGGGCTGGCCGCCTCCCTGGCCCTGGTGCCGAGCCTGGAGCGCCGCGGCCGGTCGTCCGGCTAGAGCCGCTCCAGGTCGAGGCCGCGGGTCTCGATGCGGAACCCCCAGGTGACCGCGGCCCCCAGCAGCGCGCTGGCCGCCAGCGCCGCCAGCAGGGGCCCCGGGCCGAAGCGCTGCAGCAGCACCGGAAACAGCAGGGCCGTCAGCACCGCCCCCACCTTGCCCGCCGCCGCGGCCAGGCCGGAGCCCAGGCCCCGCAGCGGCGTTGGGAACACCTCGCCGGCGATCAGATAGGTCTGGGCGTTGGGGCCCAGGTTGGTCATGAACTGGAAGAGCACGAAGCCCGCCACGAGCAGGGCCAGGTGGGCCGGCCGCCCGGGTCCGCCGGCCAGGGCGCTGGTGCCGCTGCCCGCCCCGGCGAGCAGCAGCCCGGCGGCGCAGCCCACGAAGCCGAGGATCTGCAGCGGGATCCGACCCCAGCGATCCGCCAGCAGGATCGCCACGGCGATGCCCGCCAGGAAGGCCCCATCGATCAGGGCCGTGCCCCGGGCCGCCTGGGCCACGTCCTGGATCAGCCCCGCCAGGTCGGGGGCGGACCCGCCGGCGGCCAGGGCGGCCAGGGGCCCCTCAGCGCCGTCGGCCGACCGGCCGGCGACGGCGCTGGCCACGATCACCGGGGTGAAGATGCCGACGCCGTAGGTGGCCAGGTCCTGCAGGAACCAGGGCAGCGAGGCCAGCACCAGGGCCCGCCGGTGGCGTGGGCGGAACAGGTGGCGCCAGTCGGCCAGGTGGTGGGGTTCCAGGTGGGGGTGGGCCTCATGGGGCTGCAGCAGGTTCAGCCCCGGACGGTGCAGCAGCCGGGCCAGGGCGGCCTCGGCCTGCTGGCGCCGCCCGCGGCTGATCAACCAGTGGCCGCTCTCGGGCAGCAGCACCCGGCCCGCCAGCACGGCGGCCACCGGCAGGGCCGGCAGCAGGTAGAAGAGGCGCCAGGTGTCGAGCTCCGGCCGGGCGGCCAGCAGCAGCGCCGCCAGGGCGGTGCCCAGCACGGCCCCGACGGCCTGGAACGCGAAGGCCGCCAGCACCAGCCGGCCCCGGGCCGCCGCCGGGATGCTCTCGGAGATCACCAGGTGGGCGGTGGGGTAGTCGGCGCCGAGGGCCAGGCCCATGGCCACCAGGGCCGCCACCAGCCAGGCGGGGCCGGGGCTGGCGGCCGCCGCCAGCAGGGCCAGCAGCAGCAGCGCCATCTCGCCGATGAACACGGGCCGGCGGCCGAAGCGGTCCGCCAGGCCGCCCAGCACCAGGGCCCCCACCAGGATGCCCGCCAGGCTGGCGGCGCTCAGCAGCCCCAGGGCGGCGGGCCCCAGGGCGAACCGGGCCGCCAGCAGGGGCAGGGCGACGCCGCCCATGAACACCACCAGCCCCTCGAAGCACTTGCCGGCGCTGGCCAGGGCCCACAGCCGCCACTGGGTGGCGGTCAGGGGCGGCAGCGCCAGGGGCTGGTGGCTGTCCCAGGCGGGGATGTCCTCGATCCAGGCCTGGGCGCTGCGGGCATCGACCGGGGCCATCGCGGCGCCTCAGCCCTGCTCGGCGGCGGCGCAGCGGGGGCAGAGGGCCCGCACGTTGAGCACGCACTCCAGCAGCCGGAAGCCATGCAGCCCCGCCGCCGACTCACCCGCCTGCAGCACCGCCGTGCTCTCGAACTCCTCGGTGTGGCCGCAGCGCACGCACACCAGGTGGTGGTGGTCGCGGTGGTCGTCGCCGGTGGCCAGCTCGAAGCGGCGCCCCCCCTCCGGCAGCTCCAGCTCCCGCAGCAGCTCCATCGAGCTCAGCAGCCGCAGGGTGCGGTACACCGTGGCCAGGGACACGCGCTCCTCGGCCCGCAGCAGCCGCTGGTGCACCTCCTCGGCGCTGAGGTGGCTGCCCTCGCCGATGCGCTCGAACAGGGCCAGCACCCGCTGGCGCTGGGGGGTGAGCCGCTGGCCGCGGCCGTGCAGGCTGGAGCGCAGCTGGTCGGCCTGGGGGTGGGGGGCCGGGGCTGGGGGCAGGGCCGGCGCCATGGGGGGAAGGCGAGGGGGATGGCAGGGGCCGGCGCGCCGGGCCACCCACTCAGGTGTCCTCAACAGTAGTCGTTCTTCTCAAGAGTGATTCCTGTTGCGAGGGGTGCCGGCGCCAGCAGCCCCCCATCCAGCCGGGCGGTGCCGGCGGCGATCAGGTCCGCCAGGGAGGTCACCAGCCGGTAGCTCAGGGCCACCGCCAGCAGGGGCGCCTCCGGCACCGACACCCCCAGCCGCAGCAGCAGCACCGCCTCGAACACCCCCAGCCCCCCCGGGGCGCCGGGCACCACCAGGCCCGCGGTCCAGGCCAGGGCGAAGCCCGCCAGCCAGCCGCCCCAGGGCAGCGCGAAGGCCACATCGAAGGCCTGCACGCAGCAGGCGAAGCCGGCGAAGCGCAGCAGCACGAAGGCCAGCTCCGCCAGCAGCGGCAGCAGGGGATAGCCGGAGAGCCGCAGCTGGGGCGGGGGCAGCTCGCCGGGCTCCAGCAGGCCGCGGCGCTGCAGCTGGGCGGCCCGGCGCCGCTCCAGGCGCTGCAGCAGCGGCGCCAGCCAGCGGGGCGCCAGCAGCAGCAGGGGCAGCGGGCCGAGGGCCCCCAGGCCCGCCTGCCAGCCGCCCAGGGGCAGCAGCGCCAGGGCGGCCACCGCCATCAGCAGCGGATCGAGCAGCACCGCCACCAGGGCCTGGGCCGTGGCCAGCGGGGCCGGCAGCGGATCCGAAGCGGCGGGATGGACGCCGGGCTCTCCGGCCGCGCCCTCCGCTCCCAGGCCAGAGCGCTGCAGGGCCCGCAGCCGGGCCACCAGGTGCCAGACGCCACCGGGCAGGTACTTGCGCAGGTTGGAGGTCAGGAACAGCAGCAGCGCGGGGATCCAGCGGGGCCGCAGCCCCAGCCAGCGCAGGCCCACGCCCCAGGCCAGGCCGTTCACCACCAGGCTCAGCAGGCTCAGCCCCACCCCCAGCAGCAGCCACCACCAGCCCTGGCCGTCGAGGCTGAGCTGCAGCAGGGCCTGCAGGTTGGTGGCCAGAGCCGCCAGCACGAAACCGAAGCTGGCCAGCCCCACCCACAGCCGCGCCCCGCCGGGCAGCTGGGCCAGGAGGGCGCCGCCGGCCGTCAGGCAGCGGCGCAGCGTCAGGACGGCGGGATGGGGCACGGCGGGGGGGCGGCGGGATCGGGGGGCGGGCAGGCCGCCAGGGTGGCCAGGGTCGCCTGGCGCAGCTGGGCCAGGGGCAGGCCGTGGCGGCGGGCCAGGGCCGCCAGGTCCTCATATTCGGGCTTGTGGGTCTGGGCGCCATCCGGGGCCACGGCCGTCTTGACCCGCACCGGCCCCCAGGCGGTGGCCACGCTGTGGAGGCGACGCGGCAGGGCCCAGCGCCGCACCAGCTGCTCGCGCACCCCCAGGCTGCTGCCGTGGCGCCACCACACCGCCCGCAGGGCCTCGGCCCGCTCCGGCGCGGCGATCACGCTGAGCAGCACGCCGGGACGGCCCTTCTTCATCAGGATCGGCTGGCTGAACACCTCCAGGGCCCCGGCCTGCCGCAGGGCCTCCGCCAGGAAGGCCAGGTCTTCGGGGCTGGCGTCATCGATCTGGGCCCGCTGCTCCAGCACCGATTCGCGCCGGGGCGCCGAGGCGTCCGCGGGCCCGGCGCCATCCGGCTCCGGCTCCGGCGCAGCGGAGCGATCCGCCAGCACCAGCCGCAGCAGGTTGGGCCGGTCCAGGGCACGGCTGCCCAGCCCCACCCCCACGGCCCGGGGCACCAGGGCGGGCGCGGCGCCGAAGCGCTCCGCCAGGGCCGCCATCAGGGCCAGGCCCGTGGGGGTGGTGAGTTCGCCCGGGGGGAAGTCGGCGCTGCTGGCCAGGGGGATGGCGCCCCGGCGGGCCAGCTCCAGCACCGCCGGGGCCGGCAAGGGCAGCAGGCCATGGGCGGTGCGCACCGTGCCGTGGCCGGCGGGGGGCGGGGCACAGATCAGCCGCTCGACGCCGAAGTGGGCCAGGCCCGCGCAGACCCCCACCACGTCCACCAGGGCATCGAGGGCGCCCACCTCGTGGAAGTGCACCCGCTCGGGGGGGTGGCCGTGGACGGCCGCCTCCGCCTCCGCCAGGCCGGTGAACACCGCCAGGATGCGCTGCCGCAGCGGCGGCGGCAGGGGGGCGGCGGCGATCTGCTCCCGCAGCGCGCTCCAGTGGCGGTGGGGCGGCTGCGGCTCCAGGCTGTGCACCGCCAGGTGCAGGCCGCGCAGGCCGCCGCTGCGCCGCTCCTCCAGCTCCAGCCGGTAGCGGCCCTCCAGGCCCAGGGCCGCCAGCGGCGCCTCCACGGCGGCCGGGGGCAGGCCGAGGTCGAACAGGGCGGCCAGCAGCATGTTGCCGGCCAGGCCCGTGGGGCAGTCCACCACCGCCAGGGGGGTGGTCATGGCGGGCTGGCGGCGGCCGGGGGGGCCAGGGACTGGGCGGTGGGCCCAGGCGCCGCGGCGATCGGCTCCGGCGGCCGGGGATCCCGGCCCAGCAGCCGGGGGGCCGCCGCCAGCAGCTGCTCGGCCCGCTGCTCGAGCTGATCGCGGCGGGCCCGCAGCCACTGGTCCACCTCGCGGCGGGCGCGGCGCTGCTCCCGCTGGGCCGTGGCCACATCGAAGCCCGACAGGCCCCAGAGCCGCCCCAGCAGAGCCCGGTCGTCGCTGCCGCCTTGGGAGCTGCCGTAGATCAGCACCTCGGCCGCCATGCCGGCCTGCAGCACCCGGCTCCAGCGGCGCAGGTCCTCGGCCGCCAGCCTGGCGTGGGCCGGCGGCTCCAGCTCGGTGCTGCCGCAGGCCGCCAGACCCTGGCGCAGGCAGGCCAGGCTGCCCACCAGCACCTGGCGCACGGCCATGGCCTCCTCCGCCGCCACCAGCACGTGGCCGGCCTCGTGGATGGCGATGCGCCGCAGCCGGGCCCGGCCACCGGGCAGGGCCTCGGCCAGCAGGTGGCCGCCGCGGCCGCCGAAGCGGGCGGCATCCAGGCTGAGACCACCCAGGGCCAGGCCCACCGCCAGGGCGATCCAGGCGGGCGACAGCCCCAGGGGCGGCCCCAGCACGGCGGCGGCGGTCACCGCCGCCACGGCGATGCCCACCCGCAGGGCCCCGCTGGAGCCAGCCGAGTCCTCAGGGCGCCGCAGCGGTGGGCGCGCGGGCTGCCGGGGGGATGGAGCCTCGGGGGGAGGGGGTGCGCTCATGGCGGGCCGGCAGGGTGGAGCCGCTGGGGCCGGGCCCTCAGCGGCGGATCACCGCCGCCGTCGGGCGACGGTCGCCCCCGGGGCCGCGGCCCGCCGCTCCGCCGCCCTGGGGGCGACCGCCGCGGCCCTTGGCCTTGCCGCCGCGGTTGCCGCGCTGGGGCATCGGGGCGATCACCGCGAAGGTCTCCAGCACCAGGGCCTGGCCCTGGCGGCGCAGGTCGAGGGCGACGAAGTGGCGCAGGTGCTCCAGCGGAATCTCGCCCCGGAGCTGCAGCTTGAAGGGGGTGGGGCGGCTGCCGTCGGGGCGGGGCTGCTGGCGGATCTTGACCACCACCTCGGCGCTCTCGGGCCGGGTGTAGATCAGCTCGCCGCGCACGGAGAAGTAGTCGTCCCCCTCGGGCAGGGCATCAGCGGGCAGGGCGGCGGGGGGCTCGCTGGCGGCGGCGGGCTCGGCGGCGACCGCGGAGTCCTGGGCCGCGGCGTCAGCCGGGGCCGTTGCTGCTGCCGGGGTCGGTGCCGCGGCATCTGCCGCTGCCGCGGCGTCTGCAGAACCATCCGGCAGCGCCGCCGCGGCGGGCTCGGCCGTCCCGCCGATGGCGGTGGGTTCCGTGGCCCCTGCGGCCTCCTCGGCCACCGCCCCGTCCGCAGCCACCGCCCCATCCGCCGGGCGCTCCTGGGCGGCCTGGGCCGCCGCCAGGGTGCTGGGCTCCCACACCCCCACGAGCTGCAGGTGCAGCTTGTCGGCCTCGCGGTAGCGGGGATAGGCCACCCACAGGTGGGGCTGGGTCAGGTCGAGGTGGCGGCGCATCAGGGTGAGCACCCGGCCAAGCACCACGGCCTCCAGCTCGCTGCCGTCGGCGGTGCGGATCAGGCCGCGGGTGAGCTGCTCCGGGTCGCTGGGCTCGTAGATCCCCCGCACCACGCCGATGGCCCGGTACTGCAGCGGCTCGGTGACCGGGGAAATGGGATGGTGGCGCATGGTCGCTGGACCCCTCTGGGCTGGCGGGAGGGCAGGGCCCAGCGGTCAATGTAGCCAGCCCGGCGCGGCCCCTCCGGCCGCCGCCGGCCCATCCCCAGGGCGGCGGCAGACTGGCGCCACTCCCCGCCCGCGCCATGCCGCCCCGTCCCAGCCCTGGATCCCGCTCCGGCCTGCTGCTGACCCTGGCGGCCCTGGCCCTGACCGGGCTGGCCGGCGCCGGCGGCTGGTGGCTGGGCCAGCGGGGCGCCGCCGGCGTCGCCGACCGCTCGCGCCTGGCCCTGGAGCGCCAGGCCGACCAGCTGCGCAGCCGGGTGGACCAGGGCTCCGCCAGCGCCGCGGAGCAGGAGCGGCTGGTGCAGCTGCTGCTGGCCCTCGACCAGCCGCGCCAGGCCACCCAGCTGCTGGAGACCCTGGCCGACCGGCAGCCGGAGCGCTGGCAGCTGCGGCTGCTGCTGGCCGAACTGCGCCGCAACGGCGACGACCGCAGCGGGGCCGAGCGGGAGCTGCGCCAGCTGCTGAACCTCAGCCCCGACCGGATCGAGGCCCTGCAGCTGATGACGCTGCTGCAGGTGGAGCAGGGGCGCGGCCAGGAGGCGGAGCGCCAGCTGCGGGCCCGCCTCGCCAGGGCCAGCAAGCCGGCCCTGCAGCCCCAGGCCCTGCCCCTGGGGCTGCTGCTCGGCGACCTGCTGCAGCGCCAGGGCCAGCAGGCCGCCGCCGAGGCCCTCTACCTGCAGCTGGCCCAGGAGTTCGTCAAGGACCCCCGGCCGCTGCTGGCCCTGGCCCTGCTCAAGCAGGAACAGGGCGATGGCAAGGCCGCCCAGGCGGCCCTGGCCAAGGCCCGCGAGCGCGAGCCCGACCGGGCCAACCCGCGCCTGGACGAGGTGGCGGCCAGCTGGGGCCTGGCGGACCTCAGGGCCCCTGCAGCGGGGCCGAAGCCCCCGGCCGGGCCGGCACCGACTGAGCCTCCCAGTCCTTGAGGGCCGCGTCGATGGCGTCGCCGGGGTTGGTGGCGTTGTCGAGGGCCATCCCCTTGCGCAGCTTGTTCATCAGCTCGAGGGGGTTGGTGGAATCGAGGATGGATCCCTGCTTGCCGCTGCCGGGCCCACCGGGGCCGTAGTCGTAGAGCTGCTGCTCCTGCTTGGAGAGGCCCGAGGTGTAGTCGGCCCGGGCCGGGGCAGCGGCGCCGAGCAGGGCCGCGGCGCCAAGCAGGGCCGCTGTGCTGCGCAGGGCAGTGGCCAGGGCAGCGCTGGTGGCCAGGGCGGGGATCGGAGCAGCGAGGCGGCAGGCCATGGCCTTCGCAGTCGAACGGTCGTGTAGGGATGCTAGGAGCATCGGCCCACCGCTTCGCCCCACCCGCCGGACCATGCGCATCGCCACCTGGAACGTGAACTCGGTGCGCACCCGGCTGGAGCAGCTGCTGGCCTGGCTGGAGCGGGAGCGGCCCGAGGTGGTGTGCCTGCAGGAGACCAAGGTGGAGGACGGCCTGTTCCCCGCGGAGGCCTTCACCGCCCTGGGCTACGCCACGGCCATCAGCGGCCAGAAGGCCTACAACGGCGTGGCGATCCTGAGCCTGCTGCCCCTCGAGGACGTGCAGATCGGCTTCGACGCCCTGCTGCCGGACGACCCGGAGGCGCCGGGGCTGAGCGCGCAGAAGCGGGTGATCAGCGCCCGGATCGAGGGGCTGCGGGTGCTCAACCTCTACGTGCCCAACGGCAGTTCCCTCCGGAGCGAGAAGTACGCCTACAAGCTGGAGTGGCTGGCCTGCCTGCGGCGCTACCTGGCGGTGCAGGAGCAGCAGGGCGAACCGCTCTGCATGCTGGGGGACTTCAACATCGGCCCCGAGGCCCGCGATCTGCCGGACCCGGAGCGCCAGAGCGGCGACATCATGGCCAGCGGGGCCGAGCGGGCGGCCCTGGCGGCCTGCCTGGGCGAGCGGCTCCAGGATGGCTTCCGCCTGTTCGAGCCGGCCAGCGGCCACTGGAGCTGGTGGGACTACCGCAGCGGCGCCTGGGACCGGGACCGGGGCTGGCGCATCGACCACATCTACCTCTCGGAGGAGCTGGTGGAGCTGGCCACCGGCTGCGTGATCCACCGCCAGCTGCGGGGCAACCCGCAGCCCAGCGACCACGCCCCGGTGGTGGTGCACCTGGCCTGGCCGCCACCGGACGACGGGGAGGACGACGGGGACGGGGACTGGGGCTGAGAGGGCACCGCGCCTCAGACCCCGCTCCAGCCGAGGCGGCGCCAGGCGGCGTGGAGCGGATAGCCCAGCAGGATCAGGGCCAGGGCCGCCAGGCTGTTGGCCGTGTCGCTGCAGAGGGCGGCCACCAGAAAGGCGAGCGATCCGGCCGCGATCAGCAGCGGCGTGACCGGGTAGCCCCAGGCGCGGAAGGGCCGCTCCAGCTCCGGCTCGCGCCAGCGCAGCACCAGCAGCGCCACGATGCCGGCCAGGTAGATGGCCACATACAGGAACGAGGCCATCCCCAGCAGCCGCGCGAAGGAGCCGCTCCACACCAGGGCCGCCGCCCCCCCGGAGGTGATCGCCAGGGCCACCAGCGGCGTGCCGCCGCCCGTCACCCGCTGGGCGAAGGCCGGCACCAGGCCATCGCGGCTGAGTCCGAACAGGATGCGCGGGGCGGCCATCACCACGGTGTTCACCAGCCCCAGCAGCGACAGCAGCGCCAGGCCGGTGATCAGGGTCCCCCCCAGGGGGCCCACGAGCCGCCGGGCCGCATCGGTGGCCGGCAGGGCCGAGGCCGCCAGCTGCTCCAGCGGCAGCACCCGCAGCAGGGCCCCATTCACCAGCAGGTAGAGCACCAGCACCGCCGCCACCCCGCCCAGCAGCGAGCGGGGCAGGTCGCGCTCGGGCTCGCTGAACTCCTCGGAGAAGTAGATCGGGCTGGCCCAGCCGTCGTAGGTGGTGATCACGGCCTGGAGGGCCAGCACCGCGGCCAGCGCCGAGCCGGGGCCGCTGGCCAGGCCGGCGCCGGTGGCCGGGGGGGCAGCGGCTCCGGCGGCCGACCGGGCCGCGGCCGGATCGCCGACCAGGAAGCAGGCCAGCACCAGCACGAGGAAAGCCACGGCCTTCACCAGGCTCAGCAGCTGCTGGCTGGCGCTGCCGGCCCGCACCCCCAGCAGCTGGATCAGGGAGAAGGCCGCCAGCACCAGGCAGGCCGTGGCCCTGGGGTCCAGGGGGAGGGCGGGCAGCAGCGCCGCCACCACCTCCCCCACCGTGATCGCCACCCAGGCCAGGCCCACCACGTGGCCCAGCCAGTCGGTCCAGCCGACGCTGAAGCCGGCCCAGGGCCCGAAGGCCCGCTGGGCGTACACGTACCAGCCACCGGCCCGGGGCAGGCTTGCCCCCAGCTCCGCCACGCACACCGCCCCCAGCAGGGCGTAGAGGCCCCCCAGCAGCCAGGCCGCCAGGATCAGCGCCGGACTGCCCAGCTGGGCCGCCACCAGGCCGGGGGTCCGCAGGATGCCGGCCCCGATCGAGCCCCCCACCGCCCCGGCCAGGCCGAAGCCCAGCCCCAGGATGTGCAGCAGGCCAGCCCGGGGAGCCGGCGCGGGCTGGCCGGCCATCGGCACCTCGCCGCTCAGAAGGCCGCCACCGGCGCCGGCAGCGCCACCCCCTGCTCCCGCAGCACCGCCACCCGCCGCGCCGACTCGCCGCAGCTGCGGGGCGTGGGGAAGATCTTGCCGGGGTTGGCGAGCCCGTCGGGATCGAAGGCGCGGCGCACCAGCTGCATGGTGGCCAGATCGTCGGGGGCGAACATCCAGTCCATGTAGCAGCGCTTGTCGCTGCCCACGCCGTGCTCGCCGGTGATGCTGCCGCCCGCCTCGATGCAGAGCCGCAGGATCTCGGCCCCCAGCTCGCTCACCCGCTGCTCCACCCCGGGCTCCCCGGCCCTGTAGAGGATCAGGGGGTGCAGGTTGCCGTCGCCGGCGTGGAACACGTTGGCCACCGGCAGGCCGTGGCGGCGGCTGAGGCGCTCGATCGCCGCCAGCACCCGCGGCAGGGCGGTGCGGGGCACCACCCCGTCCTGCACGTAATAGGTGGGGGTGATGCGGCCCACCGCGGCGAAGGCGCTCTTGCGGCCCTTCCAGAGCAGGGCCCGGTCGGCCGCGTCGCTGGCCTGGCGCACCGTGCGGGCCCCGGCGCCCCGGCAGAGCTGGCCGGCCAGCTCCACGGCCGCCGCCACCTCCCGCTCCTGGCCGTCGAGCTCGATCAGCAGCACCGCCGCCGCGTCGCGCGGGTACTCGTCGCGGCCGAACAGGTCATCCACGGCGTTCACCGTGAAGTTGTCCATGATCTCCATGCCGGCCGGCAGCACCCCCGCCGCCGTCACCGCCCGCACCGCCTCGCCGGCGGCCTCCATGCTGGCGAAGTCGGCCAGGAGCACGGCCACGCTCTGGGGGGCCCGCAGCAGCCGCAGGGTGATGGCGGTGGCGATGCCGAGGGTGCCCTCGCTGCCGATGAACAGACCGCGCAGGTCGAGCTCCGGCTGTTCGGGCAGGGCGCCGCCGAGGGTGGTGATCGAGCCGTCGGGCAGCACCACCTCCAGCTCCAGCACGTGGTTGCTGGTGACGCCGTACTTGAGGCAGTGCACGCCGCCGGAGTTCTCGGCCACGTTGCCGCCGATGGAGCACACCTGCTGGCTGGAGGGATCGGGGGCGTAGTAGAAGCCGTCGCCGGCCACGGCCCGCGTCACCCAGCCGTTGATCACGCCGGGCTGCACGGTGATGCGCTGGTTGTCGAGATCCACCGCCAGCACCCGGCGCATGCGGCTGGTGGCGATCACCAGGGCCTCGGCTTCGGCCACGGCGCCGCCGGAGAGGCCGGTGCCGCTGCCTCGGGCCACGAAGGCCACCCCCAGCTCGGCGCAGAGGCGCACCACCGCCGCCACCTGCTCGGTGGTTTCGGGCAGCACCACCAGGGGCGGCTGGTGGCGGTGCAGGGTGAGGCCGTCGCAGTCGTAGGCCAGCAGCTCCTGGCGCCTGGCCACCACGGCCTTGGCGGGCAGCAGGGCGCGCAGGCGGCGCTCGATCGAGCCCCAGTCAGGGGTCACGGGCGGTGGGGGGCGGGGAACAGGGCCGGGCTCCGGCGTGCACCGACCATAACGAGCGCCCCGGAGCGGGGCCGCTGGGCCCGCGGTTGCGTCAGGATGGAAGGTGGTGCGGCCTCCCCTGGGGCCTGCGCGCGTCCGCCAGCCCCCAGGGCCGGCTCCCCCTGCCCCGGCAGGACCCCCACCACCGTCTGCGGATCCAGCCTTGACCTCGGCCCCTGTTTCGGCTCCTGCCTTGAACACCACCCGGTCCCAGGAACTCTTCAGCGCCGCCCAGCGGCTGATGCCCGGCGGCGTCAGTTCCCCGGTGCGGGCCTTCCGCTCCGTGGGCGGCCAGCCGATCGTCTTCGAGCGCGTCAAGGGCGCCTACGCCTGGGACGTGGACGGCAACCGCTACATCGACTACATCGGCAGCTGGGGGCCCGCCATCTGCGGCCACGCCCACCCCGAGGTGATCGCCGCCCTGCACGCCGCCCTCGACAGGGGCACCAGCTTCGGCGCCCCCTGTGAGCTGGAGAACCAGCTGGCCGAGCTGGTGATCGCGGCGGTGCCGAGCGTGGAGATGGTGCGCTTCGTCAACAGCGGCACCGAGGCCTGCATGTCGGTGCTGCGGCTGGTGCGGGCCTTCACCGGCCGCGAGAAGCTGATCAAGTTCGAGGGCTGCTACCACGGCCACGCGGACATGTTCCTGGTGAAGGCCGGCTCGGGCGTGGCCACCCTCGGCCTGCCCGATTCCCCCGGCGTGCCGCGCACCACCGCCGCCAGCACCCTCACCGCCCCCTACAACGACCTGGAGGCGGTGAAGCAGCTGTTCGCCGAGAACCCGGGGGAGATCGCCGGCGTGATCCTCGAGCCGGTGGTGGGCAACGCCGGCTTCATCACCCCCGAGCCGGGCTTCCTGGAGGGCATCCGCGAGCTCACCAAGGAGCACGACGCCCTGCTGGTGTTCGACGAGGTGATGACCGGCTTCCGCATCAGCTATGGCGGCGCCCAGGCCCGCTTCGGCGTCACCCCTGACCTCACCACCATGGGCAAGGTGATCGGCGGCGGCCTGCCCGTGGGTGCCTACGGCGGCCGGGCCGACATCATGGCCCTGGTGGCCCCGGCGGGCCCGATGTACCAGGCGGGCACCCTGAGCGGCAACCCCCTGGCGATGACCGCCGGCATCAAGACCCTGCAGCTGCTGCAGCAGCCCGGCACCTACGAGCGCCTCGACGCCATCACCCAGCGCCTCAGCGCCGGCATCCAGGACGCCGCCCGCAGCGCCGGCCTGCCGATCACCGGCGGCTCCATCAGCGCCATGTTCGGCTTCTTCCTCTGCGAGGGCCCGGTGCGCAACTTCGAGGAGGCCAAGGCGGCCGACACGGTGCGCTTCGGCAAGCTGCACCGGGCCATGCTGGAGCGGGGCGTGTATCTGGCCCCCAGCGCCTTCGAGGCCGGCTTCACCTCCCTGGCCCATTCCGACGCCGACATCGACGCCACGATTGCGGCCTTCCGCGAGGCCTTCGCGGCGGTGGCCTGAGCGCTTGCCCCTCCCCCCGCCGCCCCGGGCCGCCGCCATGACGCGCCGATCCACCGCCGCCCTCGCGGCCCTGCTGGCGAGCGCCGCGGGGCTCAGCGCCTGCACCGCCGGGGTGGACGCGCGGGAGCCGGTGCGCCTGGCGCAGGGGGTGCCCGTGGGGGCGGTGCTGGCCCTCACCGGCAACGCCAGCGTCTACGGCCAGGACCAGAGGATCGGCCTGGCCCTGGCCCTTTCGGCCCTGAACGGCAGCGGCGGCGTCAACGGCAGGCCGCTGAAGCTGCGGGTGGAGGACAGCGGCAGCGACGAGCCCGGCGCCAACAACGCCTTCACCCAGCAGATCAACGGCGGCACGCTGGCGGTGGTGGGGCCCACCCTCTCCCAGCAGGCCTTCGCGGCCGATCCGATCGCCCAGCGCCGCGGCGTGCCGGTGGTGGCCCCCTCGAACACGGCCACCGGCATCCCCGAGATCGGCTCCTTCATCAGCCGCGTGTCGGCCCAGAGCTCGGTGATCGCGCCCCTCTCGATCGCCAAGGCCCTGGATCTCCACCCCGGCATCCGCCGGGCGGCGGTGTTCTACGCCCAGGACGACGCCTACAGCACCGCCGAGACCACGATCTTCCAGAAGGCCCTGGCGGCCAGGGGACTCCAGCCGGTGACGGTGCAGCGCACCCAGCTCAACGACCAGAACTTCCAGAGCCAGATCAGCGCCGCCCTGCAGCAGAAGCCCGATCTGATCGTGCTGTCGCTGCAGGCGGTGGATGGCGGCAACCTGATCCGCCAGCTGCGCGAGCTGGGCTACCGCGGCGCCATCGTGGTGGGCAACGGCATGAACACGCCGAACATCTACCCGATCTGCCAGAACTACTGCGACGGCATCCTGATCGCCCAGGCCTACAGCCCCGAGCTGAACAGCCCGGTGAACCGGGCCTTCGTGCGGGCCTTCCGCGCCGCCCAGGCCACGGGGGCGGGCCAGGGCAAGGCGGCGGCCATCCCACCCCAGCTCACGGCCCAGGCCTACACCGCCCTGCAGGTGATCGGCGAGGCCCTGCGGCGCCTGGATGCGCGGCGGCCCCTGCAGGGGCTGAGCCTGGTGGAGGCCCGCAGGCTGCTGAATGCCGAGATCCTCGCCGGCCGCTACGACACACCCCTGGGGCCGATCCGCTTCACCCCCGGCGGCGAGGTGGTGCAGCAGGACTTCTTCGTGGCCCAGGTGCGCATGGATCCCGGCGGCCGCTCGGGGCGGTTCGCCCTGCTGCGCTAAGGGGGGCGCCGCCGTCGTGGAGGGCCTGCTGCAACTGCTGCTCAACGGTCTCTCGGTGGGGGCGGTGTATGCCCTGTTCGCCCTGGGCTACACCCTGGTGTTCTCGGTGCTGGGGGTGATCAACTTCGCCCATGGCGCCGTGTTCACCCTCGGGGCCTACTTCACCTACCTGCTGATCGGCGGTGCCGTGGGGGCCAACGGGCTGCTGGCGGGCTTCCAGCTGCCCGTGGGCCTGCCCTTCTGGGCGGCGCTGCCCCTGGCGGGGCTGGGGGCGGCGGCGGTGGCGCTGCTGGTGGAGCGGGTGGCCTTCCGGCCGCTGCGGCTCCAGGGCGCCGATCCGCTGCTGGCCCTGATCACCAGCCTGGGGGCCGGCGTGATCCTGGTGAACCTGATTCAGCTGCTGATGGGGGCCGAGAGCCTGGCGATCCCCACCGCCAGCCTGGGGGGCCTGCCGGTGGCGCTCAGCCTGGGCGGGGCCACGGTGCGCACGGTGCAGCTCCTGCTGCTGGCGATCGCCGGGCTGCTGGTGACGGCCCTCAGCCTCTGGATCGACGGCAGCCGCAGCGGCAAGGGCCTGCAGGCCGTGTCGGAGGATCCCATCACCGCCCAGCTGCTCGGCATCGACAGCGGCCGGATGATCCAGATCGCCTTCGGCCTCAGCGGCTTCCTGGCGGGCATCGCCGGCGGACTGGTGGGGCTGAGCGTGAGCATCGCCGGCCCCTACTTCGGCATCGGCTACGGCCTCAAGGGCCTGGGGGTGCTGGTGCTGGGCGGCCTGGGCAGCGTGCGGGGCGCGGTGGCCGGCGGCCTGCTGATCGGCCTGGCGGAGGCCTGCGTGCCCGACCAGTGGTCGGGCTACCGGGAGGCGGTGGCCTACGGCGTGCTGTTCCTGGTGCTGCTGCTGCGGCCCCAGGGCCTGCTGGGGCGCCCCCTGCCCACCAAGGTGTGAACACCATGGCGGCGAGGACCCGGCCCTGATGGACGCCACCCTGCTGGTGCAGATGCTGCTCGGGGCCCTGCTGGCCCTGGCGGTGTCCCTGCCGCTGCGCTGCGGCCAGCTGTCCCTGGCCACGCCGGGCTTCTACGCCATCGGCGGCACCCTGGCGGGCCTGCTCTCCACCCGGGTGCCGGCCCTGGCCGGTAACGGCGCCACCTATCCGCTGCCCAGCCTGCTGCTGGAGCTGCTGCTGGCGGCGCTGCTCGCCGGCGGCCTGGCGCTGGCCATCGGCCGGCTGGTGCTGCGGCTGCGCGGCATCTACCTGGCCATCGCCACCATCGCCCTGGTGGAGATCCTGCGGGTGGTGAGCCTCAACCTGGAGCTCACCGGCGGCGCCGTGGGGATCTTCGGCATCCCCCAGCCCTTCCTCAGCCCCGAGGGCTACGGGGCCTTCACGGTGGGGCTGCTGGCGCTGGTGTGCTGGCTGTGCGCGCGGCTGGAGCGCAGCCGCACCGGCCTGGCCATGGCCGCCATCCGCGACGACGAGCTGGCGGCCGCCGGCCAGGGCATCGACACGGCGGCCACCAAGCTGCTGGCCTTCGTGCTCAGCGCCCTGGTGGCGGCCGCGGCCGGCGTGGTGGCGGCCCACTTCCTCAACTCCTGGAATCCGCGCTACGGCAGCTTCGACGCCAGCATCACCACCCTGGCCTTCGTGGTGTTCGGCGGCTCCCGCACCTGGCTGGGCCCGGTGCTCGGCGGCCTGGTGCTCACCGCCCTGCCGGAGCTGCTGCGCTCCACCGGCGACCTGCGGCTGATCGTGTTCGGCCTGGTGATCCTGCTGGGCCCGCTGCTGCTGCCCCAGGGGCTGGTGACACCGGAGCGGCTGCGGGCCCTCGGGGCCTTGCTGGGGCTCCAGCGCCGCCGGCAGGAGGTGCGGCCGTGACGGACCGGCTCCGCCCCCCCGGGCCCCCGGGTTCGGCCGCCGCCTGCGGCGGCGGCCCGCCCGCAGACCCCCTGCTGGAACTCGATGGCCTCAGCTGCCGCTTCGGCGGCCTGCTGGCCCTCGACCGGGTGAGCCTGGCGGTGCAGCCGGGGGAGATCTTCGGCCTGCTGGGCCCCAACGGTGCCGGCAAGACCACCCTGTTCAACCTGATCTCCGGCATCACCCCACCCACGGCGGGCGCCGTGCGCTGGCGGGGCGCGCCGGTCACGGGCCTGCCCAGCCACCGCATCGCCCGGCTGGGCATCGCCCGCACCTTCCAGAACCTGCGCCTGTTCGGCTCCCTCAGCTGCCTCGACAACGTGCGGGTGGGCCTGCACGGCCACAGCCGCCAGCCGCCCCTGCAGGTGCTGCTGGGCGCGGCGGCCTTCCAGCGGCGCGAGCGGGAGCTGCGGGAGGAGGCGATGGAGCTGCTGCGGCTGCTCGCCATCGAGGCCAGGGCCGACCAGAGCGCCGCCACCCTGCCCTACGGCGACCGCCGCCGGCTGGAGATCGCCCGCGCCCTCGCCAGCCGCCCCCGGCTGCTGCTGCTGGACGAGCCGGCCGCCGGCATGAACCCCAGCGAGAAGGAGGAGCTGCGGGCCCTGATCACCCGCCTGCGCCAGCGCTTCGCCCTCACGGTGCTGATCATTGAGCACCACGTGCCGCTGATGCTGGGCCTGTGCGACCGGCTGGCGGTGCTCAACTTCGGCCGCCGCATCGCCCTGGGCAGCCCCGAGCAGATGCGCCACGACCCGGCGGTGATCGAGGCCTACCTGGGGGGAGCGGCATGAGCAGCGCCCTGACCGCCCTCGACGCCGCCGCCCCACCGCTGCTGCAGCTGCAGCAGCTGGTGGTGCGCTACGGCAGCATCACCGCCCTGCACGGCATCGACCTGAGCCTGCGGCGCGGCGAGCTGGTGGCGCTACTGGGGGCCAACGGCGCCGGCAAGAGCACCACCCTGCGGGCGATCTCCCGGCTGATCCCCGCCGCCGCGGGCCGCATCCTCTGGCAGGGCGGCGCCATCGCCCGGCTCAGCACCGCCCGCACGGTGAAGCTCGGCATCAGCCACTGCCCCGAGGGGCGGCGGGTGCTGAGCCGCCAGAGCGTGGCCGACAACCTGGCCCTGGGGGCCTGGCTGCGGCGGGATCACCGCGCCATCGCCGCCGATCTGGAGCGCTGCTACGCCCTGTTCCCGCGGCTGGCCGAGCGCCGCAGCCAGCTGGCGGGCTCCCTCTCGGGCGGCGAGCAGCAGATGCTGGCGATCGCCCGGGCGCTGATGGCCCGGCCCACCCTGCTGATGCTGGATGAACCCAGCCTCGGCCTGGCGCCGAAACTGGTGCAGGAGGTGATGGCGGCCCTGGCCCAGCTGCACCGGGATGGGCTCACGATCCTGCTGGTGGAGCAGAACGCCCATGCCGCCCTCACCATCGCCGATCGGGGCGTGGTGCTGGAGGCCGGCCGCCTCACCCTGGCGGGGCCGGCGGCCGAGCTGCTGGCCGACCCCAGCCTGCAGGCGGCCTACCTGGGGGGCTGAGCGCGGCCTTGGGCGCCACGGCAGCCCTCAGCGGAACGGCGGCGCCATCAGCAGGCCGCCACGGCTCCAGAGGCGGTTGAGGCCGCGCTCCAGGCCCAGGGGCGAGCCGCTGCCCAGGGTGCGCTCGAACAGCTCGCCGTAGTTGCCCACCGCGGCCACCGCCCGGGCGGCGAAGTCGGCCGGGAGGCCCAGGGAGCGGCCCAGCTCGCCCTCGATCCCCAGGAAGCGCCGCAGCCGCGCCTGGCGCGGATCGGAGCGGGCCCGGGCCGTGACCGCCGCCAGGTTGGCGCGGGTGATCCCCAGCTCCTCCGCCTCCACCAGGGCGTAGAGGCTCCAGCGCACCGCATCGGCCCAGAGGGGATCCGCCTGGCGGCTGGCGGCCGCCATCGGCTCCTTGCTCAGGGCCTCCGGCAGCAGCCGGTGGGCGGCGGGATCGGGGAAGAGGGTGCGGCGGGCGGCCAGGCCGGAGCGGTCGCTGGTCACCGCCGTGCAGCGGCCGGAGAGGTAGGCGGCGAAGGTCTCGTCGGCGTTGCGGTAGCGCAGCGGCACGGCGCGCAGCCCCAGGCTGCCCAGGCGATCGGCCAGCACGGCCTCGTTGGTGGAGCCGCTCACCACGCACACCGGCCGGCCGGCTAGGTCCGCCAGGCGGCGGATGCCGCTGGCGGCCGGCACCAGCACCGCACCGCCGTCATAGAAGAGGATCGGCGCGAAGGCGAGGCCGTTGCCACCGGGGGCATCGCGGCTCAGGTTCACGGTGGTGTTGCGGGAGAGCAGGTCCACGTCGCCGCTGGCCACGGCGGTGAAGCGGTCGTTGCTGGAGAGCAGCCGCAGCTCCACGCGGGCAGGATCCGCCAGCACCGCCGCAGCCACGGCCCGGCAGAGTTCCACGTCGAAGCCGGCGTAGCGGCCATCGGCGGCGAGGCTGCTGAAGCCGGGCAGCTGGCCGTTGATGCCGCACACCAGCGTGCCGCGCTGCCGCACCTGGCCCAGGCGCTCACTCTGCAGCCGGCCGTCCTCGGCCGCCGCGCAGCCCACCAGCCAGCCCACCAGCGGGGCGGCCGCCAGCAGCGCCAGCAGCGGCGGGATCCAGGGGTGCGGCGGCGGGCGGCGCGGTGGGCTTGGCGGGCGGCGGCGCGGCGGGCGGCGGGGGGAGCGTCGCCGCCGCGGCAGCACCATGGAGATCCAGCGGAGGCCGCGAATCTAGGCGCCGTAGCCGCCGCCGCCGGGGGTCTCGATCCGCAGCCGATCGCCGGGCTCCAGCGCCAGCTCGGCCCGCCCCCCCAGCGCCTGCCAGCCGCCACCGGCGCGCTGCAGGCCGTTGCGGCCCGGCGCCGCGGCCGAACCGCCCGCCAGGCCGAAGGGCGGCACCCGCCGCGAGCCGCTCAGCAGCGACACGGTCATCGGCTCGAGGACCTGCAGCTGCCGCACCACCCCGTCGCCGCCGCGCCAGCGCCCGGCGCCGCCGCTGCCGCGGCGGATGGCGAAGCGCTCCAGCCGCACCGGCAGGCGCTCCTCCAGGATCTCGGGGTCGGTGAGGCGGGAGTTGGTCATGTGGCTCTGCACCGCATCGGCGCCGGCGAAGCCCTGGCCGCTGGCGTCGCGGCCGGCGCCGGTGCCGCCGCAGATCGTCTCGTAGTACTGGCAGCGGGCGTTGCCGAAGCTGAGGTTGTTCATCGTGCCCTGGGCGGCGGCCATCACCCCCAGGGCGCCGAACAGGGCGTTCACCACGGCCTGGGACGTCTCGACATTGCCGGCCACCACCGCCGCCGGCGGCCAGGGATGCAGCAGGCAGCCCTCGGGCACCACCAGCTCCAGGGGCTCGAAGCAGCCGGAGTTCAGGGGGATGGGCCGGTCCACCAGGCAGCGGACCACGTAGAGAACCGCCGCCTTGGTGATCGCCAGGGGGGCGTTGAGGTTGCCGTCCTGCTGCTGGGGGGAGGTGCCGCTGAAGTCGAGGCGGGCGCGGCGGGCGGCCCGATCAACCTGGATCGCCACGGCGATCTCCAGCCCGTCGTCGAGGGGCAGGCGGAAGGCTCCATCGGCGAGGCGATCGATCAGCCGCCGCACGGCCTCAGCGGCATGGCGCTGCCCATGGCCCAGGTAGGCCTGCACCAGCGGCAGCCCCTCGCGCTGGATCAGGGCCTGGAGCCGCTCCACCCCGAGGCGGTTGGCGGCCACCTGGGCCTGCAGGTCGGCGAGGAGCTGTTCGGGGTTGCGCACCGGCCAGGGACCCGCCTGGAGCCGTTGGTACCAGATCGCCTCCTCAAGGACGCCATCGCGCAGGAAGGGCACGTTGTCGAGCAGCAGGCCCTCCTCGTCGATGCGGGTGCTGTGGCAGGGCATCGAGCCCGGCGTAGTGCCGCCCACATCGGCGTGGTGGCCGCGGCAGGCCACGAACAGCACGGGAGCAGCGGGCTGGTCCGCCGGGGCGGCGCCGGCGAACACCGGCGTGATCACGGTGATGTCCGGCAGGTGGGTGCCGCCGTTGAAGGGGTTGTTGGTCACGATGGCGTCGCCGGGGGCCAGGGGCGGCCGCTCGCCGAGGCGGACGGCCGCCAGCAGGGCCACCACGCTCTCGCCCATGGAGCCCAGGTGCACCGGGATGTGGGGCGCGTTGGCCACCAGGGCCCCCGCCCCGTCGAAGACGGCGCAGGAAAAATCCAGCCGCTCGCGGATGTTCAGCGAGGAACTGGTGCGCTGCAGCCGCGTGCCCATCTGCTCGGCGATGGCGGCGAAGCGGTTGTGGAACAGCTCCAGCAGCACGGGATCGGGGGAGGCGGGGTCGGGCAGAGCGAGATCGGGCTGAGCGGGCTCGGGCGCCGGGCCGGCGAGCTCGGACGCCGCGGGCCCAGAGCCCACCGGCTGGCGCGTGAAGAGCAGCTCGCCGCCCGCCAGCAGCTCGGCGCTCCAGCCGGGCAGCAGCAGGTTGGTGCCGGTGGGATCCACCACCAGGGCCGGGCCCTGCAGGGGGGTGGAGCCCACCAGCCCATCGCGCCGCAGCAGCGGGGCCTCGTGCCAGGCCCCACCGACGTAGAGCGGAATCCGCCGGGGCGGCGCCGGCGCTGCCCCAGGGGCGGCGGCCGGCAGGCCGGCGCCGCGCTGCAGCGGCAGGCCGGCGCCGATCCGCTCCACGCTGAGGCGCTCCACCACCGGCCGCACGGGCTCACCGCCCCGATCCAGGGGCGCGTAGCCGAAGCGCCGCTGGTGGCGCTCGGCAAAGCCCGCCAGCAGCGACGGCAGCCCTCCCCAGGGCAGGGCGATGGTGCTGTCGCTGCCGGGGGTGCGCAGGTGCAGCTGCACCGCGTAGCGCACGGCGGCCCCATCCGCCGGGGCGGCGTCGGCCAGGGCCGCCACCAGCTCGCGCCGCTGCCCGTCGAGCTCCGCCAGCAGCTCGGGGCTGAGGGGCCGCCGCACCGTGCGCTCCAGCAGCCGGCGCTCCTCCGCCAGGCCGATGCCATAGGCGGAGAGCACCCCCGCCAGGGGGTGCAGCAGCACCTGGCGGATGCCCAGGGCCTCGGCAAGGGCGCAGGCGTGCTGGCCGCCGGCGCCGCCGAAGCAGCAGAGCACGGCGCGGCGCACGTCGTGGCCCTGCTGGATCGAGAGCCGCCGGATCGCCTCGGCCATGCGCTCGATGGCGATCGCCAGGGCGCCCTCGGCCAGCTGCTCGGGGGCCGGCGGCGGCGCGGCCGTGGCCGCCGCCAGCTCCTGCGCCAGGGCCACGAAGCGCCGGCGCACCACCGCCCCGTCGAGGGGCAGATCGCCATCGGGCCCGAACAGGGCCGGGAAGGCCTCGGGCTGCAGCCGCCCCAGCAGCAGGTTGGCGTCGGTGAGGGTGAGGGGCCCGCCGCGGCGGTAGCAGGCGGGGCCGGGGTCGGCGCCGGCGGAGGCGGGCCCCACCAGCAGCCGCGGGCCGTCGGCGCGGATCACCGAGCCGCCACCGGCGGCAACGGTGTGGATCTCCAGCATCGGCGCCTGCAGCGTCAGGCCCGCCACCTGGGCCTGCTCGCGCCGCTCCCAGCCGCCGGCGGCGTCGCCGGCCTCGGCGTAGCAGACGTCGGTGGAGGTGCCGCCCATGTCAAAGCCCACCACCGTGGAAAAGCCGGCGGCCGCAGCGGTGCGCACCGCCCCCACCAGGCCGCCGGCCGGACCGGAGAGGATCGTGTCCTTGGCACGCAGCTGATCCGGAGCGATCAGCCCCCCGCTCGACTGCATCACCAGGAGCTGCACACCCTCCCCCAGGGCGGCCCGCAGCTGCCGCAGGTAGGCCTGCAGCACCGGGCCCAGGTAGGCCTCCACCACGGTGGTCTGGGCGCGGGGCACCAGCCGCGGCAGCGGGCTCACCTGGTGGGAGAGCGCCACCGACCCGAACCCCAGGGACTCCAGCCAGGCCCCCAGCTCCAGCTCATGGCGGGGGTGGCGGTAGGCGTGCAGCAGCGCCACGGCAACACTGCGGTAGCCATCGGCCAGGGCACGGCGCAAGGCCGTGGCCAGCTCCTGGCCCGCGGGGCCCTGGAGATCCAGGGGCTCCAGCTCGTGGCCCTCGGCCGACAGCCGGCCCGGCACCTCCAGCACCCGGCCCTCCAGGGGCTGGGGCCGCTCGATCCGCAGGGCGAAGAGATCCGGACGGTGCTGGTCGCCGATGCGCAGCAGATCGGCGAAGCCCCGGTTCACCAGCAGCAGGGTGGGCTCGCCGCGGCGCTCCAGCAGGGCGTTGGTGGCCACCGTGGTGCCCAGCCGCACCGCCTCGATCAGCCCCGGCGCCAGGGGCTCGTCGTCGCCGGCGGCCGCCGCCGGCCCCAGCACGGCGCGGATCGCCGCCACGGCCGGATCGCCCGGGCGGCCCGGCTGCACCGAGAGCACCTTGCGCACCACCAGATCACCTCCGGGGGAGCAGCCCACCAGGTCGGTGAAGGTGCCGCCGCGGTCGATCCAGAAGCGCCAGCCACGGCGGGCGGCGGGTGGAGCCACGGGCATCGGCGCAGGGCACAGGGCAGCCCCATTGAAGCCGGAGCGCCCAGTCGCATCCGGTCACAGCTGCGGGCGGCGCTGTTGCAGGCCAGTCACCTGCCCCTGGCCCAGGCCAGGCAAAGTCTGGGCCCACCGGCCCCTTGCAGCTCCCATGGCCAACCCCGCTCTGCAGCGGCTCTGCCGGCTCGTGCTGCTCTCGGTGCTGCTGGTGGCCGGGGTGGTGGGCGCCAGCCAGGACGCCAACGCCAACGCCAGCGGCCGGGGCTCCCACGCCAGCGCGGCCGGGCCTCAGCGGTAGTTCTCAAACTGCAGCGGCACCTCCACGTCCTGGGCCTTGAGCAGCTGGATGGCCTGCTGCAGATCGTCCTTGCTCTTGCCGGTGATGCGCAGGCTCTCGCCCTGGATGGCGACGGTCACCTTCTTGAGCTCGTCGCGCACGGTCTTGCTGAGCTGCTTGGCCAGCTCCTTGCTCAGGCCCTTGCGCAGCTTCACCACCTGCTGCACCCGGTTGCCGCCCACGGGTTCGGGGGTCTGGAAGTCGAAGATCTTGAGGGAGAGGTTGCGCTTGGTGGCCTTCTGGCGCAGCACGTCCTCCACCGCCTGCAGGCTGAGGTCGCTGGCGGTGGTGATCGTGAGGCTGGTCTCCTCCAGGGCGATCTCGGTGTCGGAGTCCTTGAGGTCGTAGCGGGTGGCCACGTCGCGGCGCACCTGGTCCACCGCGTTGACGAGCTCCTGGCGGTCGAAATCCGAGACGACGTCGAAGGAGTAGGAGTCAGCCATGGGCTCGGGGTCGTGGGGCAGCGCTGCCGCAGCCTAGAAAAGGGCTGTTCCAAGGCCCGGCCCCCTTGGCCGGCCTGGCCCCGATGCCCATGCCTGCCCCCAGCGCCGCCGCCCTGCTTCCCTTCGCCCTGGCCCTGCCACCCCATGGGCTGAGCGCCGCCGGGGCGCCCTACGCCTGGTCGCTGCTGCTGAGCGGCGCCGTGGTGCTGGCCAGCCTGGTGCCCCTCGGCGCCGCCCGCTCCCAGGCCGATTTCCAGCTGGCCGACCTGGCGGCGCCCCGGGCGATGTTCGAGCGGCTGCCGGCCTGGGGCCAGCGGGCCAGCTGGGCCCACCAGAACAGCTTCGAGGCCTTCACGCTGCACGCGCCGGCGGCGCTGCTGTGCCTGCTGGCCGGCGTCGATGCGCCGCTGGCCATCGCCGCGGCCTGGCTGCATCCGCTGCTGCGGCTGCTCTACATCCCGGCCTACGTGGCCAATGTGCCGCCGCTGCGGGCCCTGTGCTGGGCCACGGGTCTGGCCTGCAGCGGGCTGCTCTACCTGGAGGGGCTGCGGGCGGTGCTGGCGGCGGGCTGAGGTCAGCGCAGCGGCGGGGGATCGGGCGCAGCCCCGGGGGCGGCCCCGGCTCAGCCCTTCTCCTGCAGGTTGCGCAAGGCGGTGAGCAGCGAGGCGGGGCTCTGGGGATCCACCAGCAGCACGCTGCCGCCCGGGGCCTTGGCCAGCTCCTCGCCCATGGCCATCCAGTCCTTGGCCAGCAGCAGCCGCAGGCTCTCGGCCGCCGCCGGGTGGGTCTCGATCACCTTGGCCAGTTCCGCCGCGGCCTCGGCCCGGGCCCGGGCCATCAGGGCCTGCTGCTTGGCCTTGGCCTCGGCATCCAGCAGCAGCGACTCGGCCCGGCCGCGGGCCGCATTCACCTGGGAGTCGCGCTCCCCCTCCGAGCGCAGGATGGCGGCGCGCTTCTCGCGCTCGGCGGTCATCTGCTGCTCCATGGCCTGCTGCACCCCCTTGGAGGGCACGATGTCGCGCATCTCCACCCGGGTCACCTTCACGCCCCAGGGGTCGGTGGCCTCATCGAGCTCCCGCAGCAGCGCCTCGTTCACCTCGCTGCGGGTGGTGAAGGTCTGGTCGAGGTCGAGCTTGCCCATCTCGGCGCGGATCTGGGTGAGCACCAGGTTCACCATCGCCGACTGCAGGTTGTCGACGGCGTAGTAGGCGCGGGCGTGCTCCAGCAGCTGCCAGTACACCACCGCATCCACCTCGATCGACACGTTGTCGCGGGTGATGCACTGCTGGGGCGGGATGTCGAGCACCCGCTCCTTGAGCGACTCATGGCTCACCACCTTCTCCACCACCGGCAGCACGAAGGAGAGGCCGGGCCTGAGCTGGCGGTCGTACTTGCCGAGCCGTTCCACCAGCCGCGACTGGCCGCCGCTGGTGACGCGCACGCTGCCGAAGCCCAGGAAGGCCAGCAGGGCCAGGGCCGGCAGGGAGAACAGGGTTTCCATCGGGACGGTCGTGGGGGGAGACCGGTGCGGCCGGCCTGAACTGCCGCCAGGCTAGGAAGGCCCACCGGATCGGCCCGGAATCGGCCCATGTCCTCCCTGCTCTGGCTGGCCCTCGCGGGGGCGCTGCTGCTGATCGAACTGGTGGCCCCGGGCTTCGGCGGCTTCCTGATGGGGGCGGTGGCCGCCCTGGTGCTGGCGAGCCTGGCGGGCCTGGCCCTGGCGCCGGGGCTGCAGTGGGCCCTGTTCGTGGCCCTCACGGTGGTGGGCACCGCCGCCATCTGGCGCTGGTCCCAGGGGCGCGGCGCCGGCCGCAGCCTGGAGAGCAGCCAGGCGGAGCTGGCGGAGGTGATCGAGGGCTTCGGCGGCGACGGCCAGCTCCGCCCCGGCGATGCCGGCGCCGGCCGGGTGCGCTGGCAGGGCCAGAGCTGGGCCGCCCAGAACCTGGACCCCGCCACGCCCCTGCCCCCCGGCAGCCTGGTGACGGTGCTGGGCCGCGAGGGCACCCGGCTGCAGGTGCTGCCCCAGCCGCCGGCCGGGGGCAGCACCAGCCCGGCCCTGCTCAGTCGAAGAACATCAGGCTGACCACCTTGCCCAGGTCCTCGGCGCTGCGGCAGCTGGCCAGCAGCGTCTCGCTGTCGTGGAAGGCGTAGCAGATCAGCTGGTCACAGCGGCTGATGATCTCCTGGTTGCAGAGGCTGCTGGCCATCGGCAGGGGCAGCTCGTCGTGCTCGGGCTTCTCCACCAGGTGCAGCACCCGCTCCAGCTGGTCGCGGGATTCGCGGGGCTGCCGGTCGAGGCTCTGGGGCAGCAGCACCGTGAGCCGTGACGGCTCCACCTCCAGCACGCTGCGGATCACCGCGGCGTTCACGCCCTGGGCGCCGGAGGTGATCAGGCTGTGGCCCTCCTGGGCCAGGGAGCGGGCCACCAGCTCCACCAGGTGCACCGACACCACCGGCACATGGCGGCTGCCGAGGATGGCGATGCGCCGCTTGCTGCGGTCCTGCAGCAGGGCCAGCTCCTGGGCCAGGGTGTCAATCCGGTCCAGGGCCGGTAAATCGAGGGACCGGGTCAATGCAAGCCCATAGCCGACGCCTCGAAATTAGCAGCGCCGCCAGGAATGACGATCAGGCCGCCACCGGCAGTCGCAACTGGCCGTAGAGGCGCTCGAAGTCGCAGGTCTCCTCCACCAGGCGGAAGGCATAGCTGGCCTTCACCGACTCGTGCAGCCGCACGTGGCCGAAGGTGCGCTCGATCACCTCCACGGTGGTGAGGGTGTCGTGCTCCACCTTCAGCAGCGGCACCTCCAGCTCCTCGGCCCGGGAGATCAGCTGGGGCAGGGGTTCTCCGGCGCCGGTGAGGATCAGGCACTGGGTGGAGGCCTCCAGGGCCGCCAGCTGGATGTCGGTGCGGTCGGCGCCGGTCACCACGGCCATGTTGCGGCGGCGGCGGAAGAACTCCATGGCGGAATTCACGTTCATGGCGCCGATCGAGAGGGTCTCCACCAGCAGGTCGAGCCGGTCGTGGCAGCAGAGCACCCGGGCATCGAGGCGGCGGGCCAGCTCCTCCACGGTCACGCTGCGCAGCAGCGGACTGCGGGGCATCACCCCCAGCACCGGAATGCCGAGGCGCTCCAGGGCCGGCACCACCTCGGCGCGCAGCTGGGGCACCGCCTCGGGGGTCACGGCGTTGAGCACCACCCCGGCCAGGAGGCTGCCCAGCAGGCCGTGGGCCTGCAGCAGGGCATCGGCGCTGCTGGCGTCGCTCCAGGGGTGCACCAGCACCACGGGCGCCTGCAGGGCCCGGGCCAGCTGGGGCAGGCTGAGGCCGTAGAGCAGGCCCTCGCTGAGGCTGCCGGCGGCCTCCAGCAGGGTGAGGCCCTCGCCGGCGGCGGCCAGGCGGGCCCGGAAGGCCTCGAAGCCGGCGCCGGCGGAGAGGTCTCCGGCCAGCAGGCGGCCGTGGGCGCCGCCGGGCTCCAGCAGGTGGGCCGAGGGCAGCAGCTGGTCGTCGGCGAGGCCGAGGATCTGGCCCACGAAGCGCACGTCGTCGTCGATCAGGGCCCCGCCCTCGCCGGCGTCCGCGGCGCCCTCCAGGCTGGTGGCCAGGGGCTTGCCGAAGCGCACGGACACCCCCCGCTGCAGCAGCTGCCGGGCCAGGCCGAGCACCAGGGCGGACTTGCCGCTGAAGGGCTCGCAGGAGCCCACCAGGAGGGCGGCGCCGGGAGCGGAGGGGCTGGCCTGGCCCATGCCGGAGGTGCGGGTCGGGGGAATCTAGGTGGCCGCCGCAGGCGGCAAGGCGCCCACCAGCAGCCAGCGCCAGAAGGCCTCGGGCAGGTCCGCCTGGGCGCCGGCGCCCTGCTGGGCCTCCAGCAGATCCATCAGCCAGCGCACCAGCAGGTAGGTGGGCAGGCTGAAGGTGTAGCTCACCTCCGGCAGGGCCGGAAAGCGCAGAATGCAGCCGCTGGCCTCCTGGGGCGAGGAGGCCGCCGACCAGCTGAACTCGAAGTCGTGGGCGCCCTGGGGCCGCAGCACCCGGCGGCCGAGGGCCCTGCCCCGGGCCAGCAGCTCCAGGGCCTGCTCCAGCCGCGCCGCCCGGTTGATGCCATCGCAGTAAGGGGCATACAGGGCGGCCAGGGCCGCCATGCTGCCCAGGTCGTGGCGGAGGTCCACGGCCGGCGGCGGAGCCGGCGGGCCGGCGGGCGGCGCGGACGCGGGCTCACCGAGTTGTTCACCGAGGCCCGCCGCCATCCAGCCCAGCACGCTGGGTTCCAGGATGGCGCATGCTGACGGCTCGACCAGCCCCCCGCAGCAGATCCGTGGCTCCACTCCCCAGTGCGCCGGCCGGTCCCTGGCAGGGGCGGCGCATCGCCATCACCGGGGCCAACGGCAGCCTGGGCCGCGCCCTGATCCGGGTGCTGCACCGCCAGGGGGCCCGGATCCTGGCCCTCACCAGCGGCGCCGGTGGCGGCGGCGAGCCCCTGCTGGAGCGCGATGACGCCGGCCAGCCCATCCCCCTGGAGGAGCTGCGCTGGTGCTGCGGGCAGGAGCAGGCGCTGGCCGCGGCCCTGGCCCCGGTGGACGTGCTGGTGCTGAACCACGGCGTCAACGTGCACGGCGAGCGCAGTGCCGCCGCCACGGCCCTCTCCCTGGAGGTGAATGCCCTGAGCAGCTGGCGGCTGCTGGAGCTGTTCGCCGGCCTCGAGCCCCGCGCCGCCGGCGGACGCCGCCGGGAGGTGTGGGTCAACACCTCGGAGGCGGAGATCGAGCCGGCCCTGAGCCCCCTCTACGAGCTGAGCAAGCGGCTGCTGGGCCAGCTGCTGAGCCTGCGGGCCCTGGATCTGGCCGGCCCGGAGCTGCGCATCCGGCGGCTGGTGCTGGGGCCGTTCCGCTCCGCCCTGAACCCGATCGGGCTGATGGGGGCCGACTTCGTGGCCCGGGAGATCGTGCGCCAGGCCAGCTGGAACCTGGGGCTGGTGATCGTCACCCCCAACCCGCTCACCTACGTGCTGATGCCGCTGACCACCCTGGGCCGCTGGCTGTACTACCAGCTGCTGACCCGGGCCGCCGGCGGCTGAGCCGGGCCGCCGGCCGGGGCGCGCCGATTCAGAAGTCCCGGTCGGTGAGGATCTCGCAGCCGTCGCTGGTGACGGCGATCGTGTGCTCCCACTGGGCCGAGAGGCCGCCGTCCACGGTCACCACGGTCCAGCGGTCCTTGAGGGTGCGGCAGGCCTTGCTGCCGGCGTTGAGGATCGGCTCCACCGCCAGGGTCATGCCGGGGCGCAGCTTCAGGTTGGGCAGGTCGCGGGTGCGGTAGTTGAACACCGAGGGCTCCTCGTGCAGGTTGCGGCCCACGCCGTGGCCCGTGTAGTCCTCCACCACCGCGTAGCCGTGGGCCTCCACGTGGTCCTGCACGGCGCCGGCGATGTCCATCAGGGTGTTGCCGGCCCTGATCTGGGCCAGACCCCGCATCAGCGACTCCTGGGCCACCCGGGCCAGCTGCTGGGCCTCGGCGCTGGCCCCCTCGCCCACGCACAGGCTCACGCAGCTGTCGCCGTGGTAGCCGTCGAAGTAGGCGCCGGTGTCGATCTTGATCAGATCGCCGGCCTTGAGCACCCGCCGGGCGCTGGGGATGCCGTGCACCACCTCGTTGTTCACCGAGGCGCAGATGCTGGCGGGGAAGCCGTGGTAGCCCTTGAAGCTGGGCACGGCGCCCATGGCGCGGATGCGCTGCTCGGCGTGGCGGTCCAGGTCAGCGGTGGTCATGCCGGGGGCGGCGATCTCCAGCAATTCGCGCAGCACCGTGGCCACGATGCGGCTGGCCTGGCGCATCGTCTCGATCTCGCGGGCGCTCTTGATCTCCACGCCGCGGCGGCTCTTCTGGATGCGCGGGCCGCTGGGGCTGGTGGCAGCCACGGGGGCCGTGATCCCCTTGCCGGCGCTGCCGCTGGTGCCCGCGGCGCGGGTGGAGCTGGCCAGCAGATCGGCGAAGAGGTTCATCGGGGCAGTCCTGGGGCCGGGCTTCAAGTTAGAACTTCGGGCCCGCGGCTGATGGGTCGCGGCTCAGCCCCGGCCCGCCGCCGCTGCCTGCTGTCCGTTCCCGCCGCCCATCACCGCCGCCCCTCCCTGCCCCGTCGCCATGGCGCCGCCCCCCCCGCTGTTTCTCCAGGCGCGCCGCCTCCACGGGGCCATGGCGCCCCTGGTGCTGACGCCGCTGGCCCTCACGGTGCTGAGCGGCATGGCCTACCGGCTGCTCAAGGACTGGGGCGGCCTGGGCCGGGACCAGGTGCACTGGCTGATGGTGCTGCACGAGGGCGAGTGGCTGGGCCCCGCCGCCGAACCGCTCTACGTGCTGCTCAACGGCCTGGGGCTGCTGTGGATGCTGACCAGCGGCGGCCTGCTGCTGCTGCAGAAGTGGCAGCGGCGGCCCGCCCGGCCGGCGGGGGAGTGAGGGGGCTGAACCCCGAGCCGGTACACTCGCTGTTTGGCCGGGCGCTTTTCCAGCCGGATCTGGCAGCTGACTCGAAGGACATGACTGACGACATCAAGGACACTGCTGCGACTGAGACGGCTGCAACTGTGACGGCTGCCGAGACCACCAGCGCCACCGCCACGGCTGTCAAGGCCACCACCGGCAGGCTGAGCGCCCAGGAGCTGCTGCGCGCCTTCGAGGCCGAGCAGCTCAAGAGCGACCTGCCCGAGATCTACGTGGGCGACACCGTCAAGGTGGGCGTGCGGATCAGCGAGGGCAACAAGGAGCGCATCCAGCCCTACGAGGGCGTGGTGATCGCCAAGCGCCACGGCGGCCTCAACGAGACCATCACCGTGCGGCGCATCTTCCAGGGCATCGGCGTGGAGCGGGTGTTCCTGCTGCACAGCCCCCAGGTCGCCTCGGTCAAGGTCGAGCGACGCGGTAAAGTGCGCCGAGCGAAGCTCTTCTATCTGCGCGACCGGGTGGGCAAAGCCACCCGAGTCAAGCAGCGCTTCGATCGCTGAGGCCAGCTCCGGGTTCTGCCCGGTGGTCCGTTCTCTCTACACTCATCTGGCTGGGTTTCGGCCCGGCCAGTCGACGCAATCCTCTGCGTCGTCGGGGAGGCATCGCCTTGCGCCGTTAGTTCAGTTGGTAGAACGCAGGTCTCCAAAACCTGATGTCGGGGGTTCAAGTCCTCCACGGCGCGTTGATGTCTCCCCCCTGCAGTCTCTCGGTTCCGGACATGGAGTTGGATCTACAGCCCGGTGATGTGGTCAAGGTTCTCGAATCCGCAGCCCTGGGCTGGGTTCGTGCCCGGGTGATCCGCGTCAAATCCGGCGGTCGGGTGGTCGTGCAGAGCGACCAGGGCCGCGAGTTCACCGCCCGCGGCAACCAGGTGCGCCTGATCGAGCCCGCCGGCTTCCGTCCCTGACGCGCCTGGGGGCATCCCGGCCTGGGCGATTCCCCGGGCCAGCCCCGAGGCCCCTCCCCACGCCCGCCTCCGTGCGGGCTTTTTTCATGGCCCAGGACCTCGGCGGCGGGGCGGCGGCGAGGTCTTTCCTGGCCAGGGTCCGGCGTGTGTCGGGGGGTGTCCGGGAGGCCTCCGGGTGGTACCTGAGGGTGTCCAGCAATGGTGCCCCTGGGTGCACCATTGCTGGACACGGCGGCGACGGGCTCGCGGCACCCGGCTCGGCCGACCCTCAGGCCTGGAGGGCACCCGGACCCCGGAACGCACCGCGCCGGCAGCACGAGCGCAGCCGACCGGTCGACCGGCCGTCCAGGGGGCCGCCGCCTGCCCCCAAACCGCACCGAGGTCCCGCCCCGCCCTGCAGCGACCCCTCCAGTCTCGCCCCGGCCCGGTTCCGATCGCCGTCTGGCGTGTTGACGAAGGGCCCCGCGGCAACGGATACTTCTGGGGTCGCTGACGCGACACAGACGGATTCAGACCCAGGCCCAAGCCAGGTTGCCAATCCCGTCTGATCGTGCTCATCGAGCACCTGGGACTGTAGTTCAATCGGTTAGAGCACCGCCCTGTCACGGCGGAAGTTGCGGGTTCGAGCCCCGTCAGTCCCGCTCTCTTTTCCCACGGAGCAGCCAGGTGGCAGCATCGGGTCCGGCGGTACGCGTTCGTCTCGCCCCCAGCCCCACCGGCACCCTGCACATCGGCACCGCCCGCACCGCGGTGTTCAACTGGCTGTTCGCCCGGCGCCATGGCGGCCAGTTCCTGCTGCGCATCGAGGACACCGACCGGGAGCGCAGCAAGCCCGCGTTCACCGCCAACATCCTCGAGGGGCTGCAGTGGCTGGGGCTCACCTGGGACGGCGAGCCGGTGGTGCAGAGCGCACGGATCGCCGAGCACCGTGCCGCCATCCAGCGGCTGCTGGATTCCGGCAGGGCCTACCGCTGCTACGCCAGCGAGGCGGAACTGGTCGCGATGCGCGAGCGGCAGGCCGCCGAGAACCGCGCCCCCCGCTACGACAACCGCCACCGGGACCTCAGCCCCGAGCAGGAGCGGGCCTTCATCGCCGAGGGGCGCGAGGCCACGGTGCGCTTCCGCATCGACGACGCTGCCGTGATCACCTGGACCGACCTGGTGCGGGGCCCGATGCGCTGGTCGGGGGGCGACCTGGGCGGCGACATGGTGATCGCCCGCCGGGCCCCGGCCGACCAGATCGGCGATCCCCTCTACAACCTGGTGGTGGTGGTGGACGACGTCGCCATGGCCATCAGCCACGTGATCCGCGGCGAGGACCACATCGCCAACACCGCCAAGCAGCTGCTGCTCTACGAAGCCCTGGGCGCCCCGGCGCCGCAGTTCGCCCACACGCCGCTGATCCTCAACCAGGAGGGGAAGAAGCTCTCCAAGCGCGATGGCGTCACCTCGGTGAGCGACTTCCGGCGCATGGGCTACACGGCCGAGGCCCTGGCCAACTACATGACCCTGCTGGGCTGGTCGCCGCCGGAGGGCATGGGCGAGCGCTTCACCCTGGCCGAGGCCGCCGCCGCGTTCGACTTCGAGCGGGTGAACCGGGCCGGGGCCCGCTTCGACTGGGACAAGCTCAACTGGCTCAACGGCCAGGTGCTGCACGGGCGCACGGCTGCGCAGCTGCGGGCCGAGCTGGTGCCGCTCTGGCAAGCCGAGGGCTGGCTGCCGACGGAGGGCGGGCCGGACGCGGCCGGCCCCGCAAGCGATCCTGCCTGGCAGGAGCAGCTGGCGGAGCTGCTGGGTCCCTCGCTGGTGCTGCTGGCCGATGGGGTGGAGCAGGCGCGGCCCTTCTTCGACCGGCCGGAGCTCAGCGCGGCAGCCGTGCAGCAGCTGGAGAGCGCGGGCGCCCGGCCGGCGCTGCGGGCCCTGCTGGAGCGTCTGCCCGAGGGGCCGCTCACGGCCGAGGCGGCCCAGGCGCTGCTGGCGGAGGCCGTGGCCGCCGCCGGTGTGAAGAAGGGGGTGCTGATGAAGAGCCTGCGGGCCGCCCTGCTGGGCAGCCTGCAGGGCCCGGACCTGCTCAGCACCTGGCTGCTGCTGCAGCCCAGCGGCGAGGCGGCCGCCCGGATCCAGCGCAGCCTCTGAGCCGGGGCTCAGCCCTCCACCAGCCCCAGGCGCCGCGCCAGGGCCGGGGCGCTCAAGCCCTGCAGCCCCACCGTCAGCAGGATCATCAGGAACACCAGACCCTTGATGGCGGAGGCCCCGGGCACCCCTGCCGCCTCCAGCTGCAGGGCGAACAGACTGGCCACGGCCGCGCTGACGATGCCCCGCGGCGCGATCCAGCCCAGGATCAGCTTCTCGCGCCAGCCCAGGGAGGGCAGGCCGATCGCCCCCAGCTGAATCACCAGCCAGCGGTACACCATCAGCGCCAGCACGCAGGCCACACCCCCCAGCCCCAGGGGGCTCAGTTCAGCCCAGGAGAGGTCGGCGGCCAGCAGCGGGAACAGCACCGTGATCGCCAGCTGGGCCAGCTGGCGGATCAGCTCATCCAGCTGGGTGGCCTCCTTGTCGAGGCGCAGGCCCACCACCACGCCGGCCGCCACGGCGGCGGGCAGGCCGGCGCCGGGCAGCAGCCCCTCGCTGCCGCTCACCAGCAGGAACAGGGCGCCGAGGCTGAGCTGCAGGGGCAGGGTGTCCTCGCTGATGCGCACGGGGGCGCCGGTGTCGGGCTGGAGGGCCTGCAGGCGCCGCAGCAGCTCGGAGAGCAGCCAGCCCCCCGCGGCGCCGATGGCGGCCCCGCCGCCGAGGCGCAGCAGCAGCAGGGAGGCCACCTCGCGCCAGTCCGTGAGGTCGCCCAGGGCCAGCTGCAGCAGCAGCAGGGCCAGCACCGCCCCCACCGGCTCGAGGATCAGGCCCTCGGCCTCCAGGATCTGGCCCAGCCCGGGGATCAGGCGCATCTGCTGCACCATCGGCGTCACCACCGTGGGGCCGGTGGCCAGGGCCACGGCGGCGAACACCCAGGCCAGGGGCCAGTCCAGCCCGGCCAGGGCATGGGAGAGGGCGGCGGCGCCGAGCAGGCCGAACACCGCCCGCACCAGCACCACCTGCACCACGGTGCGCTGCAGGTCGCGGCCGGCCAGGCGCAGGTTGAGGCCGCCATCGAACAGCACCAGGCTCACCAGCAGCCCCACCAGGGGCTCCAGCCCCTGGCCGAGGGCCTCGGGCTGCACCAGGTTGAGGCCGGCACGGCCGATCAGCAGGCCCACGCCGAGCAGCAGCACCACCGCCGGCAGGCCCGTGAGCCGCGCCACCAGCTGGGCCAGGGAGCCGGCGAAGAAGGCCTCACCCCACAGCAGCTCAAGCCTGTTCACACCCGCTCCCGACAACCGCCCCATCCAAAACCATGGCGGCGGAGGGCCGCGGCCGCGGCGGTCAGCGGCGGCACGGGCCTGGATCTGCAGCCGTCAGCGGCGGCGCGGATCAGTCATCCAACGCCCCGTAGAGGGGTTCGACGCGGATGCCCACCACGCTGCTGGGCCGGATCACCAGATACTCCCCCTGCAGTTCGCTGATCGGCACGTTCACGAAGGTGTCGGCGGGCCCGGCGTTGAGCACCCCCCCGTACCACTGCTGGAAGGCCTCCAGGGTGGCGAAGTGCACCACCTGGTGATGGCCTCCGGCCAGGAACAGGTGGATGGCGTAGCGGCTGGGGATGCGGGCCATCGGCGGGGGTCGGCGGGGAGGTGACGGGGGAGAGGCGGGGAATCGCCCCCACACAATGCCCCAGCTGGACCGCCCACGCCTGCGCCGGGGCCTCGGCTGGGCTGGTCTGCCAGGCTGGGCCGGTTCGGGCACAGGCCAGCCGCATCGCCATGGCAGCAGAGGGTTCCAGCGTTGCCGGCGGCTCGGGCGCTGCCACGGGCTCGGGCAGCACCGAGAAGCCCCTGCTGCTGCTGGTGGACGGCCACTCCCTGGCCTTCCGCAGCTTCTACGCCTTCGCCAAGGGGGGCGACGGGGGGCTGAGCACCCAGGCGGGGGTGCCCACCAGCGTGACCTACGGCTTCCTGAAGGCGCTGCTGGAGAACTGCCGGGGCCTGGCGCCCCAGGGGGTGGTGATCGCCTTCGACACGGCCGAACCCACCTTTCGCCACGCGGCGGACCAGGCCTACAAGGCCCACCGCGACGAGGCGCCGGAGCACTTCTTCCAGGACCTGGCCAACCTGCAGCGGATCCTGGTGGAGGCCCTCGACATCCCCCTGTGCATGGCGCCGGGCTACGAGGCCGACGACGTGCTCGGCACCCTGGCCCACCGGGCGGCGGGCGAGGGCTGGCGGGTGCGCATCCTCTCCGGCGACCGCGACCTGTTCCAGCTGGTGGACGACGGGCGCGACATCGCCGTGCTGTACATGGGCGGCGGCCCCTACGCCAGGAGCAGCGGCCCGCAGGAGATCCGCCGTGAGGGGGTGATCGCCAAGCTGGGCGTCACGCCGGAGGAGGTGGTGGACCTCAAGGCCCTCACCGGCGACACCTCGGACAACATCCCCGGCGTCAAGGGCGTGGGCCCGAAGACGGCGATCAACCTGCTGGCCGCCTACGACCACGTGGATGGGATCTACGCGGCGCTGGAGGCCCTGGAGCAGGCCGGCCCCAAGGCCAAGGACCCCAAGGGCGTGCTCAAGGGCGCCCTGGTGCAGAAGCTGCGCGACGACCGGGAGAGCGCCTACCGCTCGCGCCTTCTGGCCGAGATCCTGGTGGACGTGCCCCTGCCCAGCGAGCCGCGGCTGGCCCTGGGGGCGGTGCAGGTGGAGGCCCTGGCGCAGAGCCTGGAGGAGCTGGAGCTGCACAGCCTGGCGCGGCAGGTGGAGCGCTTCGCCCAGGTGTTCTCGGCCCAGCCGCCGGCGCCCCAGACCGGGGCTGGCGGTGGGGTTGGCGGTGGTGCTGGGGCGTCTCCAGAGACGCCGGAGGGCAGCCCCCCCAGCGGCTCAGCGGGCGCCACTGGCCCGGAAAACGCCAACGGCTCGGCTCAGGTCCCTGACTCGGCAGGCCCCACCCCGGAAGGCACTCCGGAGGCCGCACCGGGCGCGCTGCCGGCCCTGGAGCCCCAGCTGATCACCACCCCGGCGGCGCTGGAGGCCCTGGTGGCGCGGCTGCTGGCGGCCACCGATCCGGCCGCGCCGATCGCCCTCGACACCGAGACCACCGCCCTCAACCCCTTCCAGGCCGAGCTGGTGGGCCTCGGCCTGGCCTGGGGCGAGGGCCTGGCCGACCTGGCCTACATCCCGATCGGCCACCTGCCGCCACCGGCTGCCGACCTGCTGGAGGCGCCCGCCAGCGCGCCGGCCCAGCTGCCCTTAGATGCGGTGCTCGGCGCCCTGGCCCCCTGGCTCAGCAGCGCCGCCCACCCCAAGACCCTGCAGAACGCCAAGTACGACCGGCTGGTGCTGCTGCGCCACGGCCTGGCCCTGGAGGGGGTGGTGATGGACACGCTGCTGGCCGACTACCTGCGGGATGCCAACGCCAGGCACGGCCTGGAGGTGCTGGCGGAGCGCAACTTCGGCTTCACGCCCACCAGCTACGGGGCGCTGGTGCCCAAGGGGGCCAGCTTCGCCGCCGTGCCGATCGAGCAGGCGGCGCTCTACTGCGGCATGGACGTGCACGTGACCTGGCGGCTCACGGGGCTGCTGCGGTCGCAGCTGGCGGAGCTGGGGGAGGCGCTGCCGCGGCTGCTGGAGCAGGTGGAGCTGCCGCTGGAGCCCGTGCTGGCGCTGATGGAGGCCACCGGCATCCGCATCGACACCGCCTACCTGGGGGAGCTGTCGGCGGAGCTGGCGGCCACGCTGCAGCAGCTGGAGGCCGACGCCAGGGCCGCCGCCGGGGTGGACTTCAACCTGGCCTCCCCGAAGCAGCTGGGGGAGCTGCTGTTCGACACGCTGGGGCTGGACCGAAAGAAGTCGCGCCGCACCAAGACCGGCTGGAGCACCGATGCGGTGGTGCTGGAGAAGCTGGAGGACGCCCACCCGGTGGTGCCGCTGGTGCTGGAGCACCGCACCCTGAGCAAGCTCAAGAGCACCTACGTGGATGCGCTGCCGGCCCTGGTGGAGCCGGAAACGGGCCGGGTGCACACCGATTTCAACCAGGCGGTGACGGCCACCGGACGGCTGTCGAGCAGCAACCCCAACCTGCAGAACATCCCAATCCGCACGGAGTTCAGCCGGCGGATCCGCAAGGCCTTCCTGCCCCAGGAGGGCTGGAGCCTGATCAGCGCCGACTACTCCCAGATCGAGCTGCGCATCCTGGCCCACCTCTCCGGCGAGCCGGTGCTGGTGGAGGCCTACCGCAACGGCGACGACGTGCACGCCCTCACGGCCCGGCTGCTGCTGGACAAGGCCCCGGGGGAGGCGGTGAGCGGCGCCGAGCGGCGCCTGGGCAAGACGATCAACTTCGGCGTGATCTACGGCATGGGCGCCCAGCGCTTCGCCCGCGAAACCGGCGTGGGCCAGGCCCAGGCGAAGGAGTTCCTGGGCAGGTACCGGCAGCGCTACCCGCAGGTGTTCGCCTTCCTGGAGCTGCAGGAGCGGCTGGCCCTGAGCCGCGGCTACGTGGAGACCCTGCTGGGTCGCCGCCGGCCCTTCGCCTTCGACCCCGCCGGCCTCGGCCGCTACCTGGGCAAGGATCCGCTGGCGATCGACCTGGAGATCGCCCGCCGCGGCGGCCTGGAGGCCCAGCAGCTGCGGGCCGCCGCCAACGCGCCGATCCAGGGCTCCAGCGCCGACATCATCAAGCTGGCGATGGTGCAGCTGCACCACCGGCTGGCGGCGAGCGCCCTGCCGGCGCGGCTGCTGCTGCAGGTGCACGACGAACTGGTGCTGGAGGCCGCCCCCGAGGCGCTGGAGGCGGTGCTGGAGCTCACCCGCACCACCATGGAGCAGGCCGTGGCGCTCACGGTGCCGCTGCGGGTGGACGCCGCCGCGGGCCCCAACTGGATGGAGGCGAAGTAGGGCAGCGGCGGCGGGGCAGCGGCCTTGGGGGAGCCGTGATGCGACTTCTGCATCGGTGCTGCCGCACACCGACGGGGGCCCCTACGGTCGGCTCATATGGGGTGGTTTGTGGCAGTGGAACGGGTGGGGCCTGATGGCAGGGGCGGCCAGGAGCGGCGCAGCCTGGCGGACCGGCGCCAGGGGGAGCCGGCGCCGCCCTTCAACGGGCCGGAGCGCCGCAGCCGGCGGCCGCGGCGGCGGGAGCTGCGCTGCCCGGCCCACCCGGAGCAGCCCATCGCGGGCAACGGCCGCAAGTATTTCCTGCACCTGCTCACGCCCGAGCAGCTGCGGGCCCGGGGCATGGGCGACCGGCGGGCGAAGCTGGTGATCCAGGCCTACCCGGTGCTGGTGCTGAGCAACGAGTGGCTGGAGGAGCTGTTCTGCCCCCAGTGCGGCACCAGCCGCTGGTGCCACGTGGTGAAGCACAACCAGGTGGAGCACAGCGTGCGCTGGGCGCCGCGGGAGCTGTGGCAGCAGGTGGCCCACGTGGACCCGCTGGTGGCCAACCCCACGGTGAGCCAGTTCACGCGGCGGGAGGCCCGCCGCCAGAGCCAGCGCACGCCGGTGGGCGCCCGCTGGTACGACCCGGCCTGAGCGCCCTCCTGGCGCCTGAGATTGGCGTCGCCTCGGCCAGCCGGCGGCTCAGTAGGCATTCGGGGACCGCAGCCGCAGCAGGGTTTTGATCAGGATCTTGATGTCGAGCAGCAGGCTCCAGTTGCGCTGGTAGCGAAGGTCGGCATCGATGCGGGCGGCCATGCAGTGCAGGCTGCGGGTCTCACCGCGCCAGCCCTCCACCTGGGCCAGACCCGTGATGCCGGGTTTCACTCTGTGGCGCTGCATGTAGCCGGGCAGCAGGCGGCGGTAGTGCTCGTTGTGATCCACGGCATGGGGGCGGGGCCCCACCAGGCTCATCTCACCCCTCAGCACGTTGAACAGCTGGGGCAGCTCATCGAGGCTCCAGCGGCGCAGCACCGCCCCAACGGGGGTGACGCGGGGGTCATGGCGGGTGGCCTGCCTGAGGCCCTGCTGGTCGCCGGCTTCCATCACCCGCATGGTGCGGAACTTGTACACCCGGATGCGGCGCCCATCGAGGCCATAGCGATCCTGGCAGAACAGCACCGGGCCGGGGCTGGAGAGCTTCACCGCCACGGCAATGGCCAGCAGCAGGGGGCTGACCAGCACCAAGCCCGTGGCGGAGAGCAGCAGATCAAACGCCCGTTTGAGCTGGCGATCGGTGATCAGCTGTTCGCCGCCCCAGATGTCGATGCAGCATTGGCTGCCCACATAGTCAACCTTGAAGTGCATCGAGGGCATGGCCCAGTGGGGGGCATACACCACCGGCACGGAGGTATCGCCGAAGAGCTGGAGCAGATCGGCCATCTGCAGTCCATCGCGGGTCACATGGCTGAACACGATCCGATCCACGGCGTTGGTCTCTAGCCAGCGGCGCATGTCGCTGGGGCCGCCGCCCCAGCGGGGCAGCCCGGGGGCGGCGCCTGGATCGGGCGGCTCGGGGCCGAACCACACCAGCAGCTGCAGCCCCATCCAGGGGTTGTCGCGCAGCTGGGCAGCGAAGGATGCTGCAGCCTGCGTGGACCCCCAGTAGAGGATGGTGCGGACATTGCCGCCGCGGCTGCGGTGCAGGCGCAGGAGCTGGCGCAGACCCACGTGGCTGGTGAGTAACAGCAGCCAGCTGGAGAGTGCCCAGAGGCTGGTGGCAACCCGGGAGAAGGAGGCGGTGGTCTTGGTGGCGTAGCTGAGCAGCAGAAGGACGGCGAGCACCATCAGCCAGCTGGAGGTGACGCGCCGCGCCAGGGTGAGCAGGCTGCGGCTGCGGTAGCTGGCATAGAGGCCGCGGCGGGGAAGCACCACCACCACCGCCAGCACCACCCAGCACCAGGCCGGCAGCACACCGGGGGCGGGCTCGAACAGGGGCCTGTCTTCGGACGCGATGAACAGCAGGGTGATCAGCAGCGGATCCAGCAGCCGCTGCAACCGGGCAATATCACCGCCATGCAGACGCAGCATCCCACCAAACCAGGACCAAGGCCCATGGGTGGGAGGCTGTGGGCTGAGCGAGGAAGGCAATGGAGACGAACCGGTCAATGAAGGTGCTGCTCTATGGGCTGAACTTCGCGCCGGAGCCGGTGGGCATCGGCAGATACAGCGGCGACCTGGCCACCTGGCTGGCGGCCCGGGGCCACCGGGTGCGGGTGATCACGGCACCGCCCTACTTCCCGGAGTGGCAGGCCAGGGGCAACCGCTACCGGCGCGAGCGATGGCAGGGCGTGGCGGTGTGGCGCTGCCCGCTGTGGGTGCCGCGCCGGCCGAGCGGGCTGACGCGGCTGCTGCACCTGGCCAGCTTTGCGATCAGCAGCCTGCCGGTGCTGCTGGCGCAGCACCGCTGGCGGCCGGATGTGGTGATCACGGTGGCGCCGGCGTTCTTCTGCGCGCCGGGGGCGCTGCTGCTGGGTCGGCTGGGGGGTGAACGCCGGCGCAGCTGGCTGCACATCCAGGATTTCGAGCTGGATGCCGCCTTTGCGCTGGGGCTGCTCAAGGGCCAGTGGCTGCGCGCGCTGGCGGAGGGCTGGGAGCGGCGCACGCTGCGGGGCTTTGATCGGGTGAGCACAATCAGCGGTGCCATGGTGCAGCACGCCATCGGCAAGGGGGTGGCGGCGGAGCGGGCGGTGCTGCTGCCCAACTGGGTGGATCTGGCGGCCATCCGGCCGCAGACGGCGGAGCAGCGGGCAGCCAATCCCTACCGGCGCGACCTGGGCATCGGCGTGGAGCAGCTGGTGCTGCTGTATTCGGGCTCGATGAACAAAAAGCAGGGGCTGGAGCTGCTGGTGCAAGCCATGCAGGAGCTGAGGGATCGGCCCGAGCTGGTGTGGCTGCTGGCGGGGGAAGGGCCGAGCAAGGCGGAGCTGGCGGCGGCCACGGCGGGGCTGGCCAACGTGCGATTGCTGCCGCTGCAGCCGGTGGAGCGGCTCAACGACTGGCTCAACCTGGCGGATGTGCACCTGCTGCCGCAGAAGGCGGGGGCGGCGGATCTGGTGCTGCCCTCGAAACTGCTGGGGATCCTGGCCAGCGGCCGGCCGGTGGTGGCCAGCTCACCGGCGGCCAGCGAGCTGGGCCAGCTGGCCGAGCGGGCCGGGCTGCGGGTGGAACCAGAGGATGGCGCGGCGTTTGCGGCGGCCCTGCGGCGACTGCTGGATGACAAACCGCTGCGGCAGCGGCTGGGGGAGCAGGCGCGGCAGCTGGCGGAGCAGACCTTCGGGCGGGAAACGGTGCTGAGAGACCTGGAGCGCCAGTTGCTCAACCAGCCGTGACTCCCCGATGAAGGCGTTCAAAGCACTCATCCTCCAGCTGCGGCTGTACGCAATGGCAGCCTGGGTCTACGAACTCTATCGGCTGCTGGCCAAGCCCCAGACCCATGGAGCCCTGGTGGCGGTATGGCATCAGCAGCGCCTGTTGCTGGTGGAAGTGAGTTATCGGCAGGGTCTGTCGTTGCCGGGCGGGGGGATCCACCGCGGCGAAACGCCCCGGCAGGCTGCCGTTCGGGAGCTGGCAGAGGAACTGGGATTGCGCGTGAATCCGGAGGCTCTGGTCGATCCGTGGTCATGCACCAGAACCTACGCAGGGGGGAGCAATACCGTGACGATCTTCTCGCTCCAGCTGAGGGATGAACCTGTGGTGCAGGTCGATGGGCTGGAACTTGTGGGGATCCGCTGGCTCACGATGCCGGAGGCCCTCACCCATCCCCCTGCCACAGCACCTAAGGGATTATCTGTTGCGCAAGGAGTGAGGCCTTGATCGAATACAAGAAGACATCAATAGCTGGTCATCCGACTTCAATGATCTGACTCCAACTCCTGCACCTTCAGCACGATCATAGCCTCATAGATCGATTGCAGCAGGGCGTAGGTGAACCCAGGCCGGCCATCGAGAAAGCCTCGCTTGAACAGGTAGAGCAGCAGAAACTTCAGCAGCGGCCGGGCGGGAAGGCGATAGAAGAGTTCCTTCTGGTGATAGCGGCGACGGTTGAAATCACGCTCAAGGAATGCAGACCGCAGGCTGAAGGGCTCCTGACTGGCGCGGTTGTGGAGGATCTGCTGGGCTTCGAAGCTGCTGTAGGTGTTGTGGCGGGCGATCCAGTGGCTGAGGCCCTTGGAGAAGGGGTAGTGATCGAGTGGATGCTGCAGATCACCCACGGGGCCATCCACAACGGTGACCGGATTCACCAGCCGCTCGTAGTGCACGTGCTCGGGCCGGAAGAAGCGGATGTACCAGGGCGAGGCCTGCACATGGCGGAGCTGACGCCCCTGAAAGAAATCGCGACGGCGGATGCGGTAGGCGACGAACTGCGGTGATGGATCCTGAGCAATGGCCTGAAGTTCGGCGGCAGCTTCAGGGGTCAGGCGTTCGTCGGCGTCGATGACAAAGAGCCAAGGATTACGATAAGAGATTTTATGTATTCCCCAGGTTCGGTGCAATGCCTCATCGCCACCATATGCCTTGCTTGAATCGTATCCTGGCCTGACAACAAATCTAGCACCCGCAGCCAATGCCAACTCTTTGGTTCGATCCGCACTACAGGAGTCGTAGACAACGATGTCATCACTCCAGGCAACGGAATGAAGACAGCTAGGGAGATCAAGCTCTTCGTTCTTGGTGAGCACAAGTATAGAAACATCGCTCATCCATATCTCCTGGCATGCAAGTGACTAAAATCGGTATAAGTAACTTGGAATCCTTTCTTCTCAAGAACCTGCTGGATTTGCGCCGCCGCTTGCCGCAGCCCACGCTGCTCAAGCAAGCCGAAATGAATTTCCAAGAAAACATGCTTAAGCCTAGGAGATTCCAGAATCTCACTCCCACCCACAAGCACATGCCACTCATATCCTTCCACATCAATCTTGATCGCATCAGGCATGCCGAATTCGCGCGCTGCTTGATCAAGGGTAGAAACCGCCACAGAGATCCCTTGGTGCTCATCGACAGACCCAATAGCAATGCGATTGGTAGGTGCGGTTGAATCTGGCCCTGTAGACATCACTACTTCCCCAGGCTGATCGGCGATGGCAGATTCATGCACCTGGATGCAGGGGTAGCGGGGAATCAACTCGCGAACCCTGGCGGCAGAAGCTGGAACGGGCTCGAAGGCATGCACATGGCCAGCAGGCCCCACGCGCTCGGCGAATTTCTCGGTGTAATAGCCCACATTGGCGCCGATATCAAACACACACATACCCGGCTGCAGGCTTGCCATCATGGCGGCATCGAAGCGTGATTCATAGCCCTGAGAAATGCGCACATAGAGTGGATTTGCTTGAATCCAGCGAAGAATTCCAGCGGAGCGGAGAATGCTGCGCAGCCGAATCAGAGCGGGATTGGAATACATTGGAGTCAAACGGGCGTAGTTTTGAACAGTTCAGCCAAACGCAAGGTGAGCATCATCAAGGTAAGGGTGGGGTTGGAACTGCCACCGGTAGGGAACACCGAGCAACTGGCCACGAACAGGTTGTGGATGCCGTGCACCTGCAACTTGGCATCCACCACCCCCTGGCTGGGATCGGCCGCCATGCGGCTACCGCCCATCGGGTGATAGATGTCCGACGTGCTTTCCTGCCAGCCACTGCCGGGCTCGAAGCTCTCCAGCCAACGGATCTCACCGAAATTCCAGGCTCGCCACTGGCTGGTGAACAACTGGCGGTAGGCGCTGAAGGCGTGGCGCTCGCACTCACCCCACTGCCACTGCACCACCGCTTTGGGCATGCCCAGGGCATCGCGGTTGGCGCTCAGCATGATGCGGCTGGCGGGATTGGGCTGCTGTTCGCAGTCGATGTAGAGGGTGATCGCAGCCTGGGAGGGGCACCAGCGGCGCTTGCGCGCGTAGCGCTTCCACGCCAAGTAGAGGTTATCGAGGGATTCGGCCGGCAGGTGTTCGAGATAGGGGGTCGGCAGAGCCTGAACGATCCGCGCGCCGCGCTGGCGGGCCTGCAGCTGCTGCCGCAGCCAGACGAAGCCTGATGTTTGCGGCGCCTCAAACACCAGATGACCCATCACATTGAGGCAGCCCTTGCGCGCCTGCCAGACTGCGGTGGATTCAAGCTTCGCGGTGTGTCGGGTGCCGCCGAGAAACCAGGGAGCCAGGCGTTGCAGCAGCGGCCTACGCCGAGTTGGATACAAGATCGCCGCCTTCACCGAGAGATGGTCGTGAAACCAGCGGCCAAGCTGATCGTTGTGGTTGGCGATGCCGCTGGCTAGCAGCAGGCGCACAGTCTCGATCGTGCCGGCGGCAAGCACCACCTGACGGGCACGAAAGCACACATCCACGCCTGCAAGGGTGCGCACTCTCACGGCTTCCACTTGGCGTCCATCGCCATCGAGTTCGATGGCGGTGACGGCTGCATGGAGAAAAACGCGGGTGTGGGGGTCGGCCTCACAGCGTCGGCCAAGCGTGCGTGCCACGTTGCGGTAGCGAAATGGTGCCCACTTGGAAAAGCGCAACAGCAGATTCGCCTCGCTGAGGTCAGGGCGTGGTCGGGGCAGTTGCTCAATCAAGGCAGCGTCATAGGGGGCATGGTTAACCCCCAGCAGCTGCTCGCAGCGGCTGAGAAAGGGGGTGAGATCGTCGGGGCCAATCGGCCAACCACTGCCGCTCACATGGGGACGCACATCAAAATCCTGGGCAGCCAGGGGCAGCAGCTGTCCTCCCCAGTGGGTTGAAGAGCCGCCATACACGCGGTAGCGGCCCTCGGTTGTGCCGACATGGGAGATGCCGGCCATCTCGGCCTGGTAGAGCTCCTGGCTGGATTCCTCAATGGCGGCGCCGCCGGCCTCCAGCAGATCCACGCGCCGGCCACTGCCACGCAGTGCATCCGCCAACACCAGCCCGGCGATACCGGCGCCCACGATCAACAGATCACTCTGAATCTCCTGATTGCCTGGCAGGGGCTGCAATTCGATCGGATTCATGCGGCAGCCTGGTGTGGGCCAGGGGGTCGCCAGAAGCGCTCGAAGGCCTGAAGCTCCACCGTTTCCCAGGGGGGGCTGTGTAGCAGCTCCAGGGTACGGCGCAAGCGATCAGCACGGGTGCTGGCATAAAGCAGCAGATCCTGCGGGTAGCAGGCAAGGGAAGCGGCGAGGAGGGCTGCCACAAGGGCCTCGGGTTCGGCGAGGTTCAGGCCCAGACGCTCACTCCAGTGCCGTTGCAGCGAAGGCACCGCCGAGAAGGCTTGTTGGATCGGTTGCAGACTGAGGCGAATCCGCCCGAAGCGACCCCGCAGTGCTGGAGGGTCAGTATCCGATGCGAGGGCGCTGAGCTCGGGCTGGAGCAGGTTGTCTTCCCACTGCAGAAGGTGAGGGGCCAGGCCGGGGCGCTGGCACCAGAGCGACAGGGTGGGTTCTGGTACACCGGAGATGCCATAGCCACCGATGAGACCCTCGTTGCAGAGATCCTTAAGACACGACTCCATGGCCGCGTCGATCGCATCGCTGGGGAGAGGCTCATGCAAAAGCAGCAGATCCACTGCCTCAAGGCCCAGCTGATCGAGGCTGGTGCGCAGGCTGAGCTGACAGTGAGCGGCGCTGAATTCACGGGCCACAAGGCGACTGCCATAGAAGCGCCGGGCCAGTGGCTTGAGGCCGGGGGCGAGTTCCAGCAGCCGGCGCAGGGCTCCCTGGCGCTGGGCTCCAGCGGCGGGTGGCCGGGCATCGCCGAGGCCGAACTTGCTCGCCACCGTGATCAAGCCAGGTTGGCGGCGCACAAGGCCTCCGAGCTCCGCCTCTGCCTGGCCGAGGCCGTAGAGACGGGCCACATCGAAATGCCGGATGCCGAGATCAAAGGCCAGATCGAGCAACCGCTGGCGGTCGCTGGCATCGGGAAGCCGCAGCAGGCTGGCGCAGCCGAAGCCCAGTGTGGTGGTATCGCGCCCATTGGGCAGGGTGAGACTGGGCAGCATTCAGGGGCGAGCGTAGCGGGGCGGGGTGCGGGGTTTCATCGGCTTGCAGGGGTTACCGGCACACACCATCCAGGCCGGTTGATCACGAGTCACTACCGATCGGGCACCGATCACGGCGCCATCGCCGATCACCACACCGGGAGCCAGGAAGGCTTCCGCACAGATCCACGCATCGGCGCCGATGGTGATCGGCCTGGAGTAAAGCTGGAAATTCTCGGATTCGTGGTCATGGCTGCCTGTGCAGAGGTGCACCCCCTGGGAAACCACCGCCCGCTCTGCCAAAGAAACAGGAGCCATCGAATAACAGATCACTCGCCGACCCAGGGTGGCGAAAGCCGCCATACGCAGATTCCAGGGTGCCCAGATCTCCACGTCGTTGTACACATAGCAAGGAGAGCCGATCTGAGCACCGAACCTGCGCAACAACCAGCAGCGCCAGCTATGCAGCGGTGCGGGCGTTGGGCGGAACAGCAGGAACCAGACCAACTGCCAGGCCAGCCGGGCTAGGCGGTTGCGCCGACTGAAGCTGGCGCCTTCGAAGGGGTGGGCCTTGGAGAGGATCAACGGATTGCAGGCGTTCGCTGGGATGGGAGGGTGGATTCCAGCACCGGCAACAGATTCCTGGCCACCGAGGCGAAATCAAAACGCTCCTGGAACAACTGCAGCCCCCGCTGCCCCATCTGCACTTGCTCGTCGGCCGGCATTGCCAGCCACTGCCACAAGGCATCGGTGGTGCTCGCTGCGCTGTCGGCATGCACCAGGCCGGCACCGGCGGCGGCCACTTCTGCGGAAATGTTCACAGGCTCCGCAATCGCCACCGGCAGGCCGCAGGCGAGGGCCTCAGCCACCACAATGCCGAAGTTCTCCTGATGGGAGGGCAGGCAGAACAGCTCAGCGCTGCGGAAAGCGCCCCACTTGAGATCGCCGCTGAGCATGCCGGGCCAGGTGATCCGGTCTGAGATGCCCAACGCAGCGGCCCGCTGCTGCAAGGCGGCCAGCCAGCCCACCTGATCCGGCCCGGCGATCACCAGCTGCAGGCGCGGATCAGCCGAGGCCACCGCCGCAAAGGCCTCGATCAACAGATCCACGCCCTTCTTGGGGTGGATGCGGCTGAGGAACAGCAGGATGCGACGGCCTCGCAGCTGCGGGAAGGCATCCAGAAACACCTGACGCTGCCGCTCCGCATCGCCGGGCGGCGCCGAGGTGCCGTAGCCAACCACCTGCTCACGGACGTGATACAGCCAGAACGACTGGCGAGCCAGAAGCCGCTCCTGCTCAGTGGTGAACAGCACGGCGGTGGCATCGCGCAGCACGCGATAGTCGGCCCAGGGCCAGTAGGCCCACTTCTTGATGTGCTTGAGCGCGTAAGTACGCTTGAACCAGGGATCAAGCATCCCGTGGGAATACACAAAATAGGGGATGGTGCTGCCACGAAGGGCGCGCCAGGTGGCGAAGGCGTGGTACTGCCAGAGGCCATGGATGATCACCGCATCGTGCTGCCGGGCAAGAGCGTGAATGCGGGCAGGCAGGCCGCGGCGGTAGCCATAGCCGCCGGTCACCGGCCCCAGGCCGATCGCCTCAAACGGCTGATCCCGAAGCCAGGGGGCCTCCGGCGGATCCAGGCTGGCCACGGTGGTGCGCACGCCCAGATCCGCCAGATAGGGCGTGATCTGGCGCACGCCCTCCATGGGACCACCGCCGGCGGGGTTGAGGGAGCTGATTAGGCGGATCAAGTCCAAAGGGCCAAGCAACTAACTGAAGATTACGATGCTTAAAAATTGAGCATCAATCAAGCTTTGACTGGGACTTAAAAAGAAAAGAGCAAACCGATGGAAGCAGCACGGCACTAGTTAAAAACAGAAAATTAGCAGGTCGGAAATATGGAAGGGTAAAAGCATAAAGCAAAGTCAAGAAAGAACCCAAGGCGAAGGCGCGCGAAGTATTGATTCGCAGAGATCGATACCTTTGCAAGAAAAGACGGATACATCCGCACACCATTATAATGTATAATACCAATCCAATCAAGCCAATATCTGCAAGCAAGGAGGTGATGGCAGTTTCACCAACCAGAAATGAGCTGCCATTCAAATTAATAAATCCATAGGCAGTATCATCAAGACCGGCTACGAAACGGAAAAGTGGAGTCGAAAATCCTAATCCATATCCAAAGAACATACTCAACGGATCAGCATCAAACCAATATCCAAGATTATTTATCAAGTAAGCGTCAGAGCCACCAGCATCAGATATAAATGACTGAAAAAACCTAACGACAACACCCTCGTATATACCACCAGCATCTAGAATTCTAAGCATAAAATTAGAGATTCCATCAGTCAAGAGCAGGTCAAGATTTGGGATAAATATATACAGCAATAAACACAAAAAGAAAAATGAAGCAAGGATTATCAATGCCTTATATCGTAACAAAGAACCCAAGAAAGGAGAAAGAACAAGAATAATACCAAAAAGGAATGTACGGCTTACTGATCGAATAATCGAAATTGGCAGGGTCAGCAAGGCAAGTAGACGGATCAAGGCAGGTAGATTTGCATAAGTTTTGAAACCAAATGACGCCAACAAAAAGAGTGTACATACAATTGAGAAGTTTGCGTTTCCAGTGGCAAATGTAAAAAGACCTGGAGAGCGCAGTTCAATAGCGGTATTGGTCCCGATCTGAGCACCAAGCATTCCTCCTGCACCCACAGATAACGGATGGAACTTACCCAATATAGATTGGAATATTGAAATTATATTATTTACTAACATAATAAGAGAGACAAGCGCGATGAGCAATGAAGAGATAGCCTTGATCGCACTTCTAGGTACAAGTTGTGTCTTGATAATCCCACATAAAAGCAGAGGGGGAGCCAATAGAGCTGAACAATTCAAAAACCAAACAACTATATAGTTAGCATTGTATTCGAAAAAAGAATAATAGATTGCCATAATACCACTTAGAAAAGCGATGAGGCTTCCAGGAATGATAATTGAAGCATCAGGCTTAAACGAGTTCTTCCTGTACAGGAATATAATTGTAATTAGCGGGAATACAAGTTGGATTACATAGATGGCTTGATTAAGGCCTCCCCACTTACGTAGAGCATCGCCCAAAGACCACAAGATAAGCAAGCAAACCCAAGCCTGCAGCAAAGCGGGAAAGTAAAAACGGGGCGGTAGATAGCCAAGACGACGTTTAGACACAAGACTACTGAAAATGGGATAAGCTTTTTAAGGCATAAAAATATTACATGATAGCATATTTTGCGCCCTCTCAAGAGAATATTGACAACGGCAGAAGGCCGAGATTTCAAGCAAAACAGACTGGTTGCTTTGCCAAATAGCACGAGAATTATTTAACTTATCCACAAGATCATCAACACCAGCAAAAAAGCATTCAGACGGCAAGCCAAATACCTCAGAACCAGGAACAGCCGTTGTTAAAGGAAGGGCGCCACTTGCAATTATTTCTACGAGTTTAAACGGGAAAATATAGTTAGAGTTTAAGATTGGCAAGTGGGGATTTACAACAATATCAGCTGAAGCGTATGACCTAAAAAGCCTGTCTTGTTCAACTATTCCAAGAAAGATTATTTTGTCAAATTGAGAATACTTGTGAATCAGCTTGGCTGGAGAGTTACCACACAGCCTGAGCTCATACTCTTTGGAGTCTAATCTTAAAAATGCTTCAATCAAATCCTCTACACCTTTCTCTGGACTATAAGAACCAGCATAGAAAATAGTAATCGTATTGTTACTAAAGGGCGGAACTCTATTATAAACTTGTGAGTTGAATGAAGGATCAATTAATGGAGGCAAAATCTTGATTAAATCAAGAGAATAATTATAACGATTACAAAAGGACTGAGCCACATTATGGCTGACTGCAAAAATATGGCTTGCTTTCTTACTTAGAAGCCACGTAAAAAAATGATCAATACGACCTGATATTCCATGATTTAACTGACGTGCAGATGGCAAATCTTCAAGCTGTAGGATCAGTCGAAGACTCGGACGCAGCAATAAAGCGACTATTGCAACAAGACTTTCAGCCGAACGTGTATTATAAAGCCAGATTAATGAAGAACCATTAAAGCCAGCGACTTGACTAAAATACAGGAATGAAGAAATTAATAATTGCAAGTAGCGTAGCGGTATAAAAGAGGAAGTGCAAAAGTTTACTAGGCTAGGACAACGTGACTTAGTAAATGTAGGCGCAATATTAACTCTGATAATAGATGAGTTCAAGCTTGACAAAATCGAGATGACTTGCTCAGTCTTTCGTTGTCTGCCCAATGAAAACCAATCTTGGTTGCTTGACTCAGCAAATGCAGCAACATAAAAAATCCGATTAAAAGTCATTCGCTGATTTTACATAAGATATTTTTGTAGCTTTCAAGATAATTACCCCAGGTGAACATATATCTATCATTTAGTAGATGTTCCTGCCATTTCGTGAGAAGAGATGGTGAAGAGAGTAAACGAAAGAGTGTCTCACTCAAAGTTTTACTTGTATTTGAAGAGAGAAGCAATCCATGCTTTTCTGAATGGAAAGCGTCAACGCCACAGTGTTCACTAAGAATACAAGGAGTCCCACACCATAGAGCCTCTAAAGCAGCCAAAGAGGAACCTTCTAAGCGTGAAGGCATTACAAATACATCGGACTGATGCAAAATATCAATATATTCACTCTGCGTATACTGCTGAGCAGTTATTTTAATATCTAGACTTGATGAGTTAAAGCTTTTGACGCATTGGTTTAACATCTCAATTCCTTTTGGCTCATCAACGGAACCGCAGACTAATACATTAATACTGTTAAACGAAAGTGGATGTCTACAGTTCGACAATAAACTGAGCGCATCAAGAAGGATATCAAGACCTTTTCTGTATGAATTTGCGCGAGCTGCAATAGTAAATTGTGTTTGATTTAGTTTAAGTGGCTTTGTCGAAATCACACTTGTATGACGACCAAGTTTATAGGATAACTTGTCACCACCATATGGTGCCAAGTAGATCTTTGAAGGAGGCACTTTTAATGAAGATGCAACAGACTGAATTGGCCTTACGACGACATCTGCTTTTGATGCAACTTTAACCGTATTTAACCAGTTTTCATGAGATGAGTCGGAATCAATAATTAGTTCACAGATATCCTTAAAGACAAGAGATTGAGCAAACGGAGAAAGAGAGATATAGTCTTGGTAATGCACCCATATTAAATCTTTATGGTGTAATGTAACTGCGTCTACCAGGGACGAAAGGAGGGATACATAATAAAGTTCCGAAATAATTTTAGCTTTGAAGATTAGAAATATTACAATTGCCAGTATTTGATAAAGTCTAGTCAAGGGTTTAGATCTGTAAAATCTTACTCCTTTTCTACTCCACTGTTTTCTTAGAAATTGTAACTGGAGAGGTGGGCAAATAAGAAGTACATAACCAGCCTGAGATAACGCTAGAAGTGTAAAGTAGGCATGGTGACTATGCGGATTTGCAAATAAGATTATTTTCTTGTCGTTCATTTTACAAAGCTTGTTGATTCTGGCAAATTGATAACAATGGACGATAACTATCGAAATCAATATTAGGTTCGCTTTCTGATCATAATAGCTTTAGTGTCATAAGTAACGATTGAATCCGGAGGAACTGATACTGTTAAAACTACGTTAGCTCCAATAATACTACGATCGCCGATATGAACACCTTTTAATAGAGAGCATCCCATGCACAACTAGACATCGTTGCCAATCACTACTGGCTTCGAATTAGATGCCGAACTACTATCTCTTCGCATTTCTGAATCAATTGGATGCATATCACTATCAAGAATAGTAACCCTCGGCCCAATCATGACATTGTTCCCGATTACAACAGATTCTTGTGCATATATGACAACACCAGATGACTTAAAATTCTTGCCGATTAGTATCTTGCCATTTGAAGAGGTGGTAAACCGGCAAGGAGTGCTCACACCTAATGCATTGCCGTCTCGGAGACTGACTAAAATCCCACTTGTAATTGACAAGTTACCTCTAATTACCGGAAGTCCAATGATAAGTACATTGCCTAGCTTAACGCGTGAATTACAGTTATAATAAAAGAGAATAAGTGGGTTGAATATCTTATATAGCTTGGTAACTAGTCGATACATGAATTCCCCCTAGACAGCAGAACTATACGAACAAGTGATGAAGGGAGTAAAAAAAGCGCTAATGAAAGACAGATATTTTTAATATCGAGACTCTTGAATCCCATAGAAATAAGATTTAAATAGAATTTAGGGGCATCTTGAATTATCTTCAAGCGGCCCTTGTGCTGAAGGGCCATTAGTAGATGCGAACGCACCAAAGACTTGCTTAATTGGATATATCTTTTACTGCTTATCATATGATGTTCTAGCATAAACAAGTAAATATCATGAAGCGACTCATAAAGATTTTCCAATTTAAATCGAATCCGTCGTGCATGTATATAGTTTATAGTAGGTCGGTCAAAGTACTCGATAGGGATAGCTGTCAACAAACTTTGTATCATAACAACAATAAGAATCTGGATATATGCATTGCTTTTAAACTCACTCAACTTATGGATGAAAGCCTGCTTATCAGAAGAGAATAGGGCAAGGGGCAGAACAAAAGATGAAAATAGTATGAATGGTGTTTTAACTGAAAATAGTTCAGCAAGTGTTGACGCTGATTGCCATTCTGTTTTAGTATTATAAATTTTAGGAATTGAATCACATGTAAAGGGGAGAATCCATAATGATGTTGTTACATTTTTACGAAGTGCTAAGATTAATTCATTAAGAGAATCTTGGTTAATGTTATCATCATCAGACAAATACAATAGATATTGACTCTCAGAGCGTTCTAAGAGAGAGATTAAGTTCCCAGCAAAACCAATATTCTGTTCATTCCAATGATAAATACAATTATATCTATAAGCTTTACTCTCATTACTCTGTTGATGATCGCGACTTGAGTTGTCATGGATTCGAACAACAACATCAGGTAAGCTATTAATTTTAGCTGCATCTAATTGAAACAACAGCTTGCCTAGAGATTCGCTGCGATTGTAAGTGGGTATGGCAATAGTTAGTAGCATTATCGTAGTTTACGAATATTTATATCATAACAATTGCTGACTAGTCTACTACGCTAATCATTGATGGGCCTGCTTGGCTGTGCATAATCTCACCTTCTCTGTAGGAAATAGCTCCAAGCAAAAGCTTGCCTTGAGCACCCCAAAAGTCCCACCAATACTCGGCAAACTCTCGAAGACTACATGCCCTACCACTGGAAAGATTAATAACAGTTACAGTAGTTTGATCTGGTTCTGAAGATTCAGCTCTATTTAGAAACGTACGTGCAACTGCGCCAACCTCTAAGAAATCTCGTACCTGCTGTCCTCGCGTCATCGGAAAATCTTCCCCACCCAAAGCTGCACGTCTTAGTGAGGGCCAAAAGCGCGTATCAGGCTCTCCTTCTCCATACACATGAAAGACTCTTAGAATTTCTAGTCTGATTTGATGCTCTTCGGCCCACTGGCTTAAGGCAATCGAAGCAGCGGCTTTTGATGCAGCATAGCTGTTGGTGGGCTCTAGTGGCGCATCAGTGGGGATCATGTCATAACGTTCACAACTTCGGCCGTATTCGAAAAAACTACCAGCCACGATGAAACGGTTAATACCTGCCTTACGAGCCTGTTCAAAAAGCCCCAACACTGCCAATAGATTCCAGCGAAGACAATTTATAAGGCTATCATATGGATGCTGAACTGAATGGGCAGCAAGGTGCACTAATACATCGCATTCGCAAAGGTGCTTCACTGCAACTTGGTCCAATGGAGCATCAAGCCATTTAGGCTGAATAGTTAGTGGTATACGGGGTCTACTCTGCGGACTGCGGCGGATTGCTAGTACATCATGACCAGCAGCTAAAGCTTGATCAAGGAAATGAGAACCAATAAAACCTGTGCCACCAGTAAGGGCAATTCTCATTGTTGCTTCTAAATAAAAGGGTAAACACCGTCTCTCTTTGAGAGGCAAAGATTGGTAGCAGACCAGTAGAAGTTAATGGAAGACCATAGGACGCCACAATCAAAGCTTAGATCGCTTGCGATAGTAGTAAAGTGTAATATCATACTTCTATCAGCAAGTGAGAGAAAGCCTTGGGCATATCTCTTGCCAGCCACCCCTGCGATAAAGACTCTGCTCTAAAAAAGCATCAGCACAAAGAAATTTCACATAATCACGGCGGCTTTCGAAATAATGTGGACACTAAGGTACATAAACAACTGGGAGTAGCTGATCGAGAATCTTAAGCTCAGCCATTGCCAGGAGTCACCAAAAAGCATGTAATCACCGCTATTTCAGCAGCAAGCATTGCTGCAGTTAGGCCGGGATAGGTACCGAGAAAAAGGGTGTGGTTCATGATCGCGTCCGAATCGGGCAGCTCGCCGATCTGCCGAAAGGACTCAGGCCGATCTGCACGCAGCTGCACAAACGCCGGCTGGCGCACCAGGTTGCCACCAAACAGCATGCGGTTGCCGATCTTGTGGCGATCCAACTCCTGCGCCAGATCAGTGCGGCTGAATGGAGCATTGGGCTTCACGGCGATCTTGAAGCCAAACCAGGAGCAATCCGTGCGACACCCGCTGGCATCCCAGCTGAACCCATGGTCTGCATTCCAGCTGGTGGCATGGGTGGGCAGGGCGAACTCCAGCACATCCTCGTGGGCAGCCAGGCCGCGCCGCATGATGTTCCAGTTCTGCTTGCGGGCTTCGATGAACTCAGGCAGGCGCCTGAGCTGTACGCGGCCGATCGCGGCCTGCGGATCCAGCGGTTTGAGATTGAAACCCAGGTGGCTGTAGGTGTATTTGTGGTCATACCCCACAGGCAGTTCTCCCAGCTGCCAGCCAAAACGCTTGTTGCAGGTGTTGTCCACACCGCTGGGGCACCAGCAGTCGCGGCCCCAGTCGCGGAAGCTTTCGGCGATCACCTTGAGCCTGGCATCGCGCACGATGTTCACCGCGCCGCCTTCGCCCATGGTGAGGTGGTGGGGCGGGTAGAAGCTCTGGGTGCTGATATCACCCCAGGTGCCCGTCCAGCGCACCACCCGATCGGGGCCCTCATCCAGGCCTGGGCTGTTCTCCGTAAACCCCAGGCTCTCGGCCAGCTCGCGGGGCATTGAGTAGCTGCACCCCAGGGCGTCGCAGTTGTCTTCCACCAGCCAGAGGTTGTACTTGCGGCAGAAGGCCAGGGTGGCGGCCAGATCGAAGGGATTACCCAGGGCATGGGCCATCATCACGGCCTTGGTTTTGCCGGCGCTGTAGGCCAGCTCCAGTTGGTCGCAGCGGGCATTGCCCGTGATCGGATCGGCATCGATGAATACCGGAACCGCCCCCACCTGCACGATCGGCGCCACCGTGGTGGGGAAGCCCGCCGCCACCGTGATCACCTCATCACCGGGGTTGATCCGGCGCTCCGCCGGCAGCCTGGGCGAGGTGAGCGCCGAAATGGCAATCAGGTTGGCACTGGAGCCGGAGTTCACCAGCAGGCTATGGCGCACACCCAGAAAGGCCGCCAGTTCCATCTGGAAAGCCTCACCCTCGGAGCCCAGGGTGAGCCAGAAATCCAAGGTGCTGGCCACCGCAGCCTCCACCTCATCTTCCGTGAAGACGCGGCCGGCATAGGGGATGGTGCTGCCCTCCTGCCAGGGCTCACGGGCGGAATCTGCAGCGGGACGGAAGCCGGCGTGCACCTGGCGGGAGTACTCGCGGGTGAGGCGGAGGATTTCCCGCTTCAGGGCTGAAGGATCGCTCATCGGGCGGCAGTGGCTCCAGGGTGTGAAAACGATGAATAGGCATCCAGATCGGCCAGGCAGCACTCCAGGGGGGCTGCCCCCCCCTGCACAGCCCGGTACCAGCCCACGGTGCGCGCCACGGTGGTGGCAAAGGGCCAGCGGGGCCGCCAACCCAGCTGATGGTGGGCCTTGTCGATCTGCAGATGCAGACGACCGGCCTCATGGGGAGCACGGGGATCGGAGAAATCCCGCCAGCTGCCGCTCCAGTGCTGCAGGGCTTCCTCGATCAGGGCCTGCACGCTGCGGTTGGCCTCCAAACTCGGACCAAAGTTGAAGGCACTGGCATAGGGGTTGTCTGCGCCATGGCCGGCAGCCAGCTTTTCGGCCAGCAGCAGGTAGCCGCCCAGGGGTTCGAGCACATGCTGCCAGGGGCGCGTGGCCTGCGGGCATCGGACGGGGATCGGCACCCCCGCCGCCAGAGCCCGCACCGCATCGGGCACAATCCGGTCTTCTGCCCAGTCGCCACCACCGATCACGTTGCCAGCCCGGGCCGTGGCAATGGCCAGGTGGGGAGTCTGGTGGCTGGCGGTGCCGCAGAAGCTGGCCCGCCAGCTGGCGATGGCGATTTCAGCAGCGGCCTTGCTGGCGCTGTAGGGGTCGTGGCCGCCGAGACGATCATCCTCGCGGTAGCCGTAGTCCCACTCCCGGTTGGCATACACCTTGTCGGTGGTCACCATCACCACAGCGCAGGGGTGCTGCAGCGGTTTGAGGGCCTCGAGCAGGTGCAGCGAACCCTGCACGTTGGTGGCCCAGGTGCCCAGGGGATCGGCGTAGCTGCGGCGCACCAGGGGCTGGGCGGCCAGGTGCAACACCACCTCGGGCTGTACCTCCGCCGCAATTGCTGCCAGACCATCCGCATCGGCCAGATCCAGGAAGTGATGACCAGCCAGCCGGAGGGCCAGATTCAGCTGCTCAAACAGCGATGGCTCAGTTTCTGGAGCGAGCGCGACGCCATGCACCTCGGCCCCCAGCTCGGTGAGCCAGAGGGCCAACCAGCTGCCCTTGAAACCGGTGTGGCCCGTAAGGAGAACTCGAGCACCATGCAGACGGTCAAATTTCATTAATATGAACTACAAGAAACGAAGGGAGGTAAATTTTGAGCAATTTGGCATAGTCAAAACATGATGCAATAATTACGGGAATTTAACATGAACTCAACGTGCATTCAATAGCTAAAAACATCTTCAAACGAGAAAGCTAAAGCGAAGTATATTTCGCTAGACCTTTTTAAGGGTATCATAGATAAGGCCTATTAGATTCCTCGTTAAAGGAAGCGTGGCAGCTCTAGATATAAACCTAATGACAACAGTATCCAGCAAGTATGGGGAGCGATAACTGCGCAGGTATGCCAAGGGATTTTGCTCGTCAATCTTATATGAGTCAGCGTTTTTAATAAGCTTAAAGCACGAAGCGATTCGCAACTTAAGCAATGATTTTCGACCATTTAAAAGAATTTTATTTGCCTTATTTTTCCCAAGTACTGCATGGACAATTCGTTCGTAATTAGTATACTCAGTGAGTCGTGCTATGCACATGTTGGGAGTATAATACGACCGATCGCCACGATCTGTAGCAGCTACAACATGAATACTCAAATCAGCAGTCTCTTTGACGGAGCATTCACTGAGAAGAGTTAAAACAAAGGTATAAAGATCAGTGTCGCGATAAATTTTATCATGGAAATCTTGATTCCAACTCGAAGGATTAATAATTAACTGACTAATAAAGGCTAGAGAATGTATAGAGCCATTTTGCGCTATATTTACTCCAGGAGCATGCCGGATGACCTTTGAAGAAGCAGAATACCTCCACCTCTCTGAAAAGTTAATAAAACCAGAATTTGATACTTTAGCACAAAGTGCTCTAGCAAATACTGTATCCCTAGGCAATCCACTTAGCAAATCTACCAGATAAGGGAGTGAATGCATAAGAATATGATCATCATCTCCAAACACCCAAACCCAATGAGCTTTGGAAGTGCAAATGCATTTAGCGATATTTTTTATCAATCCAATATTTGACGAGTTTCTCTCGTAGAGAAGCAATCCTTTATCGGCATAGGGTTTAACAACACACGGAGTGTCGTCTGTAGAGCAGTTGTCAATTATGCGCAGAGACATCTTATCAGCCTGGGTTGATATGGCCGCGACTAATTCTTTTATAGTAGACTCAAGGATTTGAGCTCTATTATAAGTCGGAACGACTATTTCAAGAAAAACTTTCTCACTCATAAAAGACTAGACTCGTGGAAGGCCAGAATCAGAGCCAAGGACTAAACCGTAGCCTTGAGATACATTAAGCACTAGAATCACAATGACTAGATAAAGATGCCAGCGCAATTCTGAACTGTAGCACTATCCATTCAGATGCAATTACTCATGCTCAGAGAGGGTGCATAACAAAGAGAACACAGGAATAATGACACACCCGTAGCTTCGAGACGAAACAAGGCTCAAAGAGTGCATGGGTCTCAGCTGCTGAGTTCAGAGAAATTAAGTGTCATTCAATTTGTCCTCAAAACACTTCACCATGCCTTCCAAGGTGCTCGCCCACTGGCCCACAGCTCCTCCAGTAAATTCCGATCGCGCAGGGTGTCCATCGGCTGCCAGAAGCCATTGTGGTGAAAGGCGGTGAGCTGGCCATCCACCGCCAGACCCTTGAGCGGCTCCTGCTCCCAGAGGGTGGCATCGCCTTCAATCCGATCGATCACCTCCGGCTCGAGCACAAAGAAGCCGCCATTGATCCAGCCACCATCGCCCTGGGGCTTCTCCTGAAAACCGCTCACGGCATTGGCTTCAGCAAACTGCAGCGCCCCGTAACGGCCAGGCGGTTGCACGGCCGTCACCGTGGCCAGGCGGCCGTGCGCGTTGTGGTGGGCAATCAGGGCCGTGATGTCGACATCGGCCACACCATCGCCATAGGTGAAGCAGAAGCTGTCATCACCCACGTAATCGCGCACGCGCCTCAATCGCCCACCGGTCATCGTGGCGTCACCCGTATCCACCAGCGTGACCTCCCAGGGCTCGGCTTTTTTATGATGCACCTCCATCGAATTGAGCTTCATGTGGAAGGTCACATCACTCATGTGCAAGAAGTAGTTAGCGAAGTATTCCTTGATCACATACCCCTTGTAGCCACAGCAGATCACAAACTCATTGATGCCGTGGGAGCTGTAGATCTTGAGAATGTGCCAGAGAATCGGCTTGCCGCCGATCTCCACCATCGGCTTGGGCTTGAGGTGGGTTTCTTCGCTGATCCGGGTGCCGAGGCCTCCCGCCAGGATAACGGCTTTCATGGAGTGATCGAATCGGAATGTTGGGCCAGGGCCTGGAAGTCCGTGTGGCAGCGGGCCAGCTCCCGAAAGCTGCCGATGGCGCTGATGCGGCCCTGCTCCAGCAGCACCACCCGATCGCAGCGCTCCACCGTGCTCAGCCGGTGGGCGATCAGAATCACGGTGATCTGCCGGTCCAGCGCCTCGATCGCCGCCATCACCTCCGCTTCGGTGCGGTTGTCGAGGGCACTGGTGGCCTCATCCAGCACCAGCAGCTCCGCCCGCTTGTAGAGCGCCCGGGCGATGCCGATCCGCTGGCGCTGGCCCCCGCTCAGGCGCACGCCCCGCTCCCCCACCACCGCGGCGTAGCCCTGCGGGTTGGCTTCGATCAACTCGGCAATCCGAGCCTGCTCCGCCGCCCGCCGCACCCGCTGGTGATCAATCCGATCGGCCGGCACCCCGAAGGCGATGTTGGCCGCAAAGCTGGCATCACTGAGATAGATCTGCTGCGGCACATGGGCCACCCGCCGCTGCCAGGCGGCCACCAGCCCTGGCCTGGCCTGCAGATCCTGGCCCTGCACCAGCACCTGGCCCTCGCTGGGCGCCAGAAGGCCGAGGATCAGATCACTGGTGGTGCTCTTGCCGCTGCCGGTGCTGCCCACAAAGGCGATCCGCTCCCCAGCCGCCACCGCCAGATTCAGATCGCGCAGCACCCAGGGCCCATCGCTGCCATAGCGGAAGCTCACCCCGACCAGCTGCACCAGGGGCCGCCCCGGCACTCCGCCTCTGGGCGGCAGCCCCTCGGCTGGGAGCGTGGATTGGACCGCTGGCGGCTGGCCGAGATAAGGCTGCAGGCGCTGCAGCGACGCCTGGTTGGCCTGCAGGGTGCTGAGGCTGTTGAAGCATTGCTGCAGCGGCTGCAGCAGCCGGTAGGCGCCCAGGGCCAGGGTGCCCAGCAGCGGCAGCTGGCGCTCGATCCCCTGGCCCGCCAGCGCCAGGGTGAGCGACAGGCCCACGATCAGCACCACCGCAAAACCCTCGATCAGGTAGCGCGGCACCTGGGCCTTGATGTTGATCGCAGCCCCAGCCAGGCGAAAGGCCAGGTTGCGGCTGCGGTAGACCTCCTGAAAGAAGGGCTGACTGCGATCCAGCAGCAGATCACGGATGCCCCCCAGCGCCTCCTGGGCCATCTGCAGGCTGCCCTGGTAGTTGCTGCTGAGCCGCTCCCCATCGGCCCGCAGCGCCCCCCGCGTGAAGCGGAACACCAGCAGGTAGAAGCCCGCCAGCAGGGCGCCGATCACCAGCATCAAGCCCGGGGCCAGGGCGATCAGCGAGCCCCCCAGCAGCACCACCACCGCCAGGTTCACCACCACCAGCAGCAGCGCCTGAATGCTGCCGTTCACCTGATCCACATCCTTGGTGAGCAGGCCCAGCACACTGCTGCTGTTGTGCCGCAGATGCCAGGCGAACGGCCGCCGCAGCACCGCCGCGAACACCTGTTCGCCCAGGTCGGCTGTGATCAGGGCACTGAGCCGCAGCTGGCTGCGGATCGCCAACACCCGCAGCGTGGTGCTCACCACCACCACCGCCATGAACCCCAACCCCAGCCCCAGCAGCAGGTGCTGCTCGGGCAGCGCCCGCAGCGGCGCCGCCAGCGGGCCCAGGGCCCTGAGGCCTTCGCCCGGGTTGGCCAGCAGCCGCAGAAACGGCAGCAGGGCGCCCAGGTTCGCCACCTCGCCCGCCGCCGCCGCCAGGCTGAGCACCTGCAGCCCCAGCAGCTGGCGCCGCCGCCGCGGGCTCAGGGCACGCCAGAGCGGCGCAAGGTTGCGCAGGGACTGAACGCCAAGGGTCATGTCAGCGATGGGCCACAACGGCCACGGGGGTGCTGGAGAGCAGAAGATCGGATCCCGCGGAGCCGGTGATGTTCAACACGTGCACAACAGAAAATTTCCTACGCACAACTGGCAACCCATCAAAGGCACAGAAAAGGCATCACCGTCGACCAGCTCATCAAAGACAGGGACTCTGCCCTGCCTCCAGCGGAAAGAGTGAGGAGTTTCAAGGCCACCCCGTGCTCATCATCTTCTGTCACATGACGCTGCTGATACGTGGCGGCCGTCGCCTCATCACAGGCCTGTTGCCGGGTTGATCAGGCTGAACTTGTGCAGTCAGTCTCAGAGGTCTGCCTGGGGCCACTGGGTCGTCAGGACTCGCGACCGCCAGCAACCTGGACGGCGATGGCTCGCTCACAGTGCTGCAGCAGCGCCTCGATCGCGCCCAGGAGCGCGGAGCGGTCAGCGGGCAGGGGAAAGGGGCCCTCCTCGTAGCGGGCCTCCACGGCGAACACCTGCAGCGCCAGCAGCTCTGGCGGCAGCTCCTGGCCGGCCACGCCGGCCAGATCGGCCAAGTCATGGACGCGGGGAGCCGCGTGGTTGCCGAGCACGATCCAGGCCTTGAGGATCTTCTCCACCGCCTGCAGGGCCGTGAAACCCCAGTCTTCAGCGGGATAGGCCGGATCGAGGCCCAGGCGCAGGGCGCGCAGGTGGCGGCGCACGATCGCCAGCAGCAGCAGGGCGTCTTCAGACGGCGTCATCACAAACCGCAGCAGATCCAGCGCTGCAGAGCACCTGCCCTTCACGGGCCACATCGCCCAGCACGTGCCAGCGGGAGCCGCTCAGCCGCTCGGCATCCTCCTGGCCCACCACCACCAGATCCAGCCCCACGCCGATCCGGCCGATGGCCTGGCGGCAGCGCCACCAGCAGCGCGCCTTCTGCTCAGGGCTCAGCTGCGGCTGCCGCAGGATCACGGCGAGATCCAGGTCTGAATCCGGGCGGGCCATGCCGCGGGCCCGGGAGCCGAAGACCACCAGGGCCTCGATGTCGCCCAGCGCCCAGAGACGCACCAGGGCCCCATGCAGCGCCTGCGCCTCCAGGCCCGGCCCCAGGTTCAGGCCCGCTGCTGCCGGAAGCTCCACACGGGAGCGCCAGGGAATCGCCGGGGGAGAGAACGGCTGGGATGGGGCCTGGGCTATAGCCAGATCCATGGGCAGCCAGTTTCAACCCAACCTAACCAGCTGCTGCGGCAGCTGCTGCTGGAACAGCGCCACCGTGCTGGCCAGGTCCTCCGCCAGGTGGATCCGGGCCCGCCAGACCAGGGCCGCCAGGCGGCCCACATCCAGCTGCTTTCGGGGGGTGCCGTCGGGCTTGCTGGCATCCCAGTGAATCCGGCCGCCAAAGCCCGTGGCCGCCGCCACCGCCTCCGCCAGCTCGCGGATGCTGAGGTCCACGCCGGTACCCACGTTCAGGTGGGTGAGCGGCTGGCCGTCGCCCGCCTGCGGGGCCGTGGCGGCGGCCGGATCCCAGTGCTCCAGGGCAAACACACAGGCCTCGCCCAGGTCGTCCACGTGCAGGAACTCCCGCAGCGGCGTGCCGCTGCCCCAGCAGGTCACGGCATCGGCGCCGCCAGCACCACCACCGTGGGCCGCTGCTCGGCAAACCAGCGCTGCACCGCCGCCGGATCCAGCAGGTCCAGCTCGGCCCGGCTGGCGGTGAGCAGCGCCCCTCCCTGTTCAGGATTGCCGTAGCCGGCGCGGGCCAGGGCCCGGCCGATGGCGCTGCCGGCCATGCCGCGGTGGCCGGCCACATAGATCCGGTCGGCGGGGGTGATCAGGGTCATTCGCGGGCACCCACCACAGCAAAGCCCTCACGGCGCAGGGTGGCCTCCTTGGCGGCCTCTTCCCTGTCGTGGGACACCATCTCAGCCACCAGCTCCTCCAGGGTGGTGGTGGGCGTCCAGCCCAGCCTGGCGTAGGCCTTGCTGGGATCCCCCAGCAGCGTGTCCACCTCCGCCGGGCGGAAGTAGCGCGGGTCGATGCGCACCACCGGGGCGCCGGTGTCGGCGCGGCGGCCGATCTCCCCCAGGCCCTGGCCCTCCCAGAGGATCGCCGGCCCGCCAGCGCTGCTCCAGCCCAGCTCGGCCACCGCCAGCTCGATGAAGCGGCGCACGCTCTCCTGGCGGCCCGTGGCGATCACGAAGTCGTCCGGGCTGTCCTGCTGCAGCATCCGCCACTGCATCTCCACATAGTCGCGGGCGTGGCCCCAGTCGCGCAGCGAGTCGAGGTTGCCCATGTAGAGGCAGTCGTCAAGGCCCGCATCGATGCGCGCCAGGCCGCGGGTGATCTTGCGGGTCACGAAGGTTTCACCCCGCCGCGGACTCTCGTGGTTGAACAGGATGCCGTTGCAGGCATACATCCCGTAGGCCTCGCGGTAGTTCACCGTGATCCAGTAGGCATAGAGCTTGGCCACCCCGTAGGGGCTGCGGGGATAGAAGGGGGTGCTCTCCTTCTGGGGCGTTTCCTGCACCAGTCCGTAGAGCTCGGAGGTGCTGGCCTGGTAGATGCGCGT
>CALRKO020000004.1:0-157452 GCA_943368105.1 Chitinophaga pinensis | reverse complement strand
TGCTGCTGCTGCTGCTGGTGGGCGGCCTCACCTACCTGGTGCTGCAGGCCCGGGGGCTGATCGGCGCCCCCTTCAGCGGCGAGGTGATCACCGGCCTGCCGGTGCTGGCCGACCTGCCCATCCCCCTGGTGCTGGCCCTGCTGGTGGGCCTGCCGGTGCCGCTGCTGCTCTGGCCGTACACCACCCTGCGGCTGACCCTGGTGGCGGCGCTGGCGGGCTCGGCCACGGCCCTGGCCCGGGGCTGGGGCCTGTGGCTGCCGGCCCTGCTGGCCGTGCGTTTCGGCGAGGCGGATCCGCTCACGGGCCTCGACCTCAGCTTCACGGTGCTGCGGCTGCCCGCCCTGCACCTGCTGCTGAGCACCCTGCTGGCCCAGACGCTCGTGGGCTTCGCCGCCTGCCTCTGGCTGACGGTGACCGAGGGCAGCAGCCTCAGCGACCTGCGCTTCGTGGGCCTCAGCCGCGGCCAGCAGGCGGTGCTCAAACCCCAGCTGGCGGTGCTGGCCCTGGTGGCCGCCTGCAACAGCGCCCTGGCCCCCTTTGACCTGATGGTGCAGGGCAGCGGCGTGGCCGCCGGCGCCGGCTTCGTCGACCTGCACGTGCGCCTGCCGCTGCGGCTGCTGCTGGCCGCCCTGCTGGTGCTGACGGCGGCGGGGCTGCTGGCGGCGGTGCGTCGCCACTGGCTGCGCCAGGTGGTGCTGCTGCCCCTGCTGGCCACGGTGGCGCTGCTGCCCGTCACCGAGTTCGCGGTGGCACCGCTGGTGCAGCGCATCTGGGTGCAGCCGCGGGAGCTGGTGGTGGAGACGCCCTACATCGAGCGGAGCATCCGCGGCACCCGCCGGGCCTTCGGGCTGGAGGCGGTGCAGGAGGGCATCCTCGAACCGCAGCAGAAACTCACCCCCGCCGACCTGGAGGCGGCGCCGGGCACCCTGGCCAACATCCGGCTCTGGGACAGCCGGCCCCTGCTGGCGGCCAACCGGCAGCTCCAGCAGCTGCGCCTCTATTACACCTTCCCCTCCGCGGCGGTGGATCGCTATCCGCTGCTGGGGGATCCGCGCCGGCGGGGATCCCAGCAGGTGCTGATCGCCGCCCGGGAACTGGACGGCGGCGCCCTGCCCCCCGGCTCCCGCACCTGGCTGAACCGCCACCTGGTGTTCACCCATGGCTCCGGCTTCACCGTCTCGCCGGTGAACACCTTCGGGCCCGATGGGCTGCCGCTGTTCTTCGTGAAGGACCTGGGGCGCAGCGGCCGGGTGCAGGGCATCGCCAAGCTGGGCGTCAGCGATGCGGCGGCCGAGGCCTCCCTGCCGGTGGGCCAGCCCCGCCTCTACTACGCCTCGGCCAAGGCCCCCTACGTGGTGGCCCCCACCAAGGTGCAGGAGTTCGACTTCCCCGACGGGGAGCTCAACGTCTACACCCACTTCTCGGGACAGCTCGGCATCCGCCTGAACACGGCCTGGCAGCGGCTCAAGGCCGCCGTCTACCTGCGCGAGCCGCGGATGCTGTTCAGCGGCTCGTTCACGCCGGACTCGCGCCTGCTGATCCGCCGGCAGGTGAACGAGCGGCTGGAGACCCTGGCGCCGTTCCTGCACTTCGAGACCGAGCCCTACCTGGTGACCGCCCGGGTGGAGGACGCGCCGGGCTTTGAGCCCAGCCAGCACCAGTACTGGATGCTGGATGGCTTCACCACCAGCCGCAGCTACCCCTACAGCGACGCCAACGCCAGCGGAATCCGCTACTTCCGCAACCCGGTGAAGGCGGTGGTGGATGCCCACGACGGGCGCCTGTGGCTGTACGTGAGCGACCCCACCGACCCGGTGCTGCGCACCTGGCAGCGCGCCTTCCCCGAACTGTTCCAGCCGCTGTCGGCCATGCCGCCATCGCTGCTGAGCCACATCCGGGTGCCCCTCAGCCAGTTCGCGATCCAGTCGGAGCGCCTGCTGCGCTACCACGTCACCGATGTGCGCACCTTCTACAACGGCGACGACGTCTGGTCGATCCCGCTGGAGATCTACGGCTCCAACAACATCCCCGTGGAGCCGTACCACGCCACCCTGCAGCTGCCCGGCCAGGAGCGGCCGGAATTCGTGCTGCTGCTGCCGTTCTCGCCGGTGCGCCGCGCCAACCTGGTGGGCTGGCTGGCGGCCCGCAACGACCCGCCCCACTACGGCGAGCTGGTGCTGGTGCGCTTCCCCCAGCAGCGCCTGCTGCTGGGGCCTCAGCAGATCTCCGCCCTGATCGACCAGGACCCGGCGATCAGTTTCCAGTTCGGCCTCTGGAACCGCACCGGCTCCCAGCTGCTGCGCGGCAACCTGCTGCTGCTGCCGGTGGGGGATGGCCTGCTCTACGTGGAGCCGATCTACCTGCAGTCGAGGAACAACGACCTGCCCACCCTGGTGCGCGTGGTGGTGACCGACGGCCGCTCCTTCGTGATGGAGCAGGACCTCAACACCGCCCTGGAGAAGCTGGTGGCCGGCCAGGACAGACCGGGGGCCCAGCCGGCCGGCGGCGGCGTGCCCCTCCGGGCGGCGAACCCCCTGCAGCTGCCGGGCCTGCCGCCGATCACGCCCATCCCCTGAGCGGCCACAAAAAAAGGGAGCCCAGGGCTCCCTCTGCGTTCGAGGCCGGGGTGGCCCCAGGGCCACTGGCGGCTCAGGCAGCCACGGCGGTCTTGGGGTCGAGGGCGCCCTTGGCGTAGAGGCCGGCGAAGTAGTTGATGTCGCGCTGCCTGATCTTGCTGGCGTTGCCGGCGGCCCAGAACTGCTGGTAGCGGTCCAGGCACACCTGCTTCATGTACTGGCGGGCCGGCTTGTTGAAGTGGCGGGGATCGAAGTTGGAGGGATCCTTGGCGGCGGCCTCCCGCACGGCGGCGGTGAAGGCCAGGCGGTTGTCGGTGTCGATGTTCACCTTGCGCACGCCGTTGCGGATGCCCTCCTGGATCTCCTCCACTGGCACGCCATAGGTCTCGGGGATGGCACCGCCGTACTTGTTGATCATGTCCAGCCACTCCTGGGGCACGGAGCTGGAGCCGTGCATCACCAGGTGGGTGTTGGGGATGGCCTTGTGGATCTCAGCGATGCGGCTGATGGCCAGCACTTCGCCCGTGGGCTTGCGGGTGAACTTGTAGGCGCCGTGGCTGGTGCCGATGGCGATCGCCAGGGCGTCCACCTTGGTCTTGGCCACGAAGTCGGCGGCCTCGGCGGGGTCGGTGAGCAGCTGGCTGTGGTCGAGGGTGCCCTCGAAGCCGTGGCCGTCCTCGGCCTCACCCTTGCCGGTCTCCAGGGAGCCCAGGCAGCCCAGCTCGCCCTCCACGCTCACACCCACGGCGTGGGCCACGTCCACCACGGCCTTGGTGACGGCCACGTTGTAGTCGTAGCTGGCGGGGGTCTTGGCGTCGGCCTCCAGGGAGCCATCCATCATCACGGAGGTGAAGCCGTTGGTGATGGCGCCGAAGCAGGTGGCGGGGCTGTTGCCGTGGTCCTGGTGCATCACCACCGGGATGTCGGGGTAGGTCTCGACGGCGGCGATGATCAGGTGGCGCAGGAAGTTCTCGCCGGCGTACTGGCGGGCGCCGCGGGAGGCCTGCAGGATCACCGGGCTGTCGGTCTCCTGGGCCGCCTCCATGATCGACTGCACCTGCTCCAGGTTGTTCACGTTGAAGGCAGGGATGCCGTAGCCGTTTTCAGCGGCGTGGTCGAGCAGCAGCCGAAGCGGAACGAGCGCCATGGGGAAACCTCGTGGAGGGGGTGGAGGGGATCAGACAGGGGTGCCGAAGCGGGTGCCAGGGGAACCACCTCGGCCAGCCGGGCCCAGGGCTGCGCCTCCCGGAAGATGGCGTGCGCCCCGGCTTGGACTGGGGGCGACTCTAGCGGGCCGTCAAGGGCCGGATCCGGCGCCGGCGGACGGGACAGCAGGCCCGGCCCAGGCCAGCGGAAAGCCCCGCCGCAGGGCGGGGCAGGGCGGGCGGAGCGGGGGTGAGCCGCAGCGCCGCCGGGGCGGGCGGGGGCCTCAGTCGATCAGGTGCTGGCGGCGCAGGGCGAGCACGGCATAGGCGTGCTCGCGGGCGTCGCGGCGGCTCTGTTCGGCCTGGCGGGCCAGCAGTTTGGCGGTGGTGATGGACATGGGACGTGCCTCCGGAGGTGGCCGCCGGCGCGGGGCGGGCGGGGTGGATGGCGCGTTGCTTCGGGGTGGGCGGGCCTGGACGAGCCGGCCGAGCCACCCCCTACTTCCGCCGACGCCGGGGGAACCGGCGCGGCCAACGTGTTCAAACGGTAGCTGTTGCTACGGAGTGAAAGGGTTTGACGTGATACTGAATGCGCCGTCTGTGGCCCAGTGGTTCGGGGATCCGCCGAGCCGCGGCGGGCCGGCCCTCAGAGGAGCTGCCGCAGCCCCGTGGCGGCAGAGGCCAGCGCCCCGTCGCAGACGGCCTGGCTGTGCACCGCCTCCGCCAGCCCGGGCAGCATCGGCCGCCCGGCCCGGGCCGCCGCCGCCCACCAGCCGATCAGCCGCTGCACCGGTGCCACCCGGCCATCCACCCAGGTGCGGGGGAAGGCCAGGGAGGGCTCAGCCTCCACCGGCTGGAGCGGTTCCCCCGGCCGCGCGCGCCACAGCTGGAAGCCGTGCACGTAGTCGGCCTGGTTGGGGGACCCCAGCACCAGGGTGCCCTCACTGCCGTACACCTCGATCCAGTAGCCGCGGCCAGCCCGGGTCACCGCCGCCAGGCTCACCTGGGCCGGCACCCGAACGCCGCTGGCGGTCTCCAGTTCCAGCTGCAGCAGGGCGATGTCCTCGGAGTCCACCGCCGCCAGCCGGCCGCTGCCATCGGCCAGGGGACGGTGGGCGACGGCGGTGCTGCAGCTGGCGCTGACGCTGCGGGCCGGGCCCAGCAGCCAGTGCAGGGTGTCGAAGGCGTGGGTGCCGAGGGAGCCCAGCACCCCCCCGCCCTCGCTGCGCTGGGAATACCAGGTCCAGGGGCGCTGGCCGTCGGCGCGGCTGCCCATCAGCCAGTCCAGCTTCACCAGCCAGGGGGTGCCGATGGCCCCCGCCGCCAGCAGGGCCGCCAGCTGCTGGAACAGGGGCACCGCCCGGTATTCGAAGTCCACCGCCACGGTGACCCCGGCCTGGAGCGCCCGGCGCTGCAGCTCCTGCACCTCGCCGGCCGCCAGGGCCACGGGCTTCTCCAGCAGCAGGTGCTTGCCGGCGGCGATGGCGGCGCAGGCCAGCGCGAAGCGGGGGCCGGGGGGGGTGGCGATCACCAGGGCCTCAATGGTCGGATCGGCCAGCAGGGCCTCGACATCGCTGAAGCCCGGCAGGCCGGCCCTGGCGCAGGCCTGCTCCAGGCGCTCGCGGCGGGGATGCCAGAGGGCCACGGGCTCGGTGGCCGGGCAGTCGACCAGGGCCGGCAGGTGCACGGCCTCACCGAAGCCCAGGCCCGCCACCGCCACCCGCAGGGGCCCAGGGCCGCCGCTCGGACCCCCTGGGGAGGTGGAGGCGGCGAAGGCGTCGGACGCGGTCGGACTCACCGGGAGGCCAGCAGGGGTTCCCCAGCCTCACAGACCGCCGCCACCGTCGCCTCGATCAGGCCGTCGCCGCCCACCGGCTGCCACGGGGAGCCCCACTGGGGCAGGCCGTTGATCGAGGTGTCGCGGAACAGCCGCTGATCGCAGTCGATCTCCATCACGTAGAGGTCGCTGGGCCGGGGGCGCGGCGCCGGCCCCCGGGCCGTCGGCTCGGCGGGGGCTTCGGCCGGCTGGAAGCGGCTCAGCACCGACAGGCTGCCCGAGCGGGTCAGCCGCAGGCTGCCCGCATCCCACCACTGGCGGCCGTCGGCGGTGGCGGGCAGCTCCTGCCAGTCCACCGGGCCGGCCCAGCCGATCGCCGGGGCCGCCAGGCCGATGGCCAGGGCCAGCAGCAGCGCCAGGAGGCCCCGGATCATGGCGCCACCGCCGGCTGGCGGCCGTGCAGCCGCAGCAGCGTGGCCAGGGTGGCCCGCAGGCGCGGCCGGGGCACGATGGTGTCCACGAAGCCGTGGTCCTGGAGGTATTCGGCGGTCTGGAAGTCGTCGGGGAGCTTCTCCCGCAGGGTCTGCTCGATCACGCGCCGGCCGGCGAAGCCGATCAGGGCCTTGGGTTCCGCCAGGATCAGATCGCCCAGCATCGCGAAGCTGGCGGTGACGCCGCCGGTGGTGGGGTGGGTGAGCAGGGGGATGTAGAGGAGTTCGGCCTCCCGGTGCCGCTGCAGCGCCCCGGAGATCTTGGCCATCTGCATCAGGCTGAGCATGCCCTCCTGCATGCGGGCGCCGCCGGAGGCGCAGACGATCAGCACCGGATAGCGGCGGGCGGTGGCCTCCTCGATCAGGCGGGTGAGCTTCTCCCCCACCACCGAGCCCATCGAGCCGCCCATGAAGCGGAAGTCCATCACCCCCAGGGCCAGGGGCATCCCCTCCAGCCGGCCCAGGCCGGTGACCACGCCGTCCTTGAGGCCGGTGCTGCGCTGGCTGTCCCGCAGGCGGTCGGCATAGCTGCGGCGATCCTTGAAGGCGAGGGGATCGGTGGGGGCCAGGTCGGTGTCCAGGGGCTCGAAGCTGCCCTCGTCGGCGATCAGGCGGATGCGCTCCTCACTGAAGATGCGGTGGTGGTGGCCGCAGCCGGTGCAGACGCTGGCGTTGGCCACCAGATCCTTGCGGTACATCACCAGGCCGCACTCGGGGCACTTGCTCCAGAGGCCATCGTCCTCGCTCACCTCCTGGGCGGTGCGCACCGCCGGGGCGGTCTTGCGGCGGTCGGCGAACCAGTCGAACAGCGACATCGGGGCGGCGGCTCAGGAGCGGGGCACAGGCGCTGGGCCCGGCGTCCCAGGGGGCTGGCCCTATTTAAGGGTTCAGAGGGGGCCCCAGCCGAACAGCAGCGCCAGCTGCCGCAGCCACCAGCCGTTGCCCCCCAGCCACACCGCGGCGCCGCCGGCCGCCAGGAAGGGGCCGAAGGGGAAGGGCTGACCGCGCCGCAGCCGGCCGGTCGCCAGGCCCAGCACCCCGAACAGGGCCCCCGCGGCGATGGCCAGCACCACCGCCAGAGCCACCCCCACCAGCCCCAGCCAGGCCCCGAGCAGGGCGGTGAGCTTGGCGTCCCCCAGGCCCAGGGCGGGCTTGCCCAGCGCCCGCTGGGCCAGGGCACTCAGCCCCTCCAGCGCCAGCAGGGCGGCGGCGGCGCCGATCAGGTGGTCGAGCAGCAGGGCGCGGCCGCTGGCCTCCCCCTGGCTGAAGCCGGCCACGGCCGTCACCAGCAGGCCCAGCAGCAGGCCCCAGCGGCACAGGGACTCGGGCAGCCAGAGGTGGTCCAGGTCAATCAGGGTGAGGGGCAGCAGCCAGCTCACCAGCAGCCAGCCCGCCGCCAGCTGCAGCCAGGCCGGCACCGCCGCCCCCAGGGCGCTGCCGCCGCCGGCCTGGACCGCCAGCAGCACCGCCACCCACAGGCCGGCGCTGAGCAGCTCCACCGCCGGGTAGCGCAGGGCGATCGGGCCCCGGCAGTGGCGGCAGCGGCCCCGCTGCAGCAGCCAGCTCAGCAGCGGCAGGTTCTCGAACCAGCGCAGGGGCGTGCCGCAATGGGGGCAGTGGCTGCCGGGCCGCACGATCGACTCCTCCCGGGGCAGGCGCCAGGCCACCACGTTCAGGAAGCTGCCCACGCAGGCCCCCAGCACGGCGACGAGCAGGGGGTCGGGGCCGAGCATCGCGAGGGGGGAGGCGGCGGGGACGAAGGGGAGCATCGGCGGGGGCGGGACAGGGGGCGTCAGCCCCGCCCCCCGGGCCTGGCGCCGCGGGGGCGGGGGCCCCGGCTGCGCACCACCTCCAGGGGGACGTACTGCTCGTCGGGCAGCAGCACCGGCAGATCGAACACCACCCGGCCCCCCGAGCGGCCCGTGAGCACCACGCCGATCGGATCGGGGCCGCCGGGGCCCTGCTCGATGTAGAGGAAATAGACGCGCCGGGCCCGGGCGATCACCTCACCGCTGTTGATGCGATCCCAGCGCACGTCGAAGTTGCGGGGATCGGAGCGCAGGTCCGGGCGCAGCGGCTGACCGGAGGGTCCGCTCGCCCCCCGGATCTCGAAGGAGGGGGAACTGCCGGACGCAGGGGCGTCGGGTTTTGGCTTCACCGGGTCCGCCAGACAGCCCCAGCGTAGGGGCTGACGCGGGATCCGCCGGGGAGTTAGGCGAAGGCCTTCTTCTCCTGGATCAGGCGGTGGATGATCGGGGTGAGGATCAGTTCCATCGCGAAGCCCATCTTGCCGCCGTTCACCACGATCGAGGTGGGGCTGGACATGAACGAGTCGTGGATCATCGCCAGCAGGTGCTGGAAGTCGATGCCCCACTTCTCGCGGGCGCCCTTGCGGAAGTGGATGATCACGAAGGACTCATCCGGGGTGGGGATGTTGCGGATCGTGAAGGGGTTGGAGGTGTCGACCGTGGGGATCCGCTGGAAGTTGATGTCCGTGCGGCTGAACTGCGGACAGATGTGGTTGATGTAATCGGGCATCCGGCGCAGGATCGTGTCCACCGTGGCCTCGGCCGAGTACCCGCGCTCGGCGTTGTCGCGGGCGATCTTCTGGATCCACTCCAGGTTCACGATCGGCACCACGCCCACCAGCAGGTCGGCGAGGGAGGCCACGTCATAGCCCTCGCCCACCACACCGCCGTGCAGACCCTCGTAGAAGAGCAGGTCGGTGCTGGCGGGAATCGTCTCCCAGGGGGTGAACTGGCCGGGCTCAAGGCTGGTGCCGAGGCGGGCGTTGTGCTCGGCGGCCTCCTCCACCGAGTGGAGGTAGTAGCGCTTCTGGCCCGAGCCCGTCTCGCCGTAGCTGCGGAACAGCTCCTCCAGCTTGTCGAACAGGTTGGCCTCGGGCCCGAAGTGGGAGAAGTTCTCACCCTTGGCCAGGGCGGCGGCCATGGCCTCCTTCATCGGGCCGCGCTCGTAGCGGTGGTAGCTGTCGCCCTCCACCACCGCAGGGGTGATGCCTTCGCGCTTGAAGATGTGCTCAAAGGCGCGCTTGACGGTGCTGGTCCCTGCGCCGGAGGAACCGGTGACAGCCACAACCGGGTGACGCTTCGACATGCGCAGGCAGCGAGAAAATCGACGATGAGTTTGGCAGGTCGCCGGCCGGGGCCCCGGCGGGCCCTCAGGCCTCCAGGGCCGCCAGCAGCTGCTCGCCCATGGCCCGGCAGCCCAGCGGGGTGCAGCCCTCGGCCATCAGATCGCCGGTGCGGAAGCCCGCCGCCAGGGTGCGCTCCACGGCCCGCTCCAGCTCGGCCGCCGCCGCCTCCTGCTGCAGGCCCACCCGCAGCAGCATGGCGGCGCTGAGCACCATCGCCATCGGGTTGGCCCTGTCCTGGCCGGCGATGTCCGGGGCGGAACCGTGGATCGGCTCGAACAGGCCCGGGCCGCCCTCCCCCAGGGAGGCGGAGGGCAGCATGCCGATCGAGCCGCTGAGCATGGCGGCCTCGTCGCTGAGGATGTCGCCGAACAGGTTGCTGGTCAGCAGCACGTCGAACTGCCGCGGGGCCCGCACCAGCTGCATGGCGGCGTTGTCCACGTACATGTGGCTCAGCTCCACCCCCGGGTACTCGGCGTGGATCGCCTCGACCCGGTCGCGCCAGAGCTGGCTCACGTCCAGCACGTTGGCCTTGTCGACGCTGCAGAGCCGGCCGCCGCGCTCACCGGCCAGCCGGAAGCCCACCCGGGCGATCCGGTCGATCTCGAAGTCGGAGTAGGCCATCGTGTTGAAGGCCCGCACGTGGCCATCGGCCTCCACGCGGCCCTTGGGGGTGCCGAAGTAGACGCCGCCGGTGAGTTCCCGCACCACCAGCAGGTCCACCCCTTCGATCACCTCGCGCTTGAGGGTGGAGGCCTCCACCAGGGCGGGGATGATCTTCACCGGCCGCAGGTTGGCGAACAGGCCCAGGCCGGCCCGCAGGGCCAGGAGGCCGCTCTCGGGCCGCTGCTGGCGGGGCAGGCCGTCGTACCGGGGCGAGCCAATGGCGGCCAGCAGCACCGCATCGGCGGCCCGGCAGGCCTCCAGGGTGCTGGCGGGCAGCGGCTCGCCGGTGGCGTCGATGGCGGCGCCGCCCATGGGCTGCTCGTCGTAGGCGAGGCTGAAGCCGTGGCGGCGGCTCACCGCATCCAGGAGCTGGCGGGCCACCGCGGTGATCTCCGGGCCGATGCCGTCGCCGGGGAGCAGGGTGATCCGGTAGCTGGACGTCATGGCGATGCAGGGGGCGGGGGCCGCCGGGAACGGGAGTCGGGGCTGGGCGCGAGGCTACGGCCCGGCCGGCCGCAGGGCGGGCGCTGCTCTGCCGGTCCGCTGGGCGCTGGTCGGCTGGGCCGTGGACCCGCAGCCCGTCAGCCCTCGCCGCGGGCCGCGGCGGCCTTCTCGAGCCTGCGCAGCCCCCTGGCGAGCTCCGGCAGCCGGTTGAAGGCGGCGGAGCAGCGCAGCCAGAGCCGGTTGGGAATGGCCGGGTAGCCGCTCACCACCTCGCCGGCCGCCACCTCGCCGTGGATCCCCGACTTGGACGAGGCGATGGCCCGATCGCCGATGCTGGCGCGGTTGGCCACCCCCACCTGGCCCGCCAGGATCACGCCGTGGCCCAGGCGGGCGCCGCCGGCGATGCCCACCTGGGCCGCCAGGGCGCAGCCGCGGCCGGTGCTGACGCCGTGGCCGACGTGCACCAGGTTGTCGATCTTGGTGCCGGCGCCGATGCGGGTCTCCCCCACCGCGGGGCGATCGATGGTGCTGCCGCAGCCCACCTCCACGCCCTCCTCCAGCACCACCAGGCCGGTCTGGGGCATCTTGCGCCAGCCGCCGGCGGTGGGCACGAAGCCGAAGCCCTCGGAGCCCACCACGGCGTTGGAGTGCACGACGCAGGCCCGGCCCAGGCGGCTGCCGGGGTGGAGCACGGCGCCGGCGTGCAGCTCACAGTCCTCCTCCAGCTCCACGTCGTCGTAGATCACCACCCCCGGGTGGACCGTGCAGCCGGCGCCGATCCGCACCTGGGCGCCGATCACGGCCCGGGCGCCCACGTGCACCCCCTCGCCGATCTGGGCCCCAGGGTCGACCACGGCGCTGGGGTGGATGCCGGCGGGCCTGGGCTGGCGCGGATGGAGGGCATCGAGGGCCTCGGCGAAGCCCAGGCGCGGATCGGCCAGGGCGATCCAGGCCAGGCCCCGCTCGGTGGCCTGCTGCTGCAGGGCGGCGCTCTCCTCGCCCCGGGCCGGGATCAGCACGGCGCTGGCACCGGTGGCGGCGAGGGCCGCCGCGAGGGCATGGCCGGCCTCCAGGAAGCTCAGCTGGCCCGCTGCGGCCTGGTCGAGGGCGGCGGCGCCGCCGAGCTCGGGGTCCTGGGCCAGGTGGCGGGCCGGCGCGGCGGGATCGGCGCTGGCCTGCACCTCGCCCAGGTGGCTGAGCAGCTCGCTGAAGCGCATTCCCGGATCGCCGAACCGGCCGGATCGTAGGCGCCCCGACCGGCCTCAGGCGCCGGGGGCCGCCAGCGGGGCCGGGGCCGGCGGCGCCAGGGTGAGCACCAGGTGGTCGCGGTGCACCACGGCGCCGCCGACGGGGCCATAGCTCTGGCGCACCGCGGCGCTGCTGCGGCCCATCACCGCCCGCAGCTCCTCGCTGCTGAGGGCGCAGAGGCCCCGGCCCAGCTCACGGCCGTCGAGGCTGAGCAGCCGCACCGCATCGCGGCGGCCGAAGCTGCCCTCCACCTGGCGCACCCCCACCGCCAGCAGCGAGGCGCCGCGCTCCACCACCGCCCGCTCGGCGCCGGCATCCAGCCGCAGGCTGCCCTTGGGCAGCAGGGCGTGGGCCAGCCAGCCCTTGCGGCCCTCCAGGGGCGTGGGCGAGGGGCGGAACAGGGTGCCGGGGCTGGCGCCGGCCAGCAGCGCCTCCAGCACGGCCGGATCGCGGCCATCGGCCAGGCGCACCTGGATGCCGCTGGCGGTGGCGATGCGGGCCGCCGCCAGCTTGGTGGTCATGCCGCCGGTGCCCCAGCGGCCACCGCCCTTGGCCACCCCCGCCAGGGCCTCCAGCTCCGCCAGGCTGCCCACCTCGCGGATCGGACGGGCCTCCGCATCGCTGCGGGGATCGCCCGAGTACAGACTGTCGATGTCGGTGAGCAGCACCAGTTCATCGGCGCCGATCGCCACGGCCACCAGGGCCGAGAGGGTGTCGTTGTCGCCGAAGCGCAGCTCGTCGGTGGCGAGGGTGTCGTTCTCGTTGATCACCGGCGTCACGCCCCAGGCCAGCAGCTGCTGCAGGGTGCGGCAGGCGTTCTGGTAGCGGCGGCGCGAGGCCAGGTCGCCGCGGGTGAGCAGCACCTGGGCCACGCAGCGGCCGTGGGCCGCGAAGGCCTGGTCGTAGAGGGCCATCAGCCGGCCCTGGCCCACGGCGGCGGCGGCCTGCAGCGCCTCCAGCTCGCCGGGGCGCTGGCCCTGGCCGAGGGCTCGGCAGCCCAGGCCGACGGCGCCGCTGGTGACCAGTGCCACGGGTTCGCCCCGCCGCCAGAGGCCCGCCAGGCTGGCGGCCAGGTCGGCGATCACCGCCTCGGTGCCGCGGCCCTCGCCGCCGCGCAGCAGGCTCGTGCCCACCTTGATGACCCGGCGCATCGGCATGGGATTGGCTGCAGGGTTGCTCGGGTGGGATCGGAGGGGAGGGGCCGCAGGGGAGCGGCGGGGGCCAGGGCCGGGGGGGGGGGGGGGGGGGGCCGGGGGCCTAGTGCAGGTCGGCGCCCACCAGGCGCGCCAGCCGCACCTCCAGGCGCTGCCAGTGGTCGTGGGCGCAGGGCTGGCCCTGGGGATTCACCGGCCGCACCAGCACCGTGTAGAGGCCGAGGCGGTTGCCCCCCAGCACATCGGTGAAGACCCGGTCCCCCACGATCGCCACCTGGGCCGGCGGGATCGCCAGCTCCGCCATCACCCGCCGCAGCGGGCCGCGGCGCGGCTTGGCGGCGCTGGTGGTGAAGGCCACGCCGAGCTGGCGGGCCACCGCGCCGATGCGCTGGCGCGAGGGGTTGTTGCTGAACAGGTGCAGGCGCAGCTGCTGGGCCTGGGCCCGCTGCAGCCAGTCCGCCACGGCGGCGGGCAGCAGGGTGCCGCGCCGGGGCAGCAGGGTGCGGTCCACATCCAGCACCAGGGCGCGGATGCCCCGGTCGTGGAAGTGCTGCAGCGGCAGCTCGGCCACGGTGGCCTCGGGCTGCCAGTCCGGCTGCAGCAGCCGCTGCAGCGGGCTGGGGAGGGGGCGGGGGTCGCTCAAGGCTCCAGGGGGGCTCGGGGGTCGGCCCGGGGGCCGCTGCGGGACACGCTCAGTCGCCCGCCTGCTCGCGGTCGTCGAGTTCAGCTTCGATGCGGGGCTGGACCCGCTCGAACTCCTCGCCCTCCACCAGCACGGCCTCGCTGCCCTCCAGGCGGGCCACCACGAAGAAGGGGTCGAGGGGAATCCAGAGGTCGTACTGCTCCTCGCCCACCCAGAAGGGGCGATCCAGCAGCGACTCGAACAGATCGCCCTCGTCGTCATCGTCCTCGCGGGGCTCGTCCTCCAGGTCCGCGTCGGAGAGCTCCGGCTCCTCCACATCGCCGCTCACCGTCAGGGTGGCGGCGGAGCGCACCAGGGTCAGGTCGTGCTCCTGCAGGATCGACTCGGCCACCTCGAGGATCTCCCGGGAGGCCTCCAGGTCGGTGATCTCCTCGGGCTCCTCGTCCTCGTCGTCGGGCAGGTGCACCAGGCACACCGGGGTGTCCACCGGGGTCAGCAGGGCGTAGTCGTGGCCGTCAAGGGGGATCAGCTGCTCGAGGAAGCAGAGCAGCTGGCGGCCCTGGCCGTCGCGCACGAGCACCGTGGGCACATCGCCGGAGCCGGAGGAGGAGGGGCCGTCGGGGCTCATGGGGGGGAGGCAGCTCCCCTCAGGATGCCTGGGCGCCGGACCCGGGGCCAAGCTCCGGTGGCCGACTGCCCACCGGATCGGCCGGGGCGGGGCCGCCGGCGACGGCCTGGGGCTCCGGTCCCTCCGCCAGCCACTGCTCCAGCAGCAGGGCGGCGGCGGCGCTGTCCAGGGCGCCGCTGCGGTCGCCGTGCAGGCCGTGGCGCTCGCCGGCGGCCCAGCTGCTGGCGTGCTCGTCCACCAGGGCCAGGGGCAGGGCCAGCTGGCGGGCCAGGCGCTCGCCGTAGCGGCGGCAGTGCTCCGCCTGGGCGGTGGGCCGCTGGGCCGCGTCCAGGGGCAGCCCCACCACCAGCGCCTCGACCCGTCGCCCCTGGATCACCCGCTCCAGCAGCGCCAGGTCGGCGGGGAAGCGGCCCCGGCGCAGGGCCTGCAGCGGCGTCACGGTGAGGCCGAGGGGGTCGCAGCCCGCCAGGCCGATGCGGCGGCGGCCCACATCCAGGGCCAGCACTGAGCGGGGCTGGGGGGGGCGGCCCGCCACGGCCTCAGCGGCCCAGGGGCGTGGGCAGGGGCCGCTGGCGCGGCTGCAGCCGGCCGAGCACCGCATCGAGGCGGCGCACCACCGCGGCGCTGGGCTGGGGCGAGTGGCGCCGCCAGACGCTGCGGGCCATCACCACCTCCTCGCCCTCGGGGGCCATGCCCAGGCTCTGCAGCCAGCGGCTGCGCTCGCTGTCGCCCAGGTCGCTGCGCACGATCAGCTGCTCGCAGCCGGCGGCGCTGCGCTCCAGCAGCAGCTGCAGCGGCGCCCCCAGCAGGTGCGACCAGCCCGGGTGCAGGGTGAGCTCCAGCTCCGGCAGGCCGCGGCTGCCGGGCCGCAGCCGCCGGGCACCGGCCACGGCCGTCTGGCGGCAGCCGTCCACCAGCATCAGGCTGGGGCCCTGGCTCTGGTCCAGCAGGTCTTCGACGCGGCGATCCAGCAGCTGGCGCAGCTGGGCCGGCAGGGCCGCCTGCTCCAGGTGCCACATCAGGCCGGCGGTGCGGCGGCTGAGGGGGCGCAGCTGCAGGTCGGGGGGCAGGGCCTGCAGCAGCTGCTCCAGCCCGGGGCCGTCGAGGGCGCCGCCCTGGCGGGGCTGCCAGCGCCAGAGGGTCTCGTGGCGCAGGGGCTGGAAGCCCTGCTGGCGCAGCAGGGCGAGCCGGGCGTCGTCACAGCTGGAGCTGGTGGCGATCCAGCTGGCGGCGCCGCGGCCGCGCTGGATCGCCTCCCGCACCAGGGCCGACTCCAGGGCCATGCGGCCGCTGTCGCCCGCGGCGAGCACGGCCTCGCCGCTGCGCAGGTGCAGCAGCTGCCAGCAGCTGCCGCTGCGGTTGAGCCGCTCGCTCACCAGCAGCCCCAGGGGGCGCTGGGGGTCGCGGTAGGCCAGCAGCACATCGGGCGCCAGGGCGCGGCGGGGCACCAGGCTGCGCAGCAGGCGCTCGGGGCCCTGCAGCAGCAGGGCGCGCTGCAGCAGCGGCTGCAGGTCGAGGAAGGCGGGGTCGTGGAGCAGGGGCAGGTGCCAGCCCTGCAGCGGCTCGATCCGCAGCGGCGGCAGCGGCCCAGGGACCGCGGCGGGCAGCGCGGCCGCCGCGGGGGTAGCCGGGGGCTGGGGGCTGCTCGTGGGCACCGGGCTGGTGGGGGACACGCTAGGGCTCGGCAGGGGTGGGCTCGGCAGGGGGACGGCCCCGCTCAACAGGCCTCCCCTCCATCGTATGGGCCCGGGGCGGCTAGGGGCGCACCAGCACCAGGGGCGTGCGCTCGTTGGCGTTGCCGGCCGGGTTGGGCCTGAGGGCGCGCTGCAGCAGGTCCTCGTCGGTGCCGGGACTGGCCGCCAGCACCTTGACGCGGCCCAGGTCGTTCACATCCACCACCGCCACGGCCACCCCCAGCTCGGAGGCCAGCTGGGCGCAGAGGGCGGCAGGCCGATCCGGCCCCAGCACGATCGTCTGGTCGTAGGGCGGAGTGGTGCCGGTGATGTCGTCGATCAGGCGGGCCTGGTCCCCCGCCAGCCGGTAGAACCAGCCCTTGAGCCCCACCAGCTTGAGGGCCGTGCCCACCAGCCAGGCCACCAGCACCCGGGCCGGCCCCACCACGTCGATCAGGCTCTGCAGGCCGCAGGCCGTGGCCAGGGAGCTGGTGGGGTGGAACACCCGGCAGAGCAGCCGCGCCAGGCCGGAGGGCTGCACCGTCTCGGGGTGGTGGTAGCGGCCCTGCATCACCGCCAGGGGGGTCTCACCGATGGTGAGGATGTCGCCCGGCTGCAGCAGGGCGCCGGCGTAGTGGCGCAGCACCGCGGCCGGATCGTCGAGCACCCCCAGCAGGTGGGTGCGGATCGGCAGCACCTGGCAGCCCTCGCCCGGGCGCCACTGGGCGCTGGCGGCGGTCAGGGCGGCGGGCCGGCGCAGGGGCACCAGCACCGCGTCGCGGCGCTGCAGCCGCCCGAAGGGCCCGTAGTTCACCCAGAGGACCTCCACCCAGAGGGTGTCGAGCAGAGCCTTGAGGTCGAGGCCGGCGGGGCCGCTGAGGCTGAGCCGCAGCTTGGCCTCGGTGCTCTTGCGGCCCTTGACGATGTAGGCGAACCAGTAGCCGTCGGGCCGGGCCGGCTCATCCGGGTGGTGGGGGATGACCTCGCTGTGGATCCGCACCGCCTGCAGGTCGCCGCGGCCCAGCAGGGTGGGCCGGACGCTGATCTCCGGCACGAACACCTCCATGCGGGGGTGGGGGTTGGTGATGGTGAGGGTGCCCTTCACCAGCACCTCGCCGTCCTGGCGCAGCACCTTCCAGGGGCCGGAGCGCAGCCGCAGCGGCGAGGCGGGCCGCAGCCGGTGGCGCAGCTCGAGCCAGAGCAGGCCCAGGCCTAACAGCAGCAGCGCGAGGAGCAGAACAGAGAGCAGCGGGGGCACGCCGGGGCTTCCAGGTCCGCCGGAGCGTAGGTCGCGCCGCCCGGGGCGGTGAGCCGGGCCGCGGCGGCGGATTGCGGCGGTTGGTGGCGCCGCCGCCCCCGGGCGGTGCGGCAGCCGTACGGTGCCACCAGCGCCGCAGGAGCGGGATCGATGCGCAAGACCTACGTTCTCGACACGAACGTGCTGCTGCACGACCCCCAGGCCCTCAGCCGCTTCGAGGACAACGCGGTGGTGATCCCGATCGAGGTGGTGGAGGAGATCGATCGCTTCAAGCGCGATCCCGCCGAGAAGGGCCGCAACGCCCGCCAGGTGTCGCGGCTGCTGGATGGCCTGCGGCAGAAGGGCAACCTGGCCGATGGCGTGCCCCTGGACGGGGGCTCCGGCGGCACCCTGCAGGTGGTGTTCTGCCGGCGCGAGACCCTCGAGCAGCTGCCCCCGGAGCTCAAGGGGGGCAACGGCGACAACAACATCCTGGCGGTGGCGCTGGAGCAGCTGCGCCAGGGGGTGATCGGCGGCAGCCAGCAGCCGGTGGTGCTGGTCACCAAGGACACCAACCTGCGCATCAAGGCCGATGCGGTGGGCCTGACGGCCCAGGACTACACCACCGACAAGGTGACCATCGCCGACCTCTACCCCGGGGTGTGCGACCTGCCGGTGAGCGCCCAGCAGATGGAGGCGCTCAAGGGCCCGGCGGGGCTGCCGCTGGCCGCGATCCAGGGGGCCCTGGAGGCCACGGGCCTCAGCCTGCAGGCCAACGAGGGGGTGACCCTGGTGGACGAGCTGCAGCCGGGGCACACCCTGCTGGCCCGCTACGACGCCCGGCGCGGCGCCCTGCTGCCCCTGCAGCGGGCCCAGAAGACCCGGCTGGGGCGCATCGGCGCCCGCAACCGCGAGCAGACCTTCGCCCTCGACCTGCTGCTGGATCCGGCCATCCAGCTGCTGACGCTGGTGGGCAAGGCCGGCACCGGCAAGACGCTGCTGGCCCTGGCGGCCGGCCTGCACCAGGTGGCCGACGACCACCTCTACGACCGGCTGCTGGTGACCCGGCCGGTGATCTCCCTGGGCAAGGAAATCGGCTTCCTGCCCGGCAGCCTCGAGGAGAAGATGGGCCCCTGGATGCAGCCGATCGTCGACAACCTGGACTTCCTGCTGGGCGGCAGCCCGGAGGACGAGGGCCGCAGCGCGGCCCGTGGCGGCGGCGGGGCCGGCCGGCCGGGGGCCCACCGCCAGCCCCGCAGCAACTGGACCGACCTCAAGGGCATGGGGCTGCTGGAAGTGGAGGCGATCAGCTACATCCGCGGCCGCTCGATTCCGCGCCAGTACATGGTGGTGGATGAGGCCCAGAACCTCACCCCCCACGAGGTGAAGACGATCGTGACGCGGGTGGGCGAGGGCACCAAGATCGTGCTCACGGGCGATCCCTACCAGATCGACAACCCCTACGTGGATGCCGAGAGCAATGGCCTCACCTGGCTGGTGGAGCGCTTCAAGGGGCAGACCCTGGCCGGCCACGTCACCCTGGTGCGGGGCGAGCGCTCCGAGCTGGCGGAGCTGGCGGCGAACCTGCTCTGAGGGGTCCCCGGGGCCGGTCGCCAGACCGGGCCACCGCTCCTAGGGTCCGCCCACCTGGACGGAGCCCCGATGCCCCTGAGTGCACCATTTGCGGCGCTGCTGCTGGAGCTGGGGGGCCACAGCCTGGAGGTGGCCCACACCCTGATCGAGGTGGGGCGCCTCGCCCTGATCGTGCTGGCGGCGCGGGCCCTGGCGGAGCTGATGGTGCGGCTGCAGCTGCCCACGATCCTGGGGGAGCTGGTGGCCGGCGTGCTGATCGGCCTCTCGGGCCTGCACCTGATCCTGCCGCCGGAGCTCGGGGCCCAGTTGAACGGAGCCCTGGTGGCAGCCGTGGCGGGGCTGTCGCATCTGGCGCCGGAGCAGGTGGGCGCCCTCTACAACGACACCTTCCCCAACCTGCAATCGGCTTCGCGCATCGGCCTGTATGCCCTGCTGTTCCTCACCGGACTCGAATGTGAGCTGGAGGAGCTGATCGCCGTGGGCGCCCAGGCCACGGGTGTGGCCCTCACCGGCGTGGTGCTGCCCTTCGCCCTCGGCACCGCCGGCCTGCACCTGCTGTTCCACGTGCCGCTGCTGCCGGCCCTGTTCGCCGGCGCCGCCATGACCGCCACCAGCATCGGCATCACCGCCAGCGTGTTCGGAGAACTGGGGGTGCTGAAGCGCCGCGAGGGGCAGATCGTGATCGGCGCCGCCGTGCTCGACGACATCCTCGGCATCGTGATTCTGGCGGTGGTGGCGGCCCTGGCGGCCGGCGGCAGCGTCAGCGCCGGCCCGATCCTGAAGCTGGTGGCGGCCGCCGCCGTGTTCGTGGTGACCTCACTGCTGCTGAGCCGCCGGGCGGCGCCGCTGCTCGACCGCCTGCTCGACCGGCTGCGGGCCCCCGGGGAGGCGGTGGCGGTGGCCTTCCTGGTGCTCTGCCTGGGCTGTTTCGCCGCCCAGGCCATCGGTCTGGAGGCGGCCCTGGGGGCCTTCGCCGCCGGCCTGGTGCTCAGCAACTCCCGCCATGCCCAGGCGATCGAAGCGGCGATCCAGCCCCTGGTGGCCCTGTTCGCCACCGTGTTCTTCGTGCTGATCGGCACCACCATGGACCTGGCGGTGCTCAACCCCCTGGAGCCGGCCAACCGCGAGGGCCTGGTGGTGGCGGCGTTCCTGCTGGTGATCGCCGTGCTCACCAAGCTGGTGGCGGGCTTCAGCTACCGCAGCGCCGAACCCACCAACCGCTGGGTGGTGGGGCTGGGCATGCTGCCGCGGGGGGAGGTGGGCCTGATCTTCCTGGGCCTCGGCAGCCAGGCGGGCCTGCTCAGCCCGGCCCTGGAGGCGGCGATCCTGATCATGGTGATCGGCACCACCTTCCTGGCGCCGGTGCTGCTGCGGCTGGTGCTGCAGGGCGCCCCGGCCGCCGCGACCGAGCAGCCGGCGGGTTGAGGGGGAGCGCGCAGATCCAGCCGCATCACGAGCGAATCACCAACCGCGGCGGCGGCGATGCGCTCAAGCTCACCCCCAGCCAGTACCGCCGTCGCTTCGGGGCCCGGCGCCCGCCCCTCACACCATCCGCTGGGGCTGCACCCACTGGTCGAACTCCTCGGCGCTGATCTCGCCCAGCACCAGGGCGGCCTCCTTGAGGCTGAGCTGGTGGTTGTGGGCGTGCTTGGCGATGGCGCTGGCCCGGTCGTAGCCGATGGCGGGGGTGAGGGCCGTCACCAGCATCAGACTCTGATCGAGCAGCGTCTCGATCCGCGACCCATTGGCCTGCAGACCCTCGATGCAGTATTCGCGGAAGCTGCGGCAGGCACCGGTGAGCAGCTCGATGCTCTCCAGCACGTTGTGGGCGATCACGGGCTTGAACACATTCAGCTCGAAATTGCCCTGGCTGGCGGCCAGCTGCACGGCGGTGTTGTTGCCCATCACCTGCACGGCCACCATCGTGAGGCTCTCGCACTGGGTGGGATTCACCTTGCCGGGCATGATCGAGGAGCCCGGCTCGTTCTCCGGCAGCACCAGCTCCCCCAGGCCGCAGCGGGGGCCGCTGCCCAGCCAGCGGATGTCGTTGGCGATCTTCATCAGGCTGCCGGCCAGCACCGTGAGGGCGCCCTGGGCCGCCGCCAGCGCCTCATGGCCCGCCAGGGCCTGGAACTTGTTCGGGGCGCTGCGGAAGGCCGTGCCCAGGCGCTCGCTGAGCCGCTGCGCCACCAGCTCCCCGAAGCCCTGCGGGGCATTGAGGCCCGTGCCCACCGCCGTGCCGCCGATGGCCAGCTCCCGCACCGCCGGCAGGCTGGCGTCGATGGCGTCGAGCCCGAGGCGCAGCTGGGCCCCGTAGCCGCTGAACTCCTGGCCCAGGCTCAGGGGCACCGCATCCTGCAGGTGGGTGCGGCCGATCTTGATGATCCCGGCGTAGGCGGTGGCCTTGGCCTGCAGGGCCGCCATCAGCCCCTGGACGGCCGGCAGCAGGCGGCGCTCCAGCTCCAGCACCACCGCCAGGTGCATCGCCGCCGGAAAGGTGTCGTTGCTCGACTGGCTCAGGTTCACATGGTCGTTGGGGTGCACCGGGCTCTTGCTGCCCAGCTCGCCGCCGAGGGCCTCGATCGCCCGGTTGGCGATCACCTCGTTGGCGTTCATGTTGGTCTGGGTGCCGGAACCCGTCTGCCACACCTTGAGGGGGAACTCGTCGTCCAGGGCGCCGGCGGCCACCTGCTCGGCGGCGGCCACGATGGCGGCCGCCAGGGCGGGGTCGAGCTTGCCCAGGTCGCGGTTCACCTCGGCGCAGGCGGCCTTGAGCTGGCCGAAGGCGTGCACCAGCGGCAGCGGCATGCGCTGGCCGAATGGGAAGTGGTGGATCGAGCGCTCAGTCTGGGCGCCCCAGTAGTGGGCCGCCGGCACCGCCACGGGGCCGAGGCTGTCGGTTTCGATCCGGGTGGCGGGGCTCATGGCGGGCTCGGGGCAGCGGACAGCGGGCAGTGGGCAGGTGGGGCGCCGCCCGGGGCTGCGGCTGTCGCGGTGGCGAGGGGTCGACTGGGGTCGGCTGGGTTCAGTTGGAGAACACGATCTCGCTGTTCAGCTCATTCACCTCACGGCTGATGCCGGCCCTGGAGTCGCCCTGGGGCCTGAGGCCCGTCACCTCGGTGAGGGCGGCGTTGATGGCGTTGATGTCCACCGGCCCGGTGGCGTCGAGCACCGGCTGGCCGTCGCGGCCGAACACCACCACCTGGGGAATCACCCCCTGCCAGTAGTGGCCCGGCTGGCCGGGGCCGGGGTCGGGGCGGCCCTGCAGCGGATCGGTGGTCACCAGGATCAGCTCGACGCTGCGGCCCCAGAGGCGCTGCAGCTCGTTGAACACCACGGCGTTCTGCTTGCTCACCGCGGCGTCGTCGAGGAAGTAGGCCAGCACCACCGGCCGGTGCTCGGCCAGGGCGTCGGCCAGGCTGCTGCGGGGCGGCACCAGGGAGCCATTGCCGGCGTAGAGGGCGTAGATGTTGCCGTCGTAGCTGTTGGTGTCGCGGGCGGCCCAGGCCGGTGCCGCCGGCAGGGCCCAGCAGAGCAGAAGCGCCAGGGCCAGGGCCAGGGCCCGCAGCAGGCAGGGCACCGCCGGGCGGGCGGGGGGCGCGATCACAGGGCTGACCAGGAAACCGGAGATCAACGGGACAGGCCACAGGCTGGGGCCATTGTGACGCGCGGTCGCGGCGGCCCGGTCAGCCCCGGCCGAAGCTGCGGCCCATCCCCTGCACGATGCCCCGCCCCACCAGGCCGATGGCCCGGCCGATCACCTGGGTGAGCACCACCACCACCAGGTCGCCGAGGCGGCGGAACCCGGCGCGGACCTGGGGGGCCAGGGCGTCGCGGGCCTCCAGGGCCAGGGTCACCAGCTGCTGCAGCCAGCCCAGCTGGCGCAGTTCACCGTCGCGCGGTTCGGTGAGCTGCAGGGTCACGATCGTGCCGCCCTCCAGCCGGTAGAGCTGCCTCTGGCTCTCGTAGAGCTGCACGGGCCGCTCGAACCAGCTGCTCCAGCGCTGCTGGGCGTTGAGCTGGTTGCGCAGCCGCTCCAGGTTGCGGGTGGCCAGCAGGTCGGCGGTGAGCAGGTAGCGGCGCAGCTCCGGCCAGGTGCTGCAGCAGGCCAGCAGCTCGGCGCTGATCAGCTCGGCGCTGCGGATCAGCCAGTTGGCGATCAGCGCCTCCAGCTGCAGCAGCGCCAGCGGTTCATCCGGCGCCAGCAGGCGCCCATCCACCAGCAGCGGCTGGGCCAGCACCAGGGCGGCCAGCATCGGCTGGGGTGCCGGCAGCTCCGGATCGCTGGCCTGCAGGTCGGCGCTGGCGGTGAGGGTGTCGGCCACCGGCAGCAGGCTGCCCTGCTGGGGGAGCTGCACGTACTCGCCGGCCATGGCCCGCAGGGCCAGGCGGCGCAGATCCGGCTGCAGCTGCAGCCAGCGCTCCTGCAGCTCCTCGCCCCGCAGCTGCTCCTGGCGCAGCCGCAGCACCAGCAGGTCCAGCTGGCTGATCAGGGCCAGCAGCAGGTCGCGCCGGTGCTCGGGGCTGAGGCCCTCCAGGGCCAGCAGCTGACCGCTGGCGTTGGCGAGCTCGCCGCGGCTGGCGGCCACCAGCCGCGCCTGGATCGCCTGCCAGACGCCGGCGGCGGTGCGCTGGCGCAGGGTGATGGCGGTGCTGGAGGCCGGGGGCGGCACCGGCAGGGGTGACGCCGCGGCGGCGTCCGGCTCCGGCAGCGCCTCCGGCCAGGCCATGGCGATCGGACCCCACAGCCAGAGCAGCAGGCGCCGGGCCACCGCCAGCTCCCGCAGCCGGCCCCGCAGCAGCAGCCGGGCCAGGCCGCCCCGCTCGGCCAGCGCCAGCCACTGGTGGCAGCGCCGGCGCTCGGCCTCGATCTGGACCAGGCCGCTCTGCAGCAGCCACTGGCCCAGGCCCACCGCCCGCCCCGGCCACTCCCCGGGCACGGCGGCGGGCCGGCCCGCCGGGGGCCGCAGCTCCACCACCCGGCCACCGGCCAGCAGCGTGGCCACGGCCTCGCGCAGCGCCTCCAGCTCGGCCCGCTGCAGCAGGCCCTCCACCGGCAGCTGCAGCAGCCAGGGGGCCGGGTAGGGCACCGTGGCCGGCAGCAGCACCAGCAGGGGGGCACCGGGCCAGCGGGCCCGCAGCTGCTCCAGCTCCCGCAGCAGCGTGGCGGCCGGCGGGGGGGCGGCCAGGTCCCAGAGCACGAGGGCCGGCGGGCCCTGCAGCTCCTCGGCCCCCCTGGCCAGCCGGTAGCCGGCGCCGCCGGGCCCGAGCAGGGCCGCCAGGGCCTGCTGCGGCAGCGGTTCGGCGAGCAGCAGCAGCTGGGGTGATGCCGGGGCCTGGGGCACGGTGCGCTGCCGGAGGGGTCGCTGGCGCCCAACGTAACGAGCCCGCCGCCGTTTCTCCAGTCGCCGGCCACGGCAGCGGTGCAGCGGCGGAGCCCTCCGGGGGCGGCTCAGCCGCCGGCGCGCGGCCGGCCGCTCAGGTGCAGGGTGTAGCTCTCAATCGTGAAGCCGGTGAGCGCCTCGATCCGGGCGATCAGCTCCGGCGGCAGCACCACGTCGAGGTCCTGGATGGCGCCCGACTCCACACAGGTGAGGTGGCTGTGGGGGTCGCTGCGGTAGCCGTAGAGCCGGCCGCTGGCCCGGTCCAGACACTCGATCACACCGGCGCTCTGGAGGGCCTCCAGGTTCTGATAGACGGAGGTGTGGCCGATGTTGCGGCCCAGGGCATTGAGCTTCTCGAAGATGTCGCGGGCGCTGAGGTGGGCCTTCTCCGCCCAGAGCAGATCCAGCACCATGCGGCGCTGCCGGCTGAGGCGCATGCCCAGCTCGCGGCAGCGCAGGTAGGCGGCATCGGCGCCGCTGGCGGCACTGGGGGCCGCCGGGGCTAGGGGGAGGGCGGGCACGGGGCAGCCGGGGGCTTTACACCGTTATAGAACCGCTAGGCGGAGTGACTGCGTCCTGCAGCCGGGCCGGCCCCACGGCGGCGATCGCCTCGGCCAGGTCCACGGCGCCGTCGTAGAGGGCCCGGCCCACGATCACCCCCTCCACGCCGAGGGGCGCGATCGACAGCAGCGAGAGGATGTCCTCCAGGCTGCCGATGCCCCCGGAGGCGATCACCGGGATGGTGCTGGCCTCGGCCATGGCCCGCAGGGCCGCCAGGTTGGGGCCCGCCAGGGTGCCGTCGGTGGCGATGTCGGTGCTGATGATCGCCGCCACGCCGGCGTCCGCGAAGCTCCTGGCCAGCTCCGTGGCCTGCACGGTGCTGGTCTCGATCCAGCCGCGGGTGGCCACCAGGCCGTCCTTGGCATCGATGCCCACCACGATCCGGCCCGGGTGCCGCGCCGCCAGCTGCCGCACCAGCTCCGGCCGCTCGATCGCCACGGTGCCCAGGATCACCCGATCCAGGCCGCAGGCCAGCAGCTCCTCAGCCCGCTCCAGGCTGCGCACACCGCCGCCCAGCTGCACGGGAATCCGCAGGGCCGCGGTGATCGCCTTCACCACCGCATCGTTGACGGGCTGGCCGGTGCGGGCGCCGTCGAGGTCCACCAGGTGCAGGCGCTCGGCGCCCTGGCGCTGCCACTCCAGGGCCTGGGCCACGGGGTCATCGCCGAAGCGGGTCACCTGGCCGTAGTCGCCCTGGTGCAGGCGCACGCACTGGCCGCCCAGCAGGTCGATGGCGGGAAGGATCTGCATCGGGGATCGCTGGCTGGCCCCATCTTGACGGCCGGCCGCCGGCGCTCCGCCGCCCTCCAGCCCCGCCAGGCGCTGCCAGCCGGGTTGCCACAGCCGGCCATCGCGCAGCTCCGCCAGGGGCACCAGCAGCCGGAAGCCCCGCTCCAGCACGGCCTCCAGTTCCACCGCCCGGGCATCGCCGCGGCCCCGCTGGCCCAGCAGCCGGAAGTGGCGGTGGCCGCCCGCGGCGCCCAGGGCGCCGGCCTGGGCGGTCCAGGCGGGGCCAAGGCGCTGGGGCATGGCCTCAGACCTCCTGCGGCAGGCCCTGGCTCTGCAGCCCGTAGGGCTCCCGGTCCGCCGGTTCGACAATGCCCAGCTGCCGGCGCCACTCGGCCAGGGGCCGCTCCCAGCCCTCCTCCCAGCGCACCGCCGCCAGGCAGGGGGCACGGCGGGCGATCGCCGCCCCGTGGGCCAGGGCCCGGCTCAGGCCCTCGAAGCGCTCCAGCTGCAGGCGGAAGCTGGCCAGCTGGCTGGCGCTGGTGAGCAGCACGTAGGCGGGGAAGCCGATCTGGCTGGCGGTGATCGCCAGCACGCCGCCCTCGCCGGCCGGTTCCGTGCCGAAGCCGCTCACCACGTGGTGGATGTCGTGGGTGGTGGCGATGCGCTGGGTGAGCCAGCGGGCCTCGCTGTCGATCGGGCGGGGGCGGAAGAAGGCGGGGTCGTAATGGAGCCGGCGAATCAGCTCGGCGTACTGGCGCCCCAGGCTGCCCGGGGGCAGCTGGATCAGGGCGTCGATGTCGGGCTGGAGCGGCGGGTAGCGACCCTCCAGCAGGGCGGCGCCGCCGGGCACCGCCCGGAAGCGCCGCAGGCAGTCGTCCATCTGGGGACTGTCCAGGAAGCTGTCCACCAGGTCGGCGACGCTGGCCAGGTCGCCGCCGCTGCGGCCGATGGCCGCCAGCAGCTTGAGGTTGTTGAGGGAGCGCAGCAGCTCACCGAAACGCGCCATGGCGGGGGATACCGAGTGGGGAGGAGCCGCGCCTCAGAGGGCGTAGCGGAAGATCGCGGCCACCGGGGAGCCCTCGGGCAGGTCCTCCTGGCGCACCGCCAGCACCTCCCCGCCGCTGAGCAGCACCCGCCGGGCGATCTCATCGAGCACGCCGTAGCTGCCGGCGCCGGGGGCCCCGTTCTCCTCCAGGCGGCCATCCGTCTCGTCGATGCGGCCGTCCACCACCCGGTCGAGGTCCACCAGCAGGCTCTGCACCGCCTCGAAGGTGGCGGCCCGCGCCACCTGGACCACGTCGGTGCTGGCGCGGCCCTCGTTGCGGCGCTGGCCGAAGCGCTCGCGCCACTCGGCGAGGCGCTGCTGGTTGAGGGCGTCGAAGACGGCCCGGGCCTCCTGGGCCAGCTCCCCGTCGGAGCGGTGCTCGGGACTGCCCTCGATGCCGGTGGCGGCCAGGTGGGGGTAGGTGTTCACCGAGCGGTAGAGGGCGCCGAGGCTGTCCACCGCGGCCAGCACCAGGGGCAGCTCCTGGCCGGCCAGGTGGTCGCGCAGGGCCCGCTCCACCTGGCGGGCGTACTGGCGCAGCCGCACCTTCTTGCCCTCGGAGCCCGTGAGCCGGCCGCTGGGGGAACGGTCGTTGATGCTGGCCTTGCCCGCCGCCGAGGCCGCGTCCCTGGGCAGATCGGCGAGCTTCACCGGGGCGGCGGGCAGGTCGGCGGACACCTCCACCAGCCGCACGCCGCCATCGGCCAGGGCCAGCACATAGCCGCTGTTGCCGAAGCCGGTGGCCCGCAGCAGGGGCTTGAGGTGGAAGCGGTCGGAGACCGCCGCCAGGGGCACGGCGGTGGTGGGCAGGCGGTAGGTCACCAGCCGCTCGGGGGTGGCGTAGATCACCAGGGAGCGGGCCTGGAAACGCCAGAAGGCGTCGTCGTCGATCAGGTCGTCGAGGGCTTCGCGCAGGGCGGCCACGGCTGAGCGCTCGGTGCCGGCGGCCTCCAGCTGGGCGGTCGCCTCCTCCACCAGGGCCCGCAGCTCCAGCCGGTCCACGTCCGTGTCGGGGGTGATCGGCGTGGTGGGCAGCACGATCGAGACGCTGGGGGCATGGCGGTGCAGGGCCAGGGCCCGCAGAGCCTCGGGGCTGGGAAGGTCGACGTGCAGCATGCAGCTCGGGGGACTGGGCCCCCGCAGTGTGGTCAGCCCCCCGCCGGGCGGCAACGCTCCTGGCGGGCCCGCCACCCCCGCACGGCTTGAATGACCGCAGTGTGTCGAGGCAGCGGCCGTGAAGATCCTGGTGATGGGCGGGACCCGCTTCGTGGGCAAGCCCCTGGTGGCGCGGCTGCTGGCGGAGGGCCATGAGCTCACCCTGCTGACCCGCGGCCGCAACCCCGTGCCCGCCGGCGTCGAGCACCTCTGCGGCGACCGCTGCAGCACCGAGGCCCTGGCCGCCCTGACGGGCCGCCGCTTCGAGGTGATCGTCGACAGCTCCGGCCGCTGCCTCGACGACTCCCGCGCCGTGCTGGAGCGCACCGGCCCGCCGTCGCACCGCTTCGTGTACGTGAGCTCCGCCGGCGTCTACGCCGACAGCGAGCTCTGGCCCCTCCACGAGGACTCCCCCACCGATCCCCAGAGCCGCCACAGCGGCAAGCTGGACACCGAGGCCTGGCTCCAGGCCGAGAAGATCCCCTTCACCAGCTTCCGGCCCACCTACATCGTGGGCGCCGGCAACTACAACCCGGTGGAGAGCTGGTTCTTCGATCGGATCACGGCCGGCCGGCCCGTGCCCCTGCCGGGCGACGGCAGCACGATCACCCAGCTGGGCCACGTGGCCGACCTGGCGGAGGCCATGGCCCTCAGCATCGGCGTGGAGGCCGCCGCCAACCGCATCTACAACTGCAGCGGCGTGCAGGGCATCACCTTCCGGGGCCTGGTGGCGGCCGCCGCCCGGGCCTGCGGTCAGGATCCGGCGGCGGTGGAGATCCGCCGCTTCGATCCCGCCGGCCTCGACCCCAAGGCCCGCAAGGCCTTTCCGCTGCGGCTGGCCCACTTCCTCACCGACGTGACCCGGGTGCAGCGGGAGCTGGCCTGGACGCCCCGCTACGACGTGGAGCGCGCCCTCGCCGACAGCTACACCAACGACTACGCCCGCCGCGGGCCCGCCCCGGTGGACTTCAGCGGCGATGCGGCCCTGCTGGGGGCGGCCTGAGCCGCGACCGCCACGGACCGGGGCCTGGCCAACCCATGGCCGCCTCAGCGCTGGCGCAGGTAGCCCAGGGCTGAGCTGAGGGCCAGCAGCAGCGACGGCCAGAACAGCAGCCAGCCCAGGCCGTGCAGCAGCTCCACCAGGCCGGCGCCCCCCAGGGCCAGCGCCCCGCCCCAGGCCCCGGGCCAGAGCAGCAGCAGCAGCGAGGCGAACTGCAGGATCGTCTTGGCCTTGCCGCCCCAGGAGGCGGGCCCGCCGCTGCCCTGGCCGGCCCGCCAGCCCGAGATCAGCAGCTCCCGGGCCAGCAGCAGCCACACCGCCCACAGGGGCAGGCGGCCCTGGGCCGCCAGCCACAGCAGCGGCGCGCTGATCAGGATCTTGTCGGTGAGGGGATCGAGCCGGGCCCCCCAGACCGAGCCGCCGCCGGCGCGGCGGGCCAGCCAGCCATCGGCGGCGTCGCTGAGGCCCCCCAGCAGCAGCAGCCCCCAGGCCAGGCCCTGCCAGCCCGCCGCCAGGGCCAGCAGCAGCGGCAGCCCCAGGACGGCCCGACCCAGGGTGAGGGCGTCGGCGCTGCGGCGGCTGAGGGACATCGGGGCCGGGAGGGGGACCTGAGGGTAGGGAGCGGGGCCCCCCATCCCCGGTCGGCGCCCGCTCCCGCGCCCTCGCCGCGGTCCACAATGGCCCCAGCAGCGGACGAGCGATGGTGGTGGAACGCAGCGTGGCCGAGGTGATGAGCGCGCCGGTGCGCAGCGTCGCCGTGGACACGCCCCTGCAGCAGGCCGTGCAGCTGCTCAGTGAGCACCACATCAGCGGCCTGCCGGTGGTGGATGCGGGCGGCGCCCTGGTGGGCGAACTCACGGAGCAGGACCTGATGGTGCGCGAGGGCGGCTTCGACGCCGGGCCCTACGTGCTGCTGCTCGATGCGGTGATCTACCTGCGCAACCCCCTGGAGTGGGACAAGCAGGTGCACCAGGTGCTCGGCAGCACCGTGGGTGAGGTGATGGGCCACCATCCCCACACCTGCGGCCCAGACACCAGCCTGCCGGCGGCGGCGCGCCAGCTGCACGCCAGCAGCACCCAGCGCCTGTTCGTGCTCGACGGGCAGCGCCGCCCCGTGGGCGTGCTGACCCGCGGCGACGTGGTGCGGGCCCTGGCCGCGGCCGGCTAGGGGCCGGCCGTCGGGGGCTCCGGCGGCGGCAGCAGGGGTGGCGGCGGCGCCATGGGCGGGGCCACCGCGCCGCTGGCGCTGTCCGGCGGGGGCTCCGGGGTGGGGCCGCCGGGGGCCAACGGGGGGGCCACCGCGTCTTCCGGCCCCGGCGCAGCGGCATCGGGCGCGGGGGCCAGGGCCTCCGGATCCTCCGGCAGGCTCTGGCCCTCCTGCAGCAGCAGCGGCGGCGGCAGATCCGGCGCCAGCGGCGCCTCCGGGCGGCTGCGGGGCTCCCCCTGCTCCTGCTGCTGCAGCTGGCGCAGGGCCATCGGGTCCGCGGTGATCGGCGGCTCCCGCAGCGGCGAGCGCAGGGCCGTGCGGCTGGGGTCCTGGGGACCGCGGGGGGCCCAGATCAGCCGCGCCACGGGCTCCACCCCCTCCTCCATCAACCGGTTGAAGCCCGCCAGGGCCCGATCCAGCAGCTGGCCGCCCAGGGTCTGGCCGCACTGCAGCGGAGTGCCGCAGCCGGCGGCCGGCAGCGCCGGCGTCAGGCTGGCCAGCAGGGAGCCCTGCAGCGGCACGCTGCGCCGACTGAGGCGCAGCAGGTAGGGCACGTGCACGAAGCTGGTGGCACCGCCGCTGATCCAGTTGGCGTCCGCGTCGCTGAAGCCCTTCACCCCCGGGATGATCAGGCGGCTCTTGGAGGCGTGGTCGGGCAGATAGGCGGCCCGCAGCCCCCGGTCGCGGGCCAGGGCCCGGGTCTGCTCGAGGGTCAGGCCCTCGCGGCTCATCAGCACCTCCAGGCGGCCGTCGCCGCGCAGGCCGATCACCATGCGGATCCGCGGCAGGAAGTAGCGGATCTGCTGCCCCATCGAGATGCTGTAGGCGCCGCGGTAGTCGCTGGGGGGAGCCTCCAGGTCGTTGTAGAGGCTGTGCAGGCCGCCGATGAAGCTGTCGTAGCGGGCCGCCCGCTCGGGGGTGAGTTCGCCGTAGCCGAAGTCCACCCGGCCGTCGTGGCGGATGCCCACGAAGGCCCGCTGGCGGGCGGCGGTGCGGTTGCGGCCGCGCCAGACCCGCTCCCCCAGCTTGATGTCGCCCAGGGGAACGGTGATCTCCTGGCCGCTGTTGTTGACGTGCCGCTCGTACATCGGCCCGCTGACGTAGGCCAGGGCAGCGCTGTCGGCGAAGGCGTCCCGCTCCCGGTCCCAGCCCTCCAGCAGATCGAGGCGCACGCGGCGGGGGTCGAAGTCCAGGGCGTAGGCCTGGGCATCCGGCGCGTAGCGGAACACCTCCTCGCCGCTGGCCAGGGGCGTGGCATCCGCCGGCCGCCGCCGCTCCGGCAGGGGCGGCGCGATCGCCACCAGCACCGCCAGGGTGCCGGCGGGGATGCCGAGGCTCAGCCAGCGCTTGCGCCGCCACGGGGGCCGGCGACCGGGGAGGGGGGCGGCCGGCAGCCGCGGGGCGAGGGGGGGCGGCGTGGCTCGATCCAGGGGGCTCAGGGGCGTCACGGGGCTCCCGCTCGGGGCATCCCCGGATCGGCCGTAAGCCTTGAATCTAGGGGGGATCCGGGTCCCCCCTCAGGCGCCGGCGGGCAGCTCCAGCACGGCCCCCTCCGCCACCACCCAGCGCCGCAGGCCCGGCGGGCAGGGGTGGCCGCCGGTGAGCCGGCCGAAGGAGGGCAGCAGCAGCCGCGGCGCCCGCGGATCGAGGGCGAAGCAGGGCAGCCGCAGCCGGTCGCCGCGCCCCCCCAGCAGCGCCACGGGGTGCAGGTGCCCGCAGACGTTGAGGAGGCCCGGCACGCCGGGGGGCTCGGGTTCATGGCTCAGCCACAGGGGCCCGCGCCGCTGGGACGGCTGGGCCGGCAGCCCCTCGATCCAGCTGCCCCGCTCATGGTTGCCGCCCACCAGGGCCAGGGCGCAGCCCAGCAGCTCCGGCAGGGCCGCCAGCTTGGCCCGCAGCTCCGCCGTCAGGCCCAGGCGGCTGTGGATCAGGTCGCCGAGCACCAGCACCTCGGCGGGCCGCAGGCGGTGGGCCAGCGCCAGCAGGGGGTTGAGGGTGGCGCCGTCGCCGTCACTGGGCAGGGGCACGCCCTGGGCCTGGAAGCTCTCGGCCTTGCCCAGGTGCAGATCCGCCAGCAGCAGCAGGCGGGGCCCCGGCAGCCACAGGGCCCGCTGCGGCAGCAGCTCCAGCGCCTCTCCGCCCCAGCACAGCACGGGTCGGCCCTCAGGCGAGCCCCATCACGGCCCGGTAGGCCGGCCGGGCCTGGGTGGCGGCGATGGTGGCCTGCACCTGGGGCCAGGGGCTGAGGTCGAGCTGGGGGAAGAAGATCGGCAGGTAGGCCAGGTGGGCGTTCACGGCGCAGTCGGCCACGCTCCAGTCGGCGCCCAGCAGCGGCCCCCGGGCCAGGACCCCATCGAGCACCTCCATCAGGCGCGGGAACTCGCGCTCGCGGCTGCTGGGCACGAACAGGGCCGAGGCCAGGGTGGCGTTGGCGAACAGCACCCACTGCTGGGCCAGGGCCCGCTCGGCCGGACTGGCCAGCTCGCCGCCGTAGCGCTCCGCCAGGTAGAGCAGGATCGCGCCGCTCTCGAACAGCTGCAGCCGGCCGCCGGGCAGGGCGGGATCCTCATCCACCAGGGCGGGCACCTTGCCGAAGGGGTTGATGGCCGTGAACGGCGCGGCGCGGTGCTCGCCGGCCTCCAGGTCGAGCACGGTCCAGCTGTAGGGGATGCCCCTCTCGGCCAGGTACCAGCGGGGCATCGAGGCGCGGCTGCGCAGGCCGCCGTAGAGGGTGAGGGCCATCGGGAGTGGGCTTCGGCCTCCATCATCCCGCCCGGCCCCGGGGCCGGCGGCGGCGCCGGGCAGCCATGGGTCGATCACAATGGCGTTGCGTCGCGAGGGGCCGGTGCCGGAGCCGCAGCTGAGCGCCAACGCCGCAGGGGCGGGCGGAGCTGCCGGCCCCGCCGCCGCCGCCCTGCCCGAGGCCTTCCGCCGCCTGGCGCCCCATGCGGTGGGCCGCACCCGCCGCGGCGTGGTGGGCAGCAGCCGCTACGCCCGCAGCCTGCGGGAGGCCATCCGCCGCGCCGCCGTGGATCCGGCCGCCGGCCCCGTGCTGCTGATGGGGGAGCCGGGCCTGGAGAAGGACAACCTGGCCGCCCTGATCCACTTCGGCTCCCCCGCCCGCCACCAGCTGCTGGTGCGCTTCGATGGCGCCCTGCTGGACGCCGCCGGCAGCGACCTGTTCGGCGGCGGCGGCAGCGCCGGCGAGGAGGCCCTGCTGGATCTGCTCGGCGCCGGCGCGCTGCTGATCGACAAGCTCGACCAGGTGCCCAAGGCCCTGCTGCCCGCCCTGCTGGAGCTGGCCCGCAGCGGTCGCTGGTCGCCCCCGGGCTCGGCGGGCGAGCCGCGGCAGTTCCTGGGCCGGGTGTTCTTCACCAGCGAGCAGGCCCAGCCGGGCTTCGATCGGGTCTGCACCCTGATCCGGGTGCCGCCGCTGCGGGTGCGCCGCCAGGACCTGGGGGAGTGGATCCGCTACGGCGTGCGCCAGCGCAGCCGCAAGCTCGGCTGGCGGCAGCCGCCGGAGGTGCCCGAGGCGGTGGTCAAGCGGCTGCAGGGCTACGACTTCCCCAACAACCTCCGCGAGCTGGAGGTGGTGATCCACAGGGCCCTGCAGCAGGCCCGCCAGCTGCAGCCCCCGCCGGCCGAACTGCCGGAGGACGTGTTCTGGACCACCCCCCGCCAGTCGCGCCTGCGCTTCGACCTCTGGCGCTGGAAGCCGCCCCTGCGCGACTGGATGCGCTCGCCCCGGCTGTGGAACGGCCTGCTGTTCGGCCTCGTGAGCTGGCTGTTCGTGCTGGTGAACCTGTGGCTGTGGCTGGGCCCCCAGGACCGGGCCCACAACGGCGCCCTGAACCTGTTCTGGGCCTGGTGGTGGCCCCTGATCCTGCTCTCCTACCCCCTGGTGGGGCGCCTGTGGTGCTCCTTCTGCCCGTTCATGGTGTGGGGGGAGATCAGCCAGCGCCTGGCCCGGCGCCTGGGCTGGCGGCCGGCCGCCTGGCCGCGGGGCAACGGCGATGCCTGGGCGTCGCCGATCCTGGCGGCGGGCTTCGCGGCGATCCTGGTCTGGGAGGAGACGGCGGATCTGCTCAACACCGCCTGGCTGAGCAGCTGCCTGCTGCTGCTGATCACCGCCGGCGCCGTGCTGGGCTCGCTGCGGTTCGAGAAGCGCTTCTGGTGCCGCTACCTCTGCCCGGTGGGGGGCATGAACGGCCTGTTCGCCAAGCTCTCGATCCTGGAGCTGCGGGCCCAGGCGGGCACCTGCAGCGGCAGCTGCAGCAGCTACGCCTGCTTCAAGGGGGGCCCCGCCGACGGCGAGGGGCTGGCCACCGCGGGCTGCCCCCTCGGCACCCATCCGGCCCACCTGGCCGACAACCGCAACTGCGTGCTCTGCCTCACCTGCGCCCAGGCCTGCCCGCACCGCTCGGTGCAGCTCAGCCTGCGCCCCCCCGCCGCCGACCTGCAGCGCACCATGGCGCCACCGGTGGGGGAGCCGGGCCTGATCCTGGTGCTGGCCGGCGATGTGTGCCTGCACCACTGGACGAAGCTGCTGGGCTGGCTGCCCCTGGCCCCCGGCAGCCTGAGCGCCGGGCCGCTGCTGCCGCGGCTGGCCTTCGCGGCCCTGGCCCTGGCGATCCCCTCGGCGCTGTTTCTGGCGGCGCGGCTGGCGTTTTCTGCCGAGCGGCTGCGGCGGGCCCTCTACGGCCTGCTGCCGCTGATCTGGGCCCTGCTGCTGGCGCGGCACCTACCCGTGGGCATGGCCGAGGCCGGCGCCCTGCTGCCGGTGAGCTTCGCGCCGCTGGCCCCGGCGTGGGCGGCCGGCCTGCCGGCCTGGCGCGCCGATGCCCACGTGGTGGCCTTCTGCCAGAGCGCCGCGGTGCTCACGGGGCTGGTGGGGGCGCTGGTGGTGCTGCGCCGGCTGCTGCAGTCGAGCCGGCTGGCCTGGGGTGGCGCCGCCCTGCTGGCGGTGCTGCTGGCCGGGGCCGGCCGCTGGCTGGTGGCGGCCTAGGCGTCCCGGCAGAGGCGCTGCAGGTCGCCGGGGCGGTAGAGCTGCACGGGCTGGGCGGGGTCGGAGTCGGCCAGGCGGGTGTCCTTGGTGAGCAGGTGCTCGGCGCCCAGCCGGTTGGCCAGGGCGATGCGGGCGCTGCCGCCGGCGCTGGCCCAGCGGCGGCAGTCGCGGTGCAGATCGCCGGCGCGCAGGGGCGGTGGGGTCAGGGCAGCGGCCAGGACCAGCGCGGCGCCGAGGCCCCAGGCGCCGCTCAAGGCCCCACCCTGGCCGGGCCCCGCCAGCGGCCGTCGGCCAGCAGCGGGGCATGGCGCACCTGCCGCGGTCGGCCCAGGTAGACCCAGGCGCAGCGGCCATCCCGCAGCGGCAGCCAGTGGCGCCGGTAGAGGCGGGGACAGCCCTCGAGCCGATCGAGCTGGGCCAGGCCCGCCGGACTGACGCGGTAGAGCTCGCCATGGAGCACCGCAGCCGCAGCGGGCTCCGGCAGGGCCGCCGCGGCGACCGCCATGGGGAAGGGGCCCAGGTCGAACAGCTGCACCCCCTGCAGCTGCCCCTGCCCCTCGAAGCGGGCCCGGACCAGCCAGTGGTGGTTGCTGTGGCCGCGCTTGAGGGTGCCGTAGACGAACACGGGCTCCACGGCCACCTCCTCCGCTGCCCCTGCGGCAGCCGGGGCCAGGGCCGCTGATGCAACTTCCGTATCGGGAGAGCGATTGTGTGCCATCGGCTACCGGGAATGGACCGCGCTCGACCAGGATTCTCCCGGACCTAACGGCAGTTCGCCATGGCCCCGCGCCGACCGCTGCACCAGCTCCCCAGCGAGACCCTGCTCGGCATCGAGCAGCGCCTGGAGTGCCTGGAGCGCGACCAGCTGTTCGAAGAGGCCTACGCCCTGCGCATGGAGACCGCCGAGTGGCTGCTGGCCGCCCCGGGTGCCACCCCGGCCCTGCTCACGGTGTCGGCGCTGCTGCGGCGCCGCAGCCCCGAGGCGGGCCCGCTGCCCCAGGGCTAGGGCGGCGCTGGCCCCGGGCCGGCGCCGGGCCGGGGATAATCGGCCCAGCTCCCCCTGCTCCGAGCCGCCGATGACCCTTGCCCTGCTGATCGCCCTGGCCGGCTCCCTGGCGCTGATGGCCCTGATCGTGCGCCGCCTGGAGCGCACCTGAGCCCCTGAACCCGCCGGCGCCCGCAGCGCGCCTCCACTAGGACGACGGGGTGGCCACGGCGATGTGATCCGGGGCGCCGTGCTTGGCCAGATACATGGCCGCGTCGGCCGCATCCAGCAGCTGGTCGGCGTCGACGCCGTGGTCGGGCCAGCGGGCGATGCCGATGCTCACGGTCACGGCCACCTGGCCCGGCAGCTCGCGGTAGGGGCGGGCCACCGCCTCCTGCAGCTTGCGGGCCAGGGCCACCAGCTGCTCGAGGTCGGGGGCGTTGGGGATCAGCAGCACGAACTCATCGCCCCCCTGGCGGCAGAGGGTGTCGGTCTCGCGCACGTTCTGCTGCAGGCGCCTGGCCACCAGCTGCAGCAGCTGATCGCCGACCCCATGGCCGTGGGCGTCGTTCACCGGCTTGAAGCCGTCGAGGTCCATGAACAGCAGCCCCACGGTGCTGCCGTGGCGGCGGCCCATGGCCAGGGCCTGGGCCAGCTGCTGCATCAGCAGGGCGCGGTTGGGCAGGCCGGTGAGGTAGTCGTGCATCGCCTGGTGGCGGATCGCCTCCTGCTCCTCGTAGCGGTCGGTGACATCCCGCAGCATCCCCACGAAGTTGGTGATCGCCTGGCTGGCGTCGACGACGGCGGAGATGACCAGCTCATGGCGCCGGATCTGGCCGTTGCGGTGGCGGTTCCAGATCTCGCCGCTCCAGTAGCCGTTCTGGATCAGCTCATGCCACAGGCGCCGGTAGAAGGTCTCGTCGTGGCGGCCCGACTTGAGCAGGTTGGCCCTGTGGCCCCGGGCCTCCTGGCGGGAGTAGCCGCTGATCTGGGTGAAGGCCAGGTTGGTGCTGAGCACCAGGCCCGCGGCATCGGTCACGATGATGCCCAGGGGGCTGGTCTCGAACACGGTGGCGGCCAGGGCCCGCTCGCGGCTGGCCTGCTGCGCCTCCTCCAGGGCCTGGCGGATGGCCAGGTGGTTGTTGACCAGCAGCCGCGTGCTCAGGGCCGCCACGCCGCTGAGGCTGAGGCCGAGCAGCACCAGCAGGCCAAGGCCGGGGGTGAGCCCGAGGGGGTCGCTGCTTGCATTGTCCAGCTGGATGCCGATCAGCCAGTTGCGGTTGGCGATCGGCAGCACCGCGTAGGACACGTGGCTCGCCAGCGGGGTGCCGTGGATCCTGGCGCTGTCGAACAGCAGGGCGTCCCGGTTCGGCCGGGTGCCGTCGTAGACGAGCACCGCCGCCGCCCGCAGTTCGGAGTTGCCGCTCTCGGCGAGGGCCACGCTGATCAGATCGCCCATCCGCAGCGGCGCGTAGGCCCAGCCCCGCAGCTGGCGCCAGCGGGCGGCCAGCGCCGGCGGGGCCGCGGCTGGATCGGCGAGGTCGGGGCTGCCGGGGACGGTGGGGGTGGCGCCGGGGCCGTAGACCGGCAGGAACAGCAGGCTGCCGCGCTGCAGGTGGCGGCCGGCCTCCTGGGCCAGCCGCACCGGTCCGCTCAGGCTGGACTGGCCCGTGGCGACCGCCCAGCGCATCGCCTCGCGCCGGACCGGATCGGCGTAGAGATTGATGCCGAGGGCGCGCTGGTTGCGCCAGTCCAGGGGCTCCAGGAACAGCACGGCCGTGGCCAGGGGGCTGGGGCCGCTGGGCTGGATCTGGAAGTCGGGACGGCCGGCGGCCCGCTGCCGCGCCGCGAGGGCCGCCAGGGCCTGGCGGTCCGGCGCCAGGGCGATGAAGCCCACCCCCTGGATGCCCTGCAGGGTCTGGGGCGAGAGCTGCAGGGTCCGGTAGAACCCGGCGAACTCGGCGGCGGTGACGCTGTCCGAGGCGCGGAACAGGCCCGCCACGGCCGCCAGCGTCGCCTCGGCGTCCCGCAGCTTCGACTCGGTGGCCCGGGCCACATCGCGCGCCAGGGCCTGTTCCCGCCGCAGGTGCTCCTCCACCAGGTGGCGCCGCTGGACCTCCTCCACCGCCACCGTGGCCACCAGCCCCAGGGCCAGCACCAGCCAGGGCAGGACGCGCACCAGGGCGGCCGGGGTGCGCCGCCGCGGCCGGCGCCGGGGCGCGGCAGCGGCATCGGCGCCGGGCAGGGCCGCAAGGGCCGCCACGGCGAGGGTCGCGGGCCCGGCCGAACCCGCTGCCGCGGGGTCCGGGCCCGTGGGAGCGGGGACCGCAGGGCCGGGAACCGCCGGGGGCTGTCCGTGCTCGGGGCTGGGCGGCACAGACAATCCGCAACAAGTGGGCCAGCTGTTTTATAGGCAGAACTGGCGCTGCGTCGAGCTGGATGCAAAAGACGCATCATTCAGGGCCGTGCGCTGGCCCGGTGCCCGGATCGAGCTCAGACCAGCTCCTCGGCGCGGCGGGCCTCCTGCACCAGCCGCTGCACCCGCTCCAGCAGCGACTCGTTGCTGAGCCGGCTGCTGAGGCGCTCCACCAGCAGCGGAAAGGCCAGCGGGCCCGGCCCCTGCAGGGTCTCCAGCCGCCAGCGGCTGACGGCCAGGCGCTGCAGGGCCGCCGCCAGTCGGGGCAGCTCCAGCTGCTGCTCCAGCACCTCCCGCCGCGCCTGGGCGAGCAGCCGGTGGCCGGGCTCGTGCTTCTGGAACACGTCGAACAGCAGGGCCGCGCTGATCTGCAGCTGGCCGCCGCCCCTGGCCTGACCCGGCAGGCCGTTGTGCACCAGGCCGCTGATCTGGGCGATGTCGCGGAAGCGGCGGCGGCAGAGCTCCGAGAGGTTCAGGGCCTGCTCCAAGTCGGCCTCCAGGGTGCCCTGGTCGAGCAGCTCCCCGCCGTGGAGCTCCAGCAGCTCGGCGAAGGGGTAGCCGCGGGGCGCCAGCAGCTCGAAGCCGTAGTCGTTCACCGCCACGGTGATGGTGCTGGGGCGGTGGCGGGCCAGGCGACAGGCCCAGAGGAAGCCCAGGCCCTCGTGCACGAAGCGCCCCTCGAACGGATAGGCGAACAGGTGGCTGCCCTCGCGGCTGCGGCAGAGCTCCACCAGCAGCTCGTCCTCCCGGGGCAGGCGCGAAAGGTCGAGCTGGCGGCGCAGCAGGGGCTCAAGGGCCCGCAGCTCGGGGCTGTCGAGGCCGGCGGGGGGAGGCCCGGCGGCGGAATCGGCGGGATCGCCCGCCGCGGCCAGGGCCTCGGCGCAGCGGTGCACCTCCTGGCGCAGCTGGCGGCTGAGCAGGTCGGAGAGGGCCAGCTGGCCGCCGCTCCAGGCGGGCACGGTCCGGCTGCGGCGGCCGGTGGCCTTCACCTGCGCCGTCATCTGCCGCAGCCGCACGAACTCCAGCTGCCGGCCGGCGAAGAAGAACACATCGCCGGGCTTGAGCCGGCCGATGAAGGCCTCCTCCACGTGGCCCAGCACCGCCCCCCGCAGCAACCGCACCGTCACGGCCCGGTCGGCCGTGATCGTGCCGATGTGCAGCCGGTGCAGGCGGGCAATGGCGGCCTCGCGCACCACGTAGGCGAAGGGCTGCCCCGGCGCCGGCGGGCAATCGGACTCGATCGTGCCCTCAGGCCCGAGGGCCGCCCGCTGCAGCTTGCGGTAGCGCGGGTAGGCCCCCAGGCACTCGCCGCCCTCCTCCAGGAAGCGCAGGCACCAGGCCCAGTCGGCGTCGCTGAGGGCGCGGAAGCTCCAGCAGCTCCGCACCGCCCCCAGCTCCTGCTCCGGCACCAGCCCCGGCCCGCAGGCCAGGCTCAGCAGGTGCTGCAGCAGCACATCCAGGGGCAGCCCCGGTGGCCGGCGCGTCTCCACCAGGCCGCCGGCCAGGCCCCGGCGCATGGCGCTCACCTCCAGCAGCTCCAGGGCGTTGGTGGGCAGGAACAGCACCTGGGCGGTGCCGCCGGGGCAATGGGCACTGCGGCCGGCCCGCTGCAGCAGCCGCGCCAGGTTCTTGGCCGAGCCGATCTGCACCACCCGCTGCACCGGCTGGAAGTCCACCCCCAGATCCAGGGAGCTGGTGGCCACCACCCAGCGCAGCTGCCCGGCCTTGACGCCGGCCTCGATCGCCTCGCGCTCGCCGCGGTCGATGGCGCTGTGGTGCAGGGCCAGGCTCCCCTCCAGCTCCGGGCAGGCGTAGCGCAGGCACTGGTGCCAGCGCTCGGCCTGGTTGCGGGTGTTGGTGAACAGCAGGGTGGTCACGGCCGGATCGAGGGCCGCCACCAGCTCCTCGTACATCCGCAGGCCCAGGTGGCCGGCCCAGGGGAAGCCGTCGATGGTGTCGGGCAGCAGGCTACGGATGGCGGTGCCGCGCTTCAGGGCCGCCGTGATGACCGTGGGCACGGCCCCCACCCCCACGGCCACCTGGGCCGCCTCCTCGAGGTTGCCGATGGTGGCGCTCAGGGCCCAGGTGCACAGCGCCGGCCGGCGGCGGCGCAGCCAGCCCAGGCACAGCTCGGCCTGGCTGCCGCGCTTGCTGCCCATCAGCTCGTGCCACTCGTCGAGCACCACGGCCTGCAGCCGGCCGAACAGCTGCGGTGCCTTCGGGCTGCTGAGCAGCAGCGCCAGCGACTCCGGTGTGGTGATCAGGATCTGGGGGGGCGTGCGCAGCTGGCGGCTGCGTTCGCTGCTGGGGGTGTCGCCATGGCGGATGCCCACCCGGATCGGCCAGCCCATGGCCTCGATCGGCTGCTGGATCGCCTGGGCCAGGTCGCGGCTGAGGGCCCGCAGGGGGGTGAGCACCAGCAGGCGGATGCCGGGGGAGAGGCCCGCGCCCGCGCCCCCCTCCGTCACCCCGGCCTCGGCGAGCATCGCCGCGATCGGCCCCATCACGGCGGCGTAGGTCTTGCCGGAGCCGGTGGGCACCTGGATCAGGCCGCTCTCGCCCCGCAGCTGGGCCCGCCAGCTCCGGCGCTGGAACGGCAGCGGCCGCCAGCCCTGCCGGGCGAACCAGGCCTCGATCGGCGCCAGCCGCTTCACGGCGGCGGCGGCGTGATCACCAGCTCGGGATAGCGGGCCGCCCAGGGCTGCAGCCGCTGGCGCAGCAGCGCCGCCAGGGCCGCCACCTGGGGGGTGTGGGCCCACTCGCGCCGCAGCACCAGCGCCTCGCCGCTGACGATCGGCAGCTGCAGCGGCAGCCGCACCAGCGGACCGGCGATCGGCTCGCTGAGCACCGTGGCGTAGGCCACCATCAGCTCCTGCTCGCCCTTGCCCTCCCAGCGCTCGCGCCGGTAGCGGGTCATGCGGCTGGGGCTGCTCCACAGGCCCAGGGCCCGCAGGCTGGCCTCCACCCGGGGGTAGGTGCCCGGCGGCAGGGCCAGGGACGGAAAGGCGGCCACGTCGTCCCAGCTGAGGGGCTCACCCCGCTGCAGCTGATCCAGCAGCGGATGGCCCGCGGCCACCACCGCATGCACCGGCATCGTGCAGAGCGGGATCGCCGCGAACTCGGGGTCATCGGCGTCGGGCCAGTCGGGGCCGGGGGCGAGCCAGGCGTCGATCACCCGCTGCCGCAGCCAGCCCCGGGGCCGGCCCACCCCGACGATGTCGTGGCGGCCGCCGATCCAGCCCGGGGGCTCGGGGGTGAGCAGCAGCGGGCCGCTCCAGCAGGCGCCCTCGATCCGCAGGGGCCCGTGGCCGCACCAGCGGGCCGTCTGGTGCACCTGCCGCTCCAGGGCCAGCAGCTCCAGGGACTGGCGGGCGCCCTGGAGGTTCCACTCCTGCTCGCGCTTGACCAGCTTGAGCTCGAACAGCCGCAGGCACTGCTGCACCCGCCGGCTCACGTTTGGCTGGGTGATCGAGAGCCGCTGGGCCGCCTCGTAGCCGGAGCGCAGCCACAGGCTCAGGTCCAGGGCGGCGAGCTTGTCGAGGCTCAGCATGGCGACGCCTCACCGCCCCCGGCCGGTGGCGCCCCGGGGGCCTGCAGCAGGGCCAGGGCCGAGGCCAGGCAGTCGGCCTGGTGGGCGGACTTGTCGCGGCGCCAGCGGGCGATGCGGGGGAAGCGCACGGCGATGCCGCTGCGGTGACGCCGGGAGGGCTGCAGCCCCTCGAAGGCCAGTTCGAACACCTGCAGGGGCTCCACCGCGCGCACCGGTCCGAACCGCTCGATGGTATGGCTGCGGATCCAGCGGTCGAGCTCGGCGATCTCGCCATCGTCGAGGCCGGAGTAGGCCTTGGCGAAGGTCACTAGGCCGGGGCCGGTGGCGCCATCGGGGCCGGGGCCGGATGCGGCGGCCTCCGGCGGGGGCGGCGTGCTCCAGAGGGCGAAGGTGTAGTCGGTGAACAGGTTGGCGCGGCGGCCGCTGCCTGCCTGGGCGTACACCAGCACCGCATCGAGCCGCAGGGGATCCAGCTTGTGCTTCCACCAGGAGCCCCGCCGCCGGCCCGCCAGGTAGGCGGAGGTGACGGCCTTGAGCATCAGCCCCTCGGCGCCGGCGGCGCGGGCGCCCTGGCGCAGGGGCTCCAGGGCGTCCCAGGCGGCCAGGGGCAGCCGCGGCGAGAGGCGCAGGGGCCCGGCTGCGGGGGTGGCGGCCGCCGCCGGCAGCCCCTGGAGCAGGGCCTCCAGGGCGGCGCGGCGCTGGAGCAGGGGCCGGGGGCGCCAGTCCTGGTGATCCCGTTCCAGCAGGTCGTAGGCCAGGAAGGCCGCCGGCGCCTCGGCCAGCAGCGCCCGGCCCGGGGACCGGCGGCCCAGGCGGCGCTGCAGCTGGGCAAAGGGCTGCGGGCGCTCAGCCCCCTCGGGCCACACCAGCACCTCGCCGTCGAGCACGCTGCCGTCGGGCAGGGCGGCGGCGGCGGCGATCAGCTCGGGGAAGGCGGCGTTGATCAGCTCCTCGCCGCGGCTCCAGAGGAAGCTCTCGCCGCCGCGGCGGATCAGCTGGCCGCGGATGCCGTCCCACTTCCACTCCGCCAGCCAGGCGTCGGCGGGGCCCGGCAGGGGGCCGGCGCCGGGCTGCGGCGGGGGTTCCAGGGGAGAGGCCAGATGGAAGGGGTAGGGACGGCTGATCGGGCCGTCGCCGGCGCCGGGCGGGGCCAGCAGCGCCCGCCAGGCCGCGGTCCCGGCCGGCCCTGGGCCAGCCTGGGCTCCCCCCAGCGGCAGACCGCCCATCAGCCGGTGGGTGAGCAGCGACGCCTCCAGGCCGCTCACCTGGCTGAGGGCGCGGACCACCAGGCCCTGGGCCACCCCCAGCCGGAAGCCCCCCGTGAGCAGCTTGTTGGCCACCAGCAGGGCGCCGGGCTCGAGGCCCCGCCAGAGGCGGCGCACGGCCGCCGCCTGGGCGTCCCCCTCCAGGGCGGCCGCCGCCGGCAGCAGCTCCGCCATCCAGATGTGGAGGGGTTGATCCAGCAACGGCTCCGGGGGGGAGCCGTCGGGGACGGCAGTGCCCATGCCTGGCGCCACCTGGTGCCAGAGCAGGGCGATGGTCTCGGCCGAGTCGCCGACGTGGGCGTAGCAGTCGTCGAACAGCCACTCCGGCAGGGGGCTGCCCTCCAGGCAGATCTGGCGCAGGCGGCGGCCCGTGATCAGGCGGCGCCGCTGCTTGCCCAGCAGGGCGTGCAGGGCCCAGGCGGCATCGGCGGGGTCGGCGGCGGCGAAGTAGGCCGCCAGGGCCGCCACCCTGGCGCCGGTGCCGCCGCAGTGGTCCAGCTGCTCCACCAGGGAGACAAAGGCCCGCATCTCAGCCCCCGTCGCCGCCGGTGTCGCCGGCATCGTCGCCGCGCTCGGCGGCGAAGGCGGACTCCAGCGGCGCGGCGCTGATCCCCTCCACCTCGCGCAGGTAGCGGGCCAGGCCGTCGCTGTTGCCGTGGGTCACGTACACCTGGCGGGCCCCGCTCTGGCGCACGCTGGCGATCAGCCCCGGCCAGTCGGCGTGGTCGCTGAGCACGAAGCCCCGCTCAGTGCCGCGGCGGCGGCGGGCGCCGCGCACGGCCATCCAGCCGCTCGCAAAGGCCGTCTGGGGCTGCTGGAAGCGCCGCATCCAGGGGGAGCGGTGGGCCGAGGGGGGCGCGATCACCAGCCGGCCGGCCAGGGAGTCGGCCCGGGGCAGCGCGCTGAGGGGCCGGGTGGGCGGCAGCGGCACCCCCGCCTGGCGGTAGGGCTCCATCAGGGCCTCCACGGCGCCGTGCAGCAGGATCTCGCCGCCCTCCGCACCGGGCCGGCCCGGCTGGCCCACCCCCAGGGCCGCCAGTTCGGCCAGCACCCGCTGGGCCTTGCCGAAGGCGTAGCAGAACAGGATCGAGGCCCGCTGGGGCGTGGCCTGCCACCAGGCGAGGATCTCGGCGGCCACCGCCGCGCCGCTGCGCCAGCGGTAGATCGGCAGCCCGAAGGTGGCCTCGGTGATGAACACGTCGGCCTGCACCGGCTCGAAGGGCGCGCAGCTGGGGTCGGCGCAGCGCTTGTAGTCGCCGCTCACCAGCCAGCTCTCACCGCCCGCCTCCAGCCGGATCTGGGCGCTGCCGAGCACGTGGCCGGCGGCATGGAACGACACCCGTGCCCCGCCGATGCGGTGCAGCTGGCCGTAGTCCACCGGCAGGAGGCGGATGCCGGCGCCGAGGCGCCGGCGCAGGATGCCCTCGCTGGCGCCGATGGCCCAGTACTCACCGCAGCCCGGGCGGGCGTGGTCGGCGTGGGCGTGGGTGATCAGGGCCCGGGGCACCGGCCGCCAGGGATCGATCCAGGCGCCCGCCGCCGGGCAGTGGAGCCCCTGGGGGGTGAGCTGCAGCAGGGCGCCGGCGGGGAGAACCTGGGGAGTCACCCGCGCATCATGGCGGGATCCAGCCGCCCCAGCGGCGCCCGCTCAGCGGCTCATCTCCAGCATTCTCTGGATCGGGGCCAGGGCCCGCTGGCGCAGGCCCTCGTCCATCTCGATCTGGGGCTCCAGGGTCTGCAGGCAGCGCCACAGCTTCTCCAGGGTGTTGAGGCGCATGTAGGGGCAGGCATTGCAGCTGCAGCCATCCGCGCCCGGCACCTCATGGAAGGGCTTGTGGGGCACCGCCTTGCGCATCTGGTGCAGAATCCCGGGCTCGGTGAGCACGATGAAGGCCGGGGCGGGGCTGGCCTCGGCCCGGCGCAGCAGCGCGCTGGTGGAGCCGATGAAGTCCGCCAGATCGAGCAGGTGCTGCTGGCACTCGGGGTGGGCCAGCACCTCCGCCTCGGGGTGCTCCAGCTGGAGCTGCAGCAGCGCCTGCTCGCTGAAGGTCTCGTGCACGATGCAGCTGCCGGGCCAGAGGGTGAGGGGGCGGCCGCTCTGGCGCTGCACCCAGCGGCCCAGGTTCTGGTCGGGGGCGAACAGGATCGGCCGGTCGGCGGGCAGCTGGCGCACCAGGTCCACGGCGTTGCTGCTGGTGCAGATCAGGTCGCTCTGGGCCTTCACCGCCGCCGAGCAGTTGATGTAGCTCACCACCAGGTGGTCGGGATGGGCGGCCCGGAAGGCGGCGAAGCCGTCGGCGGGGCAGGCGTCGGCGAGGGTGCAGCCGGCCTCGAGGTCCGGCAGCAGCACGGTCTTGTCGGGGCTGAGGATCTTGGCGGTCTCGGCCATGAAGTGGACGCCGCAGAACACGATCACCTCCGCCTCGGCGGCGGCGGCCTTGCGGGAGAGCTCCAGGGAGTCGCCGATGAAGTCGGCCACGTCCTGGATGGCGGCATCCTGGTAGTAGTGCGCCAGCACCACGGCGTTGCGCTCGCGCTTCAGGGCGGCGATGGCGGCGGGCAGCTCGGCCTGGGGCGGGCAGGCTGCACCGCCGCTGCCTCCGGGGGCCGCGCCGGGGCCTGTGGCGGCGGCGGCCCTGCCGCCTGGGGCACCCGCGGGGGTGTTCTGGGCTGCCGCAGAAACCAACGGGACCCTCAGCGATGCAGGATGGACCAAGCCTAGGGATCGGGTTGGCGGCGAGCGGCACAGCAACCGAACCGGGCCCCGCTCCGCGGGCCGACCGCCCCCATCCGGTGCCGCCCCTGCCTGGCGGGCCTGGACTGCCAGGCGGCCTGCCCCAGTCCGGCGGGGCGCCGCCGCCGCCGGGCCCCACGATCCAGATCGCCATCGCCGGCGACCTGCACGGCCAGTGGGACGCCAGCGATGAGGCTCTGCTGGAGCGGATCCGCCCCGATGCCCTGCTGGTGGTGGGCGACCTCAGCGACGGCCAGCAGCGCATTCCCGCCCGCCTGGCGCGGCTGCCCCTGCCCACCGCCTGCATCCTCGGCAACCACGACACCGGCCGCGACCCCAGCGGCCACACCCTGCGGCGCCAGCTGGACCTGCTGGGGGACCGCCACTGCGGCTGGGGCCTGCGGGAGCTGCGGCCGCCGGGGCTGGCGGTGGTGGGGGGCCGCCCCGCCAGCGCCGGCGGCGGCTTCCACCTCAACAGCGGCGCCCACGCGGTCTACGGCCCGGTGACCCTGGAGGACTCGGTGGCCCGCATCACGGCGGCGGCCCTGGCGGCCGATCCGCTGCTGCCGCTGGTGCTGCTGGCCCACTGCGGCCCCAGCGGCCTGGGCAGCGGCCCCGCCGACCCCTGCGGCCGCGACTGGAAGGCCCCCGCCCGCGACTGGGGCGACCAGGACCTGAGCCTGGCGATCGACCGCATCCGCCGGGTGCGCCCGGTGCCGCTGGTGGTGTTCGGGCACATGCACCACCGGCTGCGGCGCGGCCAGGGGGATCGCCTCAGCTTCTGCCGCGACCGGGCCGGCACCGCCTACCTGAACACCGCCTGTGTGCCCCGCCACGACCAGGACGACCGCGGCCGGGCCCTGCGCCACCTGAGCTGGGTGGTGCTGCGGGATGGGGAGCTGCTGGAGGTGAGCCACCGCTGGTATTCCCCCGCCGGCGACCTGCTCTACCGCCAGCTGCTGCACGAGCTGCCGGCGGCCCTGCCGGAGCTGGCCCCCTGCTGAGGCGCGGCGCCGTGCTCCTCTACGCCTGCATCAGCGGCCACGGCTATGGCCACGGCTCCCGGGTGGCGGCGGTGCTCAGCGCCCTGCACGCCCGCCGGCCCGACTGGCGCCTGGTGCTCTCCACCCCCCTGCCGGCGGCGTTCCTGGCGACGGCCTTCGGGCCGGTGCCCTTCGAGCGGCGCCCCTGCCGCTGGGAGGTGGGGGTGATCCAGGCCGATGCCCTCGGCGCCGACGGCCCCGCCACCCTGGCGGCGCTGGCGGAGCTGGAGCGGGAGCTGCCAGACCAGATCGCCCGGGAGGCCGCCTGGCTGCGGGGGCAGGCCGGGCCGGTGCTGCTGCTGGCGGACGTGGGCGCCGCCGCCGCCCACCTGGCCGACGCCCTGGGGGTGCCGCTGCTGTGGATGGGCAACTTCGGCTGGGACGCCATCTACGGCCCCATGGGCGGGCCCCTGGCGGCCTGGGCGGAGCGCTGCGGCCAGCTCTACCGCCGCGGCACGGCCCTGATCCGCTGCCCCTTCGCCATGGCCATGCCCTGGGGCCTGCCGGAGCATCCCGTGGGACTCACCGCCGGCCGGCCCCGCGGCGACCGCGAGGCGCTGCGGCGCCAGCTCGACCTGCCCGCGGAGCGGGAGGCGGTGGTGCTGGTGGGCTTCGGCGGCCTGGGCTTCCCGCTCGAGCCGGCCCTGTTCGCCCGCTGGCCCGGGCACCGCTTCCTGGTGGCCGATCCGCAGCTGGCGGCCGCAGCGACGAACGCCCAGGCCCTGCCGCCCGGGCTGCGCCCCCTCGATCTGCTGCCCCTCTGCGGCCGGCTGCTCACCAAGCCCGGCTACAGCAGCTTCTGCGAGGCCCTCACCCAGGACGTGGGCCTGCACGTGGTGGAGCGGGAGGGCTTCGCCGAGGCCCAGGTGCTGCTGGAGGGCCTGGTGCGCCATGGCCCCCACCGGCTGCTGACGCGGCAGCAGCTGCTGGCCGGCGACTGGCAGCTGGACCGGCCCCTGATCCCCCCCACGGCGGCGCCGCTGGCGGCCGGCGGCGAGGCCGAGGCGGCGGAGGTGCTGCTGGCCCATGGGAGCGATTGATCAGCATTGCTGAATGAACCCACAAAGATGGCCGGCAAGCCATCCAGAACTCTGCAGTGGCCGCTGATCTCAACCAGTCACGGTAGTTTTGACTACAGGTGGACAGTTATTTGGGTGTCACTGATGCGATCCTCGCCGCAGGTTGACTCGACAAACTCCTCGCAACCAATTGACTAGTCCGGCACATCCGATTTGGGCTGGCTCTCTCACCGGGACTTTCCCCGGGGGTTAGCCATCCGGAATCGGCTGCAGTCCGGATGGGTTTGCTGGCCGTTCTGCCCGCTGAAGTGGGTGATTCCAGTTCAGGCCCTTCTTTTCGAGGCCTGATCGCTGATCCCAGTTCTCCAACTTGCCATCCCGCCGTACCACACCGTGGTCGGCAGTTGTGGCGTGGTCTGCGGCTACTTGTCCCCCGCCTGTCATCGGTTTGCGACGACTCCCCTGCCGCGATTCCTTCGCCCGTGCCCGCCGCTTTGGCCTGAACGGACTGCTGGCAACCTGCGCCGCCGGCCTGGCCCTGCCCCTGGTGGCCCCCGCCCAGGCGGCCACGGAGCAGGGCCCCCAGGCGGTGGAGGCCCCGCCGGCCGGGGGCCAGCCCCAGGCACGCACCAGCTTCCAGCTGCCGGTGGCGTCACCCCGCGTGGCCCTGCTGGAGTCGGGGCCGGATCCGCAGGCGGCACCCCAGGCCCAGCCTGGTGGCGGCCGCTTCGGCGGCCCCTTCCCGATCAGCCCCGAGCGGCGCGCCCTGCTCAACACGATCCGCTACGCCGAGGGCACCTGGGCCAATGGCCAGGATCTGGGCTACTGGATCATGTTCGGCGGCGGCCTGGCCCCCAGCCTGGATCGTCACCCCGACCGGGTGATCCGCACCAGTCGCTACGCCAGCGCCGCCGCCGGCGCCTACCAGTTCATGCCCTTCACCTGGGCCCTGGCCAGCCGCCTGCTCGGGCTGCGGGGCTTCGGCCCCGAGGTGCAGGACCAGGCCGCCCTGCTGCTGGTGCAGCGCCGCGGCGCCCTGCCCCTGGCGGACCAGGGCAGCTTCACCCCCGAACTGGCCGCCAAGCTGGCTCCGGAGTGGGCCTCCTTCCCCACCCTGGCGGGCCGCAGCTACTACGGCCAGCCCGTGAAGCGCTACGACGCCCTGCGCCGCTTCTACCAGGAGAACCTGGCCAAGCTGCGGGCTAGCCAGGACTATGGGAATCCCAGCCTGGCCGCCGTGCCCGCCCCACCGGCGCCGCCCGCCTGCACCGACGGCAGCCTGGAGTGCGCCCTGCAGCAGGTGGGCAACTGAGCGTTCAGCCCTCGCCGCCGCCCCCGTCCGCCAGCCGCGCCTTGCCCACGGTGTTCTGGGCGATCAGGTAGGCCACGGCGATGGCGCCGGCGAAGCCAAGCACGTTGCGGGCCACCGGCAGCAGGTCGCTGGTGCGGGTCACCACCGGCCCCAGGCCGAACACCCCGAAGAGAATGATCCACAGGGGCGAGAGCAGCAGCACCCAGGCCCACTCCACCTTGTGCTCGGGCTTGCGAGGGTAGGCGGCGAAGCCCACCACCAGGCCGCCGATGATCGACGTGATCAGGGTGAGCAGCCACTGCTCCTGGGGCAGCCCCGGCACCACCTGGCAGCCGCCGCGCTCGAGACAGATCGCCACGGCGTCGAGGGCGTCGGTGATGGCGCCGTCCTCGCCGTGGTCGCGCACGTAGTACTGGTTGCCGAAGCGGGTCTGCAGCTCCACCCAGTAGGTGCGCGGCATCAGGGCGAACAGGGCATCGCCCACGTTGAAGTTGAGCAGGTTGCCGCCGCGGGGATCGGCCACCAGCACCAGGCTGCGCTCGTCGAGCCCCCAGAACTCCTTGATCGCCAGCCCCGGCGTGCGGTCGTACTGGGTAAGCACCCGCAGCTTCCAGCCGGTGTCGGCCTCGATGCCGTTGAGCCGGGCCTCCAGGGCGGCCCGCTGGCCGTCGGTGAGGGCCTTGGCCAGGTCGATCACGGGGGTGGGGTGATCGGGCAGCAGGTCGGGGTTGTCGTAGGCGTGGGCGGGGCCGCCGGGCAGGGCCGGGCCCGCCGGGGCGGCCAGCAGCAGCGCCAGGGCCAGGCAGAGCCCCAGGGCCAGGGTGCGGGCGCCGCGGCCGAGGCGCCCCAGGACCGCCGCCAGACCCCGGACCGGCGCTGCGCCCCCGCCGCCATCGCCGCCAGTCCCGGCCGCGGCACCGCCCGCCGGCGGCTGCTGCCCGTGCTGTTCCCGCGGGCCCATGGCGTCTGCTCCAGAGTGGCCAGCATTCTCACCGAGCCCGCCGCACCGCCGTGGAGCCCGTCAACGCGAACCCAACGGCGGCCCCTGGCCCGGCGCCCTGGCTGGCCGGACGCCTGGCGGCCGCCGGCGGCTCCGTGCCCTTCGCCACCTACATGGCCTGGGCCCTGCACGACCCGGAGCATGGGGCCTACGGCAGCGGCCGGCTGCGGGTGGGGCCCCGGGGCGACTTCGCCACCTCCCCCTCCCTCGGGCCCGACTTCGCTGCCCTGCTGGCCCCCCAGATCGCCCAGTGGCTGGAGCAGCTCGCCGGGGCCCCGCCGGCCGCTGCCCCCGCCGCCACGGGCCCCGCCACCGGCCCCGGCCGGCGCCCCCTGGCCCTGGTGGAGACCGGCCCCGGCGAGGGCAGCCTGGCCCTGGACCTGGCCCGGCAGCTGGCCGCCGGCTGGCCCGCGCTGGCCGCCCGCACCGAGCTGGTGCTGGTGGAGCCAAATCCGGGCATGGCGGCCCGCCAGCGCCGGCACCTGGCCGACTGCCCGCTGCCCTGCCACTGGAGCGGCTTCGAGGCGCTGGCGGCGGCGCCGCTCACCGGTGTGGTGCTGGCCCACGAGGTGCTCGACGCCCTGGCGGTGGAGCGGATCAGCTGGGACGGGGCCCTCTGGCGCCGCCAGCATGTGGCGCTCCACCAGGGGACGCTGCGGCTGGAGCCCGGCGAGCCCCTGGAGCCGCAGGCCAGCCCGCAACTCGAAGCCCTCGGGCTCCTGAACGCCGGCCCCCAGCGCCCGGCCGGCTGGAGCACGGAGCTGCACCCGCAGCTGCAGCCCTGGCTGGCGGCCTGCGGCGCCGCCCTGGAGCGCGGCCCGCTGCTGGTGATCGACTACGCCCTGGAGGCCTGGCGCTACTACGCCCCCCAGCGCTCCGACGGCACCCTGATGGCCTACCGGGGCCAGCGGGCCAGCGGCGATCCCCTGCAGGAGCCCGGCTCCTGGGACCTCACGGCCCATCTCTGCATCGAGAGCCTGGAGGCGGCGGCCCGGGCCACGGGCTGGGAGCCGATCGGCCAGTGCCGCCAGGGGCAGGCCCTGCTGGCCCTGGGGCTGGCCCAGCGGCTGCACGGGCTGCCGGAGCAGGGGGGCCTGGCGGACCTGCTGGCGCGGCGGGAGGCGCTGCTGCGGCTGGTGGATCCCGCCGCCCTGGGGGACTTCCGCTGGCTGGCCTTCCGCCGCGGCCCCGCCACGGATCCGGCCGCCGCGCCGCCGCTGTTTCTGCGGGAGCCACCGCTGGCCTAGAGACAGCCGCCTGGAACGGGGTGGGCACTGGTGGGGGAGCGTTGCGGCTGCCCCCATGGCCCCTGGATCCCTGCACAGCTTCCACGGCTTCGCCGGCGGGGCGCCGCTGCACCTGCACGTGCCCCACGTGGTGGACCCCGGCGCGGCGGCCTGCTGCTACGTGGAGGCCCTGGAGCTGGCGGGCCGGCCGGCGGAGCTGCTGGAGGGCTTCCGGCTCTGCCAGCCCCAGGCCCGGGCGGTGCCGGCCCCCGAGCAGGACACCCTGGCCCTCTACCGCTACCGGCTGCGCCACCGCCCCAGGCGACGCCAGGCCCTGGAGCTGGAGTGCTGGCGCCTCTACCCGGGCTGCGGCAGCTGGCAGCGCCGCTGTGGACCGATGCCCCTGGCGGTGTTCCTGGAGCAGTTCCTGCCGGATCAGGCGAGCTGGGCCAGCACCTGGCGGATCGTGGCCGCCGCCACGTCATCGCGGATCACGACGCCGCCGTAGACCGCTCCACCGGCGCCGGCGGCAGCACCCGCCGGGCCGGCGGCGGCCTCGGGGCCGAGGGGCAGCACGAAGCGCACCCTGCCGTCCCGCACCTTCTTGTCGCCCTGCAGACAGGCCAGCACCGCCTCGGGATCGAGGGCCGGCCAGGCCAGGGGCAGGCCGGCGGCGGCGATCAGACGCCGCTGGCGGTCCTGGTCGGCCTGGCCCCAGAGGCCCAGGGCCAGGCTGAGCTCGCCGGCGGCCAGCATCCCCAGGGCCACCGCCTCGCCGTGCAGGACGGTGCCGTAGCCACTGAGGGTCTCCACCACATGGCCGAGGGTGTGGCCGTAGTTGAGGATCGCCCGCAGACCCCCCTCGCGCTCGTCGGCGGCCACCACCCGGGCCTTGGCGGCGGCCGAGCGCTCCAGCAGGGTCTGCAGCAGCGAGGGCCCGACCGCCGCCTGGCTCGCGAGGCCGGCGGCTGGGTCCCGCTGGGCGGCGGCCCCGAGCTCGGCCAGCAGCGCCGCGTCGCCGATCACCCCGTACTTGATCACCTCCGCCATGCCCGCCCGGAACTCGCGCTCCGGCAGGGTGGCCAGGGTGGTGGGGTCGATCAGCACCAGCCTGGGCTGGTGGAAGGCGCCGATCAGGTTCTTGCCGCCGGGGTGGTTGACGCCGGTCTTGCCGCCGATGGCCGCATCCACCATCGCCAGCAGGGTGGTGGGCACCTGCACCACGGCGATGCCCCGCAGCCAGGTGGCGGCGGCGAAGCCGGCCATGTCGCCCACCACACCGCCGCCGAGGGCCACGATCAGCGAGCCGCGCTCCAGCCGGCGCTCGAAGGCCGCATCGTGGATCCGGGCCACGGTGGCGGGGGTCTTCTGCTCTTCGCCGGCCTCGATCACCAGGATGGAGGCCTCGAAGCCGGCGGCGGTGAGGCTCTCCAGGGCCGTGGCGCCGTAGTGCCCGTTCACCACCGGGTTGGTCACCACCAGCACCCTGGTGCCGGCCTTGATCCCCTGGGCGCGGATCTGCTCCCCCAGCTGGGCCAGGCCGCCGGCGCCGATGGCGATCGGGTAGGGGTTGGCGCTGAGCTCCACCCGGATGGTGCGGATCGCGGTGGGGGTGGCGGTCATGGCGGGCGGAAGCGGCAGCGGCGGGCTGGGGGGCCGGAGACCCTCGGGCCGGGAGGCCGGTGGCCCGCGGCTGAGGCTACGGCGGGGGGCGGGGGCAGCCGGGAGGGCCGCCGCTGCTCCGGCCTGCTCGCCAGAGTGGGGGGATGGGTATCCCTGCAGCATCCGGCCCGGCCGCCGGTCCCACGGATCCGGCCTCCAGTCCGTCCCCACCGTCCGCTCCGTCCGCCCCGGTGCTGGTGTTCGATGGCGGCTGCCCGTTCTGCCGCCACTTCGCCCAGCTCAGCGAGCTGCGCAGCGGCATCCCTGGCCTGCAGATCCGCGATGGCCGCGCCGACCACAGCCTGCGGCGCCAGCTGAGCCAGCGCGGCTACACCCTGGGCGCAGGGGCCGTGCTGCTGGTGGGGGAGCAGGTGCTGCACGGCGCCGCGGCGATCCAGTGGCTGTGTGCCCGCATGGTGCCCTCGGCGGCGCTGCTGCAGCTGCTGGCACCGCTGTTCGCCAGCCCCGCCCGGGCCCGCCGTCTCTACCCGCTGCTGCTGCTGGCCCGCCGCGGGGCGCTGGCCCTGCGGGGCCTGCCGCTGGATCCGGAGGCCGGGGGGGCGCCCCCGCCCACCCGCCAGACGCCGATGCCCTGGCGGGGCAGGTAGGCCGCCAGGGTGGTGCCGTCGGCACTGAGGGCGGCGGGAACCACCGCCAGGGGGGACGGGGCCCCAGGCGATGGGGCCGCCGCATCCAGCTGCAGGGTGTGCAGCACCGTGCCGTCCATGGGGTCCAGGACCCGGAACACCCCGCCGAGGTCCGCCAGGAGGCCCCGGTCGGTCCAGTGGAGCTGCCGCACCCGCTGCTCCGTCTCGAGGCTGCGGATCGGCGCCGCCGTCTCCAGATCCCAGATGGTGAGCGACGGCCCCTGGCCGAGGGCGAGGGCCAGCTGGCGGCCGTCGGGCGACCAGGCCAGGGAGAGGATGCCGGCGGGGGCGCTGAGCCTGAGGGTCCTGAGCGGTCTGGTGCCGGCCAGCCCCCACACCTGAAGGCGGTCGTCGAAGGGGGTGCGCGGACAGGCCAGCCGGCGGCCATCCGGGGCCACGGCGATCGGCAGGGAGGTCCGCTCCGTGGGGGGGAGGTCCACCGCCAGGGTCTGCAGCAGGGCGCCGCTGCTCAGGTCCCAGAGCCTGAGGCTGTGGGGCTGCGGGCTGGCCGCCCGGGCCTCCACCGCCGCCAGGGTCACCAGGCGCTGATCGGCCATCGGATAGGCCGCGCCGCCGCCCTCCAGCCGCAGCCGGGGCCGGCCACTGGCCAGGCTGCGCACTTGCACCTGCTGCACGGCGGCCGTGATCAGCTCCTGGCCGTCGCGGCTGAAGGCCAGGGAGGAGAGGCTGTCCTTCAGGGTTCGCTGCTCCGGGGGCGGTTGATCCGCAAGGGGCAGCCGCTGCCGCGTGCGCCTGGACAGATCCAGCAGGTCCAGCTGCTGCCTGCCGTGGCGCACCGTCAGCACCGCCAGCTGCTGGCCGTCGCCGCTGAGGGCCAGGGCCGAGGGCAGGGGCCCATAGCCGCTGATCGCCGCCAGCAGGGGGACGGGCACCGCCGCGGCAGGGGTCCGGATGGTGATCGCCGGGGCCGCCAGGCCCAGGTGGAGGGCCATGGCGGCCACCAGATAGGCGGCCAGGGTGAGGCCCCCCGCCAGCCGGGGCCGCCGGGGGCAGGGGTGCGGTCCACGGGCGAGGAGCAGGCCCAGCCCGATGCCGGTGACGGCCCCGGCCGGCACGAGCACCAGCGCCATCGCCAGCCCCCAGAGCCCGGCGAAGGGCCCACCGATCAGGGAGGCCGGATGGGCCTCGATCGGCAGCAGACCGATCAGGAACACCCCGAACCAGGTGCCCCACAGGACTGGCCAGAGGGGCCGGTGCTCCCGTGGGGCGCCGGCCTGGGCCGGCGGTCCGGCGCGCCGCAGGCGCCGCCGCCGCAGGCTGGTGAGCGCCAGGGCCCCAGCGCCCACGGCACCCGCCACCCCGAGGCTGGCCGCGGTCATGCGCAGCAGCTTCGGCGCCACGACCTGCAGGAGCGTGTCGGTGTCGAGGGAGAGGGCCATCGCCGCTCAGGGCTCCAGCCTGCCGAGGGGAGGCTCGCTCCGCCCCGGCGGCCCCTCCAGGGGCGAGGCCGCCGGCCGGCCGGCCAGCACCCGCCGCAGCCGCTCGCGGAACCACTGCAGGGGGTGGCCCAGGTCGGCGTCGTCGAGCAGGCCGCGCTGGCGCAGGCAGTCTTCGTAGCTGCGCAGCACGTCGCTGCGCCGGGCCACCTCCCGGGCCACGGCGTCGGCGAACTCGGGCCGGGAGGCCAGCAGGGAGCGGAAGCTGCCACCGGGCACCACGAACAGGGTGGTGTCCTGGGTGGCGATCATCGTGGTGGGGTAGGGCACCTGCAGCAGCAGCGGCAGCTCGCCGAAGAACTCTCCCGCCGCGAAGGTGAACAGGCGCCGGCTCACCCGCTCGGTTTCGTAGATGGCGTCCACGGCGCCGGCCAGCACCAGGTGAAAGGCGCGGCCCACCTCGCCCTGGCGCACCAGCACCGTGCCCGCCGGCACCCGGCGGCGGGCGCCGCTGCCCACCAGCTCCCGCAGACCGCGCTGGTCGAGGCCGCGGAAGCAGGGCTGATCCGGCAGCTCCCCGCGCAGCGGCGGTGGGTTCTCCTCCGCCCGCGCCCGCCGCTCCGCGCTCCGGCCCGGGGGCAGCAACTGGAGCTGCTGCAGGGCCCCGGCCAGGGCGATGCCCCGCTCCCGCAGGCCGTGGTCGATGGCGTAGTTGAGGGAACTGCGCAGGCCCACCCCGGCATGGATCGCCGGCGTCCACACCCAGAGCTCGAACTGCAGGCCCCGCTCGCCGAGGCCCTGCAGCACCACCCTCGGGGGCGGATCGGCCAGCACCGTGGGCTCGGCCAGGGCCGCCTCCAGCAGCACCTCGGTCACGGCCAGGGCATCACTGCCGTGGGCCACGGTCACCGTCACATCCACCCGCCCATCCCGGGAGAGGTAGCTGAGGTTGGTCACCGGCCCGCTGGTGATGGCGGAGTTGGGCACCACGATCTCGGCCCCCTGGAAGGTGCGGATCACGGTGGAGCGGATCGAGATCTCCCGGATGAAGCCGCTGGTGCTGCCGAATTCCACCAGGTCGCCCACCTTGAGCTTCCCCTCCATCAGCAGGGTGAGGCCGCTGCTGAGGTTGCGGGTGAGCTCCTGCAGCCCGAAGCCCACCCCCACCCCCAGGGCCCCGAAGATCACCGCCAGGGCCCGGAAGTCGAGCCCCATCCCCTGGACCACCACCACGGTGCCCACGGCCGCCAGGGCCAGGGACACGAGGGTGGCGAGGGCCTCCCGCCGCCCCTCCGGCAGGGCGAACCAGCGCAGCACCCGGCCCGCCAGCAGGCGCTTGAGCCAGCGCGCCGCCAGGCCCACGGCCAGCAGCAGCAGCAGCACCTGCAGCAGCCAGAGCAGCGAGAGGCTCTGGCGGCCCAGGGGAAACAGGGGCGCCGTGAACAGGCGCTGCAGCTGCTCGAGGTTCACAGGCGGCGGGCGGGGCTCCAGGATCCCGTAGCCGCCCCGCGGCCGCCAGCGGCCACGACAGACGGGACCCCGCCGCAGGGCGGCAGCCGCAGCTGAGCCGCCCGGCCTCAGGTCAGGGTCATCGCCACGCCGAACTGGTCCAGGGTCCGGCGGGCCGCCTGGAGCTGGGGCGCGCTGTCGGGGTAGTGCAGGCCCGGCGGCGGCGGGGCAGCACCATCGAGGCCCAGCAACCGCTCCAGCTGCACCAGGGCACCCACCGCCGTCAGATGGGTCTGCCCCAGGGGATCGCTGACGGTGGCACGCACCGACCGGGCATCCCCGGAGGGGTCCTGGCCCTCCACGTCGACCACGACCTGATGCGGGGCGCCTGAGCCAGGATGAACGAGCAGCGCCAACACCCGCGTCGTCGCCGCACTGTCGAAGCCGATGCGGGCCGCCACGCTGGCCGCGCCCGTCGAGCGCGGAAAGACGTTGTGGTGGGGGGCGCCTGTCAACGGCGCAGTAGAGGGAAGACGCCGGACGCTCAGGAGAGACATGGCCAAGCCGCACCGCACCAGCCGCCGGTCGCGCCGCCCGGCGCCGGTTCACCCCCGCCCCGGGGCAGCCCGGGGCCGGCTGGCCCGTGCCTGGCCCGGCCTCGCCGTGGTCGCCCTGGTGCTCGCCACCGCCGCGATCCTGCTGGTCCACCAGCAGCCCTCGGGCCCTCCCGCGAAGGTGCGCCGGGAACTGCGCAAGTTCTGAGGCCGGCGGCGGCTGGCACGGCGGGCGCTGGCACAGTGGGCGCTGGCAGCGCCGAGGGCAGCCGGCCCTTGCCGCGGCTACAACGGGGCGGACCTGGCTGCGGATCCGTGCCCTCCTACTGGAGGGTGAACCACAGGCAGACCTACCGCCAGGAGACGGACGGCGGCTACGTGTGGTCGCCGAAGGCGAACGCCAACGGCGCCCGCAATCTGACCTACGACAACCTCAGCCGCTGCCAGCGCGGGGATGTGGTGTTCAGCTACGCCAACGGCAAGATCAGCCAGATCGGGTGGGTGGAAACGGCGGCGATCACGGCAGCCAAGCCGCCGGAGTTCGGCTCAGCGGGGGAGAACTGGAGCCAGGAGGGCTGGCTGGTGCGGGTGAACTGGCAGCCCCTGCGTCACCCCCTGGTGCCGCAGACGTTCTTCGAGCTGCTGCAACCGCTGCTGCCGGAACGCCACAGCCCGATCAGCACCAGCTCAGGCTGGGGCAACCAGGGGGTGTATCTGGCGGGACTGAGCGCAGCGCTGGGCCTGCTGCTGCTGCGGCTGATCGAAGACCATGCCGACCCCGCGGTGCGGGTGCACCTGGTGGTGCTGGCGGAGGAAGGCGACTGCACCGCTGCCCTGCTCGATGACATGCAGCGCCTGCGGGAGGTGCCCAGCAGCACCGAGCGGGATGCCCTCACCAAGGCGCGGCTGGGCCAGGGGCTGTTCCGCCACCGGGTGGCCGAACGGGAGCTGGCCTGCCGGGTCACGGGGCTGGCGCGGCAGCAGTTTCTGGTGGCAAGCCACATCAAACCCTGGCGTGACTGCGACAACCGCGAGCGGCTCGATGGCGCCAACGGCCTGCTGCTCTCCCCCCATGTGGACAAGCTGTTCGACCGCCACTGGATCAGCTTTGAGTCCGGCGGTGAGCTGATCTGTGAGCACGAGGCGGCCCGGGAGGCGCTGCGCTGCTGGGGGATCGCAGGGGCAAATCTGATCCGGCCCTTCAGCCGGGAGCAGGAGCAGTTTCTGAGCAGCCATCGCGCGGAGCTGCGGCGATGACCCGCGGCCCATCGGAACGGTCCCAGGGCCAGAAGCGCCGGATGAACAGCACCAGCGCCATCGGGCTGCAGCGGGGATGCCAGCCATGGCCTCCGGGAAGGCGCCGCCAGCACTGAACCTGCAGCTGGGGAACCGGGCCGGCGAGCAGCTCCAGCCGGTAGTGGTACTCGGCATCGGCGGCCTGCTCGGGCGCCTCGATCGGCTCGGTCCCGGGCTGGGTGCGCAGGAAGGCGGCGAGGAAGGCAGCGGGATCGGGGGATTCGCGCAGCACCGCCGCAAAGCGCCAGGCGGCGCCGGCTGGGTAGCCGTCGTGGTGGAGGTAGAGGTGGCGCACGGGAGCGCCGGAGAAGCCGGTAAAGGAGTAGACGGCGCGGGTGGCCAAGGGGCTGGAGCGGCTGCCCTGGTCAGTGCCACCGGCGTCTCGCTGGGCGGTCAGCGCCGAGGGCAGCCGGCCGCTGCCGATAGGGTTGGCGCCCCCTGCGCCCGTGCCCGCTGTGGACGCCACCAGCCTCAAGGCCCTGTTCACCAAGCCCTACGGCACCCCGGGGCCGGATCGGGCCCAGTGGCGGGCCGCCTACGCCGACGCCGTGCACTTCCAGGACCCAACCCAGGAGACGTGGGGCCTCGATGCCTACCTGGAGGCCCAGGAGGGTCTGCTGCGCCGCTGCGACGACGTGCTGCTGACCCCCGGGGCGATCGCGGTGGAGGGCGACACCGCCTTTGTGGAGTGGGAGATGGGCCTCAGGATCAAGGGCATCGAGTTCCTCTACCCCGGCGCCACCCGCCTGCGCTTCAACGGCGAGGGCAAGATCGTCGACCACCGCGACTACTTCGACTTCGTGGGGCCCACCTTCGCGCCGGTGCCCGTGGTGGGGGGCTTCGTGCGCTGGCTCTACGGGCGCTTCGTGGCCTGAGGGCAGGCCGGCCAGGGGCGGCGCCGGGCGCCAGGATGGGCGGAGCGAGTGTGGGGCGGATCGGCCATGGCGACGTATCTGGTGACCGGCGCCAGCCGGGGCATCGGCCTGGAGTATTGCCGCCAGCTGCAGGCGCGCGGGGAGCAGGTGATCGCGGTCTGCCGCACGCCGACGGCCGAGCTGGAGGCGCTGGGGGTGCGCGTCGAGGCGGGGGTGGACCTCGCCAGTGGGGCCGCCATCACCCAGCTGGTGGAGCGGCTGCAGGGGCTGCCGATCGATGGCCTGATCCTCAACGCCGGCATCCTCGAAGCCACCAGCCTGGAGACCCTGGATCCGGAGAGCCTGCGGCGCCAGTTCGAGGTGAATGCCCTGGCGCCGCTGCGGCTCACCCGGGCCCTGCTGGAGCAGCTGCCGCGGGGGGCGAAGCTGGCCCTGATGAGCAGCCGCATGGGCTCGATCGACGACAACGGTTCCGGCGGTTCCTACGGCTACCGGATGTCCAAGGTGGCCCTGAACATGGCGGGCCGATCCCTGGCGATCGACCTGCGGCCCCGGGGCATCGCCGTGGCGATCCTGCACCCCGGTCTGGTGCGCACCCGCATGGTTCACTTCAATCCCCAGGGCATCAGCCCCGAGGAGGCGGTGCGGGGCCTGCTGGCCCGCCTCGACGCCCTGACCCTGGACAACTCCGGCACCTTCTGGCACGCCAACGGCGAGGTGCTGCCCTGGTGAGGCCCGTCCAGGGGCAGAGCGGGCTCTCAGATCCTTCACGTTCCGTTACGCGGCTTGCCAGACTTCTGGCTCCGCCACACCGGCCATGGCCCTCCCCCTGCCCCTGGAAGTTCTCGCGGGCGTCTGCGCCTCCACCCTCACCATCGGACTGTTGCGCAGCGGCGCCGCGCCGGCCCCGAGCCCGGCTGAATCCAATGGCCCCGCCTGGCGCCTGCCGGCCGGCCTGCGGCAGGGCCTGAGGGGCTACCTGCTGGGGCAGGGCCGGCTGCAGAGCCTGGGCCTGCTGCTGCTGCGGCTGGCGGTGGGCGTGATGATGATCCACCACGGCCAGGACAAGCTCGCCGATCCCCAGGGCTTCGCCACCAACTACGTGGCCGTGCTGCATCTGCCCTTCCCGCTGGTGATGGCCTACGCGGCGGGCTACGCGGAGATCCTCGGCTCCTGGCTGCTGATCTTCGGCCTGGCCACGCCCCTGGGCGCCCTGGCCCTGAGCGGCACCATGGCGGTGGCGGCCTACCACCACATTCTCACCAGCGGCCTCAACATCTACGTGCTGGAGCTGGTGGTGCTCTACCTCGGCGGCAGCCTCGGTCTGCTGCTGCTGGGCCCGGGACGGTTCTCCTTCGATGCCGGCATCGCCCGCGAACTGCTCGTCGAAGGCGCCGAGCTGGGTGCCGCCGAGCCCGATGCCCGGGGCGCCGCCCAGCCGTCGATGGTCAGGGCAGGGTGAAGCCCGACTGCATGTTCTTCACATCGAGCATCACCCAGGTGAGCCACACCAGCAGGGCCACCACCCCCGACACCGCCGCGAAGCGGCCGGTGTAGCGCAGCAGCAGCTCAGCGGGACTGATCTCTTTCACAGGCCAGGCCCGCAGGTGAGTCCAGTCTGCTTGCCCAGGGGCTGAACCGCTGGGCCGAAGCGGGCGGCCGCTGGCCGTAGCCTGGGCCCAGCCGGACGCGGGCCATGGCAGCTGGAGCCCCACCGCCGGTGCCGCGGCCCCCGGGCGGCCGCAGGATCGCCAGCAAGCTCGGCCTGGCGCCCGGCACGCCCGTGTTCATCGGCGAGCGCCGGCGCCAGACCCTGCGCATCGACCTGATCGAGTACGGCGCCAGCCACCTGCGCGAGGCCCACGACGTGGGCGCCGAGGACTGCACCGGACTGGCCAGCTCGGCCACGGTCTCCTGGATCCAGGTCAACGGCGTCCACGACATCGACCTGATCGAGGCGCTGGCGGGCCACTTCGGGCTGCATCCGATGACGATCGAAGACATCGTCAACACCAGCCAGCGGCCCAAGGCGGAGGAGTTTCCGCACTACTACTTCCTGGCCCTGAAGATGCTCTCCTACGGCGGCGCCCGCCGCAGCCTGCGGGCCGAGCACGTGAGCCTGATCCTCGGCCCCAGCTTTGTGATCTCCTTCCTGGAGGATGAGGGCGATGTCTTCGACAGCGTGCGGCACCGCATCCGCCATGGCGTGGGCCGGGTGCGCAGCCTGCAGGCCGACTACCTGGCCTTCTGCCTGATGGATGCGGTGGTGGACCACTACTTCCTGGCGGTGGAGCAGATCGGCGATGAGATCGAGCTGCTGGATGGGCGGATTCTGGCCAACCCCAGTCCGGGCGACATCCAGGAGATCCACCGCTACAAGGGGGATCTGATCAAGCTGCGCAAGGCGGTGTGGCCGCTGCGGGAGGTGATCGCCAACCTGGGCAAGAGCGATTCAGCGCTGCTGCGCGCCGAAACCGCCGTGTTCTGGCGCGACCTCTACGACCACACGGTGCAGGTGATCGACATCGTGGAGACCTCGCGGGATGTGCTGGCCAGCCTGCACGACACCTACCTCTCGAGCCTCAGCCACCGCATGAACGAGATCATGAAGGTGCTCACGATCATCTCCACGATCTTCATCCCCCTCACCTTCATCGTGGGTGTCTATGGCATGAATTTCAAGACCATGCCGGAGCTGGAGTGGCGACCCGGCTACTACGTGGTCTGGGGGGTGATGGTGGCGATCGGGGCGGGCCTGTTCGCCTACTTCCGCCGCCGCCGGTGGCTCTGAGGCCAGGATCCGCTCAGTCCAGCTGGCCCCACACCTCCAGGTAGCGATCCTGCAGGGGGCGCACCTGCAGCCGCCCCAGCCCCGCCGCCTGCAGCTGCGCAGCCACCTCCTCGGGCCGGAAGGCGGCGTGCAGGGAGGCCAGGTAGTCGCGCTGCAGCACCGGTGGGGCATCGGCCAGGTGCTGGGCCCGCAGCACCTCCGCCGCCGCGGGGCTGGCGGGCCGGCGCAGGTCCTTGATGTAGACGGCCGCCCCCGGTGCGGCCAGCGCCGCCACGGCCCGCCAGAGCACCTGCGGATCGTGCAGGTGGTGCAGCAGGCTGTTGCTCACCACCGCCGTGAAGCCGCCGGCCAGCTCGCGCACGTCGCCCGGGGCCAGGGGCAGGAGGGCCCGCCGGAAGGCCAGGCGGCCGGGCTGCCCGGCACCGGGGCCCTGGCGCCACTGGCCCAGCCGCCGCTCGGCCACCGCCAGCATCGCCGCGGCACCATCAAGGCCCAGCACGGCCGCCGGCGCGAACCGATCCGCCAGCCGGAAGCTGATGTTGCCGGGCCCGCAGCCCAGGTCCACCACCCGCCGCCCCAGGCCCGCCGGGAACAGCTCCGCGATCCGCTCCACCACGGCCTGATCGCCGGCGCTGAAATCGGCCTCGGCGTAGGCCTGCACCTGCTGGGCATCGTCCATCAGCTCGGGCTCGCAGCGGCGTTCCATGGCAGGCCGGGGTCGGGGATGGGGGCACTGTGGCTGGTGGAGGACAGCCGTTGCACACCCCATCGGTGGCGTTAGGGTGGCCCAACCCTGGCCATACTCCCCCCGTGACCCTCACCCCCACGCGCCCGGATCCTCTGCAGCAGGCACCGGCCGATCCGGCCGGCACCGGGGCCGACGGCCCCGCCGCCAGTGCCCGCCGGCCGGACTTCCCCGCCACGGCGCCGGCGGCCAATCCGGTCTTCTATCGCACCTACTCCCGCAAGGTGGCCCAGGGCCGCGAGAGCTGGCAGGAGGTGGCCGAGCGCAACCTGGGCGGCCTGCGCCAGCTGGGCCACCTCAACCCCCAGGAGGTGGAGCTGCTGCGCCGCATGCAGCTGGAGCAGAAGGCCCTGCCGTCGGGCCGCTGGCTGTGGATCGGCGGCACGGAGTGGATCGAGCAGCAGCACAACTTCTCCGGCGCCTACAACTGCACCTCCACCAACCTGGTGGACTGGGAGGCCTTCGGGCTGATGATGGACCTGGCGATGATGGGCTGCGGCACCGGCGCCATCATCGAGCCGCACCTGATCGAGCGGCTGCCGGTGGTGCGCCATGAACTGCTGATCACCGGCGTCACCGACATCGGCGCCACCCCTGCGCCCTTGCGTCAGGAGCACACCAGCCACACGATCGAGGGCCAGCGGGTTCACATCAAGGTGGGCGACACGCGCCGCGGCTGGGTGGACAGCTACCAGCTGCTGCTGGAGCTCAGCAGCGACGGGCGCTTCGATCCCAGCACCCCGATCGAGGTGTCGGTGGACCTCTCGGACGTGCGGCCCGTGGGCGAGACCCTCAAGGGCTTCGGCGGCATGGCCAACCCCGTCAAGCTCAAGGACCTCTACGGCCGCGTCGCCCAGATCCTGGGCCGGGCCCGGGGCCGTCAGCTCACCTCGGTGGAGTGCTGCCTGCTGATCGACGAGGCCGCCGTGACGATCGTGGCGGGCAACATCCGCCGCAGCGCCGGCATGCGCCAGTTCGCCGCCGATGACCTCTCCGCCGCCGGCGCCAAGGAGAACCTCTGGCAGCAGGACAGCGACGGCAACTGGCGCATCGACCCCGAGCGCGATGCCCTGCGCATGGCCAACCACACGCGCGTCTTCCACACCCGCCCCGACCGGGCCACGGTGCTGGAGGCCGTCATCCAGCAGTTCCAGAGCGGTGAGGGCGCGATCCAGTTCGCCCCCGAGGCCATCGCCCGCTCCAACGCCGACCTGCTGCCCACCCCGGAGCTGCGCAGCGAGTTCATCGGCATCTACGTGGATCAGGGCCGGGAGGAGGCGGGCCGCTGGCTGCAGCTGCACCACCCCGGCATCGAGGCGGCGGAGCTGGAGCACCGCCTCGGCCGCTACGGCCTCAACCCCTGCGGCGAGATCCTCGGCGCCGATTTCCACTGCAACCTGGCGGAGATCCACCTCAACCGCATCGATCCCAGCGACCTCCAGGCCCAGGAGGAGGCCTTCACCGCCGGTGGCCTGGCGGTGGCCTGCCTGCTCAACCACCGCTTCGAGGTGGAGCGCTACCGCCAGAGCCGCGCCTGGGATCCGATCGTGGGCGTGAGCTTCACCGGCCTGTTCGACTTCTTCGTGCACGCCTTCGGCACCCCCTGGCTGCAGTGGTGGGAAGTGGGCCGCCCCGACAGCGAGCAGGGCCGCAGTTTCAAGGCCCAGGAGGCCGCCTACCTGGGCCGTTGGAAGGAGATCGTCAACCGGGCGGTGTGGGAGTACTGCGACCGCCACGGCCTGCGCCGCCCCAACCGCTGCACCACCGTGCAGCCCGCCGGCACCAAGAGCCTGCTCACCGGCGCCTCCCCCGGCTGGCATCCGCCCAAGGCCCAGCGCTTCATCCGCCGCATCACCTTCCGCAAGAACGATCCGGTGGCCCTGGCCTGCATGGACTACGGCTACACGATCGTGCCGTCCCAGTCCGACAAGGACGAGCAGGGGCGCCTGCTGGATGATCCCTTCGACCCCCGCTGCACCGAGTGGCTGGTGGAGATCCCCACCGAGGTGAGCTGGGCCAACCTGCCCGGCGCCGATGCCGTGGAGATCAACAACTTCTCGGCCCTGGCCCAGTTCGACTTCTACATGCAGGTGCAGCGCCACTACACGGCCCACAACACCTCGGCCACGATCGAATTCCGTGAGCACGAGATCGAGCCCCTGGCCGAGGCCATCCACCGGGCCATCGATGGGGGTGAGGGGTACATCTCAGCGGCCCTGCTGGCCCGCTTCGATGCCAACGCCACCTTCCCGCGGCTGCCGTTCGAGCCGATCGACCACGCCACCTACGGGCGCCTCCAGGCCGAGGTGGTGGCCCGCCGGCGCACGGCGGACTTCTTCGAGGCCCTGCGCCGCTACGACGGCGGTGAGCTGCAGGAGGCCGGCCCCGCCGGCTGCGACTCCGACAAGTGCCTCCTGCCCCTGGCCAAGCCCCAGGGCTGACGCCCGCCCCGGCGGCGGGCGGCCCCCTCAGGCCTCCCGCTGCTGCAGCTCGAAGCGATCGCGACCCTGCCGCTTGGCCTGCAGCAGGGCCTGGTCGGCGCGGCGGAAGGTGTCCCGGAAGCTCTCCCCGGGGCGGTGCTCGGCCACGCCGATGCTGACGGTGATGGCCAGCTGCTGATCGGCCTGGGGGATGCGCAGCTGGCGGATGGTCTGCAGCATCCGGCGCACCACCCGCTCGGCATCGGCAAGGGCCGTGTCGCTGAGCAGCATCAGGAATTCCTCGCCACCCCAGCGGGCGCAGAGGTCGCCCTGGCGCAGGCTGCCGCTCAGGCTCTGGGCCAGCAGTTTCAGCACCTGATCGCCCAGATCGTGGCCGTAGCGGTCATTGAAGCGCTTGAAGTGGTCCACATCGAGCACCGCCAGGGCGTAGGTGGAGCCCGTGCGCTCGCTGCGGCCGTCCTCCAGGTGGCAGCGCTCCTCCACCAGCACGCGGTTGGCGATGCCGGTGAGGGGGTCGTGGGTGGAGGCCCGGCGCAGGGTGGTGTTGAGGTCCTTGAGGCTCGACTGGTAGCGGTCGGAGATGCGCACCACCCGCTCCAGGTGGTTCAGCTGGCGCTCGAACTGCTGGGACAGCCGCTCGATCCGGCTGGCAATCCCCTCCTGGTCCAGGCCTGGGCCGTCGAGGGCCGTGATCCTCTCCAGCTCGGCGATGTGGTCGAGCACACTGTGCCAGAGATCGCCCAGGGCCTCGCGCAGGGGGTGGCCCAGGTGCGCCTCGTCCTGGAGCAGCTGCTGGACCCTCTGCTCCAGGTCCGCGGTGATGGTGGAGCGGCGGTCCATCAGGGCAGATCCACCGGCAGGATCGAGAAGGGGAAGGAATAGTCCTCCTTGAATTCCTCCCCCAGTTCGGCGGCCCGGGGATTGCGGCGGTCATAGAGCCAGTGCACCAGCACGTCCTTGCCGGCACGGTCAGCGGACTCCAGCAGATCGAAGATATCGATCATCGCGCGCACACTGCTGGTGTTGAGATAATTCAGCTGCAGCTCCAGCCGCAGGGGACGCCCCGCCCGCGCCAGGAAAGTCTCCACCCAGGAGATCAGCGGATCGTACACCTCGTAGGTGTTCTCCGGGTAGGACTCACCGCTCACGATCAGCAGACCCTCCCCCCAGCTGGCCGAGATCGAGGGGGTGGACTGGCAGCCGGAGCGGCTGAGGTTGCCGGCGTCTGCGGGGGACGACATGGTTCAGATGATGGCACGGAGAATCAGAAAACCACGGCCATCCCCCAGGTCCTCCAGGCTGGCCTCCAGGGGCTGGCTGGCGCGGCGGGCGATCTCGATCAGGCCCAGGCCGGCGCCGCTGCGGGTCTCCGGCTGGCGGGGCTGGCGCAGCTGCTGCTTGTAGAGGGCCTTGAGGGCGACCCTGTCGAGGCCGGCGAGGGCCTGGACCCGGGCGGTGAGGGCCTGGCCATCGGCGAGCTCCACGAGGTTGCCGGCGGCCACGGCATAGCGATCCTCCGGGGCCGTGGCGATCACCACCGTGGCCGAAGCCTCGGTGTCGCCGTAGCCGCGGGCACTGGCGTAGTGGCGGATGTTCTGGCTCATCTCGATGTAGACGCTGAACACATCCATGGCGATGCCGCCGTCGTCACGGCTGGCTTCGATGTGGCCCCGCAGGGCCTGGCCGATTTCAGCGATCAGGCTGCGGGAGGTGGGTCCGTTGAAGCAGATCAGGATCCGCTCGTCATGGAAGAACTGGCGCAGGGAGGCCAGGTGGTGGAGGTTCGCCGTCATGCCGCCTGGATGGCCTGGGGCAGGGCGATGCCGCGCACGGCCCGGGGGCGGCAGCGGAAGGAGAGGATCGTGATGTCATCGCGCTGGGGATGGCCGCCGCGGAAGCGCTCCAGGGCCTCGGAAAAGGCGCGGGACTGCTCCTGCAGGGGCTTGGCGGCATGCTCGCGCACCCAGGAGCTGAAGCGGTCGCTGCCCACCCCGAAGCCGTGGCGCCCGCCGGACTGGTCCAGCACCCCATCGGTGCTGAGGTAGTAGGTGAAGCCGGGCCGCAGCGGCACCTCGTGGTCTCGGTAGAGGCCCGGGCGGCGATCGCAGAGGGCACGGCCATCACCCTTGATCCGCTCCACCCGCTGGCCGTCGCTCCAGTAGAGCGAGATCTTGGCACCGGCGAAGCGCAGCGTCATCGCCTCGGCATCGAGGGCCACCAGGCCCATGTCCATGGTGGTGGCCATGGCCCGCGACTGCTGGGCATCGCCGAGCATGGCCCGCATGGCGGCATCGATCCGGGTCAGCACCGCCGCGGGCGAGCTCAGGCCCACCTGCTCGATCGCCCGGTCGATGCCGGAGCGGGCCAGCATCGTCATCATCGCGCCGGGCACCCCATGGCCGGCGCAGTCGGCCACGCCGGCCAGACAGCAGGAGCCCTCGCTGTGGAGCATGTAGTAGTCGCCCCCCACGGTGTCGCGGGGCTGCCAGAGGATGAAGTGCTCATCGCCGAACACCTCCTGCAGCTGGCGGTCAGGCAGGATCGCGCGCTGCAGCAGGCCGGCGTAGCTGATCGAGTCGTTGATCTGGCGCTGGGCCTCCTGCAGGCGCTGGTTCGCCTCCTCCAGCTCCAGCAGGGTCTGGCGCATGGTGGTCAGCACCCGGTTGAAGGCGGTGGCCACCCGGCCCACCTCGTCGTCGCTGACGACGCTGAGCAGCACGTCGGGATCCCCCGCCTCGATCCGGCGGGAGTCCCGGGCCAGCCGGGCCAGGGGCCGCACCACCCGCAGCACGATGATCCGCGCCGAGATGGCCGCCAGGATCGCCAGCAGCAGGGTGAACAGCAGCGTCAGCACGTGGTGTTCGCTGCCCACGTTGCGATCGAGCAGCAGCCGGAACGAGCTGACGATGAGGTACAGCAGCGCAATGCCGTTGGTGATGGCGATCACCAGGAAGGTCTGCTGGATGGAAACGCTCGGACGGAAAGACCGGCCGGTTCCGTGGGGCCTGCCCATTGCTGCTCGAATCCTGCGCCAGCCGCAGCGAGGCTAGGGCCGATCCGCCGCGGCGACTGTGGTGCTGCGAACCAAACGGACGGCGCCGGCACCGCTCCGGGGGCTGGATGGACGGCCCGGGCCCCGCCCCGCGGGCCGTGGGATGATGGCCACTGGCCTGAGGGCCTGGAGGGGTGGTCGAGTGGTTGATGGCTCCGGTCTTGAAAACCGGCGAAGGGAAACCTTCCGCGGGTTCGAATCCCGCCCCCTCCGCTTCCCAAAACCTCTGCACAGCAAGGATTCTCGGCGACTGACCTCGCGAAGTGCTGGTACAGCGCTCTGGGTCATGCGCGCCAAATCGCGCAGAGTCGCGCTTTGATCTAGGCAACTCCTAGGCAACCCGATGGGCGGTTTGACCCAGCTCAACGACGCCCTCAAGCGCAGGGGCATCCGGCTGACCGTCCAGCAGGTCAAAGCATCCCTCTGGGTTCGCGGGACGCTGCCACAGCCCGACGGCAGCCGCAAGCAGCAACGCGTCAGCCTTGGGCTCAAGGCCGTCGAGTCTTCCTTGCTGGAAGCGGAGACCCGAGCCATCGCGCTGGCCGCTGCGATCCAGGCTGGCACCTACCCAGCGACTGGGCTGCCCTGGGTTAAGGCAACCGTTTGCTCAGTTGAAACGCCAGCGAGAACTGTCAGGACCGTTGCGGAATGGATCGAGGAGCTGGAGCGGGATTTCTGGCGAGGCAAGGTACGCAGCGGTGCAGCAGAGCGGACGCTGGATCGGAATCGCTGCGAGCTTCGACGGCTGCCCCCAGGTGCAACCCTCACTACGGATCTGCTGGTAGCCGTTGCTGGCCGCACAGAGGCCGGCAGCCGGACACGTCTTGAGAGCGTCAAGGTCTTCAAGCGTCTGGGTAAGCTCGCGGGCCTGAGCGAGCTGGAGCAGCTCGACGCCCTGCGCACCCCCTACGAGCCTGCAGAGCGGCAACTTCCCACCGATGAGCAGCTGCTGGGGCTGCTGGAGCGGACCCGCAATCATCCCAAATACGGCTGGCTAACAGCGGCCCTGGTTGTTTATGGCTGCAGGCCTGCAGAGGCGTTCTCGCTGCAGCCAGCAGCGGATGGCACGGCCCGCGTCCTCAGCGTGAAGCGCAAGGGCAAACTCCCGACTTGGAGAACGGCCTTGGCCCTCCGTTCTGAATGGGTGGAGCGGTTCAGACTGCTGGAGGTTGCAACGCCATGGGCTGTTCGAGCACCGTCCGAATACGACAGCCTTGAATCCAAGCGCCTCAGCCAACCATGGGGGGCCTGGCTTCGGCGCCAAGAAACCGGGCTCCAGCTATACAGCGTCAGACACGCATGGGCCGTGCGCAGCATCCGCCTTGGTCTTAATGCAAGCCTAGCTGCCAAGACCATGGGCCACAGCCTGGCTGTGCATCACGCCACTTATCACCGATGGCTGGAGCAGGCAGACGTGGCAGCGGTAGCTGCTGCCCTGGCCAGACGCTGAGACCCTTGTGACAGTTCCAGGCAAGCCATGAATTTGGCCCCAGCTCAATCATTCGAGAAATGGTGAATGGTTTCTGTCTTGAGGAGAAAGGCTGTCACTAATTAGGGAAAAGTGATAACGAAACTGGGAACTACTGTCGGATCATCTCTTGCCCAGGCTTAAAGAAACTGTCACAGCCACTTGCGAATCGTCGCCTCGATTCGCGCAGGATTGATGGGTCGAAAGGCAATCGCTGACCAGGCCTATGGCTTCTGTTCTTATCGAAAAGGATCTCGCCGTGCTCATCCTTGGCGAGCTACAGGATCTTCGCCACGAAATCAAGCATTGGAAGGCTGGTGCTGAAGTTGGAGGCAGCAAGCAATGGCTAAAGCCTGCTGAGTTTTCAAAACTCTGCGGTCTCTCGACGCGAACACTTGCTATTTACGCAAACGAAGGGCGCCTGTCTGATCGGGCTGTGCGTCGCGTCAGGCGTGGTAGTTCATTCACGAACGAGTTTCATCGAGCAATTGCAATCGATGAGCTTCAGAACCTAAAGACCATTCAACACCGCTGAGTCTGACTGTGAATCAATCCGCTGATATGCAAATCATGAAATCTGAGCAAGACGAAGTTGGGTTCACCATCAGTTTCACGGAATTTGAATACGAGGTCATTCACGCCCTTGCCAAGCGCCGCGGCAAAACGTTGACATCGCTAGTGACTGAGGCCATCTGTGATTTCTTTGCAGATCCGCTCTATGAGGTGAAGCTGGACCAACTATTGCAACGTCGTCAGGCTCGGCTTCGTCGCTGGGAGGAGGTTAAGCCATGAAAAAGGGCACCTCTCTAGGTGCCCCTGAATCAAAGCAACTTCATCATGGCGCACCGAAGCAGCAATTCAGCAGCCGCAACATTCCCGGCCCGCTTTACCGCAGGAACACCGACGGTAAGTGCCCTCGCAGCCAGGGGGGCATCCACCGCTGGCTCGAAGACCGGTTCGGCCCCCCGGTGGGACAGAGGGTCGTGGACGTTCTGGAGATAGAGGGCCATTCGTGGGCCTGCGTGAGCCTGCGGGGCGGGTTCAGCAGATCCGGTGTGGGGTTGGCCCCCCAAGTGAGCCGGGAAGCCTTCCAGCCCGCTGAACAGCTGGTCCTGGCCGCCCTCATCGGGGAGGTGGCGGCATGACCCTTTCTCCCGAACACCGCGAGAAGCTCCGCAAGTCGGCCCTCTCGGATGCCCAGATCGACGCCCTGGACTGGAGCAGCCTCCACAACGGCCGGCTCCTGATCCCCTACCTCAAGCCGGACGGCTCCCCGGAGCAGCGGCACGACGGCAAGCCCTTCGCCCGTGAGCGGCTAAGTGATGCCGAGATTGCGGAACTCAAGCGCCAGGGCAACCGCAACCCAGGCAAGTACCGCAGCCCCAAGGACAACGGCTGCCGGATCTACCACTCCAGGCTGGCGATCCAGAAGGGCCGCTACGCCGAGCGCCTCGCTGATCGCTTCGTGCCGCTGCGGATCACAGAGGGCGAGCTGAAGGTCGAAGCCGCCACCGTGCACGACCCCAAGCGCGTCACCATCGGCCTGGGAGGGGTGCACAGCTGGCAGGACCGTTACGACGGCGGGGATGAATCCCGGCCACTGGTCGATTGGGATGAGATTCCCCTGCAGGGCCGTGAGGTGCGCCTGTGCTTCGACAGCGACCTCGACAAGCCGCAGGTGGCGGCGGCGCTGCGGGACCTGGCGGAGTTCCTGGCCAGCAAGGGCGCCCACGTCCTGGTTGAGGTGCTGCCCCACGGCCTTGATGGCAAGCGTCTTGGCATCGACGACCTGATCTACCGACACGGCCCCGAGCTGTTCCACCGCATCGCGCGGATCGGCCGGTCGCCGCTCAAGACGCGCCGCCAGGACGGGAAAGACGTTCAAGTGTGGGCCTTCAACCCTGAGCCGCAGGACACGCACCAGCGCAACGTCTACCTCTCGGGGATGCTTGGCCCCCATTGGCGCCGGAGCCCCGATGGCAGGGATCGCTGGCAGCACTGGATAGGCACCCACTGGGTCGAAGTGGCAGGCGACGACCAGATCACCGCCGCCATTGAGGCGTTCATGGAGCTACAGGGCTGTTGCAACCGCGAGCTGAACACGATCCGCTCGCTTCAGGCGGCCTTCCGTCGCTCCATCGCCGCCGCCAGTGAGCACGACACGCCAGACCTCATCCCGTTCCGGAATGGAGTCCTGGTGTTGGCCGACATGCACCTGGTTCCCCACCGACCCGAACACGGCAACTCCTGGTCGCTGCCGTACGACTACAACCCGGCCGCACGGTGCCCGCAGATTGAGGCCTTCCTGCTGGACCGCCTGGGTGATCCCGATTCTGTGGCGGTGTTCCGTGCGTTCTGTCTGTTCCTGCTACTGGGCAAGCCTCTCAAGTGTTTTTTGGAGTTATACGGGCCCGGCAACACTGGGAAAAGCGTGATAGAGAGAATCTTGATCGCGCTAGTAGGAAGTGAGAATCACGCTGCTAGCAAGCTCCATCGACTGGAGGATCCAAGCCAGCGGTTTGAGACATTGAACCTGCGCGGCAAGCGCCTGGCTGTATTCAGTGAGTGTCAGGACTACGGCGGCCAGCTGCAGACCCTCAAGGCCCTCACAGGTGGCGACCCGATCGCAGCTGAGGTCAAGGGCGGCAGGCACCTGGCCTTTACCTTCACAGGCGGCGTTGTGCTGGTGGGCAACGGCCCCATCCGCGCCAGTGACCCCACAGGGGCGGTCATCAACCGCCGCCGCAGCCTCCGCGTCACAAAGGTTGTGGCGGCCAGCAATGAGCGCAAACTCCTGGAGCCCGATGGACGAGGCGGATGGGAAGGGGCGCTGGCCCCGGAGCTGCCTGGTCTCGTCAACTGGGCCCTCGCCATGCCAGAGGCAGAGGCCCGTCAAGCCCTCGCCCGCGACGTTCAATCCATCGCCCGAGCAGAAGCAGAGCTGAGCACGCTGCTGGCTACCGATCTGCTGGCCGCCTGGGCCGATGAGCACCTGGTCTGGGCCCCTGGGGATCGCCTGAGGGTGGGCACGACCGAAAGCGAGGCCGATGGCTTCCTGTTCGCCTCCTACCTGCGGTTCATGGACCAGCAGGGCCGGAACACCAAGCCCCTGTCGGGGAAGGTCTTCAAGGCAAAGCTCATCGACCTGCTGCGGGACACGCTCGGCCTGCCATTGCCGCCAGGGGACGGCAGCAGCGGTGAGTACAAGGCCCGTGGCCTGGGTTCCGTTGTGCCCTGCCTGCGGTGGCGCCAGGCCGATGAGGAGGCCCCCGGCGTGATCCGCCACGGGTTCCTGGCCCGCATCAGCACCCCGACCACCGGAACGGATGAGCAGTCCCCCGGAACGGGTCGGGAACGGGTCGGGAACGGCAAGACCCCAGTAGGGAACGGATGGAATGGGTTTTTGGAAGTTGGTTTCGTAAAGGGATCAGCCCCCCATGAGCCCCCAGGTCCTTCGACCCCTGTTTCTCCTTATGCAGCGACGGAGTGCCCGGAACCCGTTCCACCCGTTCCATCGGTTCCCCAGAAGGGTTTTGCCGTGTCCGCACCCGTTCCCGAGGGGGCCGTTTGCCGTTCCGCACCCCCGAATCCGAGCGAGGAACCCTCCATTGCTGACCAGCCCGGCCCCCATGACCCAGGCCGCCAGCGCCAGGGGGTGCCGATCACGGTTGATGGCGGGCCCGGCTGGTGGCTCCCATCGGGCGTTATGCCGAAAGGGCACGGCCCCACGGTTCCGGTGCTCTGTATCGACCCCGAGGGCCGCTCCCTGCCAATAGAACGGCGACGCATTGAGCTGTGCGTTCCGGCCTGACGCAGGCGGCCCTGGCGCCCCTCTGCGGTTCAACATCGCGATCCATGGGAACCCTGAATAGGCCATCGCCCACCCGCCCATGGACCTCAGCGCCGCTGACCTGGAGCTGCTGCTCCACACGCTCCAGTTCCACCGCCCCTCCCGCCTGCGCTGGCTCCCCAGGCGCCCCTTGCCGGCGGGCCTACTCCGGATCCAGTGGCCTGCTGCATTTAGCTACGGAGCTGACTGGAGGCCGAGAGCGAGGTCCTGGACGATCCCAGCTTTGACGCCTGGTACGTGGATGGCGGGTGGCGATGGCTGGTCTTCCTTACGCCACGGCGCATCCCCCTGATGGGCGTCTACCCGCTGCTCCGTGTTGCCCGGATCAGGCCCGGATGGGTGGACCCGGCGGCGGTGGATCTGGCCGACCCGCTGGCGGTGCAGCTGCTGGAACTGGCACAGGAGATCAAGCGCACCCGCTGATGAACTGGGAGCGCCCTGAGCCGCCTAGATCTACAGCTCGCTGCATTGAAGATGACATTCGAGCCGTGAGTCGTTTACCGAGCTACCCTCCGAACACCATGATTCCGCAAGAATGATCGACGATTCGTCTCAACTTGATCTCACTCCTGACGAGATACCCAGAAAAGATGCCGCCGATCTCGGCGGAACAAGTACTGAGCTTTTCTCCGCAGCAGTGGCCTGTTCGCTTCGCTCGGGGAAGCTCAAGAAGAAAGAGGATGCTTCGGAATCCAACTCTCGCCTCACGGATCGTACCTATGTATTAGTTTCCAAGGCGGGTCAGGTGCTCCAGCGGATTCCTCTGGAGGAAGTCAAGAGGGAGTTGCAGAAGATGCGCTCCGTTGCAGGAACAGGCTCCGCAGGACCCAGCAAACCCGAATCGCCTCCCAGGAGCCAATCCCAGAGTGGGCCCAGGGAATACAAGAGAACCTGCAGGTCTTGCGGCAAGGTCTGGCACTCTCTTGTAAGCAGAGAAGAGCAGATCAAGCGAGATGAGCAATCAAACAACTGCAATGTTTGCGCCAACTGCTGCAACCCTTCGGCCCAGCTACAGGCAAAGCGCAATGTTGAGGCGAATCAGTCGGAGCTATACCGCCTAAAAAGGTGCCCTGAATGTGGATCCGTTAACTATGATGAGATCATCACTTAGGCGTATAGATTTCTTGGCCGGCAGGCTATCTGCGTTGATTGTCATGAGAGTCTGGAGGAATAGCCTTGGCCCAAGGTACAACCGATCAACTAACACCTACTGCAGGTTTCACCCTTCATGCTCTAGGTATGCGATCACTGCCTTCTTGCGTCATGGCTTTACTAGGGGTGGCTTGTTATCACTAGACCGACTCCTGCGTTGTCATCCGAGCAACGCTGACAGCTGCATAGACTATCCGCCATCGCGCAAAGAAGTTCCATCTCGCTTTGAAATAGCAAAGTCGTGCGCCAGGTCTGCCAATTGTGCCCGATAACAAGCAGTGGAATCCCTGAGGTGGAGGGTTGGCCCCGCCTTGGCCAAACTGCGGGCCTCAGCAGACCAGCCCGGTGCAAGCCCTCCTGAGGTCCCGCTCCCCTTATCGTCAAGGTCTTGATGAGTGCCGGCCCGACGAGTGCCAAGGTACTGAGCGAAGGTCAGCCGTCCCGTGGCTTCTATTGGCAGAAGATCGAGAAGTCGAACGGCCAGGCTTCCTACCTCTCCCGGTTGAACACCGCCGCGAAGATCTAGGCAGACTTCTACTCGCTGCACCTAACCGATCAGAATTTACGCAGAGCCTTGGAAGTGCTACGTCAATGCCACGCTTCCTTGACGCCCGACCACTGGCCGATGCTGGCTGGACGCCTTACCTCAGCGACTCACAGGCGACCCCATCCCCGTCCCGATCCAGGTAGGAGTGGCCCTGCTGGAGCAGTTGCTGAGCCGTCGCGAAGCTGCCGATCTGCTTGCAGGTGAGCCGCTGGCTGCTGGTCTGAGGCCGGGCGGAAGGTGAGGCCGTCTGGGCTGGTGCAGTGCCAGCAGCGCGCCGTGCCCCATGCCGCCAATCCCAGGGTCGCTGGATCCCGCCGGGCTCGCTCCACACCCCCAGGCGCTGCTGCTGCGCCGCCGCCTCAGCCGCCAGGAAGGCTCCCTGGTCGCAACGGGCCAGGTACTGGCGATATGCAGAAGCGGAGCCATCGCGGACCATCGCAAGGTTGACCGACTGGCCACCTCGGAACACCTCCGCCACGGTCCGCCCGTATCGGTCGGTGGTTTCCACCCGGAGGGTGACGCTGGAGCTGATCGGGGCCAGCTGCAGCAGCCGTTGGCGAACCGCAGGGCCGTAGGGGCGCTGGGCGGTCTCCGGGGCATCGATGCTGGTCAGTCGCACCAGCACTAGGCGCTGGCCATCCATCACGCGGATGGCGTTCCCATCCCCGACAGAGAGGATCGTGGCAGCCCCTGCAGGGCCGGCCAGCAGCAGGACCAGGGCGATGGCAGCAGGGCGACGCGGAGAAGCTGCGGCGTGAGCTGGCGCCGCTTCGCCGCGGCGAGCAAGAGCCTTGATCTTCGGCACTCTTGACGGGTCCCCATCGGGTTGCGCGTTTGTCGCACCACGAAACCGGAAACCCCAATATCTGTCGGCAGACTTGGGTATGGGAAAAGATCGACAGGCCCCCATAGGCAGGCCCAGAAGCGGCCAGGCGGCGATCCCCGAGCTGGCGCAGCTCCAGGGGCTTGACCTTGCCCGGTGGGCCTCAGGCTGCGTTTCCGGTGGCCTCACGATGGGCGCCACAGCGTCGCTGGCCGGTTACACCCGGCGGCACCTCCAGCGGGTGATCCAGGCCCATGCTCATGATCCACTGGTGCGCCGCCACCAGCTGGAGGCCGAGGCCCTGGAGTGGGAGCGCGAGGGTGGCCATGCCCTGCGCGAGGCCACCAGCAGGGCCACCAGTTGGCTCAGGCAGGCCACCGCCAACCCAGAGCCCGATACCCGAGAAGTGGCCGCGGCATTCTCTGCGGCAGTGGCAAGCAGCCACAGGCTCGCTGAGGCCGGCAGCAGGCGTGCCAGGAGACTCCAGGCGATCGAACAGCCCCAGGCCCAGCGGTTTGATCTGCAGGGCTTCCTCTCCAGCGTGGCCAGCGCTTGCGCAGTGGTTCGACAGCTCCCCCCTGATCAGCAGAACCAGGCCTTCAAAGAGTTGCATCAGCAGCTCAAGACCGGTCAGCCCAGCCAGTCGCAGAAGTCAATCGACGTTGAGGCTCACGCAGTCGAGGACCTGGATCCACACGCATGAGGTTGTGCGGCCCTGGGAGCCCTTCCTGGGAGTCGGTGCTCCCCCTGCCCTGCCTGAAGCCTTCCCAGAGGCCTTTCTGGCCCGCCTGTGAGCCGTGTGCGCCGACGACGCGATGCCATCGCCCGGCACATCGGCCCACCACGGTGGCGGCCCTCCATCAGCTGGCCAGGTCCCGTGGCATCACCACCGCGTGAGGCCGGAGGGTCTCCCAGGCCCCAAGGGCGGACCCGATGCTGGCCCTGGCCTGAGGGTCATGGTCTCCGGCGCCATTTTCCCCATCGGAACCGCGCCAGAAGGGTCCCCGTGAACACCTGCTACCGGGAGGAAGTCAGGCTCTCCGCTGGACGGTCCGCGCTGTAGTTCTCAATCCTGAAGTCCTGATGTCCACTGAGCCAACGACGAGCCTGCCGGGTCTCCTCCCAGATGGTGGCACCCAGGAGACCGATCAGGAGATCCCGCCACCAAGCATCTGAGGGACAGGGAGAGGTCACCGCTTCACCCTCCAACTGACCTCCTGGCCATGCTTCTTAGCTGCTGCTGCCATGCCCACCTGGCTTAATAACTTCCGAATTTACAGATGCTGGAGCCGGAGCCAGAGCCGGAGCCGCTAGCGGCCTCCTCTGACCCATCAGCTCCACTATTTAGGTGGCCGCGACAGATCCTGAGCCACCGCTCAACGTCGAGATCGTGCCCGTGAACTCTGTCGAGCCGGGATTCGACGACGTATGGCGCAGATCACATCAACAACTGGCTGATCAACGCTCGGTTGAGCACTTTGCGAAAGGACCCGAAGGGGCCGTGTCCCAGTGCGCTCAAACACGCGTGTATGCGTTTATAGATCTTGCGTCGATTATCGCAGCGCCTGTGTCGCTGGCTGGGGGCGTATCTGTGAGTAGAAGGCGACAGCTCACGCCCGCGAGACTTGACAGAAAAAAGCCGCTGAGGCCTTCACATGTGGGCGTCTGAGCTGTAGACTTCTCGGCATGCAGGCGCCAGAGCTGCAGCATCTCGCTCTGGTCCCGCAACAGCTTTTCTTCTCTCAGCGCCACTAGGTACCTGCCTTCTGGCCCCTATTGACGTCCCGTCGCGGGATCGTTTGCCGTCCTGTGGATGGTGCGCTGTTGCTGTCGCCCTGGTCGCCTGCGCTCTGTTTTGCCATCGACCGATGACCACACAATCCCGAGCCCTCGCACTTGCGCAACGCCTGAGCCGCCAGCGTTACGTCTGGCCTGGCGGTTACCCCATGTTTGCGGTCACTGATGACGGCGGCTGCCTCTGTCATCAGTGCTGCCGTAATGAACGCCTGGCGATCGCCACCACTTCCGGCACAGATGGCTGGTGCGTTCAATCTCTCGCTGTCAACTGGGAAGCCCCCGATCTGTTTTGTGATCACTGCGGGGATCGCATCGAGTCCGCCTATGGGGAGATGTGAGCAATGGCACGATTCACCGTTGAAACCTATGAACTCCCCACACATTGGGCGCCCTATTTCGTCAATGCTGACCCCAGCGGCCTTGAAGACGACGAGCAGGCCGCCGCTGATGCCTGGTGGGCGGACACCTTTGGGGCTCGTGATGTCAGCTGCGCTGATGTGAGCGAAGACTACTGGTTCGCCTGGCGGCATGACGCCGATGCCTTTTCTATGGCTGGTGATGTCGCGACCTTCTCCTTTCTGATCCATCGGGGCTGATCGATGTTCTGCAATCTCTGGTTCATCGATCGCACCGGCCAGTGCACGCTGCCGCCGGCCTGCATTCGCGACTGTTCCGCCTCTGGCCCTGTGTATGAGGCGGTCGAATTCTGGGTGCATCGGCTGCAGTTTGACGGTCCTGCCTGGCTAATTCGTCGCCATCTGCGCGGTTATGGCTGCTGGTCAACTGCCGAATTGTGCGACCACCAGGCAAACCGCCGCCGTCTGCTGTGGATTTGGGCCTGTGATAGCCGAGAAGGCCTGCAGCTGCTGCATCTGGAGGGTTGAACACCTCCGAAACATTCCACCAATCAACCAACGATGACATCAACTACAACAAAAACCACCAGCCGCCGCCGTGCTGACGGCCCCACAGCCGAGGAACAGCTGGTCGCCGACCTGGTGGCGCTCATGGAACGCTCCGACCTGCCGCCCTGGCGCCGGGAGTGGACAGGGCAGCAGGGTGAGCACCGCAACCTCGAAACCGGGCAGCCGTACCGGGGCGCAAACCCGATCCTGCTGGAGCTGGGCGCCATGCTGCGCGGCCATACCCTGCCGCTCTGGATCGGTGGAGCACAGGCGAGAGGCCGGGGCTGGTGGCCCCGGAAGGGCTGTAAGGCGGTGCGGATCGTTCGGCCACAGCTGAACAAGCGTGAGCAGCATGACGACAACGGCAAGCCGATCACAGGCCCTGACGGCTGCCCTGTGGTCGCTGCATGGATCAGCTACAAGCCCTGCGCCGTCTTCAATGCCGCCGACCTGGTCGGCCACGACGACGAAACCGCAGCGACGCTGGCGGCGGTAATCGCTGCCGCGACCGGCCAGGGTGAAGAACGCCCGCCACAGGAGCGCCTGGCCGGAGCTGAGAGGGTCCTGGAGGCCTGGCCGGTGCCTACCACCTGGGGCGGTGCCCGCGCCTGCTACAGCCCCATTCTTGACCAGATCCGCATGCCTGCTGCGGACAGCTTCCGCACCCGTGAGTCGTTCTGTGCCACCTGGGCCCATGAACAGGCTCACAGCACCGGCCACCGATCCCGCCTGGCGCGTGACATGGGCGGCACGTTCGGCAGCCGCAGCTACGCCCGCGAGGAGTTGGTAGCGGAGCTGGCGGCAGTGCTGATTTGCTACCGCCTGCGGATTGGCTGCGAGCTGACGAACCACGCCGCCTATCTCAAGGACTGGGCGCAGATGCTGCGGGAACAGCCTCGGAGCCTATTCAAGGTGCTCAGCGACGCCAGGCAGGCGGCTGATCTGATTGCACCAGAGACCGAAGCGACAGCAGCGGAAGCAGAAACCGCATCAACACTGGCCGCTTGACGAAATAGCCCAAACGACAACCAAGAACTATGCCGAAGACCAATGGTTCCGGCCAGGCGCGCGTCCTGACGCCGGAACAGCTCGATTCACTCCTTCATGCCGCACCTTCACCGGTTCACAGGGCCTGCTGGGCGGTGATGCGTTACACCGGCTCCCGCATCAGCGAAACCCTGCAGCTGCGCTGGGGGGCGATCCATGACGACCGCATCACCTTCTGCAGCGCCACCACCAAGACCAGACGCACACGAGAGCCTCTGATGGCCGCGGCACTCCAGATCGAGCTGCAGCGATACCGGCACTGGTGGGAATGCATCTATGGTACGAAGGCCAGGGGGCGACAGCTTCTCTTTCCCAGTCCTGGCGCCGATTCTGTCCCGATGACGCGCCAGGCGGTGGATCGTGCCCTCAGGGTTGCAGTGGAACGTCTTAACCTGCCAAGCGGGGTAAGTCTCCACAGCTTCCGCAGAAGCTTGGCCACCACCATGGCCCAGCGCGGGGCGTCCCTGCGGACCGTCCAGAGCTTCACCGGGCATCGCAGCCTAGGGCAGCTGCAGACTTACATCGACGTCACTGAGCAGGATCAACGGGCGGCCTTGATGCTCATCTCCTGAGCATTTGGGAGGGAAAGCCGCGGGGCCTCCACTCCGCGGTAACCCGACTTGTGGAAAAAGTGGGCATACGTGTTTGTCTCTGATTTGACGAACAGAAATTCAAGGCGAATTTCTGGCTGGCAAGATGTTGCGAATGCCGATCGCCACTATTGTGACTGACAGTGGGCGACTCTTTACCCAAAGGGACTATAGGGCCATATTCTTTTGGAAGAAATGCATTTGTGTGCGATTCACCTGCGCAGGAAAACCCTCCGCAGGTGGATTCGATGAGGCCCCTGATGGCACCTCGCCGTCAGCCCCGGCAATGAGGCACGGCGAGGTGCCATCAGGGGCCTCCAGGAGCCTCTAGAGGAGGCTTCTGTAGGTGATTCCGCCTGCAACCCGAGCCTCCAGGGCTTCAGAAGGCGTCTTGCGTCTCCCTGGGGGCTGCTCGGATGGGTGACGACGGATGAGAGGGGGATTCGCCAGAGGAGGGCTGGTCAGGCGGCCCAGAGCCCCCCCCCCCGCAAGGCTCCTGAAGTGAGGCCTCCACCAAGCCAGAGCCAGAATCCAATTGGAAGCTATGCACGCCTTGCATAGAAAGCGCCTGCCGGGGTGTTGGCGGGGCGGCATTTGCCTGGAAACCGCAGTAGAAAGGCTTCAAGTGCTGCAAAGCGGCTTCGAGTGGCAAACGCGCTGGTCACAGCAGATCGATCCAGGGACCGCCGGAGATCCGGATCCAAGGTGGTGTACTCACCCTGTCGGGTGCCGTCAGGCGTGGCCGAGGGGGCCTGCAGTGGTGGGTGGCTACTGGCGGCAGGGGCCCACGGATGAGCGAGCGCTTCTTCGAGGACCCGATCCTCAACTCCCCCTACGCACACCCAAGTCGCCACTGGGAACTCGACAAGGAGGGAATCCCCACCCAGAAGATCATCGAGTACAGGCGCGAGTCTCGCCTGATCACCCCCATTCCCAAGCCGCGGAAGCGTGGTGGCAAGGGAGAGCAGACCCAGCAGCGTGTTCTGGAACTGGATGCCCAGGGACTCTCAGTTGACGATCAGCAGTACGAAGTTACCCAGCAGATCAACTCCATCCGGTCCCTGGTGGAGGAGTGGCGCCAGGCACCCGAGAGCCAGTGGAAGGTCACGGCGGAGACCGCGAGGTTGCTCAAGCACTGGCGGCACCACGAGTTCCAGGGGATCCGGCCGTTCTTCTGCCAGATCGAGGCTGTGGAAACAGCGATCTGGCTAATGGAGGTGGCTCCCGAGATCGGCAAGCGCGGGCAAGCCATCCTGGATTCGCTGGAGGCAGCCAACGATGAGGCCAATCCAGGGCTGCTGCGGATGGCGCTCAAGCTGGCCACCGGCGCCGGGAAGACCACGGTGATGGCCATGCTGATCGCCTGGCAGACGATCAATGCGGCCCGCCATCCAGGAAGCAGCCGCTTCACCAAGGGCTTCTTGGTGGTGGCGCCGGGCCTCACGATCCGCGACAGGCTGCGCGTGCTGCAGCCAAACGACACCGAGAGCTACTTCAAGCGCATGGAGCTGGTTCCACCAGACCTTGTGCCGGAACTGGGCAAGGCCCGGATCGTGATCACCAACTACCACGCCTTCAGGCTGCGGGAGTTGATGGATGTTGCCAAGGGCACGCGTCAGTTGATGGAAGGGTGGCGGGGTGAGTCGCTATCAACCAGGGAGAGTCCTGGTCAGATGCTGCAGCGGGTGATGAGTGAGCTTCTGGCAATGAAACAGGTGCTGGTGATCAACGATGAAGCGCACCACTGCTACCGCGAGAAGCCGCTCAGCGACGATGAGACGATTCAGCTCAGCTCCGAGGAGAAGGCGGAAGCGAAGAACAACCGGGAAGCCGCAAGGTTGTGGATCTCCGGCATCGAGGCGGTCAGCAGCAAGATCGGCAAAGGGAAGCAGCGGGTCATCGACTTGTCAGCTACGCCGTTCTTCTTGGCCAGCTCGGGCTACACGGAAGGAACTCTGTTCCCCTGGACCGTGAGCGACTTCTCGCTGATGGACGCCATCGAATGCGGCATCGTCAAACTGCCCCGCGTTCCAGTCGCGGACAACATCGCTCAAGATGTGCCGCGTTACCGGGAGCTGTGGAAGAACATCAAGAGCAAGATGCCCAAAAAGGGGCGCGGCAAGGGGGGCAGCAGGGATCCAGAAAGCCTGCCGACGGAGCTGAAGACAGCAATCGAAGCTCTCTATGGTCACTACGAGAAGACCTTCCAGGAGTGGAAACAGGCAGGGATTGATACTCCACCTTGTTTCATCATTGTCTGCAACAACACCTCCACCTCAAAGCTCGTCTACGACTACGTCTCGGGCTACGAGATTGAAGATGAACGTTGCGATAAGCAATACCGCAAGGGCTTCTGCCCCCTGTTCTGGAACTATGACGAGAATGGCAATACAATCCCCAGGCCACGAACCCTGCTGATCGATAGCGAGCAGCTCGAGAGCGGTGAAGCACTCGATACCAACTTCCGCGAGATGGCCGGCCCAGAGATTGAACAATTCCGCAGAGAGATCATCCAGCGAGAAGGGGCTGGTGCAGCCGCAAACAAGCTCAGTGATGCTGACCTGCTGCGCGAGGTGATGAACACGGTCGGAAAACCTGGAAAGCTCGGTGCAGATATCCGCTGCGTCGTCTCGGTGGCCATGCTCACCGAAGGCTGGGACACCAACACCGTCACCCATGTGCTGGGAGTACGAGCATTCAGCACCCAGCTGTTGTGCGAACAGGTGGTTGGGCGTGCTCTCAGACGCCAGAACTACACGCTCAATCCAGACACCAGTCGCTTTGACGTGGAGTATGCCGACATCCTCGGCATTCCCTTCGACTTCACCTCCCAGGCTGTTCGGGCTCCTGTCAAGCCACCACCGCCCACCATCCAGGTCAAGGCACTCAGTCCGGAGCGAGATGCGAAGGAAATCATCTTCCCCCAGGTGATCGGCTACCGCGCAGAGCTGCCGGATGAACAGGTCAAGGCCACCTTCACCGACGACCACATCCTGGAGCTGACACCAAAACTGGTGGGTGCCACCGTCACCAACAACCAAGGAATCATTGGTGAAGGCGTCGATCTCACCGTTGATCGAACGGGTGATTTCAGGAAATCAACTGTGATCTTGCATCTGGCCAAACATCTCGTGTACACCAAATACCGTGATGCTGATGAGCTGCCCAAAACACACCTTATCCTGCAGATGAAAAAGGTGGTGCGCGACTGGATGGATCAATGCCTTATCTGCAACGGTGGTACCAACCACGGCTTGCTGATGTTCCGGGAAATGGCTGACATGGCCTGTGAGCGAATGATTCAGGCCATCGTGGTCAGTGCTGGGCAGGAACAGCGGCGCCTGGCAATCCTGGATCCCTACAACCCCAGCGGCAGCACCATGCACGTGAACTTCAACACCTCCAAGACCTTGCGCTGGGCAACCGATTCAAGGAGGTGTCATGTGAACTGGGCCATCTGCGACAGCACTTGGGAGCAGGAGTTCTGTCGGGTGCTCGATCATCATCCGCGCGTACGCCGCTGGGTAAAGAACCAGATGCTCGGCTTCGAGGTGCCGTATCAAATGGGAGGTGTGGCCCACAAGTACATTCCCGATTTCATCGTGGTGGTGGACGACGGTCGTGGTGATGACGACCTGCTGCACCTGGTGTGTGAGGTGAAGGGCTACCGAGGAGAAGATGCCAAGGTGAAGAAGAACACTATGGAGGCCTTCTGGGTGCCAGGCGTGAACAACTCAGGCCGCTTCGGTCGCTGGGGCTTTGCGGAGTTCCGGGAGGTGTTTGCCATGGAAACTGACTTTGGCTCGGCGGTGGACGATGAGGTTAATCAGGTGCTGGATCAAGTTCTGACCGTGGAGGTGGTCTGACATGCCAAAGAAGCCCGCCAGCGAGAAGCAGATCGAGAGCTTCGTACATGATGAGGCCTCACGCCGAAACATCCCTCCGGTTGAGTTCCAGACGATGGTACGGAACCAGGAGAAGACGCCCATCCAGGTGTCTTATGAGCGCCGTAACCCAGATCTGGATCCTCAGCTGATCTGGCGCGGCAAAGATCTTCTAGATGAATCACCGCTGGTGGTGAATGCACCACCGCTCTACATTCAGGAGAAGATCAACCCGAAGGTGTTGATCGACGATCTGAAGCGACGCAGCAAGGAAGGAAGCAGTAGCCAGTCGGGCTTTGTCGAGCAGATGGGTCTGTTTGACACCATCAAGGGTGATGTAGGCGAGGGAGCAAAGACCGAGTTCTATCAGCACGATCAGAACTGGTCGAATCGAATGATTCTTGGGGACTCTCTGCAGGTGATGACAAGCTTGGGAGAGAGGGAGGGATTGAGAGGGAAGGTACAGTGCATCTACTTTGACCCACCGTATGGGATTAGATTTAATAGCAACTTTCAATGGTCCACAACTTCGCGCGATGTCAAAGACGGAAGGGCTGACCACATAACGAGAGAACCGGAGCAAGTAAAGGCCTTTAGAGACACCTGGAAGCATGGGATTCACAGCTATCTGAGCTATCTCAGGGACCGCTTGATTGCCGCACGCGATCTGTTGACCGAATCAGGATCAATATTCCTGCAGATCGGCGACGAGAATGTTCATCGGGTTCGCGCCCTTATGGATGAGGTATTTGGGGACGCGAACTTCGTTGCAGAGATTGCGATAAAGAAAACCAGCTCTCAGACCTCTGATGTTCTTGCTGGCGCCATAGACTTTATCCTCTATTATGCAAAGAACCGAAGCCAGCTGAAGTTTCGGCAGATCTACCGACCCAAGCTGATGGGAATACAGGGCACAAACGAATACAAGTATTCCTATACCGTTGATGGAGTGAGAAGAATACTAGACGCCGAGGAGTTTATGGGACTCAGGAAAGTGCCAACTGGTGAGCGGATATTCTCGTCGGGGGATCTAACCTCGCAGCGCCCACCAGGCAACTTCCCGGTTACCTACCAAGGAAAGGTATTTCGCCCAGGGGTGCGCTATTGGTCGACAGGTGAGATCCAGCTCCCTAGGTTGATCAAGGCGGACAGAGTTATTCCCACTGCAAACAGCCTTAAGTACCGCCGGTTCCTGGACGACTTTCCCGTAATGGCCGTGGCTAACTTTTGGGATGATGTAAGCAGTGGCGCGAGCAGCTCTGATCCAAAGGTTTACGTTGTTCAGACAACGAGCAGAATTGTTGCGAGGTGCATTCAGATCTCGACGGATCCAGGGGACTTGGTTCTTGACCCCACATGCGGCTCAGGCACTACTGCAACTGTTTCTGAACAATGGGGCAGAAGATGGATTACTATTGATACATCTAGGGTCGCTCTCGCATTGGCCCGTGCGCGCATCATGGGCGCTCGTTATCCATATTACTTGCTTCAGGATTCACGCGAAGGCAGGAAGAAAGAGGCGGAGATTAACTGTAGACTTCTTCCGGATACTCCCACCGGAAACAGCTTGCGCCAAGGCTTCGTCTATGGCAGGGTTCCAAGGATATCAGTAAAGTCAATTGCCAACAACACCGAGATCGATACGATCTGGGAGAAGTGGCAATCCACCCTGGAGCCCCTGCGCGAACAGCTGAACACTGCACTTGGTAAGGCCTGGCAGGAATGGGAGATCCCCCGCGAGGCACTGCCCACCTGGTCTGATCAGGCCAAGAGCTTTTTTGCCAACTGGTGGGATGCCCGTATCGCACGCCAGAAGGAAATCGATGCCTCCATCGCTGCCAAGGCCGATTCCGAGTTTCTCTACGACAAACCCTACGAAGACAAATCCAAGGTCCGAGTAGCAGGTCCGTTCACGGTAGAGAGCCTAAGCCCCCACCGCACAATGATCGTCAATGACGACGACACTATCACCGATCCCCTCAAGCTGGGAGCCACAGCAGAGGGGGCCACGGACTTCGCCCAGATGATCCTCGATACCCTGCGAGTGGCTGGGGTGCAACAGGCCCACAAGCAAGACCGCATCAGCTTTGAATCGCTCGATATCTGGCCGGGCGTTCTGCTGGCTGGCAAAGGGAGTTATCGCGATGCCGATGGCCGCCCCAAGACTGCTGGCATCTTCATTGGTCCAGAGTTCGGTACCGTATCTCGCTCGGACCTGGCTGCTGCTGCTCGAGAGTGTGCTGAGGCAGGTTTCAGTGTCTTGATCAGTTGCGCCTTCAATTACGAAGCTCATTCAACGGAACTGAATAAGATCGGGCTGATCCCCATTCTCAAGGCCCGCATGAATGCCGATCTGCACATGCAGCAGGATCTGGCAAGCAGCGGCAACGGCAACTTGTTTGTAATCTTCGGCGAACCCGACATCGATATCCTGAGAGCACCAGACAACCAGATCCAGGTGAAGATAAACGGCGTCGACGTATTCGACCCCTCCACCGGCGAAGTCCGCAGCGACGAGCCCGACAACATAGCCTGCTGGTTTATCGACACAGACTACAACGAAGAGAGCTTCTTCGTGCGTCAGGCCTATTTCCTTGGCCAAAGCGATCCCTATAAGAGCCTCAAGACATCTCTGAAGGCTGAGATTGATCCAGAGGCCTGGGAATCACTCAACAGCGACACGTCCGTTCCGTTCGCCAAGCCTTCAACGGGTCGCATCGCCGTGAAGGTGATCAACCACCTGGGAGATGAGGTAATGAAGGTGTATCGAGTGGGGCAGTAAGAACAACGCCTAGAACTCTTCCCGCTTAAGCCTTCTTGGATTGATTGGTACGCACGCAAGTGATGCGCAGCAGTAGACTGACTAAATATTATGCTTGCAGTTTCTTTTCTACCATGAGAAGCTGGCGACCCGTGCCAGCAATTCAAGCTCTTTGGTTGCTTTTTCAATCCTTTCAGGCAATGCATCCGTCTGCTCGGAAGGCCATTTAATCCACCAATCTGAATAGTCTGCCCCTGGCAGCATCAGTAGCTGCTTTGTCAAACTTTCCGGCATAGGAGCAGCTGGAGAGGGATGCTCGAATACAACTGTTCCATTGCGAAATGAGAGAACCACGGCGCTCCACCGATCATGCTGACGGAAGAGCCCAGGATAGGACTGCGTATATTCCTCAGTCATTATTCTCTCTTTGGGAGATTGTCTTTCGAACAGGGGAGTACCTGGTGACCCATAAAAGCCATGCCAGATACCACCCGAAAAGAAGTCTCCATTAAAGGAGACAACGGGCTTGGTGTGAGTAATGTCAGCTGGCCACCAGTCTTCATCCTGGATGTCAACCCACAGAAGAGCAACTGAGTTGGCGGGCACTTGCTTCGCATTCTGCTTAATTGATGCGAATTTGTGGCCTACATTTTCGCCTATTGTTTCCCCCTTCTTCTTGGGATCAGGAGCGCCTCCAGGGCATATCGATCTTTCATGCTCCGATCCTGAGCCAGCCAAAAGGCTTACTGTTGAGCCCGCCATTTGCTTGGTGGCCACTTCAATGTATGCCTCAAGTTCATCGAGTTGGATCTTGAAGTCACATGTTGGCTTGTCACATTCGGACACAGCCTCAACACTGATGCCGGAGTGAAGCAAAGCCCCTGCTGCTCTGATCTCACCTAAAGCACTTGCAGAAGAGCTGTAATCGTCGGTCTGCATGCATTGCGAAATGCGAGACATAGCCCAGTTAGAAAGCTCAGGACTCATTGCTATTTGCTTGAGAGCCATCTCAGTATTGTGTAGAACCGCAGTATCTGAGTGCGCGTGAAGCAGGCACCGGAAAACTGGCACCAACGGATGCTCCCTATAGGTTTTCGGTGAATGCCAGATATTGGAAATATCGGAATCAGAAATAATTTTTGCTAGCTCAGGCGCGCGCTTATTCAAGCCGGTGCGGATTAGCCTTGAATCCATCGTCTACTACAATCACTTTGCCATCGTATAGCCTTGCGCTCTGCTTGCCAAGTGGATGCCGCTATTTGGTTGCGCCGCTCATAGAGCAGTTCTTCGCGAAGGAGTTTAGCAAGTAGTGTTGTTGCCGTCGCGACAGCCCGAGCTTTGAGTTGCCATGGTCTGAGATTCCATTTTATAATCGCCTCTGAGACCGTGAGCCTTGCATGCCTGGGTTGACTCAAATGATGAAATCATGATCTTACTCCTCGCTGATAGCTTCCAGTCAAGTCTTGGGAAACTCAACGGCGAAGAGCAGAAATCTGCCAAGCTTGCAGCCTTCGAACTGCAGGTCAATCCTGCCAACCCTGGTCTGCAGTGCCACCGGCTCGACAATATCAAGGACAAGAACTTCTGGTCTGCCCGTGCCAGCCGTGACATCCGTCTGATCTTCCACAGGGTCGAGAGCAGCGTGATGCTCTGCTACGTCGACCATCACGATCCCGCCTACGACTGGGCTTCGCGCCGCAAGATCGAAACCCATCCCGTCACTGGTGCCGCCCAGATCGTCGAGATCCGCGAAACGGTTCGCGAGATCCAGATCCCCCTGCACGTCCCCACCGAACCAGCAGCCACTCCGGAGCCCAAGAGACCTCTCTCCAAACTCACGGAAGCCGACCTGCTCAGCTACGGCGTTCCTGCCGAGTGGATCGCGGACGTCCGCACGGCGGACGACGACATGCTGCTGGTGATCGCCTCGCACCTACCCGGTGAGGCGGCCGAAGCGATCATCGATCTGGCCACCGGCACCACACCTGTCAAGCCGGAGGTGAGGCAGCCAGACCAGAGCAACCCATACGAACACCCCGATGCCCAGCGCCGATTCCGGGTGCTCACAGGCACCGAGGAGCTGGCCCGCGCTCTGGATTACCCCTGGGAACGCTGGATCGTCTTCCTGCATCCCAGCCAGTCTGACTGGGTGAGCCGCTCGTTCAACGGGCCCACCCGCGTGCAGGGCTCCGCCGGCACCGGCAAGACCGTGGTGGCCCTGCACCGCGCGGTTCAACTGGCCCGCAGCAACCCTCAAGCCCGGGTGCTGCTCACCACCTTCTCCGACCCCCTGGCGGCCCTGTTGCAGGACAAGCTCCATCGCCTTGTTCAAGGGGAGCCCAGCCTGTTGGAGCGCCTGGATGTGCTGGCCATGCAGGAGCTGGGCGAGCGGATGCACACCGCCCAGCTCGGCAAACCGCAGCTCATCGCTCTGGAGGCCCTCCGCGCCTTGATTCAACGGCACGCGCCGATGGAAATCAGCCGCGTCTATGGCGAGGGCTTCGTGGTGGAGGAATTCGTCGAGATCATCGACGCCTTTGGTCTGCGCGACTGGGACAGCTACCGCGATGTTCGCCGACTCGGCCGCAAGAGTCGACTGAACGAAGGCAAGCGTCGCCTGCTCTGGGATGGTTTCGAGTCCGTGCTCCAGGAGCTGGAGCGCTCAGGCCAGATCACGCCGCACCAACTCTTCCATCGCACCGCGGAGCAGCTCCACCACAGCGGCGCCCGGCCCTACCAGCACATCGTGGTGGATGAATGCCAGGACATCACCGCTGCTCAGCTCCGTCTCCTGGCCGCCCTGGCGGGGACTGGCACCGATGCCCTGTTCTTCGCCGGGGATCTGGGCCAGCGCATCTTCCAGCAGCCCTTCTCCTGGACCCAATACGGCATTGACATCCGCGGTCGCTCGCGCACGCTGCGCATCAACTACCGCACCTCGCACCAGATCCGCAGCCACGCCGATCAGCTACTCGATCCCGAATCCCGCGATGTGGACGGCAACGTCCAGGACCGGCGCGGCGCCATTTCCGTGTTCAACGGCCCCGAGCCCGACATTCGGGAGTGCGAGGACACCGACAGCGAAACCGAGCAAGTGGCTGCCTGGATCGAGCAGCGCCGCGGCGAAGGCCTCACCCCCAGGGAGTTCGGCATTTTCGTGCGCAGCGAGGCCGAGATCCCCCGTGCCGAAGCAGCTCTGCAGCTGGCGGAGCTGCCTTACGAGCGTCTGCAACCCTCCGCCATGCGTCTTGGCAGCAAGGCCACCCTCTCCACCATGCACCTGGCCAAGGGCCTGGAGTTCCGCGCCGTCATCGTGATGGCCTGCGATGAAGACGTGATCCCTAACGCTGAGCGCATCAAGGCCATCACCGACGACAGCGACCTCGATGAGGTGGTGGCCACCGAACGCCACCTGCTCTACGTGGCCTGCACCCGCGCCCGAGATCACCTACTGATCACCAGCGGCGACACCTGCTCGGAGTTCGTGGAGGATCTGCTCGGATGACCCAGGCAGCACGCGACCAGCTTCAGATCGCCGAGGCAAGATACACGATCGCTCGATAGATCCTCCTAGAACGTGACCGCAGAGCGATGCGGGTGGACCTGTACCTACCGAGGCTGGTGAGGGTGAGTCACCGCTGATTATAGTTAACCAACTCCTGCGAGAACACAGGGGTCAAGTTCCGAGGCTCTCAGCTCAGGCTGGAAGGCAGGCAATGCAGTGGCCGGTGGTAGCGCCAAAACCTTGCGACGAGGGCGCAATGCAGTTAGTACGCGCCTAGTGGTGCCAACGGCCATTGCGGCAGCACCGCAAGTACCTAGTGCCACAGCAACTGGAGCGGCAACAGTGAACCCTGCAGCTCCTATTGCGAAGGCTACGCCGCCGCCAACTGCTCCCATGGCGCCTGCTCCAGCAACTTTGAGGCCACCATCACGAAGCGCTTCCCCCGCAGTCTTTTCTCCTCTCCTAACGGCCATTGTTTCTTCAAGGATGGCCAGGGGTGCCTCAATGACTGCGCCCATCAGAGCGGCTTGCCCAACCTGACGAACCGCGGCTTTCCTAAGGATTCGCTGTGTTGTCTTGTTTACGGCAGCCCGATTGTGCTCTTTCCAGTACCCAGGTGGTTTCCGACCACTTCCTGTCGACCTGTTTAGGGTTCTGTCCTCCCACGCCTGATTTGAAGCGTGATTTACCCTATCCGGATTGGCCTTAACAGAGCGACGATGTCCATTGTCAACATGCTCGAGCCAATTTCCTGACTGACCCGTATTTCGGATTGACTGAGGTATATCCTGTGCTCGCTTAGTGGCCGTTTCCAGGTTGACAATTCCCCTTCTCCCTCGAACCCTCCGCGCCAGCCTCTCTATCTGATCCGGCTTAATCGATAGGCGAACTTTCAAGGCGCCTGCAAACGCTTCGCCAGCAGCTGATAGCGCCTGATTGGCTTTCTTGTTGATAGTAGCCAACGCGAGACTCCCTGTCTTGAATCCATTCAAGCACAGTCGCGATGTCAGCGCTACCAAGAAGGGCGGTAAGCCGCCTCACAACACCATGAGTCTGCCCGTCCGCCAGGTTTGCCTCCAGGACTCCAATGACAGCAGGTCCCGGCGGCTGGCCTGATGAGGTCCTGGAGGCCAGTGATTCCTGTTGTGCTGCCCCCTACTTACCGATCGAGCAACGGGGTCAACTGCCAGGGCGATCAGCTCAGCCAGCAGTAGCAACACCAGCACCTGAGACGGCGGCGGAGCGGCAGGGAAGGCGAGCAACAGGCGTTCGGCAAGCACATGGGCGCTGGGTTGCTGAATCAGTCTTCTTGGCCGATCCGATGAAGCCGAATCAGCCCCTGGTCGCGGCGACCACGCCAGCGCCACCGCCGCTCCCGCTCGGAGCACTGCAGGGGTGCTCTCGATGCCAGAAGTCGCCTCCGGGAAGCTGCGCAAGCAGTACCCCCAGGGTTGTCTTGCAGGGGGGCTCCCAAGGGGCGGTGCCGGGGCTCCTGGGCCGGTAGCGGCGGTTCCCTGCTCTCTGGGCGGACTGATGCCTCCAGGGCGCCGGTGCCGGTATGAGGGAGCGAGCGCCCCTGGCAGGGTCCAGGGGGCTGTCAAAGCTTGATGGCGGGAAGCGAGCTGAGGCTTTCGCTGGGAGCTGCGATCCGGGTACCCATCAATAGTCCACTTTCCGAATAGAGGGCCAGCAGGAACCCTGACAGCGCAATAAGGCTTTCTTGTTGCGAAAGCCCAGTTGGAGCCGATCCTTGTGCTGGGAGCCTGATCTAGTTGCGCCCGTCCTGGCCATGTCTCGGCTGTCACTGGGTTGTACGAACAGATTTCCTCGCACCGATGCTGGTGGTCGCCACCATCATGCGAGCGGCCCTTGGCTTCTTCTGCGGCCGCACAGGGTTGTTAGCACAGACCTAGGCAACTAATAGGCAACTTACTGCGAGCACCTGCCAAGAGCCCTTGCCACAACTGACTGTGGCTCCGGTCTTGAAAACCGGCGAAGGGAAACCTTCCGCGGGTTCGAATCCCGCCCCCTCCGCTCCCAGATCAACAGCGGGGAGTGCCGGGTTGCCGGTGGCACCCCTGATCCATGGCGCTGCAGCGGACCCTGCTGCAGCAGCCTGCCGTTCACCAGGCCGGGACCATCGCGGAGCCGTTTGGAGCGGATGCCGTGCAGCGCCAGCAGCCACAAGGCCAGCCGCAGGCGCCCAGGCCGAATGGATGGTGGACCTTCGGATCCATCCAGCCCACGGACGGTGGGGTGGTGTGGGCAAGCACCTGATCCGCCCGCTTGCGGATCCACTTGGCAGAGGACCGGCGGGACTCTGCCCTTCGATCGAGACCCAGGAGAACAGGGAGCCGCCGCGCCCCCACTGGCCTCGCATCCGTCAGACCCTGTCTGCCCTCGTCTGCGCTTCTCCTCGCGGCGTCGTGACGATCCCATCAGCATTCAAGGCCCCTCTGCAACCAATCCGCCCCAAAAGAGTCGAAGATCTCAACCAACTGCTCAGCACCGGCTGGAGGGAAATCCTGCAAAACCAGGCTAGTCCTTGGAGTCAGGTCCTGCAGTCCAGGGCGCAGAGTAGGGATTGGTCTGGATTGGTCATTCTTTCTGCGATTGTGCTGCGCTGACGTGGTCGTGGCTCAACCCAACGCGAGGGGTGACCGGCGCCAGAAGCAAAGGGCGGGAGGTGACCAGCCCCCGCCAGCCTGATCCCTCACAATCGCGAAGCAAAGGCCAGTGCCAGTGCCAGTGCCAGTGCCAACACTGATCAACAATCAATCCAGCAGTTGAATATCCGGAAGATTGCTGAGAACTTCATCATAGGTGCTGCAACTGCGAAGGACCGAGACAACGCCGGGCAGTGGTTCGCTCCAAATCTCAGGAAGATCGCGTTCCTGTGGTAGGCAGACAGAAAACGCAAGAGCTTCAACAGGCGGAGTGAATGTTGCGGCAACACCTGGTTTGTTACCACGCGCATCCACTCGATACCAGCCATGCCCTGACAAAAAGACAGCATTCAAGCCATGAAGGCAATACGGCGCACCATCCCCTGACACCGATAAGCGCTGATAGCAAAGCCCTGCTGGGATGCCGTTGGCGCGAAGCAGAGCAGCAAGCAGGTGACTCTTTGCATAGCAGTAGCCAGTGCCATGCAGAAGCACCTCTGATGCCCGGCAAGTCACTGGATTCAGTTTGAAGTCTGAGCTGTGCTTGATGTCGTCTCGAACGAACTGAAAAACTTGCTTGACCAGGTCATGAGTACTGGCAGCGCCTGCCGCGAGCTCCTGAGCCTTCAGAAGCACCGCTGGATGCTCGAAGTCAATGAACTCACTGGCAGTCAAGAATTGGTTCATACCGGAAGAGTTATACAGACGTCAAGCCGCAGCAAACTGAGCGAAGGGAGCCAAGTCCGTCGGCTGGAGCACTGGATTGTGCAGCATGTTCAGAAGGGAACACCACGGCGACACGCTCAGACCCATGGAATGGACCCTCAAAGCGTAAGAACGGATACTACGCCAATGGCCTCGTGCCCATGCCTGCCCTGCTGCATGGCGACATCCTGGAATGATGGATGAGGGAATCCTTTCAATCGATGACACGGATGCTCCTGGAGCCGCGCCAAACCAGCGAAATGCTTGAAGGCGACGATCGACGACTGCGTGAGTGACACAGACGACATCAGAGCCGGGAAGGGCCGCGAAGGGCAGGTGGACAGAACAACGCCCCAGAACCGTCTCGTCATGTGTCTGCTTCAGTTGCACGTCTGCGACTTGCGCGCCCAACCCCAAGGCGACATCAATGCCGGAATCATCGACCTCAGCGTTTAACACCCGCAATGAGGTTGTGAAGCCTTAGTGCCACATGATCGAGGAAACTTCGGCAATGAATGCATGGCGCAGGACGTTCTCAATGCAGGCAGAACCCATCCTCCTGGAGTTCATCAGCTTCGCCGGGTGGGGGGAGGGGAATCCAGACCGGCTCGGAGCCTGTGGTTGGCAAAGAATCCATAGGCATCTCCCCATACGCATAGGCGTAAGGGAACGCACCTGGGTAGGTAAGATGCATCATCCATTGGAGCACAACGTATTGCCGCGCGGAGTGATCGAGCATCGCCAATGCATGCCAGAGGGAGATATCCCGGGAGCGATGCGCAGTTTCTGGTATCCGAGCACATGAAGCTCCTGGACCATTCGAAGGACCTTCCGAGTCTTGGTGGTATCAGATGACATGGCAGTTTGACTGACACCTAACTTCTGCTTAGGCATTGTCTTTGAATCCTTCCACGGGAGCCTGACTCCGCCGACCACCCCCGGCTGGAGGCGACCCCGCCTGCGGGGTTCTTCCGCGATGGCCTGCGCAGCCGTGCCGGCACACTGGCCTCCAACCCGAGCAGAAGCGGCTGATCCCTTGCATCACAGCGAACCAGGCACGACTGGAGCGCACTCAGGCCGTCCGCTCCATGATGTAGCCATCCATCGCGATCACCTGGTCGGCCATACCGCGGTGGAAGGCCTTCGGCTGGGCCCCAGCACCGGCCGCACCGAGGGCCGTGAACAGCGGCAGCAGGTGCTCATCGCGGGGGTGGGCGCGCAGCGCCTCGGGCTGCTCCAGCCTGTAGTTCAGCAAGGCCTGCAGCTGCCGGTTGACCATCTGCTGGTGGATCCAGTCCGAGAAGCGCTGGGCGTAGCGGGTGTCGACCCCGCCGCTGCCGTTGGCCTCCCGCCAGTCGCGCAGGTTGTGGGTGATGTTGCCGGAGGCCAGGATCAACCAGTCCTGCTCCGCCAGGGGCGCCAGGGCCTGGCCCACGCGGTAGGCATGCTTCGGCCCGCCCTGGTGCTGGATCGAGAGCGGCACCACGGGCACATCCGCCGTGGGGAACAGAACGCGGAGCGGTATCCAGGCGCCATGGTCGAGCCCGCGCTGCGGGTCCGTCGTCACCGGCAGCCCTGCGGCCTGCAGGGCGGTCACCACCTGCGCAGCGGCCTGGGGGCTGCCGCAGGCCGGGTACTGGATCTCGTAGAGGGCCTGATCAAAGCCGCCGAAGTCGTGGATGGTCTCCAGCTGGTGACCTGGCAGCTGGCTGGCCGTGCCCACGGTGGCCACCTGCGTCTCCCAGTGGGGACTGATCACCAGCACCGCCCGGGGCCGCTCCAGGGTCCTGGCGAGCTCAGCCAGGGCCGCGCCGGCGGCACCGGGCTGCAGGGCAGCCATCGGCGAGCCGTGGGCCACGAACAACACAGGCCAGGGGCCCGTGGCTGGGGGTTCATCCTGGTTTGGAGATTCCACGGGTGGTCTGCCGGCCCGTCTGGTGGAGGACCAGTCTGACCATGGACTGAGCAGCGGTGCTTCAGCTCCCGCCACTGCGCTGCCGCAGCGTCACGGCGTTGCTCACCGTGGGATCGCCCTGATGGCTTCTCTGCCGCGTGCCTGGTCTCCCTTCCTGGGCGCAGGGCAGGGCACTGGGGAGTGCCCGGTGATGCCCCTCAGGACGATCGGCGACGTGATGCCACGGTCCAGCTGCCGCGCCAGCTCCATTGGATTGAGCGATGGGAAGGGTCTCAAGGGGAAGGAACAGTGGGAGTGGAGCGAGAGCCGGCCATATCCCAGGAATCGGCTCAAGGGCATCGACCATAGAGTGCAGGATTATCTGGCTCTACAACCACTCAGGCCGTTGACCATTGCCTGCTCGAAATCGCGGCCGTCGATCAACTTGATCATGCCGATGACAACCCCTGCAGAGCTGTGATCCATCCAGCGGCACACCTCGCCGAGAGCTGACCACTGCTCGCAGCACTGGAGCTGAGGACCTGGGCCGCACCGCGCAGTGGGAGGTCTTGCTGGAGGATCCCCATTCAGCCTGAACCGAGTGCTCGGGACCATCTCAAGCGCGTCTACCCCCTGAGCACGGTTCATCCCCCTCCCATGCCAATCGGCAGCTGGAGCCCAGCACCTGGCCCAGGGGAACGGGTCCGGGTTGACCAGTCCCCTGGGAGGCTCTGGGAATCTTCTGGGGCCCACCCAGCCATGGGCTGCCCGCCAAAGGCCCTGCGCCGCCAGGTCGACGCCGCCAAGGTATGCAGTCTGTGCATCGCACTGTGGCCCGATTCAAGACGACAGGGAATGCAGAACGGAGTAGGATTGGGCCCGGACAGCCAGCTGCATGGTTTTTCTACCCTCCACCTCAGACTTCCCTGCTGATCCCGAACCCCTGAGCCGGGAGGATCTCAACAGCATCTACCTCGAGCTGCGTGATTGCTACAAGAGCTCCATGCGCAGCCGCGGCCAGCACCGCAGCCTGGCCAGCAGGGCACGGGGGGAGATCACCATGCTCAGGCAGAACCTGCTTGATCTGGCGGCGCGGGAAGCCAGTGTTCGTACCGACATCTATCAGATGCTGGAGATCGTCACCGCGATCGCCGGCGATCTGGAGGATGCTGGCGACGATCTGGTGCATGAATTCGGCCGCTACCAACTCGGCCGCAGGAGCTTTCAAGGCGGGTCCTTTCTGGGGGGCTTGGTGCAGGCGGTGATCCGCTTCATCAACCGCTGGACCCAGACCAAGGCGCGGGTGGTGCAGCTGGATCAGAAACGCCAGGAGTTCATCGAGAAGACCACAGCGTTGCCCCCGCTCGCCCTGGAGGGCAAGGGCCAGAGCGGCCCGGTGAACCAGCCGGCACCAGCGGCGCCCGTCAAGGGGGAGACCCTGGATCCTGCAGCGGTCCAGCAGGCCCAGGAGGGCCGGGCTGATGGGACAACTCACTGACAGCCTGCGGGCCACGTTGCGGGATCTGGCCCAGTCCGACGCCCGCCTCTACCGCGGGCTGCAGCAGGAGCTGGGCGATACGGCCACGGGCGCGGACAGGCCGCCAGCGCAGCTGGAGGGTGACGGCCCTGCCAGCCGGGAGGACCTGGAGGGGCTCTCCATCAAGGCCCTCTGGGCGCTGTGCCGACAACGGGGGATCCAGGGCCTCAGCAAGGGGCCGGCGGCGAAACAGGTGCAGGCTCTGCTCAGCCACCCGGATGGCCCGCCCCTGCGCAGCACCCTGCCCGTCAAGGCTGCCAGGGGCACCAGAGCTGAGGGCCCACGGGCGGCCGGCGGCATGGCCCATGGCGTGCCCGGCGGGACCGCACTGCAGCAGGTGGACATACGCCTCAACCGACTGGAGCAGCTGGTGCTGCTGATCGCCCAGCGGGTGGGTGTCCCGCCTGAGGCGATCGCTCAGCTGCTGGCGGAAGCGCCCCCGCCGCTCCGCTGAGGCGGGTGCCCCTGGCCAGGCCGGTGAGCCTGGGGCGACTGGACCGGCGGGCCCACGGCCGGGCTGGCCGGGCTGCTGTCTCTGCAGGTGGAGCGGCGCCTGCCGCCGCTCAGGGCGGAGTTCGAGGACTGATCCGCAGCTCTGCGCAGCCGGTGGCCGGATCCAGCTCCCGCCGGAACTGCCACTCCGGCAGCAGAGCCACCACCAGCTCGGCGGTGGTGCGCACCAGCGAGCCTGCGCAGAGGTGGCCGGCGACCAGGGTGCCGCTGCCGGTGGCCACCGCGATGTGCAGGTGGGCACCATCGGGGGAGAGGGTGCCGGCCAGGCTGATGATCTCCAGGTCGCCGCGGATTGCCGTGGCCTCCGCCGCTCCCGCAAAGCGAAGTGGCGCCAGCGACAGGCTGCCGACGGCACCGATCACCCAGCCCGCCTGCCCCTGCTGTTCAGCCATCCAGGCTTCCAGCGACCGGCGCAGATCATCGCCGGGCTGCAGCCGCAACGGCACCACCTTCATGGGCGCGGCCCCTCCACCAGCTGCTGCATCATCACCAGGGCATCCACATACCCGAGTCGCTGGTGGCGGAATGCCCTCGGCAGGGTGCCCACCACCTGAAAGCCGTTGCGCTGCCAGCAGCGGATGCCGGCGGTGTTGGTGCTCACCACCAGGTTGAACTGCATCGCCCGGAAGCCCAACCGCCGGGCCGCCTGCAGGGAGTGCTGGCAGAGGCAGCTGCCGATCCCCTGCCGCCGGGAGTGCTCCGCCACGACATAGCCGGCATTGGCCACATGGGCGCCGAGGGCGAGGGCATTGGGCCTCAGGTAGTAGCTGCCCGCCATGGCCCCGGCCCCATCCACGGCCACCAGCACCGCCTGGCTCTGCTGCACCCACGCCACCCTGGCCTCGGCCTCCGTGATCGCCGGATCGTGGGGGAAGGTCTCGCCAGCGCGGAACACCGGCTCCAGCAGCGCCCACACCGCCGGCCAGTCGGCCGGTTCGTAGGGGCGGATCCGCAGGGGCGGGGTGGGCGCGGCCAACGGCGTGGGGATCGGGGCGTTGATTCTCTCGCCTGCACTGCGGCCGTGGCGGCGGTGCTGTCCAGGCTGCTCGCGGCCTGGGTTCAGGACGAGCAGCTGTAGTGGGACACGCCACCGGCGTTGAAGAACTCCCGGGGCTTGAGGCGGTCGTACCTCGCCTTCAGCTCCGCAGATGGCTCGTCGTAGGGATGGCTGAACACCTCCTGCAGGTCCTTGACCAGGCTGGTGTCACCGTGCGCAGCCTGTTCATAGGCCGGTACGACCAGCCACTCGCGCCAGGTGATTGTCGGGTTGGTGCGTTTCATCGCTGCGGCTGTGGCCTGAAGGTCACCGCAACCCGTGATGTGGTGCCGCCACCGGTGCAGCCAGCTCTCCCACTGCGCATCGTTCTGCTCTGAGCTGGGCAGATAGAAGCTCTCCTTCAAGGCTGAGAGGTGCTCCGGGATGCCAGACAGCCTGCGGAAGAAGATCGTGTAGTCGACCTTGGAGAGCACCATCAGCTCCAGCAGCTCGGTCACCAGCGCGGCGTCATAGCGGATCAGGCCGAGCTTCCTGGCCCACATGGCTTCAAGCTCCCGATGCATCGCCTCGCTGAAGCCCTCCCGGATCTGATCCAGCCGCGCCAGGGCCTGCGGGTGATCCGCCAGCAGCAGCCGGATGGCTGCCCAGAACATCTGGTAGTTGGCTTCGGCCGCCGCCGGTTGGTTGAAGAAGCAGAAATGCTCACCGCCGCCGGTCCAGGGCTGGAATCGGGGATCGAACAGTTCACAGAATCCGAAGGGGCCGTAGTCGAGGGTGTAGCCCCCTGCGGCGCAGTTGTCGCTGTTGAAATTGCCCTGGCAGTAGCCAACGCGCATCCAGTTGGCCACCAGACCTGTGAGCCGCTTGCGGAACAGGGCGGCCAGCTCCACCAGCTGATCGCTGAAATCCAGGGCCGGATCAATCTCCGGCCGGTAGTTCCGTTCGATCAGGTGACTCGCGATCATCCGCAGCTCGTTCAGAGCCCCCGGGTGGGCCTGGCTGCGGGCGCGACGGGCAAACAGCTCCAGCTGGCCCACCCGCAGAAAGGACGGTGCCACCCGTGTGGTGATCGCCGCAGGGTTGTCCACCAGACTGTCGGGATCGAACGACCTGGAGTTCGGGGTGTACCAGGGCCTGCGCACGGTTTCGGATCGGGACACAACCAACATCAGGGAGCGGGATGTGGGAACGCCCAGGGCATGCAGGAACTCCTGGGCCAGAAACTCGCGCAGGCTGGAGCGGAGCACGGCCCGGCCATCGGCGCCGCGGCAGTAGGGCGTCGGGCCACCGCCTTTGAGTTGCATCTCCCAGCGCCGGCCGTTGAAGACACCTTCGAACACGGAGATGGCCCGGCCATCGCCGTAGCCGTTGCCGGTGCCAAACGGGCACTGCTGGATGTACTCGCTGCCGTAGATCGAAAGGGCATAGCCGGTGGCCCAGCCGAACGGGCGCATCGGCCCCTGCGCCACGGTGATGTCGCCGGAAAACAGCCGCAGGAAGTCGTCGTCGTGGGCCAGCTCATCGCCCAGCCCCAGCTCGTGGAAGAGCGCCCGGCTGTGCGCCACGACCTCCGGCTCAGGCAGCGGGGTCGGCGTCACTGGCACGTAGTGACCGGAGAACACCTGGCGAGGCTGGTGATCGTGGCCATCGCCCGTGGCCTGGGGATCCGCCTGCAGGGAATCAAGCAGCGAATAGTCAGCCCGTTGTGCAAACTCCGCGAACGTGGCTGTCGGCACTGGTGTCTCGGGTTGTGAGCTGCCCGGGCATGGCCCTGAGGCTGAAGCACCATCCTGACAATGCGGACGGCATCAGCGGCGACCTTGCAGGCGCCTCGAGCCGGCGCGAGGCACCCAGCACAGTCCAGGGGGCTCGGGCCTGGCCGGCCCGTGCCGCTGCTTCCGGGGTGGGGGAGAGACCCTTCAACACCGTTCTCCGGCAGGGGCCCTGACGGGCGGGGCCTCCTCCGGCGCCAGGTGGGCACCGATCTCGCGAAAGATGTCATCGGCTGCATTGCAGTAGGCACCGCTCGGATCGAAGGCCCCTTCGTCGAAGGTGACCGCCACCGCGATCGCGATCTTCCGTGATGGCAGGTAGGCCATCACCCCGGCCTGCCCGGAGAACAGCGGGTTCTGCAGCAGCCAGGGGCCCGAGAGGACAATGCCGACCCCATAGGTGTAGAAGTCGCCGAGGGTGGCGCAGGTGGCACAGCCCGCGATCGGCCTGCCGAAGCCCCGCAGCGTCGGAGCGATCTGCAGCCTGTGGCTCTGCGGCGACAACAGCCGTCCGGTGCCGATCGCCTCGGCGGAGGTCGCCATGTCGTGGATGGTGGTGTATTGAACCGCACCGCGGGTGATGGTCCAGGACGGATTCCAGTAGGTCGACTCCTCGTAGAAGCGCGTCCCCGCCGGGATGCCGAGGCTCTGGCGCCGTTCCGACGAGAAGGCGTGCAGCACCGGTGGCGCGATCGCGGCGGTGCCGCCGGGGTCCCGCGTGTGGCGGAGCTTCAGGGGTCCGAAGATCCGCTCCTGCATCAGCACGGGCATCGACTGGCCTGTGATGCGCTCCAGCGCCAGGCCGAGCAGGACGTAATTCGTGTGCGCGTAATTCCAGCTGGTGCCGGGCTCGTACCAGAGCGTCTTCAGGTCTGCGTAGGCGAGCAGCTCCTGCACCGCAAACTGCCGGAACGGGTTCTCGAGCAGGGTCTTCTCGAACGCGGCATTGCCGATCACGTAGTCGCGGTAGCCGGAGGTCATCCGGGCGAGCTGGCCGAGCGTGACCCGCTCCGCATTCGGGATCTCCGGCAGCCACCTCGCGAGCTTGTCATCGAGGCTCACCCTGTTCTCGTCCACCAGCTGCAGCAGCAGCGTCGCCACGTAGGAGATGGCGATCGCACCGTTGCGGACGTGCATGTCCTGCGTGGCGGGCACGCCCGTCATCGATTCGCCCATCGCCTCGGTGACCACCTCCTTGCCGTCCACCGTGACGCGCACGATCACCGCCCTCAGGTGGTCGTCGGCCATGCGCTGGCGAACGATCCTCAGGATGCCGGCGGCCTGGGGCAGCTCCGCCGCCGGCGCCCCGCCGATGCTCCTGGCCCAGCCGGGGCCCGCTCCGCCCAGGCAACCCGCAAGCACGGTACCCAGGGCACCCCGTGTCCACCGGGCGAACCAGCGACGCTCCACACCGGCTCGGGCAGCAAAGGCCCAGGCTAAGCGTCCCTGCGCCGACCCACCCCGGAGGGATCCGTATCCTGCCCCTGATCCCCCAGCGCCATGCCCAGCCTCCAGCGCCTGCGTCGATCGGCCGCCCTGCTGCTGCTGGCTGGAGCGCTGGGCGCGGCGATCGCCGCGCCTGCGGCAGGCGGTACGCCGGCAGCGCCGCTGACGCTGACCTTTGCCGGGCAGACCTACCACCTGCGCTGGTCGGGGCAGCACCAGCACGAGTTCACCCCAGCGGGCCAGGACGATCTGAGCCGCTGGACGGACATGGTCACCATCAACACCTACCCCGGGGTGCGCGATGGCGAAGGGCTGGCCGCCGTGGCCAACCGGGCCCTCGACAACTACCGGCGCAACGGAGCCACGGTGCTGCGCACGGCTTCGATTCCCCGCACCGCCGACCGGCCCGCCGAGCACCTGGTCGTGGCCCTCTTCCCCAGCCGCGCGTTCATCGAGGCCGTCTTCGCCCGCTGGCGGCTGGCCGACGGCCGCGGCACCGCGGTGATCGTCAGCCACCGCCTCCGCGGCCAGAGGGCTGGGGACGCCATGGCGGCCTGGCTGAAGGCGAACGGAGCCGCCGTGGAGGGTCGCCTGATGGCCCTCGATCAGGTTCCCTCCCACCGGCTGCTCGAACCGGCCAGCCGCTGAGACGGGGCAACGGGCTGTCCATCAGGTCCGCTGGTTTCACCGCTCGGGCGCCGGTGGCTGCGCCTCCAGGAAGGCGATCACCTCATCGCACCAGCGGATCCACTCCTGCTCGAACAGGATGCCCCGGCGCAGGGTGAGATGGCGGTACTGCTCCTGCAGCGGCAGGGCTGAATGGCTGCGGAACAGGGCGTCCTTCTCCTCATAGGAGGCGAGCTGGCCGGCATGGACGGCGCGGCGGCGGCGCACCTCCGCCAGCAGCTGGGCGGGCTCGGCGTAGGGACCGCCCAGCACCTTCACCAGCAGGTCTTCGCGGATCGGCGTGGGCAGGGAGGGCTCGGCGGCCCAGTGGCCCAGTTCCTCCCGACCCGCCGCGGTGATGGCATACACCTTGCGGTCGGGCTTGCCCTGCTGGGGCACCACCTGGCAGCGGACCCAGCCCTTCGCCTCGATCCGGGCCAGCTCCCGGTAGATCTGCTGCTGGCTGGCGGTCCAGTAGCAGGCCATCGATTCCTCGAACTGCTTGCTGATGTCGTAGCCGCTGGCGTCCCGCTCGCAGAGCACCGTGAGGATCGTGTGCGCCAGGGCCATGGCAGAGGGAAGGGGGTCGCGGCTGGGGTGCCGATCCTGGCCCAGCCCCAGCTGGAGTCGATTGACCTACCCAACATGTTGTGCATACACTTTGGCACATACTCAACCTGTTGTGTAGTGACGTCCGTCCCCGTTCCGCCACGGTCGTCGCGGCCCCTTCTGCGCCGGGGCCTGCCGCTGGCCGCCGCCGGAGCCGTCCTCGCCGCCGCCGTGGCCGCCGCCAGCGCCCTGGCGGTGGCCCTGCGTCCCCGCCCCCCCGTCCAGCGCCCCCTGCCGGTGGCGGTGGTGACGGCCCGGCCGGTGAGCCGGTACCTCACCAGCCGCGACTACACCGGTGAGGTGGTGGCCGGCCGCAGCAGCAGCCTCGGCTTCGAGCTCCCCGGCACCCTGGCGCAGGTGCTGGTGGAGGAGGGGGACCGGGTGGAGGCCGGCCAGCCCCTCGCCCACCTCGACCGCCGCCGGCTCCGGGCCCAGCGCCAGCAGTCGCTGGCCCAGCGGGACGTCGCACGGGCCGCCGTGGAGGACGTGCGTCAGCAGCTCACCCTGGCCGAACTGCAGCGCGACCGCCGCCGCCGGCTCCATGCCCAGGGGGCGATCGCCCGCGAGGACCTCGACCAGCAGATCCACGGCAGCGCGGCCCTGCGCAGCCGTCTGATCCAGGCCCAGGCCCAGGTCGAGGAGGCCGATGCCCGCCTGCGCCAGATCGATGTCGACCTGGCCCGCAGCGTGTTGGTGGCCCCCTTCAAGGGCACGGTGGGCCGCCGCCTGCTCGATGAAGGCGTGGTGGTGAGCGGCGGCCAGGCCCTGATCACCCTGGTGGAGGCCGCCCCCCTGGAGGCGCGGGTGGGGATACCCCCCGACAGCGCCCGGGGCCTGCGGCCGGGGCAGCGCCACCCCGTGCGCGTGGGGGATCGGCGTCTGCTGGCCACCGTCAGCGCCCTGCTGCCGGAGCTCGATGCCAGCAGCCGCACCGTCACGGTGGTGCTGCGCCTACCCGCTGACGATCTGCCGGTGGGGGCCACGGCGCGCCTCAGCCTGCGGCGCACCGAGACGGGAGCCGGCTTCTGGCTACCCACCACCGCCCTGGTGGCCGCCGAGCGGGGCCTCTGGTCGGTCTATGTGCTGGAGCCCCCAGGCACCTCGCCGGAACGGGGGCGGCGGGTGGTCCGGCACCTGGTGGAGCCGCTGTACAGCGAGGGCGAGCGCTCCCTCGTCCGCGGCACCCTGCGCCCCGGTGACCGGGTGATCGCCGCCGGCACCCACCGCGTCGTGCCGGGCGTCCGGGTACGGGAGGCGCCCTGATGATCGACATCTTTCACCGCAACCGCCAGCTGCAGCTGCTCACCCTGCTGCTGGTGGTGGTCTGGGGACTGTCGGCCCTGGTCACCCTGCCGCGGCTGGAGGACCCCCTGATCACCCAGCGCAATGCCCTGGTGGTCACCGCCCTGCCGGGGGGCACACCGGAACGGGTCGAGTCCCTGGTGACCGAACCCCTTGAGGAGGCCCTGCTCGAACTGGAGGAGGTGGACCATCTCAACTCCACCTCCTCCACCGGCACCTCGGTGATCGCCGTGAGCCTCAAGGAGTCGATCCGCCAGGTGGCGCCGGTGTGGGGCAAGGTACGCAGCAGGATCAACGACGCCACCCCCGACCTGCCGCCGGAGGCCACGGATCCGGAGTTCCGCGAAGGCAATGTCGGCGCCAGCGCCCTGATCGTCGGCCTCACCTGGGAGCTCGACACCCCCGCCAACCTGGGCCTGCTGACCCGGCTGGCCGACGACCTGGCCACCCGCCTGCGCGCCCTACCCGGCACCGACCGGGTGGAGCTCAGCGGTGAACCCGACGAGGAGATCCGCGTTGAGATCGGGACCCGGGAGCTGTCCCGGCTCGGCCTCACCCCGGACGCGCTCGCCGAGAGAATCGCCGCCAGCGACGCCAAGGAGGCCGCCGGCCAGGTGCGGGGCGTCCGCAGCGAGCTGCTGCTGGAGGTGGATGGCGCCCTCGACTCCCTGGAGCGCATCCGCGCCATCCCGCTGCGCAGCGGTGCCGACGGTGCCGGCGCCCGCCTGGGGCAGGTGGCCGCCGTCAGCCGCGGGGTACGCCAACCCGCCTCCCGCCTGGCACTGGTGCGGGGCCGTCCGGCCGTGGTGGTGTCGGCCACGGTGGCCTCCGGTGCACGGGTCGACCTCTGGGCCCGCCAGGCCCGCGCCCAGCTCGACGCGGTGCGCGCCACCCTGCCCGATGGCCTGGGGCTGCACACCGTGCTCGACCAGAGCCGCTACGTCCAGGAGCGTCTCGACGGCGTGATCGGCAACCTGATCACCGGCACGCTGCTGGTGGTGGCTGTGTCGGTGCTGATGCTCGGCGGCCGGGCCGCCCTGGTGGTGGGGGCGGCCCTGCCCCTCTCCGCCCTGATGGTGTTCGGCTGGATGCGGGTCCTGGAGGTGCCCCTGCACCAGATGTCGGCCACCGGCCTGGTGATCGCCCTCGGGCTGCTGATCGACAACGCCATCGTGGTGGTCGACGAGGTGCAGCAGCGGCTGCGCTCCGGCGACAGCGCCGGAGAGGCGGTGCGGGGCTCGGTGCGGTATCTGCTGGTGCCCTTGCTGGCCTCCAGCCTCACCACCGTGCTGGCCTTCGTGCCGATCGCCACCTCGCCGGGGGCCACCGGGGAATTCATCGGCACGATCGGCCTCACGGTGATCCTGGCCCTGGCCAGCTCCCTGTTCCTCTCCCTCACGGTGATCCCTGCCCTCACCGCCCAGATGCAGTCCTGGCAGCCCCTGGGGCCGCGGGCGCGCTGGTGGGGGCAAGGGATCTCACCCGCCGTGCTGGCCCGGCCCTACCGCCGCTCCCTGCTCCAGACCCTGCGCCATCCCCGCCGGGGGGTGGCCCTGGCGCTGCTGCTGCCCCTGCTCGGGTTCGTGGCCTTCGGCAGCCTCGACCAGCAGTTCTTTCCGCCCACCAACCGCGACCAGGTCCAGATCGAGCTGCGGCTGCCCCAGCAGAGCGCCCTGGAGCGCACCGAAGCGCTTGCGATGGCCGTGCGGCGGCGGATCCGTCAGGACCCCCACATCGACGACGTGCACTGGTTCCTCGGCGAGAGCGCCCCGCCCTTCTTCTACAACGTGATCGCCTCCGAGGAGAACGCCCCCCACTACGCCCAGGGTCTGGTGCAGCTGCGGGGGGTGGAGGGGGTGCGGCCCACGATCCGCTCCCTCCAGCAGGCACTGGATCAGGAGTTCCCCGAGGCCCAGATCCTGGTGAAGCAACTGGAGCAGGGCCCCCCCTTCGAGGCGCCGATCGAGCTCCGGCTGGAAGGGGCTGATCTGGAGCAGCTGCGCCGCACCGGCGACGAGCTGCGCCGCCACCTGGCCCAGCTCAGCGCCGTCACCCACACCGCCGCCAGCCTGAGCGAGGCCCTGCCCCGTCTCGCCCTGGCGGTGGACGAGGAGCAGGCCCGCCGCAGCGGCCTCGACAACCGCTCCATCGCCCGCCAGCTCCAGGGGGGCCTCGAGGGCAGCGTCGGCGGCTCGATCCTGGAGGGGACCACCACGGTGCCGGTGCGGGTGCGGGTGGCCGAGGCCCAGCGGGCCGATCTGCAGCAGGTGGCCTCGCTGGATCTGGTGGCACCCGACAGCGCTGCTCCGATTCCCCTCGGGGCCCTGGCCAGCCTGCGGCTGGAGCCGGAACTGGCCGCGATCACCCGGCGTGACGGGCAGCGCGTAAACACGGTGCAGGCCTTCCTGGAGGCGGGGGCGCTGCCGGATTCCGTGCTGCGGGAGTTCCGCCGCAAGCTGGAGCGGAAGGACTGGCAGCTGCCGGCCGGGGTGAGCCTGGCCTACGGCGGCGAGGCCGATGCCCGCGGCGATGCGGTCGCCAACCTGCTCTCCACGGTGGGGGTGCTGGCGATCCTGATGACCGCCACCCTGGTGCTCTCCTTCCGCTCCTTCCGGATGGCCGCCCTGATCGCCTCGGTGGCGCTGCTGTCGGTGGGGCTGGCGGCCCTGGCCCTGAGGCTCAGCGGATCGCCATTCGGCTTCACGGCCATCCTCGGTACCCTCGGGCTGATCGGTCTGGCGGTGAACGACGCGATCGTGGTGCTCACCGCCATCCGCACCGATCCGCTGGCCCGCAGCGGCGACCCTGCCGCCACCGCCGCGGTGGTGGAGCATGCCACCCGCCATGTGCTCGCCACCACCCTCACCACCGTGATCGGCTTCCTGCCCCTGATGCTCGATCCCACCGGGTTCTGGCCGCCACTGGCGATCGCTGTATCCGGCGGTCTGGTGGGGGCCACGGGGCTGGCCCTGTATTACGTGCCGGCCGCCCACGGCCTGCTGGCGCGGGCCGCCTGGCCCGCGGCTGGTCAGATGTCCCTGCGTCCTCGCCAGAGCCCTGTGGCATGAAGCGTCGCCCTGGTGTGTGGGTGGTCTTACTGGCCCTCGCCCTGGCTGCTGGCGCTGATCCCGGACGTCCGCCACGCCTACGCGGGCCGTGGAGTGAACGCCCGCGACCTGCTCAGCCACCGCGCCGGCTTCCCCGCCTTCTCGGCGACCTCTTCGGTCACCTCGGCTAGAGCGCGACGGGTAGTGCCCCCACCTGAGCGCTCTGTCCATCGCTGAGGTGGCTTCACTAGCAGCAGTAGCGATCTCGGCCGCGTCCTCACCCTGCTGGCCCGCGGCGGCGAGATCAACGGCCGTCGCGGGCCCTCGGAGGCGGCCGTGAAGGCGATGGTCAAGCCGGTGATCCCCGAAAAGCCCGGCTTCGCCGAGTTCCCCCCACCGATGCCGACTCCGGCATCGACTACGCCCCTGGCCGGGGCGTGACCCCCCACAAGCGATGGCACCGACCATGGGTAACCACGACGCCGCCGGCACCCGCGCCCGTTGTCACTTCCCTCCTGAAGGCCACCGCGCTGGGGCCACCCCGAGCAGGGCGGCAGTCACAGCGCTGGGAGGCCACCCCGTCAGTTCAGCGTGCGGGACCGGCGCTGCGCCCGGGAGGCCTGCTGGATCGCGTTCAGCCGCTCGGCCTCCTGCTGCAGCTCACCGGAGAGGGCCTCGAGATCGTCGGCGGCATGGCGCAGCTGGGCGCTCAGCCTGAGGCCCTGATCAATCGAGGCGCTGTAGGCCGCCGCCGCCTGATCGATCTCGGCGAACAGCGCCCTGTACTCCTCCGGCGGGTTGCTGTCCCAATCGGGATAGGCCGCTGCGGCCTGCTGCAGCACCTCCAGGGCGGAGCGCCAGCTGGCCTTGCGGCGGAAATCGAGATGGCGCAGATCCGCGTGGGTGCGCTTGAGCTCCCGGGTGCTCGACACCTGGGCCAGGGCCCACACCTGGCCCTTGAGGTCAGCCAGGGTGGGCTCCTGGTGCCGCTGGGACCGGGCCTGGCGCGCCATGGTGCTCACGGCGCGAGGCCCGCATCCCGCTGCCCAGCGCTGCGCAGCTGCTCCAGTTCCTGCCGCAGCACCTGGCTGGTCTGGCGTTCGATCGTGAGGGCCTCGCGCAGCTCATCGCGCTCGCGCCTGTAGCGGTTGCTGTGGGCGACGCGGCCGCCGAGGCTCTGGTTGTTGCGGGCCAGCTGCTTGCGGCGCTCCACCTCCGCCTCAAAGGCGCGCTGCAGAGCCTCCAGCTCCTGCTGCAGCTGCAGTTCGGCCTGGGACTGCTGCTGCTGGGAGCGGAGGAGGGCATTCTCGGCCTCCAGGGCCTGAAGGCGCTTGGTGAGGCGATCGACCTCCACCTGCTTGCCCCGCAGGGCCTCCTTGAGCTTCTGGAGGAGCGCCCCGAGCCGTGAGCGGTCCTGCTGCTGGGTGAGGGCGTTCTGCTCACAGAGGCGGGCGAAATCCCTCAGCAGGCCGGTGCGCCGCTGCAGCACCTTGGCGGTGCACTGATACTTGATGATCGTGATGACACGGCAGCGCTCGAGTTCATCGAGCGCCTGCACCAGCGGCAGCTGCCGCAGGGCGTCGTAGTTGGTGCACTCGTGGCGCAGTTCCTGGGTGGTGACATGCTCCTGGGCGCCGATCCGCGGCAGGTTGCGGAGCTGTACCCGGTCGTACCAGTAGTCGAACAGGGCCTTCTGGCTTGCACCGCCGACCATCGCCGCGCCCTCCACCAGCCCCGTGCCGCTGCTGCCCGATCCTAGGCAGCTCCACCAGTCCATGCCCTCAGGGCCGGGGGGCCGGGGAAACCCTACGGAGGCGTTCCAGCCGCAGGATGCGCTGGGCGTGGGGATCGGTGGCCGCCGACCAGCCCGCCGGCGCGGGCGCCTCCAGGGGGGGCTCCGGCGGCGTCGGGCGGGGCTTCGGCGGGTTCCTGGTGGCGAGCAGGAGCAGGACCACCACCAGCTCGGCGGCCAGGGTCAGGTCGATCTGGGCCATGGGGCGTTCCACTTGCGATTCTCTGCAGCCAAGCCTCTGCCGCCCCACGGCCATCGGCTGCACCTCTCCTGCGAAAGACGAGCGGGTGGGGGGCCGCGTCAGCGCAGCCTGCCCCTGGACCCGCAGCAGATAGCCCTCCAGGGCCTCCGGCGTTTCGATCACCGCCAGCAGGCCCGTGGTGCGGACATGGAACTCAGGCCGCCCCTGGCAAGGTTGAAGCGCAGCGGACCCAGGCGGGTGGAGCGGCGAAAGCGAAAACCCATGGGGAGGGGAGCTGCAGGGGATCAGACGGGGAGTGGATCAGGGGAGGCAGCGCCAGCCTCAGGCCAGAGCCGGTCCCCGGCGGGCTGCTCCCCGCGCCCGCAGAGCTCCCGGAACTGGCAGTGGCGGCAGGTGCTGCGGTGGACGGTGAGGGGGAAGGCCTCCTTGGCCAGGGGGATGTTGCGCTCGGGGAACTGGCAGAGGTCCTGCATCTGCTCGATCTCGGCCGCCACATCGCCGGCCAGGGCCTCCAGGTCGCCTCGGCTGGGCTGCTTCTCGATCTCGCTGTAGTTCGGCAGCAGGTAGGCCACCAGGCAGCGGATCTGCTCGGCGGGAATCTGCAGGTTGTGCTCGGCCCAGGCCGCGTACCCCAGCAGCTGACGGCCGTGCTTGGCCGGGTCCTGGCGGCCGGTCTTCCAGTCGAGGATCAGCGTGTCGCCGCCCACCTGGAACAGCACGTCCACCTTGGCGTAGATCTTGAGGCCCTTGAGGCGCGCCTCGCCGTAGCCGGGGGGCTCGATCAGGTAGGCCGGATCGGCGGGCAGATGCTCCCGCAGCCAGGCGTAGCGCCCGCTGGTGAGAACGTTCTCCAGACAGGCCCGCACCGGCTCCAGCAGCTCCTCGGGCTGCGGTGCCGGCCGCTGGCCGTAGTGCACCTCCATCAGGCTTGTGAAGGAGAGCAGCTCCCGAACGGTGCGATCGACGTGGCGCCAGAAGCGCTCGCCGTCGATCGGCTCGCCGCTGCGCAGCAGCCGGCGCAGCAGCACCGCCAGCACCTCGTGGACGGCGGTGCCGACCGTCATCGGGATGCTGCTGAGGCCGCGGAGCAGCTGGATGCGCTCCAGCGGAATCTCCCGGTCGTACTTGGCGTAGTACTGGAAGAAGTAGCGGCGCCTGCAGCTGCGGAAGGTGTCCGAGCGGGTGGTGGACCAGCCCAGCTGCGGGGTGTAGGCATAGCTGGGCAGAGTAATCTCTGGCATCTGAAGTGGTCTCGTCTACGCCAGGGGATGGAGGCAACTCTGGGGGCGTACGGGGTCGGAGTGCCTGGATGCCCCTATGGCCGCCGCACCGATCACCTCGGCCCGGTCAGGGCCGATCCGGGGGGCAGCGGCCGGCGTTCAGGTCGCGCTGCGCCAGGAGCTTCCGGATGCGGGGATGGCGGCGGTGGAGCAGCACCAGGCCCTCCCCCAGCTGGAGGCCGGGACTGCACAGATGCCGCAGCTCAGCATGCTCCCGCCCCTGGATGATCAGCCCATCGAGCACATCCCGGCGGATCAGCTCGGCGGCGGCATCCACGCAGAACCCCTCCAGGCCAATCCAGTGCAGCCAGGGGATCGGCGCCACCCGCGGGGCGTGTTCGGGGCGGCCGGCAATGCGCAGCACCCCCGCCTGCCAGCGGTGCAGGGTCAGGCCCCTGCGCAGCAGCCGCAGGCAGATCGAATCCCCGTAGCGGCGGCCGGGCTGCTGGTGGGGCCGGCGCACCAGGCCCAGATCCCGCGCCACGGCCCGGTAGCGCCGGCTCACCGTCGGCTGCGACAGACTCAGGACCCGGGCGGCGGCGGCGGTGCTGCCGGTGAGCTCCAGCATGTCGATCACCAGCAGATCCCGCAGCAGCTCCGGGGTGCGATAGGGAGTCGGCGGCTCCAGGCTCGGCATCGGTACAGGGGCGGCTTGCATGGCCCCCAGCCTCCCCCGATCCCCTGGGGCTGCCTGCTGGGCTCCTGCGAATCACGACCGCGACGGAGGTGGTTCGCAGGAGGGACGCTGCAGACTTGGGTCAGGCCGAGCAGCGTTGCGCGATGACCCCACCCATGCGCTGTCACCTGCTGATCGGCCCGCCGGCCAGCGGCAAGACCACCCTGGCCCACAGGCTCGCGCCGCTGCTGCACGGCCCCCAGGGGGAGCCCGGCCTGGTGCTCTCCACCGATGGGATCCGCGCCGAGCTGTTCGGCGATGCCGCCGTGCAGGGCCCCTGGCCGGAGGTCCGCGATCGGCTGCTGCAGCGGCTGCACGGGAGCATCGCCGCCGGCACCCCGGTGATCATCGATGCCACCCACGCCCGCCGGCCCTGGCGGCTGCTCTACACCCAGGCCCTCACCTACAGCCGGCCCGTGGAGTGGATCGGCTGATGGTTGACGACCCCACTGGAGACGTGCCTCACCTGGGCCCGCCGCCGCGAGCGGGAGGTGCCCGAGGCGGTGATCCGGGAGTTCGCCGCCAGCCTGGACCACAGGCAGTTCGGCCCCGATCGCAGCGAAGGCTTTGCGGCCCTGGTGCCCGTGAATCCAGCGGCCGAGACGGTGGATGCGGCCCTGCTGCAAAGGCATCTCGATGGCCTGGAGCGGCGGATCCGCAATGCGGTGAACCGCGAGCGGGGGGGCAAGGTGCTGCACCGCTATGCACGGCTGCTGGATCTGGAGCGGCTCCTCTACCTGATCCGGCTGCTCACCAGCTTCAACGGGCTCGACAGCCGTGATCCCGGCACCGCCAGCGCCCTGCTGCAGGTGCTCAACCCCCCGCCCGAGGGGGATCTGGCGGAGCGGGCCGCCGCCTACCTGGCCAGCTGGACGGAGATCCACGGCGGCAACAGCGACTGCTACGCCGACGTGGACGCGATCCGCTCGGATCTGGCCTGGCTGGCGGCCAATGGTTTCTCCAGCCTGCACTGGAGCGACAACCGGCCGCTGGAGCTGGGCCCGGAGGGTCCGGTGCAGGACAGCAGCGTCAACGGGGGCTATCCAGCCCTGGGCGATCTGCGCGTCTTCCGGCGGGTGTTCACCCTGCTGCGCCACATCCTGCAGGAGCCCTTCGATGCGCCGGCCGCCGGCGCCAACCTCTACAGCCACCTGATCGCGGCCCTGGCCGGCATCGACGGCGCCTACACGGCAGGGCAGGAGAGTTCGCTGCGCAAGGACCTGGAGCTGCTGCTCACCCCCTACGGCTTCCGCCCCAGGCCCAGCTCCGGCCGTCCCGACAACCTGCGCCATGGCTACGCCCTCGGCACCGCGCTGCTCTCGGCCGATCAGCTGCTGGATGTCTACGCCATGCTCAAGGCCTCGCTGGAGCGCCTCGGCGATCCCGCCCAGCAGCCGGTGCTCGATCAGCTGCGCGAGCGCCTGCTCCGGGCGGGGGTGCTGCAGGGGACCAGCGGAGCCCAGCCCTTCTCCAAGCGGATGCTGGCCCACCGCTCCTGCACGGAGGCGAAGCCCGGCACCCTGGCCGATCCGGAGCTGTCGCCCCGGCTGGAGCGGGCGATCCGGGATCGGCGCTGCGTGCGCCTGCGGCACCTGCCCGATCCCGACCCCAGCGCAGCGGAGAGGGCCCGCGGGAAAGATGGCAGTTTTCTCGCCTGGCCCCTGCAGCTGCTGTTTCACAACATCAGCTGGTATCTCGCCTTTGAAACCGACGCCCCCGGCCGCCTCCAGGGGCTGATCCGCTGCCTGCGGCTGGATCGGCTGGTGCTGCTGGGCGAAGACGGCAACATCCGCCGCAGCAGCCAGGAGCAGCATGGGGCGGCGATGGAGCGGCTGCAGCGGCTGCTGCATGTGTGCGGCGGGCTCTATTTCGGCAACGGGATCGACGATCAGCTGGCGGTGATGGCGGGCGGCAGCGGGCGCAGGGCCGCAGCCGAGCCGCTCGAGGCGGGCGCCGATCCCTACGGCCTGCTGCGCTTCTCCTGCACGCCGGCGGTGTTCCGGCTGATCCGCGAGGAGCCGCGGCGCTTTGCGCCGGAGCACACCGCCTACGCCCGTCCGCGGCCAGGGGATGGCCTGGGGCCGGCGGGCCCGCGCGACAGCCTGGAGCCCAACCCTCCGGCGGACAGTCATCCCTACCCGGTGGAGATCCGCCTGCCCCGCTGGACGCTCTTGGAGGACTGGGACCTGCGCAACTGGCTGTTCCGCTGGGGCGCCGGCATCCGCATCGAGCAGCCCAGCGAGCTGCGCCAGCAGCAGCTGCAGCAGGCCCGGGAGGTGCTGGCGCTCTACGGCGACCCTGGGGCGGGCTCCCGATGCCCTCAGGAGCTGCTCGGGATCTCCACGCCGAGCTGAGCCAGGCTGGCTGGACACTGCTGCACGGCCGCCTGCGTGCCCCGGCGCTGGTCCACCGCCGAGCGCAGGAAACCGCCAATCACCGCATCCAGCTGGCGCCAGTCGGCGTCGGTGACCGGCCGGAAGCAGCTGGGACTCCCCATGCCAATCGAGCCATCGGGATCCACCAACCATCCCGGCCACTTCGCGTGGTGCTTCGCACGGGCGGGAGGGAGCTCTGGCGGCAGCGACGACAGGCTGAGGGCACATGCCGGTGGCCCATCTGCGGTCACCCCTACCACCGGTTGTGATCATGCCCGACACCGCTACGCCACCCCGCCATGAGGACGACGGGGCGGCGGATTCCTCGCTCCTGCAGTGGCTGCAGCACCACCCCCGCTTCCAGCACCTGCTGGAGGAAGGGCCGCCGCCGCCCCGGCCCCGCTGGCGCCGCTGGCTGCAGCGCTGCCTCAACGCCGTGCAGGCCAGCCCGGAGAACTTCCACGGCACCGCCCATGTGAATGACGCCACCCAGCGCGATTCCGAGCTGGTGGCCCGCATGGTCACCACCAGCAACTGGATCGACGGGGTGGGCAACTTCGGGCTGTTCCTCTTCGCCTCCGGGGCCGGCTTGCCCCTCGGCTGGATCACGGCGTCGGGGATGACCGTGCTGGTGCTCAGGTTCGACCAGGAGGTGTGCACCACCGTTGCCCGCTCCCCGCTGGCAGAGCCTGCAGGTGGAGCTCTACGGCGAGTGGAGCCAGCGCCGCAGCGACTGGCGCCGCTCGGGCCGCCAGGGGCAGCTGCCGGTCTGCGTGCAGCAGAAGCTCCTCGAGGAGGAGCAGCGCGGCCGCGCGGCCGTCGCCCGCCGGCAGACGGAGGCCCTGGAGCAGCAGCGGATCCAGCTGGGCCATGACCAGGCCTTCCTGCGGCGCCACTTCCCCGCCCGCTACGCCCTCAGCTTCGAGCCCAGCGGCGCGTTCCGCTCCCCCGTGGAGCTGGTGGCGGTGGCGATGCAGAACTTCCTCGGCAAGCTCACCAGCCGCAGCTGGGCGGAACTCGGCCTGCCCCTGTTCGTGCTCTCCTTCTCGCTGCTCACCAGCGCCACCACCTGCGCCCTGGTGCTGCTGCACCCCTTCCGCCATGGGGTGGCCATGTCCTGGAGCGAGGAGGTGCGGCGGGAGCGCGACCGCTGGCTGGCGGAACAGCTCAACTCCCTGGAGGAGCGGCCATGACCCCCCTGACACCCACCGCCCGACGCCGGCTGCTGCTGCGCTACGCCGACCAGCTGGAGCGCACGGGCCAGGGGGCGGTGCCGGCCCTGGAGCGGCACCTCAACGCGGTCTACGCGGCCAGTCGCCGGCCCCAGCCGGGCGGGCCCGCGCTGGAGGCGCCGCCGCCCGAGGAGCAGGAGTGCCTGGAGGGCCCTGAACCGGAGCCCCAGGGGAGCCCAGCCGCGCTGACCCCCGACGCGGAGGCGGGCGGTGCCCTGGTGGCCAGGGAGACCCCAGGCAGCCCGGCGGCTCCGGCCCTGGAGCCTGAGCCCGTGGCCCCGTCAGGCCCGGACTGGGACCCTGGGGATCCGCAGGCGAGCTGGCCCTGGGGCGATCCGCGCTGGGCTGCCGCCTTCCAGTCGCTCAGGGTGGCGGCACCCACCACCACGGTGGAGGTGACCAACCTGATCCCCAGCCCGCCGGTGCCGGACTCCGCAGTCCCTGCGGCCGGAGTGCCTGGGGCAGCCGGTGCCATGCCCTCGGCGGAGCTGGCCGGCACAAGCTCTGCGCCGGCAGCTCCCCAAGCGGCTGAGCCGCAGCCGGCGCAGCGGCAGACGGCGCAGCGCCAGAGGCGGCTGGAGGCCTTCGCCAAGGAGGTGCGCCGCAGCGGCCGCTGCGATCACCCGGAGCTGGAGGCCCGCCTGCTGCCCCTGCAGCTGGAGCCCGCCCTGGCCCGGGGCGACAGCGGCAGCGCCCTGGTGGCCACCGTGGCGCGGGCCCGGGCCCAGCTGGCGCAGCTCGAGCCGCTGACGCCGGCTGCCCCAGACACCCCCGTGCCCCTGGCGGTGCTGCAGGGGCTGCGCTCCCTGCGGCAGCTGCTGCGGGATGCACTGGCAACCTTCGGGAGGGGACTGCAGGGTCCGCTGCGGCGGCTGATGGCCAGCCAGCTGCGCCGGTCCCGCTGGCTGGAGTGGCAGCTGCAGTTCAGCCGGCGGCGGAGCCTGGATCCCTCCAAAACCTGGCCGCTGGCCGCGGCCATGCTCGAAGCCCTGCGGGTGGCGCTGGATCTGTGGTCCTCCGTGGTGCCATCGGTGGCAGCAGCTCCAGAACCCGCCGGCTGAGGAGCGCCCACCCGCACCGGGGCACCTCAGCGCAGGTCTCACCCGGGCGGATGCCGGCCATGGGCTGAGGGGCGCCACAGCAAGGCGTTGCACGGGCGCTCTGCGGGCCTGCGGCCTCCAGCCGGGTTGCCTACCCTCAGGCCACCTGCAGCGCCAGCCATCTCCTCCCTCAGCATGTCAGCCGACGATGAGCAGCAGATCTCAGCCGCTGAGGAGCGCCTGCGGCTCGCCATGCTCGCCTCAGATGTGGATGCTCTGGATGCACTGATCTCGCCCGACCTCCTCTTCACCAATCACCTCGGCCAGGTTCTTAGCAAACAGGATGATCTGGCCCTGCATCGATCGGGAGTGCTCAGGCTGCACAGCCTTGAACCCTCGGAGAGACAAACAAGGACCAGCGGGGAACTCGCTGTTGTGTCGGTTCGCATGACGGTATCCGGTGTCTACGATCGCGCGCCGTTCACAGCCGACCTTCGCTACACACGCGTATGGCAACGCCCGCAGGGGGCTGCCTGGCAGATTATCGCTGGCCACAGCAGCGCAGTGCAGGAATAGCCATGCAGCGGGCTGAAGCCGGCGGGAGCGATCGATCGGCGGCCCCCAGGGCCCGCCGCAGCGACCTAGAGCTCCCCCAGCGCCCCATCCAGCCCTTCCACCACCGCCGCCAGGAACGGCAGATCCAGCGTCTCCACCGTGTCGGTGGGGCGGTGGTAGTGGGGATTGCGCAGAAAGGAGGTGTCGGTCACCATCACGGCGTTGTAGCCCGCATCCCAGAAGGGGCTGTGGTCGCTGAGGCGCACATCCTGCAGCAGACGGCCCTGGAACGGCACCGGCAACACCTTGGTGCGCACGTGGGCACCCATGCCGCGGCTGAGGGCCGGCAGCAGGGGAACCGCGCCGGTGTTGGCCACCAGGGCGATGAAGTCGCCGCGCCGGCCGTACACCGCCCGCATCGCCTCCCAGGGGTAGCGCTGCTGCTCAGCGGTGTAGCCGAGCATCTCCAGGCTGAGCATCAGCTTCAGGGGCTGACCGCTGGCCCTGAGCCGCTGGGCCAGGGCCCGGCTGCCGAGCAGGCCCCACTCCTCCTGGTCGAAGGCGACGATCCACACCGGACGCCGCGGCGGGGTCGCTGACCAGCGGCCGGCCAGCTCCAGCAGCGCCGCCAGGCCGGTGGCGTTGTCGTCGGCACCGGGGGAATGGGGCGGGCCGTCGTAGTGGGCAGCCACCAGCAGCGGCGCCAGCTGCGGCTCCCGGCCCGGCAGGCGCAGGATCAGGTTGATGCCCTCGCCGGCGCCCTCATTGAAGCGGTGGCGCTCCACGGCCCCCAGCGGGCTGAGCTGCTCGAGCAGGGCCTCGCGCACCACCAGCAGACCGAGGGGATCCCAGCGGGCATGGCGCGGGCGCGCCAGCACCTGCAGGTGGGCCCGCAACCGCCGCCGCAGGGCCTGGCGGCCAGGAGTGTCGGCAACGGGGAAGGGAAGGGGCATGGCTGGCGCGGAGCTGCGGCGAATCCGGGGTCCTGCCCAGGCTGCGGGCTGCGCTGTGGAACCAGGGCCCTGATCGCGCGAACAACGGGCCCGCAGCGGCGGCCGGCCGCTCCCAGCGGAAGCCTGGCGATCCTTTGCGCTGCCGTGGCTTCTGGTGGTTCGCACGGGACGGGCTGCCGGAGTTCGCCAGCGGCGCGATCCTGGTGCCATCGCCGCCGCTGCACCGATGGACACCCCCGCCGACCAGCCCCAGACCCCCGCCGCCGGCGAGCCCGGCGCCTCCCGCAGCGGCCGCTACCGCTACCGCGCCGGCAGTCCCGTGGATCCCAACGAGGGCCTGCACCCCGAGCTGGTGGAGGCCGACCTGAACCAGCCCCTCACCGCCGGCATCCCCAACAGCCCCCAGGACCTGATCGCCATGCAGGAGACGAAGCCCGAACGCCCCGAGAAGCCCGAGCGGCAGGAGAGCGCCAAGGTGAAGCAGGTGCTCGATCTGATCGAGACGCTCGACACCACCGCCTACGAGGACCAGCAGATCGCCCTGGCGATCGTGCGGCACCTGGAGACCTTCCACGACGGGGTGGTGGAGGAGATGAAGGGCGACGCCGACGCCAAGCACAGCCAGATCGCCGCCTGGGCCATCGATGCCGACCGGCTGATGCGCTGCCGGATGCTGCTCGACTCGGTGGATCTGGAGTGATGGAGGTGGGTGGCGGGTGGGCGCCCTGGCCCGAGCTCGGCCAGGGCGGTCCACCGCGCCCCAGCCCCTCAGGGCTCGAGGAGGTCGAGCAGCCGCCCGTCGGCGTCCACGAGGCGGTGGCGAAGCCCGGTGGAGCGGGCCCGCTGCTGGGCGGTGCGGGTGGCGCTGGGCTCGTGGCTGCTGGAGGTGTAGGGCTGCCAGCGGCCGAACTGGTCCTGCCACTGGATGGAGAAGCGGGCCATGGCGAGTGCTGCGGATGTCCCAAGTGTTGCGATCTGAGGGCGGCAGCAACGCCCACGTCGCACGAACGACCGGCTGGTGACTGGCAGGGGAGCCAGGACAGCCCCAGCCGGGCACGCCACGATTGACCCAAACCACCCCGCAGCCGATGACACCCCCCGACCACGCCCACAGCCCGCGCTACAGCGACGCCCTCGGCTGGGCTGCGGAGCTGCACCGGGGCCAGTGGCGCAAGGGCAAAGCCATCCCCTACATCTCCCACCTGATCGCCGTGAGCGCGCTGGTGTGGGAGGACAGCGGCAGTGAGAACCAGGCCATCGCCGGCCTGCTGCACGACGCCATCGAGGACGCCGGCCAGAGCCACGGTTCCATCGCCGCCCGTTTCGGCGAGGAGGTGGCCCAGATCGTGGTGGACTGCACCGACACCCAGGGCCCCACAGAAGCCGGAGCCGAGAAGGAACCCTGGCTGCTGCGCAAGACCCGCTATGTGGCGAGCCTGGAGCACAAGCCTGAGGCATCCCTACTGGTGACGGCGGCCGACAAGGCCCACAACGCCCGCGACCAGGTGCTCGATGCCCGCCGCGACCCCAGCGGCTGGAGCCGGTTCAACGCCGGGCTGGAGGGCAGCGCCTGGTACCTGCTGCGGATCCACCAGACCCTGAGCCACCGCCTGCCCCACAGCCGCTCCACCACCCTGCTGGGGGAAGCGGTGCAGGAGATCCTGGCCAGTGACGCCTACCGGCAGCTGGTGCCGCGCGGCATCGACCCGGCAGTGTGGGCGGCGGGGTACCGGGAGCGGGCGGAAGCCCAGAACGCGGGAGCCGGCGCCTGAACCAGCCCGGGGACGGCGGCTGCAGCGCGACATCGCCGCCATGCCTCAGCCCATGGTCGCGGGGCGACCAGAGGAGAACCGGGAGCTCAAAAGGGGGCAAGCATTATTCCAGGCTTGCGGCGGCGCATGGTGCTCCAGCCCGCGACAGCTGCAGCCGGATCTGGCCTTCTGGATCGGAGCTGCCACAACTGCGAGCAACACGATGCAACGATTGATAAGCTCAGTCCGATCGAGAACAGGCATTAACTCCTCGCCATCACTACACCAAGATCGACAGAACCTGGGCCTGTGTCCACTAAACCAGTGGAACCGCATCATGTCCAGTACACTCCCATAACCCACCCGCGTTGCCGTAGCCCATGGCTTCACTAGAAATTAAAGTCGGTGATGTGGTTCGAGAGACCAAGCATGGTCGCCGTAGCCACCGCAAGCACCACGACGGCGTCGCCGCGAGCATTCCTTCATTTCAACCCCTGAGAGAGGGCGTTGTCACAGAAGTACAAGGCCGATGGTTTTTACAGAGCGGCCAAGACGTTCGAATCAAGTGGAGCGATGATACCTATGATTGGCGGCTAGCCGATGACGAACACCTAGAAATTGTAAGCCGCGGCCCTGCCAGTTGAGATACCTCATCGGCTGACTCAGGAGAGTCCGGACAACCCAGCCCACCTGCGGGACAATGCTTCTGTGAACGGAGGCGAGAACTGATCTGATGGGACTTCAGCGGCCTGGCTACTTGGATGACGAGCTCACGACCGCCAACAATCAGACCAGGCGGCAGCAAGTCCCAGCTGATTCAGTACGTCCAGGGAGTGGTGTGGCCAAAAGGGACCGTAGAGAGCGCCAAGACAGGGCCATAAGGGCACCAAGGCCAACTGAATCGCCCTGGGGAAGACCCTCAGCCCAGTGGGTCCCTAGCGAAAAGCATCCGTCACCTTCAGGAAAGCGGCGATCACCAACCCCAGGAGCAGGGCCTCCAGGAGCAGGAAGGGCAGATTCTCACTCAGCCGTCCAGCCCGGAGGCTGAGGGCATGGCGGGGGAGCGCCAGCCCCCGATCGGTCTTGATGAGCATGGAACTGATCAAGAGGATCAAACCGCCTCCCATCAGAAGAACCCATCCCCACTCCAGCCGCACCGCTGCCAGGGCAATCTCCGCCAGGCCCCGAAATGGATTTCCCGCCAGTTGCCGATCCAGCGATGCCTTGAGATCACCAATCCGGAAATGAAAAGACCACAACGAGGTCGAGATGACAACAAGTGAAGCCAGGCCTGTAAATCTCAGGTTGAAATAATTTGATGTGAGAGAAAAATAGAGGGATATCACGGAGATGACTGCGATGATGATCCCATCAGCACGGCCATTGTGGAGATAGCTGATGCTTCCAGCCATCGGCAGAGTTGCGACCGGACTGAAGTCCCCCACCAGCAGCAAGATGGACCCGGAGATACCGATGAGCTTTCTCTTGTCATCAATGATTTCGATGCCAGAAACATCGACAGCATCAGGGTCAGACTGTTCGCGCGGGTGCACTGGTTGACCTGGCCACTCGGGCGGCGCGGCGAGCTCGTCTATTCGGTACTCAGCGAGGAGTTCTCCCGTCTTTTTCTTGAACAGGCGAACCCAACTGTTTGATATAATTTTACTGGCTGATCGATCAACTCTTGCTGAATAGAATTCATATCCTGCATTATCGCTGACGTACCTCGCTATTGCGGCAGCGATGATTTCATCATTAGCCATGGCTTACCTATTAATACTTCCTTTGTAGTCGCCGCTGCATCTTGCGTCAACAGCCCTATTGTTATCTGCGATACTTACTGGGCAGAACTGCTGCAACCGCCTGCTTTCTCCGGTGCCCCGGGCCAGCCCAGAGGCAGGGCGTCAGTTCCCAGCTCAGCACCCAGCTCGGATCTCGGCGCGGGAGGGGATCGGCGCTGCAGGCGCCGCCCTGGGATCCCGCCACCGGGGCCAGCGGCCGGGAGGCCGGACCCCACAGGGCCCCAGGTTGTCTGGCGGGCACCACGGCGCAGCAGACAGGGGCCCGGGCCGGCGCTGCGGGCTCTGGTGTGGTTCCCTGCCCTCAGCCCAGGCCGCCCAGCCGGATCAGGGCACCCACCACCACGAAGGCGACCGCCAGGGCGGTGATGCCGCGGATGTGCCAGGCCAGGCCGCTGAGCCTGGCGTCGGTGAGCTCGGGGATCAGCCGCAGCCGGGCGTGCAGGGCCAGGCCGGCGGTGGCGGCGAGCAGCAGCAGCTTCACGCCCACCAGCATCCCGATCGGGTTGGCCGGGCTGAACAGCCCCTGGAAACCCGGCAGGACGATCCCGCCCATCCACAGCCCCGTCACCACCTGGATCGCCAGGGCGCTGAGGCCCAGCGGCTCGAAGACCTCCTCAAAGGCTCGCACCGGAGCCGCGCTCTGGGCCCGCAGCGCCCTGGGCAGCACCCCCAGATCCAGCACCAGATGCCCGCCGGTCCACACCGTGGCGGCCAGGGCATGGACGATCACCAGCAGGGGGAACGCTGACACGGGAGCACCGGGGGATCTCCACCCACCATGGGAGCAGGCGAGCGGAGCGACCATGACGGTGACGTGACCCTGGGCAGCAACCAGGCCGTGGCACCCAGAATGGCCAGGGTGCGGGCGCTGCGCTGATGCCAGACCAGGGGGAGCAGGCCGCTGCGGTGCTGAGGTTCTGGTTCGAGGCGACGCCGCCGCGGCTGTGGTTCGGCCGGGATCCGGCCTTTGACGCCCTGCTGCGGGAGCGCTTCGGCGATCTGACCCGGCAGGCGATCGCCGGTGAGCTCGGCGCCTGGAGCGCTGAGGCGAGCGGGGCCCTGGCGCTGGTGCTGCTGCTGGATCAGTTTCCGCGGCAGATCTGGCGCGACACCGCCATGGCCTTCGCGGGCGATTCCCAGGCCTTGGCCCTCAGCCTGCGGGCGGTGCAGCTGGGCTGGCTGGAGGCGGAGCCGGAGCAGACGCGGCGGCAGTTCTGGCTGATGCCGCTGATGCACAGCGAGGACCTGGCCGTGCAGGAGGCGGCGCTGCCGCTGTTCGCGCAGTTCAGCGACGCCCGCACGGTGGACTATGCCCGCCGGCACCGGGATGTGATCGCCCGTTTCGGGCGGTTTCCGCATCGCAATGCCGCCCTGGGCCGGGTGTCGAGCGGCGAGGAGCGGGCCTTCCTGCAGACGCCGGGCTCCCGCTTCTGAGGACCTACTCGATCGCGATCACCCGGTTGCGGCCGCCCTGCTTGGCGCCGTACATGGCGGCATCGGCCCGGGCGATCAGGGCCTGGAGCGACTCGTGGGGCTGGGCCAGGGCCACGCCGATGCTCAGGCTGGTGGTGATCTGCCGCCCCTGGCTGGCCACCGGCAGGCAGCCCAGCCCATGGATCTTGGTGGCCACCCCCAGGGCGTCGTCAAGGCTGTGCACGCCGTGGAGCAGCACCAGGAACTCATCGCCCCCCAGCCGGGCGGGGAGATCCTGGCTGCGCAGGCACTGGCGGATGCGCTGGGCCAGGGCCCGGAGCACGTCGTCGCCGGCGCCGTGGCCGTGGCTGTCGTTGATGGTCTTGAACCGGTCCACATCGCAGAACAGCACCGCCGTGCGGCCGGCCCGCGGGTCGGGTCGCTCCATCAGCGCGCCGTAGCGGGCGAACACCTCGCGGCGGTTCAGCAGACCCGTGAGCTGGTCGTAGCGGGCCCGGTAGTCGAGGTCGGCCTGGGCCTGCACCTCCGCGTCGACGATCCGGAACGAGGCGGCGATGCCATCGGGCTGACCCTGCTGGTCGACGAAGGTCTTGGCGTGGGCCTCGATCCAGTGCAGCGTGCCGTCGGCGGCCCGCACGCGGCCGCGGCGCACGATCGGGGCGCTGGCGTCCATGGCCAGCACCGCCTCGCCGTACACCGGCAGGTCCTCGGGGTGGATCAGCTCCACCACCCGCCTCCCGATCCAGTGGGGCGGCGGCGCCCCCAGGGTCACGGCGATGGAGCTGGAGACCCACACCACCCGGTTGTCGCGCAGGTGCACCACCACGTCGCTGGAGTTCTCGGCCAGCAGCCGGTAGCGCTCCTCCTGGCGGGCCAGGTCCTGCTGGGCCAGCACCTGGGCGGTGATGTCGATGAGCTGGCAGATCACGTACAGCACCTCCCCGGCGCCATCGCGCACGCAGGACACCGAGAGATCCCCCCAGACCACCTGGCCATCGGGCCGGAGGAAGCGCTCCCGCAGGCGGTAGCTGTCCTGGCGGCCCTCCAGCAGCGCCCGGCGCCGCTCCAGCCCCATCCGACGGTCGTCGGGGTGGACCAGCTCCTGCCAGCGCATCCCCTCCAGCAGCGGCCGCGGCCGATCGAGCATGCGGCAGAGGGCCTCATTCAGGTCGAGGAAGCGGCCGTCGAGGCCGTTGAGGCTCATGCCCACCGCGGCGTTCTGCATCGAGAGGCGGAAGCGCTGGTCGGCCTCGGCCTGGGCCCGGTGGGCCCGGGCCGCCTCCTCCAGGGCCGCCAGCTGGGCCGAGACGTCATCGAACACCCAGACCCGGCCGGAGAAGCCCTGCTCCCGGATCGGGGCCGTGCTCACCTTCAGGTGGGTGGGGGCTGAGGCAAAGCGCCAGATCAGGGGCGGCGGCACCTCCTGGGGCCGGGCCAGCACCGCCGCCCCCAGGGCGTTGATCGCCTCGGGGTTGAGGGCCCGCTGCTCCAGGGCCGCCATGGCGACGGCCAGATCGCTGGCCGGCACGTCGCCCTCGGCCAGGCCCAGCAGGCGCACCGCCCCGGGGTTGAGGTGGGCGACGCCGCGGGTCTCGTCGATCGAGACCACCGCCTGCTCCAGGTGACCCACCACCGCCGTCAGCCGCAGGGCCTCCAGCTCCGCCTGGCGCTGGCGGTCCCAGGCCCGCATGGGGCCCACCAGCTCCCCCTCCAGCAGCGGCTGCAGGGCGGCCAGGTCCAGGCCGGGCGGCGCCGGATCGCACCAGACCAGCAGCAGCTCCAGGCCGTCCTCGGCCCAGGGGTGCACCAGGGCGGCCGTGGGCGGGGCCGGCAGGGCCAGGCGCAGGCTGGTGGGCACCAGCCGGGCCAGCTGGGTCGCCGCGGCCTGCAGCGCCCCGCCGGCGCCGGCGGGCAGACCCGCCTCGGGCCAGGGCATGCCCTCGGCCAGCAGGCCCGCCGGCTCGGCCGCCAGCACGAAGCGGGCGGGGGGCCGCGCGATCCGCTTGCTCACCACGGCGGCTCTGGCGCCGCAGCGCTCCAGCAGGCGGGCCAGGGACTGGCGCAGCTGGGCGCTCATCGGCCCTCCAGCTCCGCATCCAGCAGGGCGATCACCTCGGCCGGATCCACCACGTGGGGGAAATGGCCGCGCGACTGCAGGGCCCGGAAGTCCGCGCCGGGGATCGCCGCCGCCAGCCACCGGGCCGTCGCCAGGGGCACGGCGGGGTCGTCGCGGCTCTGCACCACCAGGGTGGGCACCCGCAGCCGCGGCATCAGGGCGCGGAAGTCGCTGGTGAAGGCGGCCCGGAAGGTGACGGCCGCCGCCGCCGGATCCAGCTGGCAGAGGGCCCGGGCGAACTCGCTGCCGAACTCCGGCCGCTCCGGATTGCCCATCACCAGGGGACCGAATCCCGACGCCCAGGCGCCGTAGTCGCCGGCGATGCCCTCCAGCAGGGCCTCCACCTGGGCGGCCGTGAAACCGCCCCGGTAGCTCGCGGCGGGGTCGTCCAGGTAGCAGGCGGAGGCGTTGACCAGGATCAGCCGGCGGAACAGGCCGGGGTCCGCCACAGCCGCCAGGGCCCCCGCCATCCCCGACATCGAATGGCCCACATAGAGGGCCCCGCGCAGCTCGAGCTCGGCGCAGAGCAGGGCCAGGTCGTCGGCGAAGCCCAGCAGGCTGGCGTGGCGGCCGGGGGAGAACAGGGCGGGATCCACCACGGACGAGCCCGCCAGGGCGTAGGTGAGCAGCCGCGCCCGGCCCTGGAGGGCCTCCACCAGCGGCTGCCAGTCGGCCGGACTGCCGCCGATGCCGTGGCCGAGCACCACCAGCGGCCCCGCGTCGCCGTGGAGGCGGGCGGCGTGGGCCTCGCGCAGGCTGGGGGATGGCGCAGGGGTCATGGCGTGGCGGCGGCGCAGGGCCCTGTGCCCCCGGCAGATTCTCGCCCCACCGGCCGATGCCGCTGCGGCGCTCGGTGGAGGTTCGAGGGGCAGCAGGCGCCCCGCGCGACTCGCCCCACAATGGGCCTGCCCCAGCCGCCGCCCCCATGGCCAGCCGCAGTGCCCCTGGCACCGACCGCCAGCTCACCCTGCTGAAGATCGCCTGCAGCGTGGCCTGGGCCGATGGGGAGGTGTCGCCGGAGGAGCGCACCCTGCTGCAGACCCTGGTGGCCCGCTATTTCCCCGACAGCTCGGGCCAGGGCTCCCTGGAGGCCGCCGCCGACCAGCTGGCGGCCTGGGCCCAGGACCCCGCCCGGCTCGACGGCCTGGTGGCGCGGCTCGAGGATGAGGAGGACCGGCTGCTGGCCCTCAAGCTCGGCTACCAGATGGCCCGGGTGGGCCAGCGCCCCGAGGACAGCGCGCCGATCAACGCCCTGGAGAAGCTGGCCTACCGGCGTCTGGTGGAGGGCCTGGGCCTGGCGGACGACCAGATCGCCGAGGTGGAGTGGGCCGCCGAGCAGGAGCTGTCCGCCCGCCGGGGCCCCTGGGGCGTGCTGGGCGCCCTGTTCGGCGACCTGGGCAACTGGCCCACGCGGGAGATGCTGCAGATCCCCGGGGTGCAGTGGCTCTGAAGCAACCCCTGCGGCGCCTCAGTTCAGCCGGGCCCCCTGGCTGAGGCGCTGGCGCTGCTCCGCCAGCACCCGCGCCAGGGGCGGATGGCGGCGCAGTTCGGGGTCGTCGGCCAGCAGCTCCTGGGCCACGCGGCGGGCCTGCTCCAGCACCTCCCCGTCGTCGCTGAGGCTGGCCAGGGCCAGGTCCGGCAGGCCGCTCTGGCGGGTGCCCAGCACCGCCCCCGGCCCCCGCAGGCGCAGGTCCATCTCGGCGATCTCGAAGCCGTCGGTGGAGTGCACCAGCACCTCCAGCCGCTGGCGGGCCAGGGCGTTGCGGCTGTCGTTGATCAGCAGGCAGTGGCTGGCGGCCGCCCCCCGGCCCACCCGGCCCCGCAGCTGATGCAGCTGGGCCAGGCCGAAGCGGTCGGCGTGCTCGATCACCATCACGCTGGCCTCCGGCACGTCCACCCCCACCTCCACCACGGTGGTGCTCACCAGCACGTGGCTCTCGCCCCGGGCGAAGGCGCCGATGGCCGCCTGCTTGTCGGCGCTGGCCATGCGGCCGTGCAGCAGGCCCACCCGCAGGTCCGGGAACACCTCCGCGCTGAGCTGGCGGTGCACCTCCACCGCCGAGCGCAGCTCCAGCTTCTCCGATTCCTCCACCAGCGGCAGCACCACATAGGCCCGCTGGCCGGCGGCCACCTCCCGGCGGATCAGGCCGTAGGCCTCCTGCCGCTCGCCGGCCCGCAGCAGCGCCGTGCGGATCGGCGTGCGGCCGGGCGGCAGCTCGTCGATCTGGCTCACCTCCAGGTCGCCGTGCAGCGAGAGGGCCAGGGTGCGGGGGATCGGCGTGGCCGTCATCGTCAGCAGGTGGGGCTGCAGGCCCTTGTCCAGGAGGCGGTTGCGCTGGGCCACCCCGAAGCGGTGCTGCTCGTCCACCACCACCAGGCCCAGGCGGGCGAACTGCACCGGGTCCTCCAGCAGGGCGTGGGTGCCCACCAGCAGCTGCAGGGTGCCGTTGGCCAGGTCCGCCAGCAGCTGCCGCCGGCGCCGGGCCGGGGTGGAGCCGGTGAGCAGGGCGCAGCTCACGTGCAGCTGCGGCAGCCAGGCGCAGAGCTTGGCGTAGTGCTGCTCCGCCAGCACCTCCGTGGGGGCCATCAGCGCCCCCTGGCAGCCGGCATCGATGGCGGTGAGCAGGGAGGCGATGGCCACCACGGTCTTGCCGCTGCCCACATCGCCCTGCACCAGCCGGGCCATGGGCCGCTCCTGGGCCAGGTCGGCGCGGATCTCCGCCAGCACCCGCCGCTGGGCGCCGGTGAGGGGGAAGGGCAGCAGCTCCTGGAAGGCCTGGGCCCGGTGGGCGGCGGCGCCCCCTCCCGCCGGGGCGGCGGCCGGAACGGCCAGCGGCGGGGCGGGGCGGCTGGTGAGCTCGCGGCGGCGCTGCAGCAGCCCCAGCTGCAGCAGCAGGAACTCGTCGAACACCAGGCGCCGCCGCGCCGCGCTGAGGCTTCCCTGGCCGTCGGGCTGGTGGATCTGCACCAGGGCCGTGGGCAGATCCACCAGCCCCTCCCGCTGCAGCAGCGGGGCCGGCAGCGGATCGCCCCAGCCAGGCACAGCCGCCAGCAGGGGCCTGAGGGCCGAGCGCAGCCGCTCGGCCGTGAGGCCTTCGGTGAGGCCGTACACCGGCAGCAGGCGGCCGATCTGCTGGCTCTGCACGGGCGCCTGGGGGCCTTCGAGCACCTCCAGCAGGGGGTCCTGGAACACCGGGCCGTAGGGCGTCTCCTTGACCAGGCCGCTGACGGCCACGGTGGCCCCCACCGGGTACTGGCGCTGCTGGGCCTTCAGCCAGGCGGGGGAGGCGAAGCGCTTGCCCGCGAAGAACTTCGACACCCGCATCCGTCCGGTCACGTCCTGGAGCTGCAGCTCCAGGATCGAGAGGTTGGGGTTGCGGGGGCTGGTGAAGCTGGTGCTGCGCCGCACGGCGGCCACGATCGTGGCGGTGCGGCCCGGCACCAGGCCGGCGATGCGCACCAGGTTGGCGTAGTCGAGGTAGTCGCGCGGGTAGTGGCGCAGCAGGTCCCGGGCCACGAACAGGCCCAGGGCCGCCAGCCTGGCCGCGGTCTTCGGGCCCACGCCGCGGATCTCCGCCAGGGGGGTGTCCGGACCCAGGGCAGCGGCGGCGGCCGGCCCGGGCGGGGGGGCGGGGTCGCTGGCCAGCCGCAGCCGCGGTGGCGCCACGGGGCTGGGGGGCTCCAGGGCTCGCTGCAGCTCGTGCAGGGTCTGGCGGGTGCGGCGCACCAGGGCCTGGCGGCGGGCCAGGGGCAGGGCGCCATAGCCGGCGTAGGCGGCGGCCAGCTCCTGCAGCAGCTGCCGCTGGGGGGGATTCAGACCGGCGGGCGGCGCCTGGCACTGGCCGGCCAGGAAGGTGCTGAAGCGCTCACGGCGGCCCTGCAGGTCGGCGAAGCCACGCTCGGCCTCCAGCTGCAGGGCCTGCTGCAGGGGGCGGCACCAGGCCAGGGCCGCCGCGGGGGCTGCCCCTAGGGGGTCGGCGTCGGGGCGCTGTCCTGCAACCACTGCTGTTCCGCCTGGAGGGCCAGGGCCCGCTGCTGCCAGTAGCGGTGCCGCTGGGCCATTGTGCGCAGGTCGCGGCGCCGCTGCTCAAGGCGCCGCCGGCAGCTGCGCAGCCGGGGCTGGCCATGCTCCAGGTCGCTGGCCCGCAGCAGCACCGCCAGCAGCTGCCGCGGCACCCCCTCCGGGGGGGCGGAACCGGCCGGCAGGGGCAGACGCAGGAGGTTGGCGGGGGCGGAGTGGGGCTCCACCTGGCCGGCCAGCACCGCATCCAGCAGGTTGGGGGGCAGCAGGCTGCGGCTCAGCCCCAGCCGCATCAGCTCCAGGTTGAGGGCGTGGGAGAGGTTGCGCAGGCGCCGCTCCAGGGCCCGGTCCAGCTGGTCCCACCAGCGCAGCAGGGCCGCCGGATCGCGGGGCAGCAGGGTGTCGGTCGCTGGGGATCCGGCCGCAGCGGCCGCGGACGGCTGCGGCGCCGGTCCGCGGGCAGAGGGCGCCTCGGCACCGGCCTCCAGCGGGGCGGCCGGGCCGGCGCCCCGGCCCTGACCGAGGCCCTCGGCCGCCAGGGCGAACAGGGCCTGGAACAGCTGCTGGCCCTCGCTGCTCCGCTCCGGGGCTGGGCCGCCGCTGGCGGGCGCCGCTGGCGCCTCGGCGGGCGGCAGCGGGGCGGCCGCCTCGGCCAGAGCCGGCAGGTCGGCCAGGCCCGGCAGGCCCTGGAGGAACAGGTCGGCGGAGAGGGGCAGCTCCAGCCCCAGACTGATCGATCCCGCCGGCAGGGCGGCGGCCTCTGCATCGCCGGGATCACCGGCATCGCCGCCAGGGTGGCCGGCGGCGGCACCCTCGCCGGAGGCCCCGGCCTCGGGCACATCAGCGGCCAGAACCTCCAGCAGGCGGCGCTGCTCGGCCCGCTCGCGCCGAAGCCGGCGGCGCTCCAGCTGGCCCGCCAGCCCCAGCAGCTGCTCCACGGTGAGCAGGCAGCCGCAGCGCTGGCTCAGCTGCCGCAGCCGCTCCTGCAGCAGCCGGCGCCGGCCGGGGGCCAGGCCGGCATAGCGCTCGGGATGGACCTGGGTGGCCAGATGAAAACAGGCCTGCTGCACGGCGGGCAGCAGGCCGTCCCGGAGCACCTGGAGGTAGAGGGCCAGGTCGCGGTACAGGGCCGGCACCAGCTGCTCCTGCTGGTGCTGCAGCAGCTGCAACTGGCGCCTGGCCTCCACCAGGGGACGGGCGTTGGGGTGCAAGGTCAGGCGGCCTTGCCCATGGCGGCCACCTCGGCGGCGAAGTCGGCCTTCTCCACCTCGATGCCCTCACCCAGGTTGAAGCGGGTGAAGCGGCGCACCTGGATGTTCTCGCCCACCTTGCCGGCCACCTGCTTGACGATCTCGCCGACGGTGAAGCTGCTGTCCTTGATGAAGGGCTGGTCCAGCAGGGCCAGCTCCTTGAGGCGCTTGCCGATGCGTCCCTCGACGATCTTCACCTTCATCTCCTCCTTCTTGCCGGCCAGATCGTCGCGGCCCATCTCGATCGCCTTCTCGCGCTCGGCCACCTCGGCGGGGATCTCGTCGGTGCTGACGTACTCCACACCGGGACAGGCGGCGATCTGCATCGCCACGTTGCGCAGCAGCTCCTGGAACACGTCACCGCGGGCGACGAAGTCGGTCTCGCAGTTCACCTCCACCAGCACGCCCACGCGGGCGCCGGTGTGGATGTAGCTGCCGATGGCGCCCTCGGCGGCGGTGCGGCCCGACTTCTTCTCGGCGGTGGCGATGCCCTTCTGGCGCAGCCACTCGGTGGCCTTGGTGGTGTCGCCGTTGCTCTCGGCCAGGGCCTTCTTGCAGTCCATCATCCCTGCGCCGGTCTTGTCGCGCAGTTCCTTGACGAGTTTGGCGGAGATCTCAGCCATGGGAGGAAAGGGGAGAGGGGGTATGGGTCGGGTCGTGGGGCCGCCGGGGACCGGGCTGCCGGCGGCGGTGACAAACAGCGATGGAGCTCCCACCAGGGAGCTCCAGGGGGTGCACAGGAGGGGAGGCCAGGGCCGCCCCAGGCACCGGAGGGCGATCAGCCCTCCTCGTCCTCGTAGCCGCCGCGCTGGTCGTTGGCGCCGTGGCGGCCTTCGTTGATGGCATCGGCCAGGCGGCCGAGCACCAGCTGCACCGAGCGCACGGCGTCGTCGTTGCAGGGGATGGGCACGTCGCAGAGGTCGGGGTCGCAGTTGGTGTCCAGCATCGACACCAGGGGGATGTCCAGCTTGCGGGCCTCGAGCACGGCGTTGGTCTCCCGGCGCTGATCCACCAGCACCACCACGTCCGGCAGGCGACGCATGTTCTTGAGGCCGCCCAGGTACTTCTGCAGCCGCTCCAGCTCGCGGCGCAGCACGGCGCCCTCCTTCTTGGGGCGCATGGCGATGGCGCCGGAGGCCTCCATGCGCTCCAGGTCCTTGAGGCGGTCGATGCGGGCGCGCATCGTGGTCCAGTTGGTGAGCATGCCGCCCAGCCAGCGCTGGTTCACATAGGCGGCGCCGCAGCGGGTCGCCTCCTGGGCGATCACCTCGGAGGCCTGCTTCTTGGTGCCCACAAACAGGAAGCGCTTGCCGCTGCGGGCGGCACTGCGGGTCCACTTGTAGGCGTTGTTCATGCAGACGGCGGTCTGCACGAGGTCGATGATGTGAACACCGTTGCGCGCGCAGTAGATGTAGCGCGACATCTTGGGGTTCCAGCGGCGGGTCTGGTGCCCGAAGTGGGCACCCGCCTCCATCATTTCGGCGAGGGTAACAACAGCCATGTCAGGGGGGTTTCGGGTTTGCCTCCACCTGCCTAGGGATCCGGGGGCCGCCGGCTCCACGCCTGAACCAGCGCCACGGGTGGCGCCGCGGGCATGGGCCGGGGCTGGTCTCAGATCACCCGAAACACGCAGGTGTGCGGAGTGAAGTTGGACCCTGGCACCCTATCAAACGGCCCCCTGGCCAGCCCCCTGGCCGGGCCGCGGCGCCGGCGAGGACCCTCAGGCCAGGCCCTCGGCCCGGGCCTCGGCGAACAGGGCCCGCACGCCTATGCGGTTCAGCGGCAGCCGCAGCAGCTCCATCGCCAGCCCCGGCTTGCCCCGGCGGATCAGCCAGGCCAGCAGCGGCCGCAGGCTGCGCTCATTCAGCAGTCCCCCCAGGGTGAGCAGCTCCCACAGCAGCCGGTGCAGCGGGGTGAACTGGATGATGAAGCGCACGCGGCGCGTGGGGTGCTTGCGGTAGAATACCAGGCCCATCTTGGCCCGCTCCCGCTCCACCTGGATCAGGCGCGGGATCTGCTCCAGGCTCAGGGCCGGGTGCCAGTGGTAGCCGACCGCCTCGGGGCAGCGCACCAGCACCACCCCCAGGCGCCGCAGCCGCTCGCCCAGCTCGAGGTCCTCCCAGCCGTAGAGGCGGAAGCGGGTGTCGAACAGGCCGCTGGTCTCCAGCACCTGGCGGTCGATGGCCACGTTGCCGGTGGCGAAGTAGGCCCAGGAGAGGTCCCGCAGCTTGTGGGGTTCGCTGGTGGGGTCCGCGAAGTTGGCGGTGTTGATCACGGCGCCGTAGGTGAAGCAGAGGCGGTTGCCGGCCCGCCGCCAGTGGGCGGCCAGGGCAGCGGCGTGGGCCGCCAGGAAGCCCTCGGTCACCACCAGGTCGCTGTCGATGAACACGATCACATCGCCGCGGGCCTGCTCCACGCCGCGGTTGCGGCCCTCGGCCGGCCCGCCGTGGTCCTGCTGGATCAGGCGCACGTGGGGAAAGTGCTCCGCCTCGCGCTGCAGCCAGGCCACGGTGTCGTCGGTGGAGCCGTCGTCCACCAGCACCACCTCATAGCCCTCGACAGAGCCCGCGCCCTGGCCCTCGATGGCCTCCGGTGCCATCGGGGCCTGCAGCTGCTGCCGCTCCAGGGCCCGCAGGCACTTCTCCAGGATCGGACGGCGGTTGTAGGTGGGGATGACGACGCTGAGGAACATGGCCCGGGCCGCGGCGGTGGGGGCGGAGCAAGGGAATCGGGTCAAAAAAAGGGGATCCCGCAGGATCCCCAGCCGACCCGGTGATCGGCAGGTGCGATGGGCCGGCTGTGCGAGGTGTCAGCGGCGGCGATGGGCCCACGCGGACCCAGTCCGCGGGGACTCAGTCCGCGGCGCCACCGTTGTTGGCGGTGCCGGTCACCCCGTTGCCGGCGCCTTCACCGCGGCCGTCGTTGCGCAGCTTGCGCTTCTTGAACTTGCGGGCGTAGGCGCGGTTGCGCTCCTGCTTTTCCTTCTTGAGGTTGCGGCGCTTGGCCATGGCAGCGGGGATCCGGTGGAAGAACCCCCACCCTACTGAACCGGGACATCGGCCAATTGCTCCCGGCCCCAGAGCCGCTGGCCCGAACCCGGCTCCACCAGCCGGCCGTCCTCCATGCGCAGCACCCGGTCGGCCAGGTCGAGGATGCGGGGGTCGTGGGTGACCATCAGCACGGCACAGCCCTGCTCCCGGGCCAGCCGCTGCAGCAGCTCCACCACCTCGCGGCCGGTGCGGCTGTCGAGGGCGGCGGTGGGCTCATCGGCCAGCAGCAGCCGCGGGCGGGCCGCCAGGGCCCGGGCGATCGCCACCCGCTGCTTCTGGCCGCCGGAGAGGTCGTGGGGCAGCTTGTGCAGCTCCTCGCCCAGCCCCACCGCCCGCAGCCACTCCCGCGCCTGGTCGCGGCGGGCCCGGTAGCTCAGGCCCGGCAGCAGGTCGGCGCCCATCTGCACGTTCTGCTCGGCCGTGAGGCAGCGCAGCAGGTTGTGGCCCTGGAAGATCATGCCGATCGAGCGGCGCAGCTGCTGGCGGGTCCGCCGCCCGGAACCGTTCAGCTCCTGGCCCAGCACCTGCACCTGCCCCTGCTGCACCGAGCGCAGGGCCCCCACCAGGGACAGCAGGGTGGTCTTGCCGCAGCCCGAGGGGCCCGTGAGCAACACCACCTCACCGGCGGCGACGCGGAACTGCAGCCCGTCGATCACCTGGCGGCGCATGGCGCCGCTGCCGTACCAGTGGCTCAGCTGTTCCACCGCGATGGCGATCGGAGCACCGGCGGCCGGCTCCTGGGGGGCGAGCGCGAGCAGGCTGTCGGCCATCAGAAGATCTCCGCCGGATCGGCATCCCCCAGCCGCCGCATCGCCAGCGCCGCCGAGCCCATGCACATGATCAGGATCAGGCTGAACACCAGGGTGGCCCGGTTGGTGTCCATCGCCACCGGCAGGTTGGTGGCGTTGCGCACCACCAGGTAGAGCCCCTGGCCGGCGGCGAAGGCGGGGATGTAGCCCAGGATCGCCAGCAGCAGGCCCTCCCGCGCCACCACCCCGAGCAGGTGGGTGAGCCGGTAGCCCATCGCCATCAAGGTGGCGTATTCCGGCAGGTGATCACTCACATCGGAGTAGAGGATCTGATACACGATCACGCAGCCCACCACGAAGCCCATGGCGGCGCCGAGGCTGAAGATGAAGCCGATCGAGGTGCTGGTGCGCCAGTAGTTCTGCTCGAAGGCGATGAAACCGGCCTTGGTCAGCACCCGCACATCGGCGGGCAGGGCGCTCCGGAGCCGGGCCTGCGCCGCCGCCACATCGGCTCCGGGCCGCAGCCGCACCAGCCCCACCTCGATGCTGCCGGGGGGCGTGTTGGGCTGAAGCTGCAGAAAGGTCTCGCTGCTGGTGAGCAGGTTGCCGTCGGCGCCGAAGGAGGTGCCCAGGCTCACCAGACCGCCGACGCGGACGCGCTTGCCGGAGATCTCGCTCTCCACCGTGCGGCCCTGCCGGAACCACTGGGCCACCGGGCCGAATTCCGAGCGGGACAGCTGGTCGAACAGCACCCGCCCCCGCTCGCTCAGCACCCGCGCCTTGGCGGCCAGGCCCGGGTCGGTGAACAGGGGGTCGGTGGGTTCGAAGCCCAGGGCCAGGATCGAGCGGGTGGCGCGGGTCTGGGGGTTGCGCCATAGCAGCAGATTCCAGTGCACCGGCGTGATGCCCGTCACCTCCGGGTCGGCCAGGGCCTGCACCAGCCGCCGGCGCGGGAAGCCCGCCATGCTCACCGAGCTGCTGGAGCGGGGGCTGATCAGCACCAGGTCGGCGTCGAACAGCCGGTGGATGGTCACGCTGGCGTCGAACAGGCCGTCGCGGAAGCCGAACTGCATGAACATCAGGATCCCGGCGAAGCTGATGCCCGCCAGGGCCACCGCCAGGCGCACCGGCTGGCGGGTGAGCAGCAGCCAGGCCAGGGGGATGCGGCGCGCATCCCACCAGCTCCGCAGCCAAGCCAGGGGGTTCACGGCTGGAAGCGGGCGATGATCTTCAGCCCCGCCAGCCGCTCCACCCGGGCGGCATCAGCGGGATCGATCGCCAGGCGCACCTCCACCACCCGGGCGTCGGCGTCGCCGGTGGGGTCGGTGGAGAGCACCTGGCGCTGGCGCACCTGGGGGGTGATCCGGATCACCCGGGCCCGCAGGCTGCCGCTGAAGCCGCCGTTCTCACTGGTGAGGGTCACGGCCTGGCCGGGCCGCACCCGGCCGATGTCGCTCTCGTACACCTCGGCCACCGCCTCCATGGCCGAGCCGGCGCCGAGCTCGAGGATGCCGTCGTCGCCGGGGCGCTCGCCACTGCGGGCGTTCAGCCGCAGCACGGTGCCGTCGATCGGGGCCCGCAGTTCGCTCTGCACCAGGTCGGTCTCCACCTTGGCCAGGGAGGCGGTGGCCTCATCGCGCTGGCCCCGCAGCTCCAGCAGCCGGATCTCGCGGGTCTCCAGGTCGCCGGCGGCGGTGGCGCCGCCGCGGGCCAGCTGGCGGTAGCGGCCGGTGTCCCGCTCCAGCAGCACCAGCTGCCGCTCCAGGCTGGCGATGCGGGTGCGCAGCACCTGGCGGTCGGCCAGCAGGCCGGGGCGGTTGTCGAAGCTGGCCAGCAGCTGGCCGCGGCTGACGCGGTCGCCCTCCTGCACCAGCAGGGCGCTGAGGCGGGGACTGCCGCCGATGCCGCTGATCGGAGCCGCCAGCTTGCGCACGTCGCCGGCGGGCTCGAGCCTCCCCAGGGCCGACACCGCCTCCGGCCGTGCCGCCTCAGCCGGGGCCGGGGCCAGCGCCGGCCTGGCGGCCGGCCGGCTGCGCAGCAGCAGCGCCCCGGTGAGCAGCGCCAGCACGGCGACACCACCGATCAGCAGCGGCCTGGGCCAGCGGTCCCCGGGGGTCATGCCGCGAAGGAGGCCAGCGGGGCCGGGTCGTCGAAGAGCAGCTCCTCGATGTAGCGGTCCGCCCACTGGGGATTGAACGCCTTCTCCAGCACGCGGCGGGTCTTGTCGTTGCGTTTCTGCTGCCGGCAATAGGAGAGCTGGCCCTGATGGCGTTCAACGCTAGAGGGGTGCTCCACGGATTGCGGTTCGCAGTGGCGGCTGGCCTCCGCCAGCACCTGGAGGTAGTCGGCCACCAGCTCCACGAACTGCTGCTCCTCGGCGGCATCGGCCGGGCGGATGAAGCGCACGTGGGGGGAGAAGATCGTGCCCCAGGCCGGCAGCTCCCGCTCCTGGCTGAACGCCCGCCGGGGCAGGGCCGCCAGGGCCGCCGCCACCGGCTCGGGCAGGCGGCCGGTCACCGGCGAGAGGTCCACGATCGCGGCGGACACCACGCCGCGGCCGGCCACGATGTCGGCGCCGAACACCGGCAGGTCGTAGCGGGGGTCGGGGAAGAACACGGCGTGCAGGATCTGCAGACCGGCACCGAGGCGGGCAGTTTCCAGGTGCAGCTTGCGCAGGCCGCGGCTGCGGTGGAGCTCGTTGCGGATGTAGAGGTCCTCGCCGTCGAGGCTGCCGCTGATCGCCTCCAGGGCCGGATCCACCGCCAGGGGCTCGAGCTGCGGCAGGGCCGCCCAGCAGCCGCGGATCCGCTCGGCCAGGGCGTCCACCAGCGGGTGCACCCCCAGGGCGGCGGGCCCCGGCCCGGAGGCCCCCGATGCGGCGGTGGTCATGGCGGCAGCGGCGCAACACTGCCGCGATCCTGCCAGCAGAATGCGGGCTCCGACACCGCCCCCGGCCTTGCCTGCAGCCCCCTCGGCCCCGTCCCCCCCGGCCAGCGCCAGCGGCGGCCTGCCGGAGCCCCTGCGGGAGCGGCTGGCCAACGGGGTGGAGCTGGTGGCCCTGGATCTGCCGGAGGCGCCGGTGCTCTGCCTCGACTTCTGGTGCCGGGCCGGCAGCGCCAGTGAGACCCAGGCGGAGTCGGGCCTGGCCCACTTCCTCGAGCACATGGTGTTCAAGGGCAGCGAGCGGCTGGGGGCCGGCGAGTTCGACCGGCAGGTGGAGGCCCTCGGCGGCACCAGCAACGCCGCCACCGGCTTCGACGACGTGCACTACCACGTGCTGATCCCGCCGGCGGCCGCCGGCGAGGCCCTGGAGCTGCTGCTGGATCTGGTGCTGCACCCCCGCCTCGACGCGGACGACTTCGGCCTGGAGCGCCAGGTGGTGCTGGAGGAGCTGGCCCAGAGCGAAGACCAGCCGGAGGAGGTGGCCTTCCAGGAGCTGCTGCGCCGGGCCTGTCCCGGCCACGCCTACGGCCGGCCGATCCTGGGGCGCCGCGAGGCCCTGGAGGCCCACGACCCCGCCGCCATGGCCGCCTTCCAGCGGCGCCACTACCGCCCTGACCACATCTGCCTGGCCCTGGCCGGCCCCCTGGCGGACCCGGCCGGGCAGCGGCTGCTGGAGGGGGTGCGCCACTCGACCCTGGCGGCACTGCAGCCCGCCGCTGCGGCCGGCGGCGCCGCGGCGGCCGCCGGGCCCCAGCCGCTGGCGCTGCGGCCCGGCCGGCACCGCCTGGAGCTGCCACGGCTGGAGGCGGCCCGGCTGCTGATGGCCTGGCAGCTGCCCCCCGCCCACGACCAGGAGGCCGTGGTGGGTGCCGACCTGCTCACCACCCTGCTGGCGGAGGGGCGCCGCAGCCGCCTGGTGGAGCGGCTGCGGGAACAGCGCCGCCTGGTGGAGAGCGTCGACCTGGATCTGACTGTGCTCGAGGCCGGCAGCCTGGTGCTGCTGGAGGCCGTCTGCGAGCCGGAGCACCTGGAGGCGGTGCAGCGGGAGGTGGAGCAGGTGTGGCAGGAGCTGGCCCAGACGCCACCGCCCGAGGCCGAGCTGGAGCGGGCCCAGCGGCTGGTGGGCAACGGCTACCGCTTCGGGCTGGAGGCCGCCGGCTCGGTGGCCGGCCTGCTGGGCAACAACGGCGTCTGGGGGCGCCGCCAGGACCTGGCGACGCCCCTGGAGCTGATGCAGCGCTGGAGCGCCGAGCGGCTGTGGCGGCAGCTGGTGCCGCAGCTGGATCCCCGCCGCGCCTTCAGCCTGCAGGCGGTGCCGGCATGAGCGGCACCCTGGTGGGAGCAGACCGGCAGGCCCCCGGCCTGCGCCGGTTCAGCCTGCCCGGCGGCCTGCCGGTGTGGGTGATCGAGCGCCGCGGCCCGGCGATCCTCTCGGCCAAGCTCTGGATTCGCGGCGGCAGCAGCGCCGACCCCGCCGGCGAGCGCGGCGTGCACCAGCTGCTGGCCGGGGTGCTCAGCCGCGGCTGCGGGGCCTGGAGCGGCGACGCCCTGGCGGACCTGGTGGAGGGCCGCGGCGCCGGCCTGCGCTGCGAGGCGGCCGAGGACGGCCTGGTGGTGAGCCTCCAGTGCGCCTCCGCCGATGCCCCCGCCCTGCTGCCGCTGCTGCTGAGCCTGGTGCAGCGGCCCTGGCTGGTGCCCGACCAGATCGATCTGGAGCGTCAGCTCAACCTGCAGACCCTGCAGCGCCAGCAGGAGGACCCCTTCCAGGTGGCCCACGACGGCCTGCGGGAGCTGCTCTACGGCACGGGCCCCTACGGCCACGACCCCCTTGGGGTGGAGGCGGAGCTGGAGGGCCTGGGCCGCGAGGCGCTGCTGCGCCAGGCGGGCGCCCTGGGCCAGGCGGGGGCCGTGCTGGTGCTGGCCGGCCAGGCGCCCGCGGATCTGGAGCCGCTGCTGCTGCAGGGCCAGGGCGAGGGCGGGCCCTGGGCGGTGCAGGCGCCGCTGCGGCGGCCCGGGCCGGCGGGGCACAGCGGCGAGCGGCTGGCCCGGGCGATCGACGAGACCGAGCAGCTGGTGCTGATGCTCGGGACCACCACCACGGCCCTGGGGGAACCCCAGGCCCTGGCCCTGCGGCTGCTGCACTGTCACCTGGGCATCGGCATGTCCAGCCGCCTGTTCGTGGCCCTGCGGGAGGAGCACGGCCTGGCCTACGACGTGGGCGTGCACCACCCGGCCCGGCTGGGGGCGGCCCCCTTCGTGTTCCACCTCTCCAGCTCCGCGGAGCGGGCCGAGCTGGCCACCACGGAGCTGCTCAACGAGTGGCAGCGCCTGCTGGAGCAGCCCCTGGCCCCGGCGGAGCTGGCCCTGGCCCAGGCGAAGTTCCGCGGCCAGGAGGCCCTCGGCCGCCAGACCTGCAGCCAGGTGGCCGACCGCCACGCCCTGGTGCTGGGCCACGGCCTGCCCTTCGACTTCGCCGACCGCTCCCTGGCGGCCGCCGAGGCGCTCACGGCGGCGGACCTGCAGGCGGCCGCGCGACAGCTGCTGGCCAGGCCCTGCCTCAGCCTCTGCGGCCCCAGGGAAGCCCTGGACCAGGCGGAGCGGGCCTGGGCCCGCCACCCGCTCGCCGGCTGAGGTGCCGCTCAGGGGTCGACGGACTCCAGCTGGCGGCACTCCAGCAGGAAGCTGCCGCGGCGGAAGCGCACCGCCACCTGCTCCAGGGCCCGCAGCCCCACCACCAGGCCCACCTCGTCGGCGTCCACCAGGTCAGGCGGGCGCAGCATCGGCATCGGATCGGCGGTCTTGAGGTAGTCGGGCGGGGCGACCAGGCGCACGGCCATGCCCACCGCCAGGGGCGGGGCCGGCCGGGGGGGCTCGGCGGCCTCCGGCGGGGCCGGCGCGGCATCGCCCGCGCCCGGGAGGCTGGAGGGGGGCTGCGGCTCGGGCGCGGCGGGGCCGTCCATGGGATCCGGGGTTGCGGCGGTTCCACTCTCCTGCAGGATGGGCCCAGCCTTCGGCCCTCCGTGCGCGCCCTCGCCAACTGGACTGGTGCCGTCGCCGGCCTGCTGCTGATCCTCACGGGCGGACTGGTGCAGGCGGCCCTGCCCCTGCCGACACCGGCCGGGGTGCAGCTGGTGAGCCTGCCGATCACCCTGCAGGTGCCGGCCCTGCTGCTGACGGCCCTGGTCTGCGGGCCGCGGGCGGCGCTGCTGGCCGGGGTGGCCTACATCAGCCTGGGCCTGTTCCAGCTGCCGGTGTTCCACACGGGCGGCGGCCTGGCCTACCTGCTGGACCCGGGCTTCGGCTACCTGGCCGGCTTCCTCCCCGCCGCCTGGGTGAGCGGCCGCCTGGCCCGGCAGCAGGGCATGGACAACGTGCTCAGCCTGGCCATGGCGGCGCTGGTGGGCCTGGCGGTGCTGCAGCTGTGCGGCATCGTCAACCTGCTGCTGGGCGGCCTGGCCGGCCGCTGGGGCGGCAGCCTGCCCCAGCTGCTCCTGAGCTACAGCCTCGGCCCGCTGCTGCCCCAGCTGCTGCTCTGCTGCGCGGTGGCCGTCCTGGCGCGGGGCCTGCGCCGCCTGCTGCTGGTCGAGGCCCGATGAGCCGGCTCCCCTCCCCCTGGTCCGGCCCGGCGGGTCGGCGGCGCCTGGCCGCCTACGGCCTGGCCCTGCTGGTGGTGCTGGTGGACCAGCTCAGCAAGGCCTGGGCGGTGGCCCACCTGGCCCAGCGCGGCAGCGCCCCCCTGCTGCCGGGCCTGCTGCGGCTGCAGCTGGCCTACAACAGCGGCGCCGCCTTCAGCCTGCTGCGGGACTCCACCCTGGTGCTGGGGCTGGTGAGCCTGGCGGTGAGCCTGGCGCTGGTGGTGTGGATCCAGGCCAGCGGGCCGCTGCGGCGCTGGCAGCTGCCGGCGGCCGGCCTGCTGCTGGGCGGCGCCCTGGGCAACGGCCTCGACCGCTGGCGCCTGGGCACCGTGGTGGACTTCCTGGAGCTCGTGCCCATCCGCTTCCCGATCTTCAATGGCGCGGATGTGGCCATCAACCTGGCGGTGCTCTGCCTGCTGATCGACCTGCTGCGGCGCGACGGCCCCGGCCCGCCGGCCCCCCATGGCCGCTGAGGGGCTGCGCCGCTGGCTGGCGGCCTGGCGGGGGGGCGGCGCCGCCGACCTGGAGCTGAGCTGCCCGGGCCAGGCGCCGCGGCGGCTGGCGCTGCACGGCGGCACCTACCGGATCGGCCGCGACCCTCGCCAGGAGATCCCTCTGCCCCACGGGGCGGTGAGCAAGCAGCACGCCCTGCTGGAGCAGGTGGGCGGGCGCTGGCTGCTGCGGGATGCGGGCTCCACCAACGGCCTGTGGTGGCGGGGGCGGCGGGTGGCCGAGCTGCTGCTGGCCGATGGCGATCGGGTGCGCTTCGGTCCGGCCGCGGAGCCCGACCTGCCGGAGCTGCGCTTCCACGACCCCCGGCCCGCGCCGCTGGCCCCCCTGGTCCGGGCCGCCAGCCTGGGCCTGGCGGCGGTGGCCGGCGGTGGCCTGGCCCTGCTGGGGCTGTCGCTGCTGGCCCAGCCGCTGCGGGACAGCCTGGCCAGCGTGCGCGGCCCCCTGGCCCTGTTCGATGGCGCCAACCGCCCCCTGCCCTCCGCCGACTCCAGCCAGCACCGCGAGCACCGCAGCCTCGCGGGCTACCCGCCCGTGCTGGTGGAGGCCCTGCTGGCCAGCGAGGACAGCCGCTTCTGGTGGCACCCGGGGGTCGACCCGATCGGCACCGGCCGGGCCCTGGTGGCCAACGTGCTGGGGGGGCGGGTGCTGGAGGGGGGCAGCACCCTCACCCAGCAGCTGGCCCGCAGCCTCTACCCGGAGCAGGTGGGCCAGGGGGAAACCCTGGGGCGCAAGTGGCGGGAGCTGCTGGTGGCCCTGCAGCTGGAGGCCCGCTTCAGCAAGCAGGCCCTGCTGCTCAGCTACCTCAACCGCGTCTACCTGGGGGTGGGCTGGGGCTTCGAGGACGCCGCCCGCAGCTTCTTCGCCAAGCCGGCCCGCGAGCTGCGGCTGGAGGAGGCGGCCCTGCTGGTGGGGCTGCTGCCCTCCCCCAACGGCCACGACCCCTGCGTCAACCCCCGGGCGGCCCTGGAGGCCCGCAACACCGTGCTGCTGAAGATGGCGGACTCGGGCCGGCTCGATGCGGATGCCGCCCGCCGGGCCCGGCGGCGGCCGATCACCCTGGCGCCGACGGCCTGCGGCGGCGGCGCCACGGCGGCGGCGGCCACGGAGGGGGCGACGGGCTCGGCGACGGCGGCCCCCGGCGGCGGCAAGGCCGCTGGGGCCTCTGGCCGGCCGGTGCCCTTCTACACCGACCAGGTGCGCCGCGACCTCGACGCCCTGCTGGGGCCGGATGTGGCCGCCGAGGGCAACTTCCTGGTGGAGACCCACCTGGATCCGCTGCTGCAGGAGGTGGTGGAGCGGCGGCTGCGCCAGCTGCTGGCCGGCACCGCCCCGGCGGTGAGCGAGGGGGCGGTGGTGGTGCTCGACTCCCGCAGCGGCGGCGTGCTGGCCATCGCCGGCGGCCGCGACTACCGCCGCAGCCAGTTCAACCGCGCCTCGATGGCCCTGCGCCAGCCGGGCAGCACCTTCAAGCTGTTCACCTACCTGGCGGCCCTGGAGAGGGGCCTCCGCCCCACCGACCCGGTGAGCTGCGCCCCCCTGGACTGGGGCGGCCAGGCCTTCGCCAGCGGCTGCGGCGGCCGGCTGTCGCTGCGCTCCGCCTTCGCCAGCAGCAGCAACACCGCCGCCCTGCGCCTGGCCCGCCGGGTGGGCCTCGACGCCGTGGTGCAGAAGGCCCGCGACCTGGGCATCAGCAGCCCCCTGGAGCCGGTGCCCGGCCTGGCCCTGGGCCAGAGCGAGGTGCGCCTGATCGAGCTCACCGCCGCCTACGCCGCCATCGCCAACGACGGCGTCTGGCATGCCCCGAGCACCGTGCGGCGCCTCACCGATGCCGAGACCTGCGGCGGCCTGGAGAACAGCCGCTGCCGCTCGCGCCGGGGCGCCAGCGAGCGGCCCATCAGCCCGGCGCGGCGCGTCACCACGGCGGCGACGGCCCGGCAGATGCAGGCCCTGCTGCGGGGGGTGGTGCGCAGCGGCACGGGCGGTGCCGCCAGCCTCGGCGGCGAGGAGGGCGGCAAGACCGGCACCACCAACGAGGGCCGCGACCTGCTGTTCGTGGGCTACGAACCCCGCCGCCACTGGGTGATCGGCATCTGGCTCGGCAACGACGACAACCGCCCTACCGGCAGCAACAGCGCCCTGGCGGCCGGCCTGTGGAGCGCCATCATCCGCTCGGCCGGCAGCGGCAGCCTGCCGGCCAGCGCCAGGCTGTGAGGCCCGCCCCCCCTCCGTGACGACCCCACCGCGCCTGTGGATCTGGCTGGGGGTGGCCCTGGCCGCCCTGGTGGCGGTCACGGCGGCGCTGCAGGCCCTGAACAGCCTGCTCTGGCAGCTGAGCTACCTGCTGCCGGGCTGGCTGGTGGGACCGGTGGCCCTGCTGCTCTTCGGCGGCGGGGCGCTGCTGCTGGGGCGGTTGGCCTGGCCCTGGCTGGTGGACCTGCGCCGCCGGGGCTGGCGCGGGGGGGCGGGGGGAGGCGGCCGCAGCGGTTCGCCGCCGCCGGCGCCGGGGAACCGCCAGGAGGCGGCCCAGCAGAACCTCGAGGCGATCGATCAGCTGCTCAGCCGCATCCGCGACGACGTGGGTCGCCAGGCCCTGCAGCAGGAGCGCGAGCGGGTGGCGGCGGAACTCCAGCGCGGCGACCTGGTGCTGGTGCTGTTCGGTGGCGGCTCCGCCGGCAAGACCTCCCTGATCCGCGCCCTGCTCCAGGAGGTGGTGGGCCAGGTGGGGGCCGCCATGGGCTCCACCGGGGAGTGCACCACCTACCGGCTGCGGCTGCGGGATCTGCCGCGGGGCCTGCGGCTGGTGGACACCCCCGGCATCCTCGAGGCCGGCAGCGCGGGGCGGCAGCGGGAGCAGATCGCCCGCCGGCAGGCCGCCAACGCCGACCTGCTGCTGCTGGTGGTGGACGGGGACCTGCGGGCCGCCGAGCAGGAGGTGTTCGACGCCCTGGCCAGCCTGGGCAAGCGCCTGATCCTGGTGCTCAACAAGGCCGACCTGCGCGGCGAGGGGGAGGAGCGCCGTCTGCTGGCCTTGCTGCGCCAGCGCTGCCTCGGCCGCATCGCCCCCGAGGACGTGGTGGCCGCCAGCGCAGCCCCCCAGAGCGTGCCGATGCCCGGCGGCCGGCCGCTGCAGCCGCCACCCGAGGTGGAGGCCCTGCTGCGCCGCATCGCCCAGGTGCTGCACAGCGACGGCGAGGAGCTGATCGCCGACAACATCCTGCTGCAGAGCCGCCGCCTCAGCGAGGCCGGCCGCCGGCTGCTCAGCCAGCAGCGCCAGGGCGACGCCGAGGCGATCGTGGACCGCTACGCCTGGATCAGCGCCGGCGTGCTGGCGGCCACGCCCCTGCCGGTGGTGGACCTGCTCGGCGCCGCGGCGGTGAACGCCCAGATGGTGGTGGAGATCGGCCGGGTCTACGGGGTGACCCTCAGCAGGGCCACGGCCCAGGAGCTGGCGGTGTCGGTGGGGCGCACCCTGGCGAGCCTGGGGGTGATCAAGGGGGGCCTGAGCCTGATCGGCGCCGCCCTCAGCCTCAACCTGCCGGCCCTGCTGCTGAGCCGGGCGGTGCAGGCCGTGGGGGCCGCCTGGCTGACCCGGGTGGCGGGCCGCAGCTTCATCACCTACTTCCAGCAGGACCAGGACTGGGGCGACGGCGGCGTGCAGGAGGTGGTGCAGCGCCAGTACGACCTCAACCGGCGCGACTCGGCCCTGCGCCTGTTCCTCGACGCCGCCCTCAGGCGGGTGGTGGAGCCCCTGCAGCGGCGGAAGGACCCCCAGCTGCCGCCACGGCCGGCCGGCCGGCCGCCGGGATCGCCGCCGCCGGGCCCGGAGCCGCGATCCCCAGGGCCTCCGGCGGCGGGGGACGCAGGGGACCGCGGGAGTCGAGCACCGTGATCAGCACCAGGTAGAGCACCCCGATCAGCACCGAGAGGGCGCCCGTGAGGATCGCCACCCAGCGGCCGCGGCGGTTCCCCCCCCCCAGCGGCGCCGGCTGCGGCGGGGCCGCCCGGTCCGTCGGGGCGGCAGGGGGGCGGGAGTCGTTGCTCATGCCAGGGGCTCCTTGAGGGAGGCCGCCACCACCCGGGCGATGGCCTGGAGCTCCGCCTCGCCGGTGTGGGGGTTGCCCAGCACCGCCTTGAGGTGGTGGCGGCCGTGGTGCAGGGGCCGCGACAGCATCAGCTGCTGCTCCAGCAGCCGCTGGCGCGTCAGCGCCGACCAGAGTTCCGCCTGGCGGGGGCTGGCGCCCCGGGGGGTGAAGGCCAGCAGGTGCAGCGGGCCGCCCAGCAGCTCCAGCTCCAGGGGCTCCAGCAGCTGCCGCAGGCGCCGCCGCCGGGCGATGGCGCCATCCAGCACCGCCTCGATGCCGCCCAGGCCCAGCTGCCGCAGGCCCAGCCAGAGCTTGAGCACCTCCGCCGGGCGGGTGCCCTGCAGGCCGCACTCACCGCCGTGGACCGCGTCCCAGCTGGGCTCCATGTAGGGCAGGCCCGTGGCGAAGCAGGCCGCCAGCCGCTGCGGCTCCGCCAGCAGCAGCAGCGAGGAGGTCTTGGTCACGCCCAGCAGCTTCTGGGGATTCACCGTGAGCGAATCGGCCAGCCCCAGCCCGGTCACCCGCTGGGCGTGGCGGGGCGAGAGGCCGCAGACGGCGCCGATCGCCCCGTCCACGTGCAGCCAGACGCCGTGGCGGCGGCAGAGCTCCGCCAGGGGCACGAGCGGATCCACGGCGCCGCGCACGGTGGTGCCGGCGGTGGCCACCATCGCCAGGGTGGGCTCGCCGCGGCGGGCGCGCTGCTCCAGGGCGGCGGCCAGCAGCGGCAGCTGCAGGCGGCCATCGGCATCCACGGCAATCGGCTGCAGGGCCGCCGGCGGCAGGCCCATCACCGCCAGGGCCTTGCCGATCGACACGTGGGCATCGGCGCTGCAGAACACCACCGCCTCGCCGCGGCCCTGCAGGCCGCCGTGGTGGCGGGCCGCCACCAGGGCCATCAGGTTGCTGAGGCTGCCGCCGCTGGCGCAGACCCCTCCGGCCTGCTCCCCCAGGCCGAGGGCCTGGGCCATCCAGCGGCAGAGGGCCCGCTCCAGGCGGCTGAGGCTGGGGGAGAGCTCTTCGGCCAGCAGGTTGTTGTTTAGGCCGGCCGCCACCAGGTCGGCCACCACCGAGGCCGTCAGCGGCGGCGGATCCAGATGGGCCAGGGCGCCCGGGTGGCTGGGGTTGTAGGCCCCATCCATCACCCGCTGCAGATCCGCCAGCAGAGCCGGCGCCGCCAGGCCCCGGGCCTGGGGCGCCACCTCCGGCAGCCCGGCCTGGGCCGGCAGGGGCGCCCGCGCGGCGGCGCCGGCCCACCAGCGGCTGAGCTGCTCGCTGGCCTGGTGCAGAAAGGCGCCGAGCTGCGGATCCGGGCCGAAGGGATCCGGGAAGGCCGAAGGGGGCGGCGGCAGCGGCGGCGGCGCCGGCAGCCCAGGGCCCGCCGTCCGCACCGCGGTGGACGGCAGCCGCACCCCGGATGCCAGGGTCGGCGCCGGCACCGAAGGCGCCGGCACGGAGGGGGCCGGCTCGGGCTGGGGGGCAGGAGCCAACGACCTGGCGACAAGGCCCCCCATTCTCCGCTGCGGGGTGCCGGAGCCCGGGGCCGCCGGTGCCAATCTGCCCGCAGCACCCGAGCCGCCCCTGACCAGCCCCCCGCCACCGCCCCGTCCGGGCCCCCCCCCAGCGGCCCCGCCGCGGCCGGGCCCGGGCGCCGGCCCCAGCCCCGCCGAGGCGCTGTGGATGGGGCGCCTGCTGCGCCGGGCCGAGCGGGTGGGGCAGGCCGGCGAGGTGCCGGTGGCGGCGGTGGTGCTCGATGGCACCGGCCGGGCGATCGGCTGGGGCAGCAACCGGCGCGAGCGGGATCAGGATCCCCTGGGCCATGCGGAGCTGGCCGCCCTGGCCCAGGCGGCGCGGCTACGCCGCGACTGGCGCTTCAACGACTGCACCCTGCTGGTGACCCTGGAGCCCTGCCCGATGTGCGCCGGCGCCCTGGTGCAGGCCCGCATGGGCCGGGTGGTGTTCGGGGCCGGGGACCCCAAGCGCGGCGCCCTGGGCGGCTGCCTGAACCTGGCGGCCGACCCCAGCGCCCACCACGCCATGGCCGTGGTGGGCGGACTGCGGTCAGCGGAGTGCCAGGGGCAGCTGCAGCGCTGGTTCAGGCAGCGACGGCGGCAACGGCGGGGGCGGCGGGCCTGAAGGCCGGCAGTTCCTCCTCCAGCAGGTTGAGCAGCAGGTCGACGTTTTCGGCGCGGCTGTTGTAGCCCATCAGACCGATGCGCCACACCTTGCCGGCCAGGGCGCCGAGGCCGCCGCCCACCTCGATGCCGTGGCGGTTGAGCAGATGCAGGCTGAAGGCCTTGCCATCGACGCCCTCGGGGATGCGCACGGTGGTGAGGGTGGGCAGCCGCAGCTCCAGGGGCACGTGGGGCTCGAGGCCCAGGCGCTCCAGCCCGGCCCAGAGCCGCTCGGCGTTGCTGCGGTGGCGCGCCCAGACGTTCTCCAGCCCCTCCTCGGCGATCAGGCGCAGGGCCTCGCGCATGCCGAAGTTCATGTTCACCGGGGCCGTGTGGTGGTACACGCGGTCGCTGCCCCAGTACTGGTTGAGCAGGCTCACATCCAGGTACCAGTTGGGCACCTTGTCCTGGCGGTTGGCCAGCTTCTCCTCGGCGCGGGGGCCCATGGTGAAGGGGCCGAGGCCCGGCGGGCAGCTCAGGCCCTTCTGGCTGCAGCTGTAGGCCAGATCCACCTTCCAGTCATCGAGGTGGAGCGGCACCGCCCCCAGGGAGGTGACCGTGTCCAGCAGCAGCAGGCAGTCGTACTGGCGGCAGAGCTCGCCCACGCCCTGCATCGGCTGGCAGACGCCGGTGGAGGTCTCGGCGTGGACCATGGCCAGGATCCGGGGCCGGTGCTGCCTCAGACCCGCCTCGATCTCCTCCAGGCTGAAGGCCTCGCCCCAGGGCCTGGTGATCGTGTGCACGTTGGCCCGGTAGCGGCCGGCCATGTCCTGGAGGCGCAGGCCGAAGTAACCCTTGACGGCCACCAGCACGGAATCCCCCGGCTCCACCATGTTGGCCAGGGTGGCCTCCATCGCAGCGCTGCCCGTGCCGCTCATCGGCAGGGTGAGGCGGTTGTCGGTCTGCCAGACGTAGCGCAGCAGCTCCTGCACCTCTCCCATCAGGGCGACATAGAGGGGATCGAGGTGCCCGATCGGGGTGCGGGCCAGGGCCTGCAGCACCGTGGGGTGGGCGTTGGAGGGTCCTGGCCCCAGCAGCAGCCGGTCCGGCGTGGCGATCGGCCCGAGGGCCAGGCGATGGCGATCGGACACGGGGGCGGGAGTGGGGGAAGCCAAGGCCGAGGGGCGGACGGGGTAGGGGGGAGCCTAAGCAGCGGCTCAGCGGGCACGCACGTTGGTGTCCGCCAGGCCGCGGGCCAGGTGGGCGAAGGGGGCCCGCACCACGGCCTCGAGGCTGGCGGCGTCGGCCACACCGGCATCGGCGAGCTTCTCCACCAGCACGTCCGCCATCAGCACGATGCTGCGCACGGTGGGGCCGGTGGGAACGCCGAGACTCTTGTAGGTGTCATCGAGGCCGTTGAGCACCCGCTCGTTGAGGATCGTGCTGTCGTCGGCCACCAGGGCGTAGCTGGCGTAGCGCAGGAAGTAGTCCATGTCCCGCAGGCAGGCGGCCCAGCGGCGGGTGGTGTAGGCGTTGCCGCCGGGCAGCAGCAGCTCGGGATCGGCCTGCCAGAGGCGCTGGCTGGCCTCGCGCACGATCTCGGCCGCCTCCCGGTTGATCGTCTCCACGGCGGCCAGGCGCAGGGCGGCCTCGCCGTAGTAGGTGGCGATGCGGTCGATCGCGTTGCGGTCGAGGTAGCGCCCCAGCTGGTCGTAGCGACCAATCAGACCGGTGATGGCATCGCGCATGGGGAGGAAGAATCGACGCACCTGGGCCGGAACGTAGCACCGCAAAAGGCGCAGATCCCTTGCCCGGCGCTGGGTTTGGCGAAGTTGACAGAAACGGTTACGCAAGCCGGCCAGCACGCCGGGCGGCGATTTTGGTTACAGCGGCTACACAGGGCTGCGCGGCTCGCTCCGTACGGTCCCGCTGCGCCAGTTCCGCACGGCCGCCGCGCCCTGCGGCGGCCCCAGTCCGCGTTCCGACTGTCCCTCCACCCCGTCACCCACCGCCATGGCCAAGACCGCCCAGGACGTGCTCCGTCAGATCAGGGACGAGGGCATCGAACTGATCGATCTGAAGTTCACCGACCTGCACGGCAAGTGGCAGCACCTCACGGTCTGCGCCGACCTGGTGGAGGAGGCCTCCTTCAGCGAGGGCCTGGCCTTCGACGGCTCCTCGATCCGCGGCTGGAAGGCGATCAACGAGTCGGACATGGCGATGGTGCCGGACCCCGCCACCGCCTGGATCGACCCCTTCTACCGCCACAAGACCCTCAGCCTGATCTGCTCGATCCAGGAGCCCCGCAGCGGCCAGCCCTACGGCCGCTGCCCCCGGGCCCTGGCCCAGAAGGCCCTGGCCCACCTGGCCTCCACCGGGCTGGCCGACACCGCCTACTTCGGACCGGAGCCGGAGTTCTTCATCTTCGACGACGTCCGCTACAACTCCAGCCCCGGCAGCAGCTTCTACGCCGTCGACTCGATTGAGGCCCCCTGGAACACCGCCCGGCTCGAGGAGGGCGGCAACCTGGCCTACAAGATCCAGCTGAAGGAGGGCTACTTCCCCGTGGCCCCCAACGACACCCTGCAGGACATCCGCAGCGAGATGCTGCTGACCCTGGGGGCCCTGGGGGTGCCGATCGAGAAGCAGCACCATGAGGTGGCCACGGCCCAGCACGAGCTGGGCATCAAGTTCGCCGAGCTGATCAGAGCGGCGGACAACGTGATGATCTACAAGTACGTGGTGCGCAACATCGCCAGGAAATACGGCAAGACGGCCACTTTCATGCCCAAGCCCGTGTTCGCCGACAACGGCAGTGGCATGCACGTGCACCAGAGCCTCTGGAAGGGCGGCCAGCCCCTGTTCTTCGGCGAGGGCACCTACGCCAACCTCTCCCAGACGGCCCGCTGGTACATCGGCGGCCTGCTCAAGCACGCCCCCAGCTTCCTGGCCTTCACCAACCCCACCACCAACAGCTACAAGCGCCTGGTGCCGGGCTTCGAGGCGCCGGTGAACCTGGTGTACTCCCAGGGCAACCGCTCGGCGGCGGTGCGCATCCCGCTCACGGGCCCCAGCCCCAAGGCCAAGCGGCTGGAGTTCCGCTCCGGCGACGCCCTGGCCAACCCCTACCTGGCCTTCTCGGCGATGCTGCTGGCGGGCCTCGACGGCATCCAGAACCAGATCGACCCCGGCGACGGCACGGACCTGGACCTGTTCGAACTCTCCGCCGAGGAGCTGGCCAAGATCTCCACGGTGCCCGCCTCCCTCAACGGCGCCCTGGAGGCCCTCGATGCCGACAAGGACTACCTGCTGGCGGGCGGTGTGTTCAGCGAGGACTTCATCAACAACTGGATCGGCATGAAGTACGAGGAGGTGCAGCAGCTGCGCCAGCGGCCCCACCCCCACGAGTTCACCATGTACTACGACGCCTGAGTCCTGAGGCGCCTGAGGGGTGGGTACAGCCCCCCGTCAGGCGTGGGGGCGGATCTGGGCGATGGCGCTGTCGTGCAGGTGCCGGTCATGGGCCTGGCGCAGCGCCCAGGCCCGCTCCTGGCCGCGCACGTCGCCGCCGGCGTGGGGATCGGGGTGGCTGGCGATCTGGGCCAGGCCGGCGGCCCGGCGGCGCAGCTCGCGCTGGTGGGCCACGGCCCAGGCCAGGAACTCGGGATCGGCCATCCGGTCCTGCAGGGCGGCGTTCAGCGGGAGGGTCATGGCGGGGGCCGACTGGAACGGCGGCCGGTTCAGGGGGCGGTGAAACCATTCTGGGTCGCGGGTCCGGGCGGCCGGCGGGGCGACAGATCTCTTCACCGGGAGGTGGGTTCTGCCGCCACGGCACCGATCGCCAGGGCTTCTGTCGCCACGGCTCCTGCCGCCACTCCTCCCATCAGCACGGCCCTCCCCGCCGCCGCCGGCCCAGCGCTCCCGCGAGCGGCCGGGACCCCCTCCGCGGCGTCCCGGCCGCTCGCGGGCCGTGGGGCGGATCGGTTGAAATGGGCCCAGCGTGCGCCCCGGGACGGGACAGAGCCATGGCAGATCCGGTGACCCGTCTGGCCTACCAGACCCTGCAGCAGGGCAAGAGCCTGGTGGGGCTGGCCCACAAGGAGGTGAGCACCAAGCTGATGGAGCTGCTGGCCCCCGAAGGAGCGGTGCCCAGGACGGTGCCGGTGCCGCCGCGGATGCTGGCGGAGCTGCAGGCCTCCCACGGCCGGCTGCTGGAGCTCGACTGGCGCGAGGCCGAGGAGGGCCTCTACCCCCCCAGCCTGCTGTTCGATGCCCCCTGGCTGGACTGGGCCAGCCGCTACCCGCTGGTGTGGCTGGACATGCCCTCCACCTGGAGCCGCCGCAGCGAGCGCCGCATCGATGACCTGCCGGCGGAGGTCAACCGCGACGACTATCCCGCCTACTACCTGCAGAACTTCCACCACCAGACCGACGGCTACCTGAGCGACCACTCCGCCGCCCTCTACGACCTGCAGGTGGAGATCCTGTTCAACGGCACCGCCGAGCCGATGCGCCGGCGGGTGCTGAAGCCCCTGGTGCAGGGCCTGCGGGCCTTCTCCGGCCGTCCCGCCAGCCAGCTGCGCATCCTCGATGTGGCCACCGGCACCGGCCGCACCCTGCGCCAGATCCGCGGCGCCCTGCCCGAGCCCCAGCTGATCGGCCTGGACCTCTCCCCCGCCTACCTGCGCCAGGCCAACCGGTGGCTGAGCCAGCTGCCCAACGAGCTGCCCCAGCTGGTGCAGGGCAACGCCGAGGCCATGCCCTTCGCCCGCGGCTCTATGCAGGCCGTGAGCTGCGTGTTCCTGCTGCACGAGCTGCCCGGCGCGGCCCGCCAGAACGTGCTCAACGAGTGCTTCCGGGTGCTGGAGAGCGGCGGCGTGCTGGTGCTGGCGGACTCGGTGCAGATGGCCGATTCACCCCAGTTCCAGGCGGCGATGGACAACTTCCGCCGCGTCTTCCACGAGCCCTACTACCGCGACTACATCGGCGACGACATCGACGCCCGGCTGGAGGCGGCCGGCTTCAGCGCGATCCGGGCCGAGTCCCACCTGATGACGCGGGTCTGGACGGCCACCAAGCCCTGACAGGCGGGCTGGCAGGGGCCCCGCCAGCCAATAGGGTGCCGCCAGGGCAAGGACGCAGCGTCGGATGGCCAATCCGTTCAGCATCAGGTGGTTGGAGGGCTGGAGCTTCCAGACCGTGTTGATGGAGGGGGCGGTGCAGGTGGAGGCCCACGGCTTCGGCATCTGCCTGCGCACCCCGGTGCTGACCGGCGAGAGCCCGATCACCGCCGCCGACCGGCTGGTGCTGGCGGAGGACCGGCGTCGCCGCAGCCTGCACGCCGCCTGGCTGCGGGGGCAGCAGCTGGCGGTGGCCCTGGAGCCGCCGCCGCTGCAGGGGGCCGTCGCCGAGCTGCCGCCGCCACCCCTGCCCGTGGGCCTCAGCGCCTGAGCAGCACCGCCAGGATCAGGCCGCTTCCGCCCCAGCGCAGGGCCTTCCAGAGCACCTCCTCCTGCCAGCGGCCCGGGCGCAGGGGCTCCGGCAGCGGATCGAACAGGCGCTGGGCCAGGGCCATGCGCTGGCGCAGGCGGCGGGCCCGCAGGCTGTCGTCGCCGTCGCGCAGCTGCTCCGCCTGGGACACCTGGGCCATCAGCCCCGCCAGCTGGTGCAGCCAGCGGATCGGTCGGTGGGGGGAGCGCGCGGGCTGTTGCATCTCACCAGGCTGGTGCACCGGGCCAGGATGGGCCCACCGCGCCGCCCCCGTCCAGTGCCCGCCTTCCCCGCCCCAGGCCCTGCCGCCCGCCCCGCCACCGACCCCACCGCGGGCCCTGCCGCCGGCGCCGCGGCGCCGGCGGGCCAGTGGCCCGAGGGCAGCCGCGAGGCGGCCGAGGCCCTGCACCGCCTGCTGACCATCGGCGATCGCCACTGGCACGCCCTCAAGGGCCAGCCCCAGCGCCGCGCCGCCGAACAGCTGGCCGCCGCCCTGGTGCAGCTCCTGGACCCCGCCAACCCGCCCGCCGCCCCCACGGCGACGCCGGCGCGGCAGCGGGCCGCGGCCCTCACCGAGCACGCCCTGGCCTGGCTGCAGGGGGAGCTGCGCGACCCCGGCTGCCCCCAGCACGGCCGCTAGCTCAGGGGCGGACCGGCTGGCGGCGCGCCGCCACCTGCACCCGGTTTCCCCGGGGGCTCCAGCGCACGTCGTCGAAGCAGTGGTGGATCAGGAACAGGCCCCGGCCACAGGCGGCGTCGGTGGCCGCCGGCAGGGCGCAGCCGCGGGCCAGGGGCCCCAGGCCATTGCCCTCGTCCTGCACCTGCCAGATCACCCAGCGCGGCGAGACGATCCGCCGCACCCGCAGACACTTGGCCGGGTCGTTGCCGTTGCCGTGGCGCACGGCGTTCACCAGCACCTCCTGCAGCCCCAGCTGCAGGGCGGCGCCGCGCTGGGCGCAGCGGATCGGCTCCAGCAGCAGTTCCAGCAGCGGCGCCAGGTGCAGGGTCGAGGGGGTGATGAAGTCGGCCCAGCGCAGCGTCATCGACCCGGTTCAGCACCGGTTTCGACCCTACCGCCCGGAGGGCCGGCCGGCCCGGCCGCCGCGGCTCAGGCCGTCACCCGCCGTTGCAGGGCGGGGTGGGAGAGCAGGGCATCCATCAGCCGCACGCCCCGCAGCTGGTTCACCAGGGGCAGGTGCCCCTCCGGCGCCGTGATCGCCCAGGTGAAGGAGCCGGGATAGCGGGTCCAGATGCCGCCGGTCTTCCAGCCGAGGCGCCCCCAGAGCAGCTCCCAGCGGCCGCCGAGGCTGCGCAGCAGCCGCAGCTGCACCGAGAAGCCGAAGCGGCCCTGGGAGTAGGTGAGCCAGAGGCGGTCCAGGCTCTCCAGGTCCACCTCAGGCATCGGCGGCACCTCGCTGTAGTACACGTAGCCGCGCTGTTCGGCGGCCGGCCCGGCCAGCTGGCGCAGGATGGCGCTGGTGAGCCGGTCGGCCTGCTCGTACTCCTGGGCCATCAGGTGGCGCTGCAAGGGCCCGTAGTCGATGCCGCGGGCGCTGCCCACCGCCAGCCAGCCGTCGGGGTGGCGCTGCAGGAAGGCCGCCGCCAGGTCGTCGGCAGGGGCGGCGGCCCCGGCGCCCTCGGCGGTGTCCGGCAGCAGCAGCTCGTGGATCAGACTGCCGGCGGCCCAGTCGTCGCCGGTGGCATCCAGCCGGTCCAGCAGGTCGGGGATCAGGGGCCGCAGCTCGGCCGAGCGCTGCCGCAGCGGGGCCAGCAGGCTGCGGCGCTGGCGGGGGGAACTGGAGAGGAAGCGCTCCAGCAGCTGGTCGGGGCTGGCCGTGGCGGAGACGGGGGGTCCGGAGAGCATGGAGACAGGCCGGCCTGACCGGTGCCAGCGTCAGGCGACGGGGTCAGGCCACTATGTCAGGCCAGGCTGGCGGCACTGAGGGCGATGGCGGGGATGGTGGTGCACGCGGCGATCGAGGCCTTCCTGGCCGGCGCCGGCCCCGTGGTGGACGTGCGCAGCCCGGCGGAATTCGCCCAGGGCCACATCCCCGGCGCCCGGTCCCTGCCCCTGTTCAGCGACGGGGGGCGGGCCGCCGTGGGCACCGCCTACAAGCAGCGGGGGCGATCGGCGGCGGTGCAGCTGGGGCTGGAGCTGGTGGGCCCGCGGCTGGGGGACCTGGGGGCCCAGCTCAGCGCCTGGAGCGCCGAGGCGGGCGGGGCGCCCCTGCGGCTGCACTGCTGGCGGGGGGGGATGCGCTCCGCCAGCGTGGCCTGGCTGGCCGGCACGCTGGAGCTGCCGGTGCTGCTGCTGGAGGGCGGCTACAAGGCCTACCGCCGCTGGGTGCTGGAGCTGCTGGAGCGGCCCTGGCCCCTGCAGCTGCTGGGGGGCCGCACCGGCACCGGCAAGACCGACCTGCTGCTGGCCCTGGAGCGCCGCGGCGTGGCGGTGCTGGACCTGGAGGGCCTCGCCCACCACCGCGGCAGCAGCTTCGGCGGGCTGGGCCTGCCGCCCCAGCCCAGCACCGAGCACTACGAGAACCGGATCGCGGCCGTGCTGCAGGGGCGCTGCCGCCGGGCCACGGCGATCTGGGTGGAGGCGGAGAGCGCCCAGGTGGGCCGCTGCCGCGTGCCGGCGGGGATCTGGCGCCAGATGCAGGCCGCGCCGCTGCTGGAGGTGGTGCGGCCCCTGGAGGAGCGGCTGCGGCAGCTGGTGGCGGTCTATGGCCACCAGGACCCCGGGGCCCTGGCCGAGGCCACGCAGCGCATCGCCCGGCGCCTGGGCCCCCAGCGCACCGCCGCGGCCCTGGAGGCCATCGCCGCCCGCGACTGGGCCGGCGCCTGCCGCCAGATGCTCGACTACTACGACCGCTGCTACGACCACGAGCTGGCCCGGCACGCCCCGGGGGGCCCGCCGCGCCGCAGCGTCGATCTGGGCGACAGCCCGGCGGAGCGGGCGGCGGAGCGGCTGATCACCGAGGGGTTCGCGGCGCCCGACCCTGCCTAGGATCGGGCTTTGCGGGGCAGCCGATGGCCACCATTCAGTTCTTCCGTGGCGTGGATGAGCCCGTGGTGCCCGACATCCGCATGACCCGCTCCCGCGATGGCCGCACCGGCCAGGCGATCTTCGTGTTCGAGCAGCCCCAGGCCCTCGCCCCCGAGACCCTCGGCGACATCGGCGGCATGTACCTGATCGACGAGGAGGGCCAGCTGGTGACCCGCGAGGTCAACGCCCGCTTCGTGAACGGCAAGGCGGCCGCCCTGGAGGCCACCTACACCTGGAAGACCAGCGAGGACTTCGAGCGCTTCATGCGCTTCGCCCAGCGCTACGCCGCCTCCAACGACCTGGGCTTCGCCGAGGCCGGCGGCGAGGCGGAGGCGGCCGGCGCCGAGGCCGACGCCAGCGGCGCCGCCTGAGCGGGGCATGCGCTTCGGCCAGGCCCTCGGACTGATCGCCACAGCGGCGGCCCTCGTCCTCCTCTGGAGCCTGCGGGAGGTGCTGCTGCTGGTGTTCGCCGCCATCGTGGTGGCGATGGCCCTCTGCACCCTGGTGGGCCTGGTGCGCTCGCGCCTGCCCTGCGGCCGGCCCCTGGCCCTGCTGCTCACCCTGGTGGGCCTGGGGCTGGTGCTGGTGGTGGTGGGCGCCACGGTGGTGCCCCCCTTCCTCGACCAGTTCGCGCAGCTGCTGGCCAAGCTGCCCGCCGCCGCCGCCCTGGTGCAGACCAGCCTGCGCCAGGCCCTCGACCAGGTCGGCCAGATGATCTACGGCCAGCAGGCCCTGCAGTGGCTGCAGCAGGGCCTGGGTTCCCCCAGCGAATCGAACGGGGCCCTGGCGGCGGGCCTGGGCAGCGGCCTGATGCGCCTGCTGGGCCTGGCCGGCGGCCTGGGCAGCGGCGTGATCCAGCTGCTGTTCGTGCTGGTGGTGGGCCTGATGGTGGCCGCCCAGCCCCACGCCTACCGCGAGGTGGCGGTGCTGCTTCTGCCCTCCTTCTACCGGCGCCGCGGCCGCCAGGTGCTGCTCCAGTGCGGCGATGCCCTCAGCAGCTGGATGGGGGGCCTGCTGATCAGCTCCCTGTGCGTGGCCCTGCTGGCCGGCATCGGCCTGTCGCTGCTGGGGGTGAAGCTGGTGGTGGCCAACGCCCTGCTGGCGGGCCTGCTCAACATCATCCCCAACATCGGCCCCACCCTCAGCACGGTGTTCCCCATGGCGGTGGCCCTGCTGGACGCCCCCTGGAAGGCCCTGGCGGTGCTGGTGCTCTACCTGGTGGTGCAGCACCTGGAGAGCTATGTGATCACCCCCTCGGTGATGCACCACCAGGTGGCCCTGCTGCCGGGTCTCACCCTGATCGCCCAGTTCGTGTTCACCGTGCTGTTCGGCCCGCTGGGGCTGTTCCTGGCCCTGCCCCTGGCGGTGTGCCTGCAGGTGCTGCTGCGGGAGGTGCTGATCCGCGACGTGCTCGATCCCTGGAGGCAGCGCAGACTGGCCGGGTGACGACTCCCCTGCCATGACCGGGCGCACCCTCCTGGGCCTGCTGGCCCTCGTGGCGGCGGGCCTGCTGGCCTGGGAGCTGCGCTGGGTGCTGCTGGTGCTGTTCGGCGCCATCGTGCTGGCGGTGGCCCTGGACGTGCCGGTGGCCTGGCTGCGGCGGGTGACGCCCCTGAACCGGCCGGCGGCCCTGGCCCTGGTGGTGGTGGTGCTGCTGCTGGGGGGCTGGAAGCTGGGGGAGCTGCTGATCCCCGAACTGCTGGACCAGATCCAGGAGCTCACCCTGCTGGTGCCGGAGCTGATCAGCCGGCTCGGCAAGCTGGTGGGGGATGTGACGCTGCTCCAGAGCCTGGAGACCCGCATCCTCAGCCTCGCCACCCTGGACAAGCTGCAGCCGGTGGGCGCCCAGCTGCTGGGGGTGGCCGGCGGCGCCGCCAACGGCACGATCCAGCTGCTGCTG
>CALRKO020000003.1:0-160664 GCA_943368105.1 Chitinophaga pinensis | reverse complement strand
CTCGCCCGCCAGCGCCAGCGCCGGGCCCAGGCGGCTCCCCCGGCCCTGCGGCTGCGCTACCTGCCCTCCCCCGCCCTGGCAAGCGGGGAGATCAGCCGCCGCCTGGCCTGGCTGCAGAGCCAGAGCGGCACCGCGGTGCAGCTGGAACTGGCGGGGCGCGGATGAGGGCGTGGTGGCCGCCGGCGCTGGCCTACGGCCTGCTGGGCACGGCCCTGGCCGGCTTCGCCCTGGCGCTGCTGCTGCTCCCCCAGCGGCTGGCCCAGCGGCCGATGGCCCGGGGGGTGCTGGCCCTGCAGGTGGGACCCGGCGGCGCCCTGCGCCTCTGGAACCAGCCCGTGACGCGGCCGCAGCTGCAGGCCCTGCTGCGCCAGGCGCGCCAGCGCCGACCCGACCTGCAGCTGCGGCTGCTGCCCGATCCAGCCACCCCCTGGGGTGAGGTGCTGGGCCTGCTCCACCAGCTCGACGACGGAGGCCTTACCCTTGAACTCCAGCTTCCCCGGGGTTGATCCCGCCCAGTGGCGCCGGCTCGGGCGCCGCTGGCTGGCCCAGCCCCTGGGCCGGGCCCTGCTGCTGGCCCTGGGGCTGAACGGCCTGCTGCTGCTGCTGGCCGCCCTCACCCCCCTGGACCGCCCGGCCGGCGCGGCGGCCAGCGCCAGCGGAGCCCCGCCCCTGGAGGACGGCCCGCAGCTGCTGCGCTTCGGGCGCCGGCTGCAGGCCGCCCAGGCCCGTCTCGACGCCCAGGCCGGCGCGGTTCCGGGGGCGGGCCTGCCCCCCCTGAGCGTCACCGCGCTGGCGGCCCTGGAGGCCCTGCCGCCGCCGCCGCCCGAACTGCTGCCCCAGGCCGGCCGCAGCCGCACCGCCGGGGCGCCGGCCCCGCCCCGAGCGGTGGCGCGCACCCAGGGCGCCGCCGCCGGCCCCCTGTCCCCCGATGGCGGCACCGACCTGCCCGGCCAGCCGGCCGAGGTGCTGGAGCTGGCCCGCGGCTGGATCCCCGGGGCCCGGGAGGGCGCCATCGACGGCTTCAGTGAGGCGGCCCAGGCGGTGCGGCGCCGCCTGCTCTGGCCGGGCTCCCCCCAGGCGCCGCGGCTGCTGGCCCTCTGGCGCCGGGCGCGGCCGGCCGCCGCCAGCCCCTTCCCGGACCTGGGCGCGGCGGTGGAGGTGCGGCGGCTGGCGCCGGGCTCGGCGGCGGAGCTGGCCCAGGTCCAGGGGCTCACCCTGGTGGAGCGCGAGGCGCTGCTGCTGGTGTGGCGCGATGGCGACGGGCTCTGGCTGATCCGCGCGCCCTTCCGGGCCGAGGCCCGCGAGGGCGCCGCCGGTGAGAGCGCCGCCCGCGGCGGTGCCGCCGCAGCGCCCTAACCAGTCCTTAACCCGGCGATGACCGCGCCTTAGAGCGGTGCGCGGTGATCCTCCATACAGTCCCGGCTGTTCCACCGCACAGTGCCGCCATGGTGTTCACGCCGTCCCGTGACCCCGGCAGCCAGCCCCCCGGGCGCTCCTCCGCCCCGCAGGCCATCCGCAGCCTGCTGGAGGACACCTTCCACAAGCGTCAGCTGGTGCACCTGGCCGCGGGCAGCGCCGTGCCGCTGCTGCGCGGCCACGTCTGGCTGGTGGTGCGCGGCATGGTGAAGCTCGGCTCCATCTCCCTCCACGGCGACGACCTGCTGCTGGGCCTGGCGGGGCCCAACGAGCCCTTCGGCGAGCCCCTCTCCCACGTGGCCGCCTACGAGGCCACCACCCTCTGCGACTGCGACCTGCTCTGCCTCTCCCTGCAGGAGATCGAGGAGACCCCCCACCTGGCGATGGCGATGGTGCGGGCCATGGCCAGCCGCATGCGCCAGGCCGAGTGCCTGCTGGCCCTGCTGGGCCTGCGGCGGGTGGAGGAGCGGCTGCGCGGCTTCCTGGAGCTGCTGGCCGAGGAGTACGGCCAGCCCTGCGAGGAGGGCCTGCGCCTCAGCCTGCGCCTCACCCACCAGGACCTGGCCAGCGCCCTGAGCACCACCCGGGTCACGGTGACGCGGGTGCTGGGGCTGCTGCGGGAGGAGGGCTGGCTCAAGATCGACGGCCAGCGCCACCTGGTGGTGAGCCACCTGCCCCAGGCCGGCCGCCGCCCCTGACCGGCGGCACCCCGGCGGGGGGCTGGTCCGCCGCCCTCACCCCCCGGCCACCGGATCGGCGGCCACCGCAGTGCCGTTGCCATCCCGGTTGCCGCCGCCCCCCCCGCGCCGCAGTCCCAGCCGGGCGGCGATGCGCTCGGCCTGCACGTAGAACACCGGCGTGATGTAGAGCGTCACCGCCTGGGAGAGCAGCAGGCCCCCCAGCACCACCAGGCCCAGGGGGCGCCGGGCCTCGGCGCCGGCCCCCAGGCCCAGGGCGATGGGCAGCGTGCCCACGATCGAGGAGAGGGTGGTCATCATGATCGGGCGGAAGCGGGTGATCGAGGCCCGGTGGATCGCCTCGCTGATGCCCAGGCCCTGGCGCCGGTTCTGGATCGCCGCATCGATCATCATGATCCCGTTCTTCTTGACCAGGCCGATCAGCAGCACCAGGCCGATCACGCTGTAGATGTTCAGCTCGGAGCCGAACACCAGCAGCGCCGCCAGTCCCCCCACCGCCGCCGAGGGCAGGCTGGTGAGGATCGTCAGCGGGTGGATGGCGTCCTCGTAGAGGATGCCGAGCACCAGGTACACCACCAGCACGGCCGCCAGGATCAGGCCGCCGATGCCCTGCAGCGAGTCTTCGAACACCTTGGCGGTGCCCTGGAAGGAGCCGGTGGTGCCCTCCGGCAGCACCTCGGCCGCCAGGTCGCGGATGCGCCGGTTGGCGTCGTCGAGGGAGACGCCGGGCTGCAGGTTGAAGGAGTAGGTCACCGAGGGCAGCAGGCCCGTGTGCTGGATCGACACCGGCGCCGTGCCCCGCTCCAGGGTGGCGATCGTGCCCAGGGGGATCAGCTGGCCGTCGCCGTTGCGGATCGTCAGCCGGTCCAGGTCGGCCGGTTCACTCTGGGCGCTGGACCTGACGCCGGCGATCACGGCGTACTGGCCGTCGGACTTGTAGATCGTCGACACCTGGTTCTCGCCGTAGGCATTGCGCAGGGTGCCCTGCAGCGCGGCGGCATCGACACCGAGGGCGGCGGCGCGGTCCTTGTCGATGCGGATCTCCAGCTGGGGATTGTTGGGCAGCAGGTCGCTGTTGACGTCCTGCAGGCCGGCCAGGCCCCGCAGCCGCCGCTCGAAGTCGGGGGCCTGGGCCAGCAGGGCCCCCTCGTCGATGGCCTGGATCGTGTACTGGTACTTGGCGCGGCTCTGGCCCACCCCCAGGTTGAGGGCCGGCGGCATGCGCACGAAGGCCCGCAGCCCGGGGATGCCGTTGACGGTGCGGCGCAGCTGGTTGGTGAGCTCCTCGGCCCCCAGGGAGCGCTCACTGCGCGGCTTGAGCCGGAGCACCATGCGGCCGCTGTTGGCCGAGGCGTTCGGTCCGCCGGCGCCGATGGTGCTGTTCACCCCGGCGATGGCGGGGTGGGCCTGGATCTTGTCGGCCAGGCGGCGCTGCAGGCCCGTCATCTCCTCGAAGCTCACCCCCTCCGCCGCCTGGGTGTTCACCGTCAGCTGGCCGGTGTCCACATCCGGGATGAAGCCCTTGGGCACCAGGGCCAGCAGCACCAGCGTCAGCAGCACCAGTCCCACGGAGAGGGCCTGCACCGGATTGGGCCGGGCCAGGGCCAGCCGCAGGCTGCGGTCGTAGAAGCCGGTGAGGCGGCTGAAGCCCCGGTCGAACCAGCGCAGCAGCGCCTGGCCCCGCAGCTGGTCGCCGGGGGGCGGCAGCAGCCGCGCCGCCAGCATCGGCGTGAGCGTGAGGGCCACCACGCTGGAGAAGATCACCGCCACGCTCAGGGTCACGGCGAAACTGCGGAACAGGCGCCCGATCAGGCCGCCCATGAACAGCACCGGGATGAACACCGCCACCAGGGCCACGGTGGTGGAGATCACCGTGGTGCCGATCTCCTCGGCGCCGCGCACCGCCGCCTGCCAGCGGCCCTCCCCCTGCTCCTGGCGCTGCACGATCGCCTCCACCATCACGATGGCGTCGTCCACCACGAAGCCCACGCTGAGGGTGAGCGCCATCAGCGTCACGTTGTCGAGGGAGTAGCCCAGCAGCGCCATCACCCCGAAGGTGGCCACCAGCGAGATCACGATCGCCAGGGCCGGCAGGGCCGTCACCACGCCGGTGCCCAGGAACAGAGCCACCACGCCCACCACCAGCAGAATCGTCACCACCAGGGTGATCTGCACGTCGTGGATCGCCTCGCGGATCGCCTGGGAGCGGTCGAACAGCACGTCGATGCGGATCGCCCCCGGCACCTGCTGGCGCAGCTCCGGCAGCAGGCCACGGATGGCGTCGGTGATCGCCACGGTGTTGCTGCCCGGTTGGCGCTGCACCGCCAGCACGATCGAGCGGCTGCCGTTGTACCAGCTGGCCAGCCGCTCATTGGCCACGCTGTCGCTCACCTCGGCCACATCGCCGAGCCGCACCGGCGAGCCGTTGCGGTAGGCCACCACCAGCTGGCGGTAGCCCGCCGCATCGCTGAGGCGCGTGTCGTCGTCGACGCTGTAGGTGCGCTCGCGGCCGTAGAGGTTGCCGGTGGGCAGGTTGGAGTTGCCGCCGCGGATGGCGCCGGCCACCTGGTCGATGCCGATGCCCTTGGCGGTGAGGGCCTGGGGGTCCACCCGGATCCGCACCGCGTACTTCTGGGCGCCGAACACCTGCACCTGCGACACCCCGTCGAGCATCGACAGCCGCTGGGCCAGCTGCACCTCCGCCACCCGGGTCACCTCCGAGAGCTTGAGCACATCGGAGCTGAGCACCAGGTAGTAGATCGGCTGCTCGGAGGGGTTCACCTTGCGCACCGAGGGGGCCGTGGGCATGTCCGGCGGCAGCAGGCGCGAGGCCTGGCTGATGGCCGTCTGCACGTCCTGGGCGGCGACGTCGATGTCGCGGTTGAGGTTGAACTGCAGGCTGATCTGGGTGCTGCCCTGGCTGCTGCTGGAGGTCATCGAGCTCAGGCCGGCCACGCTCGAGAACTGCTGCTCCAGCGGCGTGGCCACGGCGCTCGCCATGGTCTGGGGATTGGCGCCCGGCAGGGAGGCGTTCACCTGCAGGGTGGGGAAGTCGATGCTGGGCAGGTCGCTGATCGGCAGCTGGCCGTAGCCCACCAGCCCGAACAGCACCAGGGCCACCATCAGCAGGATCGTGGTGACCGGCCGGCGGATCAGCGCGACGGAGAGCTTCATGGCTGGCGGGGCGGCGGGGACGGGCGGGACGGCGAGGGGCCGGGTGGTGGCGCCGGGCGGACGGTGATGCGGGCGCCGGGGCCGAGGGCGAACTGGCCGCGGGTCACCACCTCCTCCCCGGGCTCCAGGCCCCGCCGCACCACCACCAGGCCGCCGTCGGCGGGGCCGAGCTCCAGGGTGCGGGCCTGCACGGCCCGGCCGCGGCGGGCGCCGGCTCCAGCGGCCGCGGCGGCGGAGCCCGTGGCCGCCGGGGCCGCCACGTAGACGAAGCTGCCGTTCTGGCCGCTCTGCACGGCGATCTGCGGGATCAGGGTCACGCCGCTGAGGCGCTCCAGCTGCAGCGCCCCCTTGACGAACTGCCCCGGCACCAGGCTCAGGGTCCGGTTGCTGAAGGAGGCCTTGATCGGGGTGGTGCCGGTGCTGGGATCCACGGCGTTGTCCAGGGCGCTGACGCTGCCGGTCTCACCGCCCTCCAGCCGCACGTTCAGGCCGCGCCGCACCTGGCCCAGCAGCCGCTGGGGCAGGGCGAACACCACGTCGATGGGCCGGAACTGGTTCACCACCAGCAGGGGCTGGGTGTTGCCCTCCTGCACCAGGTTGCCCGGGGTGACCCGCAGCTGGCCCGTGCGGCCGCTGATGGGAGAGCGCACGATCGTGCGGTCGTAGCGCAGGCGGGCCGCGGCCTCGGCGGCCCCGGCGGCGGCCAGGTCGGCCCGGGCGCTCACCACCTCGCTGTCGCGGCTGCGGGCCTCGGCCTCCAGGGAGTCCGCGTCGCTGCGGAACTGGTCCTCCTGGTCGCGGCTGACGGCCCCGAGGCTGCCGAGCCGCGAGTAGCGGTCGGCCCGCAGGCGGGCGGTGCGGGCCAGGGTGTGGGCGCTGCGGGCCCTGGAGGCGGCCACCTGCACGGCGGCGGCGGCCTTGCGGCGGTTGGCGATGGCCTGGTTCAGGGCCGCCAGGAACGGGGCCCGGTCCAGCCCGAGCAGCGCCTGGCCGGCCGTCACCTCCTGCCCCTCGCGGAAGTACACCCGCTCGAGGATGCCGCTCACCTCCGGGCGGATCTGGGCCGAGGCCACGGCCCGCACCTCGCCGGTGATCGGGTAGGTGACGGTGATCGCCCCGCGGCGGGCCGTGGCCAGGTCCACCGGCACCGGCGGCCGCTGGCGCGGGCCCTCCTGGCGCGGCCACAGACCCCGCGCCAGGGCCGCAACGACGACGAGCCCAGCCGCGGCGGCGAGCTGCCTGGAACGGGAGAGACCTTTCACTGCAGACCTTTCACCGCGAAACCTTAGGCAGATCGCCAGCCCGCACCGCTGTGACGGCGATCACCTGCCCCCCTGGGCCACGGGCCAGGGTCCCGGCTCGGGGCCTCCGGTTCGGCGCCGCTCAGCGGCCCGTGCAGCCCTGCACCGAGATCCGGTAGCTGAAGCCCAGGGCCCCGGGGTCGTCGCTGGCGCCGATCTTGAAGTTGGCCTGGCTGGTCTGCTTGCCGGGCACGGCGGGGAAGGGGCCGAACCTGCGGCCGGTGCCGATCGGCGGCGCCATGGTCTCGTTGAACACCTGCAGGTTGCTGCCGTCGCTGAACTTGAGGAAGCCGGTGACGGGGTACTGGGCGCTGCCGCTGGAGGAGTTGGCCGTGAAGAAGAACTTGTAGCTGTCGTAGGGGCGATCGACGATGAAGTCGGTGTTCCAGTTGGTCCGGCCGATCAGCTTGCCGCGCCCCACCTGCTTGGCCACGATCGGGCTGACCCCGTCGCCGCCGATCGGCTGCAGGAAGGTGCAGACGGGGACGGCCCCAGCCGGCGGTGCGGCGGCGAGGGGCAGGGCCACCAGCGCCACGCCCGCCAGCAGCGGGGCCGCCAGCAGTGGAGCGACCCGCAGCGGGACCGCCAGGCGGGACGGTGCAGGGCAGGGGGCGCGCAGCATGGGACAGCCGTTCCGGGGACGGCGCCAGGCTAGGGCGCGCCCCCGGGGCCGGCTCCCCCTCAGGCCGCCTGCAGCTCGGGCTCCCGGTAGGGGATGAAGTTGGCCTTTCGGGTGCCGCAGATCGGGCAGATCCAGCCGTCGGGGATGGCCTCGAAGGGAGTGCCGGGGGCCAGGCCCGAGTCCGGGTCGCCCACCGCCGGGTCGTAGATCATCGAGCACACCTTGCAGATCCACTTGCCGGCCACCGGTTCGGCGGCCTCAGCGGCCACGCCCTTGCCCTGCAGCGCCCCCAGGGCCACGCCGTAGCGCTGGGCGTGGTGCTGCTCGATCGGGGCCAGCAGGCCGAACGTCTTGGCGGCCGTGCGGAAGATGCCGGCGTGCTCCCTCGATTCGTCGATCTGCCCGCTGAACTCGGCCTCGGCGCCGCCATCGCGGTCGCTGCGGGCCTGGGCCGCGAACTCCGGGTACATGGTGGTGTACTCGTAGGTCTCGCCCTCGATGGCGAGCTCCAGGCAGCGGCTGAGGATCGCCTGCTTCTCGGCGTCGCTGAGGGCGGCGGGATCGGCGATCACCAGCTCGGGGTGGAGCAGGCGGAAGTGCGCGAAGGCGTGCTCGGTCTCCTGGGCGGCGGTGTCGCGGAACAGCCTGGCGAGCTCGGGGTTGCCGAGCTGCTTGGCCACGTCGGCGAAGAAGAGGTATTTGCGGTTGGCCATGCTCTCGCCGCCGAAGGCGGCCTCGAGGTTGGCGTGGGTGCTGGGCTTGGAGAGGTCCATGGGGTCGCCGGAGCGCCTGCGGAGGGATGGCGCCAGCCTAGCAGCTAAGTCGGATTGAGTATGAGTTAGCCGGCTGCGGCGGGGCCGGCTCCGGGCTCACTGCGGCTCCGCCTCTCGCGGCGCGGTGGCCCCCGCCGCCTGCTCCCCCCAGGCGTGCAGGCCCTCCAGCACCGGAATCAGCTCCAGTCCCAGGGCCGTCAGGCCGTACTCCACCCGCGGCGGCACCTCCGGGTACACGGTGCGGGTCAGCACCCCATCGGCCGCCAGCTCCCGCAGCTGGGCCGTGAGCACCTTCTGGCTCACCCCCGTCAGGGACCGCTGCAGCGCCGAGAAGCGCTGCACCCCCTCCATCAGCTCCCGCAGGATCAGCAGCTTCCAGCGCCCCTGGATCACCCGCAGGGCCAGCTCCGCCTTGCAGTTGGTGTGGTCGTGGCTGGCACTGAAGCCCATGGGCTCAGCCATGGGTTACCCGCCGGTGCCTCAGCCACGTTGCGGTGCGCCCTTGCGCCAGCGCCGGTGGTCGTCGGAGCATCGGTTCCTCCTTCGCGGACCCCATCCTGGCGTCCGATCCGATGCGCAGCTCCTCCCACCCCGCCACCGCCAGCCCGGCCGGGCGAGCCTGGTGGACCTCCTGGGGCTGATCCGCCCCAGCCGCACCGTTCCCCCTCCCCCCCTGGAATGACCGACCTGTTCAGCCCCCTGCGCCTCGGCTCCCTGGAGCTGCCCAACCGCATCTGGATGGCGCCCCTGACCCGCTGCCGGGCCGAGCCGGAGCACGTGCCCGGTGCCCTGATCGCCGAGCACTACGCCCAGCGGGCCGGCGCCGGCCTGATCGTGGCCGAGGCCACGATGGTGGGGGAGGGCCATTCCGCCTTCTGGCAGGAGCCCGGCATCCACAGCAAGGCCCAGGTGGAGGGCTGGCGCCTCACCACCGAGGCCGTGCACCGAGCCGGGGGGCGGATCGTGCTGCAGCTCTGGCACGGCGGCCGCGCCTGCCATCCGCTGCTTAACGGCGGCCGCCAGCCCGTGGCCCCCAGCGCCCTGGCCATCACCGGCGACACGGTGCGCACCCCCGAGGGCAAGCAGCCCTACGTGGTGCCCAGGGCCCTGGAGGACGCCGAGATCCCCGGCATCGTGGAGATGTTCCGCCTTGCGGCCCGCAACGCCATGGCCGCCGGCTTCGACGGGGTGGAGGTGCACGGCGCCAACGGCTACCTGCTGGACCAGTTCCTGCGGGATGGCACCAACCGGCGCCGTGGCCCCTACGGCGGTCCGCTGGAGCACCGGGCCCGGCTGCTGCTGGAGGTGGTGGCGGCGGTGGCCCGGGAGGCGCCGCTGGTGGGCCTGCGGCTCTCGCCCCTGAACGGCTTCAACGACATCCGCGACAGTGATCCGATCGGCCTGGTCACCTGGCTGGCGGAGCGCCTCAACGACCTGCCGCTCGATTTTCTGCACGTGATCCGGGCCGACTTCACCGGGGTGCAGCAGGGGGATCTGCTCACCCCCATCCGCGGGCGGTTCCGCGGCGTGCTGGTGGCCAATGGCGGCTACGGGGTGGAGGAGGCCCAGGCGGCGGTGGCCTCCGGCGCGGTGGATGCCGTGGCCTTCGGCACCCCCTTCATCGCCAACCCCGATCTGCCGGAGCGCATCCGCCGCGGCGCACCGCTGGCCGAATCCAACCCCGCCACCTACTACACCCCCGGCCCGGTGGGCTACACCGACTATCCCAGCCTCGTCCCCCAACCATGAGCCACCCCCTGTCCCCCGATCTGCTGGTGATCGCCGCCAGCAACGGCGAAAACCTCGCCCTGGCCGAGCGCTTCGCGGCGGCGGCCCACCAGCAGGGCCTGAGCGCCGAAGTGCTCGACCTCACGGCCCTCGATCTGCCCCTGTTCACCCCCCGCTCCCAGGCGGCCGGCACGCCGCCGGCCCTGGCGGGCCTGCAGGCCCGGCTGGCCGCCGCCCCCCGCTGGGTGATCTGCGCCCCGGAGTACAACGGCTCGATTCCGCCGGTGCTCACCAGCGCCATCGCCTGGCTGTCGGTGCAGGGCGACGACTTCCGGGCGCTGTTCAACGGCCGGCCGGTGGCGATCGCCACCCGCTCCGGCGGTGGCGGCCACACGGTGCTCACGGCCCTGCGGCTGCAGCTCGCCCACCTGGGCGCCCACGTGGTGGGCCGCCAGCTGGTGAGCACCGCCAGCCACCCCGCCAAGGACGAGTCGATCGCCGATCTGGTGCGCCGGGTGCACCACCTCTCCCTTCCCCACACCTGAAGCCGATGACCACCAGCCAAGCCCCGGGCCCGAGCGCCGCCCCCACCCTGCTGTTCCGCCCCGCCGCCGAGCGCTTCCACAGCCAGCTCGACTGGCTCGACAGCTGGCACTCCTTCTCCTTCTCCTCCCACTACGACCCGGCCTGGATGGGCTTCGGGCCCCTGCGGGTGATCAACGACGACACCATCGCCGCGGGCCGGGGCTTCGGCATGCACCCCCACAGCGACATGGAGATCGTCACGGTGATGGTGGAGGGCCAGCTCAACCACCGCGACTCCATGGGCCACGCCGAGGTGCTGCGCGCCGGCGAGGTGCAGCGCATGAGCGCCGGCACCGGCGTGGTGCACAGCGAGGTGAACGGGGGCGAGCGGCCCTGCCGCCTGCTGCAGATCTGGATCGAGCCCAGCGGGGCCGGCATCGCCCCCGCCTACGAGCAGAAGCCCTTCCCCGTGGGTGAGGGCTGGACGCCGCTGCTGGACCCCGCCCAGGCCGAGGGGGCGATGGCGATCCACCGCCCGGTGCGGCTGTGGCGGGCCCGGCCCGGGGCCGGCGCGGCCCTGCCGCTGGCCCTGGCGGCCGGCAGCCAGGGCTGGCTGCAGCTGATCGACGGCAGCGGCACGGTCCAGCTGGCGGGCGCGGCGGCGGGCGCAGACGCGCCGGCGACCCTGGTCCGCGGCGACGGCCTCGGCTTCCAGCCGGAGGCCCTGGCGGGCTTCACCGCCGGCGCCGCCGGTGCCGACCTGCTGCTGTTCGAGCTGCGCTGAGGGCGCCGGCCGTGGCGGCGACCTGCCGATGTTGTCGAGGTCACCCTGGCCCCCGGCGAGCGGCGCCAGCCTGGACGCGTCAGTCCCACCGGTCTTCGCGCCGCGGCCGCAGCCCCCTTGCCCTCCAGCCCGCCGCCCTCCCCCACCGACGCCGACGGCGACGCCGGCCGGGTCTACCGGCTGGTGGATTCCAGCGGCGCGCCGCACCCCGTCCTCGACGACCTGTTCGAGTCGATCGAGGCGGCCTGGGAGGCCGCCCTGGGCTGGTGCCAGGGCCAGGGGCTTCTGTCCGCCGAAGCCTCCGCCCTGGACTGCAGCCTGGTGCTCGGCGCCCACTTCGGCGTGGAGGTGAGCACCCGCCGGGGGGACTGGCGCACCCTGCGCCACGCCGCCCTGCCGGCGATCGCCTCCCCGGCCGGGGTGCGGGCCCCCAATCGGCAGCCACGGTGACAGCGGCGCCGCCGTGGCCGCGGGAGTGTGGCAGCTCCTCTTGTGGCATGACGGCCATGGCCCCCCCGCTCCCGACGCCCCGGCTCTACCGGCTGGTGGACCAGCAGGGCTCGCCCCACCCCGTGCTCGATGACCTCTACGACTCCCTGGAGAGCGCCTGGGGTGAGGCCCAGCGCTGGTGGCAGGAGCACGGCGGCGCGGTGCCTGACCGCAGCGGCCGGGGCGCCGCCATGGCCATCGGCGTGGAGGTGAGCACCGCCAGCGGCGACTGGCGCACCCTGCGGCCGCCGGGGGCCTGAGGGCCCCGATCGCCCGCGATTTCGGTAGCTGTTGCTACCAGACAATGCCCCCTCGGGGGCCTTCCATGCCTGTACACCTCCCTGAGCCCCATGCCCAGCCCCGAGCGTTTTGCGGCCCTGCAGTCGATCCAGCGGCGCCGGCCGGTGGCGGTCGTGCCGACCCCGGCCCTGGAGAAGATCTGGGCCAGTGACGTCTTCACCCTGGGCAAGATGAAGGCAGCCCTGCCCAAGGACGCCTTCAAGTCGATCCAGCGCACGATCCGCGAGGGCGGCAAGCTCGACGCCTCCGTGGCCGACGTGGTGGCCCAGGCGATGAAGGAGTGGGCCACCGGCCGCGGGGCCCTCTACTACGCCCACGTCTTCTATCCGCTCACCAACCTCACCGCCGAGAAGCACGACGGCTTCATCGCCCCCCAGAGCGACGGCTCGGCCATCACCGAGTTCACCGGAAAGCTCCTGGTGCAGGGCGAACCCGACGGCTCCTCCTTCCCCAACGGCGGCATCCGCTCCACCTTCGAGGCCCGCGGCTACACCGCCTGGGACGTCACCAGCCCGGCCTACCTGATGCCGACGCCCAACGGGCTGACGCTCTGCATCCCCACGGTGTTCGTGTCCTGGACCGGCGAGGCCCTCGACAAGAAGACGCCGCTGCTGCGCTCCAACGCCGCCATGAACCAGCAGGCCCAGCGCCTGCTCAGGCTGCTGGGCAACAGCGAGATCGCCCCGGTCAACTCCAGCTGCGGCGCCGAGCAGGAGTACTTCCTGGTGGACAACGCCTACCTGGGCCTGCGTCCCGACCTGCTGCTGGCCGGCCGCACCCTGTTCGGCGCCCCGCCCGCCAAGGGCCAGCAGTTCGACGATCACTACTTCGGCGCCATCCCCGAGCGGGTGCAGGTGTTCATGCAGGACGTGGAGCACCAGCTCTACCGCCTGGGCGTGCCCGCCAAGACCCGCCACAACGAGGTGGCCCCCGGCCAGTTCGAGATCGCGCCGGTGTATGAGGCCGCCAACGTGGCCACCGACCACCAGCAGCTGATCATGACCGTGCTCAAGAGCACGGCCAAGAAGCACGGCTTCACCTGCCTGCTGCACGAGAAGCCCTTCGCCGGCGTCAACGGCTCCGGCAAGCACGTCAACTGGTCGATCGGCAACGCCAGCCAGGGCAACCTGCTGGATCCGGGCCACACCCCCCACGACAACATGCAGTTCCTGCTGTTCTGCGGGGCCGTGATCCGGGGCGTGCACATGTACGGGCCGCTGCTGCGCTCGGTGGTGGCCACCGCCGGCAACGACCACCGCCTCGGCGCCAACGAGGCGCCGCCGGCGATCATCTCGATGTACCTCGGCAGCCAGCTCGAGGATGTCTTCAACCAGATCCGCGACGGCGAGGTCACCGGTTCCGCCAGCGGCGGCGTGATGCAGCTGGGGGTCGACACCCTGCCGGAATTCCCCAAGGATCCGGGCGACCGCAACCGCACCTCCCCCTTCGCCTTCACCGGCAACCGCTTCGAGTTCCGGGCCGTCGGCTCGGGCCAGTCGGTGGCGGGGCCGCTGGTGGCGATGAACACGATCCTGGCGGACTCCCTCAGCTGGCTGGCCGACCAGCTGGAGGCGCGGCTCGGGGCCGGCGAGGCGATCGAGGCGGCGGCCTTCGCGGTGCTCAAGCAGATCACCCAGGAGCACGGTGCCGTGATCTTCGGCGGTGACGGCTACTCCAGTGAGTGGCACGAGCTGGCGGTGCGGGAGCGCGGCCTGGAGAACCTGCGCACCAGCGCCGACGCCCTGCCGGTGCTGCGCCGCCCCGAGGTGCGCGACCTGTTCGCCCGCCACGGCGTGCTCAGCCCGGTGGAACTGGAGAGCCGCTACGAGGTGTACGCCGAGCAGTACATCCTGGCGATCGAGGTGGAGGCCAAGCTGGCCCTGCGCATCGCCCGCACCCAGGTGTACCCCGCCGCCACCGCCTACCTGGGCGACCTGGCCGGCGCCCTGCAGGAGCAGGAGGCCATCGGCCTGGCGCCCTCGCGGGCCATTGCCCAGGAGATCGCTGGCTTCAGCCAGCAGCTGCTGGACAGGGCGACCGCCCTGGAGGCCGCCCTCGGCTCGGCGCCCCACGGCAGCGAGGCCCACATGGCCCACTGCGCCCAGACGCTGCTGCCCCTGATGGGCGAGCTGCGGGCGGCCGTGGATGCCCTCGAGGGCCTCGTCGACGACGGTGCCTGGCCCCTGCCCACCTACCAGGAGATGCTGTTCATCCGCTGAGGCGGCCCGCCGGGGGGCACCGCGTCCCCCGTCACCGGAAAACCCCGGCTTGCGCCGGGGCCGGGGTGTGAGGAATGGTGCGTCCCCGTTGGAGCCGTTCCCCGCGGAGGTGCTCCGGCGGGGATTCGCTCCGTTCGAGATGCCCATGGCAGCCGGCCTGGATCAGCGGGGGCACTGGTGGCCGCGTCCCCGCCTCGGCTGTGCCTCCGGTCTAACCAGGGCGGCGCCGCTCACCGGGGCTGCCCTTTGCGTTTCTTTGCAACCCCCGGACCGCGCCGCCGCTGCGGACCGCCGCCCCATCCCCTGGCGCGGGTCCGGGCTGCCCCAGGGCCACCACACAATAAAATCGTCGCTGCGGCCCCTGATCCGCGACGTCATCGAGCAGCGCCTGGGCTCCAGCTGGCGCGACCAGGTGCTGGGCGAGGACGCCCCGTCCCCCTTGCACGACAGCCCATGAGCGACGAACGCATCGGCCATCGCTACCAGGTCGGCGACAGCGTGATCAAGCGCAACCCGAACGGCCGCTCCCGGCGCGGCTGGATCCTGGCGCCGGCCGAGCAGCGCACCACCCGCGGCACCCGCATGCCCGCCTACGTGATCCGCTGGCGCGACAGCGAGCGCCCGGAACGGGTGCTGCAGCACATGCTGGTGGATGACCCCGAGGGCACCCCGCCGGAGGACCCCAGCGTGCTCAGCGTGGAGGTGCCCGCCAAGCTGCTCAGCGGCAGCTGAGGGCATCGCCGCCGATCGGCGCCGGCGGCACGGCACCGGCCAGGCCCTGCCGCAGCAGCCGCTGGCGCCGCAGCCAGCTGGCCCGGGCCAGGGGGCCCAGCAGGGGTGCCCCCAGGGCCAGCCCCTGGCGCAGCAGGGCCTGGTGGCCGATCAGGCGCCCCTGGCGGGCCTCCGCCGCCTGCAGCGCCTGCATGCGGCGGATCTCGGGCTCGCGGCGGGCCTGGATCGCCGCCAGGGCCTGCATCAGCGCCGGCTCCTGCGGCGCCTGCAGGGCGCCCGGGCGCCCGCGGCCGCTCGCGCCGCTGCCGGCGGGCCGCCAGAGCGGAATCAGGGCGGTGGCCGCCACCAGGCTGTCGCGCAGGGCCATGTTGATGCCCTGGGCCCGCACCGGGGCCATCGGGTGGGCCGCATCCCCCAGCAGCAGCAGCCCGGGCCGCCACCAGCGCGGCGCCAGCCCCACCTGCACCCGCAGCCGCTGCGGACCCTGCAGATCCGTGGCCGAGGCCAGGCAGTGCTGGGCCAGCCAGGCGGGCGCCAGGGCCGCAATGCGCTCGCACCAGGCCGCCGCCCCCCGCTGGGGCTGCTCCCCCGGGGCCACCACCCAGCCGATCTGCAGCTGGCCATCGGCGCCGGCGAAGGCGCTGGCGATCGAGCCGCCGCCCACCAGGGTGAGGAAGTCGTTGCGGTGCTCCAGCTGGGGGTGGCCCGGCAGCCGGAACCAGAGCACGTCGATCGGCGCGGCGGAGCGCTCCAGGGCCAGGCGGGCCCGCTGGCGCAGGGACGAGTCGCGGCCATCGGCGGCCACCACCAGCGCCGCCGGCAGCTCCTCGCCATCCGCCAGGCGCACCCCCACCACCCGCTCGCCCCGGCGCAGCAGCCCCGTCACCGGCACGCCACAGCGCCAGCGCAGCGCCGGCAGCCGTCGGGCCTCGGCCAGCACCGCCTCCAGCAGGTCCTGCTGGCGCACCAGGGTGCAGGGCTGCAGCGAGCCCAGGGGCTCGGCCACCCGGAACAGCTCGCGCCCCTCGATGCGGATGCTCCAGCCATCGAGGGGCCGCCGCGGCAACCCCTCCCACAGGCCCCAGAGGCCCATGCGGGCCAGGGCCTCCAGCCCCGAGGGCATCAGCGCATCGCCGCGGAACTGGCGGGCAAAGCCCGTCCGGGCCTCCACCAGCGTCACCGGCACGCCGGAGCGGGCCAGCTGCAGGGCCAGGGTGCCGCCGGCCGGCCCCGCCCCCACCACCACCACGCCGCCGCCGCTCATGACGCCCCTGCGGCGGCCCGGGCCGGGCGGGGGCGGCGCAGCAGCAGCACCAGCGGGATCGCCGCCAGGAACATCAGGGCCAGCAGCCGGAACAGGTCGTCATAGGCCAGCAGCGCCGCCTGGCGATCCACCTGGCGATCGATCAGCTCCAGGGCCTGGCGGGCCGCCAGCTGCGGATCCACGCCCTGGCCCACCAGCAGCCGCTGCAGCGCCTCCAGCCGCTCCTGCAGCGGCGCCCCCAGGGAGCCGGCCGCTTCACTCAGGGCGGCCCGGTGCTGGTCGTGGCCGTGGGCGAGCAGGGAGGTGAGCAGGGCGATGCCCATGCTGCCCCCCAGCTGGCGGGTGAGGTTGTAGAAGGCGCTGCCGCCGTTGATCTCCTGGGGTGGCAGATCGCCCAGGGCCGCCAGACTCAGGGGCAGGAACATCAGCACCGTGCCCACGCCGCGGAAGATCAGGGGCCAGAACAGGGCCTCGCCGCCGGTGTCCGGGTTGATCGAGGCCAGGCTGGCCATCACCAGCGCCAGCACCACGCTGCCGGCGGCGATCACCCGGCGCGGATCCAGCTGCTGCACCCGCCGGCTGAGCAGCAGCATGGTGGCGCCGCTGGCCAGGGCGCTGGGCAGCACCAGCAGGCCCGTCTGGATGGCGGTGTACTGCAGCACCCCCTGGGCGTAGATCGGCACCAGGAACACCGTGCCGTAGAGGCCCACCCCCACCACCAGCGACAGCACGCTGCCCGCCGCCAGGCTGCGGTGGCGCAGCACCCGCAGGTCCACCGCCGGCCGCGGGTGCTGCAGCTCCCAGGCCACGAAGGCCGGCAGGGTCACGGCGCAGACCAGGGCCAGGGCGACGATGCCCTGGTCCTCGAACCAGGCGAACTGCTCCCCCTGCTCCAGCAGCACCTGCAGGGAGCCCAGGGAGAGGGCGAGCAGAGCGATGCCGATCCAGTCGACCGTCGCCAGGGCCGGCGGCGGCTTCGGTTCATCCGGCGGCAGGGCCCGCAGGGCCAGCAGCACCGCCAGGATGCCGAAGGGCAGGTTGATCAGGAAGATCCAGCGCCAGCTGAGCAGGTCGGTGAGGAAGCCGCCGAGGGTGGGCCCCAGGGCCGGGCCGGTGATGATCCCCAGCCCGAAGATGGCCTGGGCAAAGCCCTGGAGATCCTTCGGCACGGTCTCGAACAGGATCGCCTGGGCCTTGGCCAGCAGGCCGCCCCCCAGCAGCCCCTGGACGATCCGCCCGGCCACCAGCCAGGGCAGGCTCGGCGCCAGGCCGCAGAGCATCGAGGCGGCGGTGAAACCGGCCAGGGAGAACACGAAGTAGCCGCGGCGGCCGTAGCCGTTGGCCAGGAAGGCGGTGAGGGGCAGGATCACCACGTTGGCGATGCCGTAGCCGGTCACCACCCAGCCCACCTCCGCCAGGGTGGCCCCCAGCTGCGACTGGATCGCGGTGACGGCCACGTTGACGATGCTGGTGTCCAGCACCTCCAGGAATGCCCCGAGGGAGGCGGTGGCGATGATCGCCCAGTCGGCGGGGCTGAGGGGCGTGCGGGTGGGGACGGCCACCTCAGGTGTGGACCCGCACCGTGGCCGAGAGGCCCGGCCGCAGCCGCGAGCGGTAGGGGCGCACCTGCCGGGGGTCCAGGTCGATCCGCACCGTCACCCGCTGCACGACCTTGGTGAAGTTGCCGGTGGCGTTGTCGGGCGGCAGCAGGGCGAAGCGGGCCCCCGAGGCCGGCGCCAGGCTGCTGACGGCGCCGCGGAAGCCCACGCCGGGGAGAGCGTCGAGCTGCACCTCGGCCCGGTCGTGCACCTGCATGCGGGCCACCTGGGTCTCCTTGAAGTTGGCCTCCACCCACACCTGCTCGCCCACCAGGGTCATCAGGCCCTGGCCCGGCAGCACCCCCTGGCCGGTCTCCACCTCCCGCTGGCCCACCACGGCGGCGGCCGGCGCCGTGACCGTGGTGTAGGTGAGCTGCAGCCGCGCCGCCGCCAGGGCCGCCTCGGCCTGGAGCACCTCGGCCCGGGCGGCGGCGGCCCTGCTGCGGTCCACCTGGATCGTGGCGACGGCGGCCTCGGCCGTGGCGCGGCTGCCGCTGCTGCGGCTGACGCGGCCCAGGGCCTGCTGCGCCTGGCTGCGGGCCAGCTCCAGCTGCTGCTGGGAGGCCGCACCCTGGCGGTGGAGGGATTCGAGCCGTCGCAGGTCGGAGGCGGTGCGCTCCAGCTCGGCCCGGGCCTCCAGCTGGGCGCCCTGGGCCTGCTCGGCGCTGGCGAGGGCGTCGCTGCGGTCGGCGCTGACCATCACCTGGGCGGCCTCCGCCTTGCGCCGGGCCGCCACCAGATCCGCCTCGGCCTGGGCCAGGGCCATGCGCTGATCGCGGGGATCCAGGCGCAGCAGGGGCTGGCCGGGGCGGACGGCCTGGTGGGCCTCCACGAGCACCTGGGCCACGCTGCCGGGGATGCGGCTGGAGATCCGCAGCAGGTGGGCCTGCAGCTGGGCGTTGTCGGTCTGCTCCACGCCCCAGTTGGCCCCGAGCCAGAGGGTGCCGCCCCCCAGGGCGGCGATGGCGGCGGCGATGGCGCCGGCCCTGCCGAGCTTCTGGCGACTGCCGAGCTTCAGTGTGCTGTCCCCTGAGATCTGCCGGCGGCCAGTTTGGCAAGAAGGCCGTCGCCGGGGCGGCCGGTTCAGCGGCCCGGGGCCGCCGGGGAGGGGGCACCGCCCTCCAGGCAGCGGTCCACGTAGAGCCCCTGCAGGTGGCGCAGCCGTTCGGAGGCCTCGGTGAGGCGCTGCACCAGCGGCGCGAGGGTGGACATCACCTCCGCGGCGGGGTCGTTGGGCTGAAGCGCGCTGGAGGCCAGCGCGTCGATGCCGGCGCCGAGCAGCGAGCCCACGCCCGGCAGCAGGGTGCTGGCCAGGCCACTGAGGGCCGTGCCGGCGAGGTTGCGCACCTGCTGCCGGGCGCCCATCCCCGCCATCTGGGCCATGGCGAGCCTCTGGGCCTCCCGGGACTCGGCCTCGATCCTGGCCGCCTGGGCCGCCGCCTCGGCGCTGAGCTGGTCGCAGCTCAGCTCCCCATCCCCCGGCCGGGCGGCGCTCGGCGGCCCGGTGTCGGCGGGCGGTCCGGCACCGTCCGCGCCGGCTGCAGGAGCGGCGGCGGGCAGCACCAGCGCGGCAGCGAGGGCGAGGGGGAGTGCGGCCCTCATCGCCGCTGGCCCAGGCACCTGCGCTGGTAGAGGAGGTTCATCAGGTCCATGCGCTCCAGGGCAAAGTCGAACTGCGCCTCCAGCGGTCCATAGGCGGCCTGGGACTCCCTGGTGTAGCTCTGCATCTGCGCGGTGGCGATCGCCGTGCCGGCGGCCTGGCCCAGGGGCAGCGGCAGCGGCAGGGCCCCGGCCACCAGGCCCAGCGCCTGCATCGCGGCCGTGATCGCCTGGGTCCTGGCGCTCGGATCGACCCGCACCTGCTCCTGGGCCTTCTCGAGGATCTCCAGCTCCCGGAGGCGGGCCTGGGATTCCGCCAGGATTTCTGGGCAGCTGAGCCTGCCGTCGCCGGGCCGGGCGCCCTTGAGGATCGGCGGCAGCGGGCCGGATGGGCCCGCCCCGCCGCCTGGCGGCGCCGGATCCACCTGGGCCAGCGCCGGCTCAGCGAGCAGGGCCAGCCCGAGACACAGGCTCAACGGTCGCCAGGCCATGGAAACATCCGCCGGTCCCTCTTCGCAGTCAGGAAAGTACAGCCCTCTGCCCCCTGGCGACAGGGCCCCGGTGAAACCAGCGGCGGCATGGCGCTCAGCCGCTTCCTGGCAAAGCCCCAACCTGGAGATTCGATGGGGGTTCTGATTGGGAAGTCAGGAGCACACCGCTGCCCTGGCAGGGACCGCGGCATCAACTTCGGCCGGTGAGTTGGATCGCCAAGGTCCGCACCTGTCGCGTTCCGCCCAAGGGCGTGTCGGGGTGGCGGCAACGGTGCTGGACACTGGACAGCGGATCTCCTGGAATGGCGATCAGCGCTGTCCCATGCAGAGCGTTGATTAGTTTCCCATCGGCCTAACTGTGGCCGTCGGGTGACGGCTGCCAGCCATGATGGGGGACTGGCGATGCTGCCGGATGGGCACCATCTGGCACTCGCCGTGACGGCCTCGGATTCCACCGCCGCCGCGGCCGTGGGTGAGCAGGTGATCGCCAGGACCGCCCGGGCGGCGTGGGATCACTGGGGGAGCCAGGCGCGGCGGGTCCACGGCCTCCGGTGGGGCCTGGCTTGCCCCCCGCATCCGCTGAGCGCGGGCTCAGCCGATCTCAAAGCGAAAAATGAAATCGTCGTAGTCGCGATCACCACCGCCGAAGCGATCTTCAAAGCCGATGGTGTTGGGCCCAAAGCCGGTGGCATGGGCCAATCGATCGGGGTTGGCCGCCGCGAAGGCGAAGTAATCCCTGGAGGTTTGGCTGACCGACAGCACCGGGGCATAGAGCTTGCCGGGGGCGACAGCAAACGACACAGCCACGGTCCGTCCGTCCCGCTCGGTGAGTTCGGCCCCACTGCCGGGCACCACACTGCCGGGATGCAGCGCGGCCTCCCGGTAGCCCCGATCGCCGGGGGCCAGCACCGCCCCCGTGACGGGATCGCGAACGTCCCCCTGGGCGTTGAGCACCTCATAGAACCGCAGCACCGAATGGAAGGCCGCCTCCCGGCTGAGCGAACCGGTCACCTGCAGGGCGGAGTCGGGGGCGAAACCGGTGGTGTCGAGCAGGTCGATCGGGGCCGGGTCTCCCAGCCCAGCGCTCAGATCGGTGGCCTTGGCGTCACTGGCGGCGAAGGAGGCGTAGAACCGCTTGCCCGTGGGGTCCTGGTAGGCCCAGATGGTGCCCCCCCCGGCCGGATCCAGGTCGGGATCGGTGATCGCCACCCCGAGGTTCTCGCCGATCGGCTGGCCGGTGTAGGGGTTGCGCAGCACCGGGCCGTCCACCTCCACGAAGGTGCTCACCGCGGTGGCGCCCAGATCGTTGCTGATCGCCACCGTGCCGTCACCGCTGGGCACAGTCCAGGGACCGGGGGCCGCCCCCAGAGCATCGGGCGCATTGCCGGGCCCGCCGGGATTGAACACCGAGGCGTAGGGAACACCCTGGGGATTCAGCAGGCTGCCGGAGGGCAGGCGCACCTGCACCAGCCTGGCCACGGCAGCTTCATCTCCTCGCAGGATCACATCGTAGTAGTTGTCATGATCCTCGACATAGGCAAGATTGTAGTTTTCAGGGGCGGTCTTCGATGCCAGATCAGCCAGTCCGATCACTTCGATCTGGCCATAGCCCGGCACGTCGTACACCACACCCTGCCGGGTGATCGGCACCAGATTTCCGCCTGCATCCATGGCCTCGAGAGAGAAAAAGGTCTCAAAGTCATTCGGCAGCAGACTGGCGATCCCATCGGGTGAAAAGCCGGCACTGGTGTAGAGCCGCAGCCGATACTGCGCCGCATCGCCATAGAGATCAGGTCCACTGTTGGCGAAGGAAGCAAGGCCAAGGCCGATCGGGCCACCCTCTCCGATATTACTGGCGCGATTGAGCTTGGCGGCCACCACCTGCGGACCGTTGCCGGAGGCATAGGAATTGGCACTGGCGACCGAGAATCCCACCGCGCTCACCGGACCTGTGGCCGAGAGCATCTGCAGGGGGGTGGCATCGAGGACCGTGGCCACGGAGACCGGGTAGCGTGCCCCGGGCTGACCAGGCGGGAGGCGATTGCCGAACTCCCCGGTGATGACCACCGTCTGGCGTTCGTTGTATTCCAGGTTCGGCAGGAACGTTGCCGTAGAGGGTGTCGCGACACTGCCGTCACTGAGCGTGACGGCGAAGTCGGTGGGGTTCAGGGTTCCCGGGATGATCGGGAAGCTGAACACCAGGGGCATGGTGTCCGCCAGCAGCAGATCCACGCCATAGATCGCAGCGGCATTGGTGGTGCTGACAGCGGAGGTATAGGCCCGCTGCGGAGCCTGGAGGGCAGGATCGATGGTCTCCCAGGCGATGTTGTAGGAGGCGGCGATCTCCTGATCCTGGGCCGTGGTGCCATCGAGACCAGGCACACCGATGTAGCCGTCGAAACCGTAATTGCCGGTGATGAACCCGGGCTTGGCAGCGAAGAGATCAGCAAAGAAGTTGATCGGCGTCAGAAGGGACGCTGCCGTGCCGGCGGTGCTGGCGCGGTCCGCGTTGATGAAATCCAGGAGATCCTGGGCCAGCGGCGTGACCAGCGTCGTCATTGGTCGATTCCCACACCATGCCGGTGAACATTAGGCGCGAATCCAGGGAAGTTCCACACCGCGGCAGCCCATCGCCGCAGCAGGGGGAAGGACTGCATCGGCCCACATCCGGAGCCTGCACCCTCCCCTCCTGGGGAGAGACATGGGGTCCGGGGCGGACAGAACCGGGCCGGCCACCTAGGGTCCGGCCCCAGCCCCCGGCCCCCGTGACGACCCCCTCGGCCCCCGGGCCCCGGCCCCCGGACACCAGCGGCTGGGCCTGGTGGAGTGAGCCCCTGCCCCAGCTGCTGCGGGAGCTGGGCAGCGGCGCCGGCGGCCTCGACAGCGCCGGGGCCCGGGAGCGGCTGGCGCGCCACGGCCCCAACACCCTGGGGCGCTCGGGCGGTCCGGGGACGCTGGCGCTGCTGCTGGCCCAGTTCACCAGTCCGATCATCCTGATCCTGCTGGCGGCGGCGCTGCTCTCGCTGCTGCTCGACTCCCTCACCGACGCCCTGATCATCCTGGCGATCGTGCTGGTGAGCGGCCTGCTGGGCTTCTGGCAGGAGCGGGGCGCCGCCCGGGCCGTGGCCGAGCTGCAGGCTGCGGTGGACCTGCAGTGCACCGTCCTGCGCGACGGGTTGGAGCAGGCGATCCCGATGGCGCAGCTGGTGCCGGGCGACCTGGTGCTGCTGGCCGCCGGCGACGGCATCCCCGCCGACTGCCGGCTGCTGGAGGAGCGCGACCTCTGCATCGACGAGGCCACCCTCACCGGCGAGAGCGATCCGGTGGGCAAGGACCCGGCGCCGGTGCCGGCGGAGGCTCCCCTGGCCCGCCGCCGCAACGCCCTGTTCCTCGGCACCCACGTGGTGAGCGGCACCGGCCGGGCCGTGGTGGTGCACACGGGCGCCGCCACCGCCTACGGCGGCATCGCCGAGGGCCTGCGCCAGCGCACCGGCGACACCGAGTTCGAGCGGGGCGTGCGCCGCTTCGGCACCCTGCTGCTGGAGGTGACGCTGATCCTGGTGGCACTGATCTTCGCCTTCAACGTCTACCTCAACCGCCCCGTCGCCGACTCGTTCCTGTTCGCCCTGGCCCTGGGGGTGGGCCTCACCCCCCAGCTGCTGCCGGCGATCATCAGCGTCAACCTGGCCCGGGGCGCCCGCGGCATGGCCCGGCGCCGGGTGATCGTCAAGCGGCTGGCCTCGATCGAGAACTTCGGCAGCATGGACGTGCTCTGCTCCGACAAGACCGGCACCCTCACCGAGGGCACCGCGCGGCTGCGGCTGGCCCTGGCCGCCGATGGCGGCGAGAGCCGCCGGGTGCTGGAGCACGCCTGCCTCAACGCCGCCTTCGAGACGGGCTTCCCCAACCCGATCGACACCGGCCTGCGGCTGCTCGACGCCGCGCCGCCGGGGTGGTGCAAGCTCGACGAGCAGCCCTTCGACTTTCACCGCAGGCGCCAGAGCCTGCTGCTGCAGCCGCCCACCGGCGGGGCCGGACCCACGGATGGCCACGGCCCCGAGCCGCTGCTGATCACCAAGGGGGCCCTGGCCCAGGTGCTGGCGGTGTGCACCCTGGCCGAGCGGGGCGACGGCAGCCTGGTGCCCCTGCCGGACCTGGAGGCGGCGATCGCCGCCCAGGCGCGCCGTCTGAGCGCCGATGGCTACCGGCTGCTCGGCGTGGCCCGCCGCAGCCACCCGCCCGCCGCGATCACCCCCAGGTCGGAGCAGGCGATGACCTTCCTGGGGCTGATCGCCCTGGCCGATCCGCTCAAGCCCGGCATCGCCGCCACCGTGGCGGAGCTGGCGGGGCTGGGGGTGCGCCTCAAGATCATCAGCGGCGACAACGCCGTGGTGGCGGCCCGCATCGGCCAGGAGGCGGGCCTGGCCAACCCCGCGGTGCTCACCGGCGCCGAGCTGCAGGCCCTCAGCGACCAGGCCCTGCCGGTGCGGGCCCAGGCCTGCGACATCTTCGCGGAGGTGGAGCCGAACCAGAAGCAGCGGCTGATCGTCGCCCTGCGCCGGGCCGGCCATGTGGTGGGCTATCTGGGCGATGGCATCAACGACGCCCCGGCCCTGCACGCGGCCGATGTGGGCCTGTCGGTGCAGGGGGCGGTGGACGTGGCCAAGGAAGCCGCCGACATCGTGCTGCTGGAGCAGGACCTGGCGGTGCTGGCCGATGGCATCCGCGAGGGGCGGCGCACCTTCGCCAACACCCTCAAGTACGTGTTCATGGCCACCAGCGCCAACTTCGGCAACATGCTCTCGATGGCGGGGGCCTCGCTGCTGCTGCCCTTCCTGCCGCTGCTGCCCAAGCAGATCCTGCTCACCAACCTGCTCACGGATCTGCCGGAGATGACCATCGCCACCGACCGGGTGGACGCCGACTGGATCGCCCGGCCCCGGCGCTGGGACATCGCCTTCATCCAGCGCTTCATGCTCTGCTTCGGGCTGGTGAGCTCCGTCTTCGACTTTCTCACCTTCGGCGTGCTGCTGCTGGTGCTGCGCAGCGATGCGGCCCACTTCCGCACGGGCTGGTTTGTGGAGTCGGTGGTGTCGGCCGCCTCGATCGTGCTGGTGGTGCGCACCCGCGGCCCGCTGCTGGCCAGCCGGCCCTCCCGCAGCCTGGCCCTGGCCACCCTGCTGGTGGTGGTGGCCACCCTGCTGCTGCCGTCCACGCCCCTGGGGCGGCTGTTCGGCTTTGTGCCGCTGCCGCCGCTGTTCCTTGCGCTGCTGGGGCTGATCCTGCTGGGCTATGTGCTCAGCGCCGAGCTGGTGAAGCGCTGGTTCTACGGCTCGCCGGCGCGGAAGCGGTCCAGCTCGCGGCTGTAGCGGAACAGGCCGCAGGCGCGGGTCCAGCTCACGAAGGTCTCGAAGTGGGCCTCCGCCTCGCTGGCGGTGAACTCCTCGCCGAGCCGGTCGAGCAGGCGATCGCCCTCCACCTCGCCGCGGGGACTGGCCTCCAGGGCCTGCTGCAGCTCCGCCACCAGCGGCACCGCCGCCAGCAGCTGCCGGCGCAGCAGCCGCTGCTGCTGCTCCTCATCGGCATCGCGCAGCCGGCGGCCCAGGCGGCTGAGGCCGAGGCGGCCGGCATCGACCACCATCAACTCCAACAGCTCGCCGCCATCGAGGATCGGCAGCAGGTCGTCGAGTTCCATCACCAGCTCGTCGGCCAGCTCCGCCAGGCTGAGGCTGCCCTGCTCCGGCAGCTCCGCCAGCAGGTCGCAGACGGCACCGATCGAGGTGGGCGGCAGGCCCAGCCGCGGCCGTCCGGCGGGCGGCGGCGCCAGCGGCTCGGCCAGGGGGACACCCGGACCCATGGGCCGCTCGGGGTCGGTCATCAGCTGGTAGAGCTCATCCACCAGGGCCCGGAAGGCCGGGCTGGCGTCGTCGCGGGGGCGGGGCAGGGGGATCGGCATCACCCCCCGCACCCGGCCGGGGTTGGCGCTGAGCAGCACCACCCGGTCGCTCAGCAGCACCGCCTCCTCGATGCTGTGGGTCACGATCACGATGGCGCGGGCCGGAAACTCACCGCTGGCCCAGAGGGCGTCGATGTCGCGGCGCAGGTTCTCGGCCGTGAGCACGTCCAGGGCGCTGAAGGGCTCATCCATCAGCAGCAGGGGCGGCTCCATCACGAAGGCGCGGGCAAAGCCCACCCGCTGGCGCATGCCGCCCGAGAGCTCCCGCGGGTAGGCCTCGGCGCTGCCCTCGAGCCCCACCATCGCCAGGGCCCGCAGGGCGCGCTGCCGCCGCTCCGCCGCCGCCATGCCCAGGGCCTCAAGGCCCACGGCCGTGTTGTCGAGCACCGTCAGCCAGGGCAGCAGCGCGAAGCTCTGGAACACGATCGCCACGTCGGGATTCACCCCCCGCAGGGGCTGGCCGTGGCGCTCGATCTGACCCTCGCTGGCCGGCAGCAGCCCGGCCATCAGCCGCAGCAGGGTGCTCTTGCCGCTGCCGCTGCGGCCCACCAGGGCCACCACCTCACCGGCCTGGATCGCCAGGTCGAGGCCGTCGAGCACCGCCACCTGGCTGTTGCCGTCGGCGCTGCGGAACAGGCGCGCCACCTGGCGCAGCTGCAGCAGGGGATCAGGCGCCATAGCGCTCCTCGGCGTAGCGGTAGAGGGGCCGCCAGACCAGCCGGTTGAGGCCCACCACGAACAGCGCCATCACCACCAGGCCCAGCAGCAGCCGCGGCTGGTCGCCGTGGGCGCTGGCCTCGGCGATGGTGGCCCCCAGGCCCGGCGTGCTGAGGCGGCTCTGGCCCCAGGTGACCACCTCCGCCACGATCGAGGCGTTCCAGGCGGCACCGCAGGCGGTGACGGCCCCGGTGATCCAGGCGCTGAACAGGGCCGGCAGCAGCAGCCGGCGCCAGCGCTGCCAGCCCCGCAGCTGGAACACCGCCGCCATCTCGCGCAGGTCGGTGGGGATGGCGCTGGCGCCGGCGATGGCGTTGAACAGCACGTACCACTGGGCCCCCAGGGCCATCAGCAGCACGCAGCCCAGGGCCAGGGGGAAGCCGGTGGCCAGGAACAGCACCGTGAAGAAGGGAAAGAGCAGGTTGGCCGGGATGCTGGCCAGCATCAGCACCAGGGGCTGCAGCAGGTTGGCCCAGCGGGGCCGCAGCCCGATCAGCACCGCCAGGGGCACGAACAGCAGGCTGCTCAGCCCCACCACCGCCAGGGCGCGGCCGAGGGTGAGCAGGCCGGCGCCGAGGACCGCCAGCACCGCGGTGCCGCCGAGCTGGCGCAGGCCGTGGCCCACCGCCAGGGCCAGCACCAGCCCCGCCGCCAGCAGCAGCAGGGGATCCAGCCAGGCGGCCTCGCTGCGGCCCGCTCCCGGCGCCCCCGCTGCGCCCCGGGCGCTCCAGCGGTTGAGGCGCTGCTCCAGGGGCGCCAGGCCCCCCCGCAGGGCGGCCCCCAGCCGCCGCAGCCCCCGCGACTGCAGCAGCAGCTCCAGGAACCAGGACTGGCTGGCACTGGCCCCCGCCTGGCTGTCGAGCCGGAAGCGCTCGCTCCAGGCCACCAGCGGCCGCCAGAACAGCTGGTCGCTCAGCACGATCACCGCCACCATCGTCAGCAGGGCCCAGGCCACGCAGTCGAGGCGCTGCCGGGCGATGGCGGTGGCCACGTAGGAGCCCAGGCCCGGCAGGGTGTAGCTGGCGTTGTTGACGCTGATCGCCTCGCTCTGGGTGGCGAAGAACCAGCCGCCGGCGAAGCTCATCATCCCGTTCCACACCAGCGGGATGGCGGCGGCCGGCAGCTCCAGCCGCACCAGGCGCTGCCAGCCGCTGAAGCGATACACCAGCGCCGCCTCCCGCAGCTCCTGGGGGATCGTGCGCAGGGCCTGGTGGTAGCTGAAGATCAGGTTCCACACCTGGCCGGTGACGATCGCGAAGATCGCCGCCGCCTCCAGCCCCAGCAGGCTGCCGGGGAACAGGCCCAGGAAGAAGGGCACGGTCACCGCCAGAAAGCCCAGCACCGGCACCGACTGGAGCACGTCCAGCAGGGGCAGCAGCAGCCGTTCCGCCAGCCGCGAGCGGCTGGTGAGGGAGCCCACCGCCAGGGCGATCGCCAGGGAGAGCCCCAGGCCGATGGCCATGCGCAGGCTGGAGCGGGCGGCGTACCAGGGCAGGCGGCGGGGATCGAGGTCGAGGCCGGCCAGCTGCCCATGGGGGTGGAAGCTCACGGCCATCTGGCCCCCCAGGCCCGCCACCGCCGCCACCAGGGCCAGGCCCAGGCCCAGCAGCGCCAGGTCCAGCAGCAGCAGCCGCGACCGGCCGGGCCCCGCCACCGGGGCCGCCGCCGCCAGCTCGGCCGCCGGCAGCTCGAAGCGCGGGTCCCGGGCGACGGGTGGGGGCATCGGCGGGCCGCGGGCTGGCCCCAGTGTTCCACCGACGGGCTGTCATGGGCGACACGCCGGGCGGCCCCGGCGCTTGCCCGGGGCTTGCCGCCGGCCCGCCAGGGTCGCCCTGTTGCTCCCCTGCGGCGGCATCGCCCCGGAGCCGTGCCGCCCCCGCCCCCGTCGCCGCTTGCCCCGCCTGCCCCTGCCCCTGCCCGCTCCACCGCCGGACGCCGCCCGTCACCGCCGCTGGCGGCCGCGCCTGGCCCGCTGGCTGGCGGTGCCCCTCGCCCTGGTGGCGGTGCTGGGGCTGAGCGCCGGCCTGGCCCGGCCCAGCCCCCCCGCCGCGGATCCCCTGCGGGGCCTGGTGGTGCTCGCCTACCACGAGATCGCCGAGCCCGGCCGCGCCATCACCCCCGATCTGGCGGTCAGTCCCGCCCAGTTCGCCGCCCAGCTGGCCTGGCTGCGGGGGCACGGCCACCACTTCGTCTCGGCGGAGCAGGTGCGGCGGGCCCGCAGCGGCGGCCCGGCCCTGCCCCTCCGGCCGGTGCTGCTCAGCTTCGACGACGGCCTGCGCAGCGTGTACACCGAGGCCTTCCCGCTGCTGCGCCGCCACCGGGCCCCGGCCCTGCTGGGGCTGGTGGGCCACTGGCTCGAGCCCGAGGACGGCCCGGTGGACTTCGGCGACACCCGCATCGACCGGCAGCAGCTGCTCAGCTGGGGGGAGATCCGCGCCATGGTGCGCAGCGGCCTGGTGGAGGCCGGCAGCCACAGCTACGACCTGCACCGCGGCATCGCCGGCAACCCCCAGGGCAACTCCGAGCCCGCCGCCACCACCCGGGCCTACGCCGGCGGTGCCTATGAGGACGAGGCCCACTACCGCCAGCGGCTGCGGGCCGACCTGCAGGCCAACAGCGATCTGCTGGAGCGGCGGCTGGGCCAGCGGCCCCGGGCGATGATCTGGCCCTACGGCCGCTACAACAGCACCGGCGCCGCCATCGCCGCCTCCCTGGGGATGCCGCTGGGCCTCAGCCTCGACGACGGCGCCAACGGCCCGGCGGTGCCGCTGTCGGCCCTGCGGCGGGTGCTGATGACCGCCGAGATGGCCGGGGTGCCGGGGCTGTCCAGCGAGCTGACCCTGCGGCGCCTCGACATCGGCGACAGCCACCGCGCCGTCAAGGCGATGCACGTCGACCTCGACGGCATCCACGACCCCGACCCGGCCCAGACCGAGCGCAACCTGGCCCTGCTGCTGCGCCGCATCGATGCCATGGGCGTCAACACGGTGTACCTGCAGGCCTTTGCCGACCCGGACGGCAACGGCGCCGCCGACGCCCTCTACTTCCCCAACCGCCACCTGCCGCTGCGGGACGACCTGTTCAACCACGTGGCGTGGGAGATCCGCACCCGCACCCGGGTGCGGCGGCTCTACGCCTGGATGCCGGTGCTGGCCTTCGAGCTGCCCGCCGGTGAACCCGCCGCCGCCGACCGGGTGCAGACCCAGCCGCGCCGCGACGGCCTGGTGGCCCCCGGCTACCCGCGCCTCTCGCCCTTCTCCGAGCGGGCCATGGCCGTGGTGGCCGACCTCTACACCGACCTGGCGCAGCGGGCCACTTTCGATGGGCTGATCTTCCACGACGACGCCCTGCTCAGCGACTACGAGGACGCCAGCCCGGCCGCCCTGCACCGCTACGCCCGCTGGGGCCTGCCCACCGACCTGGCGGCCCTGCGGGCCGATGACCGGCTGCTGGGCCGCTGGACGACCCTGCGCACCGAGACCCTGCAGCGCCTCACCCTGCAGCTGGCGGAGCGGGTGCGCCAGGAGCAGCCGCAGCTGCGCACCGCCCGCAACCTCTACGCCCAGGTGGTGCTCAACCCCCACGCCGAGGCCTGGACGAGCCAGTCGCTCACGGCCGCCCTGCGGGACTACGACTTCACGGCGGTGGAGGCCATGCCGTTCATGGAGGAGGCCGCCGATCCCATGGCCTTCCTGGCCCAGCTGGTGGAGCGGGTGCAGCGGCAGCCGAGGGGGCTGGAGAAGGTGGTGTTTGAACTGCAGAGCACCGACTGGCGCACCCGCCGCGACGTGCCCACAGCCGAGCTGGCGGCCCAGTGGCGCGCGCTCTACCGCCTCGGCGCCCGCCACGTGGGCTACTACCCCGACAACCTGTTCCGCGGCACCCCGGATCCGGCCGTGCTGCGGCCGGTGCTGGAGGCCCACTCCAGTGCGGTGCGGCTGAGCTGATGGCCCTCACCGCTGTGCTGCTGGCCTATCCCCTCAGCCTGGCGCTGCTGTGGATCGCTCTGGCCCTGGCGCGGGCCTCCGGCGCCGAAGCCCGTGAGCGCTGGCTGCCGGCACCCCCGGCCGGGGCCCCGCCGACGGCCCGGCCCCCCGTGAGCGTGCTGATCCCCTGCTTCAACGAGGGTCCCCTGCTGGCGGAGGCCGTCTACGCGGCCCTGGCGCTGGCGTGGCCCACGGTTGAGGTGATCGCCATCAACGACGGCTCCAGCGACGACACGGCCCAGCAGCTGGAGGCCTGGGCGGCCCTGGAGCCGCGGCTGCGGGTGGTGCACCTGGCCCGCAACCAGGGCAAGGCCCTGGCCCTGCGGGCGGGGGCGCTGCTGGCCCGCCATGGGCTGCTGCTCTGCATCGATGCCGATGCCCGGCTGGATCCCCAGGCGGCCGCCTGGATGCTGCGGCACTTCCAGGACGATCCGGGCCTGGGCGCCGTGACCGGCAACCCGCGCATCCGCAACCGCAGCACCCTGCTGGGGCGGCTGCAGGTGGGGGAGTTCTCGATGATCATCGGCCTGATCAAGCGGGCCCAGTCGGCCCTGGGGGGGCTGTTCTGCGTCTCCGGGGTGATCGGCGCCTTCCGCCGCAGCGCCCTGCACAGCGTCGGCTACTGGGATCCCCACTGCCTCACCGAGGACATCGCCGTCACCTGGGCGCTGCAGCGGGCCGGCTGGCGGGTGCGCTACGAGCCCCACGCCCTGGTGTGGATCCTGATGCCCGAGACCCTGCAGGGCCTCTGGCGCCAGCGCCTGCGCTGGGCCGAGGGGGGCCTGCAGGTGCTGCTGGCCAACCTCGACCTGCTGGGCAGGCCGCGCCGGTGGCGGCTGTGGCCGCTGCTGCTGGAGCCCCTCTGCAGCCTGGTGTGGGCCCACGGGCTGGCGCTGCTGCTGCTGCTCCAGCTGCTGCGCTCCCTGGCCGCCCTGGTGGGCCAGGCCCCCCCGGCCGCCCTGGCTGCGGGGGCCGGGCTGCACGGCCCCGCCCTGGCGCTGCTGCTGGTGGGCCTGCTGCAGGTGGCCGTGAGCTTCTGGCTGGATCGCCCCTACGACCGGGGCCTGGCCCGCATCGGCTTCTGGATGGTCTGGTATCTGCTGGCCTTCTGGCTGCTCAGCTGGGCCACCAGCCTGGTGGCCCTGCCGCGGGTGCTGCGGCGTCGCCGCCGGGGGCGGGCCCGCTGGGTCAGCCCTGACCGCGGCCTGCCGGCCTGACCTCCACCCCGGAACCCCCGGCCCCCGCTGGGCGGGCCGGCCCGCCCGAGCCGGGACTCCTTGCCGTTTTCTGCCCTGGCGCCGGCCACGCTGATTCCGTTCGCCCCCACGCCTTGCCCCTCGTCCGTGGGCGTTCCGCCATGCCAGCCACCCCGCCGATCGCCCGCCCGCCAGGGTCCGCCCCCCGGGGCGTGGACCTGATCCTGGACCACCGCCGCGGCCGCCCCTGGCGCCATGGCCTGCCCCAGCGGCTGATCACCGCCGGTGCCTGGGGCGGCACCGCCTGGCTGCTGGGGCCCCTGGCCCTCAAGGGGCTGCTGGTCGCCGGCCTCGGCGGCGCCCTGGGGCTGCCGCTGCTGGAGCGTCACCTGGCCCAGCGCAGCGCCGCCGCCGGCCTGGGGGTCAGCGCCGCGCCGCCGCCGCCCGGGGAGCTGCCCCGCCAGCAGCTGGCCGAGGCCTTCGGCCTGCCCGAAGTGGAGCTGTTCCGCGCCCGCCACGCCCGCATCTGCCGGGTGGAGCACGATGGCGAGGGCCGCATCCGCGCCATCAGCCTGCCCGGCCCCTGCCTGTCCCTGGCCCATCCCCACCGCGATGCGCATCCTGTTGGCTGAAGACGACGCCCGGCTGGCCGAGCCGCTGGTGGAGTACCTCAGCCGGGAGCAGCACCGGCTCACCTGGGTGAGCAACGGCAACCGGGCCCTGGAGGCTCTGCTCAGCGAGCCCTACGACCTGGCCCTGCTGGACTGGATGCTGCCCGGCCGCGACGGCCTCGCCATCGTGCGGGAGCTGCGCCGCCAGGGCAACGGCACCCTGGTGCTGATGCTCACGGCCCGCGACGCCGTCGCCGACGTGGTGGCGGGCCTGCAGGGCGGCGCCGACGACTACCTCGTCAAGCCGTTCCGAATGGTGGAGCTGGCGGCGCGCATCCAGTCGCTGGGGCGCCGCGGCGAGCGGCCCTACCGGCCCCCGGCCCTGGAGTGGGGCGCCCTGCGCCTGGATCCGCTCGGGGCCCGCGTCAGCGTCGCCGACCAGGAGCTCAACCTCACGGCCAAGGAGCTGCAGCTGCTGGAGTGGTTCCTGCGCCACCCCGGCCAGCTGTTCAGCCGCGGCCAGCTGCTCGATCAGCTCTGGTCGATGGATGTGGATCCGGGGGAGGACACGGTCAAGACCCACCTCAACAACCTGCGCCGCAAGCTGCGGGCCGCCGGCAGCGAGGACCCGATCGAGACCGTCCATGGCCTGGGCTACCGGCTGGGGGCGCCCCGGCCATGAGGGGGCCATGGATCCCCGCCTGGCTGATCCCCGCCTGGCTGCGGACCGGCTGGCACCAGGCCGGCTGGCTGAGCCCCGAGCGGCCCACGGCCCGCCCGGCCCGCAGCCTGCGCCGCCAGCAGCTGGAGCTGTTCCTGCTCTATCTGGGCAGCCTGGCGGCCCTGCTGCTGATCGTGGCGGCGGTGGTGCGGGCGGTGTCGCGGGAGGCGGAGCTGGCCCACCTGCGCGGCCAGCTCAGCCTGGTGGGCGAGGACCTCGCCGGCCTGCCGCTGCCGGACCATGGCAGCGAGCTGCACCTGCAGGAGAGCCACAAGGACTTCGCCACCGCCCACCAGCAGGTGGAGTGGTTCGTGGAGGGCCGCCGCGGCGCGGCGCCGGGCCCGCGCCCCAGCGCTCCGGTGGCGCGGCTGGGGGAGGTGCGCAGCCTCGGCCCGCTGCCGCCGCTGCTGACGGGCCGGCGCTTCTACTGGCAGGAGGGACCGGGCTGGCTGGCCCTGGTGCGCCCCGTCGATGCCCCCGGCAGCCACGGCGTGTGGCTGCGGATCAGCGCCGGCCTCGAGCCCCTGGAGGAGCGCCTGCACCAGCTGGATCTGGCCCTGGCCCTGGCGGTGCTGCTGGCCCTGCTGCTCAGCGGGGTCTGCTCGTGGCTGCTGACCCGCCGGGCTGTCCATCCCCTGGAGCGCAGCCTGGCCCGCCTGCGCCAGTTCAGCCTCGACGCCTCCCATGAGCTGCGCGGCCCCCTGGCGGCCCTGGCGGCCAACGCCGAGATGGGCCTGCTCGACTGCGGGGCCCGCCCCGGCTCCGGCGGCCCGGCGCCGCCGCCGGAGCCGCAGCGACGGCGCTTCGAGGCGATCGCCAGCGCCACCGAGCAGATGCAGCAGCTGGTGGACGACCTGCTGCTGCTGGCCCGCCAGGACGAGCAGCGCCTGGAGCATCCCCGCCCCCTCGACCTCTCCCGCCTGGTGGAGCAGCAGCTGGACCTGCACCGCGATGGCCTGGACCTCGGCGATCACCACCTCACGGTGGCGATCGAGCCGGGGCTGCAGGTGCTGGGGCAGGGGCCGCTGCTGCAGCGCCTGGTGCGCAACCTGCTCGACAACGCCCAGCGCTACACCCCCCGCGGCGGCGCCATCAGCGTGGCCCTGGAGGGCCGGGGCGGCCTGGCCTGCCTGGCGGTGAGCGACACCGGCGTGGGCCTCAGCGCCGAGGAGCTGCCGCGGGTGTTCGACCGCTTCTGGCGGGCCAGCGCCGAGCGCAGCCCCGGCGGCACGGGCCTGGGCCTGGCGATCGCGGCGCGGATCTGTGCCGCCCACGGCGGCACCATCCAGGTGTCGAGCCGGCCGGGGGAGGGCAGCTGCTTTCGGGTCGACCTGCCCCTGCAGGGCTGAGGCCCGGGTGGGGCCGGGGCGCCGGACTGCTCAGGCCTCGGGGGCCGGGGCGCTGAGCAGGTTCACCGCTGAGAAGAACAGCGACACGCCGAACAGCGTTCCCACGGCCCAGAGGCTGTCGCTGGGCCACTCGGCCACCAGCAGGCCCCCCAGCAGGGCGGTGATCAGCCCGTCGGCGATCACCAGGCCCCGGGCAGGCCCGGCGGAGGCGGCGGCGCCGGCCAGCTCCATCACCCCTTCGCCCAGCAGCAGCAGACCGGCGAACAGGGTGAGGCTGATCTCGCTCGCCACCGGGTGGAGGAGGATCCAGACGCCGCCCAGCAGGTAGAGCGCGCCGGCGAGGCCACGGAAGATCCGGCTGCGGCCGCCGGCGGCCTGGCCGAGGCGCAGGAGCTGGGCGATGCCCGCGGCGATGGCCACCCCGCCGATGGCGATGGTCAGGGCCGTCGCCGAGATGAAGGGCAGGGCGATCGCCGCGGCGGCACTGGCGAACAGCAGCAGGGCGGTGATCCAGCGCAGGGCGTTGGGGGCCATGGCGACGCGGATGGGGCCCCCAAGGTAGGGGCATTCCGCCGGCCGGTCCGGACCTCAGGCGCCGAGCCGCTGGGCCAGGCCTGCGGCGGCCAGCACCAGCAGCAGGGTGCTGGCCAGGAAGCTGATCCCGAAGCCGGCCGCCCGCTGCTCCGGCGCCCGGGCGTAGCCCACCGCATAGGCGATGCGCGCACCCACCCACACCATGCCGGCCACGCCGGCCACCTGGGGATTGCCGTAGAGGCAGGCCAGCCACAGGGCCGGCAGGAACACGGCCAGCTGCTCCAGGGTGTTCTGCTGGGCGCGCAGGGCCCGCTCGAAGCCCTCGGGGCCGCTGGTGGCCGGCGGCCTGACGCCATGGCGCTGCCGCGCCCGCCCCACGGCGATGGCCAGACCCTGGTAGGTGATCACCGCCGCCAGGGTCACCAGGCTGGCGCTGGCGATGGCGGGACTGGAGGGATCGGGGGCCATGGCCTGGGGCGGCTGGCGCGAGCCTAGCCAGGGCCGTTGGCCCGGCCGGCCCGCCAGGGGTAGACAGGGGCCAGCGCCGGAGCCATCGCCCTGGACCATGGCAGTCCCCTGCTGAACGCCCTCGGCGGCCTGGGGCTGTTTCTGCTGGGCCTGGCCCTGCTGGGGGAGGGCCTGCGCAGCCTGGCGGGCCAGCAGCTGCGCCGCGCCCTGCTGCACTTCACCCGCTCGCCCCTCTCGGGCGCCATCACCGGCGCCTGCGCCACGGCGCTGCTGCAGTCGTCCACGGCGGTGACGGTGGCCACGGTGGGGTTCGTGGGGGCCGGCCTGATCAGCTTCCCCGCCTCCCTCGGCCTGGTGATGGGCGCCAACGTGGGCAGCACCAGCCTCGGCTGGCTGGTGGCCCTGGTGGGCATCCGGCTGCAGCTGCCCCTGGTGATGCTGCCGCTGCTGCTGCTGGGGGCGGGCCTCAAGCTGATGGGCCGCGGGCGGGCGGCCCGCTTCGGTCTCACCCTGGCGGGTCTGGCGCTGCTGTTCATCGGCCTGGGGGGCCTGCAGGGGGCCATGGCCGGCCGGGGGCTGCTGCTCGATCCCAGCCACTTCGATCCCGCGTCCGCCCCGGGCCGCCTGCAGCTGCTGCTGCTGGGCTTCCTCAGCACCGTGATCACCCACTCCTCCGGGGCGGGGGTGGCGGCCAGCCTGGCGGCCCTGGCGGCGGGGGGCCTCAGCCTGGGCCAGGCCTGCGCCCTGGTGATCGGCATGGACCTCGGCTCCAGCATCACCGCCCAGATCGCCGCCATCGGCACGGGCCTGGCCGCACGCCGCACCGCCATGGCCCACCTGCTGTTCAACCTGGCGACGGCCGCCCTGGCCTTCCTGCTGCTGCCGCCCTACCTGGGCGGCCTGGCGGCCCTGGCGCCCGCCGCCCGGCCCGCTCCGGCCTTCGCCCTCACCCTGTTCCAGAGCGGCTTCAACCTGCTGGGCCTGGCGCTGCTGCTGCCCCTGACGCGGCCCTTCGCCGGGCTGATCCGCCGGCTGGTGGCGGCCCCCCAGGAGCGCCAGGTGGACGACCTCGATGCCGTTCCGCCCCCACAGCCCAGCCAGGCCCTGGAGCCCGCCGTCGAGGCCCTGCACCAGACCTTCGGCGACCTGGTGGCCCATTTGCGCCGCTGCCTGGGGATCGAGCCCGAGGCGGCCCCCGCCGCGCCCTTCGGCCTCGACGGGCTGCAGGGGGAACTGGACCGGATCGAGCTCTACCTCGACCAGATCCACGTGGAGCAGCTGGAGGCACCGGAGGGCCGGCGGCTGCTGCACCTGCTGCACGGCCTCGACCACCTGCAGCGGCTGCACGAGCGCCTGGAGGAGGAGCCGGATCGCGCCCGCACCGTGCGCTCGGATCCGGCCCTGGTTCAGCAGCGCCTGGAGCTGGTGGCCCTGGTGACGGGGCTGGCCCAGGCCCTGGGGCAGGACCACTGGCGGGAGGCGAGCCGGCGCGCCGCGGCGGCGGCGGCGGCGATCGACGCCAGCGGACCGCCCCTGCGCCATCGGGTCATGGGGGCCATCGCCACCGGCGCGGTGCCCCTGGAGCAGGGCACCCACAGCCTCGAGGGGATCCGCTGGCTGGTCCGGGTCAGCCGCCACCTGCAGCAGATCTGCCGCCACATGGAGCAGGCCACGGCCCCCTGAGGGACCCCGCCGGCCTCAGAGTTCAGACTCCAGCAGGTGGGGCCGGCTGGCATCGAGCTCCGACCAGAGGCCGCGGATCTCGCTGTAGGCGTCGTCCTGCTGCAGCTTGCCACCGGCCTGCAGGGCCACGATCAGGCCGACGCGGTCGGCGAACTGCTCCAGGTTCTGATGGAAGGCGAGCCGCTGGGGCGTCCAGTCGGCACCGCGGTAACTGGTGTAGGCCTCCAGGGGCCCATGCACCCGCGGCTTCGCCGACTTCGGCGGTGGCAGCTCACCGCCCTGGGAACCGGCAGGGTGAGTCATCGACCCATACTGTTTTGCCGACCTTAGCGGCGGAACTCCAGCGGCAGCTGTCCATGGCGATGCCGATGGCGGCCCAGGGTGAATCCAGTCCGGCTGGGGCGCTGCGGCCGGGGCAGAGCGGCGGTCATTTGAGCAGCTGCCGGCGGCTGGTCTTCAACTCCGCCAGGAGATCCTTGATCTGCCGGTAGGCGTCCTCCTGGCTGATCTTGCCGTTGCCCTGAAGGCCCACGATCAGGCCGACGCGCTCGGCGAACTGCTCCAGGTTCTGGTGGAAGGCCAGCCGGTTGGGGCTCCAGTGGCTGCCGTGGAAGGAGCTGTGGGCCTCCATCGGCGAGTGCACGCCGGGGTCATGGTCGGCACCGGCGGCACGGCCATCGCTCTGGGGGTCCGGAAGGCTCGTCATCGCCGTGTCCTCACCCGAACCGCCCGGACACGTAGTCCTGGGTGGCCTGCTGACTCGGGGCGTTGAAGATCTGCTCGGTGGGGGCGAATTCCTCCAGGCAGCCCACCTTGCCCTCGGCATCAACCTTGGACTGCACGTTGAAGAAGCCGGTCATGTCGCTGACGCGGACGGCCTGCTGCATGTTGTGGGTGACGATCACGATGGTGTAGCTCTTCTTGAGCTCGTGGATCATCTCCTCGATCTTCAGGGTGCTGATCGGATCGAGGGCGGAGCAAGGTTCATCCATGAGGATCACCTCGGGCTCGATGGCCACCGTGCGGGCGATGCAGAGGCGCTGCTGCTGGCCGCCACTGAGGGCGCAGCCGCTCTGCTTGAGCTTGTCCTTGGTTTCATCCCAGATGGCCGCCTTGCGCAGGGCGCGCTCCACCAGCTCGTCCATGTCGCCCTTGTAGCCATTGATGCGGGCCCCGAAGGCGATGTTCTCGTAGATGCTCTTGGGGAAGGGGTTGGGCTTCTGGAACACCATGCCGATGCGCCGCCGCACCTCCACGGGGTCGACGTCCCGGCTGTAGAGGTCCTGGCCCTGGAACAGCACACGGCCCCGCAGGCTGCAGCCCTCGATCAGGTCGTTCATGCGGTTGAGGGCGCGCAGCACCGTGCTCTTGCCGCAGCCCGAGGGACCGATGAAGGCCGTCACCTGGCCCCTGGGGATGTCCATGAACACATTGCGCACGGCCTCGTTGGCGCCGTAGCTGATGCCGACGTTCTGCAGGGACAGGCAGATGTCGCTGCCGCTGGCGGCCGGACTGGTGGGGGGCGGACTGATCATGGCGGGGCTGGGGAAGGGGCGGTGGCGGGCGGATGTCAGGTACGGGCGAGGTGGCTGAGCCAGCGGGCGAGCAGGTTGGCCGCCAGGATCATCAGCACCAGCACAAAGGAGGCGGCCCAGGCCAGGGAGATCTGGGCCTCGTAGGGCATGATCGCGAAGTTGAAGATCAGCACCGACATCGTGGCGATGGGGTTGAACACCCCTTCGGGCCAGAAGGGTGAGAACAGGGCCGTGAAGATCAGCGGAGCAGTCTCACCGGCGGCGCGGGCGATGCCGAGCACCACGCCGGTGGCGATGGGCGAGAAGGCGGCCGGCAGGGTGATGCGGGTGATGGTGATCACCTTGCTGGCGCCGACCCCCAGGGCGCCAAGGCGCAGCTCCTGGGGCACCAGCTTCAGGCCCTCGTCGGTGGTCTTGATCACGGTGGGAATCATCAGCACCGCCAGGGCGATGCCGCCGGCCAGGGCGCTGTAGCTCTGGCCGAAGAACAGCCGCGTGCTCACGATCAGGCCGTAGACGAAGACGCCGCAGATGATCGAGGGCACCCCCGCCAGCACATTGGTGCCGAAGCGCACGAAGCTGGCAAAGGCGCCGCCGCGGGAGTACTCCGCCAGGTAGATGCCCCCACCGACGCCCACCGGGATGGCGATCAGGGCGGCGATCGCGGTGACCAGCAGCGTGCCCAGCAGGGCATTGCCGAAGCCGCCCCCGCTCAGGCCCGGCGCCGGCGGCAGCTGGGTGAGCAGGCCGATGTTGATCAGGGAGCCACCCTTGATCAGCACGTAGATCAGCACGAGCACCAGGGGCAGCACCGCGGTGGCGGTGGCCAGGGCCGCCAGGGCCGTGAAGACTGCGTTCCAGCGGTTGCGCGCCAGCCGGGGACGGAAGTGCAGGGAGCCGCGCTGGAACAGGAGCGCGGGATCGGCGGGGAGATCCAGTCTGTAGGGGGATGTCATCGCAGCGGTTCAGTTGTATTTCAGGCTCAGGCGCCGCACCACCCACTGGGCGAGCACGTTCACCACCAGCGTCAGCACCATCAGCACCAGCGCCGCATACATCAAGGCGGACACCTGGTTGCCATCCGCCTCACCGAACTGGTTGGCCAGCATCGAGGCAATGGTGTTGCCCGGAGCCAGCAGGCTCCAGCTGAAGTTGTTGGAATTGCCGATGATCATCGTCACCGCCATGGTTTCTCCCATGGCCCGGCCCAGGGCGAGCATCACGCCGCCGGTGATGCCGGAGACGGCGGCGGGAAGGATCACCTGCAGGATCGCCCCCCAGCGGGTGGTGCCGATGCCGTAGGCGGCCTGGCGCAGCTCCGGGGGCACCTGCATCAGGGAGTCGCGGGAGATGGCGGTGATGATCGGCAGCACCATCACCACCAGGATCAGGATCGCCGGCGCCATGCCAGGACCCTGGGGGTCGGTGGAGAAGATCGGCAGGGCGCCGAATCTGGCGTGCAGGAAGCTGAGGAAGGGCCGCAGGAAGGGCTCCATCACGAAGATGGCCCACAGGCCCAGCACAACCGAGGGGATCGCCGCCAGCAGTTCCACCATCACCGCCAGGGTGTTGCGCAGCTTGCTGGGGATCAGGTTCTCGGTGAGGAAGATCGCGGTGCCGACGCCCAGGGGCACCGCGATCACCAGCGACAGCACCGAGGTGACGATCGTGCCGTAGATGGCGGTGAGGGCGCCGTAGCGGTCCCCCACCGGATCCCAGTTGGAGGTGGTGAGGAAGGCCAGGCCGTAGCTGGCCATGGCCTGGCGGGAGCCACTGGCCACGGTCAGCAGGATGCCCACCAGCACCAGTCCCACCAGGGAGGCCAGGGCGATCGCCAGCCCCTGGAAGGAGCGGTCCACCAGCCGCTCGCTGGCGGGCCGCTGGCGGCGGGTGAAGAGATCGGGCTGGTGATCCAGGCTCATCAGCAGGAACGGCGCAGTCGTACGCGTCGAGGGGGCTGTCTCCAGCCACTCGGATCGAGTCTCCCACGCAGAAGAGCGGCGGTCTTTAAGAACGGATTAACGGCGATCCGATCCTGCAGGAACGCATCAGCCAGGGGTCGCAGGGCGCAGGGCCTCCGCAGCGCCGATCCCGCGGCCCGTGGTGGTGCCGTTCGCAGTGGCGCTGCCGCGGTGCTGCGGTGGGGGCTGTGGCGATGCGGGCGGATCCGGCCCCAGGCCCGTCAACGGTGCAAGGGGCGCCAGCGGCGGCATCTCCCGGGCAGGGCCCGGGGTCGTGAACACCTCCATGCTGCCAGGGGCATCAAGGCTCCTCGGCCGCAGGGCAGATCCGGGTTGAGCCTGCGTTGCATCCGCGGCATCAGTCAGCCCGGATGATGAAGCCTGGGTTAAGGATTGTGCCCTGGCGATATCGACCTGCCGGCTGCAGTTGTCCATAACCGGGCCATAACCCCTCGGACAGATCTGCAGGGCACAGTGGGCGCGATTCTCGACCTGCCCAGCCATGCGCGCCCGCCCCCCCGCCTGGCCTGTGGTCGCCGCCCTGCTGGCGAGCGGCCCGGTCCTGGCGCAGCCCACGGCCCAGCCAGGGGCGCCGCGGGATGGGCAGAGCGCCGCTCCGGCGGCGGGGGGCGTGATCCGCATCGACGGCTCGAGCACGGTGCTGCCCCTGGCCCGGGAGGCCATCCGCAGCTTCCAGGGCGACCGGGACGATCGCGGCAGCCGCTTTCAGCTGGCCGGCAACGGCACCGCCGCCGGCCTGCGCCGCTTCTGCGCGGGGGAGCTGAGCCTGGCCACGGCCTCGCGGCCGATCAACGCAGCCGAGCTGCGGCAGTGCAGTGCCCGGGGGGTGCGCTTCCTGGAGCTGCCGGTCGCCTTTGACGCGATCACTGTGGTGGTGCACCCGAGCAACCGCTGGGTCCGGCAGATCAGCACGGATCAGCTGCAGACCCTCTGGAACCGCCGGGCCGAAGGGCGCCTGCGCCGCTGGAACCAGCTCGATCCTGCCTGGCCGGATCGCCCGATCCGGTTGTGCGGGCCGGGCCGGGATTCCGGCACCTTTGACACCTTCAACAAGGCCATCAACGGCCGTGAGGACAACTCCCGACGCGACTACACCGCCAGCGAGGATGACACTGTGCTGGTGCGCTGTGTGGCCACCAACCCCAACGCCCTCGGCTATTTCGGCTTCGACTATTACCAGGCCAACCGCCGGGCGCTGAAGGCGCTGGCCGTCGTGGGCCCCCTGGGGGCGGTGCTGCCGTCCCAGGCCAGTGTGCAGCAGTCGCGCTACCTGCCCCTCTCCCGGGCCCTGTTCTTCTACGTGAAGGAGCGGGATCTGCAGCGGCTGCCCGCCCTGCGCCAGTTCGTCAATGCCACGCTCCAGGGGGGCTCAGCCCTCAGCCAGCGCTCCGGAGTGATCCCCCTGCCGGACTCCACCTACCGGCTGGTGGCCGCCAAGCTGTACCGCAACATCCTCGGCACGGCCTTTGCGGGCGATCTGCCCGTGGGCCTCAGCCTGGGTCAGGTGCTGCAGCGCAGCTTTGCCGAGCACAAGCTGCCCCAGTTCCGCTGAGGCGCTCCGTTGGGGCGATCAGCCCAGACGCCCTCACTCCCCGAAGGCCGTGCCGCCCCCGTCCAGGCCCAGGGAGGGGGCCGGGGCCAGCGAGGGCAGCAGCTCGTCCTGCTCGGCGGCGGCCGGATTGTCGAACAGCTGCAGTTCCGGCATCGCGATCTCCAGCTCCGAGCCCGGGTTGAGGGGAACGGCGAAGGTGTCACCTGGATCCGCCTCCAGGGCCAGCCCGGCCGCCGGTGCCCAGAGCAGCAGCACCAGGGCCCAGCAGAGGCTCACCAGGGCGGCGAGCCGGAACCGTCGGGGCTGCCGCCCGGCGGCAGGCGCGGGGGGCCGGGGGCTGGAGGGGGCACAGGGCATCGTCGGGGCGGGCAGCGGATCCGGCCCCAAGTCTGGGCAGCGGCGGGGCGCTTCAGTGGGAGCAGCGCCGTGGAGCTGCCCAGGGGCAGTCTCCAGGTTCTGATCCGCCGCCCCCGCCGCCATGGGTTCCCCCACCGCCGACCCCCAGCCGGGGGCTCCGGGCTTCGACTACCGCCTGCTGCACCGGGTGCCGGCCACGGCGGTGCCCGAGTTCCTGGCCCTGGAGGCGCGCCTGCAGGCGGCGATGCGCCAGTTCCCGGGCGCCCTGGGGGAGAGCAACCCCAGCTATGTGGGCCAGCTCCAGGGTCCCCCCGGCCAGCCCCCGGTGCATCTGTACGAGTCGATCCTGCGCTTCGACGGCCTGCAGAGCTTCCTCCACTGGATGGACAGTCCGACCCGCCGCGCCATCCTCGATCCGGCCGAGCGCCAGGGCTACCGCTTTGAGGGTTCCGCCGACTGGGAGGGCTACACCCGCTGGCTGGCGTCGTCCGTGCGGGGCGCCGTGCCGGTGTGGAAGACCAACCTGCTGGTGCTGCTGGTGCTCTATCCCACGGTGATGGTGCTGAACCTGGCCCTGCACGGGCTGGCCTGGGATTTCCCGGCGAAGCTGCTGCTGGGCAACATCTGCAGCGTTGCCCTCACCGGCTGGCTGTTCGTGCCCTGGGCCAGCCGCCTCTATGGGGCCTGGGCCGAGGGCCGGGGCCCCCGCTGGCGGCGGGCCCTCGCCCTGGCCTCGATTGTGGGCCTGCTGGCCGCCCTGCTGCAGCTGTTTCGCGCCCTGCCGGCTGGGATCTGGTGATCACCCCACGGCCCCTGGCGAAGGCCCGCCGCCTGCCGCCGGTGGCGCCGCTGGTCTGGAGGACTCCGGTTCAGCGGGCCCAGACGGTGGGGATGTCGCCCAGGCGGGTGGTGGCGGCGGGCGAGAGGCGGTCGCGGCGCATGGCCCAGGCCGGCCGCAGACCGCAGGCGGCCCAGGCCACGGTGCCGCTGCCATAGCGGCGGTTGAGGCCGTCGATGGCGGCCATCAGCGCCTCGCGGCGCCGCTGCTGCTCCTGCGGCAGCGGCGCGAACAGCTGGTGTTGCAGCTGGTCCTCGGGCTGCAGGTCCTGGAGCAGCACCCCCGCCTTCTGGAAGCGGCGCCGGGGGCGGAAGAGCCGCGCCACCAGCGGCAGGGCCGCCGCCAGCAGCACGCCGGTGTCGTGGCTGGCCAGCGGCAGGCGCACGCTGGCGGCGTTGCTGTAGAAGTCGCCGGCGAAGGGGCTGGTGCGGGCGAAGACCGTGAGGTGGCCGGCGTGCTGGCGCTGGCGGCGCAGCTTCTCGGCGCCCCGCACCACGTAGCTGGCGACGGCCTGGCGCAGGGGCTCCAGCTCGGTGATCGGCTGGCCGAAGCTGCGGCTGACGCAGGTCTCGCGCCGGGGGCTCGGCGCCTGGACCAGCGGCAGGCAGGCCTGGCCGCGCAGCTCCTGCTGCAGCCGCAGCCCCACCACCCCCGCCTTGGCCCGCAGGGCGTCGCTGGCCATGTCGCGCAGGGCCAGGGCATGGGCCACGCCGCGCCGGCGGCACCAGCGGGCCAGCTGGGGGCCGATGCCCCACACATCCTCGATCGGCACGGCCGCCAGCCAGGGGTCGGGGTCGGCCACGGCCCCCAGGTCGAAGACGCCGGCGTGGGCGGGATCGCCCTTGGCGAGGCGATTGGCGAGCTTGGCGAGCACCTTGGTGGGGCCGATGCCGATGGCCACCGGCAGGCCCAGGCCCTGCAGGATGCGGGCCCGCAGCGCCTGGGCCCAGGGCCCCAGATCCCCTGCGGCGGGCCGGGGCAGCCGCCCGAAGGCCTCGTCGATCGAGTAGATCTCCAGCTCGGCGAGCCAGGGCTCGAGGCTGGCCATCAGCCGGGCGCTCATGTCCCCGTAGAGGGCGTAGTTGGAGCTGAGCACCGCCACGCCCAGGTCCTCCAGCTGGTGGCGCACCTGGAAGTAGGGGCTGCCCATGGCGATGCCGAGCCGCCGCACCTCGGCGCTGCGGGCCACGATGCAGCCGTCGTTGTTGGAGAGCACCACCAGCGGCCGGCCCATCAGGGCGGGATCGAGGGCCTGCTCGCAGGAGGCGTAGAAGTTGTTGGCGTCGATCAGGACGGTGGCCTGGCGGCCCAGGGGGAACTCCGGCAAGGGCCCGACCGCGCCCACTCGACCCCAATAGTACATCTGTATCTGTGTCGCTGCGGTGCCGTCAGCCGGCCAGGGCGGCATCCGCCGCCATCACCCGATCGCGGCCGGCGCGCTTGGCCGCGTACAGAGCCCCATCGGCCCGGGCCAGCACCGCATCGGCCGACTCCCCGGCGCCGATGGCGGTCACGCCGGCGCTGAGGGTGGGCGCCAGCTTCACCCCCTCCGCCAGCACCGGCGCGCTCCGCAGGGCCGGCGAGAGCGTGCGGGCCACGCCGCAGGCCTGCTCGGCCGTGCAGTTGGGCAGCAGCAGCACGAACTCCTCGCCCCCCCAGCGGAACAGCGCATCCTGCGGCCGCGTGTGGTCCACGATCACCTCCGCCACCCGGCGGAGCACGGTGTCGCCGCTGAGGTGGCCGAAGTGGTCGTTGATGGCCTTGAAGTGGTCCATATCCAGCAGCACCAGGGCCAGGGGCTGGCCCGTGGCCGCCGCCGCGGTCTGCAGCCTGCGGAAGCGCGCCGGGAAGCTGGCGCGGTTGAGGGCGCCGGTGAGCGGATCGGTGTGGGCCAGCCGGGCCAGCTTGTGGTGGTGGCGGCCCGTGAGCTGCAGCACCAGCAGCAGCGCCAGGATCAGCGTGAACAGGGCCGTCAGGCTGATCTGCAGCAGCGACTGCCACAGCAGCCCCGTGGGGATGCGCAGGGGCTGGCTCACCACCAGGATCCAGCGGAGTTCGGGGATGTGCTTGCTGCGCAAGTAGACCCACTCCTGGCCCTGCCGGTACTGAAAGGCGCCCCTGGGCTGCCCGAGGATGCGCCGGCCGAGCGCGCTGCGCTGCGGACCCGGGCCCAGCTGCCGCAGCAGCGGCTCCTGCTGGGGCTGGGCGCCGAAGAGACTCCTGCCGTTCCCGTCGAGGAACAGCACCTGGATCTGGTTGATCCGCTCGGCCTGCTCGATCCGCCGGGCCAGCAGGCTGGTGGAGCGCCCCAGGCCCACCGCCCCCAGGAAGCGGCCCCGGGCATCGAGCAGCCTGTAGTTCACGAACACGGTGGTGCGGTTCAGATCCGCCGTGTCGCGGTCGAGGTTCACCTCGTAGGGCGCGACACTGGAGCGCAGCCGAAAGAACCAGGCGTCCTGGGGACTGCGCGGCGACACCGTCTTGAGAATGCCGCTGGAGTGGTAGTAGCGGCGGGTGCGCTCCGAGACGAAGAAGGCCGTGGTGGCACCGTGCTGGGCCTGGATCCGGCTCAGGTAGGCCTGCACGGCCGCCGACGGTTGCTCGCCCCGCTCCACCCAGTCCACCAGCAGGGTGTTGGCCGCCATGGAGGAGGCGAACAGGATCGGCTGCACGAAATCCTGCTGCAGGTCGGCCGAGAGGGCGTCCAGGGTGAGCGGCAGGGTGGACTCCACCACCTGGGTGCGGGCCGCCGCCAGGGCGTTGGCATAGGTGAACAGGGCCACCGAACCGAAGCCCAGGGAGATGACCAGGGTCAGCTGCAGCGACAGCCACCAGCGGTCGCGGCTGAGGCCGTCGTGGAGCTCCAGGCGGCGCCAGGGCGCCCGCAGCAGCGGGCCGATCGATCCCAGCCGGTGCGTCAAGGGGTCCCCGGCTCCAGGGCGTGGGCCAGCGCCGGCCTGGGGCAGCGCCTGGAGGCGAGCGCGTCGTAGACGTCCACCACCGCCAGGATCCGCACCACCAGGGGGAATGCTCGCACCGCGCAGCCCCCGGGGATAGCCGCTGCCATCCCGGCTCTCGTGGTGGCAGAGGGCCGGCGTCCGCGCCCTGTCAGAGGGCGTGGATCACGTGCACGGCCACGCCCCAGATCAGCACCTCGCCGCACCGTTCCAGCTCCAGGGGCGGATAGGCCGGGTGGGCGGATTCCAGCTGCAGCCGGCCGTGGCTGCGGGCCAGGCGCTTGAGGGTGAAGGCGCCATCGAGCACCGCCACCACGACGCGGCCGGGGCGGGGGTCGAGGCTGCGGTCCACCACCAGCAGGTCGCCGTGGTGGATGCCGGCGCCGGTCATCGAGTCGCCGCTGACGCGCAGGAAGAAGGTGCTGCTGGGGTGGCGGATCAGCTGCTCGTTGAGGTCGATGCCCACCTCGATGTGGTCGTCCGCGGGGCTGGGGAAGCCCGCCGCCACGGTTTCCACCGCCAGGGGCAGCCGCAGCGGCGCCGGCTGGGGCCGCAGGCCGCCGAGCCACTGCAGCGGGGTGAGGCCACCCATGGACCCTCCAGCAACGCACCCATCCAGAGTAGTGCATCTGTACTGCTGCGGCCTGAGCTGCGGCGGCCCCAGGGCGCGGGCCAGGCGACCTAGGGTGGGCCCATCGCTTGCAGGCCAGCGGCATGACGCCCGAGCAGGAGCGCCGGGAGCAGGAGCAGCTGGAGCTCTTTCTGGCCCATGCGGCCCGCACCCCCGAGCTGCGGCTGCGCCTGCACAGGGTGGACCCCTACGAGGTGGTGGACATCGCCGCGGCGGAGGGCTTCCAGTTCGGCGTGTTCACCCTGCATCGCTCGATCTGCACGGGCTACGTGATGCCGAGCGTTCGCTGAGTCGGGGCTCACCGGTCCCAGGCCCTCAGCAGGTTGCTGTAGCTGCGGCTGATTAGGTCGAAGATCTCGTCCTTGCCGCTGCGCGCGAACAGGGCCCGTCGCGCCGAATCCAGCTCGAACAGCAGCTCCCGCTGCTCGGCCCGGCGGATGCGGCTCTCGATCCAGGCCACCGCCACCAGCCGCTCCCCCGCCGTCACGGGCTCCACCCGGTGCAGCAGCGTGCTCGGATACACCAGGGCATGGCCGGCCGGCAGCCGGAACGGCTCCTCACCGCTCGGCGATTCCAGCACCAGGGCTCCACCGCCGTAGTCGTCGGGTTCGCTCAGGAACACGGTGACGGAGAGATCCGCGCGCCCGCCCGCCATCCAGGCGTTGTCGACGTGGCGCCCGTAGCCCTCGCCGACGCCGCTGCGGCTGAACAGCAGGCTGTGGACGCAGCGGGGAAAGGCGGCCGCCTGCACCAGGGGATGGCGCAGCAGCTGGTCCTGCAGCTCAGCCGCCAGCCGCCGGTGCAGCGCGCCGCTGCGATCGAGCTGGTGGTTGTGCTTCACGGCGCGGGCGTGCCAGCCGGCCGTCTCCGCCCCCGGCCGCCAGTCGTCCCCGGCGCTGCGCAGCTGCTCGGCCATCGCCTGCCACTGGGGGGGACTGAGCAGGGGCTCCAGGGGAAAGCGCATGGGGGGTGGCGGTGGGGGCTGGGCTCGAGCGCTCCAGGGCGCTGGGGATGGTCATCTCAGGGCAGCCTGAAGGGGCTTGGTACCATCCAAACAACGGGCGAAGCTGGCTCTGGATCCACGCGTCAGCCGCCGTCTTCACTCTGCCGATCCAGCATGGCTTGGGAAATCATTCTGTTTGCGATCGTCCTCAGCATTGACTCATTCTCGGCGGCCTTCGCCATGGGCTTTCGGCGCTTCTCGGCGCGCCGGGCCTTCTCCTTTGCCTTCAGCTCGGCCTTCGCGGAGGGACTGGCGACCCTGATCGGCTTCCTGCTGGGCCGCAGCGCCAAGGATCTGATCGTCAACTACGACCACTGGGTGGCGTTCTTCCTGCTCGTTGCCGTGGGCGGTCACATGTGCTGGGAGGCCTATCACCACGCGCCCGGTGAGACGGCCGAGGCTGAGGATCCCCAAACCCACGGCCTGCTGAAGATCCTGTTCATCTCCACCATCACCAGCATCGACTCCCTCGGCGTGGGGGTCACCCTGGGCCTGACGGCCAAGCCCATCGTGGAGTACGTGGTGGCGATTGCGCTGGCCGCCTTCGCCTCCACCTACCTCGGCCTGGGGCTGGCCAAGCGCATGCCGGCGGCCTTCGGCACACGGCTGGAGATCGTGGGCGGAGCCGTGCTGGTGGCGCTGGGATTCAAGATGCTCTCGGTCTGAGGGTCCGCACCGGCAGGGGGCAGATCAGGGGGCCGGCGCCGGGCAGTCCCGCTCCCGTTGGCTGTGGCGCGCGTCGGCCTCCCGGGCCAGGCGGGCCCCCGGCGCGGTGTAGAACGTGAACCCGAGCCGGTTGCGGAACAGCACCGGCCGGCTGCGCTCCAGCTGGGCCTCCGCCCGGGCGCGGCAGCGGATGTAGCCCGCGTAGTCGAACGGGCTGGCCTGCGGGGCATCGGCGCTGAGGGCATTGGCCGCGCTGGCCAGCGCCTCCTGCTGCGGGCAGAGCCTCTGCCGCAGGGCGTGCAGCAGCGCGATCTCGGCCTGCATCGCCTGGCGGGCCAGCTGGTCGCGCTGGTCGCCGAGCGCACGGCAATCGGCTTGGCCCCAGGCCGCTGCCCCCCAGGCCGAGGCGGCCAGCAGGGCGGCCAGGGCCATCCCCACCCGTTGACTGCTTGTATACATTGCAGCCAGTTTGCCGGAGCGGCCCATGGCTGCCAAGCGCTGCAGCTCCAGCCGCGAGGGCAAGGTGCTGCTCTCCTGCTGGATCACGCCGGAGCTGCGGATGGAGCTCGATCGGGTCTGGGCCGCCCAGGGACTCCGCCCCCACGGCCGTGCCCAGCAGGGGATGGAGCAGATGATCGCCGCCTACCTGGCGGCCCAGGGGGAGCCCTGAGCCATGGCTGAGCGCCACGGCCACGAGCATGGCCCCGTCCATGGGCACCACCACCACGCCCACGAACCCGGATCCGGACACCAGGCCCCCGGGCGCGCCGCCAGCGCCTTCCGCTGGAGCATCGCCCTCAACAGCGGCCTCACGGTGCTGCAGCTGGTGATCGGCCTGGCCTTCGGCTCCCTCGCCCTGATCGGCGATGCCCTGCACAACCTGGGCGACGTGGTGGGCCTTGTGCTGGGCTGGGGCGCGGATCGGCTCAGCCGCCGACCGGCCCGGGGCCGCTTCACCTACGGCTTCGGCCGCAGCACCCAGATGGCCTCGCTGATCAATGGCCTGCTGATCTTCGCGGCCGGGGCGGTGGTGGTGGTGGAGGCGATCCAGCGCCTGGCCCATCCCGTGCCGATGGTCGCCGCTCCGGTGGCCTGGGCGGCGGCGGCCGGCATCGCGGTGAACCTCGGCTCGGCCCGGCTGTTCGGCCACGACCACCACCACGACCTCAACCAGCGGGCGGCGGTGCTGCATCTGCTCACCGATGCGGCGGTGTCGGTGGTGGTGCTGATCAGTGCCCTGCTGGTGGGCCTCACCCGCTGGTACGGGCTCGATGCGGTGGCGGCGATCGGGGTGGGCGGCGCCGTGATCTTGAGTGCCGTGGGTCTGCTGCGGGAGGCCATCGCCCTCAACCTCGATGCGGCCCCCCGGGGCGTGGATCTGGGGGCGGTGGAGGCGCTGCTGCTGCAGCTGCCGGGGGTCCGGGCCGTCGAGGAGCTGCACGTGTGGGGACTGAGCACCTCCCGCACCGCCCTCACGGCCCATCTGCTGATCGATCCGGCGCACCTGGCCCAGCGGCAGCTCCACCCCAACCAGCTGCTGCACCAGGCCCGCTCGGCCCTGGCCCAGCTGGGGATCCGCAAGAGCACGCTGCAGTTCGAGCAGGTCCTGCCCGAGCCGGCCCCGGCACCAGAGCAGCCCGACGGCTGACCGGGCCGGGCCAGGCCGGCTCAGGTCGACGGAGCCCCCAGGACCAACCCCTTGACTCTCCCCTCAGCTGGAGACCATACGGTTGGGTTTCCTGCCGATTCCGCCATGGCCCCGTCCCTTCCCGCCGGTCCGATCCGCGTGTACCGGATGGCCACCCCGGAGCACGACTGCCCCTACGGCCAGCTGGCCCTCGCCCTGCTCCGCGACCAGGGCATCCCCTTTGACGACCACCCCCTCACCAGTCCGGCGGCGGTGGAGCGGTTCAAGGCCGCCCATCGGGTGGCGACGACGCCCCAGATCTTCGCCGGTAGCACGCGCATCGGCGGCTACAGCGACCTGGCCCGGCACCTGGGCGTCAGGCCCCGCTCGCCGGGCGGCCGCAGCTATCGGCCGGTGGTGGTGGTGTTTGCCACCGCGGCGATGCTGGCCTGGGCCATCGGTGGGTCGATCGAGCAGGCCATGGGGTTCGCCCTGGCGCTGCTGGCCTGCCTCAAGCTGATGGATCCGGCCGCCTTCCGGGTGTCCTTCCGTCAGTACGACCTGCTCAGCCGGCGGCTGGGGATCTACGGACACCTCTACCCCTACCTGGAACTGCTGGTGGCCCTGGTGATCCTGGCCGCGCTGCCCCTGCGGCCCGTCGCCGTGCTGGCGATCGCCATGGGCCTGGAGGGGGCGCTGTCGGTGATCAAGGCGGTCTACATCGACAAGCTGGATCTCAACTGCGCCTGCGTCGGCGGCAACAGCCGCACGCCCCTCGGGGCGGTGAGCGTGCTTGAGAACCTGGCCATGGTGGCCATGGGGCTGGCCCTGCTGCTGCAGCGCTGAGGGGCCTGGCCCCCTCGGCGGGGGTCAGGGCGGTGGGGCCTTGCGGCCGCCACAGTCTTCCCAGCTGCTGAGCAGCGCGTCGAGCTCACCGCGCAGGCTGTGCAAGGCGGCGATCGTCTGCTCGATCTCTCCGGCCTTGGTGCGCATCGTGGCCTGCAGCTTGCTGCAGGTGCACAGGCCCGAGCGCCGCGAGGCGAGGATCTGGCCGATGTCCTGCAGGCTGATCTCCATCGCCTTGAGGTTGCGGATCAGCGTCAGCTCCCCGAAGACGCCCTCATCGAACAGGCGGTAGCCCCCAGCGCTGCGGGCGGCCGGGTGGATCAGGCCTTCGTCGCAGTAGAAGCGGATGGTCTTCACCGGGAGGCCGGAGCGCCTGGCCACCGCACCGATCTTCAGGGCCGGAGACGGGGCCAGGCAACCCTCCATCAGGGGGAGGCTCCAGCCTAGGGGCAGGCAGGCTCCGGCAGGAAAACGGCAGCGGCCGGAGTCGTTCCGGCGGACCCCGTTGCCCGTGCTGCGCTGGCCCGAGTGGACCGCGGCAGCGGGGGAGGATGGGGGTCCGAGCCCCGATGGACCCCTGCGATGACCAGATCCCCGGAGGCGGCGCAGCCCCTCACCGTGGCGTTCTTCGGCCTCGGCGCCGTGGGGTCGTCGATGCTGATCTGCCTGGCCGAGCTGGCCGAGCGCGACGGGGTGCCGATTCGCTTCTCGGTGGTGGTGCTGGAGCCGGAACTGGCCCGGGATGCCCTGTTCCACGCCGAGAAGCTGTTTGATCGCATCGATTTCCTGCAGGTCTCGGACTTCGACGGCCTGTTCGCCGGTTCGGACGGCCAGCTGGCCCGCCTCGCGGGCGCCCACCTGCTGGTGAATGCGGCCCATCCACGCTTCAACGAACCCCTGTTGAAGCTCGGCCTGGAGCTCGGCGCCCATGTCCTGGATCTGGCATCCGACATGTACGACGCCGAGACGGAGCGCACCCACACCTTCTCGCAGTACCTCTTTGATCAGGCCTACCGGCAGCGGGGCCGGGCCGCCCTGATCAATTTCGGCATCTCGCCGGGGGTCACCAACTTCCTGATCGGCCTGCGGCTCCACCAACTGCGGGCCGCCCGCCGCCGGGATCTGGGGATCGAGAGCGTCGATCTCTTTCTGCTGGAGGATATCGACGCCGATGAGATCGTCTTCTCCTGGTCACCCCTGGTGGCCCTGGAGGAGCTGGCGGCCAGGCCCCGGCTGCTGCGCAACGGCCGCCTGCAGGTGCTGGAGCCGTTCAGCTGCGCCTGCGACCACACCTTCCCGGGGGAGGTGTCGCCCACGCGCCTGTATCCGCTCTACCAGGAGGAGCTGCTGTCCCTGCATCGCTCGTTTCCGGAGATCGCATCGATCGGCATCTACACCGGCGGCTCCGAGGTGGAGCTGGTCAAGGCGCTGTTCAAGCTCAACCTGCTCTCCAAGCGCACCTTGCCCCAGCAGAGTGAACTCACCGTGGAGGCGATGGTGCGCGCCATCCTGCCGGGCATGAACAAGCCGCGCCGGATCGAGGAATACCTCCGCAACGGCGTGATTCGCCGCGCCCACTTCGCGGCGGCCGCGGAGATCCGCTACACGGAGCAGGTGCGCAGCGACCGCCAGATGACCATTGAGACCATCGGCTTCAGCTACCTGCGCTACAGGGGACTGCTGCACAGCCCCTATGCCGGCGCCACCTACATCTCCTACCCCACCGCCGTGGGTGCCGCGATCCTGGCCTGGCACACCCTGGCCTTCGTCCGGGAGGACGGCGGTGACCTGCGGGGGGTGATCACCGGCGAGGACCTGGCCCGCCTGCTCCCCGGGGCCCGCGTCGAGGCGATCCGGCGCGACCTGGTGGCCTGGGACATCGACCTGTTCGAGAGTGTGCGGGATGTGACGGCCGTGTGAGCCGCCGCCGCCCGGGGCTCAGCGGCTGCGATCCCTGCGGTAGGCCCGCCACTTGCGGTCGAGGATCAGCCCCGTACTGATCAGGGTGATCGCGTTGGCGGCGATCAGGGGGCCATCGCCGCTGAGCAGGCCGTAGAGGCCCCACAGCGCAATGCCGCCGGTGAACAGCACATACATCCGCAGCGAGATGCCGCTGGTGTCGCCGGTCCGCAGCGTCTTCACCACCTGGGGAATGAAGCTCACGGTCGTGAGGGTGGCGGCGAGGTAGCCGAGGGCGCCGATGCCGGGGGAGGGGGAGCTCATGGGCCGATCCAACCACGCCCCGCAGCCGCCAGCATGGGGGCACCAGCGCCGCCGCCATGCTGCTCAACCCCTTCTGTCCCCTCAGCGCCGCCAAGGTTGTGGCCCTCAAGGCCACGGTGCTGCTGCTGCTGACCCTCCTGATCAAGGCCAGGCTGCGGATCACCGCCTTCTCGGCCCTCGGCCTGCTGCTGTTGCTGCTGCAGACGCTGCTGGTCCTGGCCGTCGGCGGTGGCCTGGCCCTGGCCGCCGGCGGGGCCGCGGTGCTCTACGCCAGCCAGCGGCGCCAGCCGGCGGCGGCCTGAGTCGCCGCCATGGTCGTGGAGGTCGCCCTGGCGATGCTGCGGCGCCGGGACCGCTGGCTGCTGCAGCTGCGCGATGAGATCCCGGGGATCGTGGCCCCCGGCTGCTGGGGCCTGTTCGGCGGCCACCTGGAGCCCGGCGAAACCCCGGAGCAGGGCCTGCGGCGGGAGCTGCTGGAGGAGATCAGCTGGCAGCCGCAGCACCTGCACCCCGTGCTGGTGCACCGCATCCAGCGGCGCACGGCCCACGTCTTCCGCGCTGAGCTGTCGGTGCCACTGGAGCAGCTGCAGCTCCTGGAGGGCCAGGACATGGCCCTGGTGACGGGGGCGGACCTGCGCAGCGGATCGATCTGGAGCACCCGCCTGGGCTGTGCGCGGCCCCTGGCCGACGGGCTGGCGCCGGTGATCCGGCAGCTGCTCGGCTGAGGGGCTGGATCGATCGGCTCCCGCCCGCCGCGAAGACCGTGACAACCCGACTGACGCCTACTGGAATGCAAACCAGTCCAGCCTGTGGCGGTCACCAGGGCTGCCGTCCTGAATCAACTCCACGCCCCTGACGGTGCCATCGCTCCGATACCAGGGATCTGAGCAGAGCGCGGCAAAGGCCTCCCTGGCCTCCTCCAGCGACTGAAAATCGCCAACCTTCACGGTGCCCCAGGAGTCATGGGTGTGGATGGTGTAGGTCATCGCGTCTGGACATGCAGGGCTGCATCCTCCGACACACCAGCCGCGCCCGGATCAGAATGGAGAGGTCAATCCTGCGGGGGCCCTGAGCTGTGGGAACGGAGCTGCTGCTGGCCCTGGCGATCCCGGCGGCCTACCTGCTGGTCACCACCACGCTCCTGCTGCAGCGCCGCGGGACACTGCCCCCTCTGCTCCAGCGCCTGACCAGGCGCAAAGCCCTGGCCTGGAACACGATGGTGGGCCTCTCCATCGGCCTGGGAGCCCTGCAGTGGTTCCGGAGACGGTGATGGACACGCCCCTGGGGACGCTGGTGCCCTGGTTGCTCTTTGCCGTGGCCGCTGGCCTGAAGGTCTGGCAGCTCACGATCGTCTTCCGCAGGACGATCCCGGACAGGGCCTTCAAGCCTGAGCAGGCCAGAGCACTGCTGGAGCGGGTCTGGCAGCTGTGACGGTCTGGATGCGCGATCCACCGAGGATCGGTGGCCGGTTCAGAGGAGGACGGGATGTCCCGTGGCTGCGCCGGCCCCTGTCCAGCTGCCAAGTCGGGTCAGCTCAGCGCGACTCCCGGAACGCCGAATCCATCGTGCGGGTCAGCGGCTGGAACAGGTAGCGCAGCACGCTGCGCTTGGGGCCCTGGATGTCAGCCGTGAGGGTCATGCCCGGCAGAATGGGGAAACGCCGGTTCTTCGGGTCCACGAACTGCTCATCGAGGGCGATCTTGACGCGGTAGTAATATTGGCGGTCGTCAGGGTTCTGGAAGGTGGTGGGAGAAATCGAAATCACCTGCCCGGGAACTGCGCCATAGATGGAGTAGTCGTAGGGCTGAAGTTTGATCTCCGCTTTCTGGCCCAGCTTCACAAAACCGATGTCCGCTGGACGCACCCGCGCCTCCACCAGGCGCTTGGTGTCGATCGGAACGATCGAGGCCACCACGGCCCCCGGGCCCACCACCGCCGTTGGATTCTTGTAGCGCACGTCCTGCACCAGGCCGCTGATCGGGGCCACGATGCGGGTGCGCTCCAGGCGGTTGCGCACTTTGCGGATGTCTTCCGCCACCACGGCCTCCTCGTTGGTGAGGGCGGCGATCTTGGAATTGTCCTCCAGGCGCAGGCCCGAGCGCAGGCTGCGCAGCTTGGCCTGGGCTTCGCTCAGCAGCTTGTACGACACCTCCCGGTTGCCGCGCAGCTCCGCCAGCCGGGTGTTGGAGGCAGCCAGTTCGCGCTGGGCATTCACCACCTGCAGCCTGGACACGGCCCCCTGGTTGTCGAGCTTCTCGTACATGTTCACGCCCTGGCGCAGCAGGTCCTGCTCCCGCAGGAACTTGGCTTCCTGGTCGTTGAAGCGGGCGATCTCCGCCCGTTTCTGACCGATCTGGGCCTGGACCGTGGCGATCTGGTCCTGGGTGTTGTCGATGCGGCTATTCAGCAGGTTCTGCTGGGCGCTCTGCACCTTGCTGCCCAGGGCGCCCAGTTCCTTGAGCGAGGGCGGCAGGGTGGTGGTGCCGCTGATGGCGGCCTGCAGCTGGGCCTGCTGCAGGGTGAGCGCCTGCAGTTTCTGGCGGCCGGCCCTGTATTCGCTGTCCACCAGGTTGGGGCGCAGCTGCATGATCAGATCACCCTTCTTCACCTGATCGCCCTCCTGCACGGCGATCCGCTCCACGATGCCGCCCTCCAGGTGCTGGATCGTGTTCACATTGCCCTCGGGCACCACTTCCCCGGAGGCGATCACCACCTCGTTGATCGGCGTCAGTGCCGCCCAGGGGATGAAGATCAGGAAGGCGGCGCCCAGCCCGTAGAGCACCATGCGCAGGTAGCGGCTGTCGGGCTTCTCCTCCAGTTCCATGGCCTGGCTGAGCCGGTTGCGGCCCACCAGCCCCATCGCATCGGGGTTGTCGAGCCCCGGCAGCTGGCGCAGCAGGGCACTGCCTGGGGGCAGGGCCAGGTCTCCGCCGCGGCCGCTGCCGGGCACGGTGATCGAGGAGGACTCGGAGCTGGCCGCGGGGTCGGATGGGGTGTTGGTCATGGCCGGGCGTGGGTGGGGACGGACTGGACGGAATTCAGGCGGCGCTGCGCTGGTGCATCTGGGCCCGCAGCTCTTCAGCCGTGCCCTGGAAGGCGGTCACGCCCTTGTCGAGGATGCAGAGCCGGTCGGCCAGCTCCAGCAGGGCCTTGTTATCGGTGGAGAGAACCACGCTGCGCTCCTGGCCGCTGAAGAGGCAGTGCCTCAGGCTGGGAAGCACCTCCAGAACCCGCTGGAACTGGTCGGGGGCCAGACCCTGGCTGATGTCATCGAGCAGCAGGATCGGCGTGTCCTTGATCACCGCCTGGGCCAGGGCAATCAGCTTGCGCACGCCGAAGGGAATCTGGTGGGAGATCTCCTTGCTGAGGGGGGTGTAGAGCCCATCCGGCAGGGCTTCCAGCAGCTCCAGGATGCCCAGCTGGTCACACAGGCGCCGCACCCCATCCAGCGTGGCATCCGGGTTCATGGCCGTGAGGTTCGACCAGATCGTGCCCGGCAGCAGCTCGACGCTGGGCATCAGGTAGGCGATGTTGCGCTGCAGGGCCTCGCCGCTGAACTGGCGGTAGTCGTTGCCGTCGAACAGCAGGGTGCCTGAGGTGAGGGGGTAGAGCTGGTCGATCACCTTCAGGGCCACGCTCTTGCCGGAACCGGCGGTGCCCGTCACCGCCAGAATCTGGCCCGGCGCCACCGACAGGGACACACGGCTCAGGGCCAGACCGCTGTCGTTGCTGAGGCGGCAGGCGGCCGAATCCAGGATCACGTTGCCCCGCAGGCGCGGCGTGCTGGAGGCCGAACCGGCCTTGGTGCTGCCACTGCTGCGCAGTTTGAGGAACTGGTCCAGCTGCCTGTACTGGCTCGTCATGTTGCTGTAGCGCAGCAGCGCGTTCATCAGCAGCTGGAACGGCGAGAAGATGCGCCACACGAAGAACATCGTGGCGATCAGGGAGCCCATCGCCCTTGGATCCGCCCGGCCGCTGCCGATCACAATCCAGGCCCCGAGGGAGAGGGTCAGCACCCCCGCCAGCTGGGACATCGTGCTCAGCAGCGCCTGCAGCCGGTTGGCCTGCCTGTTCAGGGCCAGGCTGCTCATGCTGCTCTGGGCCGAGAGGCCCCGCAGCCGCTGCAGCCACACCCACTCGATGTTGGCGGTCTTCACCTCCAGGAAGCGGGCCACCAGCTCCTGCTGGGCCAGGCCGATGCCTGCCCCCGTGGTCTGGGTGAGCTCGGCGGCGCCGGCGTAGTAGCGGGTGAGAACCAGCACCACCACGGCGGTGACGATCATCAGCACGATCGGCACCAGCACCAGCCAGCCCGAGATCAGAGCCACGGCGGCCAGGTAGATCACGATGAAGGGGAAGTCCAGGCAGGCCAGGGCCAGGGGGCCCTGCAGATAGCCCAGCAGGCTTTCCAGGTTGCGCAGCCGGAAGTAGAGGCCGTTGCGGCCCACCGATTCGATCTGACGGTAATCGAGGGAGAACAGCTTCTCGACGATGCTCACCCCCATCAGGCTCTCGATCCGGCCCGAGAGCAGCGCCAGCTGGCTGGCGCGCCACTGACGCAGCACCCAGTCGAGCCCGAACAGCACCAGCACACCGATGAAGATCCAGACGGTGGAGGCGATGCTGTTGCTTGGAATCGAGATGTTGTAGATCGCCCGGATGTAGAAGGGCAGCGTCAGCGCCAGCAGGGCCAGGGCGAAGCTGATGCCGTAGAGCAGGCTGATGCGGTTGGTGAAGCGGTAGGCGATCTGCCGCAGCAGGCCCACCCGCTCCACCGCGTAGCGCTCCTGCAGCACCACCAGCTGGCCGCCGCTGGGCAGGCCGGTGGGATCCACGCGGCCGCCCACGTTGCCGGCCACGATCTCGCCCCTGCTGTCGCGGGACAGCACATAGGGCACATTGTCCGGCGCGAGGTAGAGGGAGGGCAGCAGGTTGGGGTTGAGCTGGCTCCAGCTCTGCAGCGTCTCGCTGCGGCTGCCGTAGCCGAGGCGCAGCAGCACGTTGCGGACGTCCACCAGATCCATCGCCCGGGGATCGTCGCTGATCAGCTCGAACAGCTCCTCCGGCTGGCCCGTCCACATCAGCTGCTGCAGCAGCAGCCGCAGGCAGAAGGCCATCGGCGCCTCGGGGCTGAGGGTGAGGTCCCGGAGCAGCAGGTTGCGGCTGGTCATGCGCCCACCTCCGCACCCAGGCGGGGCAGATCGATGGCCAGGTCGGTCACGGCCTTGAGGGCATTGCCGGCGCCGCAGATCAGCACGGTGGTGCGGCCCCGGGTGCGCTTCACCAGCCGCGCCAGTCCGTCGATGAACTCCTTGCCGTAGGAGCTGTCGCTGAGGTCCACCAGCAGCACCAGGGGATCGCGGGCGATGCCGCGGATCAGCTGGAACTGCTGCAGGCTGTCGCGGCTGAGGCCGCTGGGCTGGCTGGTGCCCAGGGGGGTGTTGTAGCCCTCCGACAGGGCGCGCACCCTGGCATCGACCCCCAGCAGCACCGACCAGAACAGGGCCTTGCGGCCGTAGCGGCTGGGCTGGAAGGCGGTGATGTTCTGCAGCAGCGTGCCGTCGAAGAAGGCCTGGGAGGGATCCACGTAGACCATGGCCTGGCGCAGGCGTCCGCGGCCATAGGCCGCGATCGGCTGGCCGTTCAGCGTCAGGGTCGCCGCCGCCTCCACCTGCAGCAGCTTCAGGAACAGGCGACGGGCATCGGCGCCGAGGTTCTGGTCGCGCACCAGCACCGCCGTGCCGGGGGCGATGGGCGGCAGCACCTGGCCCTGGATGCCGATCTGCAGGGGTTGGCCGGGCTGGAGGGCCTCCGGGCCCCCATCCGTCTCCGACGGCAGGGCCATCAGGGTGTCGAGCTCGTCGCGGGCGTGGATCAGGCGGCGGTAGCTGCTCCACAGCCCCAGGGCCTGCTGCCAGGGCTGCAGGATCTTGCCCCCCAGCAGCAGCGCCGCCGCCAGGGCGCCCACCGGCAGGCGCCCGGCGATCACCAGGAACGCCCCCCAGGTGACCAGGGCGGCCATGGTGACCTGGCTCATCAGGCTGCCGAAGGCCTGGTACTGGCCTGAGAACATGGCGTTCTGCATGCGCTGCCAGGCCAGCCGCTCCTGGCGCTCCTCGTTGCCGGTGAGGAAGGTGCGGCCCAGTCCGTTGGCCTTGATCAGATCGATCGAGCCCATGATCTGCGACTGGTAATTGATGCGCTCCAGCTCCAGCTGATCCTTGCCCCGGGAGATGCCCTCAAACTCGCGGGCGAACTGCAGGGCCCGAAACAGGTACACCACGATGGCCAGCACGGCGATCAGCCCCAGGCTGCCGCCGATCAGGAACAGCACCAGCACGAACAGCAGCGAGAAGGCCAGGTCGATCGCCGTGGTGAAGGCCTGGATCGCGCTCTCGTCGCGCAGCAGGTTGATGCTGTTGAGGCGCTCGGCGTGGGTGGCGGGCGAGTCCTTGAGGTAGTCGCCCAGGCGCAGCTGGGTGAAGTGAGCCAGGGCCTCCATGCGGCGCTGGTGCTCGATGCGGGCGCCGTCGAAGCCGGTGAGGTTGCCCCGCACCGCCCGCAGCCAGCCGGCCAGGGCCAGCAGCGCCACGATCCCCACCGTGAGCACCAGCAGGCTCGACACCGAGCGGGTGGGCAGGATCGTCGTGTAGACGAGGTTGATGTAGACGGGGGAGGCCAGCTCCAGCAGGTTGATCAGGATCGAGCTGACCACGATGGGGCCAACCTGGTAGTCGCTCCAGTTGGTGCGTTGGAGGTTGGAGAAGAACCGGTGCTGCCAGAGCTCCTCCAGCAGCTCGAGCAGGTGGTTGAGGAAGCCCTGCAGCGAACGCCCCACCCGCCGGGCCTGGAATCCTGCGGTGCTGACGGCGGCTGATCCGACCACGGGCTGCCCTGTTGGCACGGTGATTGGCCCCTCTCTAAAGGTGGGGGGTGATCTTGGCAACGCCGGCCACAGGAGCTGACACAACGCCGCCCGGGCGGGCCGCCGCGCCCCCTGCGGCCGAGGGCCGACGTTGTCGCTAGCGTCCGGACAGGCGCCTTCTCAATCCCTTGCCATGCTGCGCATCCGTCTGCCGTCCCCGCAGGTGCAGCTGGAGCTGATCGCCACCGGCCGGGGCCAGCGCCAGCCCTTCCAGGTGCTCGGCCCCAGCACCGAGGTGGCCTTCGTGGAGGAGCTGCTGGAGCAGCAGTTCGGCAGCCTCACCCTCAATCCCACCGAGCTGCTGCAGTTCCTGAGCCAGGACCCCTGGGTGCGGGAGCGGTTCGGCGAACCCCAGCTGCTGGAGGGCGACCTGGCCGGGGGCGAGCAGCCCCTGGCCAGCTTCCAGGGCCGGACCCTCGGCGACAAGCTCGTGCAGGCCGGCGTGATCGACGGGGCCGAGCTGGACCGTCTGCTGGAGGAATACCGCCCCTTCTCCGCCAGCCAGCGCTTCGGCGAGTTCCTCAGGCTCAACCTGCAGATCCCGCCCGCGCTGCTGGACCTGCTGCTCAACCCCGGCCTCTACGACGGGGGAGGCTTCAACGACAAGCGCCTGGGGGAGCGCCTGGTGAAGATCGGCATGATCACCGCCGAGCAGCTGCAGGAGGCCCTCGCCGCCCAGCAGGCCGGCGGCGGGCTGCTGGGCGAGGTGCTGGCGGCCAGGGGCCACATCTCCGAGACCACCGCCCGCTTCTTCTCCCTGGCCAGGATCAGCGGCGACGGCCAGATCGAGTTCACGCCGGCCTGATCCGCCAGAGGGCATCGGCCATGCGGGCCGTCTGCACGATCGGGCCGCCGTCGTGCACCCGCAGGATGTCGGCACCGCCGGCGATCGCCTTGGCCGCCACGGCGGCCGTGCCCCAGAGCCGGGCCCGGGGCCTGGGCTCGCCCAGCACCGCGCCGATGAAGCGCTTGCGGGAGGGGCCCACCAGCAGCGGGAATCCCTCGGCCCGCAGCAGGGGCAGGGCCTCCAGCAGCTCCAGGTTGTGCTGGGTGGCCTTGGCGAAGCCCAAGCCCGGATCCCAGATCAGCTGCTCCCGCCCGATCCCCGCCGCCAGGGCCCGCTCGGTGCCGCGCCGCAGCTCCTCCAGCACCTCCGCCGCCACGGCGCCGTAGTGGGCCATCCGGTCCATGCTGCGGCTGTCGCCGCGGCTGTGCATCAGCACGTAGGGGCAGCCCGCCTCGGCCACCACGGCCAGGATGGCGGGATCGAGCCGGCCGCCGCCCACGTCGTTGATCCAGTCGGCGCCGGCCGCCAGGGCCGCCGCCGCCACGGGGGCCCGGAAGGTGTCGATCGAGAGCCGGGGGCTGAAGCCCTCGGGGTGGCGCAGGTCCCCCGCCGCACGGGCCTCCAGAATCAGTCGCAGCGCCGGCAGCAGCCGGGCCGTTTCCTCGGCGGCACCGATGTCCGCGGCGCCCGGGCGGGTGCTCTGGGCCCCCAGATCGAGCAGGTGCACCCCCTGGGCCACCAGCCGCCGGGCCTGGGCCAGGGCCCGCTCGGGCGCCTCAAAGCGGCCGCCGTCGCTGAAGGAATCGGGGGTGAGGTTGATCACCCCCATCACGTAGGTGCGGGAACCCCAGGCCAGGGCCATGGCGGCTGCCGGGCGGCGAGCGGGGCCCCTCAGGCCGCCACCGGCACCTGGTAGTTGGCGATGCGGGCGAAGCCGGCGGGGTCGAGGGAGGCGCCGCCCACCAGCACGCCGTCGATGTCGCTCTGGGCCATCAGCTGGTCGATGTTGCCGGCATTCACCGAGCCGCCGTACTGGATCACCACCTCCGGATAGCCCACCCACTGGCGGATCAGGCTGCAGATGCGGTTGGCCTCGGCCGCCTCGCAGGTCTTGCCGGTGCCGATGGCCCAGATCGGCTCGTAGGCCACGATCAGCCGGGCGGGGTCGAGGCCGTCGATGCCCTGCTCCACCTGGCGCCGGATCACCTTCTCCGCCTCGCCGCCCTCGCGCTGGGAGTCGCTCTCGCCCACGCACAGGATCGGGATGATGCCGGCCTTCTGGGCCGCCCGCGCCCGCAGGTTGATCTGCTCGTCCGTCTCGGAGAAGTACTTGCGCGGCTCGCTGTGGCCCACGATCGCGTGGGTCACGCCGTGCTCCAGCAGCATGCCGGCTGAGATCATGCCCGTGTAGGCGCCGGAGCCATCCCAGTGCACGTTCTGGGCGCTGACCTGGATGCCGGTGCCGGCCAGGGCGGCGCTGAGGGTGGCGATGGCGGTGAAGGGCGGTGCCAGCACCAGCTCGCGGCCGGCGGGCAGCTGGGCCACCAGGGGCTTGAAGGCGTCCGCGTAGGCCTGCGCTTCGGCGCAGGTCATGTGCATCTTCCAGTTGCCCGCGATGACCGACTTGCCCACGGCGTCCAGGGAAAAAACAGGAACTCAACCTAAGGGGCGGCCCTCCTCGGGGCCCGGCCACCCAGGCCCCGATGCCGGCCCCCCCAGGCCCCAGGCGGCGCGCCCGGCCTCAGGCCGGCGGCGGCACCGGGTGGGTGCGGCCGCCGATCTCCACCCGGTCGCCGGGTCTGAGCTTGCGGCCCCGGCGCGTCTCCTGGAAGCCGTTGACCCGCACCTCGCCGCCCTGGATGCGCTGCTTGGCCTCGCCGCCGGTGCCCACCAGCCCCTGGAACTTCAGGAACTGATCCAGCCGGATGGGTTCGGGGGCGTCCGCCAAAACAGCGCTGATAGCTTGCCCCGATGCTCGCACCCCCCTCGGCCGGCTTCCGGCGCCTGCTGCCCCTGCTGCGGCCCCACCGCCGCAGCCTGGTGGCCGGGTGGCTCTGCACGCTGGTGTTCGTGGTCTGCTGGCCGCTGCTGGCCTGGCTGGCGGGCCAGCTGATCCCCGCCATCGGCGCCGGCGACTTCAACCGGGTGCTGCGGGTGGTGGGCCTGGCCCTGGCGGTGTTCCTGCTGCAGAAGCTGGCCCAGTTCGGCCAGGACACCCTGCTGGCGAACCCCGCCCTGCAGGTGAGCCAGGAGCTGCGCCGGCGCCTGTTCGCGCGGCTGCAGCGGCTCGAGTTCGGCGCCCTGGAGAAGCTCTCGGCCGGCGACCTCACCTACCGCCTCACCGAGGACGCGGACCGCGTCGGCGAGGTGATCTACAAGACGATCCAGGACACCACCCCCTCGGCCCTGCAGCTGCTGGTGGTGTTCGGCTACATGGTGTGGCTCGACTGGAAGCTCTCGGTGGGCACCCTGCTGCTGGCGCCGCTGGTGGCGGTGCTGGTGAGCCTGTTCGGAGCCCGGGTGATGGGGGCCGCCGAGCGCAGCCAGCGGCAGGTGAGCGAGCTGGCCTCCCTGCTGGCGGAGGCCATCGGCGGCCTGCCGCTGGTGCGGGCCTTCGCCGCCGAGCCCTGGCTGCAGCGCCGCTTCGAGGTTGAAATCGACCTGCACCGCCGCGCCCGCTACCGCACCCAGCGGCTGCTGGCGCTGCAGTTTCCGGTGGTGGGCTTCCTGGAGGCCGCCGGCATCCTGGCGGTGCTGTTGATGGGCGCCGCCCGCATCCAGGCCGGCGAACTCACGGGCCAGGGCTTCAGCAGCTACGTGGCAGCCCTGCTGATGCTGATCGATCCCATCAGCCACCTCACCACCAACTACAACGAGTTCCAGCAGGGCCAGGCCTCGCTGCGGCGCCTGCGCGCCATTGAGCTGGAGGCCATGGAGCCCCCCGACCGCCCGGATGCCCGCCCCCTGGGGCAGGTGCAGGGGGCGCTGGTGCTGGAGGGGGTGGGCTTCGGCTACGACCCGGCCCAGCCGGTGCTGCAGGATCTCCACCTCGCCATCGAGCCCGGCCAGGTGATGGCCCTGGTGGGTCCCTCCGGCGCCGGCAAGAGCACCCTGTTCTCGCTGCTGCTGCGCTTCAACACCGCCCAGCGGGGCCGCATCCTGCTGGATGGCCAGGACCTGGCGGACCTCCGGGCCGCCGAGCTGCGCCGGGCCGTGGCCCTGGTGCCCCAGCAGAGCAACGTGTTCTCCGGCACGGTGGCGGAGGCGATCGCCTTCGGCCGCGAGGTGAGCCGCGACCAGATCCGCGCCGCCGCCCGCCTCGCCAATGCCGATGGCTTCATTGAGGCCCTGCCCGGCGGCTACGACAGCCGCGTCGAGGAGCGGGGCAGCAACTTCTCCGGTGGCCAGCTGCAGCGCCTGGCCATCGCCCGCGCCGTGCTGGGCGATCCGGCGATCCTGCTGCTGGATGAGGCCACCAGCGCCCTCGACGCCGAGGCGGAGCAGGCGGTGCAGCGGGGCCTGGAGCAGGCCATGGCCGGCCGCACGGTGCTGGTGATTGCCCACCGGCTCTCCACGGTGCAGGAGGCGGATCGGATCGTGGTGCTGGAGCAGGGCCGCATCGTCGACCAGGGCAGCCACGATCTGCTGATCGCCAGGCCCGGCCGATACCGGGACCTGTGCGAGCGCCAGCTGATCCGCGGCGCCGGCTGAGCGGGCCGCCCGCTGACCCCCTGGGCCCCAGCTGGCAGCGACCGTACGTCCTAGCCTGGGCCGGGAGGTTGATCGGCACGGGGCACTCCATGGCGCAGTGGGAATACCGGGTGATCCACATCAATGTGGACAGCAACAGGCCCCCCCAGCCCCCCGACCCCCAGGCCGCCAGCGAGAAGCTGCACGGCATGCTCAGCCCGGAGTTCATCGCCCGCGAATTCCCCGACCAGTACGGCGCCGCGGCGGCCCAGGCGCCCAAGCACCCCGCCGAGCAGCTGCAGTACTTCCTCAATCTGCTGGGCCGGGAGGGCTGGGAGATGGTGGAGGCCTCCCCGGTGGGGCCGCTGCTGATGTTCTTCTTCAAGCGGCCCCTGGTGCCCAGCCTGCCGGCGGCCCGGGCCAGCGGCTCCGGCGCGGCGGATGGTCCCCCGGACGCGGCCTAGGCTGGAATCTGCGCGTATCCGCCTCCGTGACCGACTCCGCCCAGCAACCGCCCGTGCTCACCTTCGAGGGCCAGCGCTACGACCTCAACGGCCTGCCGGAGGACGTGAAGGAGCTGGTGCGGGGCCTGCAGGTGGCCGATGCCCAGCTGCGCATCCACGAGGACACCCTCAAGGTGCTGGCCGTGGGGCGCCAGTCCCTGGCGGTGCAGCTCAACGAGCGCCTCAAGGAGATCCCCGCCCTGGCCGGCTGATCCCGCCTCAGGCGGTCACCGGCAGGCCGCGCTCGTTGAAGATGCCCTCGAACAGCACCGAGCTGAGGTAGCGCTCACCGGAATCGGGCAGCACCACCACGATGGTCTTGCCGGCATAGGCGTCTTCGTGGGCCAGGCGCACGGCCGCCACCGCGGCCGCGCCGCAGCTGATCCCCGCCAGGATGCCCTCCTCCTTGGTGAGGCGGCGGGCCATCGCCACGGCCTCCTCGTCGCTCACCTGCTCGACCCGGTCCACCAGGCCCAGGTCGAGGTTGCCGGGCACGAAGCCGGCGCCGATGCCCTGGATCTTGTGGGGGCCGGGCTGCAGGGCCAGGCCGCCCTTGGTCTGGCTGATCACCGGGCTGTTCTTCGGCTCCACCGCCACGCTCACCAGGGGCTTGCCCAGGGTGGTCTTGATGTAACGGCTGACGCCGGTGATCGTGCCGCCGGTGCCCACGCCCGACACCAGCACATCCACGGCACCGTCGGTGTCCGTCCAGATCTCGGGGCCGGTGGTGTCGTGGTGGATCTGGGGGTTGGCCGGATTCACGAACTGCTGCAGCAGCACATAGCGGCCGGGGTCACTGGCGGCGATCTCCTTGGCCCGGTTCACGGCGCCGGTCATGCCGAGACGGCCCTCGGTGAGTTCCAGCTTGGCGCCGTAGGCCGTGAGCAGCTTGCGCCGCTCCAGGCTCATCGTCTCCGGCATGGTGAGGGTGAGTGGAATGCCCCGACTTGCTGCCACGAAGGCCAGGGCAATGCCGGTGTTGCCGCTGGTGGGCTCGATGATCTCCTTGCCCTCCCCCAGCAGCCCGTCCCGCTCCGCCGCCTGGATCATCGCCGCGCCAATCCGGCACTTCACCGAATAGGCGGGATTGCGGCCCTCCACCTTCGCCAGCACCTGGGCCTTGGCCCCAGCCGTGATCCGGTTCAGCCGCACCAGCGGCGTCCTGCCGATCGTCAGGCTGTTGTCGCTGTAGATCGCGGCCATGGAACGGGGCTAGGGGGGAGTGGCTGCAGCTTAGAAGCCTGTTCAACAGCCAACCTGCGGCCTGATTCGCATCCACACTGAAGGAAAGTTGAGGGGGGGAATGGCCGTGAACCAGCCCATGGGATCGGTGCTCGCCTCCGTGCGCCCGGGCCGCAGCGGCGTGGCGATCGGCGGGGCCGCCGGCGCCCCGCTGGCCATCTGGTGGGTCCTGGCGCCCCTGGCACTGGCGGCCGCGCCCCCTCCTGCCCCGGCCCAGGCCCCGGCGCCCAGCCCGGCGCTGACCCCCACCGTGCTGCGCTCGGTGCCGCCCCTGGCCAGCCCCGATCCGCGCCTGGAGGCGGCCCTGCGGCGGCTGCTCTACCCGGTGCAGGTCGACGATGGCCAGGGCCATGGACCCGATCCGGGCTCCCCGGAGGAGCGCCGGGCCGAGGCCCGCCGGATCGAGCGCCGCTGCCTGGCCGGCCGCCCGCCCGGCCAGGGCAGCCGCTACGCCTACAACCGCGTCGACCTCAACGGCGATGGCCGGCCCGAGTGGGTGGTCAGCCTGGTGGGCCCCCAGGACTGCGGCACCGGCGGCTGCCCGCTGCTGATCTTCCGCGAGCCGTTGCCCGGGGGCCGGAACGAGCTGGTGCTGGTGAGCCGGATGACCCTGTTCAAGGATCCCCTGGTCGTGGCGGAGGGGCGCCAGCGGGGCTGGCACGACCTGATCAGCCGCGTGCGGCTGGATGCGGGCCACGGCTACGCCGCGCTGCTGCCCTTTGACGGGCGGGGCTACCCCAGCAACCCCAGCGTGCCCCCCGCCCGGCCCCTGGACCGCCCGGTGCGCGGCACCGCCTACCTCGGCTGGACGGAGGATCCGGCCCCGCGCCACCCCCTGCCCTGCGCCGCCCCGGGGCGGCCGTAGGCTCGCCGGCAGCGACGGGCGGCGGCGTGGGCGAGCTGGAGAACCGCCATCGGGGCCGCCCGCGGCGGGCCTTGCTCTGCGGGTACTACGGCGAGCACAACCTCGGCGACGACGCGCTGCTGCAGGCCCTGCTGGCGCAGCTGCCGCCGGGGGTCACGCCGCTGGTGACGGCCCACGACCAGGCGGAGGTGCAGGCGCGCTTCGGGGTGGCCACCGTGGACCGCCGCCGGCTGCGGTCGGTGCTGGCGGCCCTGGGCCGCAGCGACGGGCTGGTGCTCGGCGGCGGCAGCCTGCTGCAGGACGCCACCAGCTTCCGCAGCCTCCTCTACTACGCCGCCCTGGTGGCGGCGGCGCGGCTGCGGGGCAAGCCCGTGCTGCTCTGGGGCCAGGGGCTGGGCCCCCTGAAACGGCGCCGCAGCCGGGCGCTGGTGCGGGCGCTGCTGCCCCTGGTGCAGGGCCTCAGCTGGCGCGATCCCGGGTCGGGGCAGCTGGCGGCCCAGCTGGGGCGCCGGGCGCCGGTGGGCAGCGACCCGGTCTGGGGGCTGGAGCCCCAGGCCTGGCGGGGGCCCGGGGGGCCGATCGTGGTCTGCTGGCGCCCGACGCCCCTGCTGGCGGGGGCGGCCTGGCGGCCCTACCTGCTGGCCCTGGAGCAGCTCGCGGAACGTCACGGCCGCGAGGTGCTCTGGCTGCCCTTCCACCGCGACCAGGACAGCGGCCTCTACGGCCGCCTCCTGGCCGAGGGCCTGGTGGGCGGGGCCCTGGCCCGGCGCAGCCGCCCGGTGCAGGCGCTGGTGCCCAGCGAGGCCATGGCGGTGTTCGGCGGCGCCGGCCTGGTGCTGGCGATGCGCCTGCACGCCCTGATCCTGGCGGCCCTGGCGGGGGCGCCGGTGGCGGCCCTCAGCTACGACCCGAAGGTGAGGGCCGCCGCCGCCGGCCTGGGCGCCCCCTGCGACGACCTGGGCGGCTCCGTCCCCGGCGCCGAGGCCCTGGCGGAGCGCTGGGGCGCCAGCCTGGATCGGCCCCTGGCCGCGGCCGCCATCGCCGCCCAGCGGGCCGCCACGGCGGTGCACCGCGACCTGCTCACCCTGCTCCTGGACTGACCATGCGTGCCATCGGCTACCAGCAGTGCCGGGCGGTGGAGGATCCGCTCTGCCTGCAGGCCATCGACCTGCCCGACCCCAGCCCCGGCCCCCAGGACCTGCTGGTGCGGGTGGAGGCGATCGCCGTCAACCCCGTGGACACGAAGGTGCGCCGCCGCGACCGGCCGGCGCCCGGGGAGTGGCGGGTGCTGGGCTGGGATGCGGCCGGCACGGTGCAGGCCGTGGGGGCGGCGGTGCAGGGCTTCCAGGTGGGCGATCCGGTCTGGTATGCGGGGGCCCTGGACCGGCCGGGCTGCAACGCCGAGCTGCAGCTGGTGGACGGGCGGCTGGCGGCGCGGCGGCCGTCCACGCTGGCGGCGGCCGAGGCGGCGGCCCTGCCGCTCACGGCGATCACGGCCTGGGAACTGCTGTTCGATCGCCTGGGACTGGCCCAGGGCCCGGACGCCCACCGCGGCGAAACCCTGCTGGTGGTGGGGGCCGCCGGCGGGGTGGGCTCGATCCTGGTGCAGCTGGCCCGCCGCCTCACCGGCCTGACCCTGGTGGCCACGGCGTCGCGGCCCGAGGGCCAGGCCTGGCTGCGGGAACTCGGCTGCCAGCACGTGATCGACCACCACCGGCCCCTGGCACCCCAGCTCCAGGCCCTGGGCCTGCCGGCGGTGCAGCGGGCCATCGGGCTCACCCACACCGAGCAGCACTTCCCCCAGCTGGTGGAGGTGCTGGCCCCCCAGGGCGCCCTGGCCCTGATCGACGATCCGGCCCCCGAGGCGATCAACGTGCTGGCGCTGAAGCGCAAGAGCCTGTCGCTCCACTGGGAGCTGATGTTCACCCGCTCGCTGTTCCGCACCGCCGACATGGCCGAGCAGGGCGCCCTGCTGGCCCGGGTGGCCGAGCTGGTGGACGCCGGCGAGATCCGCAGCACGGCCCGCCTCCAGCTCGGCCCGATCACGGCGGAGACCCTGCGCCGGGCCCATGGACTGATGGAGAGCCACACCAGCGTGGGCAAGGTGGTGCTGGCGGGCTGGGGCTGACCGACCGCGTGGCCCCTGGCCGCGCAGCCGTCAGGCCGGCCGGCCGGGGCCGCTCAGCCTGCCCACTCCCCCCGAGGCTCCAGGACCCCTCAGGCTGCCGAGGCCGGCAGGGTCTGCTGCCGCTCCAGCTCCTCGAGCACCTCCTGGCTGTGGCCGGAGGGCCGCACCGCCACCCAGCGGGCCCGCAGCCGGCCGCTGGGGTCGATCAGGAAGGTGTGGCGCTGGGAGAAGGGGGCGATCCAGGAGCCGTAGCGCTGGCTCACGCTGCCGCCTGGATCGGAGAGCAGCGGGAAGGCCAGGTCCTCGCTGCCGCAGAAGGAGGCATGGGAGTCCGGATCGTCGGCGCTGATGCCCACCACGGCGGCGCCGCGGCGCTGGAAGGCCGCCAGATCCCGCTGGAAGCCCCGGGCCTCCAGGGTGCAGCCGCCGGTGAAATCGCGGGGGTAGAAATAGAGCACCAGCCACTGGCCGGCGAAGTCGGCCAGGGAGCGGCGGGCCTGCTGCACCCCGTCCGCCCCGGGCACCACCCCGTCGAGGTCGAAGCCGGGGGCGGGCTGATCGAGGCCGGGCAGGACCCCACCAAGGGCAAGGGCCTGCGGCGCGAACGCCAGCAGGCCCAGGGATGCCAAGGTGAGGCCGCCGAGGAACTGGCGACGCTGCATGGGAGGTGGTCAGGAGCTGGAGGGCCGCAGCCTAGGCAGCCCGGGGACGCGCCTTCAGGTCCTGGCCAGTCAGATCTTGGCCAGGTTGATGCCCAGCTCCTTGGCGTAGGCGCCCAGGCCCTTCTTCTGGATGGTCTTGAGGGCGCGGGTGGAGACACGCAGCTTGACGAAGCGGCTGCCCTCGGCCCACCACAGGCGGCGCTCCTGCAGGTTCACCTGCTGCAGCTTCTTGGTGCGCACGTGGGAGTGGCTGACGGCCATCCCGTTGTTGGCGCGCTTGCCGGTGAGTTGGCAGACCCGGGACATGACGTTCAACCAGTGGAAGACTTCTTGGGACAAAGCCCAGGGGCAGACTGTATCAAAGGGGTGCCCCCGGGCCGCGGTTCAGCCTGGGGTGCAGGCCCCACTCCAGGCCCCGCTGCAGTGGGGCCTGCAAGGCTGTGGTGCAGTCAGCAGGGCCGTCAGAGGCCACGCTCCATCAGCTGTCCCATCAGGTCACAGCTGCGCTGCTGGAAGCCGGCCAGCTGGTTGGGCTCCAGGCCGCCCACCGCCAGCCGCGCCGTCTCGTAGAGGTGGCGGCTGAGGGCCTGGGCCAGCTCCTGGCTGGGGGAGCTGGCGCCGGCGCCGGTGATCACGGCACCGGCCGACAGCTTGAGCAGCCCCTCCACCAGCCGGTGCCGGCGGTTCACCAGCAGCACGTGGTGGTCGGGCAGGCCCGGCAGGCGCTGCTCCATCAGGGCGCCCATGTCGTTGAGGCGGCGCATCTGCTCCGGCAGCAGGATCAGGGCCGCCGGGGCGCCATCGCCCTTGAGGGCCTGGACCTGGATCGTCACCTTGTCGTTGGCCAGGGCGCCCTTGAACAGCTCCCGCAGCTTCTCGGAGGCGTCCTTGCCGTCGGCATCGGCCAGTTCGCTCTCCTGCTCCTGCAGGGAGTCGTCGAGCTCGGCATCGACCCGCTGGAACTTCAGGTCGCTGTGGCGGTATTCCAGCCAGGGGATGAACTGGGTGTCGATGAAGGTGTCGGCCAGCAGCACCTCGGCGCCCTGGCTCCGCCACAGGGCCAGGGCACCGGCCTGACCGGCCTCGTCGGTGCAGTAGAGGATCCGCTGGGCGTGGGCGGCCTCCAGGCGGCTGCGGTAACCCGCCAAGGTGGTGTAGGCCCGGCCCGCCTCGCCGGGGATCGGATCGGGGTTGGCCAGCTCGGCCTCGCCGCCCTCCTGGGCGGTGGCGGTGGTGCCGAACAGCACCAGATCCGCCACCTGGTCGGCGAACTTCTCATCCTCCAGGGCGCCGATCTTGATGAAGGGGGCCAGGGAGTCCCAGATCGCGGCGTAACGCCTGGGATCCTCGCGGTGCAGCGCCTTGAGGCGATCGCCCACCTTCTTGGCCACGAAGCCGCCGATGGAGCGCACGCGCCGATCGGTCTGCAGGGCCGAGCGGCTCACGTTCAGGGGGATGTCCGGCGAATCGATCACGCCCCGCAGGGGCAGCAGGTAGCGGGGCACCACCTCCTTGATCGAATCGGACACGAACACGTTGTTGCAGTAGAGCCGGATCTCGCCCTTCTCCCAGTCGGCGCGGCCGCTGGATCTGGGGAAGAACAGGATGCCCTGCAGGTTGTAGGGGTAGTCGGTGTTGAGGTGCACCCACAGCAGCGGGTCGCCCTGGAAGGGGTAGAGGTAGCGGTAGAGCTCGATGTAGTCGTCGTCGGTGAGGTCACGGGGGCTCTTGCGCCAGGGGGCCTCGCGCTTGTTCACCGTCTCGCCCTCGAGCTGCACCTCCACCGGCAGGAAGTCGCAGTAGGTGGTGATCAGGGTGCGCAGGCGGGAGGGCTCGAGGTATTCGAGCTCCTCCTCCATCAGGTGCAGGATCACATCGGTGCCGGGCTCGCTGCGCTCGGCCCCCTCCAGGCTAAAGTTGGGGGAGCCATCGCAGCTCCAGCGCACCGCCTCACGGCCGGGGCGGGCGGAGAGGCTCACCAGCTCCACCTGCCTGGCCACCATGAAGCTGGAGTAGAAGCCCAGGCCGAAGTGGCCGATGATGGCGTCGCTCTCCTGCTTGTACTTCTCCAGGAAGTCCTCGGCGCTGGAGAAGGCCACCTGGTTGATGTAGCGCTTCACCTCCTCGGCGTCCATGCCGATGCCGTTGTCGGAGATGGTGAGGGTCCTGGCCTCGCGGTCGATACGGATCGCGATCCTGCCCTCGGGGCCCTCCGAGCAGTCACCGGCCATGGCGGCCATGCGCCGCTTGCTGATGGCATCGACACCGTTGCTCACCAGCTCCCGCAGGAACACCTCATGGCCGGAATACACGGCCTTCTTGATGATCGGGAAGATGTTCTCGGTGTGGATCTGAATCTGGCCCTGTTCTTCCAGCACCGCCATGGCAGCCCTTGCGTGGTCTGGGGGGACCGTAGGGGCCGCGGCCGGCCGGCCTCAATGGTGCCGAGGGAGGGGTCACCGAACCGGCGACCCCATGGAGGCCGGCCCGCGGGACGCCGCCCAGCCCGCCGCCCTTGAAGCCCTAGACCCGCAGGGCGTCCAGCACCGAGCGGTCCTCCAGGGTGGAGGTATCGCCGCGCACATCCTGGCCCGAGGCCAGGGAGCGCAGGATGCGGCGCATGATCTTGCCGCTGCGGGTCTTGGGCAGGGAATCGGTGAAGCGGATCTGGTCGGGCCTGGCGATCGGGCCGATCTCCTTGCCCACGTGGGCCCGCAGCTCCGCCACCAGGGCGTCATCGCCCGTGCGGCCGGTCTCCAGGGTCACGAAGGCCACCACCCCCTCGCCCTTGAGCGCATCGGGCCGGCCCACCACGGCGGCCTCGGCCACGGCCGGGTGGCTCACCAGGGCGCTCTCGATCTCCATCGTGCCCAGCCGGTGGCCGCTCACGTTGATCACGTCGTCCACCCGGCCCATCACCCAGAAGTAGCCGTCGGCGTCACGGCGGGCGCCATCGCCGGCGAAGTAGAGGGGACGGCCGTCGGCGGGGCGGATCTCCTCCCAGTAGCTGCGGCGGAAGCGGTCGGGATCGCCGTGCACCGTGCGCATCATCCCCGGCCAGGGCCGCCGGATCGCCAGGTAGCCGCCCTGGTCGGCCGCCTGGGACACGCCGTCGTGGTCGACGATGTCGGCGGCGATGCCCGGCAGGGGCAGGGTGCAGGAGCCGGGCTTGGTGGGGGTGGCGCCGGGCAGCGGGCTGATCATCACCCCGCCGGTCTCGGTCTGCCACCAGGTGTCGACGATCGGGCAGCGACCCCGACCGATCACCTCGCGATACCACATCCAGGCCTCAGGGTTGATCGGCTCCCCCACCGTGCCGAGGATGCGCAGCGAGGCCATGGCGTACTGATCCGGCACCGCCCGGCCGCTCTTCATGAAGGCGCGGATCGCCGTAGGGGCGGTGTAGAAGATCGTGACGCCGTGCTTCTCGATCACCTCCCAGAAGGCCCCGGGCCTGGAGGGGCGCGGTGCCCCCTCGTACATCACGGTGGTGGCGCCGTTGGAGAGCGGCCCGTAGACGATGTAGCTGTGGCCGGTGATCCAGCCCACGTCGGCCGTGCACCAGTGGATGTCGTCCTCACGGATGTCGAAGATCCACTGGAAGGTGAGGTGGGCCCAGAGGTTGTAGCCGGCGGTGGTGTGCACCACCCCCTTGGGCTTGCCGGTGGAGCCGGAGGTGTAGAGAACGAACAGCCGGTCCTCGCTCTGCATCGGCTCGGCCGGGCAGTCGGCGCTCTGCCCGTCGACGAGCTCATGCCACCAGTGGTCGCGGCCGGGCTCGAAGCCCACCGCCTGGCCGGTGCGGCGCACCACCAGCACGTGCTCCACGCTCGGGGCGCCGCCCTGCTCGGCCAGGGCCTCGTCCACCGCCGGCTTGAGCGAGACCGCCTTGTCCTTGCGGAAGCCGCCGTCGGCGGTGATCACCGCCTTGGCCTGGCCATCGTTCAGCCGGTCCCGCAGGGCGTCGGCCGAGAAGCCGCCGAACACCACCGAGTGGACGGCGCCGATGCGGGCGCAGGCCAGCATGGCGATGGCCGCCTCGGGCACCATCGGCATGTAGAGGGCCACCAGATCGCCCTTGGCGATGCCCAGGGCCTTGAGGGCATTGGCGGCCCGGCTCACCTCGGCGTGCAGCTCGCGGTAGCTGAAGCGGCGGCCGTCGCCGGGTTCGCCCTCCCAGATCAGCGCGGTCTTGTCGGCCCGGGGGCCCTCCAGGTGGCGATCCAGGCAGTTGTAGGCCAGGTTGGTGCGGCCCCCCTCGAACCACCTGGCGAAGGGCGGGTTGCTCCAGTCGAGCACCGTGTGGAACGGCTCGAACCAGTGCAGCTGCCGGCGGGCCTGCTCGCCCCAGAAGGCGTCGGGGTCGGCTTCCACCTCGGCCACCAGGGCGCGGTAGGCCTCCAGGGAGCCGATGCGGGCCGTGGCCGCCAGGGCCGCCGGCGGCTGGAACAGCCGCTGCTCCTGGAGCACCGATTCGATGGTGGCATCGCTCATGGCAGCGGGGACGCGCGGGGGCCGGCGCCATTCAAGCCAGAAACGGGCCGCCGGCACCGCGCCCCCGGGCCGCGCTGTAACGGGCCGCGGTCCGGCCGGGGCCGGCGCTGCCCTGGGCCGTGCTGTCGCAGGATGGCCCCATGGCCCGACCCGCCGCCTGCCTGTTCGACCTCGACGGCCTGCTGCTCGACACCGAGCCGCTGCACGCCCGGGCCTGGCGCGAGGCCGCCGCCCACTTCGGCCGCCAGCTCGATGGCAGCGAGCTGATGGCCCTGCGGGGCCGCCGCCGCCTCGACTGCGCCGAGCAGGTGCGGGACTGGATCGCCCACAATCCCGCCGGCGGAACGCCTGCGCTGGGCGCGCCCCCGAGCATCGAGGCCCTGCTGGCGGTGCGCCAGCCCATCGCCGAGGCCCTGCTGGTGCACGCCCGGCCGATGGCGGGGGCGCCGGAGCTGGTGCGGCGCTGCCGCGAGCTGGCGATCCCGATGGCCCTGGCCACCAGCAGCTCGCGGGCGGCGGTGGCCCTCAAGGCCGCCCCCCATCCCTGGCTGGAGCTGATTGGGGTGCGGGTCCACGGCGACGATCCCCAGCTGCAGGCGGGCAAGCCGGCACCGGATGTGTTCCTGCTGGCGGCCGAGCGGCTGGGGCAGGCGGCCAGCGCCTGCTGGGCCTTCGAGGATTCCCCCGCCGGCGCCCACGCCGCCGCCGCCGCCGGCTGCCGGGTGCATGTGGTGCTGCCGGAGGGGGCCGGGCGGGCGGCCTACCCGGAGGGGGTGCACTGGCTGGAGTCGCTGCGGGAGCTGGCGCTGTAGGCCGGCGGGCCGGTCAGGCCGGAGACCCGGGTTCAGGGGTCGGCGGCTGGCGGGGCCTCCAGGGCGCCGCCGCAGTGGCGGCAGTGGGGCAGGTGGCGGTGGGTGGCGCGGCCGCAGTGGGGGCAGCTCTGCAGCTGCGCGTAGCCGCAGTGGGGGCAGTGGCGGCTGGCCGGCTGCAGCCGGCGGGCACAGCGCAGGCAGCGCCCCCGCTGCACCCGCTGGCTGGCCTGCAGGCGGGTGTTGAACAGCAGGGCCTGCATCAGCCGGATCAGGCCGAAGCCCAGCAGGGGGATCAGCAGGATGTAGAGGTAGCTGACCAGGAACAGCAGCCGGCCGACCAGGCCGGCCACCAGGTCGTAGACCACCTGGAACAGCAGCCCCACCTGGCTGAATTCGAACAGCTTCAGCAGCAGCGGCACCAGGGCGATCACCAGCAGGTGCCAGCTGATCAGGGCGATCAGGCCGTGGCCGCGGCGGTTGGCGAAGCGGTACACCGCCAGGCTGCCGATCACCAGCGGCAGCAGGAACAGGGTCTGCAGCAGCAGCTGCAGGCTGGGGTGCCAGAAGCTGGCCCGGGCGAAGTCCCGCTCCACCGCCTGGAAGGCGCGGCGATCCCCCAGCAGGGCGAGGTAGCGGCGGCTGGCCGGCGCCTGCACGACCTGCCGCTCCAGATCGGCGATCTCCCGGCCCAAGCGGGCCAGGCGCTGGTCGTTGCGCTCCAGGCTGGCGCGGGCCTCGGCGGCGCTGACGGCGCTGAGGGCGCGGGGCCGGGGCTGGCCGGCGATCTGCTCCAGCAGGCTGGAGTCGTACTGGCGCCGGATCGTGGCACTCTCCTGCTCGATCCGCTCGATCGCCTGCTCGCGGGCCTGAATGCCGGCCCCCAACCGCCGCAGGTCGGTCTGGCGGGCCACCGCATCCTGCCGGCCGGCCAGCTCCAGGCAGATCGGATCCACGCGGCCGAGGTGGTCGTTCTCGAGCTCCAGCCAGCGCTCCCTCACGCTGGGGGGCGGCGGGCCGCCATCGCCGGCGCCACCGGGGCGCGGCAGCGGCACCGGCTCCGCCGCTTCCGTGCCCCGCAGGGCCTGGCGCAGCACCTGGGGATCCCGCTGGGGCGAGGAGTCCCGCAGGTAGGCGCTCCAGGCGCTCTGGCAGGGATAGGCCTGCGATGGGCTGAGGGGCCAGGCGGCGATCGCGTTCAGGCCCGCCAGGATGTTGACCAGCAGGAACAGGTCGATCAGCACCAGCACCAGCAGGCTGGCCTTGTTGAGCGGGGCGTCGTTGAGCTGGGACGAGCGGCGCAGCAGGCGCCGGGGCCAGCTCCGCAGCCCCCGCTGGGGCCGCTCTGCCGGGGGCCTGTCCGGAGCGGGGGCCATGGGGGTCAGGGTCACTGAGGGGCACTGGCGGCGTTCTAGGCAGCGGCCATCGCCCTGTCAGCCCGCCCGCCTCAGATCACGGCCAGGGCCGTGAGGTCACCGCTGTAGCCGCTGATCTCCACCAGGGCATCCTGGCCGGCCTGGAAGCCCGCCACGCCGTCGTTGAGGGCGAGGAAGGTGCGCAGGCCGGCCGGTGAGGCCAGGCTGAAACTGGCGGCCCCATGGGCCGCGAAGCTGGCGGCGCCCAACAGGCCGCCGATGGCGCCAGCCGAGAGGGAGGCGACGCTGCCCAGCTCCTGCAGCGCGCTGGCCGCCACCGCCTGGGGCCCGTCGATGCGATCGCTGCCGATCTGCAGGTCGCTGATCTGGTCGGGGGCCGCCAGCAGGGAGTCCCCCAGGCTCTGGATCCGGAAGGTGTCCTGTCCCCCCAGGCCGGTGAGCAGGTCGGCGCCGGCGCCGGCCGTGAGCAGGTTGTCGCCCCCGTCGCCGGTGCGGAACAGGGGGTTGGGCTGGCGGAAGGCCAGCGGGTCGGGGCCGCCGAACAGGGCGGCGGCGGTGAGGGCGCCGCTGCTGCCCACCGCCCGGCCCTGGCGGGCGTTGAAGCCCACCGTGACCGAGCCCCCCAGCGGAATCACGGCGCCGTAGCCGTCTCCGCTGAGGGTGTGTCGGATCAGGCCGCCCCCCAGGGGGGCACTGCTGACCCTCACGCCCCAGGGGCCGCCGCTGAGGCTGTGGGGACTGTCGAAACTGAGGCTCCAGCCGTTCACCGCCTGGCTGCCGGTGTTGGTCAGCCTCAGTTCGACCGTCATCCCGCCGCTCCAGAGGCTGCCGCCCACCGCCAGGGCGAGATCGGGGCGGCTGGGCAGCGGCACCCCCGCCAGGCTGGGCGGCAGGGGCGGCAGGGCCGGCGGTGCTGGAGTCGGCGCCGGGGCCGGGGCCGGGACTGGGGTCGGGGTCGGGACTGGAGCCGGGGGCGCGGGCACGGGCGTTCCGCCGCCCCCGGCCCGGATGCCGGGCAGGGCCTCCAGCTGGGCGTCCGTGAGCGGCACGCCGCCGGAGCGCTCCACGCTGCGGGCGAAGGCGCCGCTGAGGCCGGCGTTGTAGTCGATCGCCACCTCATTGGCGACGTAGTCGTCGCGTCTGTCCTGGTAGGCGAAGTCGTCGGCGGCGGTGGGACCGCCCACCAGGGCCCCGTAGAGGATGTGGGCATTGGGCTGGCCGTTGCGGAATCCATCCCAGCCCACGCCCGAGGCCGCCCGGTGGTGGGGCTGCAGCGGCGCGTTGGCGCCGTAGCCCACCAGGTAACTGGAATTGCGGGGATTGCTGCCCAGGATGTAATCCACCGTGCCCTGGGCGAGGGCGCTGTAGGCCCCCAGGGGGTCGTTCACCGTGTCGGCGTAGACGTCGGCCAGAAAGGCCGTGTTGGCGGCGTAGCGCAGGGAGCCCCAGGGGCTGATCGTGCGCAGGCTCCCCGCCGTGATCTGAACGCCGTTGCCGCCGCTCACCCAGGTGTTGAGCCAGCCCTCCACGTCCTGGCGGATCCGGGCCGAGCCGGTGTCCTGGGCGAGCATCACCGCCACGGCATAGGAGGCGTCGTCCCAGTTGCCGGTCCAGCCCCGGGCCAGCCCACCGATCTGGTCGGTGTAGAGCGCGAGGGCCTGGTTCCGGTAGGCGCTGCCGTCGCCCCCGGCGGCGACCGTCGCCCGCGACAGCCAGGCCGCCCCCAGGGCCAGCTCGTCGTTGTAGCCGCTCCAGGAGTTGTAATAGTTGCGGATGTCGGGGATGGAGTCGGAGTACTTGCCCCGGTAGGTGTCGGCAAAGCTGTAGAGGGAGCGGGCCCGCTCCAGCAGGGTGTCGGCGTAGGCGGTGTTCCCGTCGCGCCGGAACAGGATCGAGGCGGCCGCCAGGGCCGCAGCGGAGCCGGCCGCCACGTCGGAGCCGGGCCTGGTCGGGGTCACCGCCAGGGCGGGCCGCGCGATGGTCTGGCCTTCCGGAGCGCTCCAGAGGGCGTGGTCGGCCTCCACGTTGCCCACCTGGGCCACGAAGAAGGTGGTGCGCCCGCTGGCGTCCACCCCCTGGGCCTTGAGCAGGTAGTCGGTGCCCCACTGCACCGCCGCCAGCAGCTCGTCGGCCTGGCCGCTGAGCCGGTAGCCGTCGCTGAACTCCAGCCCCCCCCAGGCCAGGGTCGTGAGGGTGGAGGCCAGGGGCAGGCCGAACTTGCCGTGGTCGCCGGCATCGTGGTACCCGCCCCTGAGGTCCAGGCTCAGGCCCGGCTGCAGGTTGGCAGGGCTCTGGCCGCCGAAATAGACGCCATCGGCCCCATCCCGCAGGCCCGAGCTGCCCCGCCACTCGATCCGGTTGCTGGCGGCATCGAGCACCCCGGAGCGCTGGGCCTCATAGAAGAGAAACGATTTCTGCAGCGCCTCGCCGTAGTTGTGGGCTCCCGGTGCCGTCGGGGGTGCCGGAATGGGTGTCGGTGCCGACGGCGGAGCTGGTGTCGGCGTCGGAGCCGGTGTTGGAACCGGAGCGGGGGCCGGAGCTGGCTCGGGGGCTGGAACAGGAACGGGGGCCGGAGCCGGCTCGGGGGCTGGTGGAACGGGGCTGGGGCTGGGCGCGCTCCCCCCCGCGGGGTACACCGCGAACTGGGGTGGGCCCACCAGCAGCTGCTCGGCCCGCAGGGGGCCGCTCTGGCCGATCGGTGTGCCCTGGCTGCCGTTGAAGCCCACGCTGATGCTGGCGCCGGGGGCCAGGGCCGCGGCCCAGCCGGTGGCCGTGAGGGTGTGGCGCCAGAGACCCTGGCCGAGGTCGCGGCTGGTCGCGCTCACCCCCCAGGGGTTGGCCCCGAGGCGGTGGGGACTGTCGAAGCTGAGGCTCCAGCCCCCCACCGCCACAGAACCGACGTTGGTGATCTTCAGCTCGGCGGTGAAGCCGTTCCACCAGAGCTGGCCCCCCACCGCCAGGGAGAGGCTGGATCCGGGCAGGGTGCTGACCATGGGAGCTGGGGATGGTGCCCTGTCTCTAGGGCCAGCGGTCCGGGCGCCACCATCCCCTTGCGGGGGCCCTGGCCGGCTCGAAAGGGGAGAAGGCGCTCCGCCGCGGCCGGCGCCGCCTCAGCTCAGCCGCACCAGCCCGTGGCGCAGGCCGAGCACCAGCGCCTGCAGGCGGTTGCGGGCCCCGAGGGCGCTCAGCAGCCGCTTGGTGTAGGTCTTGGCGGTGCTCTCGCTGATCTGCAGGCGGGCCGCGATCTCCCGGTCCGTCAGGCCGTCCGCCAGGCCGTGGAGCACCTGATAATCCCGCTGCGAGAGCGGCCTGGCGCCCTCGGGCGCCGCCGCCTGCTGCCGCATCGACTCACTGCGGAAATAGCTCCCCCCCAGCACCGCCAGCACGGCTGCCTGCAGCGCTCCGCAGCGGAAGGTCATGTCCCGCTCCGCCACCAGCCCGTCGATCCACTCGGCGGCCACCAGGGCCCGGTCCAGGTGCCCGCTGCGGCTGATCACGATGATCTTGAGCGCGGGGTGGCGGGCCCTGGCGGTGGCGGTGAGCTCCAGCACGTCGCCCCCATCCAGCACATCGGTGCAGAGCAGCAGGCCGTAGGGCTCCAGGGCCAGCCGCTCCAGGCAGCTGCGGGCATCGCTCACCACGCAGCCGATCATGCCGGTGCTGCCGAAGCCCACCGCGAAGCGCAGCAGCTGGGATTCATCGCCCATCGCCAGGGCGACCCGCGGGGTGACGGCGCCGGAGAGCAGGGCCCTGCGGATCACCGCCCGGCGCACCTGCACGTAGGGGATGGCGGGCGTGAAGTCCACGCGGCCTGGTCAGTACAGCCGGCTGAGCACGTACTCGGGCAGCTGCAGCAGGGCGGTGCGGCTCTCGGAGGCCGGCAGCCAGGCGAGGGCGGTGCGGGCCTCGTTGGCGAAGCCCTCGGCCAGCAGCCGCGAGCGGGGGATGGCATCGCTGCCGCGCACCAGGTCCAGGGCCTGCTCCAGGTCGCCCGCCTCACTGAACTCCCGCTCGATCAGGCCCGCCAGGGCCGGGCGCCCCTGCAGGGCGTAGAGGGCGGGGGCGGTGAGGTAGCCGCTGGCCAGGTCGCTGGCGGCGGGCTTGCCCAGCTGCTGGTCGCTGCCGGTGAAGTCGAGGATGTCATCCACCACCTGGAAGGCCAGGCCCAGCTGGCGGCCGAAGCGGTAGAGGGCGTCGAGCTGGGGGTCGGGAAGGCCGCTGAGCACGCCCGCGGCACGGGCGCTGTTGGCGATCAGGGAGGCCGTCTTGCAGTAGCTCTTCTCGAGGTAGGTCTCGAAGCTCTGGCCGGTGTCGTAGCGGAACAGGCCCTGGCGCACCTCGCCGTCGGCCAGGTCCATGATCACGCGGCTGAGCAGCTTCACCACCTCCAGGTCGTCGAGGTTGGCCAGGTGCCAGCTGGCCTGGGCGAACAGGAAATCCCCCGCCAGCACCGCCACGCGGTGGTTGAAGCGGCTGTGCACCGTGTCCACGCCCCGGCGGGTGGAGGCCTCGTCCACCACGTCGTCGTGCACGAGTGAGGCGGTGTGGATCATCTCGGTGATCTCCGCCAGGCGCCGGTGGCGCGGGCTGAGTTCGCCGTCGGGCGCCAGGGCCCGGGAGATCAGCAGCACGATGCCGGGCCGCAGCCGCTTGCCGCCGGCGCTGAACAGGTGCTCGGCGGCCGCCTGCAGGATCGGATGACCTGCGCCGATCAGGCTGCGCAGGTCGCTGAGCAGGGCCTCCAGGTCGGCCTCGACGGGCTGAAGCAGCTCTGCGACCGTTGCCATGACCCCCTGCGGTGGGTCGATCCTAGAAGGCCCCTGCGGCTGGCCGGGAGTGCAGCGCCGCCGGCACCAGGGCCTGGGGCTCCGAATCCCGCCACAGCAGGCCCTCACTGCTGGTGCGCAGGCCCAGCAGGCGGCCGGCGGCGCGGTCGAAGCAGGCCGGTTCGGCGCTGGTGAAGAAGCGGTGCCGCGGCGGCGGGCCGCCGGCCGGGGCCTCCAGGCCGCCGCAGCGCAGCACCTGGCCCAGGTGGCGCACCACCGCCGGCGCCGGATCCACCACCTCCAGGGCGGGTCCCGCCAGGCGGCGGATCGCCTCGATCACGAAGGGGTAGTGGGTGCAGCCCAGCACGATCGTGTCGGCGCCGGCGGCGAGCATCGGCCCGACGAAGCCCCGCAGCAGGTCCTCGCAGCCGGGCCCCTCCAGCTCGCCCCGCTCCACCAGATCCGCCAGGCCGATGCACACCTGCTCCACCACCTGCACGTCGGCGGCATGGCGGCCCACCGTGGCCCGGTAGAGGCGCCCCTGGAAGGTGGCAGGGGTGGCCATCACCCCCACCACCCCGGAGCGGGTGAGCGACACCGCCGGCTTCACCGCCGGCTCCAGGCCCAGGATCGGCACGCCGGCGAAGCGCTCCCTCAGGCCCTGCAGGGCCACGGCCGAGGCGGTGTTGCAGGCCACCACGATCGCCTTGCAGCCCTCGGCCACCAGGAAGTCGGCGATGGCCTCACTGAAGCGGCGGATCTCGGCGCTGGTGCGGTTGCCGTAGGGCACGTGGGCCCGGTCGGCCACGTAGACCGTGGATTCGGCCGGCAGCTGCGCCACCAGTTCCCGCCAGACGCTGAGCCCGCCCACGCCGGAATCAAAGATGCCGATCGGCGCCCCTGGCGGACGGGGGCGGCTCATCGGCCGCCGAGGTGGTTGAGCAGGCCGGTGGCGATGGCCACCGCCAGGCGCCGGCGGAAGCCCGCATTGGCCAGGCGGGGGGCGTCGATCGAGCCGGTGACGAAGCCCATCTCCACCAGGGCCGAGGGCATCACGGTGCGGCGGATCACGAAGAAGCGCCCCGGCCGGGCACCCCGGTCCGGCGAGCCCGGCGAGATGGCCAGCACCTGCTCCTGCACCGCCTGGGCGAGGGCCCGGGAGCGACCACCCTCAAAGAAGAACGTCTCGATGCCGTTCACATCCGGGCGGGCCATGCTCAGGGCGTTGGCGTGGATGCTCAGGAACACATCGGCGCGGCTGTTGTTGGCCAGGGCCACCCGGGGCGGCAGATCCACGTCCACCTCGGAGGTGCGGGTCAGCAGCACCTGCACCCCCTGGGCCTGCAGCAGCTGGGCCACCTGCAGGCCCACATCCAGCACCACGTCGGTCTCACGCAGGCCGCCGATGCCCACGGCGCCGGGGTCAGGGCCGCCGTGGCCCGGATCGATCACCACCTTGAAGCGGCCGCGGGGCACCTGGGGCAGACCGCCGGCGCTGATGGGGCCGCGGGGCACGAAGCCGGTGACCGCCGGCCCCTGGCGCCAGGTGGGTGCACTGGGGGCGTCCACATCGCCCTCGCCCAGGGGCACCAGGCCGGCCCCCAGGGCCTTGAGGTCCATGCGCCAGCGGTCGCGGGCGGTGCCCACCAGCCGCAGTTCCGCCGGATTGATCGGCGTGCCGGGCTGGAACTCCAGCACCAGGCGGGTCTCGTTGGGGGTGGGCTTGCCGATGCGCACCTGGCGCACCAGCCCGGCCCCCGGCAGGGTGCGGGTGCGGATCGGCGCACCGGGCAGGTCCACCCAGATGCGCGGGCCGGAGCGGCCGCGGCCGGCCTCGTAGTAGGCCTGCACCTGGATGTCCGGCGAGGTGCGCAGCTCCAGCTGGCCGTCGCGGCTGATGCGCCAGGCCCCCAGGGCACTGGCGGCCCAGGCCGGCAGCGCCGAGAGCAGGGTGGTGAGGCTGGCCCCGAGGCCCAGGCCCGCCGCCAGCAGGGATCGGCCGCGCACGCCCACGACCTCAGAACAGGGCCGGACGGCGGTGCTGCAGGCTGGGCATCTGGGCCCGCACCCGCTCGCGGTGCACAGGGTCGATCGGCGCCACCGCCAGCCCCGGCGCCACCCCCGCATCGGCCAGCACCGTGCCCCAGGGGTCGATCACCAGGGCGTGGCCATGGGTCTGGCGGCGGCCGCCGTGGTGGCCGGTCTGGGCGGGGGCCACCACGTAGGCCGTGTTCTCGATCGCCCGGGCCTGCAGCAGCACCTGCCAGTGGTCCTTGCCGGTGAAGGCGGTGAAGGCGGCGGGGATCATCAGCACATCGGCGCCGGCGCCGGCCAGGTGGCGGTACAGCTCAGGAAAGCGCACGTCGTAGCAGATGGACAGGCCCACCCGGCACAGCCCCGGCACCTCCACCACGGGCGGCAGCTCCGTGCCCGGCTGCACCGTGGCCGACTCCCGGTAGGTGTTGCCGTCGGGCAGGTCCACGTCAAAGAGGTGGATCTTGTCGTAGCGGGCCAGCAGCTGGCCGTCCTTGCCCACCAGTTCGGCCCGGTTGAGGGTGAGCCGCTCGCCGGCGGGCACCGGGAAGCCGCCGCCCAGCAGGGTCACCTGGTAGCGGCGCGCCATGGTGACCAGGAAGCGGCTGCAGCGCTCCGCCAGGGCCGGGGCCAGCTCCAGCCGGCGCGCGTCGTCACCCATGAAGGCGAAGTTCTCCGGCAGGCCCACCAGCTCGGCACCGCGGCGGGCCGCCAGCTCGATCTGCTCCTCGGCGGCGGCGAAGTTGGCCTCGGGATCCGGCGTGCTGGTGAGCTGCAGGGCCGCCGCCAGAAAGCTTGTCACCGCTGGAGTCTCGCTGTCGGCGGCACTGTAGGGGAGCCACCGCGGCCGGCCCCCGGGCCGGGGCCCATCCGCGGCGCCCGCCGGCCTCAGACCAGCTGCAGCACCCCCGGGCTGGTCTGGACCGGCACCACCGGCAGGCTGTCCACCGCGGCGCAGCAGCGGAAGTCGGCGTCGTGGTTACCCAGGGCCAGCAGCCGCTGGCCGTGGCTAGCGGCCCGCAGGCAGGTCTCGGTGTCGTGGCGCCACTGCTGCCACAGGGCCAGGGCCGCCAGGGCCTCGTCGTTGCCGGTGCCCACGCCCACGTGGGGGGCCACCGCCAGCTCGGTGGCGGCGGAGATCACGGCGCCGGCCGCCAGGCTGTCCTCCAGGGAGTAGTCGCCCTCCCAGCCGCTGCCCACGATCCACACCCGCTGGGCGGCGGCGGCGACCAGCCGCTGGGCCACGGCGGTGCGGTTGGGCAGGCAGGCGGTGAGCAGCAGGGGCACGGCCCGCACCGCGGCCAGGGAGCGGGTGCCGTTGGTGGTGCTCATGAAGATGCGCTTGCCCCCCACCAGCTCCGGCGTCACCGCGAGGGGCGAGTTGCCCAGGTCGTAGCCCTGCACCCGCTGGCCGCCCCGCTCGCCGGCCCGCAGGCGCCGCTCCGCCGGCCAGGCGGCGGCCGCCGTCTCCAGCTCCGCCAGGTCGGCGAAGGCCTGGATCGCCTCGGCGCCGTTGCGCAACGACCAGGCGATGGTGGTGGTGGCCCGCAGCACGTCGATCACCACGGCGGCATCGGGCCCGCCCTCGGCCGCGGGGCGCACCGGCGGCACCGCCTCGGAGGTGTGGAAATAGGAGATCAGCACGGCCGCCGCCAGCGGGATGGGTGGTCACCGTAGACAGCCGGGCCCGCAGCGGCCCGGCCGGCCCCCGGCCCGCTGGGCAGCCCGCTTCCGGGCGGCGCCCCCAGGCTGTGCCGTCACGCCTGCAGGCTGTGCCGTGGCGCCCGCGGGCGCCCGCCCAGCTGCGTCACAGTGGCCGGATCCTCTCCTCCGCCCCAGCCAGCCCATGGCCGCGCCCCCGATCCGCCAGCGCAGCCGCCGGGACCTGCGGGGCTTCCTGGAGCTGCTGGAGCAGCGGGGCCGGCTGCGGCGCATCACCGCCCCGGTGAACCCCGACCTGGAGCTGGCGGCCATCGCCGACCGGGTGCTGAGCCTGGGGGGACCGGCCCTGCTGTTCGAGAACGTGCTGGGCAGCACCATGCCGGTGGCGGTGAACCTGCTCGGCACCCAGGAGCGGGTGCTGTGGAGCATGGGCATGGAGCGGCCCGAGGAGCTCGAGGCCCTGGGGGAGCGGCTGGCGCTGCTGCAGCAGCCCCGGCCCCCCAAGGGCCTGAAGGAGGCCGCCCGCTTCGGTGGCGTGCTCTGGGATGTGCTCCGGGCCCGACCGGATCTGGACCTCACGCCCCCCTGCCACCAGCAGGTGCTCCAGGGCGACGCGGTGAACCTCGAGGCCCTGCCGCTGCTGCGGCCCTGGCCGGGCGACGGCGGCCGGATCATCACCCTGGGGCTGGTGATCACCAAGGACCCGGAGACCGGCACCCCCAACGTGGGGGTGTACCGGCTGCAGCAGCAGTCGATCAACACCATGACCGTGCACTGGCTGAGCGTGCGCGGCGGGGCGCGCCACCTGCGCAAGGCGGCGGCGATGGGCAAGAAGCTGGAGATCGCCATCGCCATCGGCGTGCACCCGCTGCTGGTGATGGCGGCGGCCACACCGATTCCGGTGCAGCTGAGCGAGTGGCTGTTCGCCGGCCTCTACGCCGGCGAGGGGGTGCGGCTGGCCCGGTGCAAGACCGTGAACCTGGAGGTGCCCAGCCACAGTGAGGTGGTGCTGGAGGGCACGATCACCCCCGGCGAGGAGCTGGCCGACGGTCCCTTCGGCGACCACATGGGCTTCTACGGCGGCGTCGAGGCCTCACCGCTGGTGCGCATCCAATGCGTCACCCAGCGCCGCGATCCGATCTACTTCACCACCTTCAGCGGCCGGCCCCCCAAGGAGGACGCGATGCTGGCGATTGCCCTGAACCGGATCTACACGCCGATCCTGCGTCAGCAGATCCCGGAGATCGTCGATTTCTTCCTACCGATGGAGGGCCTCAGCTACAAGCTGGCGGTGCTCGCCATCGACAAGGCCTACCCCGGCCAGGCCAAGCGGGCGGCGATGGCCTTCTGGAGCGCCCTGCCCCAGTTCACCTACACCAAGTTCGTGGTGGTGGTGGACAGGAGCATCAACATCCGTGATCCCCGCCAGGTGATCTGGGCCATCAGCGCCCTGGTGGACCCCCAGCGGGATCTGTTCGTGCTGGAGGACACCCCCTTCGACACGCTGGATTTCGCCAGTGAGCGCCTAGGGCTGGGGGGCCGGCTGGCCATCGATGCCACCACCAAGGTGGGGCCGGAGAAGCGCCACGCCTGGGGGGAGGCCCTGGTGCGCCCCGCCGAGCTGGAGGCCCGCATCGATGCCCGCTGGGCGGAGCTGGGCCTGGCGGACCTGGGTGATGACGCCCCCGATCCGGCCCTGTTCGGCTACACCCTGGAGCACGTGCTGGAACGGCTGGCGGTGGGGCGGCCCCAGGCCTGAGATGCTGCGCCAGAGCGGGCTGCAGGCGCTGCGGGCCGCCCTGGAGCTGGCGGCGGGGGATCCGCACCAGTGGCGCTCGGTGGCCAGCATCGCCCGCGCCCAGGACCTGCCGGCACCGATGCTGGAGCAGCTGCTGCTGCAGCTGCGGCGGGCGGAGCTGGTGGAGGCCCGCCGGGGGCGGCTGGGCGGCTACCGGCTGCGGCGGCCGGCGCGGGAGATCCCGGTGGCGGCGCTGCTGGCGGCCGTGGGCGCCCTGCCCGAGCTGGGCACGCGCCCGCCCCAGGGCGGCGGCGGCGCCGCGGCGTTCGCGGAGCAGACCGGTGCTGAGGCCGCCCTGGGCGACCCGGAGGCCCAGGTGCTGCGGGCCCTGGAGCGGCGGCTGCGGCGGGCCCTGGAGCGGGAGCTGGCGGCCCTCAGCCTGGAGGAGCTGCTCTACGACCTGCGCAGCTGGCGCGAGACCCTCAGCAACGACGGTGGCCTGATGCTGGGCTGAGGTGGCGCCAGCCCGCGCCGCCGCGGCCGCCGCCCTCAGCCCAGGGTCTGGCGCCGCAGCCAGACGCGGATCAGCTTCTCGTCCATCAGGCCGCTGCGGGCGATCGGCGCCTCGTTGCAGCGCTCGAACAGCGCCAGCAGCGTGGCCGCCGGCACCGCGTAGCCCCGCTCGGCGGCGATCGCCTCCACCTCGTCGGCGGTGCACACCTCGTTGAGGCGGGCGCGCAGGGCGGCATCGGCCTGGATCAGGCCCAGGAAGGCGAACACGGACTCCAGGGGATCGGCCAGGGGTTGGGCCATCGGGGCGGCGCTGAGCTGCCCCAGTGGTAGCGGTGCCCTGGGGCGACGGCCAGCTCCGGGGCGCTCCATAGGATCCCCCCACCGGATCCCCTCCCGCCTTGGCCCATCCCCCCGCCGCCGCCAGCCCGCTGACCCTGCCGGGGGGCGGCAGCCTGCGGGGCACGGTGACGGTGCCGGGCGACAAGTCGATCTCGCACCGGGCCCTGCTGTTCGGCGCCATCGCCGAAGGCACCACCCGCATCGAGGGGCTGCTGCCGGCGGAGGATCCCCTCAGCACCGCCGCCTGCCTGCGGGCCATGGGGGTGGCGGTGTCGCCGATCGAGGCGGGCCAGCCGGTGACCGTGGAGGGGGTGGGCCTCGATGGCTTCCGCGAGCCCGAGGACGTGCTCGACTGCGGCAACTCCGGCACCACGATGCGGCTGATGCTGGGCCTGCTGGCGGGCCGCGCCGACCGCCACTTCGTGCTCACCGGCGACGCCTCGCTGCGGCGCCGGCCGATGCGGCGCGTCGGTGGGCCGCTGGCGGCGATGGGCGCCACGATCGCCGGCCGCGACGGCGGCAACCTGGCCCCCCTGGCGATCCAGGGCCGCCGGCTGCGGGGTGCCACGATCCACACCCCCGTGGCCTCGGCCCAGGTGAAGAGCGCGATCCTGCTGGCGGCCCTCACGGCCGACGGCCCCACCACCGTGGTGGAGCCGGTGCAGAGCCGGGACCACAGCGAGCGGATGCTGCGGGCCTTCGGGGCCGAGCTGGTGGTGGGGGGGCCTGGCGCCACCCAGGCCACCGTCACCCCCGGCGCCGTGCTGCGGGGCCAGCATGTGATTGTGCCCGGCGACATCAGCTCCGCCGCCTTCTGGCTGGTGGCCGCTGCCATCACCCCCGGCGCCGCGCTCACGGTTCAGAACGTGGGCCTCAACCCCAGCCGCACCGGCATCCTCGAGGTGCTGGAGCAGATGGGTGCCCGCATCGCGGTGCTCAACGCCCGCGATGTGGCCGGCGAGCCCGTGGGCGACCTGCAGGTGAGCCACGGCCCGCTGCGGGCCTTCACGATCGGCGAGGAGCTGATCCCGCGGCTGGTGGATGAGATCCCCGTGCTGGCGGTGGCCGCCTGCTGCGCCGAGGGGGTGAGCCGCGTCACCGGCGCGGCGGAGCTGCGGGTGAAGGAGACCGACCGCCTGGCGGTGATGGCCCGCCAGCTGGGGGCCATGGGCGCCCGCCTGGAGGAGTACCCCGACGGCCTCACCATCCAGGGCGGTACGGCCCTGCGGGGCGCTGAGGTGGACAGCGAGACCGACCACCGGGTGGCCATGAGCCTGGCGGTGGCGGCCCAGATCGCCAGCGGCCCCACCCGGCTGCATCGGCCCGAGGCGGCGGCCGTGTCCTATCCGAACTTCTGGGATGACCTCGAGCGGCTGCGGGCCTGAGGAGGCTGCGGCCCCCGCCGCCCCGGCGGCCCCGCCCGCCGGCCGCCTGGAGCCCCGCTGCACCGGCGACGGCAGCCTGAGCCTCTGGAGCGAGGACTTCGGCGAGGCCTTCCACTGCGGCCGCGGCGCCCTGGCCGAGGCCCGCGCCAAGTTCGTGGCGCCGGCCCAGCTGGAGCGCTTCGCCCCCGGCCGCAGCCTGTGGGTGGTGGATCTGGGCGTGGGGCTCGGCTACAACAGCGCCGCCCTGCTGGAGGCCGCCGCCGACCGGGGCCTGGCGCTGCGGTGGTGGGGCCTGGAGCTGGACCCCCGGCCCCTGGCCCTGGCCCTGGCCGACCCTGGCTTTCAGGCCCTCTGGCGGCCGGGCACCGTGGCGGTGCTGGAGCAGCTTCGGGACCGGGGCCACTGGCACAGTGCCGCCGAGGGGTCGGCGGCCGGCGGCAGCAGCGGCCGCTGGTGGCTGGGGGATGCCCGCCAGCGGCTGGCGGCGGTGCTGGCCGAGGCCCGGGGCCAGTGTGATCTGGTGCTGCACGACGCCTTCTCCCCCGGCCACTGCCCCCAGCTGTGGAGCGCGGAGTTCCTGGCGGCCCTGGCGGCCCTGCTGCGGCCCGAGGGCCGGCTGCTCACCTACTGCGCCGCCGCCGCCGTGCGCCGGGGTCTGCAGCTGGCGGGGCTGGAGCTGGCCAGCATCGCCGCCCCCGGCGGCACCGACCCCGGGGCGCGGCCGCTCTGGAGCCAGGGCACCGTCGCCAGCCCCAGCCCCCTGGCGGCGCCGGCCACCGGCGTGCTGCGGGCCCTGACCGCCATGGAGCAGGAGCACCTGCAGACCCGGGCCGCCGAGCCCTACCGGGACCCCAGCGGCACCGCCAGCGCCGCCCAGATCCAGGCGGCGCGGCGGCGGGCCCAGGCCGGCAGCACCGCCGGCGGCACCGGCGCCTGGCGCCGCCGCTGGGGCCTCTGAGCCCGGCGCCTCAGGCGGGGATGGCCTCCAGCTCCGGGTGCAGCGGCAGCAGCTGGTGCACCCGCCGCCGCAGCTCCTCCAGCAGGATGGCGATGGCCGGGTGGTCGGCCAGGTCACGGCGCACCACCAGCGCCTCGCCGTTGCTGAAGCCCAGATCCCACTCCAGCCGCTGCAGCGCCGGGTTGAGGCTGGCCATCAGCGGCGTGGCATAGGTGAGCGTCACGCCGTCGGCGGTGCGGCCATCCCAGCTGGCGCGGTCGTAGCGGGCCATGCGCACCGGATCGCTCCAGAGGCCCTGCTGGCGCAGCAGCTCCTCCATGCGCGGATACCAGCCCGTGGGCAGGGCCAGGCTGGGGAAGCGGTCCAGGTCGCCCGGGCGCAGGCCCTGGGTACCCAGCAGCGGGTGGCCGGCGCCTGCCATCAGCCACACCGGCGCCCGGTTGAGCGGCACCACCGCGCAGCCCATCGCCGCCTCGCTGGGCAGATCGATGGGGCTGCTGGTGATCCAGGCATCGATGATGCCCTGCTCCAGCATCGCCAGCGGCAGGAAGCGCCCCATGCGGTCGCCGGGCCCGATCAGCCAGCCGGGGGGCGGCGGCGTCAGCAGCAGCGGCGCCGCGATGTAGCCGGCCTCCAGCCGCAGCGGCCCGTGGCCCGCCAGGCGGTAGAGCTGGTGGACCCGGCGCTCCAGCCCCAGCAGCAGCTGCGGCCCCGCCAGCTGCCACTCGCGGCCGCTGCGCCGCAGCCGCAGCCCGAAGACGTCGAGCACGTGGGCCACCCGCCGGCTGATGGTGCTCTGGTTGCAGTGGGAGTGGGCCGCGGCGGCCCGGCCGGTGCGCAGCCAGATCAGCAGATCCAGGGCCTGCAGCTCCTCGGGGCCGATCATTGCGCCCGTCCCCTGGGGCCCAGCGGATCGGCGCAGACGGCGGCGGCTGGGTGGGCTGTCATCACGGATCCAGCACGCGGGCGCACGAGGCTACGGCCATCGGGTCGGCTGCCTGCACCCAAGGCGGCACCGGAGGGGCCCGGTAGATTCCGGCCCTGCCGCCCGCCGCCCCCGATGCTCGCCGTTGCCGTCCTGGCCGCCGGAAAGGGCACCCGCATGAGGAGCGACCTGCCCAAGGTGCTGCAGCCCATCGCCGGTGCCACCCTGCTGGAGCGGGTGCTCGCCAGCTGCGCAGCCCTGCAGCCGCAGCGGCGCCTGCTGATCGTGGGGCACCAGGCCGAGCGGGTGGAGCACTCCCTGGCGGCCCAGGAGGGCCTGGAGTATGTGCAGCAGCAGCCCCAGCGGGGCACGGGCCACGCCGTGCAGCAGCTGCTCGAACCCCTGGCGGACTTCACGGGTGACCTGCTGGTGCTCAACGGCGACGTGCCGCTGCTGCGCCCCCAGACCGTCGTCGAGCTGGTGGAGCGCCACCGCAGCAGCGGCGCCGCCGTGACCCTGCTGAGCGCCCGCCTGGCCGATCCCACGGGCTACGGCCGGGTCTTCGCGGATGCCGGCGGCCAGGTGTCGGCGATCATCGAACACCGCGACTGCACCGACGCCCAGCGCGACAACAACCTCACCAACGCCGGCATCTACATCTTCCAGTGGCCGCAGCTGGCCGCCGTGCTGCCCCAGCTGCGCGCCGACAACGACCAGGGGGAGCTCTACCTCACCGACACCGTGGCCCTGCTGCGGCCGGCCATGCACCTGGAGGTGGCCGACGCCGAGGAGATCAGCGGCATCAACGACCGGCTGCAGCTGGCCCGGTGCGAGGCGGTGCTGCAGCAGCGGCTGCGGGAGCACTGGATGCGCGAGGGGGTGACCTTCGTGGATCCGGCCAGCTGCACCCTCAGCGATGGCACCGTGTTCGGCCGCGATGTGATCGTGGAGCCCGGCAGCCACTTCCGCGGCGCCAACCGGATCGGCGACGGCTGTCACATTGGCCCCGGCTCCTTTCTGGAGAACGCCCAGCTCGGCAGCAACGTGGAGGTGCTCCACTCGGTGGTGCGCGAGGCCCGGGTGGCCGACAACTGCGCCATCGGCCCCTTCGCCCAGCTGCGCCCCGGCGCCGACCTGGCCGAGGACTGCCGTGTGGGCAACTTCGTGGAGATCAAGCAGAGCCGCATCGGCGCCGGCTCCAAGGTGAACCACCTCAGCTACATCGGCGATGCCGAACTCGGCGAGCACGTGAACGTGGGGGCCGGCACGATCACCGCCAACTACGACGGTGTGGCCAAGCACCGCACCGTGGTCGGCGCCGGCAGCAGGACCGGCGCCAACAGCGTGCTGGTGGCGCCGATCCAGCTGGGCGCCAACGTGACCGTGGCGGCGGGCTCCACCCTCACCAAGGACGTGCCCGCCGGCGCCCTGGCCCTGGGCCGGGCCCGGCAGCTGATCAAGGAGAACTGGCGGCATCCCCAGGGCGCCACCGGCCCTGCAGCAGCCCCGCCAGCAGCAGCGCCGCCGCCGCACTGAGGAGGACCGCCCCCAGCTGGGGGCCGGCCAGGGGCACCAGGCCCAGCGGTCGCTGCAGCCCCGGCAGCGCCAGCAGCAGCAGCCACAGGCCCAGCCCCAGGCCGGCGCCCAGGGCCGTGATCGGGCTGCGCGGATCGCCGTTCAGCCACACCAGCCCCCCACCCGCCAGCAGCAGCAGCCCGAACACCAGGCTGCGCTGAACGGCCACCGCAGCGGCACCGCCGCCGCCCAGGTCGCCGGCGGCGGCCCAGCCCAGCAGCGCCAGGGCGGCGAGGGTCACCAGCCCCCCCTGGACCAGGGCCCGCCGCCAGGTGGCCGGCCCGAACAGGGGTGCATCCGGCCGCCGCGGCGGCTGGCGCAACAGCCCCTCGCCCCCCGGCAGGGCCTCGAACACCACCGTGCAGGCCGGGTCGATCACCAGGTGCAGCAGGACGATGTGCACCGGCAGCAGAATCAGGGCCTGGCCCGGCAGCAGCAGCGGCAGCAGCCCCAGGGCAGCGATCGGCAGGTGCACCGCCAGGGTGTAGCCCAGGGCCCGGTGCAGGTTGGCATCCACGCGCCGCCCCAGGGCCAGGGCCCGCACCAGGTCGCTGAAGGTGTCGTGGAGCAGCACCAGATCGGCGGATTCGCGGGCCACGGCCGTGCCGCGCTGGCCCATGGCCACGCCGATGTCGGCGGCCTTGAGGGCCGGGGCGTCGTTGACGCCATCGCCGGTCATGGCCACCACCTCGCCGGCCGCCTGCAGGGCCCGCACCAGCTGCAGCTTCTGCTGGGGCAGCACCCGCGCGAACACCGGCGCCGTCGCGGCGGCCGCCGCCAGCTCCGCCGGCGCCAGCGACTCCAGCTCGGCGCCGCTGAGAACGGCGCCCGCCGGCAGGCCGGCCTGGTCGGCGATGGCCCGGGCCGTGGCCGGCCCATCCCCCGTGATCATCACCACGCGCACGCCGGCCGCCTGGGCCGTGGCGATCGCCGCCGGCACCTCCGACCGCAGGGGATCGGCCAGGGCGATGAAGCCCAGCGGCTCGAACAGGAAATCGTGCACCTGCCCGGGCGGCGCTCCGCCCAGGGGCGCCGGGCGCTCCGGGTGGAGCGGGGTGCCGTCCAGGCCGCGGGCCACCGCCAGTACCCGCAGGCCCTGGCGGGCCAGCCCGTCGGCGGCGGCCAGCAACGCGGCGGCCGGGGTGGGCTCCAGGTGGCAGAGGTCGGCGATCGCCTCCGGCGCCCCCTTGGCGGCCAGGTGCCAGGCCCCGCCGCCGTCGCGCCAGAGCTGGGAGAACACCAGCAGGTCGCTCTGCAGGGGGTAGTCGCGCTCCAGGGGCCAGTCGGGGTGCAGGTGCTCGCTGCCCCCCAGCTGGGCCGTGGCCAGCCGCTGGATCGCCAGCTCCATGGCATCCACCGGGTCGCCGCGGCTGGCCAGCACCGCCAGCTCCAGCAGCCGGTGGAAGGGCTCCCCCAGGCCGCTGCCGGCGCGCCAGCGCTGCCCCTCCGGCCAGGTGAGCAGCTGCTGCACCGCCATACGGTTCTCGGTGAGGGTGCCGGTCTTGTCGACCGCCAGCACCGTGGCGCTGCCGAGGCTCTCCACCGCCGCCGGCCAGCGGGCCAGCACGCCGATCCGCGCCAGCCGCAGCGCCCCCAGGGCCAGGAACAGGGCCAGCACCACCGGAATCTCGTTGGGCAGCACCGCCAGGGCCAGGGCCAGGGCGGCCAGCAGGGCCCGGGGCCAGTCGCCGCTCAGGCTCCCCTGCAGCACGGCCAGGGCCGCGCACAGCCCCAGGGCCAGCAGGGTGAGCCGGCCGGTGAGGCGCCGGGTCTGGCGCTGCAGGCGGGTGAGGGGCGGCCGCACCGTGGCCAGGCTGCGGCCGAGCCGGCCCAGCTCGGTGGCCTCCGCCACGGCCACCACCTCCGCCCAGCCCCGGCCGCTGGCCACCAGGGAGCCCGCCAGGATGCGCTCGCCGGGCCTGGTCCGCGCCACTGGCAGCGACTCACCGGTGAGCAGGGATTCATCCAGCCACAACCCCACCGCCTCGCGGATCACGGCGTCGGCGGCGACGCGGTCGCCCTCCTCCAGCCGCAGCAGATCGCCCAGGCGCACCTGCTCGGCGGGCAGCTCCAGCTCCTGGTCGCCGCGCCGCAGGTGGGCCCGCGGCGCCGAGAGCCGCGCCAGCTCCGCCAGGGCCCGGCTGCTGCGCCGCTGCTGCACCGCGTCGAGCAGCACGATCGCCGCCACGAACACCAGCAGGATCGCGCCGTCCATCGGCTCGCCGATCAGGCCGTAGATCAGGGCGCAGGCCAGCAGCAGCAGGTTGGTGGGTTCCAGCAGACCCATGGAGGACAACCCGGGGGCACACGCTGCTCCCTGGATAGCCAGGCCGGCGTGCCCCGGCCGACGCGGGGGCCGGGGTGGAGGGCAGGGCGTCGGGAGTAACCGGGGCGCCGGCGGTGTGTGGATGGCGCTACATCAGCGCGCCGCGGTGATTTTTAGGGTCAGGGCTGTTCGATTGCGAGGCGCCGATGGCATCGGATCACTTCTATCTGTTCACCGCCCTGGCCACCTTCAGCAGCCCCGTACAGGAGAAACTGCGCCGGGTTCAGTCGCCCGAGGAGATCGTGGCCATCGCCGCCGACAACGGCTACCGGATCACCGTGCCCCAGCTGAGCTTCTTCTCCAGGTGCCTCAATGGCGACCACTGGGTGTGGTCCCGCCGGGGCGATCACTGGCGCGAAGGCTTCTTCGCCGAGGCCGAGCCCTCCCGCCTGCGGGCGGGCTGAGGATCGTGGCCGGGGAGCTGAGGCACCCGTCAGGGTCAGGGTGCCCACCGTGGCGGCGATCACCTGCTGGGGGGTGACCCCGCCGGCCGCCAGACATGGCGGCGCTGCCAGCGGGCGAACGGGACGGCCATGGGCGATTCGGGGGATCCAGGGCGGGCCCCCATGCAGCGCGGGGCCACCGCCCCGGTGTCCCCACGCCTGACCCCGCGTGCCCCAGGGAACAGGGCCGGCGCCACCTCCCGCCAAGGGGGTCTGGGGTTGCGGGTCAGCCGATCCACCCCGTCAGTACGGTGCAGCTCGTACGCGCCCGCAACGGACAGGGTCTGGCCCGATGAGCACGCCGCTGAACCCCTGGGACCTGGGCTGGATCGTCGCGGCCCTGCGGGAGGGACGGGAGCGCTGGCAGCGGGAGTGGCCCCACCCCCGCACCCTGCTGCCCCTGCCCTCCCAGGAGGCCCTGGCCCGGGTGGTGGAGGCCCTCAGCGCGGCCCTCTACCCCACCAGCCGGGCCGAGGGCGACGGCCACGACGTGGACGGCAGCGTGACCCACACCCTGGCGGGCGCCCTGGGGGTGCTGGCGGAGCAGGTGGGCATCGAACTGGAGGTGAACCGGGCGGAGGGCCGCGGTCCGCGCCAGGCCGCCGCCAGCGGCGAGGGCACGGCCGCGCAGCCGGCCGCTGCGGGGCCCGCCATGGCCACGGATCCGCCGGACCTCGAAGCCCAGGCCCGGGCCCTGGTGCAGAGCTTCGCGGCCCAGCTGCCCACCATCCGCCACCTGCTCGACACCGACCTGCGGGCCGCCTACATCGGCGATCCCGCCGCCGACAGCCTGCACGAGGTGCTGGCCTGCTACCCGGGCTTCAAGGCGATCACCTACCACCGCTTCGCCCATGCCCTGCACGGCCTGGGGGTGCCGGTGATCGCCCGGATCATCGCCGAGACGGCCCACTCCTGCACCGGCGTCGACATCCATCCCGGCGCCCGCATCGGCGACAGCTTCTTCATCGACCACGGCACCGGCGTGGTGATCGGCGGCACGGCGGTGATCGGCAACCGGGTGCGGCTCTACCAGGCCGTGACCCTCGGGGCCAAGCGCTTCCCGGTGGATCAGAACGGCCATCTGGTCAAGGGCGAACCGCGCCATCCGATCGTCGAGGACGACGTGGTGATCTACGCCGGTGCGACGATCCTGGGGCGGGTGACCATCGGCAGCGGTGCCACCATCGGCGGCAACGTGTGGCTCACCTCCTCGGTGCCGGCAGGGGCCACCGTGACCCAGGCCCTGGCCCGCAACGAGACCTTCGCCGACGGCGCCGGCATCTGAGCCGCCGCCTTCACCCCCCTGCACTGCGGCGGTGCGCCCGCCGCACGGCCTTGTCCACCTCCAGGTAGACCATGAACAGCAGGCTGCTGCCCAGGCAGATCGCCAGCTGGGCAGGGCCCAGGGGCACCAGGCCGAAGAAGCGGGCCAGGGGCGGCAGCTGCAGCAGGGCCAGCTGGGCCGCGGCGCTCAGCAGCACCGATCCCAGCAGCCAGGGATTGCCCAGGGGACTGGTGGTCAGCAGGGGGGCGTCGCTGCCGGCGCAGAGGGCGTGGCCCAGCTGGGCCAGGCAGAGGGTGGTGAACACCATCGTGGGCCAGGGGGCCCCGGTGCGGGCCGTGGCCAGCATCAGCCCCAGGGTCAGGGCCGCGAACACCAGGCCGATGCGGCCGATGGCGGCGCCGGTGCCCTGGCCGAAGATCGACTCCTGGGCCGGCAGCGGCGGCCGCTGCATCAGGTCCTGATCCACCGGGCCCAGGGCCAGGGCCAGGGCCGGCACGCCGTCGGTCACCAGGTTGATCCAGAGGATCTGCAGGGGCGTGAGCGGCACGCCCACCAGGGGAGCGGCGCTGATCGCCACCAGTTCGCCGATGTTGCTGGCCAGCACATAGGTCACGAAGCGGCGGATGGTGGCGTAGACCCGCCGCCCCTCCTCCACGGCGTTGACGATGGTGCTGAAGTCGTCGTCGAGCAGCACCATGTCGGCGGCCTCCTTGCACACCTCGGTGCCCTGCAGCCCCATGGCCACGCCGATGTGGGCCTGGCGCAGGGCCGGGGCGTCGTTGATGCCGTCGCCCGTCATCGCCACGATGGCGCCGCCGGCCTGCAGGGCCCGCACGATGCGCAGCTTCTGCTCCGGCGGCACCCGGGCATAGACGTCACAGCTGCGCACGGCGACCTCCAGCTCGGCGTCGCTGAGCCGCTCCAGCTCCTGGCCCAGCAGCACCGGACCGTCGGGCGGCGCCAGGCCGATGCCGGCGGCGATGCTGCGGGCGGTGAGGGGGTGGTCGCCGGTGACCATCGCCACGCGGATGCCGGCGCTGCGGCAGCGCTCCAGGGCCGCCGGCACCTCCGCCCGGGCGGGATCCCGCTGCCCCACCAGCCCCAGCAGGATCCAGCCGCCGGTGCGGTCGCTGTCACCGCCGCCGAGGGCGTCGTCACCGCTGCCGTCGGCAGCAGCGGCGGCGGCGGCCAGGGCCTGGGGCGAGCCGCAGGCCAGGGCCAGCACCCGCAGGCCCTCGCCGGCCAGGGCGCGGGCCTGGGCCTGCCACCAGGCCCGCTGCTCCGGGCTGAGCGGCGCCACCCCGGCGCCGTCAATCCAGCGGTCGCAGCGGCCCAGCAGCACCTCCGGGGCCCCCTTGGCCAGGGCGATGGCCCCATCCAGCTCCGCCGGCTCCATCCCGGCCGGCCCGCCGCCGGCCGCCAGGCCCAGGCAGCGGCGCAGCTCGCCGCCGCCATCCGCCACCGCCACCGCCATCCACTGGCGCTCGGCCGTGAAGGCCAGGGCGGCCATGCGGGGGTGGCGCCGCCGCAGCGCCTCGCCATCCAGCCCGCCCCGCTCGGCGGCCCGCAGCAGGGCCACCTCGGTCGGGTCCCCCAACAGGCCGCCGCCGGCGCTGGCGGGGGCGCTCCAGTGGGCGTCGTTGCAGAGGGCGGCGGCGCTGAGCAGCAGCTGCAGGGCCGCGGCGGTGCCGCCGGGCCGGGCCCCGGCCGGCGGCGTCAGCTCCTGCCGCCGCAGCGGCGCGGTGCCGGTGGTCGTCGTCCCGGCCGGCCCCGTCTCGGCCGCGTCCGCCTCCCCCCAGGGCAGGCTCAGGGTGCCCAGCCGCAGGGTCTGCACCACCTGGCGGTTCTCGGTGAGGGTGCCGGTCTTGTCGGTGCAGATCACCGTCACCGAGCCGAGGGTCTCCACCGCCGGCAGGCGCCGGATCAGGGCGTGGCGGCGCACCATGCGCTGGGTGCCCAGGGCCAGGGTCACGGTGATCACGGCCGGCAGGCCCTCCGGCACCACCGCCACGGCGGCCGCCAGGGCCATCTCCAGCAGCTCCAGCAGAGGCTTGCCCCGCCAGAGGCCCAGCAGCAGGGCCGCCCCCACCAGGACCAGGGCCCCGGCCACCAGCTGGGCCGCGAGCTGGTCCAGCCGCCGCTGCAGCGGCGAGCGCTCCCGCGGCGTGCGGCGCAGCAGAGCGGCGATGCGGCCGAGCTCGGTGGCCAGCCCCGTGGCGGTCACCAGGGCCAGGCCCTGGCCCCGCACCACGTCGGTGCCCTGGAACAGGCAGTTGCGGCGGTCCGCCACCGCCGTGGCGGCCGGCAGCACCAGCTCGGCCCGCTTGCTCACCAGATCGGATTCGCCGGTGAGGGCCGCCTCCCGCAGGCCGAGCTCGCTGGCCTCCAGCAGGCGGGCGTCGGCCGCCACCCGATCGCCCGCCGCCAGGCGGATCAGGTCCCCCGGCACCAGCTGCTCGGCGGGGAGGGTCTGCCAGCGGCCGTCCCGCCGCACCGCCACCAGGGGCTGGGCCAGCTGGCGCAGGGCCAGCAGGGCCCGCTCGGCCCGGCTCTCCTGCCCATAGCCCAGCAGCCCGTTCAGCCCCACGATCAGGCCAATGGCCACGGTGTCCCGCGGGGGGCGCTGGGCGCTGAGGTCCAGCCAGGCCGCCACCCCTGCCACCGCCAGCAGCAGCAGCAGCATCGGATTGAAGAACTGGTCGAGCAGGATGCGCCACCGGCTGCGGCCGGGCTCCGGCTCCAGCCGGTTGGCTCCGGCCTGGGCCCGCCGCTGCGCCACCTGCCAAGCGGCCAGGCCCTGCTCCGGCGTGCCGAGGGCGGCCCGGCAGTCCGCCGGCGCCAGGGCGTGCCAGCACGGCGCGGCGGGGAGGGACACGCGCCCGGGGCAGCTGGGGCCAGGCTAGGGGGAGCCGCCGCGGCGACCCAGCTGGCCGGCCCAGCGCCCCCTAGGGTATGGCCGCCCGAACCCTGCGGCTGCAGTGCCGAAACCGGAGCGGCTCCCCCGGGGGCACAAGCGTCAGACGATCCCCTTCTCGTCGGGCGTGATCGTGGTGGACCTCCACTTCGCCGGCCAGGGCGACGGCGAGGGCCCCAGCTACGCCGCCACCCTGTGGGACATCACCCGCGAGGGCTGCTGCGCCCTGGTGCAGGGCCACCCCGACCAGCTGCTGGGGCAGCGCTGCCAGCTGACGATCCGCGACGCCCAGTCGCCCGAGGTGGTGAGCCTCGAGGCCACGCTGCAGTGGTGCGACCCGCAGATGCAGAACGCCTTCTGCGGCTTCTGGTTCCTGCCCCAGGGCGGTCTGCCCGACGGCACCTTCCTGGAGAGCTACCTGCAGGTCAGCTGGGCCGACTGACCCGCCCGGTAGGGCCGGGGGCCAGCAACGGCTCAGAACAGCACCGGCAGGTAGCTGGGCTGGGCGTCGCTCTGCTCACTCCAGGAGACCCGGCAGTCGAAGGCGACGCCGTCCTTGGTGGTCACGGTCGAGGCGCGGGTGCGCATGATCACGGCCTTGGCCGGCAGGCCCATCTGGGCGCGGTTGCAGGCATCCACCTCGGAGATGGCGGAGCGGAAGGAGGCCGTGGCAGCCCGGGCCGGGGCCGCGCTGAGGCTGCCGAGGGCGCCGAGCAGGGCCAGGCAGAGCAGGGGTCGGGGCATGGCGGTGCGGCGGCGGGCTGGGGCCATCGTATGGAGGCCGGCCCGCACCGGCCACGGCGCCCGGCGATCCCCCGCCCGGCCAACCCGTCCGGCGCCCCCCGCCAGGGGCCGACGCCCCGCCGCGGCGGGCCAGCGGCCCATGCCGATAATGCCCACACCTCAGGCGCCGCGATGCCCTACCTCTGGAACGTGCTGGAGATCCTCGGCGGGATCCTGCTGCTCTTCGGCGGCGGCGAGCTGTTCGTGGCCGGCTCCATCGCCATCTCGCTGCTGCTGGGCATCCCCCAGATCGTGATCGGCCTCACGGTGGTGTCGCTGGGCACCAGTGCGCCGGAGCTGTTCGTGAGCCTGCTCTCCACCATCCAGGGCGACGCCGGCGGCGATGCCATCGCCGTGAGCAACGTGGTGGGCAGCAACATCTTCAACGTGCTGGTGGTGCTCGGCGGCAGCGCCCTGGTGATGCCGCTGCGGGTCCAGAGCCGCCTGGTGCGCCGCGACGTGCCGCTGCTGCTGGCGGTGTCGATGGCCACCTGGGGCATGGCCTCGGGCGGGCGGCTCACCTGGGTGGCGGGCCTGGCCCTGCTGATCGGCATGGTGATCAACCTGCTCTGGGAGATGCGCACCGCGAGGGAGGAGCTCGCGGCGAGTGGCGACGACCTCGACGCCGATGGCGCCTCGCCCACCCCGGTGGCCCTCGCCAAGCTGGCGGCCGGCCTGGTGCTGCTGGTGGTGGGGTCCCAGCTGCTGGTGCGGGGGTCCACGGCGGCGGCCCTGGGCCTGGGGGTGAGCGAGACCGTGATCGGCCTGACGATCGTGTCGGCGGGCACCTCGATGCCCGAACTGGTCACCTCCCTGGTGGCCGCCTACCGCGGCAAGGCCGACATCGCCATCGGCAACGTGGTGGGCAGCAACCTGCTCAACCAGCTGGTGATCCTGGGGCTGTGCGGCGTGGTCAGCGGCGGCCGGGGCCTGGGGGTGGACCCGGTGATGCTGGCCCGCGACTTCCCGGTGATGGTGGCCACCACCCTGGCCTGCCTGCCGATCTTCTGGACCGGCGGCGTGATCACCCGCCTCGAGGGCGGCATCCTGGTGGCCCTCTACGGCCTCTACCTGGTGGAGCAGGTGCTCTCCAACACCGTGCCAGTCGCGGCCGACGAGTTCCGCCTGGTGGTGCTGGTGGGGGCCCTGCCGCTGCTGCTGGCGTTCCTGGCCTGGAGCAGCCTGCGCTGGCGCCGGCTCCGCCGCATCGCCGAGGTCTGATCCGTTCCGCCCCGCCGGGGGCCCTTGCACCGCTGCCCTGCCCCGATGACCCTCAGCGCCCCGCTGACCCTCTGGGTGCACCTGCGGCGCTGGCGCCACCAGCTCACCGTGCCCCAGTTCACGGTGGTGACGGGCCTGCTGGTGATCACCGCCGGCACGGTGCTGCTGGCCTCGCCCCTCTGCTCCAGCGATGCCGTAGGCCTGTGGCAGGCCCTGTTCACGGTCACCTCCGCCATCACGGTCACCGGCCTCTCGGTGATCGTGGTGGAGCGCGACCTCACGCCCTTCGGCCAGGTGGTGCTGGCGGGCCTGATCATCACCGGCGGGCTGGGCCTGATGGCGATCACCACCTTCCTGCAGGGCTTCGTGCAGGGGCGCTCCGGCCTGCGCCACCGGCTCGATCGCGGCCGCGCCCTCGATGAGTTCGGGGTGGGGGGCATCGGCCCCACCTTCCACCGCATCCTGATCACCGGCTGCTGCGTGATGGGCCTGGGCACGCTGGTGCTCTACAGCTTCGGCTTCTCCGACATCGAGAACCCCCTGGCGCGGCTGTGGGCCTCGCTGTTCCACTGCATCAGCGCCTACAACAACGCCGGCTTCGGCCTCTGGGCCAGCAACCTGGAGGCCTACCGCGACAACACGGTGGTCAATGGCGTGATCGCCACCCTGATCGTGACCGGCGGGATCGGCTGGCGGGTGGTCAACGACCTGTGGTTGAACCGGCGCCGGCTGGTGCAGCTGCGGCGGTTGAGCCTGCACACCCGCCTGGTGCTGCGCAGCACGGCCCTGCTGATCCTGTTGGGCACCCTGGGCCTGCTGGTGACCGAGCACTTCGCCCCCGACGGCACCCTGCAGCAGTTCAGCGCCCTGCAGCAGCTGCGCATCACCCTGTTCCAGTCGATCACCACCCGCACCGCCGGCTTCAACACCATCCCCCTCACGATCGAGACCCTCTCGGATGCGGGGCTGCTGCTGATGATCCTGCTGATGTTCATCGGCGCCAGCCCCGGCGGCACCGGCGGCGGCATCAAGACCACCACCTTCGCCATCCTGATGGGGGCCACCCGCTCCACCCTGGAGGGCCGCCAGGATGTGGTGATCGGCCGCCGCCTGATCCCCCCCTCCACCGTGCTGCGGGCCGTGGGCGTCACCCTGGCCTCGGCCCTGTTCGTGATGCTGATGACGCTGCTGCTGGAGCTGGGGCCCAGTGCCCAGGGCCTGCCGGGCCACCCGCCCTACAGCTTTCTCGAGAAGCTGTTCACCTGTGTGTCGGCCTTCGGCACCGTGGGCCTCGACCTGGGGGTGACCGCCAACCTCAACCGCTGGGGCCAGCTGATGCTGATGGTGTGCATGTTCGTGGGGCGGATCGGCATCCTGCTGCTGCTCTCGGCCCTCTACGCCCGCCGGCCCCAGGCGCGGGTGGGCTACCCCAGGGAGGAGCTCTACGTGTAGCCCCTGCGCCCCGCCGCCGCCCCTTCCGTCCTGCCCCCCTCCGCGCCGCCGCCCCGTGGTCTCCGTTCCTTTCGCCCCCCTTCCCGTCCGATGAACCAGTGGTGGCAGTGGCCCGCCGATCAGGCGGCCCGGCGGGGCAGTTTTGCGGTGATCGGCGTCGGCCGCTTCGGCTCGGCCGTGATCGCCGAGCTGGTGCGCTGCGGCGCCGATGTGCTGGCGGTGGACCTGAACCAGCGGGCCATCGACGAGCTGCGCCAGATCGATCCCTCGATCGAGGCCCGCGTCGTGGACTGCACGGAGGAGGACGCCCTGCGGGAGGCCGGCGTGCTCGACATGGACACGGTGGTGGTGGGCATCAGCGAGCCGATTGAGGCCAGCATCACCGCCACCCTGATCTGCAAGGACGGCAAGGACAGCCGGGTGCGCCAGGTGATCGCCCGCGCCACCAGCGACCTGCACGAGAAGATGCTGCGCCGCGTCGGCGCCGACCGGGTGGTGTTCCCCTCGAAGATGCAGGGCCAGCGCCTGGGCCTGGAGCTGATGCGCCCCAACCTGCTGGAGCAGCTGCGCCTCGACGACCGCAACAGCATCGAGGAGATCCGGGTGCCCTCGGCCTTCGTGGGCCACACCCTGCGGGACCTGAACCTGCGCAAGACCTACAACGTCAGTGTGCTGGCGGCGGGCCCCTGCCAGAGGCTCACCGTCAACCCGCCGGCCTCCCACGTGCTGCAGGCCGGGGAGCTGCTGGTGGTGATGGGCTCGGCCGCGGCCCTGGAGGCCCTGCCGCCCCAGTGAGCCCGCCGCCCCCCGGGGCCCCGCCGGCGTGCGGATCCGCACACCTGATCCCAAAGACTTCCCCCCAGGGGCTGCCAGCCGCCGCCGACGCGGCTAGCGAGGAGGGGACCTTCGGCACCCATGGGCATCCATGGCCCAGACCCTCGCCAGCCCACCGCCAGCGCCGAGCTCCCCGCCGCCGCCGGCCGGCGGCCCCGCCGCCCCGGCGCTGATCCGCGAGAGCGGCCAGCGGGAGGTGTTCTGCGGCCTCACCTCGATCGTGTGGCTGCACCGGCGCATGCCGGACGCCTTCTTCCTGGTGGTGGGCTCGCGCACCTGCGCCCACCTGGTGCAGAGCGCCGCCGGCGTGATGATCTTCGCCGAACCGCGCTTCGGCACCGCGATCCTGGGGGAGCGCGACCTGGCGGGCCTGGCCGACGCCAACGCCGAGCTGGACCGGCTGGTGGGCCATCTGCTGGAGCGGCGCCCCGAGATCCGCACCCTGTTCCTGGTGGGCTCCTGCCCCAGCGAGGTGATCAAGCTCGATCTGGCCAAGGCCGCCGAGCGGCTCAACGTCCGGCTGGCGGGGCGGGTGCAGGTGCTGAGCTACTCCGGCAGCGGCATCGAGACCACCTTCACCCAGGGGGAGGACAACGCCCTGCTGGCCCTGGTGCCGCTGCTGCCGGCCGCCCCCCCGCCCGCCGGCGAGGCGGGCGCGGCGGCCCCGCCGGACCAGCTGCTGATCGTCGGCACCCTGGCCGATGGGGTGGAGGACCGCTTCCGCTCCCTGTTCAGCCGTCTGGGGATCCCCCGGATCGACAGCCTGCCGCCCCGCCGCGCCAGCGAGCTGCCGCCGGTGGGCCCCGGCACCCGCCTGCTGCTGGCCCAGCCCTTCCTCTCGGCCACGGCCCGGGCCCTGGTGCAGCGCGGCGCCCAGCTGATTCCGGCGCCCTTCCCCCTGGGGGTGGAGGGCAGCCGGGCCTGGATGGCGGCGGCGGCGGCGGCCTTCGGCGTGGCGCCGGCCTCCGTGGAGGCGGTGCTGGCGCCGCTGGTGGAGCGGGGCCGGCGGGCCCTGGAGCCCCACCGGCAGGTGCTGGCCGGCCGGCGGCTGTTCCTGATGCCCGATTCCCAGCTGGAGATCCCCCTGGCCCGCTTCCTGGCCCGGGAGTGCGGCATGGAGCTGCTGGAGGTGGGCACCCCCTATCTCGATCGCACCCTGATGGCCGAGGAGCTGGCGCTGCTGCCGCCGGGCGTGCAGCTCAGCGAGGGCCAGCACGTGGAGCGGCAGCTGGACCGGCTGCGGGCCGCCCGGCCCGACCTGGTGCTCTGCGGCCTGGGGCTGGCCAATCCGCTGGAGGCCGAGGGGATCGCCACCAAGTGGTCGATCGAGCTGGTGTTCAGCCCCATCCACGGCATCGACCAGGCGGGCGACCTGGCCGAGCTGTTCGCGCGGCCCCTGCGCCGGCGCGCCCTGCTCCGCTTCCCCTGAGCCGCCCCGCGGCCGCCGGCCCCGCTGGCGGTCCGCCGGCCTGCGTCCTGCCCCACCAGCTTCCGCCCGTTCCCCGCACCGCTCCAGCCTCCGCTCCACCCCACCCGGCCGACCAACCCGTCCGAGACGGGTGCCGCCGCCATCTCTCCCCAGCCGAAACCCCTTGGATCTGACCCTCTGGACCTACGAAGGCCCCCCCCACGTGGGTGCCCTGCGCGTCGCGGCCTCGATGGAGGGGGTGCACCTGGTGCTGCACGCCCCCCAGGGCGACACCTACGCCGACCTGCTGTTCACGATGATCGAGCGGCGCGGGCAGCGCCCCCCCGTGACCTACACCACCTTCCAGGCCCGTGACCTGGGGGGTGACACCGCCGAGCTGGTGAAGCGCTCGATCGCCGAGGCCGTGGAGCGCTTCCAGCCGGAGGCGCTGCTGGTGGGAGAGAGCTGCACCGCCGAGCTGATCCAGGACCAGCCCGCCGCCCTGGCCCAGGGCATGGGCCTGGGGGCCCTGCCGGTGGTGGGCCTGGAGCTGCCCGCCTACTCCAAGAAGGAGAACTGGGGCGCCGCCGAGACCTTCTACCAGCTGGTGCGCACCCTGCTGAAGGCGCAGCTGCCGCCGCCGGGCCAGCCGAAGCCGGCCCCGACCCGCTGGCGAGAGGAGGGCCGGCGGCCGCGGGTGAACCTGCTGGGGCCCACCCTGCTGGGGTTCCGCTGCCGCGATGACGTACGGGAGCTCAGCCGCCTGCTGGCCGAGCACGGCATCGACGTGGCCGTGGTGGCCCCCCTCGGCGCCCGCCCGGCCGACCTGCAGCGGCTGCCCAGCGCCGATGCCAACGTCTGCCTGTATCCGGAGGTGGCGGGGCCGGCGTGCAGCTGGCTGGAGCGCAGCTTCGGCATGGCGACGGTACGCACGGTGCCGATCGGCATCGGCGCCACCGCCGCCTTCCTGCGGGAGCTGCACGACCTGCTGGACCTGGAGCTGCCGGCGGAGCTGGAGCCGGGCAGCGCCGGGATCTCGGAGGCCGAGCGGAACTCCCGCCTGCCCTGGTACTCCCGCTCGGTGGACTCCACCTACCTCACCGGCAAGCGGGTGTTCATCTTCGGCGACGCCAGCCACGCCATCGCGGCGGCCCGGGTGGCCACCCATGAGCTGGGGTTCCAGGTGGTGGGCCTGGGCAGCTACAGCCGCGAGCTGGCCCGGGAGCTGCGGGCCGCCGCCGCCGAGCTGGGGCTGGAGGCCCTGATCAGCGACGACTACCTGGCGGTGGAGGCGGCCATGGCCGCGGCGGCGCCCGAGCTGGTGCTCGGCACCCAGATGGAGCGCCACAGCGCCAAGCGGCTCGGCATCCCCTGCGCCGTGATCAGCACGCCGCTGCACGTCCAGGACGTGCCGGCCCGCCAGGCCCCTCAGATGGGCTGGGAGGGTGCCAACGAGCTGTTCGACGCCTGGGTGCACCCGCTGATGATGGGCCTGGAGGAACACCTGATCGGCATGTTCCGCCACGACTTCGAGTTTGTGGAGGGCCACCGCAGCCACCTGGGCGGGGCGCCGCCGCTGACGGCGCTGGCGGGCGCGGACCCGCCGCCCCAGGCCTCCGGGGCGGCGACCGCCCTGGGGGAGGGCTCAGCGGCGACCCCGGTGCCGTCTCCCCAGGACGCCGCCGTGGCCGGATCGCCCGCCGCCCCCTTGGCGGCCGCGCTCGTCTGGACTCCGGACGGCGAGGCCCAGCTGGCCCGCATTCCCTTCTTCGTGCGCGGCAAGGTGCGCCGCAACACCGAGCGCTACGCCCGCGACCACGGCCTCAGTGCCATCAGCGAGGAGGTGCTGTTCGACGCCAAGGCCCACTTCAGCGCCTAGCCCCCGCCTGCCGCTTGGGGGCTCGCCCCCCCCCGGGGCTGTCTCAGCCGAACCGCTCCAGCGGACCCGCTCCGCCCCGCTCCCCCGGACCTGCCCCGCAGGCCGTTCCCCCGTTCACCGCTTCCCTTCCGTTCCCATCTCTGCCATCCCCATGACCACCACCCTCTCCCGCCCCGACGGCGACGGCTCCCTGCAGGTGCACCAGGACCCCGGCCTGCGCATCGAGGCGGGCGCCCTGGTGATCGCCGTCTACGGCAAGGGGGGGATCGGCAAGAGCACCACCTCCTCCAACCTCTCGGCGGCCTTCTCCAAGCTGGGCCAGCGGGTGCTGCAGATCGGCTGCGACCCCAAGCACGACAGCACCTTCACCCTCACCAAGTCGATGGTGCCCACCGTGATCGACATCCTCGAGACCGTGGACTTCCACAGCGAGGAACTGCGGCCCGAGGACTTCGTGTTCGAGGGCTTCAACGGCGTGATGTGCGTGGAATCGGGCGGCCCGCCGGCGGGCACCGGCTGCGGCGGCTACGTCACCGGCCAGACCGTGAAGCTGCTCAAGGAGCACCACCTGCTGGAGGACACCGACGTGGTGATCTTCGACGTGCTGGGCGATGTGGTGTGCGGCGGCTTCGCGGCGCCCCTGCAGCACGCCGACTACTGCCTGATCGTGACGGCCAACGACTTCGACTCGATCTTCGCCATGAACCGGATCATCGCGGCGATCCAGGCCAAGGCCAAGAACTACAAGGTGCGCCTCGGCGGCGTGGTGGCCAACCGCAGCAAGGACACCGACCAGATCGACCGCTTCAACGCGCGGGTGGGCATGAAGACCATGGCCCACTTCCCCGATCTCGACGCCCTGCGCCGCTCACGCCTCAAGAAGTGCACGATCTTCGAGATGGAGGAGAGCCCCGAGGTGGAGGCGGTGCAGCGGGAGTACCTGCGCCTGGCGGCCTCGCTGCTGGAGGCTGTGGAGCCCCTGGAGGCCGAATCCCTGAAGGATCGCGAGATCTTCGACCTGCTGGGCTTCGACTGACCGGCCGGTCCGCGCCGCCCCTGTTCAGGGCCGTCCATCCATGCCATGGTGCGGCCCATGCCGTACTCCCGCCCCCCCCAGGACCCCAGCCGTGGCGGGCGCCCCCTGGGGCGGTCAGGCCGCTTCGGCCGGTCCCGGCGGGAGGGGGTGAGCCGGGCCAGCCAGTGGGCCTCGGGCCTGGTGGGGCTGCTGTTCCTGGCCGCGGCCCTGCTGTTCGCCTACCTGGTGGTGGGCGAGGGCATCGACCAGATGGCCCAGGACTACGAGGCCGGCAATCTGCTGGAGAGCCCCTCGCTGCAGGAGGCGGAGCAGCGCCGGGCCCAGCGGCCGCCGCGGCCCTACCCGCTGGAGCCCACCCTGCAGGGGCGGATGGTGAGCCGGCTGCAGCGGCTGCTGCAGGGCCGCGTGCCCTGATCGGCCCTGGCGGCGTCAGCCGTCGGCGCGCAGCGGATCCAGCACGGGGTTGCTGAGGCTGCCCACCCCGCTGATGCTCACCGCCACCCGATCGCCGTGGCGCAGGAAGCGGGGCGGCGTGCGGCCGGCCCCCACGCCCGAGGGGGTGCCGGTGAGGATCACCGTGCCCTTCAGCAGGGTGGTGCCGCGGCTCAGCTCGGCGATCAGCCGCGCCACCGGGAACAGCATCGAGGCGGTGCTGTCGTGCTGCACCAGCTCGCCGTTGAGGCTGGTGCGCAGCTCCAGGGCCTGCAGGTCGGGCACCCGCTCGATCGGCACGGGCTCCGACAGCGGGCAGAAGCCGTCGAAGCTCTTGCCGCGGCACCACTGGCTGCCGCCCCCCTGCCACTGCCACCAGCGCTGGCTCACGTCGTTGGCCACGGCCACATGGGAGAGCACCGAGCGGGCCTCGGCCTCCGGCACGTCACGGGCGTCGCAGCCCAGGATCACCGCCAGCTCGCCCTCGTAGTCCACTCCATCCTCGGGGGTCTGCAGCACCGGCGACAGCAGGATCGGCTCGCCATCGCCGATCAGCGAGGCCGGGTTCTTGAAGAACAGCACCGGCTGGGTGGGGGCCTCGAGCCCCAGCTCCCGGGCGTGGGCCGCGTAGTTCTTGCCCACCCCCAGGATCGCCGGGGGATAGGGGCGGCGGGCTGCAGCGGGGGCCATCGGGGCGGGAGAGGGGGCGGTGCGGGGCCGGCTCAGGAGCGGGCCACCAGCTGCTGCGAGAACTCCCACACCCCCTGGGCGGTGGCGGGGTTGCTGGCCTTGTCGGAGAGCTCCTGGCGGAACTGCTTGCCCCCCTTGCTCTGGCGGTTGCCCCAGCTCCAGTGCACCCCCGACACGGCGAACTCGGGATCGGCCACCACCTGGGCCACCCGCTCGCCGGCCAGGGCCTGGCTCACGTAGCCGCCGGTGATGTTCTTCTGGAACCAGGGGAAGATCCTCTGGAACGCCTTGGGGGTGTTGCGGAACAGGGGCGTGTCCGCCACGCAGCCGGGGTAGAGGGAGCTGAACACGATGCCGGTGGAGCCGTGCAGGCGGCGGTGCAGCTCCTGGGTGGTGATCATGTTGCAGAGCTTGCTGTCCTTGTAGGCCTTGCCGGGCTTGAAGGGCTTGCCGTCGGCCATGGCGATCGGAGCCTTGAAGCCCGCCCTGAAGCCGGCGAGGTCGCCGAGATCGGCGGGGGCCGGGATCGGGATCTTGCCGCCCAGCTCCTTGGAGTTGGCCGTCACGGTGCCGAGAACCACCACCCGGCGCGAGGGGTGGCTGGACCTCTGGAGATCCTCGAGCAGCAGCTGGATCAGCAGGAAGTGGCCCAGGTGGTTGGTGGCCATCGAGATCTCATAGCCCTGGGGCGACCACTCCGGCTGCTTCAGCCGCGGCTTGTAGACGGCGGCGTTCACCACGAGGGCATCGATCGGCAGGCCCAGGGAGCCCACCAGGGTCTCGACGCCCAGGCGCACGCTCTCCAGGTCGCCCAGGTCGATGCGCAGGTGGTGCAGCCGCTCCTGGGCAATGCCCAGGGATCTGGCGGCGGCGGCGGCGCGGATGGGATCGCGGTTGGCGGTCACCACGGTCCAGCCGCGGTCCACCAGGGCCTTGACGGCGTTGAGGCCCACCCCGGAGGTGGTGCCGGTGATCAGCACCGTTCCGGGGGTGGCGGCGGGACTGCTGCTGGTGGAGCTGGAAACCATGGCGCCCTGGGCGCGGCGGGTCACAACCTACGGATGGGAGGGGGGGGAGCCGGCACCTGCCGCGGGCTGCTCAACAGTTGGAAACGGGGCTGCGGCCCGGCCCTGCTGCTGCTCCCAGACCACCCGCAGCCGGTTGGGGGCGATCCACTGGTCCTGCTCCTCGATCAGCCGCTGCTCGCCGCCGGTGGCGAACAGCTGATCGAAGCGCCCCTGGGCCTTGAGCAGCTTGGCCCGCTGGATCTCAAGCACGGCACTGATCTCGCCGTGGCGGTCGAGCCGCTCCTGGTAGGCGCCCGCCAGGCGGGCCAGGCTCACCCCCGCCACTAGGGCCAGCCCCAGCTTGAGGGTGAGGCCGATGGCACTGCAGATCAGCTCCTGCTGGGCGCTGGAGGGCCGCAGGCCGGGGTGTTCCGGCAGGGGCGAAACCCCGGAGGCCAGGGCCAGCGCCGGCTGGGGGGCCGCCGAGGCTGGGGCCAGCGCCGGCTGGGGGCCAGCCATGGCCGGTCGCGGCCGGCGGGGGCCGGACGGTGGTGAGCTGGGGTCCCGGCGCGCGGATCTCCGCTGAGATGGCTGGGCGTGCCGGGGGGAGCTCAAGGTCGGGGGCGGCGGGGTTGGCCCGCTTGTAGCAGGTCAACCCCGGCCTGCCAAGGGGATCAGGCGCGGTAGAGGCTGGAGGCCAGGCGGATCGCCAGCACGCCGGCGTGGGCGGCCACCACGAGGGCAATCAGCACTTCGGCCTGGGTGAGGGACGAGACCATGACCGGATCCAAGGAAAAAATGTCTGGACCATTGTCGGCGGCGCGGCCAGCTGTGGACCCCCGGGCCGGGGGGCTGTCACAGCTCTTGATGGCCCGGGGCCACTGGCCCGCCCGGCAGCGCTCCCCCCGGCCCCAGCCAGCTCCGGGCGGGGGCCGCTACCGTCCAGGCCCCGCCGCCCTGCCCGGTCCGTGTCGCCCCTTCCCCCGGCCCCGCTGACGATCCCGGCGGAGGCCGTGCGCCGGCGCAGCCTGGCGCCCCTGGCGTCCCTGCGCACCCAGGCCCCCGCCGAGCTGCTGGCCCGCACCGGCACGCTGGAGCTGGCCTTCGACTGGCCCCAGGAGCCCGAGGACCCGCGGGAGCTCTCCGAGATCCCCGAGCTGCGGATCTGGAGCCTGCGGGCGGATGCCCTCTGCCCCTGGCTGCCGCTGCTGCTGGAGCGCAGCGGCGGCCAGCTCACCCGCCACGTGGCGATGCTGCTGCCCCACCAGTTCAGCCGCAGCGAGGGGATCCGCTTCGCGCCGGAGGCCCTGGAGCTGTGGATCACCCACCGGCTGTTCTGGCTCGACTGCTGGGCCCAGGCCCAGGGGCTCAGCTGCCGCGGCAACCTGGAGCAGCTGGCGGCGGTGCTGGGTTTTGAGCTGGAGGGCAGCTTCTGGGATGGCCTCGACTGAGGCGGCCCGCGGCGGGCGGCGACCGTGACGTCGGCCTGGCGCTGGATCCCGCCCCTGCAGGCCGATGGCGCCTTTCAGATGGCCCTGGATGAGTGGTTGCTGGAGCGGGCCCTGGCGGGGGGGCCGCCGGTGCTGCGCCTCTACGGCTGGAGCCGGCCGGCCCTGTCGCTGGGGTTCCACCAGCGGCACCTGGACCCCCCCTGGCGGGCCCTGGCGGCGGCGGGCCGGATCGAGCTGGTGCGCCGGCCCAGCGGCGGCCGGGCCGTGCTGCACGGCCCGGGCCAGGACCTCACCTACGCCCTGGTGCAGCGGCCGGCCCAGTCGGATCGCCGCCGGGCCTACGCCGAGGCCTGCCGGTGGCTGCAGCTGGCCTTCGACGAGCTGGGGCAGCCCCTGGCCTTCGGCGCCGCGGCGGGACGGCTGCCGCTGCAGCGCCAGCGCCCCAGCTGCTTCGCCACCGCCACCGCGGCGGACCTGGTCCACGCCAGTGGCGCCAAGCGCATCGGCAGTGCCCAGCTCTGGCGCCGGGGACTGCTGCTGCAGCACGGCAGCCTGCTGATCGCTCCCCCCGCGGCGCTCTGGCAGCAGCTGTTCGGCGAGCCGCCGCCACCCCTGCCGCGCCTCGATGACGGCCCCGGCGCCCTGGAGGCCCTGTTGCGCCGCTGCGCCGAGGCCGCCCTCTGCGGTGGCCCGCTGCGGGAGCAGCCCCTCAGCGGCGCCGAGCGGCGGGCCGTCGCGGCACGGGCGGCGCGCTACCGCTGGCCGGCCCCCAGCGGCTCCAGCCCGCCGCCGGCCGGGGGCGAGGGGTCCGGACCCACGTCGCCGCTGGCCACCATGCCCCGCGCCACCTGAGCCAGGGCCATGCCCAGGGGGTAGCTGCCCTGGCGGCGGGCGGCCTCCAGCAGCGGCGCCGGCAGCTTCACCCCCAGCTTGGCGAGCACCACCTCGGCGATCTCGGGCCGCTCCAGGGTGCCGCTGGGCAGGCCCGCCGGCCCCAGCACCAGCAGCCGTGCGGACGGCTCCCCCTCCTCGCGGTCGAGCTGCAGCACCGCCTGCCACAGGGGCGCGTCCTCGCGGATCGCCGGCAGGCTGGCCAGGGGACGCATGTGGTCCTCCACCCGCTCCTGGTCCCAGCGCTGCACGGGCAGGGCATTGAGGGGGGCATCGTCGATCACGCCGCGCCAACGGCCCCCCTCGCAAACCAGCAGCCAGTCGGCGGGGCCCTGGGCCTCACCGATGCGGACCCGGCTCAGGTCCCGCAGGCTGGCGCCGGCCTCCAGCACCCGGAAGCGCCGCCGGGCCGCCTCGCGCACCGTCAGGTCCTTCAAAGCCTGCTGCAGGGCCAGCATCTGGGTCTGGTTGCGGGCGGCGCCGAGGCCGAACCAGCCCAGCAGGATCAGCCACAGGCTGCCGACGCTGCCGCTGCGCAGCAGCAGCACCGTGCCCAGGCCCACCGCCAGCAGCGACAGGAAGCGGCCGCTGGCGGTGGCCACCTGGGTGCCCTTGCGCTGGCTGCCGGTCCACTGCCACACCAGCGCCTTGAGGATCAGGCCGCCGTCGAGGGGCAGGCCCGGCAGCAGGTTGAACAGCGCCAGCACCAGGTTGAGGGTGCCCAGCTCGCCCACCATCGCCCCCAGCAGCGGCGAGAGGTGGGCGGCACCGTGGCGGCCCAGCAGCAGCAGCGCCGCCAGCAGCAGGCTGACCGCCGGCCCGGCGGCGGCCACCAGCAGGGCCCCGCCGGCCCGGCTGCACTCCCGCTCGACGCTGGCCACGCCCCCCAGCAGGAACAGGGTGATGCTGCGCACCTTCACCCCCTGGCTGAGGGCGGCCACGGAGTGGCCGAGCTCGTGCAGCAGCACCGAGACGAACAGCAGCAGGGCGGTGGCCAGGGCCACCAGCCACAGCAGGGGGTCGCCGCCGCCGCGGGCCGCGAACGTGGTGGCGTACTGCTGCTGGAAGGCCAGGGTGGCCAGGCCCAGGATCACGAACCAGCTGGGATGGATCCGCAGGGGGATGCCCCGGATCGTCAGCAGCTGCCAGCCTTCACCCACGCCCTGTGCCCCAGTGGGCCGATCCTAGAAAGGACGGACCCCGCAGGCCGCCGTGGCCCCGTCGCCCCCCCGCCGCCCGACCCTTGCCGCCGGGCCCGGGCCCGCCTCAGCCCAGGTGCCGGAGCTGCCCCGCCAGCGCCCCCTGCTCAAGGTGTGCGGCCTGCGCCAGCCCCAGCAGGCGGGCGCCGTGGCCGCCCTGGGGGTGGATGCCCTCGGCGTGATCGGCGTGCAGCGCTCCCCCCGCTGGCTCGCGCCGGCGGAGCGCCCCGCCCTGTTCGCCGCCATGGCCGCGGCGGCGCCGGCCTGCCTGGGGGTGCTGGTGGTGGCCGATCCCGGCGAGGACGACCTGCCGGCCCTGGCGGCGGGGCAGGGGCACCGGGTGGTGCAGCTCCACGGCGACGAGTCGCCCGGGCGCTGCGCCGAGCTGCGCCGGCGCCTGGGCCCGGAGCTGGGGCTGTGGAAGGCCCTGCGCATCCGCCGCCCCGAAGACCTGGAGCAGGCGCAGGCCTACGCCCCGCACGTGCAGGCGCTGCTGCTGGATGCCTGGGTACCGGACCAGCTCGGCGGCACGGGCCACCGCATCCCGATCGAGTGGCTGCAGGGGTTCCGGCCCGGGCGGCCCTGGTGGCTGGCCGGCGGCATCGGCCCTGAGCGGGTGGCGCCGGTGCTGGCGGCCCTGGCACCCGATGGCCTCGATGCCTCCAGCTCCGTGGAGCGCTCCCCGGGCGACAAGGACCTGGAGCGGGTGGCCGCCCTGGTGGCCGCCCTGCGGCCCTTCCGCCAGGATCAGCCCAGCTGAGCTATGGCCATGCCTTCCACCCCCCATCTCCGGACCGCCCCGGCCGTCGCCGCGGCGGCCCTGGGCCTGGCCCTGCTGGGCTCCCTCGGCCCCGTGCAGCCCCGGCCGGCCAGAGCCCAGGACCTGGTGGGCTGCCAGCTGGTGGGGGCCGACCTGCAGTGCGTGCCCGGGGTGGGGGCCGATCCGCAGCAGCAGATCCGGGCCCTGGAGCAGCAGATCTCCTCAGACCTCCTGCTGGAGGGGGCGGTGCAGCAGCGCATCCGTGGCCTCCAGCAGCTGGTGCTCCAGGGCAACGCCGCCGTGGGCGGCCTGCTCACGGCAACGGCCATCACCGCCGCCCAGGCGGCCCTGCCCACCGCCTCCTACCACTGGTACCGCCTGGCCCCGGGCCAGCGCAGCTGGGTGCTGATCGAAGGGGCCCAGGGCACCAGCTACGTGCCCAGCCCCGTGGATATCGGTCAGCGGGTGATGGTGGTGGCCGTGGTGAACCAGAACGGCCAGGTCAGGCGGGTGGCCTCGGCGCCCCTGGGACCGGTCCAGCCGGCCCCCTGAGCCATTCGCGGCAGCCCGGTTCCGGCCTCAGTGGCCCAGCAGGGACTGCTGCTGCTTCACCAGCTCGAAGAACTCCGCCTTGAGGCTGGGGTCGTGGCGGAAATCGCCGCGCACCACGGAGTTCACCATGCTGGTCTGGGGTTCCTTCACGCCGCGCCACTTCATGCAGTAGTGCTGCGCCTTGACCAGGATCGCCAGGCCCTGGGGCTTGCAGAGGCGCTCGATCTCGTCGGCCAGGATCATCACCGCCTCCTCCTGGATATGGGGCCGGGAGAAGACCCAGTCGGCCACGCGGGTGAACTTGGAGAGGCCGATCACCCGCTCGCCCGGCTTGATGCCGATCCAGCAGGACCCGAGGATCGGCACCAGGTGGTGGGAACAGGCGGAGCGCACCGTGATCGGTCCCACGGTGTAGATCTCGTCCAGCTTCTTGACGTTGGGGAAGCTGGCGATCTTGGGCTGCTGGTGATAGCGACCCTTGAACACCTCATGCAGATACATGCGGGCGACCCGCTCGGCCGTCTCCTCGGTGTTGTGGTCGTTGTCGATGTCGATCACGAGGCTGCGCAGCAGCTCCCGCACCTTGCCGGCCACCTCGATCTCCAGCTGGTCGAGCTCACCCTCAAGCAGCTGCTCGGCGATGTTGTCGTTGGCCAGGAAGGGCACGGCGGCGGCCTCAAGCCGCTGGCGGATGCGCACGCTCACCGGCAGCGGCGCAGCATCGGGGGTGCTCGACTGACCGGTGAAGCTCGAGGGAAGGGTGGAGGTCATGGAGTGATCTCAGAGAGCGCCGGCGGCCGGCATGAGGGTGAGGTCCTCCACAACTTGGGAGGCGGGCTGTTGGGCGAGGAACAGCAGGGCTTCGGCCGCACGCTCGGAAGTCAGCATGGCACGCCGATCAAAGGAACTGTGGACGGTTTCGCTATCCCACAGGGGTGTATTGACCGCACCCAGGGTGAGCGTGCTGACCCGGATCCCGTGGGCCCGCTCCTCCTCCGCCAGGCAGCGGCTGAGGGAGGCCAGGGCGGCCTTGCTGGCGCAGTAGGCCCCCCAGTCGGGGAAGGCCTGGCGGGCGGCGTGGCTGCTGACGTTGATCAGCAGGCCGCCGCCCGCCGCCCGCAGGGCCGGCAGCACCGCCTGGCTCACCTGGAAGACGCTGGTGACGTTGAGCTGGAACAGCCACTGCCAGCGCTGCACGGGCATCGCGGCCAGGGAGCCGGTGTAGGCGGCGCCGGCGTTGTTGATCACCACCCCGGGGCTGAGGCCACGGCCCAGCAGCTCGGCCAGGCCCGGGGCGATGGCGGCGGGGTCGGCCAGGTCCAGGGCCAGGGTCTCGATCCGGCGAGGACCCCCGGGGTGGTCGCCGCCGCGCAGCTCGGCGGCCAGGGCCTCCAGCGGCTCGGCGCTGCGGGCCAGCAGCAGCAGGTCGTAGCCGGCGGCGGCAAAGTGGCGGGCGGCGGCGGCGCCGATGCCCCGGGAGGCGCCGGTGATCAGGGCAACGGGCAAGCACACAGGGGGCCTGGCCCCCAGAAGCGAAGATCGCACCCTAGGCGTCGGGCGCGCCCCCCTGACGGGCCCCCGGGGCTGTTCAGGAGCTCAGCGACGGGTCCGCGGCCCCCAGCTCCAGATGGCGCCCCATGGCCCGGAACTTGGCGTAGCGCCGCTGCTTCAGCTCGACCTCGTCCAGCCCCTGCAGCTCCGCCAGCTGGCCCAGCAGCGCCTGCCGGAGGGATTCGGCCGCCTGCAGCGGCGACCAGTGGTTGCCGCCGGAGGGCTCGCCGATCACGGCGTCGATCACCCCCAGCTTGAGCAGGTCGCCGGCGGTGATCTTGAGGGCCTCGGCCGCCGCCGGTGCCTTGCTGGCATCGCGCCAGAGGATCGAGGCGCAGGCCTCGGGGCTGGCCACGGTGTACACGCTGTGCTCGAACATCAGCAGCCGGTCGGCCACGCCGATGCCCAGGGCGCCGCCGGAGCCGCCCTCGCCGATCACGGTGGCGATGATCGGCACCCGCAGCCGGAACATCTCGCGCAGGTTCACGGCGATGGCCTCCCCCTGGCCCTGCTCCTCGGCCAGCAGGCCGGCGTAGGCGCCGGGGGTGTCGATGAAGGTGAGGATCGGCAGGCGGAAGCGGTCGGCGTGCTCCATCAGGCGCAGGGCCTTGCGGTAGCCGCCGGGGGAAGCCATGCCGAAGTTGCGGGCCACGTTCTCCTTGGTGTCGCGGCCCTTCTGGTGGCCCAGCAGCACGCAGGCCTGGTCGCCGATGCGGCCCACGCCCCCCACCAGGGCCTGGTCGTCGCTGCCGCGGCGGTCACCGTGCAGCTCGATCCACTCGTCCGTCAGCACCTGGATGTAGTCGAGGGTGCTGGGGCGCTGGGGGTGGCGCGCCACCTGGATCTTCTGGGCCGGGGTGAGGCTGCTGAAGATCTCCTCGCGGCGCCGGGCGGCGAGGGTCTCCAGCTGCAGCAGCTGCTGGCTCACGTCCACCTCGGAGTCCTTGGCCAGCTGGCGGATCTGCTCGATCTGCTCCTCCAGTTCCACCAGGGGCTTTTCGAACTCGAGCAGGGGGCGACGGGCCATGGCGGGGGCGAGCTGGGTTCGAGGGGGCAGAGGCGGGACCGGGGCGGGGCGGGGCCCGCGGATCAGACGGCGGCGAGCTGCCCCAGGCGGGCCGGATCGAGGCCCAGGGCCTGGAAGCCATGGCGCAGGGAGGCCTCCCCGATGCGCTCCATCGCCTCCAGGGTGATGTTGTTGCGGCCCCAGCTGAAGTTGGTGTGGATGCCCTCGAACTCCAGCAGCATCGCCTCGGCGAAGCAGGCGAACAGCTGGCGCCTGGGGTTGTCCATCTCCGCCACCTCCATCATCTGCCAGCCCAGGTCCTGCCAGAACTCGACGATGCCGCCCTTGACCACGTGCACCCCCTCGGCGGCCACCTTGCTGTCCAGGTTCTTGGGGTAGCCACCGTCGATCATCAGGCTGGGCTTCCTGAGGCTGGCCGAATCGATCGTCAGCCCCTGGGGCAGGCTGGCGACCCACACCACCACATCGGCTTCGGGCAGGGCCTCCTCCAGGGGCAGGATCCTGCCGTCGCCCAGCTCGGCCTGCAGGTCCTGCAGGCGCTGCTGCTGGCGGGCCACCAGCAGCAGCTCGCCCACGCCCCGGCGCTGCAGCCAGCGGCAGACGGCGCTGCCGATGTCGCCGGTGGCTCCCACCACGGCCACCGTCGCCTGGGCCAGCTCGATGCCCAGCAGCGGGGCATTGCGCTCCACCTGCTGGCAGATCACCCAGGCGGTGTGGGTGTTGCCGGTGGTGAAGCGCTGCCACTCCAAGGTGGTGCTGCGGATGTGCTGCTCCTTGAGCAGGTTGAAGTTCTCGAAGATGATCGAGGTGAAGCCGCCCAGGGCGGTGATGGCGATGTCGCTCTTCTGGGCCAGCTCCATGGCGCTGAGCACCTTGCGGCGGGCCGTCTTGAAGCGGCTGAGCATCTCCGGCACGAACACCGAGTCGATGTAGGCCCCCTCGATCACCTGGCCGGTGCGGCTGGTGACGTGCACCGTCTCCACCAGCTGCGGCGGGGCCACGCACCACATCTCGAAGTCGCCCTCGGCGTACTCGGGATAACCCAGGGCGAGGGCCTTGCTCCGGGCCTCATCGAGGCTGGTGGAGTGACCGATCAGGCCGAACATGCGCAGGGGAGGGGGCTGGAGGTGGTGGGGCGAGGTCGGATGTGCCCAACGACACAGTCTGCCACGGGTGACCGCGGGCCGACGGCCCAGGCGCTCTCGCTGCCCAGGCACCGCCGCTGAGCCACCCGGCAGGCGAGCCCCGGCCAGTCCCGCGGCGTCCCCTCAGCCCAGCAGGGCGGCGGTGGCCAGGCGGGCGATCTCGCGGGAGCTGAAGCCGATCTCGGTGAGGGCCTCCTGGTAGGAGGCCATGAAGTCGGCCATCAGGTCCTCCTTGTCCATCTGCAGGGCTGCGGCGTCATCGGCCACCTGCTCCAGCATCCGGCGCACCAGGGGCAGGTTGTCGCGGTTGGCCTGCTCCAGCTCCTCGCGCACGCTCTCCAGGTTGGCCTTGAGCCACTCCTGGCCGTAGTTGAGGTGGGTGTACTCATCCTTCACCACGCCCTCGGTGATCTTGCGGGCGAAGGGGTCGGCAACGGGGATATAGATGTGGTAGGCCGAGATGGCGAAGGCCTCGATCAGGATCGCCTGGATCAGCAGGCAGGTGGTCACCTTGCCCTCGGCCAGGGCCGCCTGGAAGTTGTCGTGCAGGGGGGTGAAGAACCGCCTGGCGAAGGCCATGTCCGCCTCCACCCCGAGGTTGGCGGCGCAGGCGGTGAAGCCCTTCTTGTGCTTCAGCTCCATCCGGGCCAGCTTGGTGAGTTCCTCGGCCTGCTCGGGGATCAGGCCGCCGATGGCGATGTAGTTGTCGTGGGCTTCCTGTTCGCCCTCGATCACGATGGCGTTGATGCGGCTGTAGGCGTCCTTGTAGAGGGCGCTGGCGAAGTCGGGCAGGGCGGGGCCCTCGAGGGTGGCGGAGGCCGCTGCGGTATCGAGGGTCGCCATGGCTAGCGGGTCAGGAACGGGTCAGTTCCCGACTGTAACCATGGCGATCCTGAGCTGACGGGCGGCCAGTCGCTGGCCAGCAGGGCCGCCAGCAGCCGTGTCCAGCCCGCCACCAGCCGCTCGAACAGCTGCTCCCCCAGGGCGGCGCTGGCGCCGCGGGCATCGCCCACCACGCCGCAGCGGGAGAGGTCGGCGGTGAGCCAGGCCGCCGGCACGGCCCCCTCCAGGCTCCAGCCGGGCGGTGGCGGCTGCGCCGGCAGTCCATCCACCGGCCGCTCGGGGCCCACCAGCTCCGGCTCCAGGTGCAGCACCAGACTGGTTTCAGCCAGGCCGGCGTGGAGTCCCTGGCTGCGCTCCGGTTCGGGGATCAGCTCGGCCAGCCCCTCCGGACCGCTCCACAGGAACAACGGCAGCACCGCCAGCTGTGGGTGGGCGGCCCGCAGCTGGCGGGCCGCCACCTGCAGCAGGGCGATCTGGCCGCCGTGGCCGTTGAACAGCAGCAGGCGCTGGAATCCGGCCGCCGCCAGCTGGCCCCCCAGGGCCACGATCGAGCTGATCAGCAGCTCCGCCGGCAGGCTGAGGCTGCCGGGGAAGCCGCCGTGCTCCGGCGAGAAGCCGAAGCTCCAGCCCGGCAGCCGTCCGATCGGCGGGTCGGCGCCGCCCTCGTCCAGCCGCTCCAGCACCGCCTCAGCCACCCGCTCGGCGAACAGGGCATCGGTGCCCAGGGGCAGCTGGGGTCCGTGCTGCTCGAAGGAGCCGAAGGGCCAGAGCACCGTGCTGCCGGGCCGGGCCGCCGCCCGCTGCAGCTCGGGCCAGCTCAGCCGTTCCAGGCGGCGGTGGGTTGCCATCGGTGTGGCCCGGGGGACGTCCCTACAGTGTGGGGCTGTGCATCCCTCGTGGTCATGGCCGGATCCGGCACCCCGCAGCCCCCCCAGCCGCCGACCCGGCCCCAGGCCCAGTCCCCACGGCCGACGCCGCCGGCCCCGCTGCGGCCCGGCGCGGCCCCGGCGCCGGTGCGCAAGCCGCCCCAGGTGCTGGCGATCAACCGCCGCGAGGAGCAGGACCGGCTGGACCGCGAGGCCGCCGAGGCCCGCGCCGCCGCTGAGGCGGCCCTGCAGCGGGCCTCTGAGCTGGAGAACGCCGCCCGCGCCGCCCGCGGCGAGGAGCCCCTGGCGGTCACCGCGGCGCCCCAGGCCCCGCAGCGCCCCGGCGCCCCGGCCCGCCCCGCCGTGGGCGATGCGGAGCTGTTCGACACCAGGGCCCTCGAGGGCCTGACCATGGCCGACCTGCTGGGGCCGGCCGATGACCGGCGCCGTGGCGGTCCGGGCGGCGCCACGGGCTCCGCCCGGTCGTTCGGGGCCCAGGGCCAGGGCCAGAGCCAGCCCCGTGCCGCCGTGCCCGCCCGCACCGTCGACGACTTCGACTTCGACGCCGAGGCCTTCCTCGCCGCCCTGGAGGAGAACGAGTTCGTGGGCTCCACCGGCGAGGTGGCCAAGGGCGTCGTCGTGGGCGTCGAGAGCGACGGGGTGTATGTGGACATCGGCGGCAAGGCCCCCGGCTTCATGCCCAAGAAGGAGGCGGCCCTCGGGGTGGTCACCAACCTCAAGGAGCGCTTCCCCCGCGGCCTGGAGGTGGAGGTGCTGGTCACCCGCGAGCAGAACGCCGACGGCATGGTGACCGTCAGCGCCCGGGCCCTGGCCCTGCGCCACAGCTGGGAGACGGTGCGCCAGCTGGAGAAGGAGGGCAAGGTGGTGCAGGTGAAGGTGAACGGCTTCAACCGCGGCGGCGTCACCGCCGACCTGGAGGGCCTGCGGGGCTTCATCCCCCGCTCCCAGCTGCAGGAGGGCGAGAACCACGAGGCCCTGGTGGGCAAGACCCTGGGCGTGGCCTTCCTGGAGGTGAACCCCGAGACCCGCAAGCTGGTGCTCTCGGAGAAGAAGGCCGCCAGCGCCGTCCGCTTCCAGACCCTGGAGGTGGGCCAGCTGGTGGAGGGCCAGGTGGTGGCCGTCAAGCCCTACGGCCTGTTCATCGACCTGGGCGGCGTCAGCGGCCTGCTGCACCAGTCGAGCATCACCGGCGGCCAGCTGCGGGACCTGCGGGAGGTGTTCGACCAGGGCGATCGGGTCAAGGCCCTGGTCACCGAGCTCGACCCCGGCCGCGGCCGCATCGCCCTCAACACCGCCCTGCTGGAGGGCCAGCCCGGCGAACTGCTGATCGATCGGGAGAAGGTGATGGCCGAGGCCACCGACCGGGCCAACCGGGCCCGCAACGCGCTGCGCCAGCAGGAACAGAACGCCGGATGAGCCAGCGGATCGATGCCCCCCCCGGCCTGGTCCAGGCCGACTGGGAACTGGACTACTACTCGCGGCCGATCCTCGAGGCCGACGGCAAGAAGCGCTGGGAGCTGCTGGTGTGCTCCACCCGTTCGGCCGACGCCCCGGCCGGCCTGGAGCCCTTCCGCTGGGTGCAGCCCTGCCCGGCCACCAGCGTCAATTCCACCTGGCTGAAGGAGGCCCTGGCGGAGGCCCAGCGGGCCGCGGCGGCCCAGGGCTACGCCGCGCCGCGGCGCGTGCGCTGCTGGCGCGCCTCGATGCGCACGATGGTGCAGCGGGCCGCCGAGGCCCTCAGCCTCGAGCTGGTGCCCAGCCGCCGCTGCTACGCCCTGGTGGAGTGGCTACAGGAGCGCCAGGCCACGGTCTACCCGGCCGAGGCGGGCTACATGGCGGGGCCCCTGGCGCCGCCGCCCGCGCCGATCCGGCCCCTGGCGGTGCCCCTGCCGGAGGCGGCCCGGGGCCAGAGCTGGAGCTGGGCCTCCCTGCCCCTGGGGGCCCTGCGGGAGGCTGGCCAGTGGGAGATCGGCTTTCCGGGGCTGGTGGCCCTGCCCGACGGCCTGGCCGACGCCGTGCCGGTGAGCGGGCTGCGGCTGATCGGCGGCCCGCGGGCCCTGGCCATCGCCGGCTGGCTGGCGGGCCTGGAGCCGGTGCGGCTGGCCATCAGCGACCAGCAGCTGGTGCTGGAGGCCGGCCTGGAGGACCGCTGGCTGCTGGGCCGCCTCGATGCCGAGGAGGCCGCCGCCGCCGCCGCCGCCTTCGAGGCCGCCCGCCGCCAGGCCGGTGGCGTCCAGTTCCTGGCGGTGCAGGCCTCCGAGCAGGACCCCCGCTTCGAGGGCTTCTGGATCCTGCGGGACCTGCCCGATGCCTGAGGGCGGAGCGCGCTGATGGCCGAGGCCGTCGATCCCCCCTTCGATCGCCCCGACGCCGGCTTCAACGCCCTGCAGGGCTGGAGCTGGGTGGGCTGCTATGGCGGCTACTACCTCCAGGCCGACCTGCTGGCGGCCTTCGAGCACGGCTTCTTCACGCGCCAGTGGCAGGGCCGCGGCCCGGAGGTGCTGGCGGGCTACCTGAGTGCGGGCGTCAGCGTGCACCGCCCCCAGCAGGTGCACGGCAGCCGGGTGCTGCCCGCCAGCGGCGCGGCGGGCGAGCCCTGGCCCGAGGCCGATGGCCTGGTGAGCGATGGCGGCGGCCAGAGCCTCTGGGTCTGCGGCGCCGACTGCACGCCGGTGCTGCTGGCGGACCCGGCCAGCGGCCGCGTCGCCGCCTGCCACGCCGGCTGGCGGGGCCTGGCCGGCGGCATCCTCCTGGAGGCCATCGCCCGGCTGGAGGCAGCCGGCAGCCGCCGCGACCAGCTGCTGGTGGCCCTGGGGCCCGCCGTCAGCGGGGCGCGCTACCAGGTGGAGCGCTGCGTCAGCGAGCGGGTGGCGGCGGGTGTGCTGGCTGCCCCCGGGGCCGCGCCGCGCCAGCCCGGGGCCCCCGCGCCGGGGTCCCTCGAGGCCGCCCTGGCCGCCCTCGGCGAGGCCGCTGCCCTGCGGCCCGACCCCGAGCCCGGTCGCGACCGCCTCGACATCCGCCTCGCCAGCCGCCTGCAGCTGACCAACGCCGGCCTCGACCCCGCCCGCATCGCCCTGTGCCCCCTGTGCACCGCGGCGGAGCCGCTGCTGTTCCACTCCTGGCGCCGCGACCGGGTCAAGGCGGTGCAGTGGAGCGGCATCGTCGCCCAGGCCGCCTGAGGCTCAGCGATCCAGATCCAGGTCCAGATCCAGGCTGAGCTGGCCCGGCGCCGCCCGCTGCCGCCCCCGGCCCCCCGGGCGGCTGCGACCTGGCGTGGGGCCGATGCCCGCGTCGCTGTCGCCGTCGCTGCCACCGTCGGTGCGGCCGCCGCGCTTCGCCCGGCCGGTTCCGCCGCTGCGGGCCATCGCCAGCCAGCTGGCCAGGGCCCGGCGGGCGGGGCCGTCCAGACCGTCCAGGTCCAGGGCCGGCGGGAACAGGGCGGGCCCCGGCTCCCGGGCCCAGGCGAGGGCGGCCCCCGGGACGCGCTCCGCCGCGAAGGGGGTGAGGTCGGCCGGCAGCCGCGCCAGCCCCGCCAGGGGGTCCTGGCCCCCGGGCTGGTCGGCCGCCGCCGGCGGCTTCCCCTCCTGCAGCTGCCGGCGCCGCTCCGCCAGCTGCTCGATCCGCCGCCGCCGCGCCGTCTCGTAGTCGAGCACCGGGGCCGGGTAGGCGGCCATCGGCGGCGGAGCCCCCAGCTGATCGTTGGTGAGGTGGGCCAGCTCCGGCAGCCAGCGGCGGATGAACAGGCCCTGGGGATCGCAGCGGTCCACCGCCACCTGGCCCGGGTGGTAGATGCGGCTCCAGGCCCGCTCGCCCCGGTAGGTCACGCCGGCCTGCATCGCCCACTGGTAGTGGTCGATCGGGCAGTCGCCATCGATCAGGTGGCGCATGAAGTGCAGGGCGCCGTAGCGCCAGTCGAGGCCACCGAGGTTGGCGAGGAAGCTGGCGTAGATGGCACGGCTGCGGAAGTTCAGCTCCCGCCAGCCCCCCTCCGCCCGCAGGCAGCGGGCCGCCGCATCCACGATCGGAAAGCCGGTGCGGCCCTCGCGCCAGGCGTCGTAGAGCTCGGCGTCGAAGCTCCAGGGCTCGGCGTCGAAGGGGCTCCAGAGCGAGCGCAGCTCCAGCTGGGGCAGGTAGCGGAAGCGCTGGGTGATGGCGGCGGCCCAGCGCAGCCGGCTGGCCAGCTGCAGGGCGCTGCGCCCCAGGCGGCGGTCGCCCTCCCCCGCCAGGGCGGCGATCCGCCGGAGGCACTGGCGCGGGGAGATCACCCCGAACTTCAGGTGGGGGCTGAGGCCGGTGCTCACCTTCGCGGCCGGATAGCTCAGCTCCCAGAAGTAGCTGCGGGCCGCCGCGCCGCTGCAGAAGCGCTCCAGCAGGGCCGCAGCCGCGGCGGCGCCGGCGGGGGGGATCGGCTTGGCGTCCGGCTTCAGGCCCAGCTCCTCCAGGCCGGGGATCGGCCGATCCGCCAGGGCGCCCCGGGGCTCCGGCACCACGACCCGATCGGGGCTGCTGTGCAGCGGGGCCGCCATGGCCCCGTGCCAGAGGCGGCGCCAGGCGGCGTAGGGCAACAGCTCACCGGTGGCTCCGGCGGGCTCGATCCAGTCCACGGCGATGCCCTCCGCCGCCAGCAGCCGGCTCACCCGGGCATCGCGCACCCGGCCCACCAGCCGCTCGCTGTCGGTGTGGGCCATCAGCCTGTCGGCCCCGGCGGCCCGGGCCAGGGCCCGCAGGGTTTGGGCCGGTTCGCCCCGGCGCACCAGCAGCCGGCCGCCGATCCGGCGCCAGTCCCGGTCCAGGGCCCGCAGGCTCTCCAGCAGGAAGGCCACCCGGGCCACCGCCGTCTCCGGGTGGAACAGCAGGGCGTCATCGAGGACGAACACCGGCAGCACCGGCCCGCGCCGGCAGGCGGCCTCCACCACGGCGTGGTCCGCCAGGCGCAGGTCGCGCCGGAACCAGATCAGGGTGGCGGCCATGGCGGGTGCGCGCTGGCGCCATGGTGGCGAAACCGACGGCTGGATCGCAGGGCCACGGGGAACGGTGGGCCGCGGCGGGTCCCCTGGGCCGCCGCGGATTTGGCGGGGGAGTGAACGGAATGGCCGCCCAGGTCTTGCCGAGTTCTTGCCGCTTCCAGGCCAGCCGTTAGCACCGCGCGACGCCAAACACAAGCGATGGACGCGCTTAGCCAGGGGCTTGCATATGGAGCTGCTGAAGTGAAACAATGCGGATGTCGCATAATTACCCCAATGCTCACAGGCGCAGATCTGCTCGCCAAGGTCAAGGAGCTGGGTGACGCCAGCAAATCAGACATCGTTCGCGCCTGCGGCTATGTCTCCACCAAGAAGGACGGCAGCGAACGGCTCAACTTCACGGCCTTCTACGAAGCTCTTCTCAACGCCAAAGGCGTGGAATTCGGTGGCGGTGCCTCCAAGGTGGGCAAGGGTGGCCGCAAGCTCAGCTTCAGCACCAAGGTGCAGTTCAACGGCAACCTGATGGTGGGCAAGGCCTACACCGCCCTGCTCGACCTCAAGCCCGGCGACGAGTTCGAGATCAAGCTGGGCCGCAAGCAGATCCGGCTGGCTCCTTTGGGTTCCACCGACGACGAAGACTGAGGGCCAGGGCTTCGGCCACCCGGATGCCATCCATGCCCGCCGAGAGGATCCCACCGGCGTAGCCAGCACCCTCGCCCGCCGGATACAGCCCTGCCACATTGACGCTCTCGAGACCGGCGTCGCGGGGCAGCCGCACGGGGCTGGAGGTGCGGGTCTCGACCCCGGTGAGCAGGGCGTCGTCGAGGGCGTAGCCGGGGATCTGCCGGCCAAAGGCCGGTAGGGCCTCCCGCAGCGCCTCCACCACGTAGGCCGGCAGGCAGGGGGCCAGATCCGTGAGGGTCACCCCCGGGGCGTAGGAGGCGGCCACGCTGCCCTGGGCCGTCGAGGGGCGTCCCGCCAGAAAGTCGGCCAGGCGCTGGGCGGGCGCGGCGTAGCTGGAGCCGCCCAGCTCGAAGGCCCTGCCCTCCCAGTGGCGCTGGAAGGCCATGCCGGCCAGGGGATCCCCGGGCCCGGCGCCGTAGGGCGCCACGTCGGCCGGCTCCACGGCCACGACGATGCCGCTGTTGGCGTTGCGCTCGTTGCGGGTGTGCTGGCTCATGCCGTTGGTCACCACCCGGCCCGGCTCTGAGGTGGCGCCCACCACCAGGCCACCGGGGCACATGCAGAAGCTGTAGACGCAGCGGCCGTTGCCGGCGTGGTGCACCAGCTTGTATTCAGCGGATCCCAGCAGGGGATGGCCGGTGCAGGCGCCCCAGCGAGCCCGGTCGATCAGGGCCTGGGGATGTTCGATGCGAACCCCCACCGAGAAGGGCTTGGGCTCCATCGCCACCCCCAGATCCCGCAGCATCGTGAAGGTGTCGCGGGCGCTGTGGCCCACCGCCAGCACCACCTGCTCGGCGGCGATGCGGCGGCCATCGGCCAGGGTGAGCCCCACGACGCGGCGCCGGGGGCTGCCGGAGGTCTGGCCTGGGCCGCCAGGGTCAGGGCACGGGGGATGGGAATCCGGCTCCAGCTCCAGGCGCTCCACCCGGCTGTCGAACCGGATCTCACCCCCCAGCGCCTCGATCTGGGCCCGCAGGCCCCGCACCACCGTGGCCAGCTTGAAGGTGCCGATGTGGGGGCGGTGCAGCCAGAGGATGTCGGGGTTGGCGCCGGCGGCCACCAGCTCCTCCAGCACCTTGCGGCCGCGGTGGCCGGGGTCGCGCACCTGGCTGTAGAGCTTGCCGTCGGAGAAGGTGCCGGCGCCGCCCTCGCCGAACTGCACGTTGGACTCGGGGTTGAAGGGCGCACGGCCCCGCCAGAAGCCGAAGGTGTCGGCGGTGCGCTGCTTCACGGGCCTGCCGCGCTCCAGCAGCAGCGGCCGCAGGCCCATCTGGGCCAGCACCAGGGCGCAGAAGTAGCCGCAGGGACCGGCCCCCACCACCACGGGCCTGGGCGGCGCCGGCCCGGCGCCCTCGGGGAACCGGGCCACAACCTGGTAGGTGGTGTCGGGCGCCGGCTGCAGGTGGGGGTCGCGGCGGAAGCGCTGCAGCAGCTGCCGCTCCGTGGCCGAATCCAGCTCCAGCTCCAGTCCGTACACCAGCTGGATCGCCTCCTTGCGGCGGGCATCGACGCTGCGCTTGACGACCCGCAGCTGGAGCGGCGCCTGCTCCCCCAGCTTGAGCCGCCGCCCCACCGCCGCCGCCAGGTCCTCCGGGCTGTGGTTGAGCGGCAGCTTCAGTTCATTCAGCCGCAGCACCCGCGCACCCCCTGAGTCCTGCCCCGTCCCATGTCGGTATTCCAGCACCACACCCCAGCGGCCGGGCAGCCCTGCCAGGGTGAGGAGATCGCAGCAGCAGCCCATGGGACTGACCCACTGCCCCCTGTGCGTCGGCCTGGCGGTGCTCTGCGTGCTGCGCGCTGCGGCCCACGGCCTGCTCCTCTGGCACTGGCGACGGCCGGATCGGCCGGCGCGGCTGCGGCTGCAGGGCGCCTAGGGTCCGATCTCACGGCGCGCCGGCGGCTGCCATGGATTCGAATCTGGGGCTGCACGCCACCTACTACGGCGCCAATGGCTGGCTGCTGGAGTTCGCTGGCCTGCGGGTGCTGGTGGATCCCTGGCTCACCGGGCCGCTGCAGTTTCCGCCGGGGCCCTGGTTCTTTCAGGGCGAGCTGGCCCGCGGCTGGCCGGTGCCCGAGGCCCTCGACCTGCTGCTGCTGACCCAGGGCCTGCCCGACCACACCCACCCCGCCAGCCTGGCGCTGCTGCCCAGGGCCCTGCCCGTGGTGGGCTCCGCCAGCGCCGCCGCCCGGGCCCGGGCGCTGGGGTTCACGGCCGTGACGGCCCTGGGCCCCGGTGAGGAGCACAGCCTGGGCGACCTGCGGCTCACGGCCACGGCCGGAGCGCCCGTGCCCCAGGTGGAGAACGGCTACCTGCTGGAACATCCGGCCGGCAGCCTCTACCTGGAGCCCCATGGCTACCTGGCCAGGGATCTGGAGCCCCGGCCCCTCGATGCCGTGATCACGCCGGTGGTGGACCTGGGCCTGCCCCTGGCGGGGGCCTTTGTGCGGGGCCGCTCGGTGCTGCCCCAGCTGCTGGAGCGCTTCGCGCCGCACACCGTGCTGGCCAGCACCGCCGGCGGTGCGGTGCGCTTCACCGGCCTGCTCAGCCGCTGGCTGTGGCAGCAGGGCAGCGCCGCGGCGGCCGCGGCGGGCCTGCCCGCCGGCACCCGGTTGATCGATCCACAGCCCGGCCAGCGCTACGCCCTCAGCGGGGCCGCGGCGGCGGACCCTGCCGCAGCCCGTTGATCAGGGCCTGGCGCAGGTCGCCGCTGTCGCCCAGCAGGGCCAGGCCCGGGCTGGTGGGCGTCAGGAAGCCCAGGCCGGTTTCGCGGCCGGTGAGCAGGAAGTCGGCGATGGCGGCGCTGTAGCGGCGCCCGGGATCCAGGGGTTCGCCGCCGATGTGCCACCGGCCCGCGGCGTCCCGGTCGGCGCCATCGACCACGAGGAAGCCGCCGCTGCCGCGGTTGGCCAGGCCCGCCGCCAGCACCCGCTGCAGCAGCTGGCCCTGGATGGCGATCCTCTGCAGGCGGCCGCCGAAGGGCAGCACCCGCACCACGTCCAGCTCCCGGATCGGCCCGCTCGGCAGCACGTCGTCGAGGCGGATCGCACCGCTGTTGAGGATCGCCAGCTCGCTGCCGGGCGCGGCGGTCCGCAGGGCCCGGCCCAGCAGCCGGGTGAGGGCCGTGGGACCGCTGCGCACGCTGGCGGCGCGGCCATCGAGGGGTACCGGGCTGGTGGCGATCACCCGCTCGGGATCCAGGCCCTCGCGGCGGAAGGCGGCGTAGCCCAGGGCCCGCCAGCGCTCCGCCTCGCGCCGTACCCCGGCATCCACGGGCCAGCGCCCGTCGATCGGCAGCAGCTGCGAGCTGATCGCCAGGCAGCGGCTGCGGGTGTCGTAGCGAAGGGTGTGCAGCAGCACAGTGCGGGCGTTGGCGTCGGCCTTGGCGATCGGCACGCCCGCCGGCCGGCAGCCCGGCAGGGCCCCGCCGGCCGGCGCCGCGGGGCCGCGCAGCCGCAGCTGCTGCAGATTCTCGTGCTCGTGGCCGCCCAGGATCAGGTCGATCGGGGCACCGGAGTCCGCCAGCCGCTGGTCGTCGGCCAGGGCCTGGTGGGTGAGGGCCACCACCACGTCGGCGCCGCGCCGGCGCAGCTCCTGGGCCTGCAGCCTGGCGCTGACCTGCGGATCGGCATAGCGCACATAGGGGGCCGGGTTGCTGGGCAGGGTCACCCCGAGCAGGCCGAGGCGCAGCCGGCCGCCGCCAGGGCCGCGCAGCTCGATCAGCCGGTGCCGGGCGACGCCGGCCAGGGGCCGGCCGTCGGCTCCGGCCACGTTGCTGGACACCCAGGCGAAGCGCGACTCCCGCAGCCGCTCCTGGAAGGACGCCTCGGCCAGGTCGAACTCGTGGTTGCCGAAGGTGGCCAGGTCCAGCCCGAGGGCGTTGAGCACCGCCACCATCGGGCGCCCCTCGAGACGGCGGCCGTCCACCACGGCGCTGCCCAGGGCCGATGGGCTGAACAGGTCACCGGCGAGCAGCACCAGGGTGTGGGGCTGGCGGCGCCGCAGCTGCCGCACCAGGCCGGCCACCTGGGCCAGATCGCCGCCGCCGCCGGGGATCGGCGTGATCTCGTAGACGTCGTTGAGCTGGACCAGCTGCAGGGCGATCGACTCGGCCCGGGCCGCCGGCGTGGCCACCAGGGCGCCGGCGAGGCTGGCACCGGTGAGGGCGGCGCTGGTGAGCAGGGCCGCGGCCGGGGCCAGGGCCCTGGTCATCGCACCCGCCGGCAGCGCAGCTCCGCCGCACCGGAGCCCCAGCGCAGCCGCACCTCCCCCTGGTGTTCCCAGAACTGGACGCCGGCGCCGGCGTAGCGGGCGCCGCTGCCGCTCGGCTGCACGACCAGCAGGGCCGTCCGGTCGCCACGCTCCGCCACCAGGGTGGCCGGATCGGTGGGGAAGAACGTGGCCACGAGCTCGTCGGCGGGGCTGGCGCCGCACTGGAAGCGGCCCTGGCCGGCGATCGGCACCAGCCGGTAGAGCGCCTGCAGTTCGGCGGTGCGCAGCCGGTAGCTGCTGCGCAGGCAGCTGCGCTGGTCGGCAGCCTGGCGGCAGGCGTCGCGGCGGCGCAGCCAGGCGCGCTGGGAGGCCGGCAGCTGGGGTGGCCGCTCCGCGGCGGCCCGGGCCCGGGCGGCGGCCACGGTGGCGGCCAGCTGGCGGTCCAGCCGCGAGAGCTCCCGGTCGCGGCAGATCAGCGCCTCGACGCTGCCGGCGGCCGCGGCTCCGCAGGCGAAGGAGGGGCCCGCCGCAGCCGGAGCCTCCGGCAGGGGCAGCGCGGCGATCCAGGCCGCCAGCAGCAGGGGGGGCGTCATGGCCGCTGGGCCTCCAGGGCCGCCACGCGGATGCGGGTGTCGATCACGGCATCGGGGTTGAGGCTGATCGAGTCGATGCCCTCCTCCACCAGGAACCGGGCGAACTCGGGGTAGTCACTGGGGGCCTGGCCGCAGATGCCGATCTTGCGGCCGCAGCGCTGGGCGGTGCGGATCGCCAGGCTGATCATCGCCTTCACCGTGGCGTGGCGCTCGTCGAACAGGTCCGCCACCAGGGCCGAATCCCGGTCCAGCCCCAGGGTGAGCTGGGTGAGGTCGTTGGAGCCGATCGAGAAGCCATCGAAGCGCTCGGCGAAGGCCTCGGCGCCGATCACGTTGCTGGGCAGCTCGCACATCACGTACACCTGCAGCCCGTCCTGGCCCCGCACCAGGCCGTGGCGGGCCATCTCGGCCAGCACCTTGTCGGCCTCCTCGGGGGTGCGGCAGAAGGGGATCATCGGGATCACGTTGGTCAGACCCATGGCCTGGCGCACCCGCCGCAGCGCCTGGCACTCCAGCCCGAAGGCCTCCCGAAAGGCGGGCGCGTGGTAGCGCGACGCTCCCCGCCAGCCGATCATCGGGTTCTCCTCGTGGGGCTCGAAGGCAGCGCCGCCCAGGAGCCTGGCGTATTCGTTGCTCTTGAAGTCGGAGAAGCGCAGGATCACCGGCCGCGGGTGGAAGGCCGCCGCGATCCGCGCCATGCCCTGGGCCAGCAGGTCCACGTAGTAGTCGGCGGGGTTGGCGTAGCCGGCCACCAGCTCGGCGATGGCGTGGCGCTCGCCGGGATCGGCCACCCGCTGGGGCTCCAGCAGCGCCAGCGGGTGCACCTTGATGTGGTTGGCGATGATGAATTCCAGCCGGGCCAGGCCCACGCCGTCACAGGGGATGCGGGCCAGGTTGAAGGCCTCCTCCGGGTTGCCCACGTTCATCAGGATCCGGGTGCGGGTGGCGGGCAGGTCGCCCAGCTCCCGCTCCTCGACCCGGAACGGCAGCGCGCCGCGATACACCCGCCCCTCATCGCCCTCGCAGCAGCTGGCGGTGATCAGCTCGCCGTCGGCGATGCGCTCGGTGGCCTCCCCGGTGCCGACGATCGCGGTGATGCCCATCTCCCGGGCGATGATCGCGGCGTGGCAGGTGCGGCCGCCCTGGTCGGTGATCACGCCGCTGGCCAGCTTCAGGATCGGCTCCCAGTCGGGGTCGGTGCGCTCGGTGACCAGCAGATCGCCCCGGGCGAAGCGCTGGATCTCCCGGGGGCTCTGCAGGATCCGGGCCCGGCCGCTGCTCACCGAGGCGCCGATGGCCCGGCCGCGGCAGAGCGGCTCGGCGCCGGAGACCTCCAGGTGCCAGCTGCGCAGCACCGAGGCGCTGCGGCGCGACTCCACGGTTTCGGGCCGGGCCTGCAGGATGAACAGCTCGCCGCTCTCGCCGTCCTTGGCCCACTCGATGTCCATCGGCGTGGGCTGGCCGCGGCGGGCGCTGTAATGGCGCTCGATGGCACAGGCCCAGCGGGCCAGCTGCAGGGCCTCGGCGTCGCCGATGGCGAAGCGCCGGCGCTCGGCCTCCGGCACCTCCAGGATCCGGGTGGAGGCCTGGCCTGATCCCTCGCCGCCGCCGGCCGCCGGCGCCCCCTCGGCGTAGACCATCCGGATCGCCTTGCTGCCCAGCCGCCGGCTGAGGATCGGCGCGAAACCCTGCTCCAGGGTGGGCTTGAAGATCAGGTATTCATCGGGGTTCACCGCCCCCTGCACCACGGTCTCCCCCAGGCCGTAGGCGCTGGTGAGCAGCACCGCCTCGCGGAAGCCGGTCTCGGTGTCGATGCTGAACATCACCCCGGAGGCGGCCAGGTCGGAGCGCACCATGCGCTGCACACCGATCGAGAGGGCCACCTCGAAGTGGTCGAAGCCGTTGATCTGCCGGTAGGAGATCGCCCGATCGGTGAACAGCGAGGCGTAGCAGCGCCGGCAGGCCGCCAGCAGCGCCGCCTCGCCGTGGACGTTCAGGTAGGTCTCCTGCTGGCCGGCGAAGGAGGCATCGGGCAGATCCTCGGCCGTGGCGCTGGAGCGCACCGCCACGGCCAGCTCGGCGCCGGCGGCCGGGGCCAGCCGGCGGTAGGCGGCCAGGATCGCCTGCTCCAGCTCCGGCGGCAGCGGTGCCCCCAGCAGCAGGGCCCGGGCAGCGGCGCCGGCGGCCTGCAGGGCGGCGATGTCACTGCCGTCGAGCCCGTCGAGAATGGCGTGCAGCCGCTGGGCCAGCCCGCCGGCCTCGATGAAGCGGCGGTAGGCCGCCGCCGTGGTGGCGAAGCCCCCCGGCACCCGCACCCCCTCACTGGCGAGCTCGCGGATCATCTCGCCCAGGGAGGCGTTCTTGCCGCCCACCTGGGGGATGGCCTCGATGCCCACCGCCTCCAGGGGCAGCACCAGCGGGGCGGACGGGGCGGTCATGGCCGGGGGGGGCGCGGGGTGAGGGGCAGGGTGGCGGTGGGGGCCGTGCCGGCGGTCTGGTCCAGGCGGCTGGCGGCCCCGCGGGGGCGCACGGCCTGGCCCGCCCGCCGCGCCACGATCGCCTCGCACAGGGGCAGGCTGGCGCTCCGGGGCCGGAACCAGGCCAGGTCCCAGCCGGGCCTGCCGCCCGGGGCCAGGGAGGCCAGGGCCGTCAGCTGGCCGGTGTCGTAGCCGGCGGCCTCCACCAGGCCGGGCCGGTAGCCCCAGCGGGCCTGGAACCCGCGCGCGAAGGCCGGCCAGCCCTCTCCCCTGCCCTGGGGATCCACCCCCAGCTGTCCCTGGCCCGGCAGGTCCTGCGACGGCCCCAGCGGGAAGGGCCAGACCAGCAGCAGCCCCGGCGGCCAGGGGCCGTCCTGCAACGCCCGGGCCAGGGGGCTGTCGGGGCGGGTGAACACCACCAGGGCCTGGGGCCTGTACCAGTCCACATCGGCCCGCAGCTGCTGCAGCGCCTTGGCGTCCTGGCCATCGAGGGCCTGGGGTTCCTCCTGGACGCCGGTGGTGCGGCCGCCGCCGTTGCGCAGGTTGGCGCTGAAGCGCTCCGCGAGGGCCTTGGCCGAGCCGCTGCGGTCGCGCACCACCAGCACGGTGCGCCGGCCCGTCGCCAGCAGCCCCTGGGCCAGCCGGTCGGCCACCAGGCCGTGGGCCGGCACCAGGGGCCAGAGCCGGTCGGAGCCGGGCAGCTGGGGCAGGCGCTCCAGGGAGCTGCCCCGCTGCAGGGGCAGCAGCACCGTGAGCCGCTGCTGCTCCGCCAGCCGCCCGTAGGGCTCCAGGGGGGCGGCCGGCGGCGCGATCACCAGCTGGGAGCGGCTCAGGCTGGCCAGTGCCTCCTGCGGATCGGCGCCCGGGGGCAGCCAGCCCAGGCCCAGGCTGGGGGGCCGCAGGCCACAGCCGCGCGCCTGGTCCATGGCCAGGCCGTAGCCGCGGCGCAGGCCATCGCCGAGGCCGGCCAGCAGGCCCTCACTGGGCAGCAGCAGGCGCACCGCGCTGGGCTGGGCGCCGCTGGCCGCCAGGCCCTGGCTGCCCAGCAGCACCGCCGCCAGGCCCAGGCCGGGCAGCCAGGGCCGCAGCGGAACGGGGCGCTGGACCGGCAGCGCTGCCATGGCGGGGGACCTCGGCGGGTCCGTCTCCCTGGCCGTGCGGATCACTGCGGTTGAGCTCGGGGGCGGGGTGGGGGTGGTGGTCATGGCCGGCACCGTCCCAGCTGCCGCAAGCTAGGTCGATTCCCCTGACTAGGCTCGCAGTTTCCACAGTTGGTCGTATGCAGGCCCGCCGCTCCCCTGCCCGCCCCGGCGGCAGGCGCCGCCCGCTCTCCAGGGCCCTGCTGGGCCTGGTGCTCGGGGCGGGCCTGAGCCTGATGACCCCGCAGCGGGCCCAGGCGATCCCCGAGGCGGAGGCCCTCAAGAAGCTGGCGGTGATCCCCGTCTTTGTGCTGGCGGACGACAAGGGGGTGCCCCTGCCGATTCCCCGCGACAAGGCCCTGCTGCTGCCCCTCTACCTGGAGCGCGCCAAGGCCGACGAGGAGCTGGCCAACCTGCGCAAGACCAGCCCGGGCGCCAAGGCCCAGGTGCTGGCGATCCCCCTGAACGTGATGAACGAGCGGGTGGCCGAACTCAACAAGCAGCTCAAGGACAAGAGCAAACCCCTGGTGGCGCCGGTGGTGGTGAACCCGCGCGACCGGCAGCAGGCGGTGGCGCTGCTCAAGCAGCAGGGCCTGAGCGACAAGCAGATCGAGGACGGCCTGAGCGTGCCGGTGTTCTTCGCCCGGCCGTTCCTGACCATCAACACCCCCCAGGGGCCCCGGGGCGTGTTCTTCCTCAGCTACGACGAACTGCAGAAGGCCCTCGCCAACGTGCCCGACAGGGACAAGCTCAAGCCCCAGGTGGCCGACCTCACGGCCGTGATGCGCGAAATCATCAAGGCCCCCGAGGACAGCTACGTGATCTTCCCCACCCAGGAGTACTTCCGCCTGGTGCGTGAGAACCAGGGCAAGGGCGGTCCCGCCGCGGCTCCGGCCAGGCCGGCGGGTCAGTAGTCCGGGCCCGCCGGAGTCCTGGGTTCAGCGGCCCTCGTCGAACTCCGGGTTCTCAGGGGCCTGCTCCGGCAGCAGCTGGGCCAGCAGCCCGGCCCCCATCAGCGCCGCCCCCAGGCCCACCGCCAGGGGGCGGTTGGCGCCGGCCTCGCCCCAGGCCGCCGCCGCCAGGAAGGCGCTGCCCAGCAGCAGGCTGGGCACGAGCACGATGCCCTTGGCGGTGCGGTTGAGGCCCATGGAGTGGTGGCTGTGGAGGGGGCAGGGATCAGATGGGGCGGGGCTTGTCAGCCGCCGCAGGGGGGCAGGGCCGTGGCCAGGCCCGCGGCCACCAGCCCCTCGGCCAGGTCCAGCCGCTGGTCGGGGCCGGGGCCATCGAGGCGCTGCACCGAGGCCAGCAGGGTGCCGCCGTCGGAGCCGCGGGGCCGCAGGTTGACGCGGCTGCGGCGCGGCAGGGCCTGGCGCAGCCAGGCAACGGCGGCCGCCTCGTCGCCGGGATCCACGGCCACGCAGGCCAGCTCCACCGCGTAGCTGCGGTTGCGGTCACCGATCTGCAGCAGGGTGCCGCTGCGCACCTGCAGCACCTCGGCCGCCTGCACGGGGACAGGCACCAGGACCACCAGGCCGAGGGCCAGCAGCAGGCCCACCAGCAGGCGGCGGGCCAGCAGGGGCAGGGGCGACCGGGGGGCGTCTGCCAAGGGCCTCAGAGCTTGGCGCCGCAGTTGGGGCAGTAGAGGCTGGAGCTCACGGTGGTGTTGCCGCAGCTGTTGCACTGGCGGCTGGTGTCGATCGCCAGCTCCGGGTGGCTGGGCAGGCCCACCATCTGGGCGTTGCTGGCGCCCGGGGGCACCATCGGGTAGCAGTTCTCGTTGCGGCGCACCTGCACGGCGATGAAGGCCGGTCCGGGGTGGGCCAGGGCCTCCTGCAGGCGCGGCCGCAGCTCGGAGCGCTCGCTGATCGCCACGCCGCGCACGCCGAAGGCCTCCGCCAGGGCCGGGAAGTTGGGCATCCCCCCCGTCATCTCCGAGGCGGAGTAGCGCTCGCCGTAGAAGCTCTCCTGCCACTGGCGCACCATGCCCTGCCAGCCGTTGTTGAGCACCACCACCTTCACCGGCAGGTCGTACTGGCTGAGGGTGCCCAGCTCCTGGATGTTCATCAGGATGCTGGCATCGCCCGCCACGCAGATCACCTGGGCGTCGGGGAAGGCCACCTGCACGCCCATGGCGGCGGGCATGCCGAAGCCCATCGTGCCCAGGCCCGCCGAGCTGATCCAGCGGCGCGGCCCGGTGTGCAGGAACTGGGCGGCCCACATCTGGTGCTGGCCCACGTCCGTGGTGATGTAGGCGCTGGGGGCCAGCTCCTGCAGCAGGGTCACCACCTCCTGGGGGGCGATCTCCCCCTCGGGGGCCGGCACCACCAGCGGGTAGTGGTGCTTCCAGGTGTCGATGCGCTCCAGCCAGGCGTCGGTGCGGCCGGCGGAGCCCTCACCCACCGAGGCGGCCAGCAGCTGGTCCAGGGCCAGCTTCACGTCGGCCACCACCGGCACCTCCGGCACCCGGTTCTTGCCCACCTCGGCGGCGTCGATGTCGATGTGGATCACCTGGGCCCGGGGGGCGAAGCTGTCCAGCCGGCCGGTGACCCGGTCGTCGAAGCGGGCGCCGACGGCGATCAGCAGATCGCACTCGGTGACGGCGAAGTTGGCGTAGGCGGTGCCGTGCATGCCCAGCATGCCCACCGCCAGGGGGTGGAGTTCATCGAAGGCCCCCTTGCCCATCAGCGTGGTGGTGACCGGCAGACGGAAGCGTTCGGCCAGCTGCTTCACCGCAGCGTGGGCACCACTGCTGATGGCGCCGCCGCCCACATAGAGCAGGGGGCGGCGGGCCTGGCGGATCAGCTCCAGGGCCTGGGCGATCCGCTCGGGCCGCGGGGCCGGCGGCCGCTGGAAGCCGGCGGGGATGGCCGTGCCGGGCTCCACCGGCGTGTACTCGAACTCCTCGGCGCCCACGTCCTTGGGCACGTCGATCAGCACCGGGCCGGGCCGGCCGCTGGCGGCGATCAGGAAGGCCTCGGCCACGATCCGGCCGATGTCGCGCGGGTCGCGCACCACCCAGGAGTGCTTCACGATCGGCAGGGTGATGCCGAAGATGTCCGTCTCCTGGAAGGCGTCGGTGCCGATCGCCGCCCGCGGCACCTGACCGGTGATCACCACCATCGGCACCGAGTCCATCTGGGCCGTGGCGATGCCGGTCACCAGGTTGGTGGCGCCGGGGCCGGAGGTGCCGAAGCAGACACCCACCTTGCCGGTGGCGCGGGCGTAGGCGTCGGCGGCGTGGGTGCCGCCCTGCTCGTGGCGCACCAGGATGTGCTTCAGCCAGCCGCGGGCCTCGGCCTTGTGCAGCTCGTCATAGATGGGCAGGATCGCCCCGCCGGGGTAGCCGAAGATGTGCTCCACCCCGTGGCGGTGCAGGGCATCCATCAGGGCGTAGCCGCCGTTCACCCGGGCGGGGACCGAGGGGATGGCGGCGGGGGCCGCTGGAGAAACGGACGTAACGGTCACGACTTCAGCGGAGCGGAGATCGACACGATAAGGACAACCCTAAGGGCTGGTCCGGGAGCTGGGGGCCGCCGGCGCCTCCACGGCTCCTCAGCGGCTGCCGCGGGCCCGGGCCATGGCCCGGAGGATGGCGCCGGGGTTGAGCCAGCGCCCCTGGTAGCGGATGCCCCAGTGCAGGTGGGGGCCGGTGGTGCGGCCGCTCATGCCCACGTGGCCGATCAGCTGGCCGCCGCGCACCGCCATGCCCGGCCCCAGGGCCACCGGCCCGCTGCGGTACACCCCGCCGGCGGCCGAACCCGAGAGGTGGCAGTAGATGTGCTCATAGGGGCCCGAGCTGATCACCAGCCCCACGCCGCAGCCGCCGTCATCGATCACATCGGCCACCACGCCGCCCCACCAGCTGCGGATCGGCGAGCCCATCGGCGCGGCGATGTCCAGGCCGTAGTGGGGTTCACGGCCGCCGCCGGGACCCACCCGCAGGCCGAAGTGGCTGGTGTAGCCGAGGAAGGTGGCCACCGGGAACACCCCCTGGCGCCAGCGCAGCTCCGCCAGGGCCGGGGGGGCCAGGGCCAGGGCCGCCAGCCCCGCCAGGGCGCCGGCGCCGGCCGCCCTTGCCCTGCGGTCGCGCCGGGGCCAGGGCCGGACCGGGCGGCCGGCGCCCGTGTCAGAGCAGGCCAATGGCATGCAGGGGACCCCGACCGCTGATCAGCTCCAGCAGGAAAGCGGAAAACCCGAGCATCGCCAGCCGGCCGTTCCACACCTCCGAGCTGTTGTTCCAGCCCCAGGCCCACTTGTCCTGGGGGTAGAGCTTCACCCGCTTCGGCAGGGCCGCCGCCTGGTCGAGGTTCACCTCCGGACCCTCCAGGGCGAGCTGCACCAGGTCGGCCAGGCCGGTGATGAAGGAGGCGGTGGTGTCGAGGGCGGGCACGCGGCGGAAGTTGATGATCCCCACTTCGGTGGCGATCTCCCGGTACTCGATGTCGATTTCCTCCAGGGTCTCGATGTGCTCGCTCACGAAGCTGATCGGCACCACCACCAGGTCCTTCACCCCCTGCTCCCCCAGCTCGTGCAGGGCGTCGTCGGTGTAGGGCCTGAGCCACTCCACCGGCCCCACCCGGCTCTGGTAGGCCAGGGTGTAGGGATTGGAGTGGCCCAGGTCGCGCTCCAGGCGCTCCATGATCAGCCGGGCGCAGGCCTCGATCTCCCGTTGATAGGGATCGCCCGCCTCCTCCACGTAGCTCTTCGGCACGCCGTGGGCGCTGAAGAACACGTGGGCCGTGGCCGGATCGGGGCAGGCCCTGATCTCCTTGGCGATCAGCTCGGCCATGGCGCCGATGTAGCCGGGGTCGTCGTAGTAGCTGCGGATGCAGCGGATCGGCAGCCGGGCGAAGGCGGGGTCGGCCTGGCGCAGGCGCTGCAGTTCCCGGAAGCTGGAGCCGCTGGTGCTGATCGAGAAGTGGGGGTAGAGGGGCAGCACCACCACCTGCTCGACGCCGTCGGCCTTGAGGTCGGCCACGGCCGACTCGGTGAACGGGTGCCAGTAGCGCATCGCCACGTAGCTGGTGGCCTCGATGCCGCGCTGGCGCAGGCTGCTCTGCAGCTCGCGGGCCTGCTGCTCGGTGATGCGGCGCAGGGGCGAGCCCCCGCCGATCGACTCATAGGCCGCCTTCGACTTGCCGGAGCGCAGGCTGCTGATCAGCCAGGCCAGGGGCTTCTGCAGGGCCGGCAGCGGCAGCCGGATGATCTCCGGATCGGCGAACAGGTTGTAGAGGAAGGGGCCGACGTCCTGGATGCGCTCGGGGCCGCCCAGGTTCAGCAGCACCACGCCGACCTTGGCCATGCCCGTGTCGTCTCAGCAGGGGAGTTGGCGCTGAGCGTAGCCCTGCAGCCCGGGGCTGCGCCGTCCGGAGCGGTGCCCCCCTCGAGGGTGGGCCCCTCGACCGTGCCGGCGGGGCTCGATAGGGTCGGGCGCCCGCCGGGCCTGGTCCACCCCCCCGATGCCGCCGCCGCCGCACCCGCTGGATGGGGAGATCCGCCGCCACAACACCCGGCTGGCGGAGAGCGGCGTGGCCCTGCGGCTGGAGCGCCGCGGCGAGCGCCTGGGCCTGCGCGGACCCCTGCCCTGCAAGCGCGGCAGCGGCCGCAGCCCCGTGCAGCGCCTCAGCCTGGGCCTGCCGGCGGACGCCGCCGGCCTGGAGCAGGCCCGCCAGCGGCTGCGCCAGGTGCTGCAGCAGCTGCAGCAGCAGCGCTTCAGCTGGGCCGCCTGGGGGGTGGCCGCCGCCGGCCCGGGGGCGGCGGCCGGCGCCAGTGGGGCCGCCGGCCCCGGGGTGGGGCTCGCCCTGGAGCCCGCCCTGCGCCGCTTCGAGCAGGGCTTCCTGGCCGATCCGCGCCGCCGCCGCAACCCCGCCGGCAGCCGCAGCACCTGGACCGCCGCCTACCTCCCCTACCTGCGGCGCCTGCGCCGCCAGGCCGCGGCCACGGGTCACGGCCTGCTGCAGGTCCCCCTGCTGGAGGCGGTGCTGGAGGGCTATCCCCTGGCTTCCCGCGGCCGCCAGCAGTGCGGCACCGCCCTGGCGGCCCTGGCCCGGGCCGAGGGGCTGGCCCTGCCGGCGGACTGGCGGGAGCGGGCCGGGGGCTACGGCCTGCACGCCGCCCAGTTCCGCCAGCTCCCCAGCGACCGCCAGATCCTGCGGGCGGTGGAGCAGATCCCCAACCCCGGCTGGCGCCTGGCCTACGGGCTGATGGCCACCTACGGCCTGCGCAACCACGAGGTGTTCTTCTGCGACCTCTCGGCCCTGGCCGCCGGCGGCGACCGGGTGCTTCGGGTGCTGCCCACCTCCAAGACCGGTGAGCACCAGGTGTGGCCGTTCCAGCCGGAATGGGTGGAGCGCTTCGGCCTGGAGCGGCTGGGGGAGGCCCGGGAGCTGCTGCCGCCGGTCTGCACCGACCTGCGCCGCACCACCCTGCAGCAGGTGGGCCGCCGGGTGGCGGAGCAGTTCCGCCGCTACGGCCTGCCCCTCACCCCCTACGACCTGCGCCACGCCTGGGCGGTGCGCACGGTGCACATCGGCCTGCCGGACACGGTGGCGGCCCGGATGATGGGCCACTCGGTGGCGATCCACACCCGCACGTACCACCACTGGATCACCCGCCGCGACCAGCAGCAGGCGGTGGACACGGCCCTCGCGCGGGTACGCGCGGCCAGTGACCCTGCGCGGGTACGCGCGGCCAGCGATCCCATGCGGGTAGGCGCGGCCAGCGACCCGGGGCGGACCGGGGTGGAGCGGGACCAGGGCCGCGCCGGCCCGCGGGCCGCCTGAGCCCGCCAGAGTGCCCCCAGCTGTGCCCCGCCCATGAGCCCCTCCCCCGCCGATGCCGCTGCGGCCGACCTCGATCCGGCGGAGCTCGACCAGGTGGCGGGGGAGCTGGGCCCGGGCGGCGACCTGGCCCCCGAGGCCGACCAGGACGGCTACCGGCGCCGCATGGCCCGCCGCAAGCAGGTGCAGCAGCAGCGCGTGGGGGAGCGCAACCGGGAGAAGGGCCTGGTGCTGGTGTTCACCGGCGACGGCAAGGGCAAGACCACCGCGGCCCTAGGGCTGGTGCTGCGCACCCTCGGCCACGGCGAGGCGGTGGCGGTGGTGCAGTTCATCAAGGGGGGCTGGCAACCGGGCGAGGCCAGGGCCCTGGAGCTGTTCGGCGACGCCCTGGCCTGGCACGCCCTGGGGGAGGGCTTCACCTGGGAGACCCAGGACCGCGAGCGCGACCGCCAGCTGGTGCAGCGGGCCTGGCAGCGCTCCTGCACCTACCTGGCCGACCCGGGCCGCAAGCTGGTGGTGCTCGATGAGGTGAATGTGGCCCTCAAGCTGGGCTATCTGGCGGTGGAGCAGGTGCTGGAGGGGCTGGCCCTGCGCCCCGAGCTCACCCACGTGGCCCTCACCGGCCGCGGCGCCCCGCCGGCCCTGCTGGAGCGCGCCGACCTGGTGACGGAGATGAAGCTGCTGCGCCACCCCTTCCGCGAGCAGGGGGTGAAGGCCCAGGCCGGCATTGAGTTCTGAGGCTTCGGCACGCCGGCGCGGCCGCCCCCCGGCGATCGGGCCGGGGGCGGCCGACGGGCACATCGGGTGGGCGATCCGGACCGGCCGCAGGGCGTTTCAGCCCCGGATCCCACGGTTGCTACTGTGCGCCCGAACGATGCCGCGAGCGCAGTCCGATGGCCTACCGGCGCGTGTTGCTCAAGCTCAGCGGCGAGGCCCTGATGGGCGACCAGGGGTATGGCATCGACCCCGCCATCGTCCAGTCGGTCGCCAGTGACGTGGCCCAGGTGGTGGCCACCGGCGCCCAGATGGCGATCGTGGTGGGGGGCGGCAACATCTTCCGTGGCCTCAAGGGCAGCGCCGCCGGCATGGACCGCGCCACCGCCGACTACGTGGGCATGCTCGCCACGGTGATGAACGCCATCACCCTCCAGGACGGCCTGGAGCGGGCCGGCGTGCCCACCCGCGTGCAGAGCGCCATCTCGATGCAGGAGGTGGCCGAGCCCTACATCCGCCGCAAGGCGATCCGCCACCTGGAGAAGGGCCGCGTCGTGATCTTCGGGGCCGGCTGCGGCAACCCCTTCTTCACCACCGACACCACCGCCGCCCTGCGGGCCGCCGAGATCGGCGCCGACGTGGTGTTCAAGGCCACCAAGGTGGATGGGGTCTACGACCGGGACCCGGCCCAGTACCCCGACGCCCGGCGCTACGAGAGCCTCACCTTCCAGGATGTGCTCAGCGGCGAGCTGGGGGTGATGGACAGCACCGCCATCGCCCTGTGCAAGGACAACGCGATTCCGATCGTCGTGTTCGATCTGTTCGGCCCCGGCAACATCGGCCGGGCCGTGGCGGGGGAGCCGATCGGCACCCGCATCACCCCCTCCGCCTGAGCCCAGCGGCTCCGCGCCGGAGCAAGCTGGCCCCGTTCCCGTTCGTCATCCCCGCCTGAGTCCCGCCATGGATCTCGAAGCCAGCATGCGCAAGTCGGTGGACGCCACCCAGCGCACCTTCAACACCATCCGCACCGGCCGGGCCAATCCATCCCTGCTCGACAAGATCAGCGTGGAGTACTACGGCGCGGAGACGCCGCTGAAATCCCTGGCGACGATCTCCACCCCCGACTCCTCGACGATCCAGATCCAGCCCTTCGACGCCGGCTCGATCAACGTGATCGAGAAGGCGATCGCCACCAGCGACCTGGGCCTCACCTGCAACAACGACGGCCGCAGCATCCGCATCAACATCCCGCCCCTCACCGAGGACCGCCGCAAGGACCTCTGCAAGCTGGCCTCCAAGTATGCCGAGGAGGGCAAGGTGGCCCTGCGCAACCTGCGCCGAGACGCCATCGACCGGGTGAAGAAGCAGGAGAAGGACGCCGAGCTCTCCGAGGACCAGAGCCGCGATGAGCAGGACAAGGTGCAGAAGCTCACCGACAGGTTCATCGCCCTGATCGACAAGCACCTGGCCGAGAAGGAGGCCGACATCCTCAAGGTCTGACCGACAGGCCCCAGGTCTGCTCGACCATCCCGCTCTCAGCGGGCCCCTCCATCCGCCGGCCCGCCATGCCCGCAGACTTCGACGTGATCGTGGTGGGCTCCGGTGCCGCCGGGTCGGCCGCCGCCTTCCACCTGGCGGCCCGGGGCCGGCGGGTGCTGGTGCTGGAGCGCCAGCGCCTGCCGCGGCGCAAGCCCTGCGGCGGCGGCATGGCGGCCTCGGTGCAGCGCTGGTTCCCCTTCGACCTGGCCCCGGCGGTGGACCAGGTGATTGAGCGGGTGCGCTTCACCTGGTGCCTGGAGGATCCGGTGACGGCGGTGCTGCCCGGCGATGCGCCGTTCTGGATCGTGCGCCGCTCGGTGCTGGATGGCTACATCGCCGACCGGGCGGTGCAGGCCGGGTCCGAGCTGCGCGATGGAGCGGCGGTGGAGTCGATCGCCCGCGACGGTGAGCTCTGGCGGGTGGAGATGGGCCCGGGGGGCGCCGCCACGGGCGGCTCGCCGGCGGCGGTGGCCACGGCCCGGGCCCTGGTGCTGGCCGACGGCTCCGGCTCGCCCTTCGCCGCACGCCTGGGCCTGGGACCGCCCCGGCCCCGCTTCGCCTCGGCCGTGGCCGTGGAGGTGGAGGCCCCGGTGACGGAGCCCAGCACGGCCCGCTTCGAGTTCGGCCTGGTGCGCCACGGCTTCTGCTGGGCCTTTCCCCGCCGGGGGGGCTACAGCATCGGCGTGGGCACCTTCATCGGCCGCGAGGCCGCCGATGCCGAGGGGGTGCTGGCGCGGCTGCTGCCCAGCCTGGGGCTGCCGGCCGAGGCGGGCGAGCGCTTCAGCTCCCCCCTGCGGGTGTGGGACGGCCACCACCCGCTGCACGCGCCCGGGGTGGTGGCGGTGGGCGATGCGGCCTCCCTGTGCGATCCCTTCCTGGCGGAGGGCCTGCGGCCGGCCCTGCTCAGCGGCGTGCGGGCCGCCGAGGCCCTCGACCGCGGCCTCGGCGGCGAGGCCGGGGCCCTGGCGGGCTACACGGCGGCCATGCGCAGCCAGTGGGGCGACTCGATGGCCTGGGGGCGCCGCATTGCCCAGGTGTTCTACCGGGTGCCGAAAGTGGGCTACCAGCTCGGCATCAAGCGGCCCACGGCGCCCCAGCGCATCGCCCAGATCCTCTCGGGCGAGCTGGGCTACGGCGACATCGCCCAGCGGGTGATCAGACGGCTGCTGTTCCAGCGCGGCTGAGGGCGCCTGCCGGGGGCGTCACACCATCCGGGTGCAGTCCTTGAGCTTGCGCAGGCGCTGGTCGATGGCGCCGAGAAGCTCGATCGCGAACATCGGCGACTCCTGCACCGCGAACAGGAACTTCTCGCGGTTCATCACCAGCACCCGGCAGGGGGTGAGGGCGCGGGCATTGCCGTAGCGGCGGTGCTCGGGGGTCACCAGGGCGCCGGCGCCGAACACGTCGCCCGCCTGGATCTGCTCGTGGCCCAGGCCGTCATTCCAGTTGAGCTCCACGGTGCCCTCGAGCACCCCGAACATGCAGTCGCCCGTCTCGCCGGAGCGGAAGATCAGGTCTCCGGGCGCAAAGGTGAGCACTTCGCCCTGGCTGGCCAGGGCGCGCATGGTGTCGAGGGCGTTCAACGGCGGGCGCGATCCCGATGGAATCGCCGGCAGGGATCCCCCAGTGTGCAACGGCCGGGTTAAGGAGCGCTCAAGGCCTCAGACGGCCTGCAGCGCCAGGGGCACCCCCAGGCCGCCGCGCACGTCCGCCGGCAGCAGACGCCCGTCGTGGTCGGTGTCGAGGGCATCGAACACCGCATCGCTGCCCAGCCACTCCTCGCGGGTGATGCAGCCATCGCCGTCCAGGTCGTTGAGCAGGAAGATCTCCTGGGCCGCGTGCCGGAAGGCGGCGGCCCCCTCCAGCTCGCCGAGCCGGTGGGCCAGCTGGGCCTCCAGGGTCTCGATCGCCTTGCTGAAGCCGCGGATGCCCTCCTCCAGCTTCTCGCTGGCCATCGGATCGGCCGCCAGCATCGCCGCAAAGCTGGCGGCATCCAGGTGCAGCTGGGCCTCGGTGGGGGCCGGATCGAAGGCGTTGAGCCTGCGCACCAGCTCGCCTTCGCTGCTGCGCAGCTGGTCCATCAGGGCCGGCGCGATCGTGAGCAGATCGCAGCCGGCCAGCTCGATGATCTCCTCCACGTTGCGGAAGCTGGCCCCCATCACCTCCGTCCTGTAGCCGTAGGTCTTGTAGTAGTTGAAGATCTGGGTCACCGACACCACCCCCGGATCCTCGGGGCCGGGGTAGCTGGCGCGGCCGGTGCTCTTCTTGTACCAGTCGAGGATGCGCCCCACGAAGGGGGAGATCAGGGTGACGCCCGCCTCGGCGCAGGCCACGGCCTGGGCGAAGCCGAACAGCAGGGTGAGGTTGCAGTGGATGCCCTCCCGCTCCAGCTGCTCGGCGGCGCGGATCCCCTCCCAGGTGGAGGCGATCTTGATCAGCACCCGCTCCCGGGCAATGCCGCGCTCGGCGTAGAGGCCGATCAGCTTGCGGGCCTTGGCGATGGTGGCCCCGGTGTCGAAGCTGAGGCGCGCGTCCACCTCGGTGGACACCCGGCCGGGCACGATCTTGAGGATCTCGGCGCCGAAGATCACCGAGATCTCATCGAGGGCCTCGAGCACCACCTCCTCGGCCGGGGCCTCAGGGCCGATCACGGCGCGGGCGCCCCGCAGGGCCTCGTCGATCAGGGGCTGGTAGGTGGGAATCTGGGCGGCCGCCAGGATCAGTGAGGGGTTGGTGGTGGCATCCCGCGGCGTGAACTGCCGGATCGCGTCGATGTCGCCGGTGTCGGCGACCACGACGGTCATGGCGGCGAGTTGATCGAGCAGGTTGGCCACGGCAACGCCGGCGGATGGGCTCAACCTAGCCAGGGCGGCCGGAGCCAGAACCGCGTGTCACGGGGCGGTGATCGGCCTGGGGGCTGGGGGGAATTTTCTCCAGCACCAGCAGCGCCTCGATGATCTGCCGCGCCACCGGCAGGGCCACCGTGGAGCCGTAGGCATTGCCCCCCTGGGGCTCGTCCACCACCACCAGCACCACGAAGCGCGGATCGTCCACCGGCAGGTTGGCCACGAAGCTGCAGATCCGCGCGCCGGGGATGTAGATGCCATTGCGGGCCTTCTGGGCGGTGCCGGTCTTGCCGCCGATGCGGTAACCGGGGATCCTGGTGCCCTTGCCGCTGCCGGTCTGCACCACCGTCTCCATCCAGTGGAGCACCGTCCGGGCGATCTCCGGCCGGATCAGCTGCACGCCGGAGGCCGGCGGTGGCGGCGCCAGGTCGTCGCCGGAGCGCAGGCCGCGGGTGATGTGGGGGCTCACCAGCCGGCCCCCGTTGGCGAGCATGGCGTGCAGCTGCAGCAGCTTCAGGGGCGTCAGCGAGAAGCCCTGGCCGAAGGCGGCGGTGGCCGGCTCGATCGGCTGGGTCACGAACTGCTCGCGGCTCTTCAGTTCGCCCGCCACCGGGCCGGGCAGGTCGGTGTCGGGCACCTCATCGATGCCGAGGCGGCGCAGCCACTGCCAGTAGACGGCCGGCCTGACGTGGCGCATCGCCTGCACCATGCCCACGTTGCTCGACACCTGCAGCACCGTGGGGAAGTCGATCAGGCCGTTGGCGCGCCGGTCGTGGTTGAAGATCGGCCAGCCGCCGATGGTGAGCTGGCCCGTGTCGTTGACCTTGCCGGCCGGATCGATGGCGCCCTCCTGCAGGGCGATGGCCAGGTTGATCGGCTTGAAGGTGGAGCCGGGCTCGTAGAGGTCCTGCACGCTCCACTCGCGGAACAGGCCCGGCGGGTACGTCCAGAAGCGGTTGGGGTCGTAGGTGGGGGTGGAGGCCAGGGCCACCATCTCGCCGTTGCGCACGTCCATCACCAGGGCCACGCCGCGCTTGGCCTTCCACTGCTTCACCTGCCTGGCCAGGGCCTGCTGGGCCACCTGCTGCAGCCGGGCGTCGAGGGTGAGCTGCAGGCGCAGGTCGTCGCCGTAGATCACGCCGGGCCGCAGGCCGTCGGGCAGGGGCGTGCCGTCGGCACCGCGGCGCAGCTGCAGCTGCGCCTCATGGCGCCTGAGGTCGCCGTCACGGCTCTGCTCCAGGCCCGCCTGGGGCACCCGCTCCAGGTTGAGGAAGCCCACCACGTTGGCGAACAGGCCGCCCTGGGGGTAGAGGCGCTGGGGATAGGGCTCCAGGTCCAGGCCGCTGATGGCCAGCCGGCGCAGGCGGTGGGCGGTGTCGGGGTCCAGGTCCGTGGCCAGCTTCACGCCCGACTGGCGGTTGCCGAGCTTGCGCACCAGGTCGGCCATCGGCACCGCCAGCACCCCCGAGAGCCGGCGGGCCACGTCCACGGCGGGGCGCACCTGGCCGGGGTCGTCGCCAGGGAAGGCGAAGTAGCGGGGGTGGGCCCAGAGGGTGAAGCGCTCCTCGTCGAGGGCCACCAGCCGCCCCTGGCGATCGACGATGGTGCGGCGCCGCCCCAGGGGCTCGATCGTCTGGGTCTGGATCGCCCGTGCCCGGTTGAGCAGCTGGTCGCCCTGCACCACCTGCACCCAGGCCAGCCGGGCGGCCAGGCCCACCAGGCCGGCGCAGAGGATGGCGTAGACGGCGATCAGCCGCCTGGCCGGCACGGGCTGGAGGTCGAGGACGCGGGCGGCGTGGGGCCGCACGGCATGGCCGGCGGGGCGCTGGCGCTGGCCGCCCCTCACCACCTCAATAGCCCGCCAGAATCTGGCGGGGGCTGACACCGGCCAGCAGCGAACCCATCGGCGACTGGCGGTGGGCCACGGGGGCCGGCAGGTAGACGAGCTTCTCGGCGCTGGTGGGCACCAGCCGCCCGGGCCGGCGGGCCATGCCCAGGTGGTGCTGCTCCAGCAGGGCGGCCGATTCCTGCAGGCGGTGTTCCAGCCGCTGGGCCGTCTCCAGGCGCTGGTAGGCCTGGGTCCACTGGCCCTGCCAGTGCAGGGTGAGGCCGCTCAGGCCCAGCACCGCCAGGCCCAGGCCGGCGAGGGCGCCGTCGGCGACCCGGTGCAGGCCGGCGAGCCAGGGGGCCTGGCGCTCCACCCGGCGGGCGGAAAGGGAGCCCTGAATCAGCGCCAGGGAACGCTGGCCCTGCGCCCGGTTGGCCCGGCTGGGCGAGGAGACGGGGACGGCGACCACGGGGCCAGGGGATAACTGCGCAAGTGAACCACGGGCCGGCCGCCCCAGCAAGGCAACGGCAGGCGGCCGGTTCGTCAGCTGCCCAGCAGCACCAGGTTGCCGAAGGTCATGGCGTTCCAGAGGGCGTGCATCAGCACCGAGGCGCCGAGGCGACCGCTGCTCAGCCGCAGCCAGCCCAGCCCCAGCCCCAGCACGAACAGGGCCGGCAGTTCCCCCAGGCTGAGGTGGGCCACGGCGAACACCGCCGCACTCACCACCACACCCCAGGGGCCCCCCAGCTCCCGGGCCGCCACGGGCAGCAGCACGCCCCGGAAGACCGTCTCCTCAAACAGGGGCGCCAGCAGGATCGCCGTGACGGCGAAGCAGGCCAGCGCCGGCAGGTTCTGGCTCTTGAGCACCAGCTCCAGCAGCGGATTGCTGCCGCCGGCATCGCTCCACAGCTGCCCCTGCAGCCAGCCCACCAGGCTCACCAGGGGCAGCACCATCAGAAATCCCCCCAGGGCGCGGCGCAGGGTGCCCGCCAGCGGCACCCAGCGGAACTGCAGCCACCCCCCCGCCGGCGCGGGGCCCAGGCCCCGCAGCATCAGGGCCAGGATCAGCAGGGGCGCCGCCATCAGCCCCAGGTAGAGCGCCACCACCGAGGCGGCGTCCCGCAGGGGTCCGCTCAGCCCCAGCCCGGCGAGCCCCCGCTGCACCAGCGGCGTCAGCACCACCGGGGTGACCAGCTCGCCCACCACCACGAAGCCGCCGGCCACCAGCAGCACCACATCCACCCCGCCCAGGGCGGGGCCCTGCAGCGGCGCCAGGGGCAGGGCGCCCTGGCGCCAGCGCAGCCACAGCTGGCGCAGCAGCAGGCCCAGGCCCAGCAGCAGGATCAGCGGGGGCAGCAGGGTCACCGCCAGCAGCTGACGGGCGGCCCGGCGGGCGGCGGCCTCAGCGCCACAGGCCTCCGGGCTGCCCGCCAGGGCGGCACAGCTGAGCTGCTCCAGGAGCGGACCCCGCCCCAGGGCGGCGGCCCGCCGGCGGGCCTCGGCGGGGTTGGCGATGGCGCCGGCCGCCGGGGCCCGGTCGGCCAGCAGGGCCCGGGCCAGCTGGCGCTCCGCGGCGCTGCTGTGGGGGTCCTCGGCGCTGCGGGAGCGCACCTGCTGCAGCAGGGCATCGCCCTGGCGGCGGTCCTGCTGGCGGCGCAGCAGCAGGGCCCGCTCCAGCAGCAGGTCCGCCGGGGCGGGTTCGCCCGCCTCCTGGCGGCGGTCGATCTCCAGGCGCAGGTGCTCCAGCAGGGCGGCCTCCGGGTCGGCGCCGGCCAGGGGCTCCACCAGGGAGGCGGGCAGCTGGGGTGCCGCCAGCACCGCCAGCTCCAGCTGGCGGCGGCTGAGGTCGTCGCCGACGGAGGGGCGATCCAGGCTGGCGAGCAGGCCGTTGAGCCAGAGCAGCAGGCTGATGGCCAGGCAGAGCAGGGCCAGCGGGCCCTTCCAGCCCGTGGCGGCAGGCCCCTGCGGACCGGAGCCGCGCTGGTCCGGACCGCGCGGCTCCGGTCCGCGCCGCGCCGGTCGGGCCGCGCCCGATCCGCCTGCATCGGCCCCGCCCCTGGTCCGGGCTCCGCCCTCCGGTCCGCCGCCTGCGCCCACCCACCCAGCTCCGATGTCGGCCGATTCTCACCGCCGGCGCGGCGGATCGGCCGGGGACCGGCAGCGGGTCGGTCGGGGGCGTTCGGTCGGTCCGGAGCGCTCCCATACGATCGAGGCCAGTGGAAGCGCTGCGCCCGTGTCCCTCCGGATCCTGCTGGTTCGCCATGGCCTGAGCAGCTTCAACGTGGAGCACCGCATCCAGGGCCGCGACGACCTCTCCTCCCTCACCGAGGCGGGCGTCGCCCAGGCGCGCGCCACCGGCACGGCCCTGCGGGAGCTCGCGATCGACGCGGCCTACACCTCGCCCCTCAGCCGTGCCCGCGACACCGCCAGCGCCCTTCTGGAGGCCCACGGCGGCGGCCTGGTGGCCACGCGCGACGACGGCCTGCTGGAGGTGGACCTGGCCCCCTGGAGCGGCCTGCTCGGCAGCGAGGTGCGCGAGCGCTTCCCCCACGAGCACCGGCTCTGGTATCACCACCCGGAGCAGCTCAGCCTGCGGCGGCCCGATGGCACCACCTACCAGCCGATCCCCGAGCTGATGGAGCAGGCGGCGCGCTTCGCCGCCCGGCTGCTGGCAGGGCACGACCCCGCCGCCGCCCGGGACCAGACCGTGCTGGTGGTGGGCCACAACGCCATCCTGCGCTGCCTGCTGCTCAGCCTGCTGGGCCTGCCCGCCAGCGGCTTCCGCCGCCTGCGCATCGACAACGCCTCCCTCTCCGTGCTCAACCTCAGCCCGGCCGAGGGCGGCGGCGTGACGGTGCAGATCGAGTCGCTGAACGGCACCAGCCACCTGCATCCCGAGGTCTGCGGCTCGACGCTGCCCGCCAAGGGCCCCGGCCCGCGGCTGCTGCTGGTGCGCCATGGCGAGACCGACTGGAACCGGCAGGGCCGCTTCCAGGGCCAGATCGACATCCCCCTCAACGCCACCGGCCGGGCCCAGGCCGCCGCCGCCGGCACCTTCCTCAAGGGCGTGACCGTGCACCGCGCCTACACCAGCTCCATGGCCCGCCCGCGCCAGACCGCTGAGGGAATCCTGCAGCACCACCCCGGCGTGCCCCTCACCAGCGTGCCCCACCTGGTGGAGATCGGCCACGGTGCCTGGGAGGGGCAGCTGGAGCCGGAGATCGCCGCCGGCTGGCCCGAGCTGCTGGCCGCCTGGAAGCGAGCCCCTGAGACCGTGCAGATGCCGGAGGGCGAGACCATCCACGACGTGTGGGACCGCTCCCTGGAGGGCTGGAACCGCATCGCCGCCAGCCTGCACCCGGAGGAGACCGCCCTGGTGGTGGCCCACGACGCCGTCAACAAGACGATCCTCTGCGCCCTGCTGGGCCTCAGCCCCGCCGACATCTGGGCCGTCAAGCAGGGCAACGGCGGCGTCACCGTGATCGACTACCCCCACGGCCCCGAGGGGCCGCCGCTGGTGGTGTGCCTGAACCAGACCGCCCATCTCGGCGGCGTGCTGGATCGCACCGCCGCCGGCGCCCTCTGAGCCCCCACCCGAGCACCGCGATGGCCGTCCCGCGCCTGCTGCGCCAGGTCCAGCTGCTGGAGGGGCCGGACAGGCCCCCCCGCCGGGCCGATGTGCTGCTGGAGCACGGCCAGCTGGCGGCTGAGGGGGAGCCGGCCCGCACCCGGGCCGCGGCCCTGGGGCTTGCGCCCCTGGAGGCCAGCGGCTGGTGGCTGGCGCCGCCGCTGGTGGATCCCCACAGCCTGCTGGAGGATCCCCACCGGGGCCGGGCCGAGACCCTCGACTCCCTGGCCCGCTCGGCGGTGGCCGCCGGCTATGGCTGGGTGGCCCTGCTGCCCCAGGCCCGGCGCTGGCGCGATGCCCCCGAGGCCCTGCAGCTGGCGGCCCCCGCCGACTCCGGCCTGGAGCTGCGGCTCTGGGGCAGCCTCTCGCTGGGGGGCGAGGGCCTGGAGCTGGCGCCCCACGCCGAGCAGCTGGCCGCCGGGGCCCTGGGGCTGGCGGAGGGCCCCCAGCTGCCGCCGTTGCCCCTGCTGGAACGCAGCCTGGCCCTCGGCGAGATGGACGGGGCGCCGCTGCTGCTGGCGCCGCGGGATCGCGCCCTCAGCCAGCGGGGGCTGGTGCGCGAGGGGGTGGAGGCCCTGCGGGCCGGCTGGCCGATGGATCCGCCCCTGAGCGAGACCCTGCCCCTGCAGAGCCTGCTGGCCCTGGCCGGCCAGTATCCGCAGCGGCAGCTGCGGCTGATGAACCTCTCCACCGCCGCCGCGCTGGCGCTGCTGGCGGCCCTGCCGGCGGAGCGGCGCCCCCCCGCCAGCGTCTGCTGGTGGCACCTGCTGGCCGACAGCGGCGGCCTCGATCCGATCGCCGACGGCTGGCGGGTGGAGCCGCCCCTGGGCACCCCCACCGACCGCCAGGCCCTGGTGGACGGCCTGGCGGCCGGGCTGCTGAGCGCCGTGGCGGTGCACCACGCGCCCCTGGATCCGGAGGAGCAGCTGCTGCCCCTCGACCAGCGCAAGCCCGGGGTGGCGGGCCACCGCTTCGTGCTGCCGGCCCTGTGGCGCGAGCTGGTGCTGGGCCGCGGCTGGAGTCCGCAGCAGCTCTGGCAGGTGCTCTGCTGGGGCCCAGCCCGCTTCCTGGGCCAGGAGCCGCCGCGGCTGACCCAGGCCAGCCGCGGCTGGATCCTGTTCGATCCCCGGCGGGAGTGGCTCCCCGCCACCGATGCCGAGGCCCCCCTGGCGGCGAACCAGCCCCTGGCACAGCGGCCCCTGAGGGGTCAGGTGCTGGCCACCGGCCTCAGGACTTCCCTGTGGCGGGGGCCGGGCTGAGGGGCGCGGCGGGCAGGGGATCGGGGCTGTCCAGGGGCCCGGCCGTGTTGAGGGGGTAGAAGCGCCAGAAGGCGCGGCCGATGATCTCGCTGGTGGGCAGGAAGGCGCCGCCGGGCCAGAAGCGTCCATCCCAGCTGTTGGCCCGGTTGTCCCCCAGGGTGAGCACGTGGTTGGGCGGCACCACGCCGTTCAGGGGTCGGCAGGGACCCATGCCCTGGCTGTCCACCGGGCAGTAGGTCTTGACGTAGGGCTCCACCAGGCGGCGGCCGTTGACGCTGACCTCGCCGCGGGGGTTGACCACCACCCTGTCGCCGGCCACCGCCACCACGCGCTTGATGTAGGCGTCGCAGGCGGGCTCCTGCAGGCCCGGGATCGAGCTCACCAGCGGCAGGTTCACCACCAGGCAGCGCAGCGGTCCCACCGGGTGGTCGGCCCGGAGCACCGGATCGAAGTGGTGGGGCGCGTGGAACACCACGATCTCGCCGCGGCGGGGGCTGCGGCTGCGGTAGCTGAGCTTCTCCACCAGCAGCCGGTCCTGGATCTGCAGCCCCGGCAGCATCGACCCCGAGGGGATGAAGCGGGCCTCCAGCAGGACCTGGCGGATCCCCAGCGCCACCGCCAGGGTGATCAGCACGCCGCGCCAGAACAGCCAGGGGCTCTCCTCGCCGGCCGGCGGCTCAGCGGCCGGGAGTTCAGCGGCCCGGCGATCCGCAGCCCCGGGATCGGGGCCATCGCGGCCGGCGCTGTCGCGATCCGTGGCGGCGACGTCGGCCAGGGGGGCGGGCTCCGCCGGCGGGGATGGCTGATCGTGTCGGGACAAGGGGGGCCGCCGCCGGGCTGCAGGGGGGATCCGGCAGATTAGGCGGATCCGGTTTCGCCCCTGCTCCCGCCCGCCGATGGTGCGCCCCCGCTGGCTCCAGACCCCGCGGGCGGCGGACGGCCGGGCCTGGCGGCTGTGGGACCGGGCCGTGGCCCTCTGGGCCGGCGTCAACCTGGTGTGGGTGGCCTTCGATCTCACCTACGTGCCGCTGCGCACCTTCTGGCTGCAGCGCAACCTCTACCCGCTGCCCTCGCTGCCGCTGGTGATTCCGCTCACCGCCCTGCCGGACATCACCCCCCACTACGACCCGGTCAAGGGCATCGAGCACCACCGCGCCACCGAGGCCTGGCTGGCGGGCTTCGAGCGCATGGACCGCTCCCTCGACGGCGGTGCCCCCAGCGCGGCGCTGCGGCGCCGGCAGGTGGCCCTCACGGTGCAGATGATCGAGGAGAACCCCTTCCTCGACTCCGGCAACGCCGGCACCCTCGAGAAGGTCAAGAACCGGCTGCGCCAGCGCGCCGGCGAGGAGTCCGCCAAGCAGGCCACCGAGCGGCTGCTCGGCGACGCCTGGCTGGCCCGCCGCCCCTGGGGCGGGGAGGAGGCCTTCTGGCGCCAGCAGATCCTGCCCCTGGTGGCCACCGGCTACTGGCGCTCCATCGACGAGAACGGCCGCCCCACCGACCACTTCTGGCGCTTCGATCTGCTGCTGTTCCAGAGCGTCTTTGCCCTGGACATCCTGCTGCGGGTGCTGCGGCTGCGGCGCCGCTTCCCGGGCCTCAGCTGGCGCGACGCGCTGCTGCGGCGCTGGATCGACCTGCCCCTGCTGCTGCCCGTCTGGCGCTGGCTGCGGCTGCTGCCGGTGCTGGAGCGGCTGAGCACCGCCGGGCTGATCAACATCGAGCCCCTGCGGGCGGCCATCAGCCGGGCGGTGGTGTCGCTGCTGGCCCTGGAGCTGTTCGAGGTGCTGGCCCTGCAGCTGGTGGACGGCACCCAGTCGCTGATCCGCTCGCCCCAGTGGCCCCGGTGGATCCGCAGCCTGCGCAGCCACCAGAGCGTGAGCGCCAGCGACGAGCGGGAGCTGGTGGAGCTGCTGCGGCTGTGGGGGCCGATGGTGCTCGGCCAGGTGGCCCCCCGCCTCTCCCCCGAGCTGCAGGGGGTGCTCGGCCACGCCCTGCAGCAGAGCATGCGCGATGTGCCCGGGGGCGGGCTGCTGCCGCCGGCCCTGGCCCGCCAGCTGGCCGCCGGGGTGGTGGAGAGCCTGCTGGAGCTCTCGCGCAGCACCGCCGACCGCCTGGCCCAGCGCGACAACCGCCAGGTGGAGCTGCTGCAGCGCTTCGGCGACCGCTTCTGGGACGAGCTGGCGGCGGCCCTGGAGCGGGGCGGTGCCCTGGAGCGCAGCCAGCAGCTGCTCTGCACCCTGCTGCAGGAGCTCAAGCTCACCTACCTGGCCCAGGTGAACCGCGCCGGCATCGACGCCCTGATGGACGAGCTGGACGAGCTCACCACCCCGGCGGGTCCCGAGGGCAGGACGGCCGGGGACCCCGGGGCCGCGGGCCCGGCGACGGACGGTACGGCCCCGGCCTGAGGGCCCCGGGGCCCTTCAGAGGCCCAGGGCCGCCGACCACTCCTCGGGCCGGAAGCCCACCAGGGCCTGGCCGGAGGCCGTGAGCGCGAAGGGCCGCCTGATCAGCTTGCCGTCGGCGGCGAGGGCCGCCAGGGCCTGCGCGTCGTCCAGGGCGGCCACGGCGGCGGCTCCCAGGGCCCGGTAGCTCTGGCCGCTGGTGTTGAACAGGCGCCTGCGCTCGCCCAGGGCCGCCAGGGCCCGGCGCAGCTCGGCCAGGCTGGGGGGAGCGGCCGTGATGTCCACCAGCTCCAGGCCGTGGCCGGGGGTCAGGCCCCGCTGCGCCAGCCACTGCAGGGCTTTGCGGCAGGTGCTGCAGGTCGGGTAGAGGTAGACGCGCAGGGGTGGGGCGCTCACGGCCGCATCGGGCTCACTTGCCGATCAGGGCCTTGAGGGCGCCCACCAGGCTGTTGGAGCCCTTGCCCACGCCGGCTTCGGGCCGGGTGCGGATGGTCACGTCGCCGTTGACGCTGGTGCGGCAGCTGAGGCGGTAGCTGGCCGGCCGGTCCGCCAGGTACACCTGCTCCACGTCGGAGCGGGGCGAGAGGTTCTGAGCGCCCTCGAGCACCTCCACCACGCAGGTGCCGCACTGGCCCACGCCGCCGCAATTGTTGAGGTTGTTAAGGCCCTTGTAGGGGTTGATGCCCGCATCCAGGGCCGCCTTGCGCAGGTTGGCGCCCTCGATGCAACCGACCTGCTGGCCTTCCTGTTCAAAACGGATGGTGGGCACGGTCGGACGGGGGATCACGGCGCCGACCAACTTACCTGGCCGGGGCCGCCCCGCCGGCCGCCCAGGCCGCGACTGTTGAGGGCTGAAACGGAACGCCCGCGCCCGGCCGGACTGCCCCGGGAGCCGGGGTCCCTACGATCGGGCGAGAGTGGGCAGAGCCCTGGCGCCATGGTCAATCCGGCCGGTTACGACCACCTGCAGCGCCAGCTGATCCCCGGCTACGGCAGCCTGGCCCGCCTGGGGGTGGCCCTGCTGGCCGTCTCGCCTCGGGCGGAGGCCGCGGCGGCCGAAGTGCTGGTGGCGGGCTGCGGCACCGGCGCCGAGCTGCAGGAGGCCCTGGCCCAGCGCCCCGACTGGCGCCTCACCGCCATCGACCCCTCCGGCGCCATGCTCGACGAGGCCCGCAGCCGCCTGGAGGGCGCTGCGGCCATCAGCTGGCGCCAGAGCACGGCCGAGGCCCTCGCCGACGATCCCGCCTGCCGGGGCCGCTTCGCCGGCGCCCTGTCGGTGCTGGTGCTGCAGTCCCTGCCCGATGACGGCAGCAAGCTGGCCTTCCTGACGGCCCTGGCCCGCAGCCTGCAGCCGGGCGGCCAGCTGGTGCTGGTGGACCTGATGCAGCCGTCGCTGCCCTCGCTGCAGGGGCAGCTGACCGCCGCCTGGCTGGCCTTCCAGCGGGCCAGCGGACTGCAGGCCAGCGCCGAGGAGCTGGCCCCCTTCACCCACGGCCTGCACCCGGTGGGCCTGGCCCGGCTCACCAGCCTGGTGAATGCGGCCGGCTTCGGCGATCCCGCCCGCATCTTCCAGGCCCTCGGCTACGAGGGCTTCCTGCTGCAGCGCCGTGGCTAGGGCGACGGCCGGTCGGGCCGGGTGCCGGCAAGGGCGGCGGCGGGGGGCAAACCACCGCGGCGCAGCTCCGCCGGGGCGGGGGGGAGACCGGGTCTGTCGCTGAGCACGCTGGCCAGGGGCAGCAGCAGGGTGGCCAGGGCGATCAGGGCGCCGATCAGGGGGGCGCCGCTGTCGAAGAGGGTGTCCCCGGCGAGAAGGCCGTCGGCGCCGGAGGCCGCCAGACCACTGTCGGGGTCCTCGCCGGGGTCCGGGACCGGTTCGGCCTGGGGATCGCCGGACGGGGTGGCGCGCAGGGCCAGGCTGGCGGTGGGGGATCGGGGAGGGGGGTCGGAGTCCATGGGGGCAGGGAAGGGAACCACCCATCGCGGCGAGGGGAGCAGCCGAAGCCTGCGCTGCGGACTGCCCATCGCGGTGGCCAGCTCCAGCGGCGCGTCACCTGCGGCACGGGCTCGGGCCCTGGGGCACCGGCTCGGACGCCGGCCGGGACGATCCACGGCCGGGACGATCCACGGCCGGGGCGGTCAGCGGCTGGTCTGAACTCACCCCCGCGGCCCGGAGGCGGCGGGGCACCGGCCGTCCCGGGGGCGCGGTCGGGGATGGGGGGACCGGGGCCCGGGGGCCTGCCGCAGCACTGCTGCAACGTGACGGTCCGGCCCCATCCTGCCACCCCCAGGCCAGGGCCGGGAGGGGTGCCGGCCGAACGCCAGGACAGGGGCCGGTTCAGGCGGCGGGGCGGGCCTGGTCCTGCTGGTCGCGCTTGCTGCTGAGGCTGGTGGGCAGGTTGGCGGAGCTGCCGAGCAGCTCCCGGATCGCCCGCAGCTCCTCGAGGATCGAACCCAGCAGCTGCTGGGTGGCGGTGGAGGGGGAGTTGAGCACCTCCACCGTCACCTCCTTGATGCGCAGCACGTCGCGGGCGAAGCGGGCCACCTCGTTGGGGTGAAACAGCAGCGGCTCCTTCTGGTCGCTGCGGTACTCGGGGTTGAGCTTGCGGGGGTTGAAGGGGGGGTTGAGGTTGCGGGGGTCGGTGTTGGTGTAGCGGTACACCGAGGCCCGGGAGCGGTTGAGGGAGCGCTGCACCTCATCGATGCCGATCAGGGCCTCCGACGGCTCGGATCCCGCGGCTTCGGCGATGCCGTGCAGGCCGGCGGCCAGGGCGGCCACCGCTGCCGCGCCGGCGAGGGCTCCCTGACCGGCCGGCGCCGCCGGGCCGGTGGCGATGCCGCCGGACACGCCCATGCCGCCGCTTGCAAACGTGGGGGCGGTCATGAGACGGCTCTGCGACAACTGGGATTCTGGGCAGACCCTAGCAGAGCTTTTCCAGCTGACCAGGCGTGCTGGGGGCGTTTCGCGGCGGCCTGTGGCGCTTCCCGAAGCGGTCGAGCGGGGCTGGCGCGGAGTCGGCTGGGGCCCGTGAGACACCGCCTGGGCCAGGGTGCCCCGGGGCGGGTGCAGCCCCGTCCCATCGGGCGGCCTCCAGTGTCACCCCCGGCGGGCCGGCGGCCCGGTGATAGTTTCCGGCCTCCCCATGCCTCGCTTCCCGCCATGCGCGTCTCCCGCCTGATGCTGGTGACGCTGCGGGACGATCCCGCCGAGGCCGAGATCGCCTCCCACAAGCTGCTGCTGCGGGCCGGCTACATCCGCCGCCTGGGGTCCGGCATCTACGCCTACCTGCCGCTGCTGTGGCGGGTGCTGCGCAAGATCTCGGCCATCGTGCGCGAGGAGCTCGACGCCAGCGGCGCCCTGGAGACCCTGCTGCCCCAGCTCCAGCCCGCCGACCTCTGGCAGCGCAGCGGCCGCTGGGCGGGCTACACCGCCGGCGAGGGGATCATGTTCCACCTCCACGACCGCCAGGGCCGGGAGCTGGGCCTGGGGCCCACCCACGAGGAGGTGATCACGGCCCTGGCGGCGGATCTGCTGCGCTCCTACCGGCAGCTGCCGGTGAACCTCTACCAGATCCAGACCAAGTTTCGCGATGAGATCCGACCCCGCTTCGGCCTGATGCGCGGGCGGGAATTCATCATGAAGGACGGCTATTCCTTCCATGCCGATGAGGCCTCCCTGCGGGAGACCTACGCGGCCATGGATCGGGCCTACCGGCGCATCTTCAGCCGCTGTGGCCTGCGGACGGTGGCCGTGGAGGCCGACAGCGGCGCCATCGGCGGCTCCGCCAGCCAGGAGTTCATGGTCACCGCCGACGCGGGCGAGGACCTGATCCTCAGCAGCCCCGACGGGGCCTATGCCGCCAACCAGGAGCGGGCCGTCTCCCTGGCGCCTGAGCCCCTGCCTCTGCCCGGGGGCGCCCGCGCCGGCGGCCAGGGCGAACCCCTGGCCACCCCGGGCCAGACCGGCATCGCCGAGCTCTGCGCCGGCCACGGCTTCGACCCCAGCCAGACCGTGAAGGTGCTGCTGCTGCTGGCCCGCTTCGAGGCCGGCCCCCTGCAGCCCCTGCTGATCAGCCTGCGGGGCGACCAGGAGCTCAATGACGTGAAGCTGGCCAACGCCCTGACGGCCCGCCTCGGGGCCGAGCGGGGCGCCCTGCTGGCGGTGGCGCCCCTGACCCGGGAGCTGCTGCGGGAGTGGGGGGTGCGCCTCGGCCTCGACGCCGTCCCCTTCGGCTCCCTGGGCCCCCACCTCGCCGATGCCGTCCTGGCCGAGCAGGGGGTGGTGGCGCCCGGGGCCGGTGCAGCCGCTGGAGTGACAGCCCGCTCCGGCGGCGACCAGACCGGTCTGAACCGCACCTTCCTGCGCCTGGCGGACCACACCGCGGCCGAGCTGGCGGCCTTCGTCTGCGGGGCCAACGCGGCGGACACCCACCTGGTGGGGGCGGCCTGGGGATCGCTGACCCCCTGCCCCCCGGCCCTGGACCTGCGCGCCGCCCAGCCCGGCGACCGCTGCCGCCACGACCCCGCCCAGCGGCTCGTGGCCAGCCGCGGCATCGAGGTGGGCCACATCTTCCAGCTGGGGCGCAAGTACTCCAGCGCCCTGGGGGCCAGCTTCACCAATGAGGCCGGGGCGGATGAGCCGCTGTGGATGGGCTGCTACGGCATCGGCGTGTCGCGCCTGGCCCAGGCGGCGGTGGAGCAGCACCACGACGCCGACGGCATCTGCTGGCCCACCGCCATCGCCCCCTTCGAGGCCATCGTGGTGATCGCCAACGTCGCCGACGACGGCCAGCGGGCCCTGGGGGAGCAGCTCTACGCCGACCTCCGGGCCGCCGGCGTCGACGCCCTGCTGGACGACCGCGGCGAGCGGGCCGGGGTGAAGTTCAAGGATGCCGATCTGCTGGGCATTCCCTGGCGGGTGGTGGTGGGCCGCGGCGCCGCCGGCGGCCAGGTGGAGCTGGTGCAGCGCGCCGGGGGCCTGAAGCGGGATCTGGCCGCCGGCGCCCTGGTGGCCGAGCTGCTGGAGCAGCTGGAGGCCGAGCGGGGCGGGGGGGGGGGGGGG
>CALRKO020000002.1:0-227141 GCA_943368105.1 Chitinophaga pinensis | reverse complement strand
GGGCCAGGGGCCGGCCCCTGGCGGGCGGCCAGGCCATCGGGCCGCGGCGGCAGCTCAGGCCACGGCCGCGGCGCCTGCCGTGGGATTCATCCCAGCGGGGCCAATGTATCAGTTTAGGTATTTCTACTCAGCTGGTGGGTCCAGCGGCGCGGCTGTGCCGTGGGGCTGTGCCGTGGGGCCGGGTCAGAGGGGGCGCCAGCGGCTGCCGGCCTGCTGCAGCGGCAGCACCTCCGACCGCGACGCTACGCCTTCGGCCTCCCAGCTGCGCACCATGGCCCGGCTCACGGCCGGGGCGCTGGCCCGGCTGGCCAGGGCCAGCAGGCTCGGGCCGGCGCCGCTGATCACGCAGCCCCAGGCCCCCGCCTCCAGCGCCGCCTCCCGCACCCGCCGGCCGCCCTGAATCAGGCCCCAGCGGTAGGGCTCGTGGATGCGGTCGTGCATGCCATCGGCGATCAGGTCGCCGTTGCCGGTGCGCAGCCCCTGCAGCAGCAGGGTGAGGGAGCCCAGGTTGGTGACGGCATCGGGGATCGCGATCACCTTCGGCATGACCCGCCGCGCCTCGCTGGTGGAGAGGCGGATCGCCGGGATCGCCACCACCGCCAGCACCTCCGGCGACCACTCGCAGCGGATCACCCGCCAGCGGTGCGAGGCGGCCTTGGCGGTCATGCACAGGCCCCCCAGCAGCGAGGGCACCACGTTGTCCGGGTGGCCCTCGATGTCGATCGCCAGCTCCAGCAGCTTCTCGCGGCTCAGTGGCTCGCCGATCAGGGCATTGGCCCCCATCAGGCCGGCCACGATGGCGGTGGCGCTGCTGCCCAGGCCCCGGGCCGGCGGCACCGCCAGCCGCACCCGGGCCTCGATCGCCATCGGCTGCTCGCCCGCCTCCTTCCACACCCGCTGGGCGGCCCGGTACACCAGGTTGTCCGGCCCGCCGCGCAGGTGGGAGCCCTCGCTGCCCTCGATGATCAGGTCGAAGCGCTCGTCATCGCCCTCGATGCGGCGCAGTTCGAAGTGGTTGTTGAGGTCGAGGGCGGCGCCGAGGCAGTCGAACCCGGGGCCCAGGTTCGCCGTGGTCGCCGGCACATCCACCACGACGCCCTGTCCGATGCGCGGGCGCACCATGCCTGTCCTTCTGCTCGGGCCAGTGTCCCACCCGCCGGTGACGGGCCCCGCCGGTGGCCCCTTCAGGCCTCCAGCAGCATGCGGGCCCGGCAGGCGGCGCTGAACAGGCCCGCCTCCGGGTCGGTGAGGGCCGTGACCGGCACCTGGGCCAGCACCGGGCTGAGGCGCCCCTTGGCCCGCAGCGGGCCGAGGAAGGCCGGGGACCGCAGGCCCTCCAGCAGCTTGGCGGCCGTGCCGCCCCCCACCCACAGCCCGCCCAGACAGAGGCTCTGCAGGGCCAGATCCCCGGCCACGGCGCCGTAGGCCCCCAGCCACAGGCCCAGGGCCCGTTCCGCCAGGGGATCGCCGGCGGCGGCTGCCTGGGCGGTGAGGGCCGGCAGGTCCGGCGGGGCGGCGCCGGGCGCCGGGTGGCGCCAGGCCCGGGCCACGGCCGCCAGGGGGTGCCGGCCCCGGGGGTCGCCCTCGGCCAGCAGCCAGCGCATCACCTCCCCTAGGCCGGTGCCGCTGACGATGCGCTCGATCGAGATCCGCTCCAGCTGCCGGTCGGCCTGGAGCCACTGGCGCAGGTCCCATTCCTCGGCGCTGCGGGGGGCAAAGGCGGCATGGGCGGCCTCGCTGGCCACGGCCACCAGGCCGGCGGGGCCGGGGACGCCGATGGCCACCCCCAGGCCGGTGCCGGCGCCGAGGATGGCCAGGGGCGCTGCCGGATCCGCTGCCGGGTTCCCGGGATCCAGCGGGACCTGCTGATCGGGGCCGAGGTGGGGCAGCCCGTAGATCAGCACGGCGAAGTCGTTCACCAGCTCCAGCCGCTCCAGGCCGCAGGCGGCGGCCAGGGAGCCCCCCTCCAGGGCCCAGGGCAGGTTGGTGAGCCTGACCCGGCCGTGGCGCACCGGGCCGGCCACGGCGAAGCAGGCGGCGGCGGGGGGGGGAGTGGCGGGCGGCCCGGGGCGCGGCGGGTCCTGCGCCGACCCGCCGGCCAGAAAGTGGTTCACCAGGGCGGCGAAGTCGTCCCAGGCGGCGGAGGCGAAGCGCTCCACCCGCCCCTGCCGCAGCTGTCCGTCCTCCAGCGCGTAGAGGGCCAGCAGGGTCTTGGTGCCGCCGATGTCGCCGGCCAGGAGGGTGGTCATGGCGCTGGCTTCAGGTCGCCGCGGCGGCGGCCGGCAGCCCCAGGCCGGCCGCCCGCTCGTGGTTGGCGCGGCGGGCGGCCGCCAGCAGATCGGCGATGGCCACGCTGCCCAGGTCCCCGTCGCGGCGGCTGCGCAGGCTCACCTGGGCAGCCTCGGCCTCCTTGGCGCCGATCACCGCCAGCACCGGGATCTTCTGCTGCTCGCCGGTGCGGATCAGCTTGCCGAGGCGATCGCCGGAGTGGTCGATGGCGGCGCGCACGCCGGCGGCCCTGAGCTGGCCCAGCAGCTGCTCGGCGTAGGGGCGCACCTCGTCGGTGACCGGCAGCAGGCGGATCTGCTCGGGTGCCAGCCAGAAGGGGAAATCGCCGGCGTAGTTCTCGGTCATGATCCCGAAGAAGCGCTCCAGCGAGCCGAAGATGGCGCGGTGGATCATGATCGGCCGCTGGCGGGTGCCATCGGCGGCCACATATTCCAGCTGGAAGCGCTCGGGCAGGTTGAAGTCGAGCTGGATGGTGGAGCACTGCCACATCCGGCCGATGGCATCCTCGATCTTGAGGTCGATCTTGGGGCCGTAGAAGGCGCCGCCGCCCTCGTCGATCTTGTAGGCCCAGCCCTTGCGCTCCAGGGCCTCGACCAGTCCCTGGGTGGCAAGTTCCCAGACGGCGTCCTCGCCGATCGACTTCTCCGGACGGGTGGAGAGGTTGATCTCGTAGGTGCGGAAGTCGAAGGTGGAGAGGATCTCTTCGGTGAGGTCGAGGATGCGAAGAATCTCGTCGCCGATCTGCTCCGGCAGGCAGAACACGTGGGCGTCATCCTGGGTGAAGCCACGTACCCGCATCAGCCCGTGCATCACGCCGGGGCGCTCATAGCGGTACACCGTGCCCAGCTCGGCCCAGCGGATCGGCAGCTCGCGGTAGCTGCGCAGGGTGCTGGCGTAGGTGAGCACGTGGAACGGGCAGTTCATCGGCTTGAGCTGGTACTGCCGCTCATCCACCTGCATCGGCCCGAACATGCTCTCGGCGTAGAAGTCGAGGTGGCCCGAGGTCTTCCACAGGCCGATGTCGGCCACGTGGGGGGTGTAGAGCAGCTCGTAGCCGGCGGCGAAATGGGCCTGGCGCCAGAAGTCCTCGATCAGGAGGCGGATGCGGGCGCCGCGGGGGTGCCAGAACACCAGGCCGGCGCCGGCCTCATCCTCGATCGAGAACAGGTCCAGGTCGGTGCCGAGGCGGCGGTGGTCGCGGCGCAGGGCCTCCTCCTTGCGGCGCCTGTGCTCGGCCAGCTGTTCGGGGGTCTCCCAGGCGGTGCCGTAGATGCGCTGCAGCTGGGCCCTGGTCTCATCGCCGCGCCAGTAGGCGCCGGCCACGCTCTCGAGCTCGAAGGCCCTGGCATTGAGCTCGCCGGTGTGGGCCACGTGGGGTCCGGCGCAGAGGTCCCACCACTCCTCGCCGAGGGTGTACAGGGTGATGGGTTCGCTGATGCCCGCCAGGATCTCGAGCTTGTAGGGCTCGTTCTGGGCCCGGATCCTGGCCTCGGCCTCGGCGCGGCTCACCTCGAGGCGCTCCAGGGGCAGCTTCCTGTGGATGATCTTGACCATCTCCTTCTTGATGGCCTTCAGATCGGCCTCGGTGAAGGGGTCGGGGCTGTCGAAGTCGTAGTAGAAGCCGGTCTCGGTCCAGGGGCCGATCGTAACCTGGGCCCGGGGAAACAGCTTCTGCACCGCCATGGCCAGCACGTGGCTCATCGAGTGGCGGATGCGCAGCAGCTGCGGACTCTCGCTGGTCTTCGGCAGGGCGACCGCGGCGGCGGCCGGGGCCCCGGCCGCCGTGGTCGTGGTGGCGGTGGTCGTGGTGGCCGCGCTGCTGCTGGGGGCTGGGTCGGCAGAGCGGGTCGCGGTCACGGCAGACAGGCAGGCAGACCCGATCCTACGCAGCCCAAATGGGCCTCCTTAGGCTGGCGGGGTGACCCTTCCCACCCCCCCACCGGAGTCGGCCGAGCTGCTTGACCAGCTGCTGGCCTCCCTGTTCGAGGACTTCGAGACCTGGTTCCGCCGCGGCCTGGTGCTGCTGGACTGCGCCCCCGAGACCCTGCTGCCGGCACCGGAGCGGGAGCAGCTGCGGGCCGACCTGCAGGACGGTCTGGCGGGTCTGGCCGCCACCCGCGCCCTGCGCAGCGCCTCCTCCACCCCCATGGCCGTCGACATGGACGCCATGACCCCCTGGCACCGGCTGATGCTGCGGGTCTGGAGCCTGTCGTCGCTGCTGCGGGGGGCGGGGGTGCCCCTGCCGGACCACGACGCCCCGTGACCCCGGCCCGCCCGCTGCCCGTGCCGTCGCCGCAGCGCCGCAGCCTGGTCGCCGGCTACCTGCTCTGGGCCCTGGCGCTGGTGGGCCTCTGCGGCCTGCAGCGCTTCTACGCCCGCCGGCCCGTGAGCGGCACCCTCTGGCTCTGCACCCTCGGACTCTGCGGCGTGGGCCAGCTGGTGGATCTGTTCCTGGTGCCCCACCTGATCGAGGGGGCCAACCGCCAGGTCGATGGGCCGAGCCTGGTCGAGCCGATCGATCGCCAGCTGCTGGGCCTGGCCCGCCGCAGCGGCGCCGGCGGCTTCACCCTCAACGATGCACTGCTGGAGCTGCCCGCCGGGCTGCCGCGGGAGCGGGTGCGGGAAGAGGTGGAGCGGCTGCTGCTCGAGCAGCTGCTGGATGTGGCCAACGACGCGCGGGGCCGCGTGATCTACCGGGAGCCCTGAGCGGTCGTCCCGTCGGGGCGGACCGCCGGGCTCGCCCCGCCTCACCCCCGCGGCAGGAATCCCAGGGCCTCGCGGGTGCGCTCCAGGGTGGCCTGGGCCACCGCCGCGGCCCGCTCCCGGCCGGCCGCCAGCACCCGGTCCAGTTCGGCCGGATCGGCGCTGAGGTCGGCGTAGCGCCGCTGCACCGGCCGCAGGGCCTCCACGGCGGCCTCGGCCAGCAGCGGCTTGAAGGCGCCCCAGCCCATGGCCCCGCACTCGGCGGCAGCGGCCTGCCGGCCCCGGCCGCTGAGCAGGGCGTAGAGGCCCAGGAGGTTGTCGGCCTCGGGCCGCTCGGGGTTGCCGAACTCCAGGCCCATCACCGGGTCGGTCTTGGCCCGCTTGATCTTTCGGGTGATCAGCTCCGGCGGATCCAGCAGGGTGATGCGCGAGCCCTCGTTGGGGTCGCTCTTGCTCATCTTGCTGCGGCCATCGGTGAGGCTCATCACCCGGGCCCCTTCCTTCAGGATCAGCGGCTCGGGCACCTTCAGCAGCGGGATCCGCCCGCCCTCGCCATCGGGGCGCCCGAAGCGGGCGTTGATGCGCTGCTGGGCGATGTCGCGGGCCAGCTCCAGGTGCTGCTTCTGGTCTTCGCCCACCGGCACCAGGTCGGCGTCGTAGAGCAGGATGTCGGCCGCCATCAGCACCGGGTAATCCAGCAGGCCCACCGACACCTGGTCGCCCTGCTTGATCGCCTTCTCCTTGAACTGGATCATCCGCTCCAGCCAGTTGAGCGGCGTGACGCAGTTGAGCAGCCAGGTGAGCTCGCTGTGGGCCGGCACGTGGCTCTGCACGAACACGGTGGAGCGGGCCGGATCGATGCCGCAGGCCAGGTACAGCGCCGCCGTCCTGCGGGTGTCGGCCGCCAGCTGGCCGGGCTCGTGGGGCACGGTGATGGCGTGCAGGTCCACCACGCAGAAGAAGGGGTCGTGGCTGTCCTGCAGGGTCACCCAGTTGCGGATCGCCCCCAGCCAGTTGCCCAGGTGCAGGGCGCCGGTGGGCTGAACCCCGGAGAGAACCCTTGCGCGCTGCATGCCACCCCCAGACGGATGGGCGGATTCTGCCCTGCGGGGCCGCCCCCACCGGTGCCCGGGGGCCGGCGGGGGCGCGCCGCCGATCAGGCCTCGGCGGGGCTGGCCTCGGTGCTGCCGGCCTCGGGAGCGGCGGCGCCGGCGTCGGGCACCTCGACGGGAGCCTCGCCGGCGCTGGCCTCGGTGAGGCCGTCGCCGGCGATCGCGGCGGCCGTGTCGGAGGCTTCAGGGGCCTCAGCGGCGGCCTCGGCTTCCGCCGCCACCACCGGGGCCGCCGGCCTGCTGGGCCGGGCGAAGGGGTTGGCCCGCTGGACGCCCCGCTCGCCTCGGCCCTCGCTGCGGACCTCCCCCCGGCCCTCGGAGCGGCCCTCGCCGCGGCGGCTGCGGACCTCGCCCTGGGGACGGCTGCCGGCCTGGGCGCGGTGCTGGGCCAGCACCTCGTCGAGCTTGCCCTCCTCCAGCAGCTGGGCCACGGTGCGGATCGAGAGCCCCAGGGCGGCCACGGTGGAGCGCAGGCCGAAGGCCTCCTGCACGGCCCGGGCGGCCCGCAGCTCGTTGTCGCTGAGGCGGATGCGGAACCCGCCCTGGTCGCGGCCGCCGCCCTCGCGTCCAGCGCCCTCGCGGGGGCCGCGGCCGCCGGGGAATCGGCCCTCGCCACCCCGACCGCCCTCCTGGCGCTCCTGGGGCTGGCCCCCGTCGTTCAACCCGTCGGCCATGGCCGCAACCCTTGCAATCAGGGGCAAGTGTGACGCATGGCGGTGGCCGCGGGCCAGCACCACTCCAGCCGGTGCGCCTCGCCGCCGCCGGCGCGGGCCAGCACCAGCAGCGGCAGGGGCCTGGGGCCCGGCGTCTCCAGGTGGCGGCGGTAGAGGTCGATCAGCAGCAGGTAGCGCTCCAGGGTCCAGCCGGGCTCCGGCTGCTCCTGGGCCCGCCAGAACCGGCGCAGGGCGCGGCTGCAGGCCTCGCGGCCGAACTCCTCCCAGCACTGCTCCTGGGCCCCCTCGACCGGGAGCCCCTGGCGCCGCAGCGCGCGGAAGCGCACCAGCTCCGGGGCCTCGGCGCTGGCATCCGGCGGCAGCACCTGGGCCAGCCGCCGCACCGGCACCACCTCCAGCCGCAGCCAGCAGCGCTCCAGCAGCAGCACCGGCAGCTCTCCATGCCAGTGGCGTTGCCGCTGTTGCTGGGCCAGCAGCTGCTCCAGCCGCTGGCGCAGCCGCGGCGTCTCCAGGGCGCCGCCGGCCGGGACGGCGATGGAGTTCATCCGTGGGCCCCCTGGAAGGTGATGGTGGCCAGGGCGTAGTCGCGCGGCTCCAGGTGAATGGTGCAGCGCACCGGCCCGAAGCGCTCGCCCAGGTGCTCCTCCACCGCCTCGGTGATGGCGTGGGCGCTGGTCAGGTCATCGGCGTCCACCACCATGTGCAGCTCGATGAACACCCGCTGCCCCAGCACGCCGCGGCTGGCGATGTCGTGCACGTTGAGCACGCCGGGTACGCCCATGGCCACGGCGTGGATCGCCTCCGGCGCGATCGCGATCTGGTCCACCAGCCAGGGCAGGTTGGAGCGCACCACCTGCCAGCAGGCCCGCAGCAGCAGCAGGCAGAGCGGGATGGCCACCGCCACGTCCAGCCAGGTCTGGCCCAGCAGCACCACCCCGGCCAGGCCCAGCAGCACCATCAGCGTCGTCCAGATGTCGCTGGTGGTGTGGCGGGCATCCGCCAGCAGCAGCTGGCTGTTGAGACGCCGGCCGGCCCGGCGCTCGTAGCGCGCCAGCAGCAGGTTGCAGCCCAGGGCCAGCAGCAGCAGCAGCAGTTCCCGGCCGTCGAGCCTGAGCGGCTGCAGGCCGGTGGCCAGGCGGGTCACGGCCGTGCGCAGGATCTCGAAGGCCGTCAGCAGGATGAAGCCGGCGATCGCCAGGGCCCCCACCGCCTCGTACTTGTCGTGGCCGTAGGGGTGGTCGCGGTCGGGCTGGGGGTCCGAGAGGCCGTTGGTCACCAGCCCCAGCAGGCTGGAGAGGCCGTCGGTGGCGCTGTGCATGGCATCGGCCAGCACCGCCAGGGAGCCGCTGGCCAGACCCACCACCAGCTTCAGCAGGCTCATGGCCACGTTCACCGCCAGGGCCACCAGCAGCACCCGCCTCACCGCCGCCCGGCTGTCGCCGCCGCCGGCCACCCGGCTGTCGCCGGCGGCGGCGCCGCGCTGGATGGCAGTGGATGCCCCGTGGACGGATCCCATGCAGCGGCCTCGCCCGATCTCCATCGGCGCCCACGCTATGGGCTCCGGGGTGCTGCGGCCGGTGTCGCTCGACGCCATCCGCCTGGGCAGGCCGCGGGGCCTGAGCTAGAGAGGCTCGGATCCGACCGCCAGCCCCCGCCGCCCCCGCGGCCGGGCCCGTGCTCCTCCGGCCTTGACCCCTTCCGTCCCCAGCTCCGCCCCTGCCACGCCGCCGGCCGCATCCCCAGCGGGGCCTGTGCCCCTGGGCTCCGGTCCGCTCGCCATCGCCCTGGGGCCGGCCCTGCGGCGCTGGTGGCCCCTCGGGGCCACGCTCCTGGGCGGCGGCTGGCTCCTCAGTGACGGCCTGCACCTCCCCTTCGGCTCGCTGCTCCCCCTCTCGGCCGCGGCGGCGGGCCTGTGGCTGCTGAACGGCCGCTCCCGGCCCCGGGCGCCGCGCCTGCCCGCCTCGGCCCAGGGCTGGCTGAACCGCTGCGGCGCCGTGCTGGCCCAGTTCGAGCGGCTGGAGGGCGCCGACGGCGCCGCCCTGCCCGCCCGCCGCGCTGAACTCGAGGTGCTGCGGCAGCGCCAGGGGCGCCGCCACCTCGATCTGGCCCTGGTGGGGGCTGCCCTGCCCGACCCCGAGCTGCAGGCCCTGCTGGCCCAGGCCTGCCGCGCCCCCCTGCCGCTGCGGCTGCACTGGAGCCACCCGCTGCCGGCCACCAGCCCCAGCTGGCAGTGGCCGCCGCAGTTCCACCACTGCGACCACCTGCTCTACAGCCTGGCGTTGCCCCTGCGGGCCGCCGACCTGCGCTGGCTGGAGGCCCTGCCCGCCGGCCAGGCGGTGTGGCTGCTGGTGGAGCGCGGCGACGCGGCGAGCTGGCCCCAGCGCCAGCGGGAGCTGGAGGCCCAGCTGCCGGAGCAGCTGCGCCAGCGCTGGCTGGCCTGGGATCCCGCCGGCCGCGACGGCCTGGCCCTGGCGGCCGACCTGGCCCCCCTGGCGGCGGAGCTCGGCCGGGGCGGCCCGCTGCAGCTGGAGCGCACCCAGTGCCGCTGCCTGGAGCAGCTGCACGGCCGCTGGCAGGCGGAGCTGGAGCAGCTGCGCCGCCGCCGCTGGCAGGCGCTGGTGACGCGCACCCAGTGGACGGTGGCGGCGGGGGTGGCGGTGGCGCCCCTGCCCAGCCTCGACCTGATGGTGCTGGCGGTCGCCAACGGCCTGATGCTGCAGGAGATGGCCCGGCTCTGGGACTGCAGCTGGTCGGCGGAGCAGCTGCAGGCGGCGGCCCGGGAGCTGGCCAAGGCCGCCCTTGGCCTGGGGGTGGTGGAGTGGAGTTCCCAGGCCCTGGCCGCGCTGATCAAGCTGCACGGCGCCACCTGGCTGGTGGGCGGCGCCCTGCAGGCCCTGAGCGCGGCCTACCTCACCCGGGTGGTGGGCCGCGCCATGGCCGACTACATGGCGCTGGCCTCCGGGGTGCCCGAGGAGCAGATGGCAGCCCTGCTGCAGCGCCAGGCCCCGCTGCTGGTGGCCCGGGCGGCCGAGGAGGAGCGGCATGACTGGGCGGGCTTCCTGGAGCAGGGCCGCGCCTGGCTGCGCCAGCAGGCGGCGCCGGCCCCGAGCTCGCTTAGTCAAACTTCATGACGGCGTCATGAAGTGCTTCATGAATCTGCTTGAAGCTCGCTCAAGTTTGTTGTGGATCGGCGGGAGTTCGGGCGACCGTCCTTAGCGTGGCTGAGCCACATCCTGTGGCCATCCCGTACTCATTCGGTCCATGACCACCGCCCTTCGCAGCGGCCGCGCTGGAAGCTGGGAAAGCTTCTGCAAGTGGGTCACCTCCACCGACAACCGCATCTATGTGGGTTGGTTCGGCGTGCTGATGATCCCTTGCCTGCTGTCGGCCACCATCTGCTTCATCATCGCCTTCATTGCGGCCCCCCCGGTTGACATTGACGGCATCCGCGAGCCCGTTGCCGGCTCCTTCCTCTACGGCAACAACATCATCTCCGGCGCTGTCATCCCCAGCAGCAACGCCATCGGCCTGCACTTCTACCCCATCTGGGAGGCCGCCAGCCTCGACGAGTGGCTGTACAACGGCGGCCCGTACCAGCTGGTGGTGTTCCACTTCCTGATCGGCATCTCGGCCTACATGGGCCGTCAGTGGGAGCTCTCCTACCGCCTGGGCATGCGCCCCTGGATCTGCGTGGCCTACAGCGCCCCGCTGTCCGCCGCCTATGCCGTGTTCCTGATCTACCCCTTCGGCCAGGGCTCCTTCTCGGATGGCATGCCCCTCGGCATCTCGGGCACCTTCAACTTCATGCTGGTGTTCCAGGCCGAGCACAACATCCTGATGCACCCCTTCCACATGCTGGGGGTGGCCGGTGTGTTCGGCGGTAGCCTGTTCTCCGCCATGCATGGCTCGCTGGTGACCTCCTCGCTGGTGCGTGAAACCACCGAGACAGAGTCCCAGAACTACGGCTACAAGTTCGGCCAGGAAGAAGAGACCTACAACATCGTGGCCGCCCACGGTTACTTCGGTCGTCTGATCTTCCAGTACGCCAGCTTCAACAACAGCCGCAGCCTGCACTTCTTCCTGGGGGCCTGGCCCGTGGTGGGCATCTGGTTCACCTCCATGGGCATCAGCACCATGGCCTTCAACCTGAACGGCTTCAACTTCAACCAGTCGATCCTGGATGCCCAGGGCAAGGTGCTGCCCACCTGGGCCGATGTGCTCAACCGTGCCAACCTCGGCATGGAAGTGATGCACGAGCGCAATGCCCACAACTTCCCCCTCGATCTGGCCGCGGCCCAGGTGACCCCCGTCGCCCTGACCGCCCCCGCCATCGGCTGAGGGCCACCCCAGCGCCGGTGCCCCTCTGCCGGCGCTGGTCACCCCAGGGCCCCCGCCGCGGCGGGGGCTTTTTCGTAGGCTCCCAGCGCTGGCCGATCGCCCATGGCTCCCCCTCCGATCGAGCGCAGCCCAGGCCCCCGCCACTCCAGGGGCCACCGGGCCCGCGCCCTGGCCGGCCTGGCCCTGCTCTCCCTGGCGCTCGCCGGCTGCAAGCCCGGTCGCGAGCTGGCGCCGCCGGCTTCCCCCCCGGCGGAGCGCCCCAGCTCCGGCAAGCCGCGGGTGCTCACCACCTTCACCGTGATCGCCGACATGGCCCGCCAGGTGGCGGGGGACCGGCTGGAGGTGGAGTCGATCACCAAGCTGGGGGCCGAGATCCACGGCTACGAGCCCACCCCCAGCGACCTCCAGCGGGCGAGCGGCGCCCGGCTGATCCTGGAGAACGGCCTCAACCTGGAGCGCTGGGCCGAGCGCTTCCATGCCGGCCTGCCCGGCGTGCCCCGGGTGATCCTCAGCGCCGGCATCACGCCCCTGCCGATCGCCGAGGACGCCGGCATCGGCCAGCCCAACCCCCACGCCTGGATGTCGCCGAAGCTGGCGGAGATCTACGTGGAGAACCTCCGCGCCGCCTTCACCCAGCTGGATCCGGCCGGGGCCGCCGTCTACCGCCGCAACGCCGAGGCCTACCGCCGCCAGCTGCGCCAGCTGGATCGCGAGTTCCGCCAGGCCCTGGCCGCCCTGCCGCCCGAGCAGCGGGTGCTGGCCAGCTGCGAGGGGGCCTTCTCCTACCTGGCCCGCGACTACGGCCTCACCGAGGCCTACCTCTGGCCCGTCAACGGCGAGAGCCAGGTGACCCCCCAGCGCCTGGCCCGACTGATCGACCTGGTGCGCCGTCGCCGGGTGCCGGCGGTGTTCTGCGAGAGCACCGTGAGCGACGAGGCCCAGCGCGAGGTGGCCCGCGAAGCAGGCAGCCGCTTCGGCGGGGTGTTCTATGTGGACTCCCTGTCGCTGCCCAACGGGCCCGCCCCCAGCCTGCTGGGCCTGCAGCGCCACAACCTGCGCACCCTGGTGCAGGGGCTGGGCGGTGCGGGAGGCTGAGGCGATGGTTGATTCGCCCCGCGAGGTGCTTCCCTCCGGCTCCGATGGGCCTGCGGCCCCGCGCTCCACGTCCCAGCGCTCCGCGGCTCCACCGCCCGCCGTGCCCCCCGCTGCGCCGGCCGCCCCGCCCGATCGGATCGCCGTGGCGGGGCTCTGCGTCGACTACCACGGGGTGGTGGCCCTGCACGAGGCGGCGCTGCGGGTGGCCCCCGGCAGCATCTGCGGCCTGGTGGGCATGAACGGCGCCGGCAAGTCCACCCTGTTCAAGGCGCTGATGGGCTTCGTGCGCCCGTCCCGCGGCACGATCCGCATCAACGGCGCCCCCCTGGCCCAGGCCCGCCGCGAGCAGGCCGTGGCCTACGTGCCCCAGACCGAGAGCGTCGACTGGAACTTCCCGGTGAGCGTGGCCGACGTGGTGCTGATGGGCCGCTACGGCCGCATGAACCTGCTGCGCCAGCCCCGGTCCCAGGACCGCCAGGCCGTGCGCGACAGCCTGGAGCGGGTGGCCCTCTGGGACCTAAGGGACCGCCAGATCGGCGAGCTCTCCGGCGGCCAGCGCAAGCGGGCCTTCCTGGCCCGGGCCCTGGCCCAGGGGGCCACGGTGCTGCTGCTGGATGAGCCCTTCAACGGCGTGGACATCCGCACTGAGGCCCTGATGGTGGAGCTGTTCGAGCAGTTCCGGCGCGAGGGGCGCAGCCTGCTGATCTCCACCCACGACCTGGCCCACGTGCGGGGCTTCTGCGACCAGGTGGTGCTGATCAACCGCACCGTGCTCGCCTATGGGGCCATCGACGAGGTGTTCACCGAGGAGAACCTGGCGCGCACCTTCAGCGCGGCGGCGCTCCCGGTGGCGGACGCCGGTGGGAGGGCCCGCTGATGGACGCCCTGCTCTGGCTCAGTGAGCCCCTCAGCCACGCCTTCATGGTGCGGGCCCTGCTGGTGAGCCTGCTGGTGGCCACCGTCTGCGGCCTGCTCTCCTGCTTCCTCACCCTCAAGGGCTGGGCCCTGATGGGGGATGCGGTGTCCCATGCGGTGATGCCGGGCGTGGTGATCGCCTACGCCCTGGGGCTGCCCTTCGCCGTGGGCGCCTTCGTGTTCGGGGTGGGCTCGGTGGCCCTGATCGGCTACATCAAGCAGATGACGCGCATCAAGGAGGACACGGTGATCGGCCTGGTGTTCACCGGCTTCTTCGCCCTGGGCCTGACGCTGATCTCCAAGCTGCGCAGCTCCATCGACCTCACCCACATCCTGTTCGGCAATGTTCTCGGCATCAGCACGGCCGACATTCAGCAGACCCTGCTGATCAGCGCCCTGGTGCTGGCGGTGCTGCTGGTGTTCCGCCGCGACCTGATCCTGTTCTGCTTCGATCCCACCCACGCCCGCTCGATCGGCCTCCACACCGGCGCCCTGCACTACCTGCTGCTGGCGGTGCTGTCGCTGGCGGCGGTGGCGGGCCTGCAGACGGTGGGCATCATCCTGGTGGTGGCGATGCTGGTGACCCCCGGCGCCACCGCCTACCTGCTCACGGACCGCTTCGATCGGATGAGCTGGATCGCCATCGCCTCGGCCATGGTCTCGAGCGTAGTGGGGATCTACGGCAGCTACTGGCTCGATGCCTCCACCGCCGGCTGCATCGTGCTGGTGCAGACGGCGCTGTTCCTGCTGGCGTTCCTGTTCGCCCCCCGCCACGGCCTGCTGGCCCAGCGGCGGCGCTGAGGGCGGGGATGGCGCCGGAGGGGGGAGCACGACGCGAGCAGGCCTGGCCCTGGTGGCCGCTGCTGCCCCTCTACCCCTACGGCCGGCGGCGCACCCTGGTGCGGGAGCTGATCCCCGGCCAGGTGTGGAGCTTCGAGCAGCTGCAGGGGGTGTTCTACGTGGCGGTGCCGATCCGGATGACGGTGGTGCGGCTGCGGGCCGGGCTGATGCTCTACGCGCCGGTGGCCCCCACCGGGGAGGTGCGCGCGGCCCTGCGGGAGCTGGAGCAGCGCCACGGCCCCGTGGCCACGATCGTGCTGCCCACCGCCTCGGGGCTCGAGCACAAGCTGCCGGTGCCGGCCATGGCCCGGGCCTTCCCGGCCGCCCAGGTCTGGGTGACGCCGGGCCAGTGGAGCTTCCCGCTGCGGCTGCCCCCCGCCTGGCTGGGCTTTCCCGCCAGGCGCACCCGGGTGCTGGGGGAGGACGGCTGGCCCCACCCCGGCGAACTGGTCTGGGAGTCGCTGGGCCCCCTGGACCTGGGGCTGGGCCGCTTCCAGGAGTTCGCCTGCCTGCACCGGGCCAGCGGCGCCCTGCTGGTGACCGATGCCCTGGTGGCCATCGGCGCCGAGCCGCCCGAGCTCTTCGCCGACGACCCCACGCCGCTGCTGTTCCACGCCCGTGACCGGGGCGATGAGCCGCTGCAGGATGGCCCCGAGCGGCGGCGGCGCGGCTGGTGGCGCCTGGTGCTGTTCGCCTCCTACCTGCGGCCCGAGCCCCTGGCGGTGCCGCCCCTGGCGGACCTGCTGGGTCAGGCCCTGCGGCCGGGCCTGCGCAGCCCCCGCAGCTACTTCGGCCTCTATCCCTTCCGCTGGCGACCCGGTTGGCAGGCGTCCTTCGAGGCGCTGCTGGAGGCCGGCCGGCCCCGGCTGCAGATCGCGCCGGTGCTGGAGCGGCTGGTGTTCCCGCGGGCCCGCCAGCCCCTGCTGGCCTGGCTGCGGCGGCTGGGGGCCCTGCAGGAGGTGCGCTGGCTGGTGCCGGCCCACTACGACGCGCCGATCGCCTGCTCGCCGCAGCAGCTGGCGGCCCTCGCCGACCAGATCGAGGCCCGCCCCTGGGCGCCGCGGCAGGGCAACTGGGCCTATCTGGCCGCCATCGACGACCGGCTGCTGCAGCTGGGGGTGGTGCCGGAGCAGCCCCTCAGCTGAGGGCCGCTGGGGCCTGCAGGCAGGGGGCCGCCGGCCTCAGAGCTTCAGCTCGCCTGGATCGACGTCCTGGTCGGCGTCGATGAACAGGGAGGCCTCCAGTTCCATGCGCTGCTCCATCTGGCGCAGGAAATAGCCCGTCATCATCGCGGAGGCCAGCAGGCCGGCCAGGTTGTCGCGGCTGGTCTGGACCTTCACCTCGAACTGCTCGCCGGGCAGCATCCCCAGCAGCCCCTGGACGTTGTGGCGGATGATGTCCTGGATGTCGCCGCTGGCCGAGCGGGCCACCCGCTGCAGCACATCCGGGGACTGTTCCTGGAGGTACTGGATCAGCGAATTGCTGCCGATCGCCTCGTTGTTCTCGCTGGTCAGGAACTCCGGGTTGAACATCTCCGGTGCGCTCCGTGTCTCGGGGCAACCCTACCCCAGCTGCCCGGGGCCATCGGAGCGGCCCGGGGGGGAGAACCGAATCGGGCCGAGCCGATCCAGGGGCCAGTAGCGGAACACGGCCGTGCCGATCACCTCCCGGCGGGGCAGGGGGCCCCAGAGGTGGGAGTCGAGGCTGGCGTTGCGGTTGTCGCCGAGCACCAGCAGGGCGTCCTCGGGCACCGTGAGGGGCGCCAGGCTGTAGGCCATCGCCTCCCGCAGCCAAGGCTCGGCCACCGGCGCGCCGTTGCGGATCAGCTGGCCGTCCCGCACCTCCACCCGGTCGCCCGGGCCGGCCACCACCCGCTTGATCAGGGCGGCACCGGGGTCGTAGCCCGCCGCCACCAGGGCCGGCGGGGCGTGGAACACCACCACCGTGCCCGGGGGCAGCGGCCGCTGCAGCCGCGGCCGCAGCTTCTCCACCAGCACCCGGTCCTGCAGCTGCAGGGTGGGCAGCATCGAGCCCGAGGGGATCCAGCGGGGCTCGACCACCCCCCAGCGCAGCAGCAGGGCCAGCCCCACCCAGGCCAGCAGCGGCAGCCAGCGTCGCAGTCCGCCCCCCGGATCGCCCCCCGGTCCGCCCGCCGGCCCGCCGGGGGCCGCGCCCCCGCCGCTGGGCGCGCCGCCGGCCGGGGGGGAGGGGGCGTCGGCCATGGGCGGGCGGTCCGGTCAGCATGATCGCTCCATCTTCTCCAGCCGCCGGCACCGGTGTCCGCTCCCGCCCACCCCACCAGCGCCGCGGCCAACCTGCGGGCGGCCCTCCACCTGCTGCTGGCGCTGCAGGGGCTGGGCCTGCGGCGGCTGGTGCTCTGCCCCGGCAGCCGCTCGGCGCCCCTGGCGGTGGCCGCGGGCCTGCTGGAGCGCCGGGGCCTGGAGCTGCTCACGGCCGTGGACGAGCGCTCCGCCGCCTTCCTGGCCCTGGGGCTGGGCCGGGTGGATGGGCTGCCGGCCGCGGTGGTGACCACCTCCGGCACGGCGGTGGCCAACCTGCTGCCGGCGGCGGTGGAGGCCGATACCGGCAGCGTGCCGCTGCTGCTGCTCACGGCGGATCGGCCCAGCCGCCTCAAGGGCTGCGGCGCCAACCAGACCGTGAACCAGGAGCAGTTCCTGGGGGCCAGCTGCCGGGCCTGCCTGCAGGGCGACGGCCGCGGGCTGGCGGCCATGGACCGGGTCGCCCTCGCTGCCCTGGCGAGCCGGGCCTGGGCCGCCGCCCTGGGGGCTCCCCTGGGGCCGGTGCACCTCAACCTGCCCTTCGAGGAGCCCCTCCACGTGGGGGCGGCGGCGCTGGCGGAGCTGGCCGGGGAGCTGGCGGCCCCCGCCGGCGCTGCCCGGGCGGCTGGACTCCCGCCCCAGCCCCGCCCGGGGGGGGGCATGGATCAGCCCGCGGCCCCGGCCGATCCCCGCGGCGGCCTGGATCCCGATCGCCCGGGCGTTGTGGTGGCCGGGCCCTGGCGGGGCACCGCCGCCCAGCTGGAGCGCTTTGCCGCCGCCCTGGGGCGCTGGCAGCGGCGCACGGGCTGGCCGGTGCTGGCCGATGGCCTCTCGGGTCTGCGGGGCCGACCCGGCCTGGAGCTGGTGGCCGCCTACGACCTGCTGCTGGCCGAGCCCCCCGCGGCCCTGGCGGCCCCCCAGCTGCTGCGCCTGGGGCCCATGCCCGCCAGCCGGCGGCTGCAGCAGTGGATCGCCGCCGCCGCCGGCCCCCAGCTGTTGATCGCGGAAGCCGATCCGCGCAACCTCGACGCCACCGGCAGCGCCAGCGCCCGCCGCGGCGAGGGTCTGGCGGCCTGGCTGGAGCGGTGGCCGGCGGCCGCGCTGGCGGCGTCCCCCGGCGCCGCGGCCCTGGCCCTGGCCGGCCGCTGGCACCGGGCCGAGGTCCTGGCCCAGGCGGAGCTGGACCGGGCCCTGGACCCGGCCCTGGATCCGGGGGCCGGCGCCCAGGAGCCCGGTCTGGCCCGGGCCCTCAGCCGCCTGCTGCCCGCCGGCCTGCCGCTGATGCTGGCCAGCAGCAGTCCCGTGCGCGACTGGGAGAGCTTCGCCGATCCGGCCGCCCCCCCGCGGCGGGTGCACGGCTTCCGCGGCGCCTCCGGCATCGACGGCACCCTCTCGATCGCCGCCGGCCTGGCCCGGGCCGAGGGGCAGCTGGTGCTGCTCAGCGGCGATCTGGCCCTGCTGCACGACGCCAACGGCTGGCTCTGGCACCGCCAGCTGGCCGCCGCCGGCGCCCGGCTCACGGTGGTGCTGGTGGAGAACGGCGGCGGCGGCATCTTCGAGCAGCTGCCCATCCGTCCCCGGGTGGCGGCCGCCGATGGGGCCACGGCCGCGGCGGCCCTGGATTTCGAGCGTCTATTCGCCATGCCCCAGGCCCTGGACCACGGCGCCCTGGCCGCCGCCCACGGCGTGCCGGTGCGGCGCCTGACCGGCCTGGAGGCCCTGCCGGAGGCCCTGGCCTGGGCGGCGGATCTACCGATGGCCCTGCTGGAGCTGCGCACCGACCGCCGCGCCGACGCCCGGCGCCGCCAGGAGCTGCGGGCGGCCGTGGCCGGCCGGCTGGCGGCGCTGGAGCCCGGCTGAGGCCGCCGCGGGTCGCGCCGCAGAATGGCCCCACCGCCCGCCAGGCCGATGTCCTCCCCGCAGCCGAACCCCGTGCGGTGGATCCCCCAGGGGTCCTATTCCGACATCCTGTTCGACCTGAGCGCGGAGGGTGTCGCCCGCATCACCATCAACCGCCCCCACAAGCGCAACGCCTTCCGGCCGCGCACCGTGAGCGAGCTGTTCGACGCCTTCTCGCGGGTGCGCGACAACCCCGCCATCGGCGTGGTGCTGTTCACCGGCGCCGGGCCGGCGGCCGACGGCGGCTGGGCCTTCTGCGCCGGCGGCGACCAGAGCGTGCGCGGCGACGGCGGCTACGTGGACGAGGATGGCCTGCCCCGGCTGAACGTGCTGGATCTGCAGCGGCTGATCCGCAGCCTGCCCAAGGTGGTGATCGCCCTGGTGGCGGGCTACGCCATCGGCGGCGGCCAGGTGCTGCACCTGCTGTGCGACCTCTCGATCGCGGCCGAGAACGCCGTCTTCGGGCAGACGGGACCGCGGGTGGGCAGCTTCGACGGCGGTTTCGGCGCCAGCTACCTGGCCCGGCTGGTGGGCCAGCGCAAGGCGCGGGAGATCTGGTTCCTCTGCCGCCAGTACGGCGCCGAGCAGGCCCTGGCCATGGGGCTGGTGAACCAGGTGGTGCCCCTGCACCAGCTGGAGGCCGAGGGGGTGGCCTGGGCCCGGGAGGTGCTGGGCCACAGCCCCACGGCGATCCGCTGCCTCAAGGCCGCCTTCAATGCCGAAACCGACGGCATGGCGGGGCTGCAGGAGCTGGCCGGCCAGGCCACCCACCTCTTCTACCGGACCGAGGAGGGCCGCGAGGGGCGCAACGCCTTCCTGGAGAAGCGGGCGCCGGACTTCTCCGGGTCCCCGTGGCTGCCCTAGCCGCCCTCGCTAGGGTCCGGACACCGCCCCCCTTTTGCGCCGCTGTGCCGCGGTCTTCCGTTCCACGACCCAGGCCGCTGGCCGCCGCAGGCCTGGCCCTGCTCACCCTGACCGCGGCCCTGGCGCCTGGGGCCGCCGCCGCCGCCCAGGCGCGCCGCCCCGACCCGATCCCGCCGGTGGCCCCGCCGATCAGCGATGCGGCGGCCCTGGCCGCGGTGCCGGAGGAGCTGCGGCTGCAGACCGGCCTGCAGCTGGTGCTCGACCGCCGCCGCCGCCAGCTGCTGGTGCTGGAGGACGGCGAGCTGCGCCACCGCTTCCCCGCCGCCGTGGGCATGGTGGGCTGGGAGACGCCGGCGGGACGCTTCCAGGTGCTGGAGAAGCAGGTCGATCCGGTGTGGGAGCACCCCCAGAGCGGCAAGCGCATCGGCGCCGGCCCCGCCAATCCCCTGGGCAGCCGCTGGATCGGCTTCCATCGCGACTGCAGCGGCCGCAAGGGCTGGGACGGCGAGCGCTACCTCGAGGTTCAGGGCTGCGTGGCGGCGGGCTTCCACGGCACGCCCCACCGCTGGACCGTGGGCCGCGCCATCTCCCACGGCTGCGTGCGCCTGTTCGATGAACACGTGCGCGATCTGTACGAGCTGGTGCAGGTCGGCACGCCGGTGACGGTGCTGCCCTGAGGGCGCCCGTAGAGTTGCGCCCACTGTGCTGACCAGGCCCATGCGCGTGCTGTTTGCGGCCGCCGAATGCGCCCCGCTGGTGAAGGTGGGCGGCATGGGGGACGTGGTGGGCTCGCTGCCGCCGGCCCTGGCGGCCCTCGGCCACGACGTGCGCGTGATCATGCCGGGCTACGGCCGGCTGTGGAGCAAGCTCACCATCTCCAGCGAACCGGTGTGGCGCGGCCACACGATGGGCACCGACTTCGCGATCTATGAGAGCCGCCACCCCACCACGGGCCTGCCGCTCTATCTGGTGGGCCACCCGGTGTTCGACCCGGAGCGAATCTACGGCGGCGAAGACGAGGACTGGCGCTTCACCTTCTTCGCCAGTGCCACCGCTGAATTCGCCTGGAACCACTGGAAGCCCCAGGTGCTGCACTGCCACGACTGGCACACCGGCATGATCCCGGTGTGGATGCACCAGGACCCGGAGATCAGCACGGTCTTCACGATCCACAACCTCAAGTACCAGGGCCCCTGGCGCTGGAAGCTCGACCGGATCACCTGGTGCCCCTGGTACATGCAGGGAGACCACACGATGGCGGCGGCGCTGCTCTATGCCGATCGGGTCAATGCGGTGTCGCCCACCTATGCCCAGGAGATCCGCACCGCTGAATACGGCGAGAAGCTTGATGGGTTGCTGAATTACATCAGCGGCAAGCTGCGCGGCATCCTCAACGGCATCGACCAGGACGACTGGAACCCCGCCACCGACCCCAGCCTGCCGGCCCGCTTCAGCCCGGACGACCTGGGGGGCAAGGCCCTGTGCAAGGCGGCCCTGCAGGAGCGCATGGGCCTGGCCGTCAATCCCGCCAGCTACCTGATGGGGGTGGTGAGCCGGCTGGTGGACCAGAAGGGCATCGATCTGCTGCTGCAGGTGGCCGATCGGGTGCTGGCCTACTCCGACAGTCAGATCGTGGTGCTGGGCACCGGCGACCGCAGCCTGGAATCGGGGCTGTGGCAGATGGCCGCGCGCCACCCCGGCCGCTTCTCGGTGTTCCTCACCTACGACGACGCCCTGGCCCGCCTGATCTACGCCGGCAGCGACGCCTTCCTGATGCCCAGCCGCTTCGAGCCCTGCGGCATCAGCCAGCTGCTGGCGATGCGCTACGGCTCGATTCCGGTGGTGCGCCGCGTCGGCGGGCTGGTGGATACGGTGCCGCCCCACGACCCGGCCCACCACAGCGGCACCGGCTTCTGCTTCGACCGCTACGACCCGCTGGACTTCTACACCTCGATCGTGCGCTCCTGGGAGGCCTACCGCCATGTCGACAGCTGGCGGGAGCTGCAGCGGCGGGCGATGACGGCGGACCACAGCTGGGACCGCTCCGCCCTGGAGTACGACCACCTGTACCGGGAGGTGCGCGGCCTCAAGGAGCCCTCCCCCGACGCCCAGGCGGTGGAGCAGTTCTCCCTGGGCCAGGACGCGGATCCCAGCCGCCGGGGCGGTGAGGTCGGGGAGCCTCCGCTCGCCGCGGACCCTGGGCGGCCCTGGCCCCAGGAGCCCCCGGCAACCCCGGCCTCCGCAGGGGCCCCGGCCGATCCCGTCGCCGACGCCCCCGTCGCCGACGGCCCGGGGGATACTGCCCCACCCCTGACGGCCCGGCTCAACCCGCTGGCGCTGCTGCGCCGCCGCGGCGGCTGAGCCCGGGCCATGGCCGAGCGGCCCCTGGCCCTGGAGGCCCCCGGCGGGGGGCCGCCGCCGCCCCGGCCCCCCCTGCCGGCGCCCTACCGCAGCCCCTGGCGGGCCCTGGCCGAGGACCTGCGGGCCGCGGCCGCCAGTCTGCGGCTGGGGCTGTGGGAGCTCTGGCGGCGCAATGGCCAGGGGGACCTGCCCCGGCCGGCCGCCTGGCCCCGCGACCTGGCGCCCCTGTTCTGGCCGCTGCTGCTGGCCCTGGCCCTGGTGGCGCTGCTGCTGCTGGCCGCGGGCCTGGGGCGCGCCCCAGCGGCGGTGGCGGGTCCCTCCGGGGCGGCTGGGGATCCTCCCCAGGCCGGAGCCGTGGAACGGGAGCGGACGGAGCAGGGCCCCGTGCCGCGGGCCCCCGATGGGATCGCGGCGGCGCCGATGCCGTCCCCGGCGCTGGACTCCCCCGCCGCCCCCGAGGTCGCAGCCGCCCCCGAGGCCCCTGCCGCCCCCGGGGCCGCGGGCGATCCAGCGCCTGCAGCGCCTCCGCCTGCAGCGTCTCTGCCTGCAGCGCCCCTGGCGGAGCCCGATCCCCTGGCGGCACTGCTGGCCAGCCCGGCGGCGGCAGGCCTGCTGCGCTCCGCCAGCGCCGAGCCCGCCCGTGCCCGCCTGCAGCTGGTGCTGACGGAGGGCTTCCGCTCCCTGCCCGAGGGCGAGCAGCAGCGCCGCGCCGAGGCCTGGCAGCGGCTGGCCCAGGAGCTGGGCTACGAGCACCTGCAGCTGGTGGACGGCGACGGAGCGCTGCTGGGCCGGGGAGCCGTGGTGGGCGGCGGCATGATTCTGCTGAGTCCTCCCCAGCGGAGTTGAGCCCATGCAGCTGAGCCGGTTGATCGAACGCTGGGGGGAGCCCGTCGGCGCCGCCGTCGACCCCGACCAGCCCCTGGGCCCGGTCTGCACCGACAGCCGCCGCCTGGTGGCCGGCGACCTGTTCGTGCCGCTGGTGGGGGAGCGCTTCGACGGCCACCGCTTCCTGGCGGAGGCGGCCCGCCTGGGGGCCCAGGCGGCCCTGGTGCAGCGCGACCGACGGCAGCAGCTGCCGCCGGGCCTGGCGGCCTGGATCGTCGACGACAGCCTCGAGGCCTACCAGGAGCTGGCCCGGCTCTGGCGCCGGGAGCTGCGGCTGCCGCTGGTGGCGGTCACCGGGTCGGCCGGCAAGACCACCACCCGCGAGCTGATCCGCGCTGTGCTGGCCCCCCTCGGGCCGGTGCTGGCCAGCACCGGCAACGACAACAACGACGTCGGCGTGCCGCTCACCCTGCTGCGGACCGGCCCGCAGCACCGCGCCCAGGTGGTGGAGATGGGCATGCGCGGCCTGGGGGAGATCGATCGCCTCTCGCGCTGCGCCGAGCCCGACATCGCCGTGATCACCAACATCGGCACGGCCCACATCGGCCGGCTCGGCAGCCGCGCCGCCATCGCCACCGCCAAGTGTGAGATCACGGTGGGCCTGCGCCCCGATGGGCTGCTGGTGATCCCCGCCGGTGATCCCCTGCTGGAGCAGACCCTGGCGCGGGTCTGGTCCGGCCGGGTGCGGCGGGTGGAGCTGGCGGTCGCCGGGACCGCCGCCGCCGGGGCCAGCGGCTCTGTGCCGGAGGCCGGGCCTCTGCCGCCGGCCGATCTGGTGGGCCAGCTGGAGCCCGACGGTGCAGCCCTGCGCCTGGGGGAGGTGCTGATCCCGCTCCCCCTGGAGGGGGAGCACAACGCCCGCAACCTGCTGCTCGCCCTGGCCGTGGCCGAGGAGCTGGGGCTGCCGGCCCACCGGCTGCCCCCCCTGGCGGTGGACCTGCCGGGGGGGCGGAGCCGCCGCCGGAGCATCGGCGGCATCACCGTGCTGGATGAGACCTACAACGCCTCGCCCGAGGCGGTGCTGGCGGCCCTGGCCCTGCTGCAGCGCCAGCCGGGCCGCCGCTTCGCGGTGCTCGGCACCATGCTCGAGCTGGGGGAGCAGAGCCTCGCCCTGCACCGCCAGGTGGCCGCGCGGGCCCGGGAGCTGCAGCTCGATGGCCTGGTGATCGTCGACGGCGGGCCGGAGGGGGACGCGATGCTGGCGGCCGCGGCGGGCCTGCCCCGGCTGCGGCGCGTGGCGAGCCCCGCCGAGGCGGCCCCAGTGCTGCGGGAGTGGCTGGCCCCCGGCGACCAGCTGCTGCTCAAGGCCAGCCGCGGCGTGGCCCTGGAGCAGCTGATTCCACTGCTGGAGCTGGCCGCCTGAGGCCGCCGGCCCCGCGCCGCCCGGCCATGCTGGCGGCGGAGCGGCATTTCACGATGGCGTAGCCCTCGGGCTGGGGCCGACGGTGGTGGTTCACCTGAAGCCCTTCCAGATCTTGGGCCCGCCCGGGGCCTGCGGGCCGCTGCCCCCGGGCTGACGCCAGTGGAGTGTGCTCCGGGGCGCGTCCTGGCGGAGCAGGCTCAGGCGATGACGCTGTCGTCCGCGTCTTCGTCGACCAGCTCGTCATCCAGCTCGCCGTCCAGGTCCTCCTCGTCGTCGTTGTCCTCGTCGTCGCCGAGGACCTCCTCCAGCACCTCACGGGCGGTCTTGAGGCGGGCGCTGTCGGCGGCCCAGACGGCCACGCTGATGGCGTCGGCCCCGTCATCCCCCAGCAGCTGCTCCAGGGTTTCCAGGTGGTACTCCTCCACGAAGCCCAGCAGCTCGAGGCTGATGCGCAGGGCGTCGTCCGGGGTGACCCCGGCGGCCTCCACGGCGTCCAGCACCTGCTGAATGCGGGGGTTCGGCTGGTCGGCGGCCGGGGTGGGCTCGGGGGCGCTGCTCATGGGCTCGACGGCGGCATCGACCCCACCATGGACCAGCGGGGCTGCGGGCGCCGCCCCAGCTGATGCCCTGGCCTGTGTTCCCCGCATCACGACGGGGCGGGTGTCTGGGGCAGAGCCGATGGCGGCGGCCGCCTCCGGTGGCTAAGGCGTGGGGGGAGGCAGCGGCGCAGCAGGGACGCCGTGGATGGGGAGCCGTGGACGTGAGGGCAGGGATGTGAGGGCAGGGACGTGAGGCGAACCATGGCGGCTGCGGTGCTGGGCTCGATCCTGGTGAGCAGTGGCCTGCCGCCGGCACTGCCGCCGCCCGGCCGCGCCGAGGAGCTGCCGCCCGCACCAGCCGCTCTCCAACGGGAGCCGGAGTTGCCCCAGCCCCTCACTCCCGAGCCGGGGCCACCACCCCTGCCTGCCCTGCCCGTGCCTCCCCTGCCGGAGCAGCCGGTCCAGGCTCCCAAGCCAGGGGGGGGCGCCCCGGCGGCCGGGGGCCCGGTGGCCCTGCTGCTGATCGATCTCTCCGAGCAGCGCCTCACGGCCTTCGACGCCGGGGGGCGGCGCCTCTACCGCGCCCTCGTCTCCACCGGCCTGGCCTCGATGCCCACGCCCGCGGGGCACTTCCGGGTGGCCGGCAAGTACGCCAGCACACCGATCGTCGGCGAGGGCTACCGCATCCCGGCGGTGGCCCACGTGATGTGCCTGGGGGGCGGCGGTCTGCGGCCCGATCGCATCTGCATCCATCCCGCCCCCTGGCAGGAGGCGGCCCGCCAGGCCTTCGGTGTGCGGCGCAGCCACGGCTGCATCCGCGTCTCCAGCAGCACGGCGCGCTGGCTGTTCCAGCGGACGCCCGCGGGGGCCGCGGTGCGGATCGAACCCTGATCCGCGCCAGCCGGATCCGGGCGGCAGCCCTGCCGCGGTGCCGCCGGGGCCTTCAGGCCGCGGGCGAGGCCCTGTCGATCCGGTGCACCGTCATCTCCAGCTGCTGGCGCAGGGAGCGGGCGTGGTGCTCGGCGGCCGCCAGCGCATGGCGCAGGCTCTCCACCTGCTTCTCGGCGGCCAGCAGGTCCCGGGCGGTCTGGATGGCGGCGCGGTGGATCGGATCGAGGCCACCGGGGCCCCCCGCCTCGCCGCCGCCCGGGGCCGGGCCGGCCTGGGGGGTGGTGGCGGCGCTGTCGGGATCGGCCATGGCGCGGGGAACTCCGGGAACTCCCCCATGCTGCGCCATGGCGCCGGCGGATCTGAAGGGATTCTGCGGACTGGGGTCCGTCCGCCCCCGCCTGGCTAGGACGGACACAGTCGTGATCTGCGCCATGGCCCTGCCGGTGAGCCCCGAGCTGATCGACCTGCTCAGCCGCCAGGTCGACGCGCCGATCGAGTGGGTCAGTGTGGTGAGCCAGTGCAGCCTGGCCCAGGTGCGCGGCATCGCCGTCAGCGCCGGCCGGGTGCTCGACTTCGTGTTCGATGCGGAGCGCAAGCAGCTGCGCACCTGGCTGCGCTTCGAGCTCACCGAGCGCCGGCTGGCCCAGGGCGGGCTGGCGGCGGCGGGGCTGCAGCGGACCTGAGCCGCCTGGGCCCCGGGAGTCCGGTGCCGGCTGAGCGACACCCCTCAGCCGAGGGGGCCCGGGGGCCTCGGCTGCGGCACCCCCCCAGGGGACACGGCCCCTGCCGGAGCAGCCGGCTCGCTCCGCTCCCCAGGATCTGGCTGGCTGCCCCTGCACCCCCAGCTGCAGCTCAGCACGTCCCTCACCCGGGCAACACGGACGGTCCTGCGCTGCTGCCCGCTGTCGGCGCCGGCCACCCCATCGAGGTCCCCCCAGGCGATGGCATCCTCTGACTCCATCGCCTGGTGACACAGCGCGAACAGCCCCTTGGCGGCGGGCGCCGGAAACGCCTCCAGCAGGCGGCGACCCAGCAGCTCCTGGCGGGGGAGGCCGGTCTGGCGACAGGCCGCCTCATTGACAGCGGTGAAGACGAAGTCCATCGCTGCTCCGTCGGGCCAGCGCAGGGTGTCGAGAACGATCTGGGGTTCAGCCAGCGACAGCAGGACGGCGGCCAGCCGGGCCTGATCGGTGGCACTGGCCTGGCGCTGCTCCACCAGATCGTCCACCGCCTGAAAGCCCGTCATCCAGCTGCTGGGGGTGCGGCCCTGGCCCTGGAGCGCCCAGGAGAGGCAGCGCATCCAGTGGTTGGTGCCGTCCTTGGCCCGCAGGCGCACGATCAGCTGGTCCTGGGTGGAGGGCAGAGCGACATCGAGGCTGTCCTCCCAGTGCAGCAGGTCGGCGATGGAGCCACCGACCAGCTCCAGCGGCATCCAGCCCAGGACGGCCTGGATCGAGGGGCTGACCCAGCGAACCCGTCGCTGGGCGTCGGTCTCCACCACGAACGCCGCCAGGGTCTCCGCCAGGAGATGGACGCGATGGTCCTCACGGGCCAGCGGAACCCTGGACCACTCGAGGTCGCTGAGGTCGGTGAGGGTCAGGCACTGGGTGCCGACCGTTGACCCCACCAGGGCGCTGACGACGGCCAGCACGCGACACGTGCCCCCTTCGGCCCTCGGCAGCTCCAGTTCCGCCCGTTCGCTCCGGCCCGGGGGCACCTTGCGCAGCAGCTGGAGACAGTCCCGCTGCGCCGGGGGCAGCAGGTCCGCCAGCGGCCGGCCCAGCACGGCCCCTGGCGGTTGCTCGAGCAGCTCCGCCAGGCGCGGGTTGGCATACAGCAGCTGACCCTCGGCGCCGAGGATGCCGATCCCCTCGCCCATCTGCTCCACAATCGCCCGGTAGGGCTGGTCGGTGCCCTCCGGCAGGAAGAACGTGGCACCGGCCCCCGCCGGACCGTTGCTGCCGAGCAGGAGCGCATCGGCCGTCCCGCTCGTGATGGCCTCCAATACGGCCTCCAGGTGTTCGATCCGGCGCTGCAGGGCCTCAGGCTCCGGCTCGACCTCGGGGCGCGGCAACAGCTCGGGGCGCGGACCCCCCACCAGGCAGGGAACCGCCAGGACCCCGGCCTGGGCCGCCGCGGCAGGGTCGCTGCAGGCGTCCTGGATCCGCAGCTGGACGCTGTCGCGCAGGTCGTGATCGCAGAGGCGTCGCACCGCAGCGAGGGCGGCCATCGAGCGCCAGGAGGCACCCCAGAGGAACAGGGTCCAGAGCCAGCGCCGATCCGCCGGACTGGTCGCGGGGAGCGCCATGGAGGGGGAGGCCATGGCTCAGGCCGACAGGAGAGGAGCGAGGGCGGGGGCCAGCCGCCGGCGCAGCTTGCGCAGGGTTCTGCGCTCCAGGCTCTGGGCGTTGTTCTTGCTCACCCCCATGATCTGGGCCGTCTCTGAGCAGGAGCGGGGGTCCTGGTGGCTGTAGCGAAGGCTGAGCAACTGCCGTTCGTGGACGTCGAGGGCCTGAACCTGCTCATGCAGCCAGCGATAGTCATCCTCTGGGCTGAGGGTGTGCTCGTCGGGGATCAGATCCAACAGGCAGGTGTCATCCCCGGAGTTGCCCACCGGCTGGTCCAGGGAGACGAGGCGGCATTGGCCGACGATCCGCAGAGCCCTCGCGATCCGGTGCGGCTCCTCCCCCAGGCCTTCGGCCATCGCCTGGTGGGAGAGGGTCACCGGGGAGCCGGCCTGGAGGCGCTGGGCCCGGTGCGCGAGCACGAGCAGGGGAGCCGGTATGCGGATGCCGCCACCGACGTCGTTGATGGCGCGCCTCACCGCCTCGCGGATCCACCAGAAGGCATAGGTCGAGAGCTTGTAGCCCCTGCGGGGATCAAACTTCTCCACCGCCCTGATCAATCCCAGGTTGCCGGCCTGCAGCAGATCCGTGATCTCAAGCTGGAGGCTGCCGATGCGAGTGTGATAGCGCCGGCAGATCAGCACCACCAGGGGAAGATTGGCCGAGACCATCCGATTCCTGGCCCGCTCGCCGCTCCGCTGCAGGGCCGGTGGTGGATTGAGATGGGTGAGCCACTCCTGCACGATTCCGCCCAGGTAGATCTCCTCGGCTGGAGTTAACAGCGGGATTCTGCGTATTCTTCTCAGATAGTCGCCAAGACCATCCGTGCTCCTGGGCGGTGCGCTGCTCAAGGATGTCATCAATTTGGCTGTTCGGGATTCGCGGCCGACGCCAGGTATCACCCGTCCACCGGACGGTCAGATCCATGGATCAGGCAAGCCGGTCGACGGGTGATGGAGGGATGCTCTGATTCACTCCGGGATCAATGGATCCCAGTGGCGACAGCTGAAAAGAGCTGGTCAGGCGTTCAAGTATCGGGTTTCTGCTTCATTGTTCCTGGTACCCCATGCTTGAACATTAAGGGCCGTCCGTAGCTGGCGGAAAGGCCTTGGGACCGATGCTGCACTTCTACGCAAATCCAGCACTTTTGCTGCAGTTCATCTGTAACGCTTCAGTTGCCGGAACCGGCGGCTTCGGCAGGTGCTGCGGCGTCATGAACGATCAGGGTGATCAGGGCCCGGGCGGACGGCTGCGGCAGGGCCCTGAGCTCGGCCTGGACCGGGTAGAGCGCTCCACTGGGACCCTTGAGCTGGATGGTGCGGATCGGCATGGGCTGGGATCCCGAAAGAGCGGCCTGGCTGTCCCCGCGCAGCCCCTCGATCGCCCCTGGGGCCAGCAGGGTGCTCGCCACCCCCACGATCGAGTCCTGATCAAAGCCGACCATGGCGCAGAACGTCTGGTTGGCCATCACCACCCGCAGCTGGGCGTCCAGCACGGCCACGCCGAAACTGTGGGCATGGAAGACCGATTCGAAGGTGGCGGAGAGTTCGCTCGCGCGATCCTCCAGCGTCCGCAACCCCGTGACATCCGCCAGGGTTCCCACCACGAACTCCTCGCTGCCCTCGCTCACGACCCGGGCCGACTCCAGCACCCAGATCTGCCGACCATCGCGGGTGGTCAGGCGATAGCGGAGCGACCACTGCCGCAGGCCCGGATCACGGCTGGCGATCACCCGCTCGCGGTCGGCGGGATCGATGGCCTCGATCAGCAGGCCTGGCCGATCACAGAGTTCGGCGGGCGTCCATCCCGTCAGCGACTGGACCCGCTTGCTGACATAGAGCAGATGCTGCATGGGGCGATCCCACTTCCAGACCGCCTGATCGAGGGCGTCCGTGAGGCTGGCGAACTCGTCGAGCGCCGCCTCGGCCGTTCGGCGCAGGGCCACCAGCTCCGAGACGTCGGTGAGGGTCACGATGGCGCCCCGGCGGCGCCCGTCCCGCTCGAGGTAGGGCAAGACCTGAACGAGATAGGACACCTCCTCGCTGCCGGCCTCGAGGCTGCGGCGGGGCTCTCCGCCCACCACGGCCTGGAGCGCCGCCCGCAGCCCGGGCAGCAGCACCGTGGTGGGCACGCCCAGCAGGGGCTGGCCGATGTCGGTGTCCACCAGGCCGAACACCCGCACCGCCAGGGGGGAGAAGCGGGTGATGCGCAGCTGGGGATCGACGATCACCATGCCCTGGCTGAGCGATGTCTGGATGTTCTCCAGGTCGACATTGAGCTGTTCGAGTTCCTCGCTGCGGGCCCGCAGCTGCTCGTTGAGGGCTCCGAGCTCGTCGTTGGTGGCCTGCAGCTCCTCGTTGGAGGCCTCCAGCTCCTCGTTGGACGACTGCAACTCCTCCGATGAGGCCTGCAGCTCCTCCGATGAGGCCTCCAGCTCCTCGTTGGCCTGCTCGAGTTCCGCCAGGGAGCGCCGCAGCGAGTCCTGGCTGGTGAGCAGCTCCCGCTCCAGCCGCTCGATCTCCTGATCGAAGGCCGCATCCCGCGCCGTGGCGAAGGAGCCCGGGGGGACCTCCCGGGCCGGCGCCTCCGGTGGCGTGAAGGTGAGCACGGTGAAGGGGCGGTCGCCCACGCGGATCGAGAGGGCCTCCAGGCGCACGGAGCGGTCGCTGTCCGCCAGCTGCAGCGGCTGGCTGCCGACGGCGATGCCATCGGCCCGGGCGAGCAGGAACAGCGCCCTGGCCTCGGACTGCAGTTCCGGCAGCAGGAAGGCGTGGGCCGACACGCTCATGCGCCCCTGGGGCAGGCGGCAGTAGGGGGTGACATCGCCGATCACCTCCACCAGGTCGTGGTTCTCATCGAGCACCAGGGCCGGTGGGCAGACGGCCCGGACCAGGCTCTCGAGCAGGGCCATGTGCTGCTCGGGCACGGTCTCGCGCAGCACGGCGATCCGGCCTGCCGGGGAGAACGGCAGCGACTGCCGCGTCGGCGGGATCGCCAGGGGAGGGCGGGGCCGCGTCGCCCCGTCCCGGGTGCGGCGAAAGAGGCGGCGCTCGGCATTGGCCACGGTGAAGCCCACGCTGCGGCTGCCCAGCGACTCCGAACTGCCCAGAAACAGCAGGCCGTCCGGCAGCAGGCCAAAACGGAACTGGTTCAGCACCCGCTCCTGCATCGGCAGGGTGAAGTAGATCAGCGTGTTGCGGCAGGAGATCAGATCGAGGTTCGGGAAGGGCGGATCGGAGCCCACGTCGTGGCGGGCGAACACGGCGCAGTTGCGCAGCTCTTCGCAGATCTCCATCTCCTCGCCATGCTCGATCACGAACCGCTGGCGCAGATCGGTGGCGATTGCCTCGGCGGCCGCCAGGGGGTAGATCGCGTGGCGGGCGATCGTCAGGCTCGGCTCATCGAGGTCTGTGCCGAAGATCTTCAGGCGCGTCGCCAGATCCGCCGGGTGCCCGAGCACCGCGCTGACGACCATGGCGATCGAATACACCTCCTTGCCCGTGGCGCAGCCGGGAACCCACACCCGCAGGCGTTCGCCCGGGCCGCGCTGATCGACGTACTCCCGCAGCAGATCGCGCAGGGCGTCGAAGGCCTGGGGATCCCGGAAGAAGCCGGTCACGGTGACCAGGAGGTTCTTCACCAGCGCCTGGGCCTCCTCGGGCTCGGCCGTCAGCAGCGGCAGGTAGGCGTCCAGATCGCCGACCTGACGGATCGCCATGCGGCGCTGCAGCTGGCGCCGCAGGGTCGACTCCTTGTACTGGGAGAAATCGATGCCGCTCACATGGCGGAGCTGGCCCGTCAGGGCATCGAGCCGAACGGGCTCCGCCTCCGGCGGGGCCCCACCACTCCAGGGGCTGCCGGCGGCGGTGAGCTCCGCCAGCCGCAGGCCCATCGCCGCAGGATCCAGCACCAGGTCGGCCCCGCCCAGGTTGACGGCGGCCCGGGGCATGGCGTCGAACTTGGCGCTCTCCGGCGACTGGGCGAGGGTGAGTCCGCCGGCGAGCCTCACCGCCTGCACGCCGCGGGCGCCATCGGCGCCTGTGCCGGAGAGCACCACCGCGACGCCCCTCTCGCCCCAGTGCTCGGCGATCGATTCGAACAGCAGGTCGATGCAGGGGCTCGGCCCGAAGCGGGGCAGGGGATCCCTGAGCCTCAGCCGGCCCCCCTCCACGGCCACGTCGTGGTTCGGGGGGGCGATGGCGATCACGTCGGCCAGCAGTGGGGCGCCATCCCTGGCCGTGACCACCGTCAGCCCCGTGGCATGGGCCAGCAGATCGACAAGCAGGCTGCGGTGTTCAGGCGCCAGGTGCTGGGCCACCACATAGCTGAATCCCCCACCGGGCACCAGGTGGCTGGCCAGGTCCTGCAGCGCATCGAGGCCTCCTGCGGAGGCGCCGATGCCCACCACGTGCTCGATGGGGCCGGGCTGGGGGCTGGCTGGGCCTGACGTTTCCCCTGGCCGGCTCGATCCTTGTCCCACGGCGGACCCGCCCCCCGGCTGTGCCCCAGGCTAGGTGCCGGCCCGGGGGCGAGCCCCCACGGGGCCCCGTCTCAGGATTCCGGGTAGGCTGCGGGCCGGATCCACTGGCCGTGGAGACTCCGGAGTGAGCGCCACAGCAGCGGAGGCAACGGGGGCAGGCCATGGACCAGGCCGCGGCCATGGCTTTGCACGGCATCCGGAGGCCGCCGTCTTCAGGAACCCCTTCAAGGGACGGCTGCTGCTGCTCGAGGATCTCGACAGCAGCGGTGAGCTGCTGCGCCAGGTGCTGCCGCTGCGGGACCTCTGCAGCGGCATGCCGGCGGCGCCCTGGTGGCACTACGGCGCGCCCATTGCCGTGGGCAGCATCCTCGTGGGGGCGGAGATCTGTCCACCGCTGCGGATGACGACCCGGGACCAGCACGGCCTCACCGTGTTTCTCGGCTACGGGGGGGAGCAGACGGTGCATCAGGCCTCCCGGCACTGGTCGTGCCCGGCCGATGGCTGTCTGCTGCTCTCGGGGGAGGCCTTCCGCTCGGAGAGCACCCTGAAGAGCGCCCTGGCCTTTCAGCTCTCGTCGGAACGCCTGCTGCACACCGCCGCCACGATGGCGGGGCTGAGCGACAGGCCGTCGGAGTGGAAACAGCTGATCCAGCACAGCCACGCCTGGCGGCTCTCCGGTGACCCCGGTGAAGTGCCGCTGCAGGCCCTGCTGCGCCAGGAGCTCAGCCAGGCCAACCGGCTGCTGGCCTACAGCCAGGCCCTGCTGGATCGCCTCCAGCTTGACGATCAGATCTACCGGCTGATGGCGGCGCTGCTGCTGCCCGACCTGCGCCTGGAGAGCCCCCTGGATCGGTTGACGCAGAAGGATCAGCAGGGGCGCGATGTGTTCGATGAACTGATCGATTTCATCAGACTCAATCTTGCCAAGCCCCTCAACCTCACGATGCTGGAAGACCAGTGCCACTACTCACGGCGAGCGCTGCAATATGCCTTCCGTGAACGGCTCGGCTGCACGGCCACCCAGTGGATCCGAAACCAGCGGCTGGATCTGGCCCGCCACCATCTCCAGAATCCAGCCCGGGGGGTCACGGTGGCGAGCATCGCCACGCTCTGCGGTTACCGCTCCATGAGCCTGTTCAGCGTCGACTTTCAGCAGCGCTTCCACGTCAAGCCCTCCCAGCTGCTGCGGGAGGCGCGCGCCTCGCAGCCCCTGGCCGGCCGCTGATGGCCAGCTGGACTGCGGGGACGGTGGGATGGACCCTGGATCTGATGACCGTCAGCCTGGCCGTGCGCTGGCTGCTGGGATGGGCCCTGATGTGGCGGCTGCCCAGTCTTCCCGAGGTGGAGCCCGCCGGTTCGCCGCGGGTGTCCGTGCTGATCCCTGCCCGCAATGAGGCGGACACCCTGCCCCACCTCCTCGGCGCTCTCCAGGCCCAGAGCCTTCTGCCCCTGGAGGTGATCGTCATCGACGACGACTCCAGCGATGGCACGGGGGCCGTGGCCCGGGGGGCGGGGGCCCGGGTGATCCCGGCGCCCCCCCTGCCTGGGGGATGGACGGGCAAGACCTGGGCCCTGCACACCGGCGTCGCAGCGAGCCGGGGCGAGATCCTCGTCTTCCTGGATGCCGACACCGAACCCGAGCCGGGGCTGCTGCAACGGCTCGTGGGCAACGTGCAGCAGCTCGGAGGTCTGGTGTCGGTTCAGCCGTATCACCGCACGGAGCGGCCCTACGAAGTGCTCTCGCTGCTGTTCAACCTGGTGGGGCTGATGGCCGCGGAGCTGGGGCCGGGGAGCGGTGTGGCCTACGGCCCGGCCATGGCCACAAGCCGTGGCGACTACGGGCGCAGCGGCGGCCACGCAGCCGTGGCGGGTGCCGTGGTGGAGGACTGGTTCATGGCCCATCTGTACGAGCAGGCCGGTCTGCCGGTGAGCGCTTTCCTGGGTCACCGCTGCATCAAGTACAGGATGTACCCCGGTGGCGTGCAGGATCTGGTCATCGGGTTCAGCAAGAACTTCGCCACGGCGGCCGGTGAGGTGTCCTGGTTGCGCATGGCCGCTGTGGTCCTGTGGATCTCCGCCCTCTTCTGGGCCGCCTGGTGCCTGCCGGCGACGCTGCTGGGCTGGCCGGTGTATGGGAATCCGTCATGGATCGAGAGCCTGGTGCTCTATGGCGCCTTTGCCCTTCAGCTGGAGGTCCTGGCGGTCCCGGTGGGCTCCTTCGGTCCGTACTGCCTGCTGTTTCCCATTCATGCGGTCTTCTTTCTGGTGGTGTTCCTCGTGGCGATCCTGAAGCTGAAGCGCGGCAAGATCCAATGGAAGGGGCGAACGATCACCACCCGCGGGCGCCAGAGCGGATCCCCACCGCGGGGGGGCTGAGGCCCCCGATCCCGCCGTGGCGGCCATGGCCTAACGCCGCTCGATCAGCTCCTCGCGGCTGCAGCGCACCTTGGCCAGGCTGGCGTACCTGTCCTCCGGGCTGCGGTACCCCAGGGCGGCCACCACCGCCGTGCGGTAGGGGCTGCCCTCCAGGCCGAGGATCCGGTCGTAGTCCGGTGCCGAGAAGCCCTCGATCGGGCAGGCGTCCATCCCCAGCAGCGCGGCGGCGCTGAGCAGGCTGCCCAGGGCGATGGAGGCCTGGTTGACGGCCCACTGGTCGGCGCGGGCGTCGCTCACCGCGCCGGTGGGCACGAACACCGCACCGCCCTGCCGAACCGGCCCGCGGGTGCGGCTTCCCGGGCCGCTCCCCCGGCGCCGCCCGCCCTGGTCCGCTCCTTTAATGGAGCCGGACGTCTGGGCCAGGGATCGATCCGATGGCGAGCTCATTCCCGCTCCAGCCCGGCCAGCTCAGCCGCGCCGATCGCCAGCTGATGCCCACGGGCACGCCGATCAAGCTGCACCTGCCGAAGGGGGGCAGCGGCATCGCCAGCCTCTACGACATCAACGAGGGGGGCGCCTGTGCCATCCGCCGGGGCCGCATGGAGGTGGCCGTCGGCGATCTGGTGGAGATCGAGGTGGCGGAGTACGAAAGCGCCCTGATGGAGCAGGCCCTGCCGGAGGGGCGCCGGATCCAGGCCGTGGTGCGCTGGGTCAAGCTCGGCCAGAGCAGCTCCAAGATCGGCGTCTCCTTCGTGGGCAGCGAGGCCGAGCGCCGCGGCTTCCTGGCCTTCACCAAGATGGCCCGCGCTGGGCTCTGACCGCGCCCGCCGCGCCCCTCAGCCCCGCCGCAGCGGCGGGGGGCAGGGCCGGGGCCCAGCGGCCGCGGCACTGCGCTTAAGCCGCACCCGGTAGGCCACGTGGGAGGGCCCCAGCCGCTGGATCAGGGCCTCGCGCGCCTCGTGCTGGAGTTCCTCCAGGGAGTCGGCCTCGATGTGGATCGTCTCGTTCTCGGCGGTGGCCTGGAGGCGACCGGGCCGGTCGGGGAGCACCCGGAACACGATTTCACGCATGCAGCTGGGGCCGGGATATGGCTGGCTTCGTCAGGGAAAGTCTGGGTGGAGCGGGCCTGCGGCGGGGGTGAGCTGGGCTACGGAGACCCGTATCCGGCGGCGGCGGCCCGGTGCCCTCACCCCAGGCCGCGCCCGGCGGCTGCCGGGGATCCCCCGGCCGGAATCCCCACCACCGGGCTGGAGGCGAGCGCGGCTGCCCTGCCCTTGAATGGATCCATGGAGAGGTCGATGGAGCAGGCAACGCCGCCGCCGCTGGTGCTGCTGCACGGGCTGATGGACAGCCCACGGGTGTTCGAGCCCCTGCGGCGCCACCTGGGCGAGCGGCGGCAGGAGCTGCTGGCGCCCGCCCTGCCCCTGCGCTTCGGCACCACGCCCGTGCAGGAGCTGGCCGCCTGGCTGGACCGCCAGATCGAGGCGGCCTTCGGACCCTCCCAGCCGATCGACCTGCTGGGCTTTTCGATGGGGGGGGTGATCGGCCGCACCTGGATCCAGCTGCTGGGGGGCTATCGCCGCACCCGCCGCTTCATCAGCCTGGGCAGCCCCCAGCGGGGCACGCTCACGGCCCAGCCCTGGCCACGGCGGCTGCTGGCCGGCATCGCCGACCTCAAGCCGGGCAGCCCGCTGCTGCGGCGCCTCGATGCCGAGCTGGACAGCCTGCGGCCGGTGGAGTGCTGCAGCTTCTATTCGGGCCTGGATCTGATGGTGCTGCCGGGCTGGAGCGCCGTGCTGCCGCTGGGGCCGCGGCGGATGCTGCCGGTGCTCACCCACCCGCAGCTGGTGCGCGATCCCCAGGCCCTGGCGCCGCTGGCCCGGGAGCTGCTGCGCGCCTGAGGCCGGAGATCCCCCATGCCGGTGGATGCCTGGAGAGTGCTGGCCTGCGGTGGTGGCTGGCTGGCCTGGTCGCTGCTGATCGGCTGGCTGGCCCAGCGGCTGCCCCTGGCCGCCCTGGAACGCGATGGCTGGCTCACCGCCCCCAGGCCCTGGGGGGAGCAACCCCAGGCCTACGAGCGCTGGCTGCGGATCCGCCGCTGGAAAGACCGGTTGCCCGATGCCGGCACCACATTTGCCGGTGGCATCCGCAAGGCCAGCCTGGTGGGGCGGGACGGGGCGGCGCTGCGGCGGCTGGTGGCCGAAACCCGCCGGGCCGAGCTGGTGCACCTGGCCCTGTGGCCGTTCTGGATGCTCACCGCCCTGTGGCTGCCGCCGGTGGGGGTGCTGCTCAACCTGCTGTTCGCCACGGCCTTCAACCTGCCCTGCCTGTGGCTGCAGCGCTTCAACCGGCTGCGGCTCACAGCCCTGCTGGCGCGCATGGCGCGCAGCTGAGCAGCGCCGCCTCCAGCTCCAGCTCCACCGCCAGGCCGGGATCCTCCACGTGGCGGGCCACCACCAGCCGGTGCCGGCCGGCCTCGAGGGCGAAGCCGTCGCGGGCTTCATCGAAGTAGGCCAGGTGGCGCAGGGGAATCGCCAGCCGCAGCCGCTGGCTCTGCCCCGGCTCCAGGCTGAGCCGCTGGAAACCGACCAGGCTGCGGGCCGGCCGCTCCAGGGCCAGCCCCGGCGGCTCCAGGTACACCTGCACCACCTCATCGGCCGCCATGGCGCCGGCGTTGTGCACGGTCAGCGCCAGCTGGAGCGCGGCCTGGGGATCCGCCGTCCCCGCGGCGCCCTGCACCACCACCGCATCCAGGGCGCTGGCCTCGAAGGCCGTGTAGGAGAGGCCGAAGCCGAAGGGGAAGGCGGCCGGGTGGCCCTGCCGCTGCAGGCGGCGGTAGCCGTGCCAGAGGTCGTAGGTGATCCGGCGGCTGCGCGGGTGGAAGGGCGGCAGGTGGGCGTGGTGCGTGGGCAGGGCGAAGGGCAGCCGCCCCGAGGGCGACACCCGGCCCAGCAGCACATCCGCCAGGGCCTCGCCCCCCTGCTGGCCCGGGTACCAGAGCAGCAGGATGGCCGGCACCAGGTGCCGCCAGGCCTCGATCAGGAGGCCGCCGCCCCCCATCAGCACCACCACGGTGCGCGGGTTGGCGGCGGCCACGGCCCGGATCAGGGCCTCCTGGCGCGGCTCCAGGTGGAGGTCGGTGCGGTCGCCGGAGGCGAAATCGCCCCCGGGCCGGGCGGAGCCCAGGCTGGCCACCGCCGCGAAGCCCGCCGTCAGCGTCGACCACAGCGGCTGCAGCCGCGCCCGGCCGATGCGGCGCAGCAGCGGATCGGGCGGTGGCGTGTGGCGCAGGATCGGGGCGATGTCGCCGGCGTGAATGTGCTCGCCCTCCTGGCGCCAGTCCAGCCCCACCACCAGCACCGCCACCTCGGCCGCGGCGGCCAGGGCAGCGGCCTCGGCCAGGTTGCGGCCGTCGCTGTGGCGGATCCGCAGCTGCGGCGCCGCCGCCCGCAGCCCCGCCAGGGGCGTCACCACCGTGCCGGGGGCGGGGCGGGTGTCGGAGGAGCCGCGATCACCCAGGTTGGCGGTGGCGGCCAGCCGGCCGATCACGGCGATCGAGCCCACGCCCGCCAGCGGCAGCAGCGGCCGGCCCTCCGGCAGGGCCTCGTTCTGGAGCAGCACGATCGCCTTGGTAGCGGCCTCCCGCGCCAGGGCCCGGTGCTCCGGGCAGCCCCGCAGCACCGGCGGGTAGTCCCCGGGCCGCACCGAGAGCTGGGCCCGCAGCAGCCGCAGCACCGCGTCGTCGATGCGGCCGAGGGGCACCACGCCGCGGGCCACCGCCTCCGGCAGGCAGGCCTCGAACACCATCCGGAAGGGCATCTCCAGGTCCTGGCCCGCCAGCACGGCCGCCACGCCGTCGCGGACGCCGAAGATGAAGTCGGTGAGCACGAAGCCCCGGAAGCCCCAGCGCCGCTTGAGGATCTCGCCCAGCAGCTGGGGGTGCTGGCCGCACCACTGGCCGTTGACGCTGTTGTAGGCGCTCATCACCGCCAGGGCCCCGGCCTCGATGCAGGTGCGGAACTGGGGCAGATACAGCTCGTGCAGCACCCGGGGCATGGCCTGCACGTCCACCCGGAAGCGGGCGCTGTCGATCGAGTTGAGGGCGAAGTGCTTGACGCAGGCGATGGCATGGCGGGCCACGCCGCGGCTCATGGCGGCCCCCATGGCGCCCACGTGCACGGGGTCTTCGCCGTAGGTCTCCTGGGCGCGGCCCCAGCCGGGGTGGCGCAGCAGGTTGACGCACACCCCGCCCAGCAGGTTGGCGCCGAAGCTGCGGGTCTCGCGGGCCATGGCCGCGCCGATGCGCTGCTCCAGCTCCGGATCCCAGCTGGCGCCCCGGGCGATCGGCGGCGGGAAGCTGGTGGCGCCGCCCTCCAGCACCACACCGCGGGGGCCGTCCACGAACTGCAGGCCGCCGATGCCCAGCCGCGGCACCGCCCCGGCCGGCCAGGGGTGCCGGTGGGAGGCGTTGTGGAGGGCGATGTCCGCCATCCCCGACCAGAAGGGCGTGTCGCCATCGAGCATCGCCAGCTTCTCGGCCAGCGTGAGCTGCTCCAGCAGGGCCCGGGCCCGGACCTCGGACGGGCCGGTTCCGTCCGGCGCCTGCTGGCGGTCCCGGGGGCCGGGGCTGCCACCATCCGGGGCGCTGGTCACGGCGGCACGGCTGCTACCGGAACCGTAGGCACGCCAGCGGTGCCGGACCCGGCGCCGCTGGGTCACATCCTGTCGCAACCCGCGCGCCGGCAGTCAGCGGCCGGACACAGCTGCCGCCCAGGCTCAACCCAGATCGGCGCTGGAGGCACCGGAGTGACGACATCGGCTGCAACGGAGTCCGCCGGGACGGGGCTCCAGGCGCCCCTGCCGGTGGCGGCGGGGGCCCAGTGAGGGCGAGCCGGTGGCGGGGCCAGCACCTGCTGGCCGTCAATGCCGAGGAGGCCTCGGCCCTGGCCGATGCCTGCGCCCTGCTGCTGGTGGCCTCCGAGGTGGCCCCGGGCTGCCGCCTGCAGGCGCCGATGCAGCAGGTGCTGGCGGATCTGTTCGAGGCCCTGGTCCAGCCGGTCGACTCCCCGATCGAGGGGGGCTGAGGCTGCGGCAGCGATCCCCTGCCTAGCCGCGGCGGTGGTCGTGCTGGTGGTACTCGGGGTTGGGGTTCTGGGCCTGCAGCTGCCGCACCGCCTCCAGGGCCATGCCGCCCACGGCGCCGGAGCAGCCCAGCAGCAGCGACACCCAGAACAGGCCCTCGGGGGTCACCAGCATCGGCGTGTTGTCGACGACGCGGTGCAGCACCCGTGCCAGCAGCAGGCCCAGGCCGGCCCCCAGCAGTCCGGCCAGCACCGCCTTGCGCCCACCGTGGCGCTCGCGCCGCCGCCAGACCATCAGCCGATCCCCCCGTCGCCGCCCAGCTGGGCGGGGCCCTCGGCCGCGGTGGCCTGGCGCTCCAGCCAGCCCTTGATCACCACGTAGAACACCGGCACCACGAACAGCGACAGCAGGGTGGCCACCGCCAGGCCGCCGAACACCACCGTACCCAGGGAAATCTGGCTGCGGGCCCCGGCGCCGCTGGCGAACACCAGGGGCAGGAAGCCCAGCAGCGAGGCGATGGCGGTCATCAGGATCGGCCGCAGCCGCGAGCGGGCCGAGTCGCGGGCGGCCTCCAGGGCCCGCATGCCCCCCTCCATGCGCTGGTTGGCCAGGTCGACGATCAGGATGCCGTTCTTGGCCGCCAGGCCGATCAGCATCACCAGGCCCACCTGGGCGTAGACGTTCAGCACCTCGCCGCGCAGCTGCAGGAACAGCAGGGCCCCGAGCATGGCGGTGGGCACCGTCATCAGCACGATCAGCGGATCGCTGACGCTCTCGTACTGGGCCGCCAGCACCAGGTACACCACCAGGATCCCCAGGCCGAAGATCGCCACGGCCAGGGAGCCGGCCTTGAGCTCCTCCCGGGAGATGCCGGTCCAGTCGAAGCCGAGGCCGTTGATCTCCAGCCCGCGGAACAGGCTCTGCATGCCCTTGATCGCCTCGCCGGAGCTGCGGCCGGGGGCGGCGCTGCCCTCCACCTTGATCGAGCGGTAGAGGTTGAAGTGGGGGATCACCGCCGGGCCGGTGATGGGCTCCACCCGGAAGAACTCGGAGAGGGCGATGGGCTTGCCGGCACCGTTCTTGACGTACTGGAAGGTGAGCCGCTCGGGGCTGGAGCGGAAGCCCTCATCCGCCTGCACGTACACCCGCCGCACCTTGCCGGCCTCGAAGGTGTCGTTCACGTAGCTGCCGCCCATGCTCACGCTGAAGGCCTGCATCGCCTGGCCGAAGTCCACGTCCAGGGCGGCCATGCGGTCGCGGTCCACCCGCACCCGCAGCTTCGGCGATTCGGGGGAGAACTGGGTGAAGGCCCGGGCGAACTCAGGGCTGCCGTTGGCCTCGCCGATCAGCCGGTTGGCGGCGGCGGCGAACTCCGGCAGGGCCAGGGCGCCGCCGCTCTGGTCGAGCAGCTGGAACTCGAAGCCGCCGGAGTTGCCGTAGCCCCGGATCGGCGGCGGCTCCACCACCACGATGCGGGCGTCCTCGATCACCGAGAGCTTGCCGTTCAGCCGCTCCACGATCGCCGCGGCGCTCTGGTCGCCCTGGCGGCGCTCGGCCCAGGGCTTGAGGCCGAAGAAGAAGAAGCCCCGGTTGGGGGTGTTGCCCTCGAAGCCGGCCCCGTTGAACATCGCCGCCGTCCTGATCGCGGGCTCGGTGCGCAGGATCTCGCTGATGCGGCGGCTGATGCGCTGGGTGTTCTGCAGCGAGGTTCCCTCGGGCGCCTGCAGGATGCCGAGGGCATAGCCCTGGTCTTCCACCGGCACGAAGCCCGAGGGCATGGCGGTGAAGGCCACCGCCGTGAGGCTGATGCCCCCCAGCAGCAGCCCCATCACCAGGGCCCGGTGGCCCAGCACCCAGTCGAGGCCGCCGTGGTACAGCCGCTCCACCGCGGCATAGAGCTGCTCGAAGCGCACGAAGATCTCGGGGGTGAAGCTGCTCACCAGCAGCCCCAGGCCCGTGCAGAGCGCCACCGTGGCCGGATGGGCCACCCCGCCCACCAGCAGGCCCGCCAGGGCGCCGGCGATCGCCAGGGGCAGCCGCAGCGGCCGGCCCGTGGCCTCCCCCAGGGCGTAGCCCAGCAGCGTGCCCAGCACCAGCCCCGCCAGGATGATCAGCACGCCACCGCCGCTGAGCAGCACCCCGAAGATGAAGGCCAGGGTGGTGCCGCCGATGGCGTAGTTGCGGCGGCTGGGGGGGAGGTCCTCGCGGTCCAGCAGCAGGGCCGAGAGCATCGGCGAGAAGGTAAGGGCGTTGAAGGTGGAGATGGTGATCGCCGCCATGATCGTGACGCCGAACTGCTTGTAGATCGTGCCGGTGGCGCCGGGGAAGAACAGCACCGGCACGAACACCGCGATCAGCACCAGCGAGGTGGCCAGCACCGCACCGAACAGCTCGTCCATGGCGGCGCGGGCCGCGGCCAGGGCGCCCATGCCCCGGCTCCTCTTGCTCACCACGTCCTCGATCACCACGATGGCGTCATCCACCACCAGGCCCGTGGCCAGCACCAGGCCGAACAGCGTCAGCTGGTTGAGCGACACGCCCACCAGCTTGGCCACCGCGAAGGTGCCGATCAGCGACACCGGGATGGCGATGGTGGGCACCAGGGTGGCCTTCCAGTCCTGCAGGAACAGAAACAGGATCAGCACCACCAGCACGATGGCATCGCGCAGGGCGCCGACGACCCCCTCGATCGAGGCCTCGATGAAGTCGGTGTTGTCGTACACCTTCTGCATCTCCATCCCCACCGGCAGGGTGTCGGCGAACCGCTCGAGCACCGCCTTCGCCCCCTTGGACACCTCCAGGGCGTTGCTGCCGCTGAGCTGGTAGATGGCCATACCCACCGCCGGCACCGCCTGCAGGTTGGTGCTGCTCACGTCGTAGCTCTCACCCCCCAGGGTGACGCGGCCCACGTCCTTGAGCCGCACCAGGGCGCCGCCGGGCGGGTTGCGCACCACCAGGTTCTCGAACTCCTGCAGGGTGCTGAGCCGCCCCTGCAGTTCCACGCTGAAGGTGTACTCCTGGTCCGGCGGGGCCGGCGCCCCACCGATGCGGCCCGCCGGCACCAGGCGGTTCTGGCTGGCCACGGCCGCCACCACGTCGTTGGCGGTGAGCTGGTTGGCGGCCAGGCGGTCGGGGTTGAGCCAGAGGCGGAAGGCGAGCTTGCGGTTGCCGAAGTAGCTCACATCGCCTACACCCGGCACCCGCTTGATCGCGTCGGTGAGGCCCTGGTCCAGCAGGCCGCTGATGGTCTCGACGCTGTAGGGCTTCTCCGCGTCGGTGCTGCCGAAGGTGTAGACGAGCAGGATCGAGGTGGAGGCCTTGTTCACCGTGACGCCGGACTGGCGCACCTCGGCCGGCAGCTGCGGTTCGGCCAGGGCCACCCGGTTCTGCACGTTCACCTGGTTGATGTTGCGGTCGCTGCCGCTGGCGAACGACACGGTGATCGAGCTGCTGCCGTCGGCGGCGCTGCTGGAGGTGATGAACTCCATCCCCTCCACGCCGTTGATCTGCTGCTCGAGCACCGCCGTGACGCCCTCTTCGACGCTGACGGCATCGGCCCCCGTGTAGCGGGCCGACACCCGCACGGTGGGGGGCGCGATGTCGGGCAGGTTCTCCACCGGCAGCAGCGGAATGGAGATCAGGCCGGCGATCACGATCAGCAGGCTGCACACCGTGGTGAGCACCGGCCGCACGATGAACCTGTTGGAGAGCGACATGGTTCGGGGGGCGGTCTAGGGCTTGGGCTGGATCGGCAGGCCGTGGCGCAGGTTGATCAGGTTGGAGGTGATCACGCGCTCCCCCTCCCGCAGGCCGCTGAGCACCGGATAGCGGTTGTCCTGGAGGGGGCCCAGCCGCACCGGCACCTGCAGGGCCACCCGGGTCTGGGGGGGAAGGGCGCTGAGGGCGGCCAGGTTGGCGCGGCCGGGGTTGGCCCGCAGCTGCGCCAGGCTGCCCGGCACGTAGACGAAGCTCTGGCCCGCCTGCTGCACCACGGCCTTGAACGGCACCGAGGGCTGCTCCTGCTGGTCGAGCACCAGGCGGGTGCGCAGCCGCAGGCCGGTGCGCAGGCGACCGTCGCGGTTGTCGAACTCCGCCTTGGCCAGCAGCGCCTGGCTGCCCTCGCCCACCAGCGGATCGATCGACTGCACCGCGCCGCTGCGCAGCGGCCGCTCCGTGGCGGGGTCGATCAGGGTCACCGCCTGGCCCGGCCGCACCCGGTCGGCGTAGACGGCGGGCACCTCCAGCCGCACCATCAGCCGGTCGTTGCGCACCAGCTTGGTGAAGGGGGTGTCGGCCTCCACCACATCGCCCACCTTCACCTGCAGGTCGGCCACGGTGCCGGAGATCGGCGCCCGCAGGTTGCGGAAGCGGCGGTCGGCCTCGCGGGCGATCAGGGCCTCCTTGGAGGCGATGTACTCCTGGCGGAACTGGTCGCGCTGGATCGGGCTGGCGGCCCCCTGGCTCACCAGGGCCTCGTAGCGCTCGTAGTTGAGCTTGTCGCTGGCCGCCTTGGCCCGCAGGTTGGCCACGTCGGCCCCCACCTGCACCTGGTCGAGCACCAGCAGCAGGTCGCCCCGCCGCACCTGGCTGCCCTGGCGCACCAGCAGCCGCTGGATGCGGCCCCCGGCCTGGGTGGAGAGCTGCACCAGGTCCACCGCCTCCAGGCTGCCCACCGTGTCGACAGCGGCGCTGAAGCGGGCCCGCTCGACGGCCTGGGTCTGCACCGGCAGCGGCCCGCGGGCCGGGGGACCCTTGGGGGCCTGGCAGGCCGCCAGGCCGAGGCTGCCCAGCCCCAGGGCCAGGCCCAGCGCCGCCCGGCGGTGCCTGGGCTGCGGCCTCAATGACCGAAGGTCCATGGTCCGATGGCAACCGGGGGACATCGATCTTCACACGCCGCGTTACCGGCGTTCATGCTCTCAGGCCCTTCAATCGGTATCGGTGTGCTACGGATTGCTGGGTAACATCGCGGTCTGGATGCGCATCTCCGCGGGAATCTGCGACTAAATGTGTCCTCAGCCCAGCGCTGGAAAGCAGCCCTTGAGGCCGCTCACCAGCATCTGCACGGCGATGGCGCTCAGCAGCAGCCCCATCAGGCGGCTGATCACCTTCTCCTGCAGCTCCCCCAGGGCCCGCCGCAGCGGCATCGACACCAGCAGCACGAGATAGATCCCCAGGGCCAGCAGGGCGATGATCCCGCTCAGGGCCAGACGGCCGATCCAGGCCTGCGGCGCATCGGCCACCACCAGGGAGATGGCGCCGGGCCCGGCCAGCAGCGGCATCCCGATCGGCACCACCCCCACCGTGCCCGCGTCGTTGTCGACCTCCGGATGGCCCACCGCCAGGCCTTCGATCAGCCTCAAGCCGATCGGCAGCAGGATCAGCCCGCCGGCGACCCGGAAGGAATCGAGGGTGATCGCGAACAGATCCAGCAGCCCCTGACCCCACCAGCAGGCCGCCAGCAGCGTGAACAGAAAGGTGAGCACGGCCAGCCGGCTGATGCGGCGCACCCGGCCGGGCTCGTCCCCGGCCGCCCGGGCCACCACCGGCAGCGCCCCGATCGGGGAACTGATCGCCAGCAGGCCCACGGCGGTGTTGATCAGGGCCATGGCCGTGCCGTCCGGCGCCGCAGCCCGCACCGTATTCCCCGCTGGCGCCCAGGCGCCGCACCCGCGCCGCGCGGGCTCCCCCTCGGTTGGTGAGCGTCCAGGCCGGGGCCGTCAATCCGCCCCGATCCGCACCACACTGAAGGGCAGGAGCGCTGGAGGCAGGGGCCCTGGGCGACGCGATCACCAGCACGGCAGCCGGCGGCGGGCCCGGGCCGCGCCCAGCCGGGCTGGTGCGGCCCATCGGCCTGCTGGTGGCGGTGCTGTTGGGCCTGTTCCTGCTGGATCTGCTGCTGCCCCGCGACGTCATCGTTCTGCCCTACTACTGGATCGTGGTGGTGCTGGCGGCCGCCTTCGCCCGGCCCGCCCAGGTGCTGGCCCTGACGGGGCTGGCCCTGGCCCTGTCGCTGGCCTCCGGGATCTACTGGGCGTTCTTCCCCTCGCCCGCCTTTCTCTCGCGGCTGGTGGGCCTGCTGGGGGTGGGCCTGATGGCGGTGGTCGTGGCCGAGCGGCGCCAGCGGGGCGTCCGGGAGCTGGCGGTCGCCAAGGAGCAGTACCAGCTGCTGGTGGACCACTCCGCCGACATGATCTTCCGCTCCACGCCGGAGGCGGTGTTCCAGTGGGTGTCGCCCGCGGCCCGCCGCCTGCTGGGCTACGCCCCGGAGCAGCTGATCGGCCGCAGTGCCGCCGAGCTGGTCGAGCCCGAGGACCGGCCGCAGCTGCAGCGGGCCACCGCGCAGATCCTGGCGGGCCAGCCGATCACCTACGAGGTGCGGCTGCGCACGGCCTGGGGCGAGAGCCGCTGGGCCTCCATCGCCGTCCAGCCGGTGTTCGATGCCGCCGGCCGGGTGATCGCCCGGGTGGGCAGCTGCCGCGATGTGCACCAGGCGGTGCAGTCGCGGCAGGCCCGCGCCGAGGCCGAGCAGCTGTTCCGCCTGGTGATGGAGAACGCCGCCGTGGGCAAGGCCCTGCTGGATGGCGACGGCGCGATCCAGCGGGTGAATCCGGCCCTCTGCCAGCTGCTGGGGCGCGGGCCCGAGGAGCTGGTGCAGACCCCCTGGAGCGCCCTGATCGATCCCCGGGACCTGGAGGCGGAAGAGCGGCTGCGCGGCGACCTGCGGGCCGGCCGCTGCGACAGCTACCGGCTCGAGGCCCGCTTCCGGCACCGCGACGGCTCCCTGGTCTGGGGTGACCTGTGCGCGGGCTGCATCCGGGGGGCCGACGGCCAGATCGGCACCGTCATCCTCCAGATCGCCGACATCAGCGAGCTCAAGCGGGTGGAGCTGGAGCTGGAGCAGGCCAGCCGCTTCCACCTGCAGCTGCTCAACGACGCCCCGGTGCTGATCTGGCGTGCCGGCCGCGATGGCCTCTGCGACTGGTTCAATGCCACCTGGCTGGCCTTCACCGGCCGGGCCATGGCCCAGGAGCTCGGCGAGGGCTGGTGCGAGGGCGTCCACCCGGACGACCTGCCGGGCTGCCTGGGGATCTACCGGGAGGCCTTCGCGGCGCAGCGGCCCTTCGTGATGGAGTATCGCCTGCGCCGCCACGACGGCATCTACCGCTGGATCTGCGACAACGGCATCCCCTTCACGGCCCTCGACGGCGCCTTCGGGGGCTACATCGGCTACTGCTTCGATGTGACCGAGCGCCGGCACGAGCAGGAGCGCCTGGTCCGGCGCGCCGCCAGCGACCCGCTCACGGGGCTGCTCAACCGCCGGGAACTCACCGGTCGGATCGAGGCGCTGGTGCGGCAGCGGCCCCGCACCGGCGAGCGCACGGCGGTGCTGTTCTGCGACCTGGACCACTTCAAGCACATCAACGACACCTACGGCCACGCCGCCGGCGACGACCTGCTGCGGGGCGTGGCCCAGCGCATCGGCGGCTGCCTGCGGGCCGGGGACCTGGCCGGCCGCTTCGGCGGCGATGAGCTGCTGGTGGTGCTGGAGGGGGTGCAGAACCTGGACAACGCCGTGGAGGTCGCCGAGAAGATCCACCGGGCCGTCGCCGACCCGATCCCCACCGCAGCCGGGCCCCTGGCCATCACCGCCACCATCGGCGTGGCGGTGGCCGAGCCCGGCGAGGCGGTGGAGGCGCTGATCGCCCGCGCCGATGCGGCGATGTACCTGGGCAAGGGGGGTGGCCGCAACCGGGTGATCCCGATTCAGGCCTGAGGCTCCGCCTCGGGGTCCGGCTCCGTCCCGGGGTCCGGCGTCCCCCCCGCCTTCGACCAGCCCCGGCCCGTGAGCGGCACCAGCACCTCCATCAGCTCGATCGGCCGCCCCGGGTCCGGCGGCACCAGGGCCAGCATCGTGGCGGCGCTGGGCCGGCTGTCGGGCCGCTCCCCGAACACCTCCACCGCCGCCATGGTCTGCTGCCAGAGGCGGCTCTTGGCCTCCAGCAGCACCACGAAGTCCTCCGGGCTCCAGCGGGCCCCGTCGCCGCGGCAGGGGTACTCGTCGAGCAGGTCGAGGATCTCCAGCTCCTGCAGGGGCGGATTCAGCTGCTCATCCCACACCAGCAGGCAGTTGCCATCGAGGGCATTGGCCTCCAGGGCGGCCGCCTGGCCCGCCAGGGCCCGCTGCAGCGCCGACTCGCCCCCATCGGCGCCGGCCGGCGCCTCGCCCGGGGCGGCGGGGACGGGCTCCAGGTCGCTGTCGTCGCGCTCGATGCCGGCCAGCAGGGCCTCCAGCACCAGCTGGATCTCCTCCTCCAGCTCCGCGGCGTGGTTGGCCAGCAGGTTGGTGATCGCCTGCTCGATCGCCTGGGGCGGCAGCACCGCCTCCAGGGCCAGGCCGATCGCCTCCAGCACATCGCCGGTACCGCCGCTGTCCTCGTCCTCCGCCAGGTCGGGGTCGTCGAGGAAGCGCTCGATGGCGGTGAGCACCAGGGCCTGGTCCGGGGAGAGGCTGGTCATGGCTGGGGTGCCGCAGTGCCTGCAGCATGGCGCCATCGGGCCCGGCTGGCTGCCCTCAGAACTGCGTCTGCAGATGGTCCGCCAGGCGCAGGGCCTGGGCGATCACCGTCAGGCCCAGCCCCACCGCCGGACAGCTGGGGAAGGTGCTGGCGTCGGCCAGGTAGAGGTTGGCCACCTGATGGCTGCGGCCCTGCAGGTCCACCACGGCGCCGGCGGGGTCGGAGCCCATGCGGCAGGTGCCGCACACCTGGCCGATGGCCGAGAGGGGCGCCTCGCCGCGGGGGTGGATCGGGAAGGGCTGCACCACCCGGTTGAGCGGGTCGGCCTCCACCGTCTGGAGGGTGTCGAGCCAGCGGTAGACGAGCCGCTCGTGGGCCTCGCGGTTGTTGGCCGTGTAGTCGATCTGCAGGCTCTCGCCCCGCAGGGTCACCCGGTTGGCCGGGTCGGGCCGCACGGGACTGCTGGCCCACCAGCAGATCGAGCGCCCCGCCAGGCGCTCCAGCACGGCGTTGGGCAGCAGCCGCGTCACCAGGGAGAGCACCGGCGGCGACTCGGCGAACAGCGGATCCTGCAGCACGCCGCCGCCGCTCTGGATCGTCCCCAGGGGGAAGGCCACGTTCCTGTCGCCCCAGTAGTAGTCGTGCACGCCGAGGCAGCGGGCCTCGCGGCCGCTGCTGGCGGCGGCGGAGCGCTGCAGGATCGCCGTGAGCTGGGGCTTCATCAGGTTGCGGCCCACCTGGCCCGAGCCGTTGGCCAGGCCCTGGGGGTGGCTGTCGCTGGCGGAGCGCAGCAGGAGCTCCGCCGTGTTGATCGCGCCGGCCGCCAGCACCACCAGCTGGCCGCTGAACAGCCAGCGCTGGCCCTCGATCTCGGCCTCCACCCCCCGCACCTCCCGGCCGCTTGGACTCACGTGCAGCTGGCGCACCCGGGCCCCGGGCCGCACCGTCACGGCGGTGGAGTCCCGGGCCAGGTCCACCCCGAACAGCTCCGCATCGCCCGTGGGGTCGAGGGGCGAGGTGCTCCAGCTCAGGGGCAGCGGATGGGGGTGGGTGCCGGCCCGCTCCAGGGCATCGCGCAGCTCCGCCATCAGCGGATCGAGGGGCCGGGGCGCCAGCGGATAGGCACCGCTGCGGGGCGGGGCGGTGGGGTCGCTGCCGGCCTGGCCGTGGACGCGGTAGAGGGCTTCGGCGCGCTCGTAGTAGGGCGCGAGGTCGGCGTAGCGGAGCCCCCAGTCCGGCACCGGCCCCTCCTGCAGGGCCAGGGGGCCGAACTCCCGCTCGCGCATGCGCTCCAGCACGCCCCCCCAGATCTTGGTGTTGCCGCCGATGGTGTAGAGGGTCTGGGGCGCGAAGGGGTCGCCGTCCGGACCGAACCAGGGCTCGCCGGGGTGGTAGCGGTCGGTGCGGAACAGGTCGACATCGGCCACGTTCTGGTCCGCCAGGGCCATCACGCCGCCGCGCTCCAGCAGCAGCACCGAGCGGCCGCCGGCGGCCAGGGCGCCCGCCAGGGTGCCGCCACCGGCGCCGCTGCCGATGATGATCACGTCGTAGGAGCGGTCGTCGATGATCATCCCTACCTCCACACGTAGAGCAGCGCGAACAGCGCCACCCAGATCACGTCCACGAAGTGCCAGAACAGGCCCGCCGCCCGCAGGCCCCGGTGGTCGCCGCCGCCGGCAGATCCCAGGGAGCGCAGCAGCATCACGCCCATCAGCACGATGCCGGCTGCCACGTGCAGGCCGTGGAAGCCGGTGAGCAGATAGAAGAGGTTGGCGAAGACCCCGTCGGTGAAGCCGAAGGGCAGGCCGCGCCACTCCAGCAGCTGCCCCGCCAGGAACACCGCCCCCATCGCCATCGTCAGCAGCCAGAGGCCGCGGAACAGGGCCAGGCGCCCCCGCTCCAGGCAGTGCTCCGCCAGGGCGATGGTGCCGGAGCTGGAGAGCAGCACCGCCGTGTAGCGCAGGGGCTCGCGCCACTCCAGGCCCTCCAGGCCGGCGGGGTACCAGCTGGGGGCGCCGGCCCGGAGGGCGGCGTAGCCGGCGAAGAAGGCCAGAAACACCAGGCTCTCGGAGGCCAGGAAGAGCACGAAGCCGGTGGGGCTGTGGTCCGGGTGGGCCCGGTGGGAGCCGCCGGGGCCGTCGCTGGTGCTGGTCATGCCGCCAGCTCCCGCAGGGCCTGCTCGTAGCGCTCCTGGTGCTCCACCAGCGGCTCGCCGCTGCCGTAGCCGTAGGGACCCCGCAGCACCGTGGGCGTGTGGTCCTCGAAGTTCTCGGCCGGCGGCGGCGAGGGCAGCAGCCACTCCAGGCCGATGGCGTTCCACGGGTTGGCCGGGGCCCTGGCGCCCCGCACCAGGGAGCTCACCAGGTTGAGCAGGAAGGGAATGATCGACACCCCCAGCAGGAAGGCGCCGAGGCTGGCCAGCACGTTCCAGAAGGCGAATTCCGGGTCGTAGCTGGACACCCGCCGCGGCATCCCCATCAGCCCCAGGGGGTGCATCGGCAGGAAGTTGAGGTTGGTGCCGATGAAGGTGAGCACGAAGTGCAGCTTGCCGAGGCCCTCATACAGCATGCGGCCGGTGAACTTACCGAACCAGTGGTAGATGGCGGCGTAGACCCCCATGGTGGCGGCCCCATAGATCACATAGTGGAAGTGGCCCACCACGAAGTAGGTGTTGTTGACGTGGATGTCGATCGGCACCGTGGCGAGCATGATGCCGGTGATGCCGGCGAACACGAAGTTCACGATGCCCCCCAGGGCGAACAGCATCGCCGTGGTGAGGCGGATCTTGCCCCGCCAGAGGGTGGCCACCCAGGCGAACACCTTGATGCCCGTGGGCACGGCGATCAGCATCGTGGTGACCATGAACAGGTCGCGCATCCACTGGGCCACGCCGCTGGGGAACATGTGGTGCACCCACACGATCAGGCTGAGGCCCACGATCACCAGCGAAGCCATGGCTACAAAATTATAGCCAAACAATGGCTTGCGGGCATAGACCGGCAGCAGCTCGGAGAACACCCCGAACACCGGCAGGATGATCACATACACCGCCGGGTGGGAATAGAACCAGAAGAAGTGCTGGTAGAGCACCGGATCGCCGCCCCCCTCCGGCCGGTAGAAGGAGCTGCCCGCCACCAGATCCAGCAGCAGCATCACCGCGCCGCCGGTGAGCACCGGCAGCCCCACCAGCTGGATCAGCTGGGCGGAGAGGGCCGTCCAGCAGAAGATCGGCATGCGGAACAGGCCCATCCCCGGCGCCCGCAGCCGCAGGATCGTGGTGACCACATTCAGGGCCCCCAGGATCGAGGACACCCCCGAGAGGGCCACCGCCAGGATCCACAGGGCCTGGCCGTTGAACAGAATCCCCAGCGGGTTCTGCAGGCTCACCGGCGGATACGACCACCAGCCCGCCGCCGCCGGCCCCCCCGGCACCAGGAAGCTGGCCATCAGGATCAGCCCGAACACCGGCACCATCCAGAAGGCGACGGCATTGAGCCTGGGGAAGGCCATGTCCGGCGCGCCGATCATCAGCGGCACCAGAAGGTTGTTGAGGCCGTTGAGCACCGGAAAGATGAACAGGAACAGCATGATCGTCCCGTGCATCGTGTAGAGGGCGTTGTAGACCGTGCGGTCCACCAGATCGGCCTCGGGGGTGATCAGCTCACCGCGGATCACCATCGCCAGAAAGCCCCCCACCAGCAGGAACAGCAGCGCCGTGGCGATGTACTGGATGCCGATCACCTTGGCGTCGGTGCTCCAGCCCAGGTAGCGCAGCCAGGAGGGGGCCGGCGGCGGGGTGGAGGGGGCAGCGGTCGGGACCATGGGGCTCAGGCGTCGTGGGGGAGGGAGGCGGATCCGGGCACGTTCACCAGCGGCGGCGGGGCGGGCACCACGGTGGCCCAGCCGTTGCCGGGGCGCTGCTGGCGCCGGGCATAGTCGTCGGCGGCGGCACTCAGGCCGGGCTGCAGCGGCTGCCGGGCCGCCAGCTCCAGCCAGTGGGCGAAGGCGGCCTCGCTCTCCACCACCACGTCGGCCTGGTTGGCGGCGAACCAGGTGCCGCTGAACTGGGAATCCCGCAGCCGGTAGCGGCCGGCGCGGGTGGGGGTGAGGCGGAAGGCGATGGCCTGGCCGGGGATCACGTCCTGCTTGAGCCGGAAGGCGGGCACGTAGAAGCCGTGCAGCACGTCGTCCGAGAGCAGGCGGAAGCGCACCGGGCGGTCCAGCGGCAGGTGCAGCTCGGTGGAGGAGACGCCGGCCGGCGGCCCGGTGTCGGCCGGCCCGGCGCCGGACGCGCCCGCGGCGCTCGGGTAGCGGAACTCCCAGGACCACTGCCGCGCGATCACCTCCACCTGCAGCTCCGGGCCCGCCCCGCCGGAGCTGGCGCCGCCGGAGACCAGTCCAGGGGCGCCCCCGTGCAGGTGCTCCATCGGCCCCAGCACCCCCAGCACCCGGTTGACCCGGATGGCGTTGGCGGCGATCAGCAGCACCAGCACCAGCGGGATCACCGTCCAGACGATCTCCAGGCGCGTGTTGCCCTCGATCGGCTCGGCGTCGTCCTCGTCGTACTTGGCGGCGCGGTGGAACAGCAGGCTCCAGGCCAGCACCGTCAGCACCCCCAGGAAGATGAAGGTGCCGAGGCCCGTCTCGAAGCGGAACAGGCCATCCACCAGGGGCGCGGCGCTGGAGGCCTGCAGCGGCAGCCAGTGCTGCGACTGCTCGGCCATCCAGTGGCTCACCAGCACGATCAGGCCGGTCCAGAGGGCCACCGCCGCGATGGCGAACCGGTTGGCCGGCCGGGTGGGCGGAGAGGCGGTCATGGCAGGGCCGTGGTCAGGTCGGCGCCGGCCTGCAGCAGCTGCCCGGCGGCGATGTGCACCCCGAATTCGGCCGCCAGCTGGGCGCCGAGGGTGCCGTGCACGGCCAGCAGCGCCACCAGCGCCACGCCGGCCAGGAGGTAGGTCCACTGCACCTGGCGGCCCAGGTCGCGGCGCCAGGCGAAGCGCTGCAGGCCGCGCCACAGCGCCATCGCCGTGAGCAGCAGCAGCAGCCCCACCCCGCCCACGCCGTGCCAGAGCATGGTGGCCTGGCTGTCCAGCCCGAAGGCGCTGGTGACATCCGGCAGGGGCTCCGCCAGCAGCATCTCGTAGAGGCCCGCCGCCACGGTGAAGTAGCCCGTGAGCACCCCGGCCAGCAGGTTGTACCAGCCCACGTCGTGCAGGGCGGAGCGGGTCACGGGCAGGGCCATGACGCGGAACAGGCGCCGCTCGATCGGGTAGAGGGCGCCGGCGATGTCGAAGGCGATGGCGATCACCACCAGACCCACGGTGAGGTGCACCAGGTTGGGGTGGATCGGCAGGGCGTAGGGCAGGCCGTTGGCACCGGTGGGGACCATCAGATCAGCCCCTGCCGCTGGGCCGCCACCACCTTCACGGTGTGCAGGCCGTAGGTCCAGATCAGCTGGTCGCCCAGCACCACCTGCACGCCGATCAGCAGGCTCAGCAGGGCGCCGGCGCCGAGGGCGGGCAGGGGCAGGCGCTGGCTGTCCTGGTTGCGCAGCACGTAGCGCCAGCCGGTGAGCAGCGAGAGGATGCCGGCCAGGGCCCAGCCGAGGGTGGTATGCAGATCGAGGATGCGGCGGGCGCCGCCGTAGGGCGCCGCCAGGCCCGCCTCCACCTGGCCCAGGATCACCGCCACGAAGATCGCCGCGGTGGCGAACAGCAGGTTCCAGAAGCTCACTTCAAACAGGGCCGGCCGGCGGGCCAGCACCCCCACCAGGTCGAACACGAAGGCCACCAGGGCCATGGCGATCACGAAGTGCACCACGATCGGATGGAGGGTGTCCATCCAGGGCAGGTTGTGGTCGTTGAGGGCCGGCAGCAGCGCGAGCATGGGGCGGGGCGGTGCTCGATCTGCCCGTCCACCATGGCCAGGGGGGCCGGCCGGCGGCGGGGCTCTGTCACGGTTCGCCATTGCGCCGCTGGCCGCCCCGCCGCAACGGGCCTGCAGAAGGGGCCGAAGGCTGGTTGACTGACGGTTGCGCCCACCGCCCGCCCGCCTTGGCCCGCCCGCCCCGCCGCCCCAGCTCCAGCCCCAGCGCCCGCCTGCGGGGCGCCGCCCTGGCCGCCGCCCTGGCCGGCGCCGCCGCCACGGCCGCCCCGGCCCGGGCCATCGAGGAGGTGCAGCTGCGGCTGCCCCTGCTGCAGGCCAACTTCTCCGTGAAGACGGCGGAACTGCGCGATCCGGCCCGGCTGATCCGCGGCAGCAGCGACCTGGCCGAGCTGGATCGGGCCACCAACGGGGCCATCGGCCGCGACCTGGCCCGGGTGTTCGCGGCGCCGCTGCCCCTGGATGTGCGCTCCTTCGCCGACCAGGCGGTGGGATCGCCCCTGCTGGACCAGGCCCTGCTGCTGGTGTCGGCCCTGGGCCAGGTGGATGGCGTGCCGGAGCAGCTGGACAGCAAGGCCCTGGCCGCCAGCCTCGACCGCAGCGTCGCCGCCGGCCCCCTGACCCTGGTGGACCTGCTGCAGGCCCTGCCCGGCCGCACCGTGACGGTGGACCTGCAGACCTTCTTCCAGGCCCTGGAACGGCTGCAGCGCCAGCAGGCCCAGGGCGTGCGCCTGGCGGCGGCGCCCCCGGCGGCGGTGGCGCCGGCCCTCAGTGCCCCGGGCCCCCTGGCGACCCAGCGCAGCGAGCAGACCCTGCGCGTGAACCACCGGCCCGAGCCCCTGGCGGCCGTGGTGATCGCCCCCCGCAGCGGCGGCAACGGACGGCTGGTGCTGATCTCCCATGGGCTCTGGGATTCCCCCGAGAGCTTCGAGGGCTGGGCCCAGCACCTCGCCAGCCACGGCACCACGGTGGTGCTGCCCCGCCACCCCGGCAGCGACAGCAGCCAGCAGCGGGCGATGCTCGCCGGCAAGACGCCGCCCCCTGGTCCGGAGAACCTGCGGCTGCGGCCCCTCGACGTGTCCGCCCTGATCGATGCCGCCGCCAGCGGCGCCCTGAAGCTGCCGGCGCCGGTGCGCACCGACGCGGTGGTGGCCCTGGGCCAGTCCTGGGGGGCCACCACGGTGCTGCAGCTGGCCGGGCTGCGGCCCAGCGGAGGCCGCATGCAGGGCCGCTGCAACGACCAGCGCGACCCCGAGCGCAACCTCAGCTGGGTGCTGCAGTGCAGCTTCAAGGCCACCGCCGACCAGGCGGCCCTGGCCGATCCACGCATCAAGGCGGTGGTGGCGGTGAGCCCGCCCACGGCGCTGCTGTTCGACACCGGCTCCTCCCAGGCGATGACGGCCCGGGCGCTGGTGGTGAGCGGCAGCCGCGACTGGGTGGTGCCCTCGGGCCCCGAGGCGCTCACGCCGATGGCCATCCAGGGCCGCAGCGTCGGTGGTGGCCACCGGCTGGTGCTGGCCAAGGGCGGTGACCACTTCAACCTGCGCTCCCCCCTGGCGGAGGGGGGCGGCCCCCTGCGGGGGCTGATCCTGGCCTGGGTCAATGGGGCCTTCCAGGCGGGGGCCGCCGCCGCGCCGGGCCCCGATGCCCCCGCCCTGCTGCCCGCCGACGGCTGGGGTGATGCCCAGATCCCCCTGGTGGACGTGACGGCGGCCCTGCAGAAGGGCGGCTGAGGCGTCAGCCGGATCGCCCGGGGGCCGATGGCCCCCGGGGCCGCTCTGCGGCCTGGGCGGCCTCCAGCCGGCCCAGGCGCCGCCCCAGCAGCAGCAGGCCCAGCACCGTGGTGACGCTCACCATCAGCACCAGGGCCGAGAACTGCACCGCGTCGATCAGGCCGGCGGCCTGGGCGCTGGTGGCGAACACCAGCCCCGGCAGGCCCCGGGGGATCAGGCCGTAGACCACCACCCGGCGATCGACGCCCGCCGCTCGGTCCGCGGCCCGGATGCCGAGGCCGCATGCCGCCTTGCCCAGCAGGGCCAGCAGCGTCAGCGCCGCCGCCAGGCCCCAGGCCGCCGGGTTCGCCAGGGTGGCCGCCGGCACGCGCATGCCCACGCCCAGGAAGTAGAGCGGCAGGAACACCTCCGAGAGCAGGCTGAGGTGGGCCCGCAGCTGCCGTTCCCCGGGGCTGTCCGGCTCCGCCGGCAGAAGCCGGCCCATCAGCACCCCCGCCCAGAGGGCCCCGAGCAGGCTGGTGAGACCGCTGGCCTCCCCCACCCAGGCGCAGCTGGTGAGCAGCAGCAGCACCGTGAGCAGATCCGGCCGGCAGGGGCCGCGGCGGCGGCGCCAGAGCTCCGCGGCCCCGAGGCCCAGGGCCGCCAGCCCGAGGCCCAGCAGCAGGCCGGCCAGGCCCGGCCCCTGCAGGGCGGCCCGGCCCGCGGCCTCCGCCTGGGTTGCCCCCTGGGCCATGGCCAGCGACAGCAGGCCGATGGCGGGCAGGTCGTCGAGCACCGACACCCCCACCAGCAGCCGGCCCGAGGCGCTGCCGAGGGCCTGGCGCTGGGCCAGGAGCCGCAGGGTGACGCCGGTGCCGGTGGCGCTGAGCACCGCCAGGCAGAGCAGCGCCGGGGCGGGCGCGAGCTGCAGGCCGGCCCGCAGCGGCAGCCAGGCCAGCAGGGGGGTCAGGGCGCTGAGGGCCACGGTGCGCAGCACGGCCCCTGGGCGCGACTGCAGCAGGTCGGCGCGCACCTCCAGCCCCACCAGGAAGAACAGGCTGAGCACCCCCAGCTCGGTGAGGCCCGCCAGCGGCCGGATCGCCTCGAAGGGCAGCAGGGTGTTGCCGAGCCCGAAGCCCACCGCCAGTTCCAGCACGATCGCCGGCACGGCCCAGCGCTCCAGCCGGCTGGCGGTGAGCCGGGCCAGCAGCACCCCCACCAGCACCAGCAGCAGGGTCGAGAGCAGGGAGGAGGAGGCCAACGGCGGCGCAGCGGTGGCCCGGACGGTGACGGGGGCACCGGGGCAGGATGGCGAATCCGCCACCGCTCAGGCGCCACTGCTCAGACGCCACCCCTCAGGCGCCACGGCTCAGGCGGGCCGGGACGGGGCGCGCTGCCGGATCAGCGCCCGCCGAGGAGCCCCCGCGCCCGCAGTTCCCGCTGAAAGGCCCGGCCCAGCTGCGCCTCCGGACTGTGCCGCGCCGCCTGGGCCAGCAGCAGGGCCGTGCGCAGGCCCAGCCAGACCAGGGCCACCAGGACCAGTGCGGCCACCATCCGATCCGCAGGGGAGATCCCATCCTGGGACGGCCCACCGGCCCCCTGGGGCGATGGCCGGGGCGGGGCTATCCCTGGTTGTTGCGCCGATGCCTCGGGGCCCTATATCCGGCAGCACGTCTCTATCACAGTTCGCGAGTCCTTGGCTGCTGTTGGCCAGTGGGGCTCCGCAATCCGGGGGAACGATCAGCGGGGCTGATCGCCGCTATTGGAGGTGCTGCTCCCTAGCCGGAAGCCACCCAAATCCGCCGCATGGTCTGTAAGGTTTGCCGACCTCATTTCAGACATCCCTCGATGCCTGCGCCACAGAAGCTTCCGAGCGGCGGCTGCGACGCAATCAGTCAGCACCTGCGGGCCATCGGCCGCGTGCCCCTGCTGACCCCCGATGAGGAAATCAGCCTCGGCCGCGCCGTGCAGAGCGGCCGCCGCCTGCTCGAGCTGGCCGAGGAGATGAAGATGCGCGCCGGTGATGTGGCCCCCAGTCTGGAGGCCTGGGCCCTGGAGGCGGGGCTGGACGTGCGCCACCTGCGCCGGCGGCTGCGCCTGGCCGAGCGGGCCCAGGCGCGCATGGTCACCGCCAACCTCCGCCTGGTGGTGAGCGTGGCGCGCAAGTACGCCTACCGCCAGCTGGAGCTGGAGGACCTGATCCAGGAGGGCACCCTGGGGCTGATCCGGGCGGTGGAGCGCTTCGACCCCACCCGCGGCTACAAGCTGTCCACCTACGCCTACTGGTGGATCCGTGAGGGCATCAGCCGGGCGCTGACCGACAAGGGCCGCACGATCCGGCTGCCGGTGCACGTGGGCGAGACCCTCAGCCGGCTGCGCCGGGCCCAGCACAGCCTCTGGCAGCAGCTGGGCCGCGCCCCCAGCGTGGAGGAGCTGGCCCAGGCCACGGACCTCAAGCCCCTGGACATCCGCGAGACCCTGTTCCGCGCCCAGCAGCCGGTGAGCCTCGATGCCGGCCTGGCGGGCTACGACGATGGGAACCTGATGGATCTGCAGCGCTGCGGCGCCCCCCTGCCGGACGATCGCCTCAGCCGCGAGCTGCTCAGCCACGACCTCGAGCAGCTGCTGCAGCAGCTGCCCGACCGGGAAGCGGAACTGCTGCGGCTGCGCTACGGCATCAACCGACCGGCCCCGATGACCCTGAGCGCCGCCGCCCGCGACATGGGCGTCACCCGCGACACCGCCCGGGGCATCGAGCGCCGGGCCGTGGCCGCCGTGAAGGATCTCTCCGAGCGGGTGATCGACTACCTGGAGGCCTGATCGCCCGGGGACAGCACAACTGGCCCCCGCTGGATTGGAGTCCGATTCGCAACGCGTGTCCACCACCTTCCGGCACCATTGGCGCGTGTGCTGAAGAAACTCCCGCTGGCTGATTGGGCCAGCGGGATTGGATCTCCAGGACCCCCGAACCCTAGGGATCTCCGGCGCCAGATGGTGCGTCATTTCAATACCGTCCGCTGTGGCGGGGCCCACAGGTTGGGCTCCCGGCGGCCATCACGGGCCCTGATGGGCAGGATGACTGCCCCTTGCCGAAAGTTCTCCCCAGAGGTCCAGGCAGCGCCCCTAGGTTTGGCCGTACCCAAGGGGATGCTCCCCGAGATCGATGGGCAACCCACGGCCCGGGGATCGCACCGTCCGCGTGATGGCTGCCTGCTGCGTGATGCCTGATCGTCAACTCCAGTTGCGTCTGCGGGCCGGGGAATCCCTGCCCACCAATCTGTGCTGGCTGATCGATGACGGCTATCTGATGCTGTCCAGCTGGCAGGGGCAGGCGGAACCCACCATCCTGGGCATCTGGGGGCCTGGATCCGTGGTGATCCCCTCGCTGATCGGCATCGCCCCCCTGCAGCTCACCTCCCTCTCGTCGGTGCAGGTGGAGGAATGGCTGCCCTCGCAGGAGGAGGAGCAGCGCTTCCTCGGTGAGCAGATCCATCAGCTCTCCACCCTGCTGCTGTTCACGCGGATGCGGCCGGCCGAGACCCGCCTCTTCCAGCTGCTGCTGTGGCTGGGGGAGCGCTTCGGCCGTGTCAACAGCCGCGGCGTCAGCCTCTCGTTCCTGACGATGAATCTCACCCACCGGCACCTGGCTGAGATCGCCGGAATGACGCGGGTCACGGTGACCAAGGCGCTGACCCGGTTCCGCCAGGAGGGGCGCCTGCTGCGGGAAGGCGATGACGAACTGTTGCTTCCCTGACCAGGACATGCGGGAGCATTCCTACAGCAATTGGTGGGACCAGGGGTTGGCTGCGGCGCACTGATAATCAGGCCTTATTGACTCGGTCAGTAACGCTGCGACCGCCCGCTCCCCAAGTCACTGCGGCCGACTTCTAATGTTCGGGCTCAATCAATTCGGGAGCCTTCGTCATCCCCTGATCGAGCAGTCTTCGCCCTAGGGCGACCCACAACTCAGTCGATGGGGAGCCAGGAGTGATCCTTGGCCTCCGCTTTTCTGCGCCTGTTTCTCTCTTCTCTGATTCAGCATCTCCATGGCCAATCGTCGTCCCTTCCTGGCTCTGCTGGCTGGTGCCATCTCCAGCTCCATCGTGCTGACCGGCTGTTTCGGCAATCCCCCCAGCCGGACCGGCTCCAGCGACGCCACCCCCCCGGCCGCCAGCACCGCGCCCAGCGGCCAGGCCGCCTCCCAGCTGGAAACCAAGACCATCAACCTGGGCTATGTCCCCATCCTCGAAGCTGCGCCCCTGGTGGTGGGTGTGGAGAAGGGCTTCTTCGCCAAGCATGGCCTCGATGTCAATCTGAGCAAGCAGGCCAGCTGGTCGGCCGCGCGCGACAACGTGGTGCTCGGTTCGGCCGGGGGCGGCATTGACGGTGGCCAGTGGCAGTTGCCCATGCCGCAGATGATCAGCGAGGGCGCGATCACCAACGGCAAGAAGGTGCCGATGGTGGTGCTGGCGATGCTGATGAGCCAGGGCAACGGCATTGCCACATCCAACTCCGTCAAGGACGGCAATCTCACCTACAACCTCAGGACGTCGTCCCCTGGCTTCTTCCAGGCCTTCAGCAAGAAGGAGGGCCGCAAGTTCCGGGCGGCCTACACCTTCCCCAAGGCCAACCAGGACCTCTGGATCCGCTACTGGCTGGCGGCCGGTGGCGTGAATCCCAACAAGGACGTCGAGCTGCTGACCGTGCCGTCGCCGGAAACCCTGCAGGGGATGAAGAACGGCACGATGGAGGCCTTCTCCACGGGGGATCCCTGGCCCTCGCGGATCGTCAAGGACAACGTGGGCTACCTGGCGGCCACCACCGCCCAGATCTGGAAGTCCCACCCGGAGGAGTACCTGGCGGTGCGCTCCGACTGGGTGGATCAGCACCCCAAGGCGGCGGTGGCCCTGCTGAAGGGGCTGATCGAGGCACAGATCTGGCTCGACAAGGCGGAGAACAAGGACGAGGCCGCCAAGATCCTCAGCTCGCGCAAGTGGTACAACGTGCCGCTGCCGGTGCTGCAGGAGGCCCTCAAGGGTCAGTACCGCATCGGTGCCAAGGGCACGCCGGAGAACGATCCCGCGATGGGCCCCCTCTACTGGAACAGTGATCGTGGCGTGATCTCCTATCCCTACAAGAGCCTCACCCTCTGGTTCCTGGTGGAGTCGCTGCGCTGGAAGTTCTATCCCGGCATCGTTGACACGATCCAGCAGGCCCAGGCCATCAACGACAGGGGGACCCGCGAGGACCTCTGGCGCCAGGCGGCCCAGGAGCTGGGCCTGCCGGCCAAGGAGATTCCCACCGGCTCCAGCCGCGGCAAGGAGGTGTTCTTCGATGGCACCGTCTACGACCCCACCAACCCCCAGGCCTACCTCGACAGCCTGAAGATCAAGAGCTGATCGCCTGATCCCGGTTCCCTGCTCCCCTGAGTCCTCCTGCGGATTGTCCCTCCAGGACGTCTCTCCAGATCCTCTCTCCAGATCCTCTCCAGGACCCCTCTCCATGACGACCGCACCCAGCTCCGGCTTCAACCTTGCGCACTGGTGGAAGCGCAACCGCAGGTCGATTCTTCCGCCCCTGTTCGGCATCGGCGGTTTCCTGCTCTTCTGGCAGCTCAGCTCCAGCCTTGGGCTCACCAAGCTCTCGGGGCCCCTCAGCCTCTGGACCGAGGAGCGCACCCGCGAACTGCTGCTCTATCCGTTCTTTGACCGCGGCGGCCTCGACAAGGGCCTGTTCCTGCACACCATGAGCAGCCTGAGCCGCGTGGCCCTGGGCTACTCCCTGGCGGCGGTGGTGGGCATCGGCGCGGGCATCGCCGTGGGACTCAACCAGACCCTCAACCGCGCCTTTGATCCCCTGTTCCAGTTTCTGCGCATGGTGGCGCCCCTGGCCTGGGTGCCGATCGCCCTGGTGATGTTCCAGCAGAACCAGCCGGCGGCGATCTTCGTGATCTTCATCACCTCGATCTGGCCCATTCTGATCAACACGGCCGAGGGCGTGCGCCAGATCCCCCAGGACTACCGCAACGTGGCCCTGGTGCTGCAGATGTCCAGGAAGCGGTTCTTCACCAAGATCCTGATTCCCTCGGCCCTGCCCTACATCTTCACCGGCCTGCGCATCTCCATCGGCCTGGCCTGGCTGGCGATCATCGCCGCGGAGATCGTGATGCCGGGCACCCCGGGCATCGGCTTCTTCATCTGGGATGCCAACCAGAACGGCTATGTGTCCGACATCGTGCTGGGGGTGATCTGGATCGGGGCCATCGGCCTGCTGCTGGATCGGCTGATGGCCTGGCTGCAGACCCGCATCGCCGCAGGGAGCTGAGCCCATGGCCTGCGTCACCGAGTCCTGTGCCTTCGCTTTCTGCCCCCCGCCTGAGGTTCTGCCATGACACCACTGGTTGCCGTACAAGACGTTGCCAAGACCTTCCCCCTCCGGGGCGGCGGTCACTACCTGGCCCTCAAGGGCATTGACCTGGAGATCCGCAGGGGGGAGTTCATCTCCCTGATCGGCCACTCCGGCTGCGGCAAGAGCACCCTGCTCAACATGATCGCCGGCCTGGATCTGCCCACGGGCGGCACGGTGCTTCTCGAGGGCGAAACCGTGAAGCGCCCCGGCCCCGACAAGATGGTGGTGTTTCAGAACTACTCGCTGCTGCCGTGGCTCACGGTGCGCGAGAACATCGCCCTGGCGGTGGATGAGGTGATGGGCGACCTCTCCCCCGGGGAGCGCCGCGCCGTGGTGGAGGAGCACATCGCCATGGTGGGTCTCGCTGCCGCCGCCGACAAGCCGCCCCTGCAGCTCTCCGGCGGCATGCGCCAGCGGGTCGCCATTGCCCGGGCCCTGGCGATCAAGCCGAAGCTGCTGCTGCTCGATGAGCCCTTCGGGGCCCTCGATGCCCTCACCCGCGGCAATCTGCAGGAGAAGCTGATGCAGATCTGCAATGAACACGAGCTCACAGCGGTGATGGTGACCCACGACGTGGATGAGGCGGTGCTGCTCTCCGACCGCATCGTGATGCTCACCAACGGTCCAGGCTCGAAGATCGGCGGCATCCTGGACGTGGACATCCCCCGGCCCCGCCAGCGCCTGGAGGTGGTGCACCACCCCAGCTACTACAGCCTGCGCTCGGAGATCATCTACTTCCTCAACCGCCAGAAGCGGGTCAAGCAGTGGCAGGCCAAGCCCCACAAGGTGCTGGCCCGCCATGGCCTGGAAAAGGTGAATCTGGATCTGGGCTTCATCCCCCTGGCGGCCTGCGCCCCCCTGGCGGTGGCGGAGGCCAAGGGCTTCTTCGCCAAGCACGGCCTCGATGCGGTGCACCTGGTGCGCGAGACCAGCTGGCGCGGCATCACCGACGGCCTGCTGGACGGCACCCTCGACGCGGCCCTGATGCCCTCCGGCATGCCCACCTGGATGACGGCGGGCGGCCATGGCGGTGACCCCACGCCGATCGTGACGGGCCTCACCCTCAGCCGCAACGGCAACGGCATCACCCTGGCCAGTCGCCTGGCGGAGCAGGGGGTGCGCAGCGTGGCCGACTACCGCGACTACCTGCTGCGCACCAACCGGGAGCCCCACACCCTGGGCATCGTGCATCCGGCCTCGATGCACAACCTGCTGCTGCGCTACTGGCTGGCCTCCAACGCGATCGATCCCGACCGCGACGTGCACCTGCAGACCCTGCCCCCCGCCCAGATGCTGGCCGACCTCAAGGACGGCTCCATCGACGGCTACTGCGTGGGTGAGCCCTGGAACGTGCGCGCCGATCGGGAGGGCCACGGCTTTCCGATCGTGGGCGACCTGGAGATCTGGTCGGGCCACCCCGGCAAGGTGCTCGGCGTCCGCGAGGCCTGGGCCCTGGCCTACCCCAACACCCACATCGCCCTGACCAAGGCGCTGCTGGAGGCCTGCCGCTACTGCGCCGACCCCGCCCACTGGGGGGAGCTCAGCCAGCTGCTCAGCGACCGCCGCTACCTGGGCATGAAGCCGGAGCTGATCCGCTTCGGGGTGGCGGCCGGCTGCTGCGACGACACCGAAGCGGCCCCCCACACCCTGTTTTTCGGCCCTGGGGTGAACCGCCCCAGCCGCAGTGAGCACCTCTGGATCCTCACCCAGCTGGCCCGCTGGAGCGCGGTGCCCTTCCCCCGCAACTATGTGGAGATCCTGGAGCGGGTGTGTGCCGTGGGCGTGTACAGCACTGCGGCCCGCGAGCTGGGCCTCGACGATGTGTCGTACCAGCGCACCGGCATCCAGCTGTTTGACGGCGTGCCCTTCAACGCCGACGACCCGATCGGCTACCTCAACACCCTCTCGATCCACCAGGACTTCAGCATCGCTGAAATCCCCGTTGGGGCTCCTCTCGCCCTGGCGGCCTGAACCGGGGCGTCAGCCCACGCCCGCTGTGTCCCTGTTCCCCGATTCGCTCCTCTCCACCATGACGGCAACGCTTGTTCAGACCTCCCCCCAGGGTGCCGCTCCCGCCGCACCGCTGCTGCGCTTTGAAGGGGTCGGCATGGCCTACCCCACCCCCAAGGGGCTCTATCCGGTGCTCGAGAACGTCAACTTTGAAGTGGAGGCCGGTGAATTTGTCTGTGTGATCGGCCATTCGGGCTGTGGCAAGAGCACCCTGCTCAACACGGTGTCGGGTTTTGCCACCCCCACCAGCGGCCAGGTGCTGCTCAAGGGGGTGCCGATCCGCCGGCCGGGGCCCGACCGGATGGTGGTGTTCCAGGGCTACGCCCTGCTGCCCTGGCTCAGCGCCTACGACAATGTGGTGCTGGCGATCGATTCGGTGAAGCCCGAGCTGACCGAGCGCGAGAAGCGCCGGATCGCCATGGAACACCTGGAGATGGTGGGGCTCACCGCCGCCGCCGACAAGGTCATCACCCAGCTGTCCGGGGGGATGAAGCAGCGGGTGGCCATCGCCCGGGCCCTGGCGATCCGGCCCGAGGTGCTGATCCTCGATGAGCCCTTTGGTGCCCTCGATGCCATCACCAAGGAGGAGCTGCAGGAGGAGCTGCTCAAGATCTGGAACACCCAGAAGTGCACGGTGTTGATGATCACCCACGACATCGACGAGGCCCTGTTCCTCGCCGATCGTCTGGTGATGATGACCAACGGTCCGGCGGCGGGCATCGGCGATGTGCTCACGATCGACTTCCCGCGTCCCCGCAGCCGCGAGGACATCATGGAGGACCCCCGCTACTACGAGCTGCGCAACAGTGCCCTGGACTTCCTCTACAACCGCTTTGCCCATGATGAGGACGTCTGACCACTGATTGACGCCATCAGATAACCATATCAATGGTTGACTGATTGATCAGAGACTTTGCCTAAGCTCAGCTCACGACAGCCTCTGGACATGAGCAGCACTCCGCTCCGATCACCCCTGGGCCCACCCGCTGCAGCGGACACGTCTTCGTTCGCACCATCGGCGGGTCCCTCGTTCTTTCCCTGGTATCAGGTGTTCCGGCGCCCGCAGATCGTGCAGTCGCTCGAGGCCGTGCAGGACTTCATTGCGGTTTCCCTGTGCATGGGCCTGTTCTGCGTGATGGCATTGCAGCTGAAGTCCATCTTTTCGTCCCTGCTGTTGCAGCCACAGTTCCATGCCATCACGGCTGACATCTTGTTCATCCTGATTCTCGTTGAGCTGTTCAGGCTGCTGATCATCTATCTGCAGGAACAGCGGGTGTCGATCGGCGTGTCCGTGGAGATCGCCATCGTCTCGGTGCTCCGGGAGGTGATCGTCAACGGTGTGCTCGAAACCGCCTGGCAGCAGATGATCGCAGTCTGCCTGTTCCTGGCCACCGCAGCCCTGCTGATGGTGGTGCGCGTCTGGTTGCCGCCCACCTTCGAGGGCGTGGACCCGGAGTCCCAGGTGTCGGCTCGGCTGCGGCGGGAGCTTTCCCGGGAGTAGCCCCCCCCCAACCCAGCCACATCCCTGGCCTGTCCAACACCGCTGGCCCCACGGCGGCCTGTCCAGGAGGCACGGCCTTTTGTCACTTTTCCCGCTGCACGCCCCAAGTTGCGGCCGTGGTCACTACAGTCCTCAGCGGCTTGACTTCGCCAGCGCAACGAGAGGATCAAAGTGTCGGATTTTCTTGGTCTCTTTCTTCAACAACTTCAGTCTCCAACGCTAGGTTTCCTGATTGGCGGCATCGTCGTTGCCTCGTTAGGTAGCCAGCTTGCCATTCCCGATTCGATCTACAAGTTCATCAGCTTCTTCCTGCTGATGAAGATCGGACTGACTGGTGGAATCGCCATTCGCAATTCAAACCTCTCCGAGATCTTTCTCCCGGCGATTGCGGCTGTCGTGGTGGGTGTCGTCATTGTGTACATCAGCCGTTACACCCTGGCCAACCTTCCAGGCATCAAGGTGCCTGATGCCGTGGCCACGGGGGGGCTGTTCGGCGCAGTGAGCGGCTCCACCCTCGCTGCCGTGCTGCCCCAGCTCGACTCGGCTGGCATCAAGTACGAGGCCTGGACTGCGGCCCTCTATCCCTTCATGGACATTCCGGCCCTGGTGACGGCGATCGTGGTGGCCAGCCTCTACATCAGCAAGCAGACCGGACGAGCTTCGGACAAAGTCGAAGTCTGGCCGATCATCAAGGAGAGCCTGCAGAGCTCTGCTGTCACTGCATTGCTTCTGGGTGTTGCGCTTGGCATTTTCACGAGGCCTGAGCCTGTCTATGAGAGCTTCTTCAACCCTCTGTTCCGCGGCTTCCTTGCGATTCTGATGATCATCATGGGAATGGAGGCCGCCCAGCGCATGAACGAGCTGCGCAAGGTTGCGCAGTGGTTTGCCATCTATGCCTTCATTGCTCCCATCGTGCATGGTTTTCTTGCCTTCGGTCTCGGCCTGCTCATTCACAAACTCACCGGCTTCAGCATCGGCGGCGCTGTCGTGCTGGCGGTGATCGCTGCGTCGAGCTCGGACATCTCGGGCCCGCCCACCCTTCGGGCTGGCATTCCCTCGGCGAATCCCTCGGCCTATATCGGCGCTTCCACCGCCATCGGTACGCCGGTGGCGATCGCCATCTGCATTCCGCTCTTCATCGGTATTGCCGAAGTGATGCTTGCACGTTAGAACTTACCAACACTAACCACCCAGAGGTCAATGTCATGAGTCAACAGGTCTGGAAGCTGGTGATCGTTGCAGAGGAAATCCTCTCCAAGAAACTCATCAAACTCATCAAGGCGGCAGGTGCCACCGGCTACACCGTGAATGCAGCCGGTGGGGAAGGCAGCCGCAATGTGCGCTCCACGGGTGAGCCGAGCGTGTCGCACACACTCTCCAATGTGAAAATCGAGGTGCTAACGGGTACCCGCGAGTTGGCCGACAAGATCACCCGGGAAATCGAAGCCAAGTACTACGCGGACTACTCGATCATCACCTACCTCTACCAGGTGGAAGCTCTGCGGGATCACAAATTCTGATCTGATCGCCGGCCAGGCATCCGGAGCCGCCCTGCCGTGACTCGGTCCAGTTGCCTGATGGTGTCGGCTGTTCCGTTGTCTTAAGCCCGTCCAGGCACTCCAGCATGGACGGGCCTTGCCGTTGTGTCCACTGGTGCCAGTTTCACTATCTGCGATATGAATTTTCTTGGTGACGATCGCTTTCTGGCCGGAATTCATGGCTACGAACGTCAGCTGGCAAAGCTCCTGGCCCTGTTGCTCGCTGCCGTGATCGGCTTGGCAACACTCCAGTTGCTGGCGGACAGTGGTCTGAAGGTGTTCACTCTTCAGGCCAACTGGTTCGACGGCAGTCTGATCAAGCTGCTGGATCGTCTGCTGTTGATCTTCATTGCCCTGGAGGTGATGCAGAACATCACCGCCTATCTCCGCGATCAGGTGGTCCAGATCGAACTGGTGCTGCTCACTGCCCTCACGGCCGTTGCCCGAAAGGTGATCGTGCTTCCCCCGGGCACGGAGGAGAAGCCCCAGCTGATGGCGGGGTTCGGCCTGATTGCCGTGGGCATGGCTACTGCCTACTGGCTGGTGCTGGCGGCTCGCCGGAGCCAGAGGCCTTCCACGGAGGAGCCCTGACCCGAAGGCACGCAGGCGTTCTGGATCGGCACCGTGAAGCCCTCTATCGCCAGGCGATGGGCTGGCAGGGCCACCTCTGGCACCCCACCGCCCAGGTGACCACCGCTCCGGAGCCGCTGCGGGTGCGCTCGGCCCGGGGCAGCGAACTGGAACAAAGTGACGGCCGGCGGCTGATCGTCGCGACCATCAACCCTGTGGGCTGAGTGGTTGCCTTGCGGCCTAACCGGGCAGAATCACCCGGTCGATCACATGCACGATGCCGTTGTCGCAGGCGATGTCGGCCGTGACGACGGTGGCGTTCTTCACCTCGAAGGGATCGGCGCGGCGGATCGCCACCGGGGCCCCCTCCAGGCTCTCCCATTCGGGTTGGGTCACCAGCTCGTCGCGGCGGTGGGCGCCGCTGAGCACGTGGAACTTGAGGATGCGGGCCAGCTGCGGCGGGTTGTCCACCAGGGTCTGGACGGTGCCCGGCGGCAGGGCGGCGAAGGCGTCGTCCACCGGGGCGAACACCGTGAAGGGGCCGGGGCCCTCCAGGGCGCCCGTCAGCCCGGCCACCTCCACGGCGGTGAGCAGGGTGCCGAAGCAGCCGGCGCCCTTGGCGGTCTCGATGATGGTGGCCATGGGGATCTCCTAGCGGTAGTCCGGGGTCTGGATCTGGGGCAGCCGCGCTTCCGGCCGCAGGAAACGGTCCATCTGGGCCTCGAAGAAGCGGCGATTGGCCATCAGGTGCTCGGGATCGGTGTCGTCGAGCGGGTAGAGCAGGGCGCCGCGCAGGGCCTGGATCACCGCCGAGGTCACGTTGTACATCGAGCGTTGGAAGGTGATGCCCAGCTGAATCAGCTGATCGGCCTCACCCCGCTTGTTCTCTTTGTAGAGATCCTGAAGGTAGGGCGGCAGGAAATGCAGCATGTCCTGCATCAGCAGGGTGGGCGGAATGCCAGCCGAACCCACGGGGAACACGTCGGCGTAGAGGATGCCGTAATGGAAGTCGGCCTGGTTGTCGGGCACCTGGCCGGCCTGGGCGTTGTAGCTCTTGGTGCCCCGGAAAGGCGCGGTGCGATAGAACACCGCCTCCACGTAGGGCAGGGCGGCCTCGTAAAGCCAGGTGAATCCCTCACTCTTGGGGATGATCTCGATGCACTCCCCGTCGATGTACACATGGTGGTAGATCGGTCGCCCCGCCACTGCGAAGATACCGTTCACCAGGAAGTTCATCGCGTCGGGGACGCCCTTGAAGCCGCCTTCATCATAGATATCGCTCATCTCGAAGAACACGGGTGCCATCACCTCCCAGAACAGGCCGAGGTTGGCGTAGTAGCTCATCCGCTTCACCTGCTCCATGAACATCTCAGGGAACAGGCGGTACAGGCCCAGCATCAGTGGGTTGCCGCGGAAATAGGCCTTGATGGCCCGGTCGGCGTTGGCCCGGTAGGCATCGCTGGCCAGGTAGTCGTAGAAGCGACCGCCCATGCCCTGGTGCCAGAGCATGGCGTCCATGCAGGCCTCGGCGAACTCCATGTTGATCCGGTCATGCCAGAGGTGGAGCAGCAGCTTCGGCAAGCGGCCCGTTTCGCCCTTGGCCATGAACTCCAGCAGTTCGGGGTGCGCCTTCTCGCCACCGCGCCAGATCCGTAGCTTTGACTGCTCACCCGCGTAGGAGTTGGGAAGATCCAGATACTCCTGGCTGATGAAGTACTTGAAGGCCGGCAGGGGATTGAGGAACACCCGCTCGGCGATGTAGAGGAGGTCGCGCCAGTAGAAATCCATCGGCACGGCGTAGGCCTTGTAGATGCCGATGATCTGCATCAGGTTTTCCGGCGTGTCCGGCAGCATCGAACCGCCGGCCTCCAGCCGGTGGATCACGTCGGCGTAGGGATGGCTGGAGGGGGGGATCAGGGGCTGGCGGACCGTCTCGGCGACCGCGGCGGTGGGGGAGGTCATGAGGTCAGCGGCTCCGGGTCTGCGGGAAGGGAGGCGGCGATGAGCGGGGCGTTGGAGCGGGCCAGGGACTGGCCGGCGGACTGAATCAGAAACGGCTGGCTGCGCAGGGCCAGCTGGGTCGACTCCGCCTCACTCCAGCTGGTGAGGGCCGTGGGCCACAGGCCCGCGGCGATCACCAGCAGGGTGAGGGTCATCGCCGGAATCCTCTCGCTCCACTGGGTGTGGGCCCAGTCGGCGCGGGTGTTGTCGAGGCGGCCGAAGCCGACGCGGTTGAACAGCCGGATCGCGTACACGGCCGTGAAGCCCGAGGCGATCAGGCTCACCAGCGTGGCCCTGGGGAAGGTGGTCCAGCTGCCCTCGAACACCATCAGCTCGGCGGGGAAGCCCGCCAGGCCCGGGATGCCGGCGGCGGCCATCAGCGCCAGCAGCAGCATGCCCATGGTGAAGGGCAGGCCCCGCAGCGGGTTCATCAGGCCCGAGAGCTCCGGAATCGCGGTGGTGCCGGTCTTGCGTTCGATCAGCCCGACGCAGGCGAACAGCAGCGAGGCGATCATGCCGTGGGCCAGCATCTGGGCGATCGCCCCCTGCAGGCTCAGGGGGGTGGCCGCCGCCAGGGCCAGCACCAGCAGGCCCATGTGCCCCAGGGAGCTGTAGGCCATCAGCCGGCGGATGTCGCCCTGGGCGATGGCGTTGAGGGCGCCGTACACGGCGGTCACGGCGCCTGCGGCCGCGATCCACGGCGACCAGGCGGCCCAGGCGTCCGGCAGGAACCCCACGCCGAAGCGCAGCAGCCCGTAGGCCCCCAGCTTGGAGACGATGCCGGAGAGCAGGATCACCACCGGGGTGGAGGCCTGGCCGTAGGTGAAGGGCTGCCAGCCGTGCAGGGGCACGATGGGCAGCTTCAGGCCAAAGGCGATCAGCAGCAGGGCCATGATCCAGCGCTGGGCCGAGGCCGGCAGCTGGGCGCTGCGCAGGTCCTCGAAGCTGAAGGCCGGACCGGCCGGGTTGAACCAGGCGAAGGCCAGCACGGCGGCCAGCATGCAGAGCCCGGAAACGGCGCCGTAGAGCAGGAAGCGCACGGCGGCGCCGGCCCGGCGCTCGCCGCCCCAGGTGGCCACCAGCAGCGTCAGCGGGATCAGCACCAGCTCGAAGGCCAGCACGAACAGCAGGGCGTTGCGGGCCAGGAAGGCCCCGACCACCCCCAGGTTGGTGGCCAGCATCAGCCCGAAGAACAGCCGCGGCCGGCTCTGGTCGCCCGGCGCCGAGAGGATGGCCAGGGTGGTGAGCAGGGCGGCCAGCAGCACCAGGGGCAGGGACAGCCCATCGAGGCCGAGGTCCAGGGAGAGGCCGAGCTTCGGCAGCCAGGCCAGCTGCAGCCCGTCCGGCGGCAGCCGCCAGCAGACCAGGGCCAGCAGCAGCTGCAGGGCGACGGGCACCGCGGCGATGGTCCGCACGCGGGTGGAGGGCAGTCCCGCCGGCAGCAGGGGTTGGAGCAGGGTCCCCACCAGGGGCAGGGCCAGCAGCAGGAGCAGGGGGGTCGGTCCCATCAGCGGAACGGGCGCACGAGGTCGGAGGGGGGGGCCAGGAACAGCCAGGCGGCCATCAGCAGCACGCTGAGCACGAGCGTGAGGGCGTAGGCCTGGGAGCGCCCGGAGGTGGTGAGGCTGAGGCGGCGGGCCCCGGCCATGGCGGCGCTGCCGGAGGCGCCGCTGAAGCCATCGATCAGGCGGTCATCGGACCAGGCGCTCAGGCGGGCCAGGGCCACCACCAGCCAGACCACCGTGCGGTGGTAGAAGCGCTCGGTCTGCATGTCGTGGGCCAGCCACTCCTGGAGGCCGCCGAGGGCGGAGGGCAGGTGGGCCAGCGGGTGGGGGCGCAGGTAGAAGAGGGCCGAGAGGCCGCCGCCCACCAGGGTGGAGAGCAGCAGCGGCAGGGCCTCCGGGCCCCAGCCCGGCAGCGGCGAGAGGGCGAAGACCCCGTTGATCACGAACAGCTGGGGCTGGTGCAGCACCAGGCCCATCAGGATGAAGGTGGGCAGGGCCATCAGCCACAGCACCTCCGGCGAGCGGGTCGTGAACACCGTGGGGCGTCCGCCCCAGATCAGGCCGAACACCCGGATCAGGCCGGCGCTGATCAGGGCGTTGGTGAGCAGCACCACGGCCCCCAGCACCTGCGGCTGGGTGCTCGCCGTGGTGAGCTCCAGCAGCTCGCTGAGGGCGGCGAAGCCGCCGAACGGGGGCAGGGCCATCAGGCCGGCGGCGCCGGTGAGAAAGGCCAGCCCCATCAGCGGCCGCTTGCTCCACAGGCCCCCGAGCTGGGTGAGGTCCTGGGTGATGTTGGTGAGCACGATGGCGCCGATCGCCATCAGCATCAGGGCCATCGGCAGGGGGTACACCAGCATCAGGTGATCGGCCACGCTGATGCCCCCCAGGCCCACCGCCACGAACAGCAGGCCGAGCCAGCTGCTCACCAGGAACGACAGGGCCCGCTTCACATCGATCTGGGCCAGGGCGATCAGCGAGGCCACCAGGGCGGTGGTGCCGCCGACGACCACCAGCACCCCCTGCACCAGGGGGCTCAGTTCGATCAGGGGCTCGAGCCGCAGCAGCACCCAGGCACCACCCACCACCACCACCGAGTTGCGCAGCACGGTGGAGGGCAGGGGGCTCTCCATCGCCTCATCCAGCCAGAGGTGCAGCGGAATCTGGGCGCACTTGCCCATCGGGCCGGCGATCAGGGCCAGCAGGATCAGGGGCAGGGCCTGCGGCAGGGGGCTGTGGTTGCCGCTCTGCTCCGCCGCCCAGGCCTGCAGGCCGTGGAAATTCCAGGTGCCCGTGATCGGCAGCAGGGCGATCACGCCCGCCAGCAGGATCAGGTCGCCGATGCGCTTGGTGAGGAAGGCATCCCGGGCGCCCTTCACCACCAGCGACTGGTTGTACCAGGTGCCAACAATCAGATAGGTCCCGAAGGTGAGCAGCTCGAGGATCACATAGCTGAAGAACAGCGAGTCGGTGAGCACCAGGGCGCACAGGCCCGACTCAAAGAAGCTGAGGGAGCCGAAGAAGCGCGGCCAGCCCCAGTCCATCTCCAGGTAGGCGATCGAGTAGAGCTGCACCAGCACGTGCAGCCCCGTGATCACGGTCATGGCCACCAGGGCCGGCTCGGTGATCAGTCCGTCGAAGCCGATGCGCAGGCCGGCGGTCTCCAGCCAGGTCCAGCCGAAGCTGATCGGCCTGTACAGGGCCTCGGTGCCGGCGCTGGCGTTGGTATGCAGGGCGATCAGGGCCACCACGCTGTGCACGAAGGCCAGCGAGACCATCAGCAGGTTCATGTAGCCGCACGGGCGCGGGCCGGTGCGGGAGATCAGGCCGGGCGACCAGGCCAGCGACGCCACGGCCGCCAGCAGGGGGTACAGGGGCACCAGCCAGGCCGTTTCCAACAGGGCGATGGGCATCGGCGATGGCAGCAACGGAGGTCAACGGGGCTCGGGCGCCAGGCCGGCGAAGCCGCCCGGGCCTGCGGGGCAGGCGGCCGGACGGGCCGGGGCCCCGGCGTGGGCTGAACGGTAGAAACCGCAGACGGCCGTTGGGTGGTGCGGATGAAAGGCGTTGCCTATCGCCGGGCTAACGGGCGGTTATCGGTGCCCCGCCGCTGGCCCCGGGGGGGCTCAGAAGCGGCGGCGGCCGTCGTGGAAGCCGCTGCTGCGCTCGCCGTCCCCCAGCTGGCTGAGCCTCCAGACGTTGCGGCTGAGGCGCCGGGCCTTCAGGCCGCCCCGCTCCACCCGCTCGGCGCCGGGCTTGGCCCCCAGCAGAAAGGTCACCTCGGCGGTGCTGAGGGGGGCGCCGGTCTTGAGGGCGAGGTCGATCAGCTCCAGGCGGTTGCGCAGCTGGGCCACGTCGCAGCTGCCGCCATCCTCGGGGGCGCTCCAGGCCCAGGCGGCGTCCGCGCCGGCGCCCAGCTTGTGCATCAGACCCAGGCCCACCAGCGCCAGGGCCTGCTCCGGCTTGACCCCGGGGGGGAGCCCCTCGGCGATCCGGGCGCCGATGCCCTGGGGATCCGTGGCGTCCGCCAGGGACGGGGCGTCGGCGGACGCGGGCGAGGCAGCGCGCTTGGGGGCCACGGGGCTTCGGGCTGGGGTTGGCTGGACGGTACCCGCTGGGGACGGGCGTGCAAGGGGTGCCGTGGGCTGGCCACGGCCCCTGCTCTCCGGGCGGCTGCGGGCCCGTGGCGGCGCTGCTGGAGAGAACCGACCGGAACGCCGTCATCACCGACGTCCGGGCCGGGGGGGAGCAGGCCGACGCCGCCGTTGCCGGACGGTAAGATCCCGACCATTGATCGGCCGGCGTGCATCCCGGACCGGTGTCGCGGCGGACAGGTCCGAAGTCTGCCCCCTCCCTCGAACGGAGCAACGTCTTTCCTTTGCCCAATCGCATCCCCAGGGCCAGAGCGCGGTCGGTGCCGATCACCGGCACCGACCTCGGCTTCGGTGGCGGCGGCGGCCTCGGCGGCGATGGCGGTCCGGCCCCCTCGGCCGCCAGCTGCGTGATCACCACCGACGCCGAGGGGGCGCGGCTGCTGCGCCAGTCGAGCCACGTGCAGTCGATCGAGCTGCGTACCTACGTGTTCCTCGATTCGCTCCAGCCCCAGCTCGCCGCCTACATGGGCACGGTGAGCCAGGGCTTCCTGCCGATCCCGGGAGACGCCTGCCTCTGGCTGGAGGTGTCGCCCGGCATGGCCGTGCACCGCGTCACCGACATCGCCCTCAAGGCCAGCACCGTGCGCCTGGGCCAGATGATCGTGGAGCGGGCCTTCGGCTCCCTGGCGCTCTACCACCGCGACCAGAGCAACGTGCTCCACTCGGGCCAGGTGGTGCTCGAGGCGATCGGCAGCACCGTTGAGCAGCGCAGCCGCTGCGAGGTGAGCTGGACCGAGATCATCCGCGCCATCACCCCGGACCACGCGGTGCTGATCAACCGCCAGAACCGCCGCGGCTCGATGATCCAGGCGGGCATGAGCATGTTCATCCTCGAGACCGAGCCCGCCGGCTACGTGCTGATCGCCGCCAACGAGGCGGAGAAGGCCTCCAGCATCACCATCGTGGACGTGAAGGCCGTGGGGGCCTTCGGGCGTCTCACCCTGGCGGGCCGCGAGGGCGACGTGGAGGAGGCCGCGGCCGCCGCCATGCGCGCCGTGGACGGCATCAACCGCCGCGCCCGGGACTGAGTCGCGGCCTCAGGCCACCCCCAGCAGCTGCTTCAGCCCCGGCGCCAGGGCCCGGGCCGCCTTGCCGCGGCTGCCCAGCTTGTGGCGCAGGTGCTCGGGCAGCCGGGCGTAGCTGCTGCCCGCTTCCCGCACCCAGAAGATCGGGTCGTAGCCGCCACCGTGGCCCTCGGGGGCGCTGAGGATCTCGCCGCGGCAGATGCCCTCCGCCTCCAGCACCGTGGTGCCGCTGGGGTCGGCCAGGGCCATGGCGCTGTTGAAGCTGGCGCTGCGGTAGGGGGTGGGGCCGAGCGCGTGCAGCAGCCGGTGGATGCGCTCGTGGTCGGTGGGGGCGTAGCGGGCGGAGTAGAGGCCGGGGGCGCCGCCCAGGGCATCCACCTCGAGGCCCGAATCGTCCGCCAGGGCCCAGTGGCCGGTGAGCCGCGCCACGGTCTCGGCCTTGAGGCGCGCGTTCTCCCGGTAGCTGAGGCCCGTCTCCTCGATCTCCAGCCCCTGGGGCTGGGGGCGGACCTCCAGGGCCACGGCGTCCAGCATGGCGCCGATCTCGGCCACCTTCCAGGGGTTGCCGCTGGCGATCACCAGCACGGGGTGGGGCGGCGTCGGTTGCCCGGCGGTCCGGAGCCCGGTGGGCCGGCCGGCGGGCTGCCCGGCTGGCGGCACGGAGAGCTGCACAGGGGGCGCTGCAGGGGCTGCCATTGTCGCCAACGGCGCACCGGCGGGCGCGTTTGCAAATGGCTAAGGCCGCTGGGGGGCCCTGGGCAGCGCCCCTAGGCTCCAGCCACTCCTGAGATCCGGGCGCCCATGGAGACCAGCCTGGTGCTGCAGAACCTGCTCTCTCCGCCGGTTCTGTTCTTCTTCCTGGGCGTGCTGGCGGTGCTGCTGGGGTCCGACCTGGAGATCCCCTCGCCGCTGCCGAAGCTCTTCTCCCTCTACCTGCTGCTGGCCATCGGCTTCAAGGGCGGGGTGGAGCTGGCCCACAGCGGCCTGGGGGGCCAGGTGCTGCCCACGATCCTGGCGGCCGTGGCCATGTCGCTGGTGGTGCCGCTCTACAGCTTCCTGCTGCTGCGCACCCGCCTGGATCTCTACAACGCCGCGGCGATTGCGGCCACCTACGGCTCCATCAGTGCCGTCACCTTCATCACGGCCCAGAGTTTTCTCGGCGTGCTGGAGCTGCAGTTCGACGGCTTCATGGTGGCGGCCCTGGCGCTGATGGAGTCGCCGGCGATCATCATCGGCCTGCTGCTGGTGAAGCTCGCCGGTCCCCAGCAGCGCCCCGACGACGGCTCCATGGGCTGGGGGGCCGTGCTGCGGGAGGCCTTCCTCAACAGTTCGGTGTTCCTGCTGGTGGGCAGCCTGGTGATCGGCGTGCTGGTGGCCAGCTTCAGCCCCCAGGGGGTGGAGAAGATGCTGCCCTTCACCGACAAGCTATTCTACGGCGCCCTCAGCTTCTTCCTGCTGGACATGGGCATCGTGGCGGCCCAGCGCCTGGAGGACCTGCGCCGGGCCGGGCCGATGCTGATCGGCTTTGCGGTGCTGATGCCGGTGTTCAACGCCCTGGTGGGCGTGGCGATCGCCTGGGGGCTGGGCCTGAACCAGGGCGATGCCCTGCTATTCATGGTGTTGTGCGCCAGCGCCTCCTACATCGCGGTACCTGCCGCCATGCGGATGACGGTGCCGGAGGCCAACCCCAGCCTCTACATCTCCACATCCCTGGGCGTCACCTTTCCCTTCAACATCATCGTGGGGATCCCCACCTACATGGTGCTGGTGAAGCAACTCATTCCGGCGGGCTGAGCCATGAAACGCCTCGATCTGATCGTCAGTGAACGGGCCCTGCAGAAGGTGATTCAGGTGGCTGATGCGGCGGGGGCACCCGGCTACTCGGTGATGCGCCACGTCACGGGCAAGGGGCCCCACGGCGCGGTGTCCGAGTCGATGGACTTCTCCAGCCTCGGCGCCAACGCCCACGTGATCATTTTTTGTGAAGCGGCGATCCTGGCCACGCTGCGCCAGGGCCTGCAGCCGCTGCTCGACTACTACGGCGGCGTCGCCTTCGTGTCGGAGACCGCGCCCCTCTGAGGGGGGGCGGCTGCGGCCCGGATCTGCTGCTGTTAGGGCCTGTCCGCTGGATCTGGGGCCGGAGATCGGCGTCCACTGACCCCCGGTCCACAAGCATTTGCGACGTTTTGTGGCGCTCAGATCAGCCCCGCTTATGCGACGCAGCATGGACGGTGATGGCCCCCGCTGCCCCAGCGGCTTGACGGGGGGAACCGCTGCCGACCATGGTTGCTGGCGAACATTCCACCCCTCCTCCAGGAGCAGGTAATGGCTAACGAAACCATGGGCATCGCCCTCGGCATGATCGAGACCCGGGGTCTGGTCCCCGCGATCGAGGCCGCCGACGCCATGACCAAGGCCGCCGAAGTGCGCCTGATCGGTCGTGAGTTCGTGGGCGGCGGTTACGTCACCGTCCTTGTCCGTGGCGAAACCGGCGCTGTCAACGCTGCCGTTCGTGCCGGCGCCGATGCCTGTGAGCGCGTGGGCGACGGCCTGGTGGCCGCCCACATCATTGCCCGCCCCCACCGCGAAGTGGAGCCTGCCCTGAACAGCAGCGCCGGCTTCGTGGGTTCCAAGGACTGAGGCTCGACGCGCGCCGCTGACGGCCGCTGAACCCTCTGACCTCTCTTCCCGAACCCACCCGGAGATTCCCCATGGCAAAGAAGTACGACGCTGGGGTTAAGGAGTACCGCGACACCTACTGGACTCCTGACTACGTTCCCCTCGATTCCGACCTGCTCGCCTGCTTCAAGTGCACCGGCCAGGAAGGTGTGCCCCGCGAGGAAGTGGCCGCCGCCGTGGCCGCCGAGTCCTCCACAGGCACCTGGTCCACCGTGTGGTCCGAGCTCCTCACCGACCTCGACTTCTACAAGGGCCGCTGCTACCGCATCGAAGACGTTCCTGGTGACAAGGAATCCTTCTATGCCTTCATCGCCTATCCCCTCGACCTGTTCGAGGAGGGCTCCATCACCAACGTGCTGACCTCCCTGGTCGGTAACGTGTTCGGCTTCAAGGCCCTGCGCCACCTGCGCCTGGAGGACATCCGCTTCCCCCTGGCCTTCATCAAGACCTGCATGGGTCCGCCGAACGGCATCCAGGTCGAGCGCGACCGGATGAATAAGTACGGCCGTCCCCTGCTGGGCTGCACCATCAAGCCGAAGCTCGGCCTGAGCGGCAAGAACTACGGCCGTGTGGTGTACGAGTGCCTGCGCGGCGGTCTGGACTTCACCAAGGACGACGAGAACATCAACTCGCAGCCCTTCCAGCGCTGGCAGAACCGCTTCGAGTTCGTTGCCGAAGCCGTGAAGCTCGCCGAACAGGAAACCGGTGAGAAGAAGGGTCACTACCTCAACTGCACGGCAGCGACCCCCGAGGAGATGTATGAGCGCGCCGAGTTCGCCAAGGAACTGGGCCAGCCCATCATCATGCACGACTACATCACCGGTGGCTTCACCGCCAACACTGGTCTGGCCAAGTGGTGCCGTAAGAACGGCATGCTGCTGCACATTCACCGCGCCATGCACGCGGTGATCGACCGTCACCCCAAGCACGGCATCCACTTCCGTGTGCTGGCCAAGTGCCTGCGCCTCTCCGGCGGTGACCAGCTGCACACCGGCACCGTGGTGGGCAAGCTGGAGGGCGATCGTCAGTCCACCCTGGGCTACATCGACCAGCTGCGTGAGTCGTTCGTTCCCGAAGACCGCAGCCGCGGCAACTTCTTCGACCAGGATTGGGGCTCCCTCGGCGGCGTCTTCGCCGTGGCCTCCGGTGGCATCCACGTGTGGCACATGCCCGCCCTCGTCGCCATCTTCGGCGACGACTCGGTGCTGCAGTTCGGTGGTGGCACCCACGGCCACCCCTGGGGCTCCGCCGCCGGTGCCGCCGCCAACCGCGTGGCCCTCGAGGCCTGCGTCAAGGCCCGCAACGCCGGCCGTGAAATCGAGCGCGAAGGCCGCGACATCCTTCTGGAGGCCGCCAAGCACAGCCCCGAGCTGGCCATCGCCCTCGAGACCTGGAAGGAAATCAAGTTCGAGTTCGACACCGTCGACAAGCTCGACGTCCACTGAGCCCATTCCCCGTGGGATGCAGGGATGGCGGTCCTGCCGCCGCCGTCCCTCCCCCGGGGGCATTGATCCGGTTCATTCCATCCATCCATCTCAAGGATCCCCATGCCCTTCAAGAGCACCGTGGGTGACTACCAAACAGTCGCCACCCTGGAGACGTTCGGCTTCCTGCCGCCCTTCACCCAGGACGAGATCTACGACCAGATCGCTTACATCATTGCCCAGGGTTGGAGCCCGCTCGTTGAGCACGTCCACCCCAGCAATTCCATGGCCACCTACTGGTCTTACTGGAAGCTGCCCTTCTTCGGTGAGAAGGATCTCAGCGTGATCGTGAGCGAGCTGGAGGCCTGCCACCGCGCCTACCCCGACCACCACGTGCGCCTGGTGGGCTACGACGCCTACACCCAGAGCCAGGGTTCCTGCTTCGTGGTGTTCGAAGGCCGCTGATTCGGTGGCCCCCGGCGCCCTGGCTCTGATCCCCTCGGAGCCAGGGCGTCCCCCGCAGGTCTCCTGCACCCTGCAGCCCAGGGCCTGCCCGTGCGTTCCCGCCCCCGCGCCCTGACCCGGTGCCGGTGGCCTGAACCCGGGCCCCTCTGGCCGCTGCCTTTTCCTCAGTACCTCCATTCGCCGGGCGGACATGGCCAGCACATCGAGTCGTGAAGCAGCTCTGGAGCGCCGCAAAGCGCTGACCGACGGTGGCAAGAAAGCCACGGGCCGCTACACCTCGTCCCCCAGCCGTGTGCGCACCGCTGCCGACGCCCGCCCCAGCCGCACCAACCCTCCGGTGCCCAGCGCCGCCGCCGCGGCCGCAGGCAGTGCGCCGTCCGCCACGGACCCCTCCCGCCGGGCCGCCGGCCAGCCCCTGCGGGCCAGCCGCCGCAGCGCCGAGCTGAGCCCGGCCGCGGCCGCCCCCCACCGCAGCGCCGCCAAGCCCGTGGCCAACCCCAGCCGCGAACTGGTGCTGGCCCGCCGCGAAGCCCTCAGCCGCGCCGGCAAGCGCGCCGACCGCTCCAAGGACCGCAGCCGCGCCGAGGCGGCGAAGTCTGCCGCCGCCGCCAAGACCGCCAGCGTGGCCGCTGCCGCCGAGGCCTCCCGCGCCGGGGGCGACCACCGCTGCCAGTGCCAGGGGCAGACCTCCGCGGCGCCGGCTGCCGCCCTGCGCAGCGCTGCCCGCACCGCCGGCCTTTCCCTGGAGAGCCGTCCCGCCGGCGGCGGCAGTGGTGCCGCCCCGGTCCGCGCCGCCGCCAAGAAGGGCACCGCCCAGTACAACCCCAGCCGCGCCCTGGTGCTCGCCCGCCGCGACGCCCTGGCCAAGCGGGGCAAGTCCGCCAGCACCACCGCCTCCTCCGGCGGCGCCGCCGTGGTGCGTCAGGGCAACCCTGACCTCAGCACCCGCGAACTGGCCCAGAAGCTGCGGGAACTCAAGAACCGCAACGGCAGCGCCGGCATCGCCCGCACCGGCAGCGGCAACGGCACCACCCGCCCCAGCGGCCCGAACCGCCATGGCGCCAAGCTCGCCGCCGAGGCCAGCCTCAAGGTGGGCGTGAGCGAGACCCTCAGCGGCCAGGTGGTGACGGGCACCCAGGCCAACCGCTCCGCCAAGACCACCGGCAACGAGGCCGCCACCTGCCGCACCGTCACCGGCACCGAGTACCTCGGCGCCGAGGTGTTCCAGACCTTCTGCGGCACCCAGCCCGCTCCGGCCCAGCCCGCCAAGGTGCGCGTCAGCGCCACCAGCCACGGCAACCGGGTCACTGGCAACGAGGTGGGGCGCAGCGAGAAGGTGACCGGCGATGAGCCCGGCACCTGCAAGACCGTCACCGGCACCGAGTACATCTCCGCCAACCAGACCGCCGCCTACTGCGGCGGTGCCTCCCCCTCCGTGCGCAAGGTGGGCCACAGCACCACCGAGGGCGGCCGTCCCGTGTCGGGCGTGCTGGTGGGCCGCAGCGAGAAGGTCACCGGCGATGAGGCCGGCTCCGGCCGCCAGCTCACCGGCGACCAGTACCTGGGCCGCGAGCCCCAGGTGCCCGGCCGCGCCGCCACCAAGGTGAGCACCTTCAACACCCTGCGCGGCACCGGCATCACCGGCACCTCCGTGGGCCGCAGTGAGCGGGTCACCGGCGATGAGCCCGGCAGCTGCCGCAACGTCACCGGCGACGAATACCTGGGGGCCCAGCAGTTCGACACCTTCTGCGGCTCCCGCCCGGAGCCCGAGGCCGCCAAGGTGGGCTTCAGCATCACCAACAGGAACCTGGTGGTGAGCGGCACCCGCACCGGCCGCAGCGAGCGGGTCACGGGCGATGAGCCCGGCACCTGCAAGGCGGTGACCGGCACCCCCTATGCCGGTCTGGAGCAGACCGGCCAGTGGTGCTCCAGCCAGCAGGTGCAGGCCGTGCGCGAGCGGCTGCCGATGGCGATGGCCATGGCCCAGCGCCGCATGACCGGCACCAAGCCCGGTGTGGGTGGCGTCATGACCGGCGACGGCCGCGGCGCCTGCGAAGAGGTGACCGGCACCCCCTACATCGGCCCCGACCAGCAGGCCGAGGCCTGCGGCCTCTCCAGCGGCAGCGGCAGCGCCGCCCCCGACTTTCCCCAGCCCCTCAACGCCGCCGCCTGGCAGCAGTTCAGCGTGCAGTCGCCGGCCCGCGAGGCCCAGGTGGAGCGCGAGCGCACCGGCGCCGTGACCGGCAGCACCTATGAGCAGGGCGGGCGCATCACCGGCCCTTTTGACATGGCCGGCGGCAAGGTGACCGGCACCGAGCAGTTCCGCTTCGATCGCCGTGCCCCCCAGCCCCTCGCCGCCCGGGGTGCCGCCGCCACCGCCGCCGTGGTCACGGCCGACGAGGACCTGCGCCCCGCCTCCCGGGTGACCGGCGAGGGCTCCGGCGACAAGATCACCGGCGACGACTGGGACCGCGGCGATCGCGTCACCGGCACCGAGGGCAGCTCCGCCCGCCGCCGCAATCCCACCCGCGTCGGCCCGATGAGCGCCATGCCCGCGGCCCAGCCCAAGCGCAATACCGAGGTGGCGCTCCCCGTCAGCCGCGTCACCGGATCCAGTGGCAGCACCGACCAGGGCTCGCTGATCACGGTGTCCGGCGGCGCCCGCGGCTGAGGGACTTAGCAGATGCCCCGGCGTTCGGCCCCCCGACCCCAGTCCCTGGCCCCCACGGCCCCGCGCCGTCGCCCCGGGGCCGCCCCTGAGGCCGGCGTCGAGCCGGCTGATGCCAGCTCCCTGGCGCCCGTGGCGGCCTTCAGCAAGGTGCTGCGCCAGCGGGAGCTGGCCATGGCCTCCCGCCAGGGCAACGGCCGCTCCACCCAGCGCCAGCGCCGCACCCCCGTGCAGCTGGCGGCCCAGATCGCCCAGCTGCGCCAGCCCGGCGCCGGCGTGCCCGCCGCCCCGGCTCCGGCCGCCCCGGCAGCAGTGCCCGCCCGGCGCCGCGTCGGCCCCGTGGCGGCCCAGGTGATCCGCACCCCGGCCCGCTCCGGCGCAGCCGCCCCGGCGGCCCTCCACCCCCTCACCGACCCCGCGGCCAATGCCGCCCTGCGGGCCTACGAGGAGCGCACCAAGGGGGCCTTCGATCGGATCGTGCCGGTGCTCAAGCGGCTCTCGGCCCTGCAGCACGAGCCCGACTTCGTGGCCCAGGCCCAGCGCCTGGCCCAGGCCGAGCTGGGCTATGCCCTGCCCCTGCCGATTCTCGAGACCGCCTGGACCAGCCAGCTGGACATGCGCAGCCTCTACGCCTGGTGTGTGTTCGAGGCCTACGAGCAGACCAGCATCGGCTTCTTCGACACCGATCCCCTGGCGGCCCAGGCCGGCAGCCCCGATGCCGAGGCCTTCGAGGCCTTCCTGCTGGACTGCGGTTTCCACCTGCTGGATGTGACCCCCTGCGCCGACGGCCGCCTGGCCCACGCCATCGCCTACGCCCTGCGGCTGCCCTTCAGCACGGTGCGGCGGCGCCCCCACGCCGGCGCCATGTTCGATGTGGAGAACACGGTGGACCGCTGGGTGAAGACCGAGCACCGCCGCTACCGCGAGGCGATCCCCAACCCCGCCCACGCCGACACCCGCTACCTCAAGGCCGTCGTCTACCACTTCAGCTCGGTGGACCCCTGCCACGAGGGCTGTGCCGCCCACGGCAGCGACGACCGGGCGGCGGCGGCCCAGGGGCTGCAGCGCCTCAGGGACTTCCAGCAGGCGGTGGAGAACAGCTTCTGCTGCGGCGCCTCGGTGGACCTGCTGCTGATCGGCCTGGACACCGACACCGATGCCATCCGGGTGCACGTGCCCGGCGCCGACGGCCAGACCGACCTCGAGCACTGGCTCGATGCCCGGGACGTGGCCGGGGCCACGCAGCTGCTCAGCCCGGAGGCGGGCCGCCAGCGGATTGAGCAGCTGGTGCGCGAGACCGCCGCCGCCAGCCCCGACCCGGGCATGGTGCGGCTGATCGCCCGCCTGATCGAGCACAACCTCTCCCAGATCGACTACGTGCGGCAGTACCACGGCGGCCGCTACGCCGACGCCGGCCACGCCGAGCGCTTCATCGGCGTGGGGATCGGCTTCAAGGAGATCCACTTGCGCAACCTCACCTACTTCGCCCACATGGACACGGTGGAGGAGGGGGCGCCCGACCTCGACGTGGGTGTCAGGATCTTCAAGGGCCTGACGGTCTCCCGTGGCCTGCCGATCCCGGTGGTGCTGCGCTTCGACTACCACGGGGCGGTCCCCGGGGCCCGGGAGCGGGCCGTGCGCCACTGCCAGCGGGTCCAGGCCGCCATCGAGAGCCGCTACGCGGACCTCTGTGGCCAGGGCCTGCTGCACACCCTGCTCACCGTGCGCGACCGCGACCGGCCGGTGCCGGCCGAGACGGTGAGCTCATCGATCACCTTCACCACCGGAGGGGCCCACTGATGTTGATCTGCAGAGTCGTCAAGCCACTGGTGTCCACCAACCGCATCGCCGACTTCCAGCACAAGCACCTGCAGGTGGTGCTCGACGGCAGCACCCAGAAGGTGGCCGTCGACGCCGTGGGCTGTGTGCCCGGCGACTGGGTGATCTGCGTGGGCAGCTCGGCGGCGCGCGAGGCCGCCGGCAGCAAGTCGTACCCCAGCGATCTCACGATCGTGGGGATCATCGACCACTGGGATCCCGACGCCGCCAAGGCCATGGCCGCCGGCACGCCCGCCGGCGGCACCCCGGCGCCAGCGGCCGGGGGCGGCGCACCGGCGGGGGGCGGCCAGTAATGGAGATCATGCAGGTGATGGGCTCCCTGGTCTGCACCCAGCGGGTCGCGGGCTTCGCCCACCTGAACCTGCGGGTGCTGCGCACCGCCAAGGGCAAGCTCAGCGTCGCCTGTGATCCCGTCGGCGCCGCCCCCGGCAACTGGGTGTTCACCGCCAGCGGCTCCGCCGCCCGCTTCGCCACCGGCAACGCGGATCTGTTCACGGATCTGACCATCGGCGGCATCATCGACCACTGGTCCCCGGACGGCTGAGGCCCGCGCCGTTGCCCACCCGCCCCGCCCAGCGGGCTGTCGTCCCATCGCCCCTCGCCTCCCCCGCCATGGCCACCCCCCGCTCCCGACCCACCAAGACCAGCGCCGGCCGGGCCAGCGGTGCTGCGGCGGCCACCGGCACCCCCGCCGCGCCGGCCGCCAGCCCGGCCGCTGCGGCACCGGCCCTGACCCCCGAGGTGAGCAGCCCGCCCGCCGCTGCTCCCGCCGCGCCGGCGCCGGCCCCAGGTCCCGTGGTGACCACCACCGCCACCACGGTCAGCTCCACGGCGGAGGGCCGCCAGGCCCCCGCCCGCGCCGGCCGCTCCAGCGCCGCCTCCCGTCCGGCCGCCAAGGCCGGCGGCGCCGCCCCCCGCTCCGGCGGGGGCACCGGCACCCCACCCCCCACCTCCACCCGCTCGTCCAACGCCATGGCTCCTTCCGTGCACGGCATCGCCCTCGGTCTGATTGAAACCCGCGGACTGGTGCCGGCCATCGAGGCCGCCGACGCCATGACCAAGGCGGCCGAGGTCACCCTGATCGCCCGCGAGTTCGTCGGTGGCGGTTACGTCACCGTGATGGTGCGCGGCGAGACCGGCGCCGTCAACGCCGCCGTGCGCGCCGGCGCCGACGCCTGCGAGCGCGTGGGCGACGGCCTGGTGGCGGCCCACATCATCGCCCGCCCCCACAGTGAGGTGGAGCCGGCCCTGGTCGGCAGCACCGACACCGCCCGTCGCCTCTGATGGCCATGGACGCCGTCCATCCGCGCGTCCTGGGCTACCTGGGCCGCGCCCTCAGCCTGGAGCTCTCCGCCGTCCAGCAGTACATGACCCAGGCGTCCCTGGTGGACCTCTGGGGCGATGCCGCCTCGGCCGAGCGCTTCCGCGCCGAAACCGTGGAGGAGATGCAGCACGCCGAGCGGATCGTGCAGCAGATGCTCTCCCTGGGGGTGGCCCCGGCCGCCTCCCAGCTGCGGCCCGTGACCCACGCGCCGGATCTGATCGGCCTGCTGGAGCAGAACACCGAGCTGGAGGCCGATCTGGTGGCCCTCTACGCCGAGGCGACCCGCCTCTGCGGCCTGGTGGGCGACACCGCCAATGGGGCCTTCTTCCAGGCCCTGGCCGAGGAGGAGAGCCACCACGCCGAGCAGCTGGCCGCCTGGCTGCAGGAGCTGGGCGGGCCGCGCCGCCGCCCTGGCTACCAGGCGTACGGCCGCCGGCCCCCCCAGGTGCGTGCGGGCCTGGCGGCGCCGGCCCTGGACCGGGCCCGTTTCTGATCGGCCGCCGGTCCCGCCCCGGCTCCGCCATCTCCCCTAGATTCCGCCGCTGACCGGCGCCCGGTTCCCCGGACCCCCCACGCCCTGCCCTTGACCGCCGCCCTTCCCCTGCCGCTGCAGACCGCCTGGCTGATCCCGCTCTACGGGTTCTCCGGCGTGCTGCTGTCGCTGCCCTGGGCCGCGGGCTGGATCCGCCGCAGCGGGCCGCGGCCGGCCGCCTACCTCAACCTGCTCGCCACCCTGGTGGCCTTCCTGCACGGCAGCCTGGCCATGGGGGCGGTGTTTGCCCACGGTCCCGCCAGCCTCAGCCTCGACTGGCTGCAGGTGGCGGACCTGCACCTGGCGATCCAGCTCGACCTCTCCCCCACCAACCTGGTCGCCCTGGAGCTGGTCACGGCGATGAGCCTGCTGGGCCAGTTCTTCGGCCTCGGCTACCTCGACAAGGAGTGGTCGCTGGCGCGCTTCTACGCCCTGGTGGGCTTCTTCGAGGGGGCGATGAGCGGGGTGGTGATCAGCGGATCGCTGTTCCTGAGCTATTTCCTGCTGGAGATGCTCACCCTCTCCACCTACCTGCTGGTGGGCTTCTGGTACGCCCAGCCCCTGGTGGTCACCGCCGCCCGCGACGCCTTCCTGACCAAGCGGGTCGGCGATGTGCTGCTGCTGATGGCCGTGGTGGCCCTCTCGGCCTGGGCCGGCGCCATGGACTTCCCCAGCCTCTACCGCTGGTCCGCCGAGGCGGCGGCCAGCGGCAGCCTCTCCCCCCTGGCCGCCACCCTGCTGGGGCTGGGCCTGATCGCCGGCCCCACGGGCAAGTGCGCCCAGGTGCCGATGCACCTCTGGCTGGATGAGGCGATGGAGGGACCCAACCCCGCCTCGATCCTGCGCAACTCGGTGGTGGTGACCTGCGGCGCGATCGTGCTGATCAAGGTGATGCCGATCCTGCAGTACTCGCCGGTGGCCACCACGGTGCTGCTGGTGATCGGGGCCGTGAGTGCCATCGGCGGCTCCCTGGTGGCCATTGCCCAGGTGGACATCAAGCGCGCCTTCTCGTACACCACCACCGCCTACCTGGGCCTGGTGTTCATCGCCATCGCCCTGCAGCTGCCCTCGATCGCCCTGCTGCTGCTGTTCGCCCACGCCGTGGCCAAGGCGCTGCTGATGATGAGCGCGGGCAGCGTGATCGCCACCACCAACTGCCAGGACATCACCGAACTGGGCGGCCTCGGCGACCGCATGCCCGCCACCACCGGCGCCTACCTGGTGGCCGGCGCCGGCCTGACCGGCCTGGTGCCCCTGGGCTGCTTCTGGAGCTTCGGCCTGGCGGCCCAGGTGCTGCTGCAGCGGGCGCCGCTGTTCGCCCTGCTGCTGCTGGCCACCAATGGGCTGATGGCCCTCAACCTCACCCGCGTGTTCCGCCAGGTGTTCCTGGGGCCGGCCCAGCCCAAGACCCGCCGGGCGCCGGAGGTGAACTGGCTGATGGCCCTGCCGATGGTGGCCCTCGGTGTGGTGGTGCTGCTGACGCCGCTGCTGCTGCGCCAGATCGATCCGGTGCCCGGCATCGCCGCCTTCTCCCCGGCGGTGGTGCTGGCGGTGCTCGGCTCCAGCGCCGCGGGGGTGCTGGTGGGGGCCCTGCTGCCGATCCACAAGAGCTATGCCCGCTCGATCCTGCAGCCGGTGCGCTGGCTCCAGGACTTCCTGGCCTTCGACTTCTACACCGACCGCTTCTACCGCGCCACGATCGTGGCCCTGGTGGCCGGCCTGGCGCGCTTCTCCGACTGGTTCGACCGGGCCGTGGTCAACAGCTTCGTCAACCAGCTGGGGCGCCTGTCGCTGGTGTCGGCCGAGGGCCTGAAACTGGGGGTCAGCGGCCAGGGCCAGACCTACGTGCTCACGGCCCTGCTGGCGATCGTGCTGCTGCTGGCCTCCCTCAGCTGGATGGTCGGGTGAGGCGACGCGAATGTTGAGTGCCCTGCTGCTGATTCCGCTCCTCGGGGCCCTGGCCCTGCTGCTCTGGCCCGGCAACCCCGGTCCTGAGGCCGTGCGCCGCGCCGCCCTCGGGGTGCTGGCGCTGCAGCTGGCCTGGGGGCTGCGCCTGCTGCTGGTCTTCCAGGCCGATGTCGGCGGCATGCAGCTGAACGAGGCCCTCGGCTGGGTGGGCAGCCTCGGCCTCGACTACCGCCTGGGGGTCGATGGCCTGTCGATGCCGCTGCTGCTGGTGAACGCCGGCCTCTGCCTGGTGTCGGCCTGGGCCTCCACCGCCGTGGTGCAGAGGCCGCGCCTCTACTTCGCCCTGCTGCTGGTGATCAGCGCCGCGGTGAACGGGGCCTTCCTGGCCCAGAACCTGCTGCTGTTCTTCCTCTTCTACGAGCTGGAGCTGATCCCGCTCTGGCTGCTGATCGCCGTCTGGGGCGGTGCCAACCGGGCCTATGCGGCCACCAAGTTCCTGATCTTCACGGCCGTCTCCGGCATGTTGATCCTGGGGGCCTTCCTGGGCATCGCCCTGGTGACCGGCCAGGTGGACTTCAGCCTCACCCCCGTGCTCACCCAGCAGCTAGGCATGGGCACCCAGCTGCTGCTGATGGGGGCGCTGCTGGTGGGCTTCGGGATCAAGATCCCCCTGTTTCCCTTCCACACCTGGCTGCCCGATGCCCACACCGAGGCCTCCACGCCGGTGTCGGTGCTGCTGGCCGGGGTGCTGCTCAAGCTCGGCACCTACGGGCTGCTGCGCTTCTGCCTCGGCCTGTTCCCGGAGGCCTGGGCCCAGCTGGCGCCTGCCCTGGCCCTGTGGGCGGCGGTGTCGGTGCTGTTCGGCTCCCTGGCCGCCATCGCCCAGCGGGACATGAAGCGGATGGTGGCCTACAGCTCCGTGGGCCACATGGGCTACGTGCTGCTGGCGGCGGCGGCGGCCACGCCGGTGAGCCTGCTGGGGGCGGTGTTCCAGATGGTGAGCCACGGCCTGATCTCGGCGCTGCTGTTCCTGCTGGTGGGGGTGGTCTACCGGGTCACCGGCACCCGCGACCTGGAGGTGCTGCGGGGCCTGCTCAACCCCGAGCGCGGCCTGCCCCTCACCGGCGCCCTGATGATCGCCGGGGTGATGGCCAGCGCCGGCCTGCCGGGCATGGCCGGCTTCATCTCGGAGTTCCTGGTGTTCCGCGGCAGCCTCAACGCCTATCCCCTGCCGACGCTGCTGTGCATGGTGGGCAGCGGCCTGACGGCCGTCTACTTCCTGCTGCTGGTGAACCGGGCCTTCTTCGGCCGGCTGGCGGTGGCGCCGCCCCAGCCGGACACCGACGCGGCGGGGCAGCGGCTGGCGCCGGCCGATGTGCGCCTGGCGGTGGTGCCCTGGCAGGACCAGCTGCCGGCCCTGGCCCTGACGGGTCTGGTGATCGCCATCGGCCTGGTGCCAGCGGGCCTGGCCCACCTGGGGGAGGCCACCACCACCGCCATGGCCCAGGTGCCGGCCCTGCTGGCGGCCCTCGCGGCCGGTACGGTTTCCGGAGCTGCAATCAGCTGATGGCCGTGCAGGATCCCAGCCCCCCTGCGACCCCTGCCCCGGCGACCAGCGCCGCCGGGAGCGCTGGCGCCGCTGCCGGCAGCGGCGGGGCGGCCGCTGCGGCGCTGATGCCCTCGGCCGCCGAGCTGGCCGACCGGCTGCTGCGGGGCCAGACGCTGCTGGCCGAGGGCGCCGACCACCTGCTGGAGGTGGTGGGGGTGCTGGAGAGCTACGGGGTGGTGCTGGATGCCTACAGCCGCAACCTGATCTTCCAGGCCGAGCGTCAGTTCCTGAACCCCTTTCCGGTGTTCCGCTTCTTCGATGGCGACCTCAGCCCCGCCAGGATCTGGCGCCATCTGAGCCACGACCGCATCAACTTCGAGTACGCCGAGTACTGCCAGAAGGCGATGTTCTGGCACGGCACCGGCGGCATGGATGCCTATTTCGACAGCGAGGCCTTTGCCGCCAGCTGCGCGGCCATCATCCGCCACAAGCGGCGCGATCCGCTGCTGGCCCTGCTGCACCCCCTGTTTCCGGCCTTCCTGCCGGAGCTGATCCGCTCGGCCGCCACCACCCACGCCCTCGGCCAGTTCTGGCGGGTGATGAGCGATCTGTTCCTGGCCCTGGCCGAGGCCGAGCGCTGCGGCCAGGTGCGCTCGATCGCCGCGGTGGTGGACTTCATCCAGCAGGGGCTGGTGGCCGCGGCCGGCCTGCCGATCCACTATGGCGTCAGCCTGGGCGGCAGCCATGTCTGGGTGCTGCCGCCGGAGGCGGGCCTCACCTTCCTGGCGGACGTGGCCGTGCCCTACGTGGAGGCGGTGTTCCTGCGGGGCATGCCGTTCCTGGGCACCGTGAGCTTCAACGCCCAGGCCCAGCAGATCTCCCACGACCAGGCCCAGTTCGCCTACGGCGCCCTGTATGCCGATCCCCTGCCCACCATGGGGGCCGGCATCCCCCCCAGCCTGCTGATGCAGGACATGTACCGGCACCTGCCGGAGCCGCTGCACCGGTGGTACCTGGAGCGCACCCGCGGCGAGGGGGACGTGCGGGTCAAGATCTGCGCCAGCTTCCAGAAGTCGATGTTCTGCGTCACCAATGCCGCCATCGCCGGCACGATGCCCCATCCGCTCGGCAGCACCGATCCGGTCGAGCAGGCCGCCAACCGCGCCTACGCCGAGGCCTGGGCCGCCCGCCTGGCCGCCGGCCGCACGGATTGCCTCGCCGCCTGATTGCCTCGCCGCCTGATGGCCTCACTGCCTGATGGCCCCGCCGGCTGAGGGCCCTGGGCCGGCGGAGTTCTAGGTTCAGCCCATGGATCAGCCCTGGACCCCGCGGCCCAAGCCGGAGCAGCCCGAGCGCCTGGAGCGCCGCATCGAGTTTCCCGACTACGAGCAGAACCGCCTCTTTCTCGAGAAGCTCAACGACCTCAGCGAGCAGCTGGGGCGCTTTCCCGACATCAGTTTCGGGCGCACCTACGTGAACATCACCCTGCGGCCGGAGGGCGGCGACGGGCCCATCGGCGAGGCTGACCATGCCTTCGCTGCGGCCATCGATGCTCTCCTCTGAGCCGTCCGCGCCCGACGACACTCCGGTCAACCTGCAGGCCGCCTACGAGGGGGCCCAGGTGCAGGAGGTGCTGGAGCAGCTCGACCGCGAACTGATCGGCCTGCGGCCGGTGAAGACCCGCATCCGCGAGATCGCCGCCCTGCTGGTGGTGGACCGGGCCCGCAAGCAGGTGGGCCTGAGCACCACGGCGCCGAGCCTGCACATGTCGTTCACGGGGCGGCCCGGCACGGGCAAGACCACCGTGGCCGAGCGGATGAGCCAGATCCTGCACCGCCTCGGCTACGTGCGCAAGGGCCACGTGGTGACCGCCACCCGGGACGACCTGGTGGGCCAGTACATCGGCCACACGGCCCCCAAGACCCGCGAGATGCTGAAGCGGGCGATGGGCGGTGTGCTGTTCATCGACGAGGCCTACTACCTCTACCGCCCCGAGAATGAGCGGGACTACGGCGCCGAGGCCATCGAGATCCTGCTGCAGGTGATGGAGGCCAACCGCGACGATCTGGTGGTGATTTTCGCGGGCTACAAGGACCGGATGGATGTGTTCTACCAGTCCAATCCGGGGCTGTCCTCGCGGGTGGCCAACCACATCGACTTCCCCGACTACACGGCCGAGGAACTGCTGGCGATCGCCCGGTTGATCCTGGCGGAGGAGAACTACCGCTTCAGCGAGGAGGCCGTCGCCGCCTTTGCCGAGTACATCGTGCGGCGCATGCAGCTGCCCTTCTTCGCCAACGCCCGCTCGATCCGCAACGCCATCGACCGGGCCCGCATGCGCCAGGCCAACCGCCTGTTCAACCGCATCGGCAGCGCGGCGATCACCAAGCGCGACCTGATGACCCTCGAAGCCGAGGACATCACCGCCAGCCGCGTCTTCGACGGCGAGGTGGAGGGGCTGGACCCCAGCCAGCCGATCACCGCCTGAGGCCTACTTGCGCTTGCGGGAGGCGATCTGCAGCAGGTCGCGCACCTGCTGCACCTGGCGGCCCAGCTGGGGATCGGTGTTCAGCTTCTTCTCGATCTGCTCCACGGCATACATCACCGTGGAGTGGTCCTTGCCGCCGAAGGCCTCGCCGATGCGCGGCAGGCTCAGGTTGGTGCCCTGCCGCATCAGGTACATGCCCACCTGGCGGGCCTGGCTGACGGCCCGCTTGCGGCTGGGGCTCCTCATCTCCTCCACCCCCACGCCGAACACCTCGGCCACCTTGGCCAGCACCTGGGCCGGCGTCACCTCCACCTCCACGCCGGTGGGGTCGAGCATGGGCGCCACCGATTCCACCGTCATCGGCAGCCCTGTGATCGAGGCGAAGGCCACGGCCCGGGTCAGGGCGCCCTCCAGTTCGCGGATGTTGGAGGTGAAGCGGCCCGCCAGGTACTGGATCAGGTCGCGGGGCAGGCTCATGCGCTCCGCCTCGGCCTTCTTGTGCAGGATCGCCATGCGCGTCTCCAGATCCGGCGGCTGGATGTCGGCGATCAGGCCCATCGAGAAGCGGGAGATCAGGCGCTCCTGCAGCCGCGGAATCTGGCTGGGGGGGCGATCGCTGGCGATCACGATCTGGCGGCCCGCCTCGTGCAGGGCGTTGAAGGTGTGGAAGAACTCCTCCTGGGTGTATTCCTTGCCCTCGATGAACTGAATGTCGTCCACCAGGATCAGGTCGGCGGCCCGGTAGCGGTCGCGGAACTTCTGCATGCCGTCCTTGCGGATGGCCTGGATCAGGTCGTTGGTGAAGGTCTCGGTGCTCACGTAGGCCACGCGGGCCTCCGGGTCGATCTCCAGGCGGTAGTGGCCGATGGCCTGCATCAGGTGGGTCTTGCCCAGGCCGACGCCGCCGCAGATGAACAGCGGGTTGAACTCGCGCCCCGGCGCCTCCGCCACCGCCAGGGCCGCGGCGTGGGCCATGCGGCTGTTGGGGCCCACCACGAAGCGGTTGAACACGTAGCGGGGGTTGAGGCCCGGCGCCAGCTTGCGCGGCGTCTCGCCGGTGGCGGTGGCGCTGGCGTGGAGGCCCGCCGCCAGGGCCAGGCCGCCGGCGCCGTTGCGGGACTCACCGCTGGGCCCCGCATCGCCCACCACGGCCCCGGCGGCGCCGTTGAGGGCCTGCAGGCCGCCGCCGTCGAGGCCCTCGGGGGCCGCCTCCACCAGCACGGTGATGGGCCGGCCCGCCAGCTCGCTGGCCACCGCCTCGATCGTGCTCAGGTAGTTCTTGCGCAGCCAGCCGCAGGCGAAGGCGTTGGGGGCCAGCAGCTGCAGCTGCTGGCCGCTGAAGCCCGAGCAGCTGGCGGGGCGGATCCAGGTCTCGAAGGTGGGTTTGCTGAGGTTGCCCTGGAGCGCCTGCTGGACCTGGTGCCACAGTTCTGAACCCTGCTGCACCACCAGCCCCCTGCGCCGAGTCCAGGAATATAGGGGCGAAGGCCAGGCCGGGCGGTCTTTAATGATGCGCATCCCGACCCGGCCCCCCGGCCCCCTGCCATGGCCCCTCCGCTGCCCCGGTCCCCACGCCGCCTGCTGCCCGTGGCGACGGCCGGCTGCCTGGTGCTCACCGGGCTGCTGGCGGGCTGCGGCGGGGTCCTGCAGCTGCCGCGGCTGCCGGGCTTGCCCGGCGGCGGTGGCCGCCCGGGCGCCGAGCCGCGGGCGCGGGTCAGCGACGCGCCGCCGGCGGTGCCCCTGCAGGCCGGCAACAACTTCATCGTCAGCGCCGTCGACAAGGTGGGTCCGGCGGTGGTGCGGATCGACACGGTCAAGCAGGTGATCAACCCCCTGGGGGGCCTGTTCGGCGGCGGCCCGGCGGTGCAGCAGCAGCAGGGCCAGGGCTCGGGCTTCATCACCCGCTCCGACGGGGTGATCCTCACCAACGCCCACGTGGTGGATGGGGTCAGCGAGGTGGGGGTGACCCTGCCCAACGGCCGCAGCTATACCGGCAAGGTGCTGGGGGTCGATCCGCTCACGGACGTGGCGGTGGTGAAGGTGGCGGCCTCCGGCCTGCCGGTGGCCGCCCTGGGGGACTCGGCCAAGGTGCGCCCCGGCGAGTGGGCGATCGCCATCGGCAACCCCCTCGGCCTGGATAACACCGTGACCGTGGGGATCATCAGCGCCGTGCAGCGCACCAACGCCGTGGGCGAGGGCCAGCGGGTTCCCTACATCCAGACCGATGCGGCCGTGAACCCCGGCAACAGCGGCGGCCCGCTGATCAACGACCGGGGCCAGGTGATCGGCATCAACACCGCCATCCGCCAGGCCCCCGGCGCCGGCCTGAGCTTCGCGCTGCCGATCAACCTGGCCAAGTCGATCGCCGCCCAGATCCTGGAGCGCGGCCGGGCCTCGCACCCCTACATCGGCGTGCGGCTGCAGGCGCTGACGCCCCAGCTGGCCCGGGAGGTGAACGCCACCCAGGCCGAGTGCCGCCTGCCGGAGACCAACGGCGTGGTGGTGGTGGACGTGGTGGCCGGCAGCCCGGCCGAGCGGGGCGGCCTGCGTGCCTGCGACCTGATCGATCAGGTGGGCGGCACCGCGGTGGACAACCCCTCGGAGGTGCAGGTAGCGGTGGACCAGGGCCAGGTGGGTCAGCCCCTGGCCCTGCGGGTGCGGCGCGCCGGCCGCGCGCTGACCCTGCAGCTGCGGCCCGCCGAACTGCCCCGCTCCAACTGAGCCACCCCTCTCCCCTGGGCCCCCGCCCCAGGCCGTCTCAGGGGGAGTACCAGAACACGCAGCGCTTCTGCTGGGGCTCCAGCTCCCAGCCCTGGGCGCTGTAGAAGTTCACCACGCCCGGGTCGGCATAGAGGCTCACCCGCTCGGTGCCCATGGCCTGCAGCAGCTCCAGCACGTAGTCCATCAGCGCCCGCCCCAGGCCAGCCCCCTGGTAGTGGGGGTGCACCGCCACATCCCAGACGGTGGCGTCGATGACGCCGTCGCCGGTGCAGCGGGCAAAGCCCACCAGCCGGGGCAGGCGGCCGTCGTGGCGCCACAGCCCCACCACCAGCAGGCTGTGCTCCAGGGCCTTGCGCACCCGTCGCAGCGGCCGCCGGCTCCAGCCCACCGCATCGCAGAGCTGCTCGAGGTCATAGAGGTCGATCTCCCGCTCCCGGCTCAGCACCAGGGTGAGCTGGGGGTTGGGCACCGGGCAGCGGCGGTGGCCGCTGCCGTAGAGGCGTGCCAGATCCGCCCCGTCGCCAGGGGCGGCCTGCGGCGGCGCCGGAGGGATGGGCGGCTCGGGCTCCTGGTCGGACGGGCGGCTAAGCATTGGCACGATCCTGCCCCAGCCCCGGCGCCCCTGGGGCAGGCTGGAGCCTGTACCGCCACCGGGCCCCTGACCTCCCCTCCCCTGCTGGTGTGCCTGCATGGCTGGCTGCTGTCGGGCCGGCTGTGGCAGCCGCTGCGCGCCGAGCTGGAGCCGGCCTGGACGCTCTGGACCCCCGACCTGCCGGGCTTCGGCGGCGCCGAGCGGCCCCGGGGCCTGCAGCCGAGCCTGGCCAGCTACGGCCGCTGGGTGGCCGAGCAGGCCCGGCGCCAGGCCGCAGGGCGGCCGCTGGTGCTGGTGGGCCATTCCCTGGGGGGCAGCCTGGCCCTGCACGCCGCCGGCCAGCTGGGTGACCAGCTGGTGGGCCTGGTGCAGATCGCCGCCGGCGGCGGCGTCTACCAGCCGCGGCCCTTCCGCAGCGTGCGCCGCGGCGGGGCCAGCTTCCTGCGCTGGCGGCCCGGCTGGCTGGCGGCGCTCCCCGGCACCGCCGCCATCCGCAGCCCCCTGACGGCGGAGCTGCGGGCGGCCCAGGGGCTGCTGGCCTGCAGCATGACCCGCGGCGCCGTCCAGCAGCTGCCGGCCCTGACGGCCGGGCTGCAGGTGCCGAGCCTGTGGATCGCCGGCGGCCGCGACCAGGTGATGGAGCCTCGCTACGTGCGCCACCTGGCGGCCTACAGCGCCGCCCACCGCTTCGAGCTGGTGCCGGGCGCGGGCCATCTGCCCGTGGGCCGCGATGCGGCCCCGATCGCCGCCCTGATCCGGGCCTGGCTAGGGGAGCAGGGCCTGGGGGGAGCCGCCGGGCCTCACAGGGTCGCCAGCCCCCGCTCCTGCAGCTCCGCCAGCTGGGCGTAGAGGCCGCCGGCGGCCCGCAGCTGGCGGTGGCTGCCCTGTTCCACCAGGCGGCCCCGCTTGAGCACCAGGATGCGGTCGGAGGCCTCCACGGTGGCCAGGCGGTGGGCGATCACGATGGCGGTGCGCTGGCGCAGCAGCCGGTCCAGGTCCCGCTGCAGGGTGGCCTCGGTGGAGGGGTCGAGGAAGGCGGTGGCCTCGTCCATCACCAGCACCGAGGGGTTGCGCAGCGCCACCCGCGCCACCGACAGCAGCTGCCGCTCGCCCGAGGAGAGGTTGCCGCCCCGCTCCCGCAGTTCCGTGGCCAGGCCCTGGGGCAGGCGCTGCAGCAGGGGCGCCAGGCCCAGCTCGGCGCAGAGGCGCTCCAGCTCGGCGTCGGCGATCGGGGCATCGAGCCGCAGGTTGTCGGCTACGTTGCCGCTGAACAGGAAGGTGTCCTGCAGCACCACCCCCAGCCGCTGGCGCAGGGTGGGGATCGGCAGCTCGCGGATGTCCACCCCGTCGAGCAGGATGCGGCCCCGCTGGGGCTCGTACAGCCGGCAGAGCAGGCGGATCACGGTGGTCTTGCCCGAGCCGGTGGGGCCCACCAGGGCCACATGCTCGCCCGGGGCGATGCGGAAGGAGAGGTCCGTGAGGATCGGATCGTCCTGGCGGTAGGCGAACGACACCGCCTCGAAGATCACCTCGCCGGCGCTGGAGCGCTCGCCGCCGCTGGCCCGGGCTCCGGCGGAGCGCTGTTCCAGGGGCAGCTCCTGGATCTCGATCGGCTGCTCCAGCAGCTCGCCGATGCGCTCCACGGCGGTGAGGCCGCCCTGGATCTGGGTGAAGCGCTCCGCCAGCTGGCGCAGCGGATCGAACAGGCGCTGGGAGAAGAGGATGAAGGTGGTGAGGGTGCCGAGGCCCATGGCGCCGGCGGTCACCATCCAGCCCCCCAGCCCCAGCACCACGGCGATGGCGGTGAGGGCCACCCACTCGATCAGGGCCGAGATGGCCGAGTCGTAGAAGATCGTGCCGGTCACCGCCTGGCGGTAGGCATCGGCGGTGCGGCCGAAGCGGGCGGAGTTGAAGGCCTCGCGCCGGAACATCTGCACCACCTCCAGGCCCTGCAGGTTCTCCTGCAGGTCGGCGTTGAGCTGGCTGAGCTCCTCGCGCACCCGGTAGTTGGCCCGGCGGTAGCGGCCCTGCAGCCAGAGGATCGCCAGGGTCACCGGCACCTGGGTGGCCAGCAGCAATGCCCCCAGCCGCGGCTCGATCGAGATCATCGTCACCGCGATCACCACCAGGGTCACCAGGTCGGCCAGCACCCCCACGGCGCCGCTGCCGAACACCTCGGCCAGGGCGTCCACGTCGCTGGTGAGGCGGGTGAGCAGCTTGCCCACCGGCGTGCGGTCGTGGAAGCGCAGCGACAGGTCGAGGGCGTGGGCGAACAGGTCGTCGCGGATGCGGGCCGTGAGCCGCTGGCCCACCGCCTGCACGTTGTAGCTCTGCAGGCCCTGCAGGCCCAGGCGCACCAGCACCGCCACCAGCAGCAGCCCCACCAGGGTGCGCAGCTGCTGGGGCACGGCCATGCCGCTCAGCCAGGGCATCACGGGCTCGTGGCGCAGGGCCGAGATCGCCTGGCCCACCAGCAGGGGCTGCACGGCGGCGGCCCCCGCCACCGGGATCAGCAGCACCAGGGTGATCAGCAGGCGGCGGCGGTCGCGGCCCAGGTAGGGGAGCAGCCGCAGCAGCCGCTGGCGATCGAGACGGGCCATCAGGCGTGCAGGGGGACCGGGGCGGCGGCGGCGAGGCGCTCCACGATCGCCTGCAGCGGCCCGCCGTCGAGGCGCAGGGCCAGGGGATGGCCCACCAGCCGGGCGGTGGAGTGGAACAGGTCTTCGATGGCGATCAGGCCGTTCTCCTCAAGGGTGCGGCCGGTGGCCACCAGGTCGACGATCGCCTCGCTCATGCCGGTGATCGGCCCCAGCTCCACCGAGCCGGCCAGGTGGATCAGCTCCACCGGCAGGTCCAGGGCCTCGAAGTAGGCCTCGGCGCAGCGGGTGAACTTGCTGGCGATGCGGCAGTGGGCGGGCAGGTCGGCGGCGCGGCGGTAGGGGCTGCTGGCCTTGACCGCCACGCTCATGCGGCAGCCGCCGAAGCCCAGGTCCAGCAGCTGGGCCACCGGCAGCTGGTGCTCCCGCAGCACGTCGTAGCCCACCACGCCCAGCTGGGCCTGGCCGTAGGCCACGTACACCGGCACGTCGGCGTTGCGCACCAGCAGGGCCCGGGCGCCGCCGCAGGCGCTGGGCACCATCAGCTGGCGGTTGCCGGGCTCGAGCACGGCGGCGAAGTCGAGGCCGGCGGCCGCGAAGCGGCGCACCGAGTCCTTGAGCAGGGCGCCCTTGGCCAGGGCGACGGTGATCATCGGGCCCTCCGTGGCGCGATCCGGGCGCCGGTGGTGGCGGGCCCCACCGGCCGGGTTCCGGTCCGGCGGGCGGTCGGCTGATGGGCAGCGGTGATCATGGAGCTGCGCAGCAGTGGCGACTGTAGTGAGCCATCCATCCACGCCGGGCCCCGCGCCGGCCCAGGATCCCGCCGCGGCCGCGCCGGAGGCCGGCCCCGCCCAGCGGGTGTCGCTGATCCCGGTGCTGGAGGACAACTACGTGTTCGTGCTGCACGGCGACGGGCCCGGCCCGGCCGTGGTGGTGGACCCGGGCGTGGCGGCGCCGGTGATCGCCTGGCTGGAGGCCCGCGGCCTGGAGCTGGTGGCGATCCTGCACACCCACCACCACGGCGACCACATCGGCGGCACCCCGGGCCTGCTGCGCCGTTGGCCCCGGGCCGCGGTGGTCGCCAGCACGGCCGATCGCCAGCGCATCCCCCTGCAGAGCCGCGGTGTGGCCGGTGGCGACCGGCTGACGCTGCTGGGCCGTGAGGTCCGGGTGCTGGAGGTGCCGGGTCACACGGCCCACCACATCGCCTTCCTCCTGCCGCCGCTGCCGGGGGCCGCAGCCCTGGGCCCCCGGGCCGGCGGCGGCGAGCTCTTCTGCGGCGACACCCTGTTCGCCGGCGGCTGCGGGCGGATCCGGGAGGGCAGCCCCGCCCAGCTGCACGCGGCCCTGCGACAGCTGGCGGCCCTGCCGCCGGCCACGCGGGTGTGGTGCGCCCACGAATACACCGAGGCCAATCTGCGCTGGGCGGCCGCCCAGGAACCCGGCGACGGCGCCATCGTCGAGCGGCTCGCCGCGGTGCAGGCGGCCCGGGCCGCCGGCCGGCCCACGGTGCCCACCACGATCGGCCTGGAGCAGGCCACCAACCTGTTCCTGCGGGCCGCCACGCTGGAGGCGTTCACGGAGCGCCGCCGCAGCAAGGACCACTGGCGCGGCTAAGGTCGCCTCAGGGCCGGGCCGGCGCCGCCGGTGCCGCCACCAGCTCCAGCCCGCCGGGGTAGAGCCGCGCCGCCTCGCCGGCCCGCAGCCCCAGCCGGCCCCGCTGGCCCCGCAGGTAGTCGGCCTCCAGGGGCAGGCGCAGCCGCAGCTTCAGGCCGCCCTGCTGCACCTGGTAGAGCCACTCGCGGCCCAGGAACTCGCGGCCCATCACGCAGGCCTCGCCGCTGGAATCCGGCTGGAAGCGCAGGCCCAGGGGGCTCACCAGCACCTCAAGCCCCTCGCCGGCATCGGCGGGCTGGGCCCCGGCCGCCGCGGGGCCGCCGGCGGCGGGCTCCAGCTCCCCCAGGGCCGTGCGCAGCCGGCCGGCCTGCCACTGGGCCGGCAGCAGGTTGCCCTGCAGCACGAAGCGGCCCACGAAGCCCGTGGCGGGATGCCGCACCAGCTCCCGCGGCCGGGCGCACTGGTGCAGCCGCCCCGCCTCCAGCACCGCCACCCGATCGCAGATCGCCAGGGCCTCCTCGGGGTCGTGGGTCACGATCACGCCGCTGGCGCCGCACTGGGCCAGCACCGCCGGCAGCTCGCTGCGCAGCCGCAGCCGCACCTCCACGTCCAGGTTGGAGAAGGGCTCATCCAGCAGCACCAGGGAGGAACCGGGCGCCAGGGCCCGGGCCAGGGCCAGGCGCTGGCGCTGGCCGCCCGAGAGCTCGTGGGGGTAGCGCCGCTCCAGACCCTGCAGGCCCAGCAGCTCCAGCAGCCAGGCGGCGCGGCTGGTGTCCTGGCCGCGGCGCAGGCCGAAGCAGGTGTTGCGCCAGGCGTCGAGGTGGGGGAACAGGGCGTAGTCCTGGAAGACCATGCCCACCCCGCGCCGCTCCGGCGGCAGCCAGCGCTGGGGCCCGGCCACCTCCTGGCCGCCGATGCGCACCTGGCCCCGCTCGGGCCGCTCGAAGCCGGCGATCAGGCGCAGCAGGGTGGTCTTGCCGCAGCCGGAGGGGCCCAGCAGGCCCACCAGCTCACCGGGCTGGAGCCGCAGGTCGATGCCCCGCAGGGTCCAGGCGCCGCTGGCGGCGGGCCCCCGGTAGCGGTGCCAGAGGTCCGCCAGCTCCACCTGGGGCGTCGCCTCGGGCTGGGGGGTCGCTTCGGGGCCGGCCGCCGGCGGCTGGCCGTGGGCGGCCGGCCCCGCGGCGGCTGCAGGGGTGAGCAGGTCGGGGCGCGGCGGGTCGGCGCTGGCGATGGCGGGCGGGCCCGGAGGCCATAGGCTCAGCCCCCCATCTTCCCCCGCCATGTCCGCCGCAGCGATCGAGGCCGTCACCAGCGCCGGCGCCCCCGCCCCCGTGGGGCCCTACAACCAGGCGGTGAAGGCCGGCGGGCTGCTGTTCTGCTCCGGCCAGATCGCCCTCGACCCCGCCAGCGGCGCGATGGTGGGCGGCGGTGACGTGGAGGCCGAGACCCGCCAGGTGCTGGCCAACCTCACGGCGGTGCTGGCCGCGGCCGGCGCCAGCCCCCAGCAGGTGGTGCGCACCACGGTGTTCCTGGCGGACCTCGGTGACTTCGCCCTGGTGAACGCCCTCTATGCGGAGACCTTCGGTGCCGGCGTCTCCCCCGCCCGGGCCTGCGTCGAGGTGGCGGCGCTGCCCAAGGGGGCCCGGGTCGAGATCGACTGCATCGCCGTGCTGGGCTGACGGCCGGCCCTTCAGCGCGGGCCGATCAGCCGGAAGGTGAGGTTGATCCGCTCGCCCGACACCCGCGCCCGCACCGGCAGGGCGTGCTGCCAGTGCCGCTGGCTGGGGGGATCCATCACCAGCAGATCGCCATCGGCCAGCTCCACCGCGAGGGGGGGCTGGGCCTCCGGCCCGCCGCGGTGCCGGGGCTTCGGGCGGAAGCGCAGGCTCCGCGACGCCCCCAGGCTCAGGGAGGCGATCGGCGCCGCCGGATCCAGCTCGGGCTCGTCGTCGGCATGCCAGCCCATGCGATCGGCTCCGTTGCGGTAGCGGTTGAGCAGCAGGCTGTTGAAGCGCACCCCCAGGGAGCCCTGCAGCAGCTCCCGCAGCCGGCTGAGGGCCGGCGTCCAGGGTGTGATCCCCTGCTCCAGGCCGCTGTAGCGGTAGGTGCAGCCTGGATCCGCCACCCAGCACACCTGCCGCGGCGTGGGGTGCCGCCGGCCGTAGACCGTCACCAGCGGCTGCTGCCACGGCAACTGGGCCGCCAGCTGCCGCTGCAGCCACTCCGGCTCCAGGCCAGCGCCCTGGAGCCAGCCCGGGGCGAGGCGCAGGGCCAGCCCCGGTCGCTCGATGCGGTGCCAGGGCTGTCCAGTCCGGTCCGCCGCCGCTAGACCGGGAAGGTCGGTTTGATGCACCTCGGCCATGCTCCGCTCCCCCGTTCTGGCTGCCCTGCTCGCCACCGCGGCGATCCTGCTCGGAACCGCCCCCAGCCTGGCGGCCGAAACCTGCCCCACGGGCCAGCCCCCCGCGGACTGCCTGGCGCAGCCCGTGGCCCCCTGAGGCGGCAGCGGCCGCGGCCTCAGGCCCCTCCAGTCCAGACCGGTAGAGTTGCGCCCACGGGGTGTAGCGCAGCTTGGTAGCGCGGATGCTTTGGGAGCATTAGGTCGCAGGTTCGAATCCTGTCACCCCGATTCATTCCCCAGGGATTGGCCAAGGGCCAGGTGAGATGGCTGCCCCCGGCAGGGCGACCTCAACTGACCCGCGACCCACTGCTCGGGCTCGAGAACCCGGCTGGCCCAGCGGCCCGGCCCATCGGCCTGGGGTGGTCCCCCGGTCCCGCCCAACCTCAGGCGTCGAAGGCCTTCTGGGGATTGCCCATGGGCGTTGGAGTGCCCAGCGCCGGTCCCACCTCGGCAGCGGGACGTGACTGTGTCACGCGGCGCCAGGACTGCGGGAGCTCGCTGGATCTCACTCCAGCTCACCGGCTTCGATCTTCCTCCGGATCTTCCGAAGCAGCTCCCGCACCTGTGGACGGCAGTCGTGGTGCCCCCCGCCATGGCGGTGACTCCTTGACAGGAAGAACAGGGCACAACGCAACTCGGTCAGGGTTGTGGCGGTGTTCTTGTGCAGGAGATCAGCGCAGGCCTTGAACGAGCGGGCGACCTCATAGCCATCTATGGTGTGGGCGAACTCCGGCCAGTCGAGCAGCTCTCCCCCAGGGTCGGGGATCCGGCTGAGCTGGAGCTGACTGTTCTCGACCGCCCTCACAGTCCGCTGCCATCGGCTGGCCTGACGGTATCAAGATCGTCTCCGCAGCAGTCTGAACCCCCTGCCGCCGGGCGATCGGGTGCGGTGGAGGCCCATGGCCTGTCGGGGCTCTTCGGCTGTGGGAGGTCTCTGGGCCGGAGCTCAGGGCTTGTTGTTCCGCCTCGCGGCCATGGCCACCGCCTCAGCGAGCCCCCCGAAGCGCACCGGCTCCCCATGGAGGGCCTTCAGACAGGACAGAGAGCTTCTTCTGCTGCCAGCTCTGGATGGTGGCCGCCGACTTGACCTCGACTGGCGCCTCAGCTTGCGGCCCCAGGCGACACCTGCAATTCGGGCTCTTTGACTGGGCGATCCATGCCTGTCACCCAGACTTCCGGCCATCGATCTCCCCGGCCCGAAGCCCGAGGCCGTGGATGCCGGCCGGTGATGGATCGCGCTGAGGCTCCAGGAAGGGCTCCAGGAAGCTCAGGGGGCGGGCCATCGTCTCGGAGAACCCGAGGATGCCGCGGTCGCGGTGGCTGTAGAGCAGGCTGTCGTCCGCCTCCAGCAGGAAGGTGCCGCCCCGCTGGGCGATGAAGGTGTCGCGGGGCACGTAGGTGCGCCAGTGGCCCAGCACCTCCAGCATGTTGCGCAGCCGCACCGTGGCCAGCTCGAAGGGGCGCTGGAAGCCCTCACCGCCGGCCAGGGTGAACAGGGGCCAGTCCAGGCGCTGGGGGGCGTGGCGATCGCCGCTGTAGCCGCGCAGCACCTCGACGAGGGTGCCCGGCGAGCCGATGCCCGCGCACATCAGCAGCAGCGCCGGCCAGGGGCCGCCGGGGGTGGCCAGGCCCGGGTAGAGCCCCAGGGCCCGGTGCAGCGCCGCGGTGGGCTCCACCTGCAGCCGCTCGGCGGGAAACCCTGTGTAGCTGCAGAAGCGCCGGCGGCCGGCCTCAGCGCCGATGCCGATGGCCAACACCTCGATGCCGGCGGCCTGGAGGCGCGGCAGCGCCGGCACCAGGGCCTGGGCGTATTCGAGGCTGTCGAAGTCCCCCAGCTGGGGCAGCAGCAGCACCAGCCGCCGGCGCCCGGGACCCATGGCCGGCCCCTGGGCCAGGCGCAGCAGCAGGGGTTCCGGCGCCCCCCTGGCGGGGGCCGCAGGGGCCGCGTCGGGGGCCGTCTGCCCGCACGGCAGGTCTGCGTCGGTCATGGCGGTCGCTGGGGTGGGCGGATCCAGGGCTGGCTGGGGGATGGTCTAGGGCTGGAGGGCGGGCAGCTGATGGGCTCGCCACCGCCCGGCGCCCTGCTCCGCCACCAGCGGCGTCAGCGTCAGCCGCAGGGGGCTGCCGGCCGCCACGTCGACGCGCAGGGCGGAGTAGGAGCGGCGCAGGCTGGAGCCCCGGCCGCTGCGGCCGAGGAACAGGCGCGAGCGGGCCACCTCCCGCTCCGAGCCGGGCGGCCCCTCCCGCAGCACGGGCCCCTCCGGCCGCTGGCGCCGCAGGCTGTAGCCGCTGCCGCCGCAGATGGCCCAGGGGATGTGGGCATCGCCGTGGCCGGTGTCGCCGGTGGTGAGCAGCTCCAGGCAGTGGGCATGGCCGCTGAAGGCCAGATCCAGCAGGGGCCGGCCGGCGGGCAGAGGGCCGAGGGCGGCGGCCACGCGGTCCAGCACCCGGCGCAGCTGGGCGCGCACGGCCAGGGTCTGGCCCTGGTCCCACTTGCTGGCCTCGGTGACGTAGGGCGGGTGGTGCAGCACCAGCAGGCGGCCCCGCACCGCCGGGTTGCGCCAGGAGGCGATCAGGGCCTCGGCGAACCAGTCGAGCTGGGCCTGGTCGAGCTTCGGGGTCCGGCCGGCCCGCGCCGCGGCGCCGCTGGCGAGCTGCTTGTCGATGTCGCGGATCTGCTCCTCGAGCTGTTCGGCCTTGGCGGCCCGCTCGGCGCGGGCGTTCTCCGGGTCACCGTCCGCCTCACCGGCGGCGGCCGCGCCGCCAAGGGCGCCGGTGCGGCTGGGGCTGGCCTGGTCCGGGCTGCGCCGCAGGGCCTGGCGTTCGGCCTCGAGGGCCTGGCGGCGCTGGCGCAGCCCCTGCTCGCGGGCGGCGGCCTCCGCCGGGTCCTGGTGGGCCGGCGTCAGCGGCTGGTTGAAGGTGTTGGAGTCGAGGGCGAAGACGTCGACGCCGGCCCAGCGCGCCGCGTAGTAGCGGTTGGGCAGCCGGGTGAAGCGGCCGGGGCTGTAGAGCAGGCAGTGGGCCCCGTCGACCACGGCGGTGCGGGTGCGCTCCAGGTGCTCCTCCAGCTGGGCCTCGGGCACGGCGGCGAGCCCATCGAGGAAGGCGCGGGCCCAGGCCTGCCCCACGAAGGAGCCGTGCCAGCCCACGTCGAGGTCGATCCAGCGGCGCAGCAGCCGGCGCGCCGGCGCGGTGAGGCCGGCCAGCAGGGCCAGCGGCACGGGCAGGTCGTAGTAGTCGTGGTTGCCGGCCACCGGCAGGAAGGGCACCCGGAACACCAGCCGGTCGTAGCGGAGCCGCCGCCAGTCCTCGCCGCCCACGATCCACTCGCGGTAGGGGCGGATGAAGTTGTCGCGGTACTGCTCGCTGGAGCCCACCAGGTACACCACATCGCCGGTGTGCAGCAGGAAGCGGGCGTCCGCGGCGCGGGCGAGCATCTGCCGGGCCACCTGGCGCTGGGGGCTGTCGCGGCGGTGGCGGCCGGTGCCGCTGTCGCCGAGCACCAGGAAGCTGAAGGCCTCGGGGGTGTCGGGGTCGCCCTCGAGGGCCAGCCGGCAGGGGTCGATGCCGCGGCGGCGGAGCGCCGGATGGCCCCAGCGCACCCGGGCCGCCATGCGCTGGATCTTGGTGGCGATGCTCGCCTCGGTGGCGAGGTTCACGGGGCCGGCAAGGGCGTGAACACCGTCAGGGCGCCCGGCAGGCAGGTGAAGGTCACGGGATCGGCCTCGAGCATCTCGCCGTCGATCACCAGCTTCTGGGGCGGATCGGTGCTCACGGTGATGCGCCGGGCCCGCAGGCAGAGCAGGTCGGGGTGGGTGGAGCTCGACTGCACCACGGCGGCGGCCAGCAGGGAGGCGAGGGCGTTCAGCCCCTGCAGGCGGCTGCTGGGCGAGGCGATGGTGATCTCCAGCAGGCCGTCGTCGGGGATCACCTGCCCGAAGCCCTGGGCCAGCACGGAGGTGGCGGGGGCCACGTTGGCCACGGTGATGGCGGAGGCCTGCAGCTCGCTGTGGGCGCCGTCGATGTCGAGGCGGGCCAGGAAGGGCTGCTGGCTCATCAGCTGCTGGGTGCCGGCGAGCACGTAGGCCAGGGGCCCGAGCATGGTCTTGAGGTCCCGGGTGGCGCGGTCCACCATCCCCGCCTCAAAGCCGAGGCCGGCCAGCAGGATCATCGGCGCGGCGTTGCAGCGGGCGGCGTCCACCACCCGGGTGTGGCCGGCCAGGATCGTGTCGCAGGCGCCCGGCAGGTCGGTGGGGATGCCGAGGGCGGCGGCGAAGGCGTTGGCGGTGCCGCGGGGGATCACGCCGAGGGGGATGCCGGTGCCCGCCAGCGCCCCCGCCACGGCCGACACGGTGCCGTCGCCGCCGCAGGCCACCACCATGGCGTTGCCGGGCTCGCCGGCGGGGCGGCTCTGGAGCAGCGCCACCAGCTCCTGGGTCTGCTCCGCCGGGTCCAGGTCGGGGCGGGTCAGCAGCACGGTCACCAGCAGCTGCGGCTCCAGGATCGTGCGGATCAGGGCCAGATCGGCGTGGGCATCGCCCTGGCCGGCCACGGGGTTGAACAGCAGGTAGGCCGAGCGGCCATGGGCCAGCCCGCGCAGGGCCAGATCGGCGCTGGCGGCGTTCAGGGCCAGGGGGACGGCGGCCAGGTCGCAGGCGCGGATCAGCAGCCGGGCATCGGGCGGCGTGCCCGGCGGCTCCTGTGGATCGAGGAAGGCCACCACGGCCGCCACGTCGCCGTCCAGGAGCCGGGCGGCCAGCTGGATGTCGCCGCCGGCCGCCAGGGGGGCGAGCACGGCCACCGGCAGGCCCGCGGTGCGCGGATCCGCCAGCAGCGCCTGGGCCAGCTCCGCGGTGGCGACCAGGGGCAGTCCGGCCACGAAGGCGGCGTGCCGGTCGAGCCAGTGGATCAGCGCCTCGATGCGCGGGGCGCTCGCCAGCAGTGCCAGGGACAGGGCCATCACCCTCAATTTAGGTCGGCCCGCCCGGCGGTGCCCCCCCACCACCCACCCGCCCGGGCCATGGCCCGTACACTCCACCTTCTGGTGCCTGAGGCCAGGTCATCGGCATCAGCCCCCGCCGCCCCCGCCGGCTCCTGGGGGTCGCGCCGCGCCCGGAGGCCGATCCAGCGCACCTCCCCCACCCCCCGCCGGGCTGAGCCATGCAGGACCACTTCGACCTGATCGTGCTGGGGGCCGGCTCCGGCGGTCTGGCCGCCGCCAAGCGGGCCGCCTCCCACGGGGCCCGGGTGGCGATCGTGGAGGGCGACCGGGTGGGCGGCACCTGCGTGATCCGCGGCTGCGTCCCCAAGAAGCTGCTGGTGTACGGCTCCGCCTACCGCCACCACATCGCCGATGGCCCCAGCTACGGCTGGAGTTTCGACGGGGTGCGCTGCGATCCCGCCGCCCTGCTGGCCCACGTGCGCGCCGAGGTGGACCGGCTCAACGCGCTGCACATCGGCCTTCTGGAGAAGGCCGGCGTGGCGCTGGTGCGCGGCTGGGGTTCCTTTGAGGATGCCCACACCATCGCCGTGCGGCCCGCCGGGGGCAACGCCGGGCGGCGGCTCACGGGCGAGCGGATCCTGATCGCCGTGGGGGGGCGACCCCAGCGGCCCGCCATCCCGGGCGCCGAGCTGGCCTGGGTGAGCGACGACCTGTTCGAGCTCACGGCGCTGCCCGAGCGGGCCGTGGTGGTGGGGGCGGGCTTCATTGCCTGTGAGTTCGCCGGCATCCTCAACGGCCTGGGGGTGCAGGTGAGCCAGCTGGTGCGCGGCGATCACCTGCTGCGCGGCTTCGACCGGGAGGCCAGCCGGGCGGTGCAGGACGCGATGGTGGCCGAAGGCATCGACCTGCGCTTCGGCCAGAGCCCGGTGGCGATCACCGGCACGCCCGGGGCGCTGCAGGTGCAGACCAGCGGCGGAGACCTGCTGGAGGCCGGCGGCGTGGTGCTGGCCACGGGCCGCCAGCCCTTCCTGGCGGGCCTCAACCTGGAGGCGGCGGGCGTGGCCGTGGAGGGCCGGCGCATCCCCGTCGACGCCGACCAGCGCACCTCTGTGGCCCATATCGCCGCCGTGGGCGATGTGACCGACCGCATCAACCTCACGCCGGTGGCGGTGGACGAGGGCCGCGCCTTCGCCGACACGGTGTGGGGCAACCGTCCGCGCCAGGTGGACCACAGCCTGGTGGCCCAGGCGGTGTTCAGCCAGCCGGAGCTGGCCAGCGTGGGGCTGAGCGAGGAGGAGGCCGTGGCTCGCCACGGCGCCGAGGCGGTGGCGGTGCACCGCGCCCGCTTCCGGCCCATGGCCCAGGCCCTGCCCGCCCGCGACCCCAAGGTGCTGCTGAAGCTGGTGGTGGAGCGCGCCGGCGGCCGGGTGCTGGGCTGCCACATGGTGGGTGACCACGCCGCCGAGATCATCCAGATGGCGGCGATCGCCATCGGCATGGGGGCCACCAAGGCCGATTTCGACCGCACCATGGCGCTGCACCCCACGGTGGCCGAGGAGTTCGTGACCATGCCGTCCTGAGGATCCGCTGTGCCGGCCGCGGCATTCGGCCACGCCATCGCCGCCCGCACCAGCCCGCTGCTGCGGCTCCCCGACCGCTGCCCGGCTCTCGTGCTGAGGCTGAGCTGCCAGGGGCAGGCTGGCGCCGGTGAGGCCCTGGGGCCCCGCCGAGGCACAGACCGCATCAGAGAGCTGCTGCGCCCTGAGCCTCAGCGATCGGCTGCCTCGCCGGTGGCTGTGGCACCGATGGATAGGTCACCGGTGGAGGGTTCCCAGGGCTTCTTCGCGCCTGGACTCCCGGTTGTGACGGTTCAACGCCAAGATCAGCAGCGGGTGATCACCTCGGCTCGGTCGATGGCTTCCACCCCTGTCCTCAGGTTCCCCAGGGGAATCCGTTGGCCAGTCGTCGGACGCACGGGCCGGCTCCCTGTCAGCTTCCGCTCCAGCAGAACAGCGCCAGTTCCCAGCCCAATGGAACGTTCAGCGGCAATTATCTGGCCTGAACGACGCTGCTCTTGCGGAAGACGTTTCAATCCGAATCCTACAGAGATCGTTTGTCGTCAGCCATTGGTTCTGTGGCCTCTCGGCGGCGTCATCCTCTGAGGATTCGACGGGCCAGCCAGCGCCCGATCGGCCCCAGGCGTTTCCCCTACAATCGCGCAAACAGATTCGATCGATGCCTGCCCCGCGGAGCGGCGGATGACCTACGACCCCTGGGGCCAGCATGAGCGGCGCTTTCCGGGCAGTGGGGCGGCGGCGGCACGGCTGCAGGCGCTGAAGGCGCAGTTTGAAGAGCGCTCAGCGCACTACATCGGCTTCCCCAACAGTCGCCTGCTCACCTTCTCAGCCCTGGCCGACTTTCTCAAGTTCAACATCAACAACATCGGTGATCCCTTCCACCCCAATGGTGGCATCAACACCTGTGGCATTGAACAGGAGGTGATCGCCTTCTGGGCCCAGGCGCTGCACCTCGATGTTGCCAACTGTTGGGGCTATATCACCAACGGCAGCACCGAGGCCATCATGTACGGCATCGCCCAGGGGCGCGACCGCTACGACGACGCCGTTCTGATCTTCTCGGAGCAGTCCCACTACTGCCTGCCCAAGATCGCCCATCTGCTGCGGCTGCCCCACCGCGTCATCCCCAGCCAGCCGGATGGCAGCCTCCACCTCGGCGCCCTCGATGCGGTGCTGGCCGAGCTGGACGGGCGCCCCTGCATCCTCAACCTCACCCTGGGCACCACCTTCCACGGCGCGATCGAATCGCCGCAGCCGGTGCTGGAGCTGCTGGAGCGGCGCCATTGCCGAGAGGTCCATCTGCACGTGGATGCCGCCCTCTACGGTCCGATGCTCTGCTGGATCCCCGGCGCGCTCCCGTTCGATTTCCGCCTGCCGATCCACACCCTCTCCTTCTCCGGCCACAAGTTCCTGGGGGCGCCGATTCCCTGCGGGCTGGTGCTCAGCCACCGCGAGCCGATCCAGCCCTTCGCGGGCAGTGCCGAGTACGTGGGATCGGTGGACACCACCCTCTCCAGTTCCCGGGACGGCCTCTGCGCCCTGGTGCTCTGGCTGGTGATCCAGCAGCTGGGCCGCCAGGGGCTGGCGGCCCTGGCCGCGGAATCGCTGCAGCTGGCCTCGGAGCTGGTCGCCCGGCTGCAGCGGGCCGGCATCGCCGCCAGCCGCCATCGCCACGGCTGCATCGTGGTGTTCCCCCGGCCGGATCAGGCCCTGGCCCGGCGCTGGCAGCTGGCCACCTGCGGCGACCTCGCCCATATTGTGACCGTGCCCGGCGTGACCCCCGAGATGGTCGACAGGTTCCTCGCAGAGCTGCTGGACACCGCCGCCGCTGGGGCCGTGCCACCGGCCGCCGGGGTGTGGCCCTGAGATGGGCAGCCTGCCGGTGCGGCGTCGCTGGTTCTGGAATCCGGCGGTGGAGGGCATCCTGTTCACCCTCGCCTGGCTGGCGATCACCAACCTCACCATCTACTTCATCTACGTGCGGGCGGTGGAGGCGGTGAAGGAGCAGATCCGCGAAGGACTGCTGCGCAATGTGAGTGCCGCCGCCACCGTGATCGACGGCGATCAACACCGGACCTTCACGTCCAAGGCCTCCCGGAATGATCCCGGCTACCGGCAGTTCATCCAGCGGCTGGAGCGCTTACGCCTGGCGTCGCGGGATGTCCGCTATGCCTACACCAACATCCTCAAGGATGGAAGGGTGTATTTCATCGCCAACGGCAGTCCCCAGAACGACAACGACCGGGACGGCCGTCCCGATCCGGCGCCGCAGCTGATGGATCCCTATCCCGACGCCGGCAAGGCGCTGCTGGAGGCCCTGCGCCTGCACCGGCCCAGTGTCGACCGGGAGCCCTACACCGATGCCTGGGGCACCTTCTACAGCGCCTACGCCCCCTTCAAGGACTCCAGGGGCCGGGTCGTCGGCACCCTCGGCATGGATCTGGAGCTGGTCACGCTGCGCCAGCGGCTGGTGCCGATCGGCGTGGCGGCCCAGCGGGCCGCCTTCACCTCCAGCATCCTGGCCTGCCTGTTCGGCGCCGCCGTCTGGTATTTCCGCAGCCGCAACCGCATCCTCGAGGAGCAGCGCGGCACGGTGCTGGATCGCATCGGCGCCCTGGAATCCCAGCGCTCCCAGGAGCGCACCGCCGCCGCCATCCAGCTGGAGGCGGTGGCCTCCAGGATCGACGGGGCGGCGGCCCCCGGGCCCGGCGCCCCCCCGGCCGCCCCGGCCCGCGCCTATGCCTCGGCCCTCCGCCGCTACGCCCTCGCCCGCCAGGGCCTTCGCTCGCCCCGGGAGGGCAACTTCGATCCGGCGGCCCGGATCCGCTCGGCGCTGCCGGCGGAGATTCCGGTTCAGGTGTCCCGCGAGCTGCCGCCCCTGCTGTTCGGGGATCCCGGGGAACTGACGGAGATCCTCACCGCCCTGTGCTTCAACCCCTTGAGCAGCACCATTCTGGGCTCGCTCCACGGGGTGGCCCTCGACGTGGCCCGCGAACAGCTCAACAGCCTCGATCTGGTGGTGAGCCTGCGCTTCGGCGGGTCCAGCCCCAGTGCGGGCAGCGGCGCCAGCCTGATCCACCACCCCGACCACCCCGAGCACGTCTTCGATGAGGACTCCCTGCAGTTCGCCACCTGCTGCGAGCAGGTGCGCGCCCTCGGCGGCAGCCTTTCCCACCGGCAGGAGGGCGATGGCGTGGAGGTGGTGGTGCTCAGCCTGCCCTTCGAGAAATTCCGGGAGGGCTGAGCCATGGCGCCGGCGCAGCAGGCCACCGACATCCGGGTCCCCCTGGCCGCCGTGGTGGCCCTGATCGTGGCCACGGCGGCGGTGCAGGCCGCCGTGGGCTTCAACACCGTGCTGTTTCCGGTCAGCCTGGCGGCCTATGGATTCAGCAAGGGCCTGATCGGCCTCTGCCTGGCCTTCGAGATGGGGGCGGTGCTCGCGATCGTGTCCTCGATCGATCGGATCCTGGCCCGCCTGGGCCTGGTGGGCACCATGGCCCTGGCCACCGGCGTGCGCCTGGCGGTGCTGCTGCTGCTCGCCGGCAGCCGCAGCCTGCCGCTCTGGTGCCTGGGGGTGTTCTGCTTCGGCATCGGCACCTACCTCGGCCTGATCTCCCTGCAGACCTGGGTGAACGCCCTGCCCCTGGGGCGCCTGCGGGGCCTGGTGAGCGGCTGCTACAGCTCGGCCCTGTCCTTGGGCACCGCTAGCGGCCCGATCCTGTTCAACCAGATGGGAGCGGCGGGGGGCCGCCAGGCCTTCCAGGCCAACATGCTGATCGTGCTGGTGGCCCTGCTGCTGGTGGTGCCGATCCTGAAGCTGCAGCCGCGCGTGGCCGGCCAGGGCCGCCTGCGCCTGGGCTATGCCATCCGCATGGCGAAGGTGCCGATGATCTCCTCCTTTGTGGGCGGCGTCACCTTCTTCGGCCTGCCGGCCTTCCTGACGCTGTACGGGATGATGAACGGCCTGCCGGTGCAGCGGGCCTCGCTGCTGCTCACCGCCTTCATGCTCGGCTCCGTGAGCCTGGGGCTGCTGATCTCCAGCCTCTCGGATCGCGTCAACCGCACCCTGCTCACGATTCTCTGCGTGCTGGTGGGGGTGGTCTGCGCCATCTATCTCCCCCTCGGCATCTACAACTACGGCCTTGCCCTGGGGCTGCTGTTTGTCTGGGGAGGGGCGGCCGGGGGCATCTATGCCACGGGTCTGGCCACGGTGGCGGATCTGTTCCGGCAGGAGGATCAGGTCTCCGCCAATGTGGCCTACTCGATTCTGGACAATGTGGGCGGCATCGCCGGCGTGCTGCTGATCGGTGCCCTGATGGGGGCGGGCATCGCCGATGGCATCGTCTATGTGATCGTGCTGACGGCCCTCAGCTACTTCCTCTACTGCCTGGCCCAGCTTCTCCGCAGCACCGAGCAGGCGATCTGAACTGCCCTCCCAGCCCTGAGCGCCGATGACCGCCCCCGATCCCCGCCGCCGCAGCCGCCGCCCCACCAGCCTGCAGAAGCCCTGGAACGTCTCGGCTCTGGTGATGGGGATCCTGGCGATCGCCCTGATGCTGCTGGCCGTGCTGTCGGTCGATCGCCCCGTCAGCAAGACCGGCGACTACATGGAGCTGACGGACCGGAACAGTCCCGCCGTGTTTCAGCGCAAGCGGGGGCTCACCGAACTGCTGAAGCGCGACCTGCGGGGCTATCGGCGCCAGGACAGGGACATCATCCCCTCCTCCAGACGGGGTGTGATGACGGTGAAGATGGGGATCTATGCCGTCAACAACTATGGCATCAACCTGCAGGTGCCCTCCTTCGAGGGCTCCGGCTACTGGTGGCTCAAGTGGGACGATGACCTGCAGACCTACCTGAGCGAGAACGATCTGAAGATCTGGAGGGTGATGGCGCCCGTCAACCTGCTGAATATTCCCCAGTCCGCTGATTCGGTGTTCGTTCCCACCGGCAAGGATGAACCGATCCGCATGAAGGATGGCAGCTGGTACATGACGGGGGCCTACAGCGGCACCTTCTTCATCGATCGCACCGATTTTCGCCGCCATCCCTTCACCACCCTCAGCCTGCCGATCATGATCGAGGCGGATGACATCGCGCTGAGCAACAACAAGCTACTGATCCTGCCCGATGTGCAGGGGAGCGGCGTGGGCCAGTTCATCAATGCCAATTCCGGCTGGATCAACCAGGGCTGGTCCCTGGCCTCCTACCGGCACCACTACGACACGGATTTCGGCTTTGGCGCGGGCGCCTCGGACTACAGCCAGCTGGTGTTCGAGGTGAAGTATGCCTCCAGCAGCTGGCAGGCCTTCTGGAAGGTGCTCGTTCCCCTGCTGATCGTGATGGCGATGATCGCCGGGGCCACCAAGCTGGATACCACCCACTACGACGTCCGCCTGACCCTGCCGGTGACCGTGCTGCTGACGCTGGTGTTCCTGCAGCAGACCCACGATGCCAACCTGCCCCAGCTGCCCTATCTCACGTTTCTCGATGAGGTGTATGTGGTGGCCTACATCCTCACCCTCGGCGCCTTCATCATGATGCTCTGGGCCTGTCGCCGCTATTACAAGGCGCTGCAGATCACCGATCCGGTGGAGCGGGAGGCGGAGATGGTCAAGCTCGACAAGTCGGACGACTACTGGCCCACCTATGTGATCGCCGCCGGCGTGATCTCGCTCACCATCAGCTGGTTCACCGGCTGATCCCCGCTGGAGGCGCTCCGGGCGCTTCAGCCGGCCCAGCCCTGGGTCATGTAGTCGTCCAGGAAGGTGCCGCCGGCCAGGCGGCCGCCGCCCTCGATCTCCAGCCCCACAAAGCTGCGCCGCACCCACGACTCACCCCAGCGCATCTGCACCGTCAGCTCGATCGATCCCGGCCCGAGGTCCTCCGTGAGGCTCAGGTAGGCCGTCTCGCCGGGGGAGACCTCAACGTCGCCCGCCACCACGGCGCAGGCGCCGGACCCGCTGATGTTCCAGAGGGAGGCGCGCCACTGGCTGCCGTCCGCCAGGGTCAGGCAGCCGCTCACCGAGCCGGCATTGAGGGGCACCGGGTGGCGCACCTCGGTGCGGCGGTCGGGGCTCTGGCGCCGGGGCGTGGGATCCGGGCGCTGGTCGCCGCGGCGGTCGGCACCGCTGCGGCGCTCGCCGCGGTAGCGCTCAGGGAAGGGAAAGGGCATGGGGGCAGGGCGGGCAATCCCGGCGGCCGGGATTCTGGCGGGCCTCAGCCCAGGGGCTCCAGCGCCTCGAAGCGGAACACCTGGCGGCCGGCGGGCACGTCGCCGTGGGCCTCGGTGGCCACCACCCGCTCGGCCAGCACCCAGGGGCCCGCGCCGGCCAGGGGCACGAAGGTGTCGGTGAAGCGGCTGCGGCCGCCCTTGGCGGCGCCCGTGGCGGGGTCGGCGTACTGGCTGGTGTAGGTGTGGCTGAGGTAGCCGGCGCCGGTGTCGGTGGTGGATTCGGTGAAGATCGTCACCACCGTGCCGTGGATGTGGCGGTGCACCATCGTCACCACGTCGTTCTGGATGCGGTAGCGATCACCGGCGTTCCTGCCGCCCACGATCACCTCGGTGCCCACCGCATCGGTGTCGCCGGCGGTGAAGCTGTTCTCGCCGTGGGTCTGCTCGAAGCTGCGGCGCACCCGGTGGATCGCCACCTCCCACAGCTGGGAGGCCACGGCCTTGTGGATCTCGGCGTCGTCGATGCCCTCCACGCTGGCCTTGAGGTCGGCGCCCACCTGGAAGCGGCCCTCCACCCGGCGGCCCTCCTGCTCCCACACGGCATGGCCCCGGTAGCCGCCGAAGCCGGGATCCCAGGTGTAGCGGTTCTCGTAGGCGGCCCGGAAGGCGGCGCTGCAGTCGCTGCCGGGGGCGATGGCGCTGGTGGGGGCAGGGGGCTGGCCGATGGAGACGGGCATGGGGGCAGGGGCGGGAGCTGGCTGCTGCGAAGCCTACGCAGCGCCGGGGGTGGGGGCGAGGGGCCTCAGCGGCCGAGGGACGGGTGGATGTCCTGCAGGGCCGTCACCGCCAGGCTCTCGCCCTGGAGGGCGGCGATCGCCTCCACGGCGGCGCGGGCCCCGGCCAGGGTGGTCACCGTCGGCACCGCGTAGTCGATGGCGGCCCGGCGCAGGTAGCGGTCGTCGTGGGCGGCCTGGCGGCCCACCGGCGTGTTGATCACCAGCTGGATGCGGCCGGAGCGGATCGCGTCCTCGATGTTGGGCCTGCCCTCGTGCACCTTGAGGATGCTCTCCACCGCCAGGCCCGCCTGCCGCAGGGCGGCGGCGGTGCCCTCGGTGGCGATCAGCTGGAAGCCCAGCTCCACCAGGCGCCGGGCCACCGGCAGCAGGGCCGGCTTGTCGCGGTCGTGGGTGGAGAGGAACACCTCGCCGCCCGTGGGCAGGGCCTCGCCGGCGGCCAGCTCCGCCTTGGCGTAGGCCAGGCCGAAGCTGGTGGCGGTGCCCATCACCTCGCCGGTGGAGCGCATCTCCGGGCCCAGCAGCGAGTCGGCGCCGGGGAAGCGCTTGAAGGGCAGCACCGCCTCCTTCACCGCCTGCAGCGGCGGCACCGGCTCCGTGGTCAGGCCGAGCTGCTCCAGGGTCCGGCCGGCCATGATCCGGCTGGCGATCTTGGCCAGGGGTACGCCGGTGGCCTTGGCCACGAACGGCACCGTGCGGGAGGCGCGCGGGTTGGCCTCGATGATGAACACCTCGCCGTCCCTGACGGCGAACTGCAGGTTGATCAGGCCGTTCACCTGCAGGGCCAGGGCCAGGGACTGGCTCCACCGGCGGATGGTGGCCAGGGCCTCCGGCTCCAGGCTCACCGCCGGCAGGGCGCAGGCGGAGTCGCCCGAGTGCACCCCCGCCGGCTCGATGTGCTCCATCAGGCCGCCGATCACCACCCGGCCGGTGGCATCCGCCAGGGCATCCACATCCACCTCGGTGGCGTTCTCCAGGTACTGGTCGATCAGCACCGGGTGATCGGGCTCCACCTGCACCGCCTCCACCATGTAGCGGTTGAGCTCCTCCTCGCCGTAGACCACCTCCATGGCGCGCCCCCCCAGCACGTAGCTGGGACGCACCACCACCGGGTAGCCGATGCGCTCGGCGATGGCGCGGGCCTCCGCCTGGCTGCGGGCCAGGCCGTTGCGGGGCTGGCGGATGTCCAGCTGGCGCAGGATCGCCTCGAACTGCTCGCGGTCCTCCGCCGTGTCGATCGACTCGGGCGACGTGCCCCACAGGCGGGTGCCGGTGGCCTGGCCCTCGGGGCTGGCCAGCCAGTGCAGCAGCGGCAGGGCCAGCTTCAGCGGCGTCTGGCCGCCGAACTGCACGATCACCCCCTCGGGCCGCTCCACTTCGATCACGTTGAGCACGTCCTCGAGGGTGAGGGGCTCGAAGTAGAGGCGATCGCTGGTGTCGTAGTCGGTGGACACCGTCTCCGGGTTGCTGTTCACCATCACCGTGGCGAAGCCCTCGGCCTGCAGGGCGAAGGAGGCGTGCACGCAGCAGTAGTCGAACTCGATGCCCTGGCCGATCCGGTTGGGGCCGCCCCCCAGGATCATCACCTTGCGGCGCGTCTCGGGCTGCACCTCGCTCTCGGGGGGGATCAGCTCCAGGCTGCCGTCGGCGTGGAGCCGCTCGCTCGGCCGCTCGTAGGTGGAGTAGTGGTACGGGGTGGTGGAGGCGAACTCGGCGGCGCAGGTGTCCACCGTCTTGAACACGGCGTTCACCCCCAGCCCCTGGCGGTGGCGGCGCACCTCCAGTTCCCGGGCGCCGGTGGCCCAGGCGATCTGGCGGTCGGAGAAGCCCAGCTGCTTGAGCTCCAGCAGCGCCGCGGCCTCCAGCTGGGGCAGGCGGCGGCCCACCAGCAGCCGCTGCTCCGCCTCCAGGATCCGCCGCAGCTTGGCCAGGAACCAGGGGTCGATGGCGGAGAGCCGGTGGATGTCGGCGTCGCTGTAGCCGGCCACCATGGCGGTACGCACCGCGAAGATCCGGTCGGGGGCCGGGGTGCGCAGCTGCCGGTCCAGCTCGGAGCGCTCAGGGCTGGGGTCGGGCCGGTCGCCGCCCCAGCCGGCGTGGCCGGTCTCCAGGGAGCGCAGTGCCTTCTGGAACGACTCCTCGAAGCTGCGGCCGATCGCCATCGCCTCCCCCACCGACTTCATCGCCGTGGTGAGCACCGCCGGGCTGCCGCGGAACTTCTCGAAGGCGAAGCGCGGAATCTTCGTCACCACGTAGTCGATGGTGGGCTCGAAGCAGGCGGGCGTCTTGCCAGTGATGTCGTTGAGGATTTCATCGAGGGTGTAGCCCACCGCCAGGCGGGCGGCGATCTTGGCGATCGGGAAGCCGGTGGCCTTGGAGGCCAGGGCCGAGCTGCGGCTCACCCGCGGGTTCATTTCGATCACCACCACATCGCCGTTGGCGGGGTTGATGGCGAACTGGATGTTGCTGCCGCCGGTGTCCACGCCGATCTCGCGGATGATGGCGATCGACTGGTCGCGCAGGCGCTGGTACTCCCGGTCGGTGAGGGTCTGGGCCGGCGCCACGGTGATCGAGTCGCCGGTGTGGACGCCCATCGGATCGAGGTTCTCGATCGAGCAGACGATCACCACGTTGTCGGCGCTGTCGCGCATCACCTCCAGCTCGAATTCCTTCCAGCCCAGCAGCGACTTCTCGATCAGGATCTGGGACGCCGGGCTGGCCTCCAGGCCGCTCTTGCAGATCGCCCGGAACTCCTCGGGGTTGTAGGCGATGCCGCCGCCGCTGCCCCCCAGGGTGAAGGCGGGCCGGATGATGCGCGGGTAGCTGCCGATGGCCTCGCCCACCGCCTCGGCCTCCTCCAGGCTGGTGGCGATGCCGGAGGGGCAGACGGCCACGCCGATCCGCTCCATCGCCTGCTTGAACAGGTCGCGGTCCTCCGCCTTCTCGATCGCCTGCAGGTTGGCGCCGATCAGCTCCACCCCGTAGCGTTCCAGGGTGCCGTCGCGGGCCAGGGCCACCGCCAGGTTGAGGGCCGTCTGGCCGCCCATGGTGGGCAGCAGCGCATCGGGGCGTTCCAGTTCGATCACCCGCCGCACCACCTCGGGGGTGAGCGGCTCGATGTAGGTGCGATCCGCCATGTCCGGATCGGTCATGATCGAGGCGGGGTTGCTGTTCACCAGCACCACCTCGAAGCCGTCGGCCCGCAGCGCCTTGCAGGCCTGGGTACCGGAATAGTCGAATTCGCAGGCCTGGCCGATCACGATCGGCCCCGAGCCCAGCAGCAGGATGCGACGCAGATCCGTGCGACGGGGCATGGGCGGGGGGACGGCGGCCAAACCCGCTCAGCCTCTCACGCCTCCCCTCGCGCCGGTGTCGGCGCCGATGGCTGGGACGGGGCCTGCGGTGGCTAGTGTTATGGGGAACACCACGCCCACATCCGACCTCCATGAGCGAACTCCAGCGCCTGAAGGGGCTGCTGCCCCCGGAAATGCAGAGCTGGGTGTTCGTGGAAGCCGCCGCCTCCGCCGATCCCCCGCTGGTCACCATCGAGGAGATCGGCCGCGATGAGGTGGAGATCCAGGTGGACCTGGAGAAGTGGGACCTGCTGGCCCTGGACCACCGCAACCTGCTGTTCTGGCATGAGGTGGGCCGCATACAGAACGATGCCGTGCCCCGTGACGGCTGGGAGATGGCGGCCCTGGCCATCGGCCTGGGCGGCGCCATCGGCGAGCTGTGGGTGCAGGACGGCCTGCTGCTGCTGATGGCCCTCGGCCTCTCGGGCTTCGCCGGCTACCGCCTCTACCTCAAGAACAACTCCGAGAAGCGCCTGCAGGATTCCATCGCCGCCGACGAGCGGGCCATCGACCTGGCCTGCCGCTTCGGCTACAGCCTGCCCAACGCCTACAAGAGCCTGGGCGGGGCCCTCAAGGAGCTGGTGGAGCAGACCCGCAAGAAGAAGAAGCGGGCCTTCTACGAGGACCGGCTGGAGGCGCTGCGCAAGAGTGCCGGCAAGGCCCGGGCCGAGATGGCCCAGCAACAGGGGTCCCGTCAATCCGTGAGCAGCGAGAACGTCTATGGCTGAGGCCAGCAAGCCCGGCACCCGTGCCTCCGGCTCCGGGGGCCCCGGGGCCTCCGCCGCCACCAGGCCCAGCCCCGACCCCAGCCGCCCCCGCCTCGACCCCCAGGACAGCAAGGCCCTGGCGCTGCTGGCGGCCGAGGCCTGCGACGACCGCAAGGCCGCCGACATCGTGCTGATCCGCGTCGAGGAGATCTCCTCGATCGCCGACTGGTTCGTGATCGCCAGCGGCTTCTCCGACGTGCAGGTGCGCGCCATCGCCCGCTCGGTGGAGGACAAGGTGGAGCAGGTCAGCGGCCGGCTGCCGCTGCGCAAGGAGGGCCAGACCGAGGGCCGCTGGGTGCTGCTGGACTACGGCGAGGTGATCGTGCACGCCCTCACCCCTGACGAGCGCAGCTACTACGACCTGGAGTCGTTCTGGGGCCACGGCGAGAAGGAGACCTACCTAGGCTCAGCGGGCGACGCGCCGGCCTGAGGCCGAGATCCGATGGCCGCTCCTGGTCCCCTCGATCCCGGTGCTGTGGCCACGGCGGCCTGCCCGGTGCCCGTGGCCCAGCGGCCCCTGGAGCAGTACCGCGAGCTGGCGGCCTCCTGGTTCTTCGCCTGGCCCCACGCCAGCTTCGCCGGCCTGCTGCGCCCCCTGGCCCTGAGCTGGGCGCTGCTGCTGCCCCTGGCCTGGCTGGTGGCCAGCGGCAGCGTGGCCCTGCGCCACAACCCGCCGCAGCTGCTGGCGGCCGGCTCCGTGGCGGCCCTGGCGCTGCCGCTGCTGCTGCTGACCCGCCAGTGGCTGGGCTGGACCAGCATCCAGCGCCGCCTGGTGGCCACCGCCGTGGAGTACGAGGAGTCGGGCTGGTACGACGGCCAGGTCTGGGAGAAGCCCCTGGCCTGGCGCGAGCAGGACCTGCTGGTGGCCACCCACCAGGTGCGGCCGGTGCTGGAGCGGCTGCAGCGGGCCCTGGCCATCGCCTCGCTGCTGCTGCTGGCCGGGGCGAGCCTCTGTCAGGCTCTCTAGGCCAGCCACCGCGGCAATGACCCTCTCCAGCAGCTTCGGTTCCCCCCAGCGCCCCGGAGTGCCGCCGCTGGAGGTGCGCCTGCGCCGCAACGGCATCACCGAGTCGGTGCACCGGGTGCACGCGGTGGTGTGCGACCAGCGCGGTCGGGTGCTGATGCGCGCCGGCGATCCCCAGCAGCTGAGCTTCATCCGCTCTGCCCTCAAGCCCTTCCAGGCCCAGGTGTTCGTGGCCAGCGGCACGGCCGATGCCGCCGGCGCCGACGACCGGGCCCTGGCCATCGCCTGCGCCTCCCACGCCGGCGAGGCCCCCCAGGCCCGGGAGGCCTTCAAGATCCTCTGGCAGTCGGACCTGGAGACCGACCAGCTGCAGTGCCCGGTGCCGGCGGGGGCCAGCAGCCGGCTGGAGCACAACTGCTCCGGCAAGCACGCCGCCTTCCTGGCCACCTGCAAGCGCATGCGCTGGCCGCTGGAGTCGTATCTGCAGGGCGACCATCCGCTGCAGCAGCAGGTGCTCAAGCAGGTGGGCGAGCTGCTGGGCATGCCCGGCGCCGAGCTGGTGGTGGCCCGCGACGACTGCGGCGCCCCCACCCTGCAGCTGCAGCTGGCCCAGATGGCCCTGCTGTTCGCCCACCTGGGGGCCGGCCAGCAGCCGGAGCTGGAGCGCCTCAGCCGCGCCATGCTCGCCCACCCCGACCTGGTGGCGGGCGAGGGCCGCTTCGACACGGCCCTGATGCGGGGGGGCCACGGCCAGGTGCTCAGCAAGGGCGGCGCCGAGGGCATCCAGTGCCTGAGCCGCGTCGGCGAGGGGCTGGGGCTGGCGATCAAGGTGGAGGACGGCGCCAGCCGCGCCAAGCACGCCGTGGCCCTGCACCTGCTGCGCCAGCTGGAGTGGCTCACCCCCTTCAGCCTCGAGGAGCTGAGCCAGCGCTTCCTGCACCCCAACGAGGCCGTGGACCTGCAGGTGGCCGGCGAGCTGCGCTTCGACGGCAGCCGCTGAACCGCCGCCGCTGAACTGCCGGCCACCCCTCACCAGGGCAGGGTGAGGGGCGCCACCGGCTCGATCTGCGGGTGCTCGCCGCCGCACTGGTTGCTGCGCAGCACCAGGGCGCTGGCGCCGGCCTCCAGGAAGGCCCACACCACGGTGTCGCTGGCCAGCCGCGGCAGCAGCATGCGCCAGCTGCCCAGCCCCCGCAGCAGGTTGTCGAGGGGCCGGTCCTCCAGGCCGCTGCCCAGCACCGCCGCGTTGCGCTGCCAGTCGGGCCGCAGCCCGGCGAAGGGCAGCAGCTGGCGGCGCAGGCGCCGCTCCAGCCGCAGCAGCTCCCGCAGCCGCTCGGCCTGTTCCGGGTCGTCCTGCCGCCAGGCCCGCAGGGCGGCGGGATCCTGGTGGGCCAGCTCCTGCCGCAGGGCCCGGATCGCCGCGAACAGGGCCTGGTTGGAGTCCTGGGCGCAGTTGTTGGCCGGGCCCACGAAGGTGGCGCCGGTGCCGTCGCCCACCCGGTAGCGGGCCATCATCGCCGTGAGCTGGTGGTCGAAGCCGTCCAGGGGCGAGCGCTGGCGGTCGCCGATCCGGTAGGAGCCGGTGAAGGGCGGGTAGTGCAGCAGGATGTCGGCCACCGGGCGGCTGCCGAGCCAGCCCCACTGGCGATCGCCCAGATAGCGCCAGTCGTCGTGGCGGCCGGCGATCAGGCCATCGGGGTTGTGGGTGTACACCTGGCGGTAGGCCAGCTGGATCGCGGCTTCGCCCGCCAGCGGCTCCGCCACCACCTCGGCGATGCCATAGGCGAAGTGACCGGTGCAGAGGCCGTGCTGCAGCGCCTGCTCCCGCTGCAGGCCGCCGATGCCGCCGAACACGTGCACCACCAGCAGCCGGTCCCCCAGCTGCCAGCCCGGCGGCAGGCCCGGGGCCGGGCTGGCCGCCGATGGCGCTGTCTCCTGGGCCGCCGCCGGCGCCGCCGGCTGGGGCTGCAGCGCCACCAGGGCGCTGAAGGCCGAGCCGGGCTCCAGCGCCCGCCAGATCTCCCGCTTGAGCAGGCGCCGGGCCGCCGGCCGCCCGGTCACGGTCCGATCCGGCAGCAGGCGCCGCAGGCGGCGCGGCACCAGGGACTGCACCACGAAGGCGCCGGTCCCGTCGGCCACCCCGCTGGCGTACCAGCCCTCCGCATTGGGCGCCGAGCGCTCGATGCCCCGGGCCGTGGCCGGCAGGATCCCCTCGCCGTTGGCGATCGGCGCCGGCAGCCGCAGGCGCAGCTCGGCCTTGGGGCGGAAGGCGCCCCGCTGCGGATCGAAGCTGGCGGCGCTCCAGAGGTCGCCGCCCAGGGGCTGTCGGAACTGCACCAGGGCCAGGGCCAGGCCGGTGGTCTGCACCGGTTCGGCGCCGATGCGCAGCAGCGCGCCGGCCTCGAGCACCTGCACCGGCTCCGGCAGCCGCACCAGCACGTCGTCCTCGGGCCGGGCGCCGGCCAGGGATTCCAGCGGCGACACCCGGCGCCAGTGGTCCAGCCGCAGCGGGTGCACCAGCCCCTGGCCGGAGCTCCAGCGGGCCTCGGCGCTGAGGTTCACGTCCTGCACCAGGGCCGCCAGCAGCGGGTCCCGCCACTCCAGCTGGCAGGTGCGGCCCACCAGCTGCCGCCAGGGCGCCGGCGCCGCGAACACCTCAAAGCCCACCCGGCCGTCCTGGCGCCGCTCCGGCGCCGGCAGCCGCAGCCGGCCGATCCAGGCCGCCAGGGGCCGGAAGCCGGCGCCCGGCGGCGGGGCCGTATCGCGGTTCACGTCGGGGCGGTGCCAGCCGTTGGCCCGGAAGCGGTCGACGTTGCTCGGGGCCCGCTCCGGCGGCGCGCCGGCGGGGTCGCGGTCCAGCAGGATCGCCGCCACCCGCTCCACGGTCTGCTCCATGGCGCTGCGGCCATCGGGCAGCGCAAAGGCGGCATCCATCAGGCCCCCCGGCAGGGCATGGCCCACGGGCCCCAGGGAGCGCACCGTCACCTTGCCGCGGCGCCGGGCCCGGTTCCAGTAGCTGAGCACCTGCCAGCGCCAGCGCCTGGGGAACAGCAGCGGCCCCAGCCGCGCCACCGGATCCCGATCGCCCACGAGGTGATAGAGGTGCTCGGCCTCCAGGATGTGGGTGTTGCCGGCGAACACCCCGCCCAGGGAGATCACCTCGATCGGGGCCCGCAGGCGGCGGCGCAGGTGCGGCAGGGCGCCCAGGGCGATCTGGCCGCCGCCGCTGAAGCCCAGCAGGGTCACGGGGGTGCCGCTCGCCAGGGGATAGCCGTGGGCCAGCAGGCTGTCGGTGATCACCTGGGCCATGCCCTGGTTGTAGATCGGGCCGTAGCGCTGGTCGGCGGACACCGCCACCACGGTGACGTTGCGCAGGTTGATCAGGGCCCCGAGCAGGGCCTGGGGGTTGCGCAGCCGCAGCCGGTCCACCCACCGCCAGAAGCCCGCCAGCCAGCTGCCCTCGGTGAGGGGCAGGTTGCGCACCGAGTAGGGCATCAGCCCCCGCAGGATGGCGATGTCGCCGGGGAGCTGCGCCGCCAGGCGCCGCAGGAAGTCCTCCCCCTCGGGCAGGGCATCGCCCGAGGCCTGGCCGATGCCGTCGAGGTAGACCACGAAGCGGGCGATGGGGCGGTCCCGGTCCACCGGCGCCGCCAGGGAACCGGCCGGAGCGGCGCCGTCCAGGGGCTGGTCGCCCTCCCAGCCCGCCCACCAGCCGAGGGCCTCCAGGGGGGCGAGAAACAGGGCCAGCAGCATCAGCACCAGGGCGATCAGGCCCAGGTCGAGGGCCAGACCGAGGGAGCGGCGCAGGCCGGCATAGGCCAGGTGCAGCAGCGCCCCGGTGCCCGGCACCAGCACCAGGGCCACCAGGGCCAGCAGCAGCCAGAGGCGATGGCGCGGGGACAGGGACGGCAGGGGCACGGAGGGAAGCGGGCCGGAGGGGAGACGGGGAGGGGTGGGGCGCGGCGTCAGCGCCGGCGCTGCGGGCCGGCCCTGAGCAGCTCCTGCAGCCGCTCGCGGTCGCTGACCAGCACAACGCCCGCGGCCCAGTCCTGCAGGCGTCGGCCCAGGGCCATCGCCGGCTGGCCGGCGCTGCGCTGCAGGGCGTGCATCGCCAGCCAGCCGCTGATCAGGCAGCCGAAGGCCCCCCAGGCCGAGAGGCCCGTGGCGGCCATCAGCCCCAGCACGAACAGCACGGCGGTCCAGAGGGAGAGCAGGGTGAGCCAGGGCACCCCCAGGTAGGGCATGGCGCCCAGGAAGGCCAGCAGCTGGGGGGCGTGGGCCAGGCCCAGGGCCCGCACCACGGCGGTGAGCGGCACCGCCTCCCCCGCCAGCAGCCGCACCGCGAGCCAGGTGGTGGCCGCCCACACCAGGAAGCCGCAGCCGAACAGCAGCGCCTCCACCAGCAGGCTGAGGGCGAAGCGCAGCGGCCGCACCCGGTTCACGACCAGCACGAAGGCCTCCCCCACCGCCTGGGAGAGGCCCGCCAGCACCGCCACCCACACCGCCAGGGTGGTGCCCGGCGCCAGGGCCTGCAGCCGCTGCACATCCCCCGGCGCGAAGCTGAAGGCGGCATGGATCAGCTGGACGACGCCGGTCATCGCGGGGCTCGGCGGCGGACCGCCACTGTTGTAACCCCGCCTCGGGCCCTTGCCCATCGCGTGCCCCCGCGGGCCCCCGTGGAAGGGGGGCTCCGGCCCCTGCGGTCGGCCGCCCTGCCTACATTGAGCCCCGGCGCGGCGGAGCGGCCCGCCCCCTGGTCTGAGCCGAGCCGATGCATGCCCTCTCCCTGCCCACCTGGTGGATCCACATCACCTCGGTGCTCGAGTGGGCCCTGGCGATGCTGCTGGTGCAGCGCTGGGGCCAGCGCCGCGGCGAGCCCATCTGGAGCTGGCTGGCCCTGGCGATGGTCCCGGCCCTGGTGAGCGCCATGGCCGCCTGCACCTGGCACCTGTTCGACAACCCCGACGCCCTGCGCGGCCTGGTGGTGCTCCAGGCCGCCACCACCCTGCTGGGCAACGGCGCCCTGGCGGCGGTGGCCTGGGTGATCTGGCGCCAGGCCCGCAGCCCCCGGCGCGATGCCCCGCCCGCATGAGCGCCGGTGCCCTCCTCGACGGGCTGGCCGGCTTCGATCCAGCCCCCCTGTTCGTGCTCTCCCTGGTGCCCTACCTGGCGTTCCTGTGGTGGGGCTGGCGCAGCGGTCGCTTTCCGCCCCTGGCGCTGCTGGGCTTCGCCATGACGCTGGTGTTCGTGGCGGCCACGATCGTGGCGGCGGTGCTGGCGCAGGTCCAGTACGGCCGCCAGCTGGCCGATGTGGATGCCCTGCACGGCGCCGCTGAATCCCTGCTCACCCTGAGCAACCTGCTGGTGCTGGCGGGCTTCAGCCTCGACCGCGACGGCGGGCGATGATCCGCCGCCTCCCAGGGCCTCACCCGGGGCCGGGCCCGTGGCATCGCCCCCGCCGGCGGGCCGCAGGGCTGGCGGCGCTCGCCCTGGCCTTGGCCGGGTCCCTGGGCCCCCAGGGGACCGCCAGCGCCGCACCGCCGCCAGGGCCCCCGCCCGTGCTGCGGGTGGGGGTGCTCAGCGGCTCGCCCCCCTGCTCCGACCACCGGGGCGGCCGCTGGAGCGGCACGGCGGTGGAGCTCTGGAAGCGCCTGGCCACGGAGGAGGGACTGCCCTTCGTCTTCGAGGCCCGCCCCACCGCCAGCGCCCTGCTGGAGGCCACCGCCGCCGGCCAGCTGGATGTGGGCGTGGGCTGCCTGAACGTGACCCCGGAGCGGATCGGCCGCCACCGCTTCAGCCTGCCCTTCCAGGAGATGGGGCTGGCGGTGCTGGTGAAGCGCGACCGGCTGGAGCTGGGCCAGGCGGTGCTGCGCTCGCTGCTGGCCCCGGACCTGCTGCGCCTGCTGGGCGGTTACCTGCTGGCGATCGGCCTGGTGACCGCCCTGCTGTGGCTGGTGGAGGGCCCGGAGCGGCTGCGGGACGGCGAGGACCACCGGCGCGGCTTCGCCAAGGTGTTCCAGATCCTGGCCACGGGCCCCGGCACCAACACCATTGCCCACACCACCCGCGGCCACGGGCTGGTGATCGCCAGCTACCTGATCCGGATCGTCACCGCCTCGCTGCTGGTGAGCTACATCACGATCAACGTGGTGCAGCAGCCGCGGGTGGCGGGCGGCCAGTCGATCCGCAGTCTCCAGGACCTGGGGGGCCTGCGCGTCGCGGCCAGACCCGGCAGTGTGAGCAGCGCCAGTCTGGAGCGGCTCAACGCCGGCGGCACGGCCGCACCGGTGACGATCGTGCCGCTGCCACGGGTGGACCAGGCGCCCAAGCTGCTCACCGCGGAGCGCGCCGATGCCGTGCTCGCCGACGACCAGCAGCTGGAGTACGTGCTGCGGCGCTCCGGCAGCCGCCAGCTGGAGCTGGCCTTGCGCAACCTGCAGAGTGAATCCCAGGCCTTCGTGCTGGCGCCGCAGCTGGATCCGGCCACCGCGGCCCGCATCGACCTCGCCATCAGCCGGCTGAAGCAGCAGGGCGTGGTGGCGGCCCTGCGCCGGGAGGCAATGAACAAGTCTTAAGCGGGCGGGGCCGGGGCTGGGGGATGCCCGGAAGATGGGGCGTCGCCTTGAACCCGATGCTCCCCACCCTGCTGGCTATCGCCCCCGCCGCGGTCACCTGGTCCCCGAAGGTGGGCCTGGTGATGATCATCTCGAACGTGATCGCCATCGCCATCGGCAAGGCCACGATCCAACAGCCCAACGTGGGGGCCAAGCTTCCCAACGACAGCTTCTTCGGTGGCCTCAGCCACGCCTCGCTGCTGGCCACCACCAGCCTGGGGCACATCCTCGGCATCGGCACCATCCTGGGCCTGGCCTCCCGCGGCGTGCTCTGAGCCGTCGCCACGGCTGGTCCCAGCGCTGGCGGGCGTCAGCTCCGCCAGCCCAGCAGGTAGGGCAGGGCGCGCAGGCCGTAGCGCTCGAAGCGGTAGTCGAACAGCAGGGCCGCGAGGTCCTCGGCGCTCTGCTCCTGCTCCAGCCCCGCCAGCAGGCGCTCCAGACGCCGGTCCGCCGCCGGCCCATCCAGACCGAGCCAGGTGCGGCGCGCCAGGCGACCGCTGAGGCTCCAGCGCCAGCCCAGCCGCCGCCGCAGCTGCCGCGGGTAGGCCGCCAGCTGCCGGGGCTCGCCCGCCAGGGCCTCCAGCAGCAGCGGCGCGAGCACCCGGGCGCTGGCCATGGCATGGCGGATGCCCTCGCCCCCCAGCAGGTTGGCGGTGCTCACCGCGTCCCCCAGGCCGATCAGCCGCCCCCGCTGGTGGGGCTCCCGGCGCCGCACCGTGCTGCGGATCAGGCCGCCGTGGCGGTCGAGCACCCGCGCCCCGGCCAGGTCTGTGCGGGCCAGGGCCGCCGCCAGCCAGGGGGCCAGGGGCTCCTGGCGCCCACCCGGCCCGCCACTCGGCCCGTTGCCCGGCCCACGGCCCGGCCCGCCGCCGCCGTTGAGGCGGCACACCCCCAGCTTCAGCTGCCCCGGCTGCATCGGAAACACCCAGCCGTAGCCCTGGGGCATCCAGTCGCTGCCCAGGAGGAAGCTGAGCTGATCGCCCCAGGCGCGCCAGCGCTCCAGGGGCAGCTCCAGCAGCCACTCCGCCCCCAGGCCGCTCACCAGCGGATCGGCGCCGCCGGCGGGCGGATCCCCCAGCAGCGCCCGCCGCTGGCCGGTGGCATCCACCACCCAGCGGCTGTGGACCCAGTGCTCCTGGCCGCCGGGTCCCCGCAGCCGGGTCCGCACCTCGCCGGCCCCTTCGCCCCGCTCCGGCTGCTGCACCGCCAGGGCCCGCCAGCCCAGGGCGATCTGGGCCCCGAAGCCCTCGGCCTGGGCCGCCAGCCAGCGGCGCAGGGCCGCGAAGTCCAGCACGGCCCCCAGGGGGCGGCCATCGCCTGAACTCCAGCGCCGATTCGCCGGCCCCGGCCCCAGCAGCCGCCAGCCGCTCCAGCGCTGGGCCACCACCTGGGCCGGCAGCTCGAAGTGCTCCAGGGCCGCCAACGGCACCGCGGCGCTGCTGAAGGCCGCCCGGGCCAGGTCCGGCAGGGCCTCCACCAGCAGCACCGCCACGCCGCGGCGGGCCAGCAGCCGCGCCAGCTCGGCCCCGGCGGGGCCGCAGCCGGCGATCAGCACATCGCAGCGCTCAGGCGGCAGGGCGGGCTCGGGCGATGGGGAGGCGCAGGGGGGCCGGCGATGGACGGACCTCAGACGCCGACGGGCCGGCGCTGCAGGGCCGAGCCGAAGCGCTGCAGGATGCGATCGGCCATCTGCGGCGGCGTCAGCCCCAGGGCCCGCTTGCTCTGGTCGGGGCTGGCGTGGTCCACCAGCAGGTCGGGGATGCCGATGCGGAACACGGGCACCAGCACGTCGTGGTCGTTGAGGGCCTCCACCACGGCGGCGCCGAAGCCGCCGGCCAGGGCGCCCTCCTCCATGGTCACCACCCGGCCGATGCGCTGGGCCAGGGGCCGGATCAGGCTCTCATCCAGGGGCCGCAGGAAGCGGGCGTTGACCACGGCGGCCCGCACACCCTGCTCCTGCAGCAGGCCGGCGGTGGCCATGGCCGGGCCCACCATGGCCCCGTAGGCCACGATCAGCAGGTCGTCGCCGTCGGTGAGCAGCTCGCCCCGGCCGATCTCCAGGGCCTCCCAGCCCTCCTCCATCAGCGGCACCCCCTCGCCCTCGCCGCGGGGGATGCGCAGGGCGCAGGGCCCGCTGTGGTGGATGGCGGTCACCAGCATGCGCTGCAGCTCCGCCTCGTCCTTGGGGGCCATCACCGTGAAGTTGGGGATGGCGCGGAAGTAGCTGATGTCGTACTGGCCCTGGTGGGTGGGGCCATCGGCGCCGACGATGCCGGCCCGGTCCAGGACGAAGGTGACGGGCAGGTTCTGGATGCCCACGTCGTGGATCAGCTGGTCGAAGGCGCGCTGCAGGAAGGTGCTGTAGATCGCCACCACCGGCCGCAGGCCCTCGCAGGCCATGCCCGCCGCCATGGTCACGGCGTGCTGTTCGGCGATGCCCACGTCGAAGTACTGCTGAGGCCGGGCCTTCTCCAGCAGGTCCAGGCCGGTGCCGGTGGCCATGGCGGCGGTGATGCCCACCACCCGCGGGTCCTGCTCGCAGATGGTCACCAGGGTCTGGCCGAAGACCTTGGAATAGCTGGGGGGCTTGGGCTTGCTGGAGGGGTAGGCCTTGCCGGTGGACAGGTCGAAGGCGCTCTGGGCGTGGTAGCCCACCTGGTCCTCCTCGGCGTAGGCGTAGCCCTTGCCCTTGGTGGTGGCCACGTGCACGAGCACAGGCCCGGCGGTGTCGTGGGCCTGCTCGAAGGTGCGCACCATCTCGGCGATGTTGTGGCCATCGACCGGGCCGATGTAGGTGAAGCCCAGCTCCTCGAACACGGCCCCCAGCTTGGGCACCGCCAGGCGCTTCATGCTCTCCTTGAGGGTCTTGAGCTCACTGGGCAGCTCGCCGTGCAGGAAGGGCAGGTGCTTGATCGCCTCCTCGGCGTTGTCCTGAAGAAACTGCAGCGGCTTGCTGTGCCGCATGCGGTTCAGATGGGTCGAGAGGGCCCCCACCGGCGGGCTGATCGACATGTCGTTGTCGTTCAGCACCACCAGCAGGTTGGTCCTGGGCAGGTGGCCGGCGTGGTTGATGGCCTCCAGGGCCATGCCGCCGGTGAGGGCGCCGTCGCCGATCACCGCCACGCACTTGAAGTGCTCCCCCCGCTGGTCCCGGGCCAGGGCCATGCCCAGGGCCGCCGAGATCGAGGTGGAGGCGTGGCCGGCGCCGAAGTGGTCGAAGCGGCTCTCACAGCGCTTCAGGTAGCCCGCCACGCCGCCCTGCTGGCGCAGGCTGTCGAAGGCGCCGTAGCGGCCGGTCACCAGCTTGTGGGGGTAGGCCTGGTGGCCCACGTCCCACACCACCCGGTCGCGGTCGAGATCGAGGGTCTGGTACAGGGCCAGGGTCAGCTCCACCACCCCCAGACCGGGGCCCAGGTGGCCGCCGCTGGTGCTCACCACCTCCAGGTGGCGCTCGCGGATCTGCCGGGCGATGCCCTCGAGCTCGGCGGTGCTCAGGCCATGCAGCTGATTCGGGTGATTCAGCTCGCTGAGGTGCATGCCCACGCCGTCATCGAAGCCCAATCTACGCGCTGCGGCCGGGGGGCTGGCGCCGGCGGCCCCCCTCCGTCAAGCGCTTGGCACACTGGTCCGATGGCACCTGGGATGGCGGAACCCGATGGCGAGCGGCGATGACCCCCCGGCGATGAGCCCCGGCGGGCCCGGCCCCGGGGCGGCCGCCGAGGCCGACCCCTGCGCCGCCATGCTGCGGCGGATCCTGCGGGCGCGGGTCTACGACGTGGCCATCGAGTCGCCCCTGGACCCGGCCCCCAACCTCTCGCGCCGCCTGGGCAACACCGTGCTGCTGAAGCGCGAGGACCTGCAGCCGGTGTTCAGCTTCAAGCTGCGCGGCGCCTACAACAAGATGGCCGGCCTCTCGCCGGCGGAGCTGGAGCGGGGCGTGATCGCCGCCAGCGCCGGCAACCACGCCCAGGGGGTGGCCCTCGGCGCCCAGAAGCTGGGCACCCGCGCCGTGATCGTGATGCCGGTCACCACGCCGGAGATGAAGGTGCGGGCCGTGGCCGCCCGCGGCGCCGAGGTGGTGCTGCACGGCGACAACTACGACGCCGCCTGCGCCGAGGCCACCCGCCTGGCGCAGCAGCGGGGCCTCACCTTCATCCACCCCTTCGACGACCTGGACGTGATCGCCGGCCAGGGCACCATCGGCCTGGAGATCCTGCGCCAGGGCTCCGAGCCGCCCGATGCCATCTACATCGCCGTGGGGGGCGGCGGCCTGATCGCCGGCATCGGCGCCTACGTCAAGGCCCTCTGGCCCCAGGTGGAGATCATCGGCGTCGAGCCGGTGGACGCCGACGCCATGGCCCGCTCCCTGGCCTCGGGGCAGCGGGTGCGGCTGGAACAGGTGGGCCTGTTCGCCGACGGCGTGGCCGTGCGCCAGGTGGGTGCCGCCCCCTTTGCCCTGGCCCAGCACTGCGTGGACGCCATGGTGACGGTGGACACCGATGAGATCTGCGCCGCCATCAAGGACGTGTTCGAGGACACCCGCTCGATCCTCGAGCCCGCCGGCGCCCTGGCCGTGGCGGGCATGAAGGCGGATGTGGCGCGGCGGGGCCTGCGGGGCCGCACCCTGGTGGCGGTGGCCTGCGGGGCCAACATGAACTTCGACCGGCTGCGCTTCGTGGCCGAGCGGGCCGAGCTGGGGGAGGAGCGCGAGGCGATGCTGGCGGTGGAGATCCCCGAGCAGCCCGGCAGCCTGCGGCGTTTCTGCGCCCTGCTGGGGGAGCGCAGCCTCACCGAGTTCAGCTACCGCCTGGCGGATCCGCGCCGGGCCCACATCTTCGTGGGGGTGCAGACCCGGGGCCCGGAGGACACCCGTGGCCTGATCGCCCGGCTGGAGGCCGCCGGCTTCCCCTGCCTCGACCTCAGCCACAACGAGCTGGCCAAGCTGCACCTGCGCCACATGGTGGGGGGCCGCCTGCCCGCCGGCGCCGGCGCCGCGGCCGGCAAGGGCCGCGAGCTGCTCTACCGCTTCGTGTTCCCGGAGCGGCCCGGCGCCCTGATGGCCTTCGTCACCAGCCTGCACCCGGACTGGAACATCAGCATCTTCCACTACCGCAACCACGGCGCCGACGTGGGCCGGATCGTGGTGGGGGTGCAGGTGCCGCCGGCGGAGCTGGGGGCCTGGCAGGCCTTCCTCGACGGCCTCGACTACGCCTGCGTGGACGAGACCGACAACCCGGCCTACCGCCTGTTCCTGGGGGAGCTGGCGGAGGCGCCGCTGGCCGGGGCCGCGGCCGTTGGGTAGCGTTTTGCCTGTCCCCGGCTGGAGCGAGGCCATGCCCAGCGACGCGCCGGCCCCCCCATCCACGGATCGCGCACCGGCGGATCGCGCACCGGCCGCCGTGCCCGGCCTGGAGCGCCTGTCGCTGCCGGCCCGCATGGAGGCGATCCTCTACCTCAAGGGCCGGCCCCTGTCCCTGGGGGAGCTGGCGGAGATCGCCGGCGTGGAGCGGGATGCCGCCGAGCTGGGGCTGATCACCCTGATGGCCGACTACGCCCACCGCGACACGGCCCTGGAGATCCGTCAGGAGGGCCAGCGCTACAGCCTGCAGCTGCGCGATGGCCTGGCGGACCTGGTGCAGAACCTGCTGCCGGTGGACCTCTCCACCGCCGCCCTGCGCACCCTGGCCACCATCGCCCTGAAGCAGCGGCTGCTGCAGTCGGAGCTGGTGGAGCTGCGCGGCTCCGGCGCCTACGACCACATCAAGGAGCTGCTGGCCCTGGGCTTCATCGAGCGCAAGCGCCAGAGCGAGGGCCGCTCCTACTGGCTCAGCCTCAGCGAGAAGTTCCACCGCACCTTCGCCGTCAGCCCCGAGGCGCTGCAGGCGGCCCGGCGGCCGGCGGCCCCGGCGGATGGCCTGGGCCAGGCCGCCTAGGAAGGGCCCTGCATAGAGTTCGCTGCAACCTCTCCGATCCCCGATCAGCCCATGGAAGCCCTGAGCCTGCTCCTTGCCGTGCTGGGCCGCACCCTGGAGATCTATTCGCTGATCCTGCTGGTGCGGGTGCTGCTGAGCTGGTTCCCCAACCTCGACTGGGGCAACCCGCTGCTGGCCACGGTGAGCTCGATCACCGACCCCTACCTCAACGCCTTCCGCGGCCTCATCCCCCCCATCGGCGGCCTCGACCTCTCGGCGATCGTGGCCTTCCTGGCCCTCAGCCTCGGTCAGCAGCTGCTGGGAGCCGCCAGCATGAGCATGCTGGCCAGCGGCTACTGACCCTGGCGGATCAGGCGGCGTCGGCGTCGGCGACGGCCTGCTCCAGGGGCAACAGCTCGTCGTCCGCACCGGCACGGCTGCGCACCGGCGCACTGAAGCCCCGGGCCTTGACGTTGGAGAAGCTGAAGGGGCCGGGGGTGCCGGCCGGCACCGCCAGCCGCAGGGCGAAGGGGGAGCTGCCGGGGGGCACATCGCCGATGGAGCCAACCCGCGAGCGGTTCTGCAGCACCGGCTCGCCGCTGGCATCGAGGATCTGGGCGAACAGGTCGGTGTCCACCACCGCCTTGCGGCCGGGGTTGGTCACCACGCCGCGCAGGGCGTAGCAGCTGGCGCCACTGGGCCGGCGCAGCTGGGGCTGCGCCCCAACGTCCTCGGCGGGGCAGGGCTCCAGGCTCACCTCACTCACCACCAGGGTGGCCGCCCAGGCTGGAGCGGCGCCGGCCAGCAGGGAGCCGCCGGCCAGCAGCAGGGCCAGGGCCAGCGGCAGCAGCGCCGGGGCCAGGGCAGCGGAGCCGCGCAGCGTCGGCAGGCGCCAGGGGGCTGGCCCGCACCGCCGGCGCTTCCCCCACGCCCGCACTGCTTCGCCCCCCACCGCCAACGCCCCCACCGCCACGGCACCCACCGCCAGCGCCCGCCCAAGAGCCGCCACCGCCCGACCCGCCAGCGCCCGCGCTGCCCCCCTCATCGCTGATCGCCGCTGCCGGCGATCACGTTACGGGCGGCGCGGCTGGCGAGCTTGGCCAGGTTGGCCGATCCGATCTCCTCCAGCTCGAAGCCCAGCTCGCTGGCCAGCTGGGCCACGTACCAGAGCACATCCCCCAGCTCCAGCTTGAGGGCCTCCCGCACCTCGGGCGAGAACTGGCCGCCCTGGTCGCGCAGCACCTTCTTCACCTTGTCGGCCACCTCGCCGGCCTCGCCGCACAGCCCCAGGGTGGGATAGATGGGATTGCGGCCCACATCCGGATACTGGGCGGTGTGGCGGGCGCCCCGCTGATAGGTGTTCAGATCCATTGGGACAACAGGGTTGGCGGGCCCCGATGGTAAGGTCACGCCTAACTTTGGCCCCGCCGAATGGCCCTGCCCGATCTCACGCGTCGCACCAAGATCGTGGCCACCATCGGCCCTGCCACGGAGTCGCCCGAGACGCTGCGCGCCCTGATCGAGGCCGGCGCCACCACCTTCCGCCTCAACTTCTCCCACGGCGACCACAGCGAGCACGCCGCCCGCATCGCCACCATCCGCCAGGTGGGCCGCGAGCTGGGCATCGATGTGGGCATCCTGCAGGACCTGCAGGGCCCCAAGATCCGCCTGGGGCGTTTCAAGGCCGGCCCGATCACCCTGGCCAAGGGCGATGCCTTCACGCTCACCTCCCGGGACGTGGCCTGCAACCAGGAGATCGCCACCGTCACCTACGACAAGCTGGCCGATGAGGTGCTGCCCGGCAGCCGCATCCTGTTGGATGACGGCCGGGTGGAGATGGTGGTCGACCGGGTCGATCAGGCCCAGCAGACGCTCTACTGCAGCGTCACCGTGGGAGGAGTGCTCTCCAACAACAAGGGCGTCAACTTTCCGGATGTGCAGCTCTCCATCCGGGCCCTCACTGACAAGGACCGGATCGACCTGGCCTTCGGGCTGCAGCAGGGGGTGGACTGGGTGGCCCTCAGCTTTGTGCGCAATCCCTCCGACATGGAGGAGATCAAGGAGCTGATCCGCAGCCACGGCCACAACACGCCGGTGGTGGCCAAGATCGAGAAGTTCGAGGCGATCGATCAGATCGATGCGATCCTGCCGCTCTGCGATGGGGTGATGGTGGCCCGCGGCGACCTGGGGGTGGAGATGCCCGCCGAGGAGGTGCCGCTGCTGCAGAAGGAGCTCATCCGCAAGGCCAACAACCTGGGCATCCCGGTGATCACCGCCACCCAGATGCTGGATTCGATGGTGAGCTGTCCCCGCCCCACCCGCGCCGAGGTGAGTGATGTGGCCAACGCGATCCTCGACGGCACCGATGCGGTGATGCTCTCCAACGAGAGCGCCGTGGGCGACTTCCCGGTGGAGGCGGTGGCCACCATGAGCCAGATTGCCCGCCGCATCGAGCGCGACTACCCACGCCGCTCGGTGGAGACCCACCTGGCCTCCACCATCCCCAACGCCATCAGCCAGGCCGTGAGCTCCATCGCCCGCCAGCTGGAGGCCTCGGCGATCCTCACCCTCACCAAGAGCGGCGCCACGGCCCGCAACGTCAGCAAGTTCCGCCCCTCCACGCCGATCCTGGCGATCACCAGCGAGGTGGACGTGGCCCGGCGGCTGCAGCTCGTCTGGGGCGTGAACACCCTGCTGGTGCGCCCGCAGCACTCCGCCAGCAGCACCTTCACCATCGCCATGGGCGTGGCCCAGGAGCTGGGGGTGCTCAGCGAGGGCGACCTGGTGGTGCAGACCGCCGGCACCCTGGCCGGGGTGAGCGGCTCCACCGACCTGGTGAAGGTGGGCATCGTGAGCGCGGTGCTGGGCCGGGGCCTGGGCATCGGCAGCGGCTCGGTGAGCGGTCGGGTGCGGCTGGCCACCAGCGCCGCCGAGGCCGCCCAGCTGGAGGCCGGCGAGATCCTGGTGGTGCGCGACACCGACGCCGGCTACCTGGAGGCGATCCGCCGCGCCAAGGCCGTGATCGCCGAGGCGGAGGGCAGCGGCAGCCACGCCGCCACCATCGCCCAGCGCCTGGGGGTGCCGGTGATCGTCGGAGTGGCCAACGCCATCGCCGACCTGCGCCCCGGCGAAGTGGTGACGCTGGAGCTGCGCGACGGCGTGGTGCACCGCGGCGCCTCCAGCCAGAGCGGCGCCGGCGGCGCCAGCCTGGGCTGACCCGGATCCGCCAGGATCCCCCTTCACCCCCGCGGAGCCCCCTCGCCATGGCCGCCAAGCTGCCCCTGCGCGAGACCGTGGGGATGGCCCTCAACACCCTGCGCACCAACCGGCTGCGCAGCCTGCTGACGATGCTCGGCATTGTGATCGGTAACGCCTCGGTGATCACCCTGGTGGGGGTGGGCAAGGGAGCCCAGAACCTGGCGGAGGGGCAGCTCAACACCCTCGGCGCCAACGTGCTGTTCGTGGTGCCGGGCAACAACGACACCCGCCGCCAGGGCATCGACTTCCCCAAGACCCTGGTGCTGCAGGACGCCGAGGCCATCGCCGAACAGGTGCCCAGCGTGCGGCGGGTGGCGCCCCAGATTGCGATCAACGCTGTGGTGCAGGCGGGGTCCCGCAGCCAGAGCAGTCCGGTGTCGGGCATCACGCCCGACTTTCTGACCGTGCGGCGCTTCGAGGTGGCCCAGGGCCGCTTCCTCAACCAGCGCGATCTGGACTCGGCCCGCAACGTGGTGGTGGTGGCCCCTGACCTGGCCCGCAAGCTGCAGCCGGTGGGTTCGATTCTGGGCCGCAACCTGCGCATCCGCGAGCAGAGCTTTGAGGTGATCGGCGTGCTGCGGCCCAAGGGGGCCGTGTTCGGCTCCAACCAGGACGAGATCGCCTACATCCCGCTCACCACGATGGTGAACAAGCTGAGCGGCCGCGATCCCACCTACGGGGTGAGCCTCAGCTTCATCAGCGTCGAGGCCCGCGACGAGGCCAGCACCGGCGCCGCCAAGTTCCAGATCACCAACCTGCTGCGCCAGCGCCACCGCATCCTGCGCGACGACGACTTCACCGTGCGCTCCCAGCAGGACGCCCTCTCGATCGTGGGCACGATCACCGGCGGCCTCACGCTGATGCTGGCCGCCATCGGGGCCATCTCCCTGCTGGTGGGCGGCATCGGCATCATGAACATCATGCTGGTGTCGGTGAGCGAGCGCACCGAGGAGATCGGCCTGCGCAAGGCGGTGGGGGCCCGCAGCAGCGATGTGCTGGCCCAGTTCCTGGTGGAGTCGCTGGTGCTGGCCAGCCTCGGCGGCCTGATCGGCAGCACCGTGGGCCTGACGGCGATCGCGGCGGTGGCCCGCTTCACGCCGCTGCCGGCGGCGATCGGTGCCAGCAGCGTGCTGATCACCGTGGGCCTCTCGGGTTCGATCGGCCTGATCTTCGGGGTGCTGCCGGCGCGGCGGGCCGCCCGCCTGGATCCGATCGCCGCCCTGCGCAGCCTCTGAGGGGCGGCTGGAGCCGGGGCAGCCGGGAAAAAAGCCTAAAGAACCCCAATCCGTGTCGAAGGCCACCGACCGACTGCGGCGGCGGTGGCTTGATGGATCCAGATCTTGAGGTTCGGATTCTTGGCCCAGCTCTCCTGCGGCTACCGCAACGGCACCGATCGGATGGTGATCGTGCGTTGCCTGGGCCCTGAGGAGTTCTTCCTTGAGCGGGTTGTGTTCCCGTTCGAACTGCTGAGCTTCCTGGCGCCGGCCCGGACCGTGGTGCAGATCTGGACCCATGGCCTCGGCGGCGCCGAGCTGGTGGAGAGCTTCGATGCGGCCGAGCTGGCCCTCGACCAGGACCCTGAACTGGAACCGGAGCCAGGCCGCGGCCCGGGGGCCGTGGCGGCGGGCGCCCTCACCTCCGCCCTGCCCCGGGCCGGCGCGGGCGGGCCCGAGCGGTCCGGCGGCCCGGTGGCCTGCCGCCCCCTCCAGCCCGCCCAGTGGCTGCACGCCGGCTGAACCCGGCACCCCGCGGGCGGATCGGGTATCCGCAGGCCCGCGCACGCACCAGAATGGGGGGATCAAGTGGCTCCGAGGCTCCCGCCCCAGGCAAGGGGAGCTTTACACTTGTTAAACATCTCTCAGGATTCTGTCCCCGCCATGAATCAGCGCTGGCGCACCATCGCCCTCTGGGTCCTCCCGATCGGCGTCGCGTTGTTCCTCGGCTGGCAGGTGCTCGGCAGCGGTCCCAACCGCATCGGCCCCGGCGGCCCCACGGTGGCCCCCCGCAACACCGCCGTGGCCCGCATGAGCTATGGCCGCTTCCTCGACTACGTCGAGGCGGGCCGCGTCACGGCGGTGGACGTGTTCGACGGCGGCCGCAGCGCCGTGGTGGAGGCGGTGGATCCGGACCTGGACAACCGCGTCCAGCGCCTGCGGGTGGACCTGCCGGGTCTGGCCCCCGAGCTGGTCAACAGGCTCAAGGCCGAGGGCATCAGCTTCGACATCCACCCGCCCCGCACCACCCCGCCGGTGCTCGGCCTGCTGGGCAACCTGCTGTTCCCGCTGCTGCTGATCGGCGCCCTGGTGTTCCTGGCCCGCCGCGGCAGCGGCATGCCCGGAGGCCCCGGCCAGGCGATGGCCTTCGGCAAGACCAAGGCCCGCTTCGCCATGGAGGCCGAAACCGGCGTCAAGTTCGACGACGTGGCCGGCGTCGAGGAGGCCAAGCAGGACCTGCAGGAGGTGGTGACCTTCCTCAAGACCCCCGAGCGCTTCACCGCCGTGGGCGCCAAGATCCCCAAGGGGGTGCTGCTGGTGGGCCCCCCCGGCACCGGCAAGACCCTGCTGGCCAAGGCGATCGCCGGTGAGGCCGGCGTGCCCTTCTTCTCCCTCTCGGGCTCCGAGTTCGTGGAGATGTTCGTGGGGGTGGGCGCCAGCCGCGTGCGCGATCTGTTCAAGCGGGCCAAGGAAAATAGCCCCTGCCTGATCTTCATCGACGAGATCGACGCCGTGGGCCGCCAGCGCGGCGCTGGCGTGGGCGGCGGCAACGACGAGCGGGAGCAGACCCTCAACCAGCTGCTCACCGAGATGGACGGCTTCGAGGGCAACAGCGGCATCATCATCATCGCCGCCACCAACCGGGCCGACGTGCTTGATTCGGCCCTGCTGCGCCCCGGTCGCTTCGATCGCCAGGTGATGGTGGATGTGCCCGACATCAAGGGCCGCCTCTCGATCCTCAACGTCCATGCCCGCGACAAGAAGCTGGCAGCGGACGTGAGCCTGGAGGCGATCGCCCGCCGCACCCCCGGCTTTTCCGGCGCCGACCTGGCCAACCTGCTCAACGAGGCGGCGATCCTCACGGCCCGCCGCCGCAAGGAGGCCACCACCCTGGCCGAGATCGACGACGCCGTGGACCGGATCATCGCCGGCATGGAGGGCAAGCCCCTCACCGATGGCCGCAGCAAGCGGCTGATCGCCTACCACGAGGTGGGCCATGCCCTGGTGGGCACCCTGGTCAAGGCCCACGATCCGGTGCAGAAGGTGACCCTGGTGCCCCGGGGCCAGGCCCAGGGCCTGACCTGGTTCTCCCCCGACGAGGAGCAGATGCTGGTGAGCCGCGCCCAGCTGCGGGCCCGGATCATGGGGGCCCTGGGGGGCCGCGCCGCCGAGGATGTGGTGTTCGGCCACGCCGAGGTGACCACCGGCGCCGGCGGCGACATCCAGCAGGTGGCGTCGATCGCCCGCCAGATGGTGACCCGCTTCGGCATGAGTGACCTGGGCCAGGTGTCCTTCGAGGCCGGCAACCAGGAGGTGTTCCTGGGCCGCGACCTGATGACCCGCAGCGATGGCTCCGACCGCCTGGCCAGCAAGATCGACGACGCCGTGCGCCAGATCGTGCAGAGCTGCTACGCCGAGACCGTGCAGCTGGTGGCCGACCACCGGGCCTGCATGGACCGGGTGGTGGAGCTGCTGATCGAGAAAGAGAGCCTCGACGGTGATGAGTTCCGCGCCATCGTCAGCGAATTCGCCGTGATCCCGGAGAAGGAGCGCTTCTCCCCCTTCCTGGCCGAGGCCCAGCCGAGCCCCGAGCCCGCCAGCGCCGGCTGATCCTGTTCTCCGCCCACACCCTGCTGAGGTGCGGGCGGAGTTCAGCGTTTCTGGCGGCAGCGATCGGAGCAGTAGATCACCTGCTCCCACACCGCCTTCCACTTCTTGCGCCAGGAAAAGGGCCTGCCGCAGGCGGGGCAGACCTTGCTGGGACGTTGACTGGGGGGCAGGCCGCCGCCCATGGCACTGGCCTTGCGGCGGTCGCGGCGACCCATGGGGGATGGCGCAGTGGCGGGCGAGGGGCGGTATGCCCGCTCAGACGGGGCGCACGGGGCGCTTGTCGATCACCTTGTCGATCAGCCCGTACTCCACGGCTTCGGCCGGCGACATGAAGAAGTCCCGGTCGGTGTCCTCCTCAACCCGGGAGAGGGGCTGGCCGCTGCGGTCGGCCAGTTCCTGGTTGAGCTTCTTCTTGAGGTAGAGGATCTCGTCGGCCTGGATGCGGATGTCGCTGGCCTGGCCCCGGGCGCCGCCCAGGGGCTGGTGGATCATGATCCGCGAGTGGGTGAGGCTGCTGCGCTTGCCCCTGGTGCCGGCGGCCAGCAGGAAGGCCCCCATCGAGGCGGCCAGCCCCAGGCAGACGGTCTGCACATCGGGCTTGATGTGCTGCATCGTGTCAAAGATGCCGAGGCCGTCGTAGACGGAGCCGCCGGGGGAATTGATGTAGAGGAAGATGTCCTTCTCGGGGTCCTCCGCCTCCAGGAACAGCAGCTGGGCCACCACCCGGTTGGCCGATTCGGCCGTCACCGGCTCCCCCAGAAAGATGATCCGTTCGCGCAGAAGGCGCGAGTAGATGTCGAATGCGCGCTCTCCCCGGCCCGACTCTTCGATCACGATCGGGATCACGGACACGGATGACTCAGCGGCTCGGATCGATCCTACTGAGGCCAGCCCCCCCAGGGCGGCCCCGGACCGCCGCCTGCGGCGGCAGCGCTATGGTCCGAGAACCCTTGGATGCTTCAGCGTGGGCGCCTGTCTCACCGTCGCCGACAGCAAGCGCGCCTTCCACCGGGCCTTCCCGCACGTGATCGCGCCGCTCTACCGCCGGCTGGTGGATGAACTGCTGGTGGAGCTGCACCTGCTCAGCCACCAGCAGGGCTTCCGCCCCGACGGCCTGTTCGCCGTGGGCCTCACCCAGGTGTTCGACGGCCTCTCCCGCGGCTACCGGCCCGAGGCCCAGAAGGAGCCCCTGTTCGCGGCCCTCTGCGCCGCCACTGGCTACGACGCCGCCGAGCTCCGCCGCCGGGCCGCCCAGGCCGTCCAGGCCGTCGGCCACCACAGCCTGGAGGAAGTGCGCGGCTGGTTGTCCAACCGGGGCGAGGGCGCTCCGGCCCCGGTCGCCGAGCTGCTGGGCCAGGTGCAGCGCAGTGACTTTCACTACTCCCGCCTGGTGGCGGTGGGACTGCTCAGCCTGCTGCAGCGGGCCCAGGGGGCCGACGGGGTCGAGCCCCAGGCCCTGCGGGAGGCCGCCCATGCCATCGGTGAGGCCATGGGCCTGCTCAAGGAGCGGGTCGACAAGGATCTGGCCCTCTACGCCGCCAACATCGAGAAGCTGGCCCAGGCCGTGGAGCTGATGGAGGAGACCCTGGCGGCCGACCGGCGCCGCCGTCAGCGCCAGGAGCAGGCCCCGGCGGCCGCCCCTGGGGCGGTGGCCGCTGCTGGGGTCAGTGGTGGCGTCGCCGAGACCGCGGGCTGAGCTGAGCCGGGCCGGGCCTCAGGGGCCGAGCTCCAGCCGCCCCGCCAGCCCCAGCTGCTGAGCCTGGGCCCCACGCCGGCCGGGACGGCCCGTGCGGCCCAGCAGTTCCACCTGGGAGGACCGCCGCAGCAGGGGCGGCAGGGTGTCCGGCAGCAGGCCCAGCCGCTCCAGGGCCTGCGGCCTGAGCCGCAGCCGCAGCTCCGGGACGGCAGCGTCGCCGGCCCCGCCGGGACTGGCCGGGTTCGGCTCCTGGCCACTGTTCCCGGCACCGGCCGGCGCCGCCTGGGCCACCGGCCCGAGCGAGAGCACCAGCAGGGGCACCGGGGCGCCGCCGCCGCGGGGCAGGCTCCAGCGCCAGCCGCCCACCACGGTGCCGTCCTCCCGCTGCCAGGTGCTTACCGGCAGGCTGCTGGACGGGCCAGGCCGCTGCAGCTGCTGGCCGGAGGCGCCCGATTCCCGCTCCAGCAGGCCCTGCTCCAGCAGTGCCCTGCGGGTGCGGGCCAGGATCTGCAGCCAGGGGCCGCGGTCGGGCCCAACGGCCAGCTCCAGCTCCAGGGCCGCCTGGAACGGCCCCCCCGCCAGGGTGCGCAGCCGCAGGCGGAAGGGGGTGGCCTGCAGCAGCGGCAGCTGGGCCGGGCCGAGGCCGTAGCGCTGGGCCAGGGGCTCCCGCAGCAGCCGGCTCGCCAGCAGCCCCTGGCTGAGCAGGCCCAGGCGAAGGCCCTCCAGCTCCAGCACCAGGGGTCCCGTCAGGGGTTGGGGTGGCCCGAGGGCAGGCAGGGGTGGCGGCGCCCCCACCAGCCCGCTGGTGCCACTGGCCTCGCCCTGCCACACCAGGGAGCCGGCCCGGCCGTCCAGGGCCAGGCAGCCCTGCTGCAGCGCCTGGGCCAAGGGCGCCAGCGGACCCAGCATCTGCCCCAGGGCCGCCCCGTTCCAGAGCACCGCCTGCCGCTGGCCCAGCAGCCCGATGCAGCGCTGTTCCAGCCCGAGGGGAGCCCGCCGCCGCACCCGCAGCTGCTGCTGCAGCAGCTGCCGGGCCAGGGGGTCGGGGGCCACCACCACCAGGTCGTCGAGGCGCAGGGCCAGGGGCGGCAGGGGCGAGCGGGGCCGGGGCGCCACCAGCTCGGCCGGCAGCACCAGGTAGGCCCCCGCATCGGCGTGGGCCCCCCAGAACTGCCACCAGAGGCGCGGCGGCCGCCGCCACAGCTGTGCCGCCCGCTCTGCGCCCAGGCGCTGGCGCCAGAGCTCCGGGGCGGGCTGGCCGCCGGTGCCTGCGAAGCTCTGCAGCAGGGCCGCGGAGCCCAGCAGGCGCTGCAGGCCCAGGGCGTTGCTGCGGGGCTGGCGCCGCAGGCCCAGCAGGGGCACCAGCAGCAGCAGCGCCAGGGCCAGGGCGGTGCTGGGCAGCCGCAGCCGCACCAGGGCCGAGCGCAGCCGGGGCCCGAGGACCTGGGGCAGGGCAGGGCTCATGCCGGCACTCCGTACAGGGTGGTGCGGCGGCGCACCGGCCGGCCCAGCTCGCGGGCGACGGCCTCCAGCTGCTGCGGGGTCTGGGCGGTGCCCCCCTGGGCTCCGGCCATGCTGGTGATCGACTCCTCCATCAGCGTGCCCCCCAGGTCGTTGCAGCCCCAGCCCAGGGCCTCGCGGGCGCCGGCGAGGGTGAGCTTGACCCAGCTGGGCTGGTGGTTCACGAACCAGGGCCCCAGCAGCAGCCGCGCCTGGGCCGTCAGCCGCAGCATCGCCGGCCGGTCGGGCTGGTCGCGGCCCACCCGCTGCCGCAGCGGCGCGGGGGCATGGGCCCCCACGAAGGGCAGCAGCACGAACTCGGAAAAGCCCCGCTGCCCCTGGCGCCAGGCGTGCTGCTGCAGAGCCACCAGGGTGAGCAGGTGAGCCGCCAGGTCGGCCGGCTGCTCCAGGTGGCCGGCCATCAGGGTGGCGGTGCAGGCCAGGCCCTGCCGCTGCAGCTCCAGCACCACGGCACACCAGGCCCGGGCCGTGAGTTTCTCGGGGCAGAGGCGCCGCCGCACCCGCTCACTCAGCACCTCGGCCGCGGTGCCGGGCACCGAGCCCAGGCCGGCCGCCTGCAGCTCAGCGATCACCCGGGCCAGCGGCAGTCCGTCCTGCTCGGCGATGAACAGCAGTTCCTGGGGGGAGAAGGCGTGCAGGTGGATGCCCGGGGCGGCCTCCTGGCAGGCCTCCAGCAGGCGGCGGTAGTAGGCCAGGGCGCTGCCGCCGAGCCGGGCCTCGGAGTTGAGGCCCCCCTGCAGGCAGAGCTCCGTGGCGCCGGCGGCCTGGGCCTGGCGCGCCCGCTCCTGCAGCAGCTCCAGGGGGTGCCAGAAGGCCCCGGCCTCGCCGGCGTCGCGGCGGAAGGCGCAGAAGCCGCAGTGTTTCTGGCAGTGGTTGGTGAAATTGAGGTTGCGGTTCACCACGTAGGTGACCGTCTCGCCGGCCAGGGAGCGGCGCCGGCCATCGGCCAGCCGGCGCAGGATGGTGTCCGAGTGGGCATCGGCGCCGGCGGGGGCCGGCCACTGCAGCAGCTCCAAGGCCAGGGGGCCGGCGGCCCGGCAGGCCACTGGGCCGCTGGCGAGCTGCCGCTCCAGCTCCTGCACCAGCTGCTCCAGGCGCTGCTCCGGATCCGCGGGGCCGGCAGGAGCGACCCGGGGCCAGCCATGGCCTGGGCCTGGGGGCGGCGGCACCAGGAGGTCGGCGGCCAGCTGCCAGGCCCAGGCCGCCAGGGCGGCGGGTTGGCCGCTCACCGCCTGGCGGGCCGGGGCGCCTGGCGCCGCCGCCGGTCCCGCCACTCCACAGTGGAGAGGTAGAGCACGCCGCCACTGACGAACACCAGCAGCAGCGTGGCGACGATGGCGAGCAGGTTGGTGGGCGGCAGGGGCAGTTCAGCCAAGGACCCGTCGGCGCAGCAGGGGGAGACTCAGAGCCTGGCGCCTCAGAACTTGACGGTGCCGTCGCCGTTGCGGCCCCACACCACCATGGCGATCGAGAAGCTGAACAGTGCGGCCAGGGAGGCCCAACCCAGCGTGATCAACATGGGGCGAATCTGTCGTACAAGTGCACTGTACCTAGGCTGGGGCAGGCCCTGGAGCCAGGGGCGCCGACCGCGGCTGCCAGCCCCGCCGCTGGCTGCCCCGCCGCCGACCTCAGACGCCGACCTCGGAATCCAGTTCAAAATCCACAGCTGCCCAGCTCCCCGTCCCCGTCCCCGTCCCCGTCCCCGTCCCCGTCCCCGTCCCCGCCCCCTGCGCCATGGCCGCGGTTCACCCCCTTGCCACCCTCTCCAGCCCCCAGCGGCTGCGTGACCGGCAGGACCTGCGCCAGCCCTATCCGAACGGGCGGGTGATCGTGCTCGACGACGATGTCAACACCTTCCAGCACGTGGTGGAGTGCCTGGTGCGCCACATCCCGGCGATGACGCCGGACCGGGCCTGGGACCTGGCCCACCGCATCGACGGCACGGGCTCCGCCGAGGTGTGGAGCGGTCCGCTGGAGCAGGCGGAGCTGTACCACCAGCTCCTGGGGGCCGAGGGGCTGACCATGGCCCCCCTGGAGCGCGGCTAGGGCGCGGCCGGCCACGGGCTGGCTCCGATCCCCCCGGCCGCCCCTGCGCGGGCCTGGGCCCATGGCCCCGGCGCCGATCTGCCTAGGGTTCCCGTCGGCGGATCCGGGGGGCGATGGGGCGGCTGGTGATCACCCACAGCACCTACCTGGAGGGGCTGATCCCGGTGCTGCGGCGCCTGGCCAGCGCCGGCACCGTCGACACCGTGACCCCGGCGGTGATCAGCCGCGTGCGGGGCCGGGCGCCGGAGCTGCGGCTGCGGGTGTCGACCCCGATCACGGGGGGATGGAAGCTGCTGGCGCGGCGCGGCTCCAGCGCCCAGGAGGTGTTCGTGGTGACGCCCCTGGACCAGCCGGCCCTGCAGGCCCTGATCGACAGCTGCCTGACGGTCGTCTGAGCGGTCCGGCGGCGGGGGCCTCAGGGGCGGAACTGCTCCCAGGCCTCCAGCAGCGCGTAGGCCGACTGCTTGCGGATCCAGAGGTCCGCATCGCCGCCGTTGTCGGGGTGCCACTCCTGCAGCCGCCGGCGCCAGGTGGCCCGCACCAGCACCCAGTCGCTGCCGGGGGGGACCCCCAGCTCGCGGCAGGCCTGCAGGTAGCGGTCGGGGGCGGCGGCGGGCGCGGCCGGCGGCGGTGGGCCCGGGGGCGGTTCCGGGGCCGCCGGCTGCCGCGGGGCTGGGCCGGCCAGGGGCCACCCCCGGGGCAGCCGGTAGGGCGGGCCGAGGCTGTGCAGCAGAAACAGCACCCCCGCCACGCCGAACAGGGCCGGCGACCACAGCATCCGGTAGCTGTCCCGCGCCATCTGCAGATCGCCCTGGCGCCGGGCCTGGTCGGCATAGGCCAGCAGCGCCAGGGCCATCAGGGTCCCGATCGTGAGGCTGATCAGGCCGTTGCGGAGGGCCCGCAGCCGGCGGCCGGCCTGGGTTCGGGACGGGCGGCCCTGCATGGAGGCCGGCGCGCAGCTGCAGGCAACCTACGGCTGGCGGCCCCGCAAGGGGCCTCTGGAAGGGGGTGGACCACCGTGCCGTTCTGCCCCAGATTCCGACCTGGATGAACCAGAAGGGGCGTCAGAGCGGGGGTCCGTTTCCGGCTACGGGGCCGGTTTACGTTGCCGTCGCGACAGACACCCCAAGTCGAAAAGGGAGTCAGATCAGAAAACTGTAGAAGGCAGTGACCAACACAGCAGTCCACCGTCAGCTTAAGGCCTCAGGCCGGTGGCAGCGGCCAGATCGCCCGCACCTGGGCCAGCCGGTCCATGGCCTCCCGCTGCCGCTCGGGCCCGCGCCGCTCCCGCAGCAGCAGGGTGAGGTGCCCCAGCTTGCGGCCCAGGCACGGGCCGCGCTTGCCGTACCAGTGCAGGTGCGCCTCCGGCAGGGCCGCCAGGGCCTGGCGCCGGTCGGCGAAGTCGTCGGCGCTGGCGGGCCCGTAGCCCAGCAGGTTCACCATCAGGGCCCCGGCGGCGCTCAGCTCCGGCTCCTGCGCCCCCTGGCCGGACACCAGCTGCAGCTGCAGCGCGAACTGGCTCAGGGTGCAGGCCTCGATGGAGTAGTGGCCGGAGTTGTGGGTGCGGGGCGCCAGCTCGTTCACCTGCAGGCCGGCCGGGCCGTAGAAGAACTCGATCGAGAGCACCCCCACGTAGTCCAGGGCGGTGAGCAGCGAGGCGGCGATGTTGCGGGCCGCCTGCTCCACGGCATGGCTGGCCTGGGCGGGCACCAGCACCCAGTCGCACACCTGCTGGTGCTGGTGGGTCTGGGCCAGGGGGAAGCACACCACCTCGCCGCGGCGGTCGCGGCCGGCCACCAGGGCCAGCTCCTGCTCGAAGGCCACGAACTCCTCCAGGATCCAGTCCCGGGGCTCGATCTGCTCCAGCAGGGCCTCCAGGTCCTCAAGGCAGCGCAGCACCACGGTGCCCTTGCCGTCGTAGCCGCCGGTGGCGGCCTTGGCCACCACGGGGAAGCGGAATCCAGCCGGCAGGGCCCAGGCCGGGCCGGCGCCGGGCTCCGCCGCGGCGGCATCGGCTCCGGCGGCGGGGCCGGCCCCGGGGTCGGCCTGGGCCGCGGCCGCAGGCGGAGCGGGGGGCAGCAGCTGGTCCAGGGGCAGCCAGCGCGGGGCGGGCAGGTGCAGGCGGTCGAGCAGCTCCCGCTGGCTGCGCTTGCACACCAGGGGCCGCAGCGCCTCCAGGCTGGGCACGAAGCACACCCCGTCGGCCGCCAGGGGCGCCAGGGCCTCCAGGTCCACCCACTCGTTCTCGAAGCTGATGGCGCTGCAGCGCCGCGCCAGTTCACGGGTGCCGGCGGCGTCGCGGACGCCGGCCTGCACCACGCTGCTGGCCAGCCGCACCGCCGGGTCGTGCTCGGCGGGGGTCTGCACGTGCAGGGCGACGTCGCCGGCGCGGGCGGCCTCGGCGAGCATCCAGGCCAGCTGGCCGCCGCCGACGATGCCGATGGCGGGGCCGCCGCCGGTGGCGGCCCCGGGGGCGGGGGGTTGGGTGCTCACCAGATCCAGCGGACTCCGGGCCAATCGACCACTTTCGCATCCACCGCGGGGTGCCGGCCCTGCTCCAGCCCGCCGGGGTTCAGGTGAGGCCCCGGTCGCCGGCGAAGGCGAAGCGCACCAGGCTGAGCAGCAGCACGATCACGAACAGGGCCAGGCCCACGGTGCAGGCGTAGCTGATCTCCAGCTCGGCGAAGGCCTGGTCGTACACGTAGTACACCAGGGTCTTGGTGGAGTCGGCCGGGCCGCCCTGGGTCATCAGGTACACCTCCTCGAACACCTTGGTGGCGGCGATGGCGGAGATCACGGCCACCAGGGTGACGTAGGGCCGCAGCAGCGGCAGGGTGATGTCCAGGTGCTTGCGCCAGCCCTCGCTGCCATCGAGTTCGGCCGCCTCGTAGAGGTCCCGGGGGATGCCCTGCAGGCCCGCCAGGAAGATCACCATGTAGTACCCGAGGCCCTTCCACAGGGTCACGAGCATCACCGAGGGCAGGGCCAGGGCGGGGCTGGTGAGGAAGCCGATGGGCTGGAAGGAGCTCCCCAGCCAGCCCAGGGGCCCGCCCTCGCCCAGCAGGGCCCCCAGCCAGCCGTTGATCAGGCCGGTCTCGGCGTAGAGCCAGCGGAAGGCGATGGCCGCCACCACGATCGACACCAGCACCGGCGTGTAGAAGGCGGCCCGGAACCAGTGGATCCCCGGCAGCTGCCGGTTCACCAGCACCGCCAGGGCCAGGGAGCCCAGCACCACCGGCGGCACCACCCCCACCAGGTAGAGCAGCGTCGTGCCGAGCACCTTGAAGAACATCGGATCGGCCAGCAGCCGGCGGATGTTGGCCAGCCCCACCCACTGCAGCGGCTCGGCCACGTCCAGGCCGCTGCGGGTGAAGCTCATCAGCAGCGCCATGGCCGCCGGGATCAGCACCGAGAGGCCGATCAGCAGCAGGGCGGGCGCCAGGAAGCCCCAGGCGGTGCGGCTGCGGGGGCCGGTGGCGGGGACTGCTGGGGCGGCGGACGTGGGGGAGGAACCGTGCATCACGCCGGACTGGGTCCGGCCATTGTGGAAGACCCCATCGCCGCCGCCAGCGCCTTGACCAGCTCCGCCGCCGGCGCCCCCGCCGCCCCCCCGGTCCCCCTCGCCGACCCCCACCAGGTGCTGCGCCAGGTGTTCGGCTACGGCGCCTTCCGCGGCCCCCAGGAGGCGATCGTGCGCCATGTGATCGGCGGCGGCTCGGGGCTGGTGCTGATGCCCACCGGCGGCGGCAAGTCGCTCTGCTATCAGGTGCCGGCCCTGTGCCGGCCGGGGCTGGGGGTGGTGGTGTCGCCGCTGATCGCCCTGATGCAGGACCAGGTGGCCGCCCTGCGCCAGGCGGGGGTGCGGGCCGGTGCCCTGCACTCGGCCCTGGAGCCGGAGGAGGGCCAGGCCCTGTGGCGGCAGCTCAACGCCGGCGAGCTGGAGCTGCTCTACGTGTCGCCGGAGCGGCTGCTGGCGGGCGATCTGCTGGAGCGGCTGGCGGCCCTGCCGGGCCCGGAGCCCCTGGCCCTGTTCGCCATCGACGAGGCCCACTGCGTGTCCCAGTGGGGCCACGACTTCCGGCCCGAGTACATCCAGCTGGGGGTGCTGGCCGAGCGCTTCCCGGCGGTGCCGCGGCTGGCCCTCACCGCCACCGCCGATCCCCGCACCCAGGGGGAGATCGTGGCGCGGCTGAAGCTGGAGGCCGGCCCGGTGTTCCTGGCCAGCTTCGATCGGCCCAACATCCGCTACGTCCTGCGCGACAAGGAGGAGCCCAGGGCGCAGCTGCTGCGCTTTCTGGAGGAGCACCGGGGCGATGCCGGCATCGTCTACGCCCGCTCCCGCAGCCGGGTGGACCGGCTGGCGGCGGACCTGCGCGCCGCCGGCTTCGATGCGGTGGCCTATCACGCGGGCCTGAGTGCGGCGGAGCGCAGCCGCGCCCTCGAGCGGTTCCGGAGCGACTCGGGCGTGGTGGTGGTGGCCACCATCGCCTTCGGCATGGGCATCGACAAGCCGGATGTGCGCTTCGTGGCCCACGTGGACCTGCCCAAGAGCCTGGAGGCCTACTACCAGGAGACCGGCCGGGCGGGCCGCGACGGCCTGCCGGCGGTGGCCTGGATGGTGCACGGTCCGGGTGATGTGCCGCAGCTGCGCCGCTTCATCGACGACTCCGACGCCCCGCTGGCCCAGAAGCGGATCGAGCACGGCAAGCTCGATGCCCTGATCGCCTTCACCGATGCCCCCGGCTGTCGTCGTCAGGTGCTGCTGGCCCACTTCGGGGAATCCCTGCCGGAGCCCTGCGGCAACTGCGACGGCTGCCTCGAACCCCGCCCCCGCACCGACGTGACGGTGCCGGCCCAGAAGCTGCTCTCGGCCGTATGGCGCACCGGCCATCGCTTCGGCGCCGCCCACCTGGTGGATGTGCTGCTGGGGGCCAACACCGAGAAGATCCGCGCCCAGGGGCACCAGGAGCTGAGCGTCTACGGCATCGGTGGCGAGCTCGACCGGGAGCAGTGGAAGTCGCTGATCCGCCAGCTCACGGGCCTGGGCCTGCTGGAGCCGCTGCCCGAGGGCCGGGGCGGCCTGCGCTGGGGCCCGGAGGCCGAGGTGAGGGCGGTGCTGCGGGGCGAGCGCCGCCTGGAGCTGCCGCTGCCGCCGCCGCGCCAGGAGCGGCGGCGCTCCGCCTCGCGTTCGGGCGCCGCCGGCGCCGGTGGCATCAGCGGTACGGCCGAGTGGGGCGAGGCCGATCCGGAGTTGGTGGCCGCCCTCAAGGCCTGGCGCACCGAGCAGGCCCGCCAGCAGGTGGTGCCCCCCTACGTGGTGTTCCACGACCGCACCCTGCTGGAGCTGGCCGCCCGCCGCCCGGGCTCCCTGGCGGAGCTGGCCGGGGTGGGCGGCATCGGCGCCGCCAAGCTGGAGCGCTACGGGGAGGCCCTGCTGGCGCTGCTGCAGGCGGCGAGCTGACGGGCCGCCCGTCCCCCGGCCCTCAGGCCTCTGGCGGCTTGAGAAAGCGTCCCGCCAGGCGCACCGCCAGCACCACGGCGGCGATGCCGTACGACGCAAACGTGATCCCCTGGCCCGCTGTGCCGGCGTCGTAGGCGCCGCGCTCGAGCAGCACGAAGTCGGCCAGGGAGGCGGCGGTGCCCCAGAGCAGCACCCACACGCTCACGTAGACGATGCCTTTGAGGGTGGGGTTCATGGGCTGGTGGCGGCGCCACGGGCAGCGGGCGCTGAAACCTAGGATCCAACAGGCAGTGGCCCGGACCCGATGCGCCTGCTGCACACGTCCGACTGGCACCTCGGCCGCCAGTTCCACGGGGCCTCGATGCTGCGCGACCAGGCGGCCGCCCTGGATCGGATCGTGGAGCTGGCCGCCGCAGCGGAGGTGGATGCGGTGCTGATCGCCGGTGACATCTACGACCGCGCCATCCCGCCGGCGGAGGCGGTGCAGCTGTTCAACGAGACCCTGGCCCGGCTGAGCCGCGCCGGCGCAGCGGTGGTGGCGATCGCCGGCAACCACGATTCCCACGTGCGGGTGTCGATCTACGACCCGCTGCTCTCGGCCTTCGGGGTGACGATCCGCGGCGATGTGCGGCGGGCCCGCGAGCCGGTGCTGGTGACCCCCCGCCGGGGGGGCGGTGCGGTGGCGATCTATCCGCTGCCCTACCTGGAGCCCGCCGTGGATGGGCCGGTGCTCCTGGGCCCGCCGGAGGGCGAGACGGGCCCAGCCCCGGGCCGCCTCAGCCACCAGCAGGTGACCCAGCTGGCCCTGGAGCGGATCCGCCACGATCTGGCCGGGCGGCCGCAGCACCGCTCCGTGCTGGTGGCCCACACCTTCGTGGCGGGCGGGGAGAGCTCCGAATCCGAGCGGGAGCTCACGGTGGGCAACGTCGATCGGGTGGGCGTGGAGACCTTCGCCGGCTTCGACTATGTGGCCCTGGGGCATCTGCACGGCTCCCAGCAGCTGGATGGGCCGCGCCTGGCCTATTCCGGCACGCCCCTGGCCTATTCCTTCTCCGAACAGCACCACTGCAAGTCGGTGCGGATCGTGGAACTCGATGCCGCCGGCGTGCCCGCGGTGGAGGTCGTGCCCCTGGGGGTGGGTCGTGCCCTGCGCACCCTCGAGGGCCCGATCGAGGCGCTCTGCGGCGATCCGCAGTTCGCCTCGGCCCAGCAGGCCTGGGTGCGGGTGATCCTCACCGATGAGGCCCTGCCCCTGCAGGCCATGGCGCGCCTGCGCCAGCGGTTCCTGCACGTGGCCGAGCTGCGGCACCGGCCGCCGGAGGTGCAGCGCTCCACAGCCGGCGAGCGTCACCGGCGGGTGCGGCAGGCCTCCTCCCCCCTGGATCTGGCCCTGGCCTTCTTCGACGACCAGCAGGGGCGGCCGGCCACGTCGGCGGAGGCCGAGCTGCTGCGCCGGGCCCTGCAGGCCGCCGGCCGGGGAGCGGAGCGGTGAAGCCCCATCGTCTGCGGATCGAGGCGTTCGGGCCCTATGCCGAGCCCACGGAGATCGGCTTTGATGCCCTCAGCGCCGAGGGGCTGTTCCTGATCCATGGCAGCACCGGCGCCGGCAAGACGTTCCTGCTGGATGCCCTCTGCTTCGCGCTCTACGGCGAGGTGTCGGGCGAGCGCAGCGTCAAGGGGCTGAAGTCGCACCATGCCGATCCGGCGGCGGTGCCGCGGGTGAGTCTGGAGTTCTCCTGCGGGGGTGGGCGCTACCGGGTGGAGCGCTCCCCCGCCTACTCCGCCCCGAAGGCCCGCGGCCAGGGCTTCACCGAGAAGGCCGCCCAGGCCGTGCTGCTGCGGCTGGACGGCGCGGAGGCGCAGCCGATCGCCCGCCGCAGCGGCGAGGTGAGCCGGGAGGTGGAGCAGCTGCTGGGCCTCGATGCCGCCCAGTTCCGGCAGGTGATCCTGCTGCCCCAGGGGCGGTTCGCCGAGGTGCTGCGGGCCCGGGCGGAGGAGCGGGAAGCGCTGCTGAAGACCCTGTTCAACACGGTGACCTTCGAGCAGGCGGGCTTCTGGCTGGAGGAGAGGGCCAAGGCGGCGCGGCTGGAGCTGGCGGACCAGACCCGGGCCCTGGAGGTGCTGCGCCGCCAGGCCGCCCAGGTCTGGGGCCCGCTGGCGCCACCGCCGGTGGACGGGCAGACCCACGGCGCCGGCGAGGGCCCCCCGGACACCGGGGTCGGGGCTGCCCTGGCCGAGGCGGCGGCCGTCGAGATCGCCGATCAGCGCGACCTCGATCGCCTGCAGCAGCAGATCGCCGCCGTGGTGGAGGCCACAGGCCAGCGCCTGCAGCAGGCCAGCGCGGTCCTTGCGGCCGCCCAGGCGGTGCAGGCCGAGCGCGAGCGCCTGGCCGACCGCTGGGATCGTCGGGCCGCCGCCGCCGCCCGGCTCAGGGAGCTGGAGGGCAAGCAGGCGGTGGTGGACGACTACCGCCAGCGGCTGCGGTGGGCGGAGCGGGCCGAGGCCCTGCGCCCCAGCCTGGAGGCCGAGGCCGCGGCCCGGGCGGAACTCGAGCCGCTGCGGGGGCGGATCCAGGCCCAGCTGCGGGCGGCGATCCGGGCCCGGGACGGGGCCCTGGCCCTGCCGGAGGCGCTGGGGCAGCTCGACCTGACGGCGCTGCCGGACCTCGAGGCCCTGGACGCGGCCCGCAGCGGGTTGGCGGCGTGGCGGGCGGAGGTCACGGCCCTGGCCCGCAAGGCCCAGGAGGCCGCCCAGGCCCGGGCGGCCGCGACGCAGGCACGCCGGCTGGCGGCCGCCGCGCAGGCCAGCCTGGCCAGCGGCAGCGCTGCCCGGGATGCGGGGGTGCAGCGGCGCCAGGACGCCACGGAGGCCTTCCAGAGGGCCTGCTCAGCGCGGGACCAGCTCGACGGCCTGGAGCGGGCGGCGGCGGAGGCCCGGGAGCGGGCCCGGGCCGTGGCGGCGATCGCCGCCGCCGAAGCTCGGGAGCGCGAGGCGATCACGGCCCAGAACCGCGCCGATGGCGCCCTCAACCGGGCCCGGGCGGAGCTGCTGGAGCTGCGGCGCCGCCAGCTGGCCGGCATGGCCGCGCGGCTCGCCGCGGATCTGGCGGAGGGGAGTCCCTGCCCGGTGTGCGGCTCACCGCACCACCCGGCGCCGCCCCGTCCCTCGGCCGATGCGGTGGCGGAGGAGGCGATCGGCGCGGCGGAGCGGACCCTGAATGAGGCCACCGCGGCGGCCCGCCAGGCGGCGGCGGCCCTGGCCACGGTCCAGGCGGAGCTGAAGGCGCTGCAGGAGAAGGCCGGAGCCACGCGGGGCGCTTCGGCCGCGGCAGCCGATGCCGCGCAGCGGGCCATCGGGGCTCTGGAGGCCGCCCGGACCCTGGCCGCCCAGGTGGATGGCCTGCGGCAGACGATCGATGGGCAGGAACGCGAGCTGCAGGCCCTGCAGACCGCCATCCAGGCGGCGGCGACCGAACAGGCCGTGCAGAGCCGGGCCGCCGACGAGGCCGGCCGACGGGCCGAGGCCCTGGAGGCGGAGATCGCCGCGGAGCTGGGCGCCGGGGTTGACCCGCCGGCGGTGCTTCGCGCCCTGGCGCCCCTGGAGGCGGCCCTGAAGGAGCTGGCGGGCCTGCGTCAGCTCAGCAGCAGCGCGGAGACGCGGCTGCAGCAGGCGGCGGCGCGCCTCCAGGCCGAGCTGGCCGGATCGGAGTTCGCCGATGGCCCGGCCGTGCGGGCGGCCCTGAAGGCGGAGGCCTGGCGCCAGGATCTGGCGCAGCGGATCGAGGCCTACGGGCAGGAGCTGATCGCGGTGCGCGGCCTGCTGGCGAGCGCCGATCTCGCCGACCTGCCGCCGGAGCGGCCCGACACGACCCAGGCCCAGGCGGCGGTGGCGGCCGCCGATGCCGCCCGCACGGCGGCGGTGGAGCGCCACAGTGAGGCGCGGACGGCCCGCGCCGAGATCGACCGGCTGGCGGAGGAGCACCGGCAGGGGGCGGCGGCCCTGGTGGCCCTGCAGGAGCAGGCGCGGCTGCTGGCCGCCGTGGCCGATCGCTGCACGGGCCGGGCGGCGCCGTTCATCTCGCTGCAGCGCTGGGTGCTCTCGGCCCACCTGGCGGAGATCTGCCGCCACGCCAACCAGCGGCTGGAGCTGATGAGTTCGGGCCGCTACCAGCTGCGGCTCAGTGACGAGGGCGGCCGGGGCGGCCGCAACGCCGGCCTCGGCCTGCGGGTGCTGGATGCCTACACGGGCGAGGAGCGCGAGGTGAGCAGCCTCTCCGGCGGCGAGACCTTCCAGGCCTCCCTGGCCCTGGCCCTGGGGGTGGCTGACACGGTGCAGGCCCACGCCGGCGGCGTGCACCTGGAGGCCCTGTTCATCGACGAGGGCTTCGGCACCCTCGATCCCGACAACCTGCAGCTGGCCATGGACGAGCTGGATCGCCTGCGCGCCGGCGGCCGCATGGTCGGGATCATCAGCCACGTGGGCGCCCTCAAGGAGCGGATCCGCGCCGGCATCGCGATCACGGCGGGCCCCAGTGGATCCACCGCCAGGGTGTGCCGCACCGCCGAGGCCTGAGCCGGCCCCCTGCTCCAGCGGCGGCCTCAGGCTTCCGGCTCCACGGCCCCCAGCGCCTTCAGGGTGGCCACGGCCCCGCTGGAGAGTCCCCGCACCCCGCCGATGCGCATGCCGGCGTAGAGGGCTTCGGCCTCCAGGCGGCGCCGGCAGCGGCCGCTGGCGCGATCCCAGAGCCGCAGGGTTTCATCGGCGCTGCCGCTCACCAGGCTCTCCCCGTCCGGGTGGAAGCGCAGCGCCAGGATCTGATCGGTGTGGCCCAGGCAGCTCGTCGCCCGCCGGCCCGTCGCCAGATCCCACAGGTGGATCACCCCGTCGGTGCTGCCGGAGGCGAGCCAGCGCCCATCCGGGCTCACGGCCACACTGCGGATCCAACTGGCGTGGCCCGCGAAGCGGCGCTGCGCCCTGCCGCTGCTCCAGTGCCACAGGGTCAGCTCCGCTCCACTGGCGCTGACCAGTCCCTCGCCATCGGGCAGGAACGCCACCCCCAACACCCAGGCCCCGAACCCCTCCAGGGTCCGCAGGCAGCGGCCGGTGGCCAGCTCCCACACCTTCGCCGTGCCCTCATGGCTGGCCGACGCCAGCAGCCGGCCATCGCCGCTGAAGGCCAGGGAGCGGATCCAGTCGCGGTGGCCGGCGAGCACCGCCACGGCGGTGCCCTGCTCCGGATCCCAGAGCCGGACGCTGTAGTCGCTGCCGCCCGTGGCGAGCAGGGCGGCTGCCGGGCTGAAGCGCACCGCCAGCACGTGCGAGGCGTGCCCCTCGAGCCGCTGCAGCAGCCGGCCGCTGCCGAAGTCCCGCAGCTCCACCCGGCGGTCGTCGGTGCTGGCGATCCAGCGGCCGCCGGGATCGACGTCGACGCTGATCACCCAGGTGCGCGACCCCCTCAGGGTGCGCTGCAGGGCACCGCTGGCCGCCTCCCAGACGCGCACGCTGCGGTCGCCGCCGGCGCTCACGATCCAGCGGCCATCGGGGCTGAAGGCCGCGTCCCACATCCAGCGGCTGTGGCCCGACCAGCTGCGCACCACCTCGCCGCTGGCGGCGGCCCACAGGCGCACCGAGCAGTCGCTGCAGCCGGAGAGCAGCCAGCGGCCATCGGGGCTCCAGCGAACGGTGCGCGACCAGTTCATCGGGCCCGTGAGCCGGCGCCGCAGCCCGCCGCCGGGAAACTCCCAGAGGCGGATCGTGTGGTCGGTGCCGCTGCTCGCCAGGGTGGTGCCGTCGGGGCTGAACTGGAGCGAGAGCACCTGGGAGCCCTGGCCGCTGAGGGTGGCCGCCGGCGCGTGGCCCTCGAAGGGCCACAGGTGGATCAGGCCCTCGCCGCCGCCGCTGGCGATCCACTGCCCGTCCGGGTGCACGTCGAGGCAGCGCACCTGATCCATCTGGCCCTGCAGGATCCGCAGGCAGCGCCCGCTTGCGGTTTCCCACACCCGCAGGCAGCCATCGGCCCCTGCGCTCACGAGCCGGTCGCCGTCCGGGTGGAAGGCCACCGCCAGCACAGCGCCCCCATGGCCCGCCAGCACCTGCAGGCAGGCCCCCGTCGCCATGCTCCAGAGGCGCACGCTGCCGTCGGCGGAGGCGCTGGCGAGCCGCTCGCCCCGGCGGTCGAAGGCCAGGCCGTGCACCTGGTCGGTGTGGCCCTCCAGCCGGCCGAGGGCCCGGCCGCTGTCGCTCTCCCACAGGCCGATGCCGGTCCCACCGCCCGAGCTAGCCAGCCGCGAGCCGTCCGGGCTGAAGGCCAGGGCCCAGATCCACTGCCGCTCGGCAGCCACGGACCAGCGCGGCTGTCCCTCGCCGCGGTGCCACAGCCGCAGGGTGCCGGTGATCTCACCCGTGGCGAAGCGGCTGCCATCGGGATGGACGGCCACCGCGAACACCGCCCCGAAGCTGCTGGTGAGCACCGAGCCCCGCAGGTCGGCGCCCGAGAGATCCAGGCGCGGCAGCGGCACGCCGGGCAGGTGGGCCTGCCACACGGCCAGGCCCGCCAGGTCGAGTCCGTCCAGCTCGACGCCCAGGTGGTGCAGGAGGTTGACCAGGCTGCCGGCCGCGTAGCTGGGTTCCGGCGCCTCTGAGGCCTGGGGGTCGCAGCGGGGCAGATCGGCGAGCACCGCCTTCAGCCGCCGGGCCACGGCCGCGCGGGTGCCCAGCCGGGCCTGGAGCTGGAGGCTCACCGCCTCGAGGATCAGCTGGCGCTGGCTGTCGCGGATCGGATCCCGGGCGCAGGCGAGCAGCAGCGGAAAGGCGTGCAGGGGCTGGATCGGCCCGTCGCCGCTCAGCGCCTGCGCCACCAGCTCCACCAGATGCTCGGTGGCGTAGGCCATCACCACCGGCTGCAGGCTGAAGCCGGAGCCCTGCGTCTCCACCAGCGACCGCCGCTGCAGGGCTGCGAAGGCCTCCAGCAGGCGAGCCGCCGGCACCGGCGGCACCAGAGCCGGGGCCAGGTCGGCGATGGCGGTGGATTCCCGGCGGATCGCCAGCCACAGCATCAGCGTGGCCTCCAGGGGGGAGAGCCGGCCGAACTGCTGATCCAGCAGCCGGCGCAGGCCGCCCAGCAGGGTCGCCTGGTGGCCCAGAAAGGCGCGGATGTCGCCGCCGCAGAGATCGCGGATCGAGCCGGCGATCAGCTTCACCCCCAGCGGGCTGTGGCCGCAGCGCTCGGCCAGCAGGTCGCGCTCCGCCGCCGTGCCCGTGAGCCCGCTGGCCCGCAGCAGCGCCTGGCAGGCCCGGGGGCAGCCGGCCAGGCGCAGGCAGCCCAGGGCGGCTGGATCCTGCGCGAATTCCGCCAGCTCCAGCGGCTGCTCCCGGCTGGTGAGGATCAGCTGGCTGCGGTGGTCGGTGGCGGCGAACAGCCGCAGCAGTTCGCCGTAGGCCTCCCAGCCCGGGCGCCAGCTGCCGCTGGTGCCGCCCTCCAGCAGGGTTTCGAGGTTGTCGAGCACCAGCAGCAGGCGCCGCTGGCGGATCAGGGGGGCCAGCCGCTCCAGGGGGCTGGCGGCGGAGGCGGCCTCGGGGGCCAGGGCGGCCAGGATCGGCTCGAGCAGGGTGGCGAGGCTGGGGGCGTTGCGCAGGGAGCGCCAGATCACGGCATCGAAGCGCTGCGGCGCCCCGGGCTGCGCGGTGGGGAGGGTCTGCAGCAGCCGCGTCACCAGCGCGGTCTTGCCCATGCCTCCCATCCCCAGCACGGCGATCAGGCGCGGCGGACGGTCCGCCGCCAGCCAGCCGCCCAGGCGGCGCAGCTCCGGCTCGCGGCCGTGGAACACCGACACCTCGGGCGCCTCGCCCCAGTCGACGGGGGCGGGCGGGGAGCTGGCCTCCGGGCCGGGATGGCGGTAGTCGGATCGCTCCAGCGCCAGGGCGAAGCAGGCGAACAGGGCCGCCAGCGTCTGGCGGTCGACGCTGGTGCGTCCGTCGAGCACCTTGGCCACGGTGCGCACCGACAGGCCGGAGCGGGCGCTGAGGTCTTCGAGGCTGAGGCGATCGCCGCCGTTCTCGCGGGCTTCCAGCTCCCGGCGGGCGCCCTGCAGCCGTTGCTGGCCGCGGTCGGTGAGCACGACACCCCGGCGGCGCTGCGCACACCTTCGCTCCATCGGCCGCGCGGATCCGGACTTCCTGAACGGATCAAAGCCTGGCATGGCCGGCACCTGGGGCTGAGCGGCAGCGCATAACGTTCCGCCTAAGTTGCTGGCAAAGACGATCAAATGTTCCTGGTGACGGCCGCCCCATGAAGCCAGAGTGAAGGCATCCCGGACTCCACCAGGAGGTTCAGCGATGATTCACCACATGTCCTTTCCCGCCACCGATCCCTATCGGGTGGCCAAGGTGCTGGCCGAACTCACCCAGGGCCGCTTCTTTGAGTTTCCGATCACCCCTGGCGCCTACATGACGATCGTGGGTGATGCCCACGGCACCGCGATCGAGATCCTGCCCCGCGATCGGGCCTGGCTTCCCGGCGAGCAGGAGGTGGAGACCGGACCGATCGATCGACCGGCTCCCCTGACGGGTTTCCACCTGGCCCTCTCGGTGCCGGTGAGCCGCGCGGTGGTGGAGGAGGTGGGCCAGCGGGAGGGCTGGCTGGTGCGCTGCTGCGACCGCGGACCGTTTGCGCTGATCGAGCTGTGGGTGGAGAACAGCTTCATGGTGGAGGTGCTCACCCCCGAGATGACGCCGCGCTACCTGGAGTTTCTGCAGCCGCAGGCCTACGGCGCCTGGCTGGACGGACTGAAGCAGCCGCTGGCCGCAGGCCAGGGCTGTGACCATTTGTAACGTAAGCGGCGCTCGCGGCCGGGACGGGGCGCGGCGGACTGCCGCTGTTGCTAGGAACGATGCAGCTCCTGCAGCGGCATGCGGTTCACCTGGTCCCAGCATCTGTCTGCTGCCCGCACCCTCGGCCATGCCGGCCGGGAGAACAGCGGCACGGCCCTGGCCCTGATGGGCATCGCCCTGCTGCTGTTGCTCCAGGACCTCAGCGAAAACGCCACCTCGGCGACAGGACGAGAAGGCATTGATCGGGACAGCTGATGTCTGGCATCGGCAGCTTTGATGGGTGATCTCGGTTACACCACGAAACCCTGACAGGGTGCGTTCGCTGTCACTCTCGCTACGTCCACGCCCCTCTGCCGTCCATAACTTGCGGGCACCCATGAGGGCTGCACCATGACGGGCATGATCGAGCTGAGCGTCGGCCAGCAATTCGAGATCGAGCGCTTCAGTCGCGCCATCGACGCCACGGCCGATGCCGAGCAGCTGCGCCTGCTGGCCAAGCAGCTGCTGCAGGCCTGGCACACCCAGAAGGCCGCCACCAACTGGGTGATCCAGCAGCAACAGGCGCCGCTTCTGCCCCGGTCCGCCCGGCAGCCGGGTGGCTGAGCCTGCAGTCCCCGTTCGTGCCCGCCAGGATGGCCCCATGGAACGCACCGACCTGCTGATCGCCTTTCTGGCCTTCGGGGCCGCCGTCTGCACGCTGACGGCCTGGCTGTGGGCCTCGATGGCCCAGCCGCACTGAGGCCCCGGCCTAGGGCCGGGCCAGCTGCTCCAGCCCGCGGCTGAGTCGCGCCAGCGCCTCCGCCAGCTCAGGCGCCCCGAGCATTCCGTAGCTGAGCCGCAGGCAGCACCCCGCCAGCCCGAAGCTGCTGCCGCTCACCAGGGCCACCCGGTGCTCCCGGATCAGCCGCTCCATGGCCGCGTCGGCGCCCAGCGGCGAGGCCACCTCCAGAAGGGCGTAGAAGGCCCCCTCGGGCGGCGCCGCTAGGCGCCAGGGCGCCCCGGGCCGGTCGAGGGCCTCCAGCACCTGCTGGCGGCGGGCGGCCAGGCCGGCGATGTGGCCGCGGCACCAGGCGGCACCGGTCTCCAGGGCCGCGATGGCGGCGTGCTGCACCAGCCGCGGCGGGCAGATCAGCAGCGTGTCCTGCACCTTGGCCAGGGCCGGCATCAGGGCCTCGGGCACCGCGGCCCAGCCCAGGCGCCAGCCCGCCATGCCGTGGCTCTTGGACAGGGAGCCGAAGCTCACGGTGTGGGCGCCGCTGCCCGCCAGGCTGGCCGGACTCCAGGCGGGCGTTCCGCCGTGGTGGAACAGGGCGTAGGCCTCATCGCTGAGGTGCAGCAGGCCCCGCTCGGCGCAGAGCCGGTTGATCGCCTCCAGCAGCGGTCGCGGCAGCACGGCGCCGCTGGGGTTGTTCGGCGACACCGTGACGATCGCCCGGGTGCGGGACGTGATCGCCGCCGCCAGCCGCTCGGGGTCGGGCACGACGCCCGCCGCCACCGGCACCGGCACCCCGCCGGCCAGCTGGATCGCCATGGCGTGGTTGAAGTAGTACGGCACCGGCAGGATCAGCTCGTCGCCGGGGTCGCACAGCACCTGCACCACGGCGTTGAAGGCCATGTTGCTGCCGGCGGTCACCAGCAGGGCGCTGCCGCCCAGATCGATCCCATGCTCCCGCTGCAGGTGGCGGGCGATGGCCGCCCGCAGCTCCGGATCCCCCTGCACCGGCCCGTAGGCGTTCAGCTGGGGCTGTTGCCGCAGGCCCGCGGCCACGGCGGCCTGCACCGCCGGCGGTGGCCCCCAGGCCACCATGCCCTGGCCCAGGGAGAGGGTGCCGGGGGTCTCCCGGATCAGGGCGCCCATGCGGGGGATCACCGGGGTCTGCACCGCCCCCAGGCGCCGGGCGGCGCGGGCCCCCGCTGCGCCGGCACTCATGGCTGGGGCGGTGCGGCCGGCCGGGCGGCGGGCGGTCCGGGGGGCAGGTCGGCCGCGCCGCCGCCCAGGTCCTCCCGGGGCGTCGGCGCCGCTGCGGGCGGCCGCTGGCGCAGCTGCTGCTGCAGGCTCTCCTGCTGCACCCGCAGCTCCTGCACGCTTCCCTCCAGGCCGTCGAAGGCGCGCAGGCGCTGCACGGTGGAGCGGAGCTGCTCCTCCAGGGCGTTGGTGCGCTCCAGGTCCCTGGCGTTCTCCAGGGTCTGCACCCGGCCCTGCAGCGCCTCCAGGCGGCCGGCCTGCTGGCGCACCTGCTGCAGCAGCACCAGGAACAGCACTGCCACCAGGGCCGTCAGGCCGCTGCCGAGCCAGCGCATCCAGGCGGGCAGGGGGCGGGGGGCCAGGGGCGGGGCGGGGGTCGGCGAAGCCGTGGGGCTGGGGGCCATCGGACGGGGGCTGGGGGCGGCCCGGAGGCCGGCCGGCCAAGTCTGGGGGCTGGCCGGCCCGCTGGCGAGCGCCGGCGGCGCGGATGGGCCCCCCGCGCCGCACCGCCGCCAGCGCGGCACGGGGGCCGCTAGGACTGGAGCACTGCGCCCCGGTTCCTTGTCCCTCGATCAGCTCGATGCCTTCCTGGCCCACGCCCGCCGCAGCCCGGCCCTGCACGGGCAGCTGCAGCAGCCCCTGGAGCTGGAGGCGCTGCTGGCCCTGGCGGCCGCCGAGGGATTTGCGGTGGTCGAGGCGGATGTGATCGCCGCCCAGGCCCGCGAGGAGGAGGGCCTCAGCGACGAGGAGCTGCAGCGCCGCGCCGCCCAGGACGCCCGCAAGCTGCGCACCTTCATCCCCGGCTGAAGTCCGCTCCGGAGCCCTCGGGTCAGGGGCCCTCGGGTCAGGGGCCGCCGCGGTTCCGCTCAGGTGGCGCTGCGGTGGAGCGCACCGGCGCTGAAGCGGGCGTAGTGCCCCTCGCCGCGGAACCAGAGGTCGGGCTCCGGCGTCAGGTCAGGGGCCTGGAGGCTCCAGCGCTCCGCCAGGTAGCCGGCGAAGTCGGGGTCGGCGGCGCCGGGGGCGCCGTCCCGGTAGACCACCGCGAACTCCAGGGCCCGCACCCGGTAGCCCGCCGGCGCCAGCCCCTCCACCTCCTCCACCTGTTCGGCCAGCAGGTGGGTGCGGAAGGGGCCGCCCTGGCCCTGGCCCTCCAGGGCGTATTTGCGGAAGTAGAGCGCCCGGGCCCGGGGGAAGATCGGCCCCGGTGCCCGCCGCAGCAGCTCCGCGAAGGCAGCGTTGAAGGCCCCATCCTGGGGCGGTTCAACGGGCGATTCCAGGGACGCCCCAGGCGGCGGCTCGATCGGCCATGCCACCGGCGGCACCGCTGCGGCCTGCGGGGCCGGCCCGTCGGGGCCGGGGGCTTGGGGGTGGGTGCTCATCGCCCCATCCTGCCGGGGGCCCGCGCCCTCAGGCCCGGTCCAGCAGGCGGCAGCCGATCTGGATCGTGCCCTCATCCAGCAGCCGGCCCAGCTTCAGGGCGAAGGCCTCCTCCTGGCGGTCGAAGCCGGCCTGGTGGCTGGTGATCCAGGCGATCTCCTCGGCGGTGATCACCCCGGTGGAGACGCTCTCCAGGTAGATCTCGCCGATGACCATGGCCCCGTTGACAGTGGCTCGACCCTACCGGTCCCGACCGCCGCGGCCAGGGGGTGCAACCAGTCGTTACGGCGTCGGGCGACGGTCCGGTTCACGGTGCACCGCGAAGGCCGCCAGCAGGCCGCCGGCGAACCCCGCCACGTGGCCGATCCAGCTCACCCCCGGCGGCGAGGCGAAGGGCAGCAGGCTGGGCAGGATGCCGCCCCAGGTGACCAGGCAGACCACCGAGAGCAGCAGGCTGACCGGGTGCCTCTCCAGGAAGCCGATCACCATCAGGTAGCCCAGCAGCCCGTAGACCACGCCCGAGAGGCCGTGGCTGCCGTTGGGCCAGAGCAGCCACACCGGGATGGCGGCGGCGTAGACGCCGATCCACACCGCCAGGTAGTCGCGGTGGCCCTTGGCCAGCACCAGCCAGGAGAGTGGCAGGAATAGCAGGGTGTTGCTGAGCAGGTGGCCGAAGCCGCTGTGGCTGAAGGGTGCGGTGAACACCCCCAGCAGCGGGCCGCCGGCCGCGGCGGGCAGCATCGGCAGGTTCCAGCGGCCGCCGAACAGCAGCTGGTCCACCAGCTCCTGGGCCCAGGCCACGCCCACCAGCAGGAGCGGCAGCTGGAGGCCGGTGCGCAGTCGGCGCGTGATCACCGCGGCGAAGCAGGTGCCCCACCCTGGCAGCTCCCTGGCTGCTGTTGCGGCGCGGGCCCGGCGGCACGCCCCCCGGCCCGGGCTGCCAGCATCGGCCCTGCCGCCTCGCCTCGCCCCATGGCCGTCACCGAACCGCGCGGGCCCCAGCCCAGCCCCCAGCAGCGGCGCCAGTGGCTGCTGGGCCCCAACGCCGGCGCCTGGCATGGCACCTTCATCCGCTGCGGCGCCGACGGCGTGGAGCAGGAGCGCTTCCCCACCCAGCTGGCGGTGCAGGAGCAGCAGGGCGAGATCGACGCCTCGCTCACCTACCTCCACACCGGCCAGGTGCGCAGCATGCGCTTCGCGGAGCCACCGCCGGAGATGCAGATCGGCCCCGAGGGCCACTGGAGCCTCGGGCCGGATCGCATCGGCCCCTGGCCGTTCTTCGCCGAGCTGTGCCTGGTGCACGGCGATCGCCGCCGGCGCCTGGTGCTGCGCCATGGCAGCGAGACCCCGGAGAGCCTGGTGGGGGTGGTGGAGGCGCGCCCAGGCGTGGCGGATCCGCCGCCGCCGGCGCCCCTGGTGGCGGCGCTGCTGGGCCCGGGTCGCTGGAGCCCGGAGCCCGGGCTGGAGATCGCGACGGCCGGCACCCGCCGCCTGGGGGATCCGGTGTGCACGCGCCTGCGCTGGAGCCCGGAGCCCGGGGTGGCCCTGGAGATCAGCCGCCGCTATGGGGCCAGCGGCCTGCTGGAGCCCCTGGCCGGCGCCGCCACCCACCCGGCATAGGATATTGCAACTCACTTGCAATAAGCGGCGTCGATGCGAACGGCTCCCCTGCTCGCCGACCTGGCCCCGGGCCAGTCCGCCACCATCGCTTCCCTGGCCGCCGAGGCCGGCCTGGGCCAGCGCCTCGCCGCCCTGGGCCTGCGGCCCGGCCAGCGGGTGCAGCTGCTGCGCCGGGCCAGCTGGGGCGGCCCCCTGCACCTGCGCGTCGGCATGACCGAGCTGATGCTGCGCCGCTGCGACGCCGCCCGGGTGGCCCTCGCCGCTCCGGAAGGCGCCGCGTGAGCCACTGCCAGAGTCCCGGCTGGAGCGTCGCCGCCGGCCAGGCCACCATCGCCGTGCTGGGCATGCCCAACACGGGCAAGTCCACCTTCTTCAGCCAGCTCACCGGCAGCCACGCCCACATCGGCAACTGGCCCGGCCTCACCGTCGACCTGCTGCAGGCCGACCTCGACCTGGAGGGCCGCCCCGCCCAGCTGGTGGATCTGCCCGGCATCTACGACCTGCGCGGCCACTCCGAGGACGAGGCCGTGGTGCGCCGCTTCCTCGAATCCACCCCGGTCGACCTGGTGGTGGTGATCCTCAACGCCAGCCAGATCGACCGCCAGCTGCGGCTGGCCCTTCAGGTGCGCCAGCTGGGGCTGCCGGCCCTGCTGCTGCTCAACATGGCCGACGAGGCCCGCCGCTTCGGGGTCGCCATCGACACCGGACGCCTGGCGGCCGAGCTGGAGCTGCCGGTGCTGCTGGTGAGCGCCAAGTACCGGCGCGGCCTGGCCCAGGCCCGCCAGGCGATGGTGCGCCAGCTGCAGGCCGCCGCCGGCTCCGCCGCGCCGGCGGAGGGCCTGGCCGCCCCCACGGCCATCCCGCTGCTGGAGCCGATCCTGGAGGCGGGCGAGGCGGAGCTGCCGGGGCGGATGGCGGCCCTGCTGGCCGTGGCCGTGGGCCTGCCGCCCCAGTGGCGCGACCGGCTCACCCGCCGGCTCGATGGACTGCTGCTGCACCCCTGGCTGGGGCTGCCGCTGTTCTTCCTGGCGATGGCCCTGATGTTCCAGGCCATCTACGCCATCGGCGTGCCGCTGCAGGAGGCCCTCGGCGCCCTGCTCGACGGCTTCGGCAAGGGGGTGCTGACGCCGCTGCTCTCCGGCCTGCCGCCCTTCCTCAAGGGCTTCCTGCTCGATGGCCTCTACCAGGGCCTGGGCACGGTCACGGCGTTCCTGCCGGTGATCTTCCTGTTCTTCCTGGCCATGGGCGTGGTGGAGGACAGCGGCTATCTCTCGCGGGCCGCCTACCTGATGGATGCCTTCATGGAGCGGCTCGGGCTCGATGGGCGCAGCTTCGTGCTGGCGCTGATGGGCTTCGGCTGCAACGTGCCGGCGATCCTCGGCACCCGGGTGATGCGCAGCAGCGGCCTGCGGCTGCTCTCGATGCTGATCATCCCCTTCTCGCTCTGCTCGGCGCGGCTGAACGTGTTCCTGTTCATGGCGGCGGCCTTCTTCCCGCCGCGCCAGGGCGCGCTGGTGATCTTCGGCCTCTACCTGATGAGCTTCGCGGCGGCCCTGGTCACGGCGCTGCTGTTCAAGGGGCGCTTCGCCAGCAGCGAGCCGCTGGTGCTGGAGCTGCCCCCCTACCGCTTCCCCACCCCGCGCCAGATGCTGAACCGCGCCTGGGCGGAGGTGCGCCACTTCTGGTTCTGGGCGCGCCGCTTCATCATCTTCGGGGTGGTGGCGGTGTGGCTGCTCAACAACCTGCCCCTGGGGGTGGCGCCGGCCTCGGCCGCTTCGTTCTCGGGCCGGCTGGGGGAGGTGCTGCAGCCGCTGCTGGCGCCGATCGGCATCAACCCCAAGCTGGCGGTGGCCCTGGTGTTCGGCTTCATCGCCAAGGAGATCGTGCTGGGGGGGCTGGCGGTGATCTACGGCCAGGCCGATCCGGCGGCCCTGGGCCGCGCCGTGGCCGCCGATGTCAGCTGGACCCAGGCGGTGAGCTTCATGCTGTTCACGCTGCTCTACACGCCCTGCCTGTCCACGGTGGCGGTGATCCGCAGCGAGTCGAAGCGGCTGGGCTTCACGGTGTTCAGCGTGCTGTGGTCGCTGCTGCTGGCCTGGCTGGTGAGCTTCGCCTTCTTTCAGGGCGCCGGCCTGCTGCAACGGCTGGGGGTGCTGGGCTAGGGCGGCGCTAGGGGCCGGCGCCGCCGCTGGGGCCGCAGCCGAGGCCCTGCTTGACGGTCTCCAGCCGGTCGATCTCGGCCTCGGCCTGCTCGAGGCCCAGCTCCACGGCCCGGGCGTAGGCCACCTGGGCCAGGTAGAGAACGCCGCAGGCCCGCTCCCGGCCCAGGCCCCCCGGCTGCCGGGAGAGCTCCAGGCCGCTGCGCTCCATGGCCTGGCCGGCCGCCAGGGTGCGACGGGCCAGCTCGCCCACCGCGGCCGGTGGCGGCGGTGGGGCCACCTGGGCGCCGGCCGCGGCGACCGGGCCCCAGCCGGCCAGGGCGGCGAGCGCCAGCCCGACGGCCAGCCGGGATCCATAGATTGCAGGGGCTGCCGGAGGCACCATGACCTTCTACGAGCTGCTCTGGGAAGGGGAGGGCTGTGGCGATGCCGCCGATCTTGCCGAGGCCCTGGCCTTCTTTCAGGAGCTGAAGCCCAAGGACCGCAGCTGGCAGGAGATCTGCGCCGACGCCGCCACCGCCCCCACGATCCGCCGCTACCGCTCCTTCGAGGCCTTCCTCGACAACGAGGACGAGCTGGAGACGATCCTGCCCAGCCCCGCGGCGCTGGAGGCCGCCGCCGGCCCGCCGGCCGAGGCGTCCACCGGCGACTAGGGACCCGTAGCCTGGACGGGCATCACCGCTGCCCCCGATGGCTTTCCCTGTGCGCCTCCCCTCCGGCCTGGCGGTTCTGGCCCTGGCGGCCACGGGCTCCCTCGGGCTGGGCGCCGGTCCGGCCTCGGCCGCCATCGACGCCGAGCGGGTCTCGGGGCTGTGCCTGGCGGGCTTCAACGCCGCCATGGTGGCGGCCCGCAAGACGCCCCCGGCCGGCATGGGCGAGTTCACCTGCAAGTGCTTCGTCGATCAGATCAACACCGGGGCCAGCATCGACCAGGCCCGCGACACCTGCCGCACCCAGGCGGCGACCCGCTTCAACATGAAGTGAGGCCCCAGGCCCTCCGGGCCCGGGCTGGTCAGCGGCCCGGACGGGGCAGGTAGCGCTGCAGGAAGCTGCCGCGGATCGGCGCCGAGCCCCTGCGCAGCTTCAGGCCCAGATAGAGGTCCTGGCCCTCGGGCTTGGTCCACATCAGCTCCAGGCGGAAGCGGCCGGTGATCGCCGTCACCGGATCGTGCAGCCGCAGGCTCATCGACGCGCCCCGCTGCAGCTGGGGCTGGCGACCGCGGATGGCCACGCACACCCCCGCCTCGCTGACGTCCCAGAGGACCACCTGCCACAGGCCGCCCTGCAGGTCGGTCAGCTCCCCCGCCGGCGGATTCACCATCACGGTGCCGCGGGGCCTGCGCTGAAGGCGGCCACCGCCGCCGGACCTCTCCCCGGCCGGGCGGGCCGGGGTGTTCCAGCCGATCAGCCCGCCGATCCAGCGGCCCAGGGCCCGGATGGCGCCGCCGAGGGCCCTGACGGCGTCGCTGATCCGCCCGATCCAGTCCACCCGTGCCCCGCCAATCCCCGAGGGTTGTGCAAGTGGCGCGCCCAGTCAAGCCTCGGGGCCATCGGGGCGTGGGGCCCCTGGGGCCGCCGGGCCGCCCGGGGGCCGGTGCGACGGTGTCGCCGGCGCTGCATCGGCAGCGGCTGCCGCGCGCCATCCTGGTCTTTACCCAGGGCCCACCCCGGCCGCGGCCCCAGCGCCCGCTCCCTCCCCCCAGACGATCGATGCCCAGCCTGTCCCAGCAACTGGCCCGCGGCCTGGCGGCCGCCGTCCCCGCCAGGGCCAGCGCCCCGGCCCCGGATCAGGGGGGCTGCGGTGCCTCCAGCCATGCCGGTGGCTGCGGCGCCCACTGATCCCCATCCCCTGCTCTCCCCGCCCCCTCTCCCCCCGCCATGCAGACCGTCGACTGGCTCTGGCTGCTGCACCCGGTGCTGGCCGTGGTGGTGACCTACCCGCTGCTGGGCCTGGTGCTGCGCCTGGCCCTGCAGACCCGCCGCCGGCGCCTGGAGCACAGCAAGGACCCGGCCACAGTCGGCCGCGACCACGCCGACCTGGGCCGCCTGCTCGGCGCCGCCGTGGTGCTCGGCGTGCTGGTGGCCCTGGTGGTGGTGATCGGCACCAGCAAGCCGCTGGCGGAGTTTGCCGGTGGCGCCGGTCGGCTGGGGCTGCTGGCCCTGGTGGCGCTGGGCACCGCCGCCGCCTTCGCCGCCCTATGGCGCAGCCGCCATGCGGCCTATCGGGCCAGCTTCGCCCTGCTCACCTGGGCCGGATTGATCGGCCTGGGCCTGCAGCCCGAGGTCTTCCGGCTCAGCGACAACCCCCTCCAGCCGGCCTTCTGGCAGTCGCACTTCTGGGGGGGCATCGGCCTGTGCGGCCTGCTGCTGCTCTCGCTGGCCTCCAAGCCGGAGGTGCACCGCAGCCTGCGCTGGCGCCGCCTCCATGTGAGCGCCAACGTGCTGGCCGCCCTGGTGTTCCTGGCCCAGGGCATCAGCGGCCCCCGGGATCTGCTGGAGATTCCGCTCAACTGGCAGAAACCGGCCGTCTACAGCTGCAACTTTGAAACCCAGCAGTGCCCGGCACCCCCGCCGCGCCACCCCTGAGCCTCAGCTCGCCAGCCCGAACCAGGGCCGCAGCCGCACCCCCACCGCCGTGCCCAGCAGGGCGCAGGCGATCCACAGCCAGCCATGCAGGCAGGTGGAGGCGATGCCGCTGAAGGAGGTGCCCACGTTGCAGCCGAAGGCCAGCCAGGCGCCGTAGCCCATCAGCAGGCCGCGAGGGTGAAGCCCCGGGTCACCCCCCAGCCCCGGAGGCGCAGCAGGGAGACTGGCTCCAGGCTCGGCAGGGCCGTCCAGGCGCCGCTGCTGAGGCTGGCGGCGAGGGAGCCGCCGGCGAAGCTCGCCAGGGTCATCACCACCATGGCGCTGCCGCCGCCGATGGTGTAGAGGGTGCCGCAGGCGCAGCCGCTGCCCAGCTGCATGCCGATGCCGAACAGAAAGGCCCCGACCACCGCCTGCAGGGCCAGCGGCCGCACCGCCCCGTCCCCCACCCCCTGGATCAGCAGCGGCGCGAACAGCACGGTGGCCCGGCTGAGCATCAGCAGCTGGGCCAGCACGCCGCGGCCATCGCCGCGCACCAGCAGCTGCCGGTAGGAGGAGGCGAAGCCGAAGCTGGCGTGGTAAAGGCTGAAGCCGAATAGGGCCCCCACCAGGGCCAGGGCGCTCTGCCGCCAGCCGTGGCCCGAAGCCGCCGTCACCAGGGCCCCCAGCAGGATCAGCAGCACCGTCAGGGTGCGGCTCTGGGGGGTGGAGGATTCGGCGCCCAGGGGCTGCGCGGGGGACACCATGGCTGGCGTTTTGATCACCCTACGGCAGGGTTTGCCATGCTGAAGCCATGGGGATCAGGGGGTTTGCGCATGGCCGCCAATCCCGATGTGCCCGCCATGGCATCCACCCGGGGGCTGCGATGAACCGTGGCTGGGTTCATGCCGAAGGGGCTGGCTAGGGGGCCGGTGGGGCAGCGGCCGGGGCAGCCGGAGCGGCGGAGGGGGCCGGCGGGGTCGCGGGCGCCGGAGCCTCCGCCGCCGGCGTTCTCCCGTCGCTGGGCTCCGGGGCGGGGGAGGGTCCGGTCCCCGGGGCGGGCGTGGCCGCCGGTTCGGTCCTGGCGGCCGGCTCCGGCCCTTCCTCCGGGTCGGCCTTCGGGTACAGGCGTCCCTCCCGCCACTGCTCCTGCAGCTGGGGCGAGTTCGGTTCGGGCTCGGGGCCCACCACGTCGGTGGAGACCCGTTGCACCACCAGCCGGAAGTTGATCGGCTGCCTGCTGTTGATGAAGTCCTGCATCGCCGCCACCTGGCGTGGGGTCGGCAGGCGCGGGTTGGTGACCCGGGCCGAGGCGCGGATCAGCGGCGGATTCTGCGACCAGTCGATCTCCACGCCCACCACGTCGGCGTCGCGGCCCAGGCTGATGGTCTCCCGCTTCAGGCTGGCGGCGATGGCGCGCTCCACCGCCTGCTGGGCCGCGTCGCGCCGCGCCTGGTCGAGCAGGCGCAGGAAGCTGCTGCTCAGGGGAATCAGCAGCAGGGCGGTGAGCAGCAGGCTCACCAGCCCGACGCGGCTGCGCCAGAAGCGGAGGCGCAGCGCCGGCTCCAGCACGGCCAGCACCACCAGGGCGCCGCTGAGGATGCCCAGCAGGTTGGTGGCGAACAGCAGGGCGGCCCCGAGGGCCGGCTCGAACTGGCCCGCGGCCAGCAGCAGGCCCACCACGCACACCGGCGGCACCAGGGCCACGGCGATGGCGGTGCCCGCGATCGACGACACCGCCTCGCTGCGCACCCGGGCGTAGGTGGCGGTGCCCCCGGCCACCAGGGCGATGCCCAGGTCCAGCAGGTTGGGGGTGGTGCGGGCGAGCACCTCGCTGCCGAAGCTGGGCAAGCCCGAGAGGGTGCCCAGCAGGGCCGCGATCGCCGTGGTGCTCACCACCCCCGTCGCCAGGGTGGCCAGGGCCCGGCCCACCAGGGCGAAGCGCCCCTCCAGGATGCCGAAGGCCATCGAGCGCAGCGGCGAGATCCAGGGGGCCACCACCATGGCGCCGATCACCACGGCGGTGCTGTTGGCCAGCAGGCCGAGCACGGCGATCACGCTGGCGCAGACGCTGAGCACCAGGAACACCTCGTTGAGGCGGGAGTCCTGCTCGAAGTCGGCCCTGAGCGCCTGGAGGTGATCGCTGGCGGTCATCGGTGCGGCGGGGCAGGGGGCTGGATCGGGAGGGGCCGGATCGGGAGGCGGCAGGCCGTGCCGGCGGCGGCCCCCATGTAAGCCCCCCCAACGGCGGACGGGGCCACTGAAACTACAGGGACCATTCCCTGGGGCCGCCGTGGCCGGTGCCGATCCACTACTGGTGGCCCTGGGGGCCGTGCCTGGGGCCTGGCTGCGCTTCCGGGTGGTGAACCACCTCGAGCCGCTGCTGCCCCGCCGGCACTGGGGCACCTTCGGGGTGAACGTGATCGCCTGCTTCGCCCTGGGCCTGCTGGTGGGCCTGGAGCGCAGCTGCGGCCCCGGGCAGCGGCTGCTGCTGCTGCTGGGCACGGGCTTTCTGGGCAGCTTCAGCACCTTCTCCACCTTCATGGCCGAGCTGCGGGTCGTGCTGGTGGCGCGCCACTGGCGCGAGGCGGCGCTGCTGGTGGGGGGCTCGGTGGCCGGTGGGCTGCTGGCGATGCTGGCGGGGCTGGCGCTGGGGGATCAGCCATGAGTCCGGGGCCGTGGAAGCCGCTGCTGCGGGGGGAGGTGCGGGATCTGGTGCTCGTGGCCGCCGGCGCCATCCCCGGTGCCCTGCTGCGCTGGCAGCTGGAGCTGATCGGCCACCGGGCCGTGGGCGGCCTGCGGGGCCTCACGGCGGCGGACCTGCTGGCCAACCTGATCGGCTGTCTGCTGATCGGCCTGCTGTCGGCCCAGCCGCCCGGGGCCCAGCGGCTCTACCTCTGGGCCGGCATCGGCTTCTGCGGCTCCCTCACCACGTTTTCGTCCTGGATGCTGCAGCTGGCGGAGGCCCTGCGGCGGGGCTCCACGCCGGCGGCCCTGGCGGTGCTGCTGGTGAGCCTGGCGGCGGGTCTGGGCCTGGTGGCGCTGGGTGCTGCCCTGGGCCGTCGCCTAGGCGCCCGGCGGCGGCGGTAGCGCCGGCAGGGGCGGCGGTGGCGGCGCTGTCGCGGCAGCGGGGGCGACCGGCGCCGGCGGCGCCGCCGCAGGCGCTGGCCTCTGGCGCCGGGCCGGGGTCGGGAACAGCTGGGCCAGGGCGGCGAGGCGGACCTCCCGGGGCTCGCTGCTGAGGGCCCAGAGGCTCTCCAGGTAGAAGAACGCCAGCCCCAGCTGCCGCTCGCGGGCGGCCTGCACCTGGGCCTGGATCAGGGCCATCGGTGCCGGACGGGTGCGCTGCCCGCCCATGATTCCGATCCCCGTGGGGATGCGGCGCTGGCTCTCCTGCACCTCCGGCCGGATGAGCTGCGGCAGGAAGCTCTCCAGATCCGGGCGGTAGATCTGGATCAGCAGCTCATCCACCAGGCCGCGCCGCACCCAGGTCAGCCAGTCCTGCAGCTGCAGCTTGTAGGCGAAGTCGTAGTAGTTGGGTGACACCGACACGATCGCGCCGGGTCTGCGCGCCTGCACCGCCTGTCTGAGCTGGGCGATGAAGGCGGTGATCCGGTCGGCGCGCCACCGCGTCCAGGCGGCATCGGCGGGGTTGGCCGGCGGTGGCTTGCCGGTCTCCCTGGTGTAGAGCGCCACGGTGAACGGGTCGTAGCCGAACTCCCGCGGCAGGCTCATGTGGTCGTCGAACTGGATGCCATCGACGTCGTAGCTGCCCACCACCTCCAGCACCAGATCGGTGATCAGCTGCTGCACCTCCGGCCGGAAGGGGTTGAGCCAGCCCACCTCGCCGGCGGCGCTGATCGAGGTGCGGCCGCCGTCCTGCCGGCGGGTGAGCCAGTCGGGATGGCGCCGGGCCAGATCGCCATCGGGGGGCGCCATGAAGCCGAACTCGAACCAGGGGATCAGCAGCAGCCCGCGCCGGTGGGCCTCCTCGCTGAGCTCCGCCAGGATGTCCTGGCCCTGCAGGCCGCGGTAGCTGAAGCTCTGCAGCCCGCGCCCCTCGCTCACGGGGCTGGGGTAGTAGGCGTGTCCGCCGTTCCAGACCACGGCGTAGAGCGTGTTGAAGTTCAGCTCCGCCAGCTGGGCCACGGTCTCCCGCATCCGCTCCCGGTCCCGCAGCGTCGGCATGTCGTTGGCGGTGAGCCACACGCCGCGCAGCTCGGGGCGCTCCGCTGCGGGCGTCGGCTGGGGCGGTCCGGCGGTGGCGGTGCCGGCCGGCGGGGCAGGGCCAGGGGCCGGCTGGGCGCGGACGGCGCCGGGCAGGTGCAGCAGCAGCGCCAGCAGCCAACCCGCCAGCAGCAGCAGAGCCGGGATCCGGCGGGGCCCCCTGGCCATGGCTGCCTCTCCCCTGGACTGGTGCGGAACCATAACGCCGGGCACCGGGGGCTGGGCCTGCCCCCAACGGCGCCGCCGGCCCTCAGTGGGCGGCGGTCAGCTCGCCGCCCCGGCCGCCGGCCTCCGCGGCGATGCCGATCCGCCCGAACAGGTCCGTGCTCTCGCGGTTGAGGTGGATCACCTCCACCTGGCTGCCGCCGAGCCGCAGCCGGTGGATCACCTGATCGAGGGCCGCCACGCCGCTCTGGTCCCAAATGTGGGCGCCGGCCATGTCGATCGTGACCCTTGCCGGATGCTCATGCAGTTCAAAGCCCTGGCGGAAGTAGATGCTGCTCACGAAGAACAGCTGGCCGCGCACGCTGTAGACGCGGTGGTCGTCGGCCTCCAGGCGGCTCTCCACCTGGATCACCTTGGCCACCTTGCGGCTGAACAGGATGCCGGCCAGGGCCACGCCGGAGAGCAGGCCGATCGCCAGGTTGTGGGTGAGCACGCCGATCGCCGTGGTCAGCAGCATCACCGCGGTGTCGCTCTTCGGGATCCGCCGGATCTCGGCGATCGAGCGGCCGTTGGCGGTGTTGAGCGCGATCAGGATCATCACGCCCACCAGGGTGGCCATCGGGATCTGATTCACCCAGTCCCTGGCCAGCAGCACCATCGCCAGCAGGGCGGCGCCGGAGCTGAGGGTGGAGAGGCGGGTGCGGCCGCCGTAGCCCACGTTCATCACCGACTGCCCCACCAGGGCGCAGCCCGCCATGCCGCCGAACAGGGAACTGACGATGTTGCCGATGCCCTGTCCGCGCGCCTCGGCGTTCTTGGAGGTGGTCTGGTCGGTCAGGTCGTCGAGGATGTCCTGGGTGAGGAAGGTCTCCATCAGGCCCACCAGCGAGATGGCCAGGGCCGTGGGCAGGATCAGTCCCAGGGTGCTGAGGCTGAGGGGCACCTGGGGCAGGCCGAAGCTGGGCAGGCCCGCCGGCAGGGTGCCGAGGCTGGCGACCGTGGGCACATCCAGCTGCAGGGCGATCGAGAGGCCCGTGCTGATCAGGATCGCGATCAGCGCCGAGGGAACGGCCCGGGTGAGGCGGGGCAGCAGATAGATGATCGCCAGGGTGAGGGCCGTCAGGCCCCACACCGCCGGCAGCTGCTCCGGAGTCACCACGGGCTTGCCGGGGTGGAGCAGATCCAGGCCGAGCTGGGGCAGCTGGGCCAGCAGGATCAGGATCGCCAGCGCATTCACGAAGCCGGCCATCACCGGCTGGGGCACGAAGCGCATCTGGTGGGCCAGGCGCAGGAAGCCCCAGGCGATCTGCAGCAGGCCGGTGAGGATGCCGGCGGCCAGCAGGTACTGGAGCCCCAGGCCCTCGCCGAGGCCATTGCCCTGCTGCACCAGGCCCGTCATCAGCAGGGCCGTGGAGCCGGTGGCGGAGGTGATCATGGCCGTGCGGCCCCCGACGATCGCCAGCGTCAGCGCCAGCAGGAAGGCGCCGAACAGGCCCACCTGGGGATCCACTCCGGCAATGCCGGAGAAGGCGATGGCCTCGGGAATCATCGCGAAGGCCACCACGAGGCCCGAGAGGATGTCGCGATGGGGCAGGCCCCACCACTCCTTGAGGGAGAGGGTCATCGTTAGGGGTTGCGTTGGCATGGACTGGACAATCGGGTGCCGCCCCCCTGGGCCGGGCCTGGGCAGCGCGCCGGGCCAGGGCAGCTCCATGGACTGGCGCCGCGCCGGTGTCTGGGTCAGCGGCGCCGTCTGGCTCGGTGCCGCTGTCTGGCCCGGTGACGCTCTCTTTGGTCAGCGCCGCTGTCGGGCACGGTGCCGCCGTCAGGCTCGACGCTCAGACGGGGTGACCATCGCCGCCCCACAGAGCACCTCGGCTCGGCCCCGGACGGGCTGGGCGCCGGGCGCCGGCTACGGGGGATTGACGGGCATGGGCCGAGCGTATCAGCGCCGGTTCAGCCGGGCGCTGCCGCCGCCCACCTACGGTTGGGGGATCGACGCAGCTCCAGGGCGCTGACCGGCTCCGGCCTGAATCCAAGGGCGCCCGACCGCTACCGGGCCGCCTGCCGCAGCCTGCGCTACCGGCTGCGGCTCACCGAGCGCCACGGATCCGTGCTGGTGGCCCTCGCCGGGCTGGCCCCGACCCTGGCGCAGCGCCCCCACCCCGGGGGCCATGGGCTGGATGCCGCCTCCGGCTCCTGCTTCTCTTACCACTGCCAGCGCCAGCCCGACCCGCACGGCGTTGGCGGACACGGCCATCTGCACCTGTTCGTGCCGGCCGCGCCCGGGGCCGAGCCCACCCACCTGATCGCCGTGAGCCTTGAGGCCAGGGGCCTGCCGATCGGCCTGTTCACCCTCAACCGCTGGGTGGCCGGCGATGCCTGGCTGCCGGCCGCCGCCACGGCGGCCCTGCTGGAGCGCTTCAGCTTTCCGGCACCCCGCCGGGGCGCCGCGGCGGAGCAGGGCGGCACCGATCCCCGGCTGGGCCGCTGGCTCACCCACATCCTGGCGTTTTACCGGCCCGAGATCACGGCGCTGCTGGAGGAGCGGGACGCCTGCCTGGCACGGCGGGCCCAAGGCAGCGGCTTGGAGGCCGCCCTGGACGATCGCCGCCTGGAGATCCGCAGCCAGCGCCCGATCGACTGGTCGGCGGATCTGGCCCGGCTCCAGGCCCGGCTGCGCCCTGGCCCCACCCCCTGGAGCAAAGCCGATGGCTGCCCCTGATGCCCCCCCGCCCCGCCTGAGCGTGATCATCCCGGTGCTGGATGAGGCGGAGCTGCTGGGCCGCCGCGGCGCCGGCTGGAAGGCCCTGGAGGCCGGCGGCGCCGAGGTGCTGGTTGTGGATGGCGGCAGCCGGGACGGCAGCCGGGAGCTGATCGAGCGGGCCGGCCTGCAGCTGGTGTGCGCCCCCCGGGGCCGGGGCCGCCAGCTGCGGGCCGGAGCGGAGCGGGCCAGGGGCGAGATCCTGGTGTTTCTGCACGCCGACACGGAGCTGCCGCCAGGGGGACTCGAGCTGGTGCGCGAGGGTCTGGACGGCCGCCGCTGCTGGGGCCGCTTCGACGTGCGCATCAGCGGCAGGAGCCGACTGCTGCCGGTGGTGGCCGGCGCCATGAACCTGCGCTCCCGGCTGAGCGGCATCGCCACCGGCGATCAGGCCATGTTCATGACCCGCCGGGCCTACCGCCTGGCGGGCGGCTTCACGGACCAGCCGCTGATGGAGGACATCGACCTCTCCCACCGCCTCAGGCGGCTGGGCCGCCCGCTGTGCCTGCGGCCGCCGGTGCTGACCTCCGGCCGCCGCTGGGAGCGCCATGGGCTCTGGCGCACGATCGGCCGGATGTGGGCGCTGCGGCTCGCCTACCGCCTCGGCGTGCCGCCCGCCCTGCTGGTCCGCTTCTACGGCTGAGGGGCCGGGTTAGGGAAACTCTGGGCAACACCCCCTGACGAGCATCGCATCGCCCCATGAGCTGGGTTGAATCCAGATCGGTGCTTATCGAGCCGGGATTGCCCCTGATCCGTGCAAATGGAAGCTCTCCTGAAAGCATTTTTGGCTTGATTGTATTCAACTGCATTGAATGGATCAGGCCGGTGTTCTTGTCGACGCCGATGTGGACCTTCACCCCGTCGGCGAAGCCCTCCGCCCAGTTCAGGCCTGCGATCACAGCAACAGTCCGGCGCGGGCTGGCCGGGTTTACCAGAGTTTCCCTAGGCCGAAGGCCTCAGAATCTCCTCGGGGTAGTCGGCTCCCTCCAGCGCCAGGGCTGTGATCGCCCCGTAGGCCTCCGTCCAGGCCTGGGCAACGGCGGCGTTCCAGTCGCCCTCCAGGGTGGTCGCCATGGCGCTCAGCAGGGCACTCCCCACCATCGGGTAATACTCCGGCAGAACGCCATACTTCACGTGCCGTGTACCTAGGGCCCTCACGCCCTGGCTGAGAGCTTCGGAATTGTCCAGGCTGCTCACGACCATCTCGAGCGAGGCGAAGAGCTTCTTGGCCTGAACATCCATATGGGTCGAAGCGAACAGTGGCTTGACCTGGGGATAATTCTCAAACAGCGTGGCGTAGAAGCAGCTCGTAAACTCGTCCTCTCTGCTCCGTAGCTTTGAAAAGCTTTCAGCCAGTAATTCCGTATTGAGAGACACCGTCTCGTCATGGCAGGGAACGATCGGAATCTATCCAGAGTCGATCCACCCGTCCATGAGCTGCCTCAATGACATCCAGACCCCAGAACGCCTGATCAGATGCCGCCCCAGGCCACCACTGGAGAGCCCCGCTGCTCTCCCAGCCGCGCCCCCTCCGCCTGTCGCAGACCGGCTTGTAGGGAGCATGGATCCGCCCCAGGACGCCTGGGGCCAACGCCTTCAGGGAGGGGATGCTGGGGTCGGGATCCCGCCGCCCATGAGCGACCTCATGGGCGGCGGCACCTGCGGGAGAAGAAGCTATCAATAGAATCAGAAGGAATTGGCTCTGCTCATGTCAGTCCGGCGGATGAGGCTGTCTGTTCATCCTGACCATCAGAGGCGGTACGTCCAGCCGTCCGGCTGCCGGAGCGGCATGCCGGCCGCCGTGGTCGCCCCGGACGGGGACTGATGCAGGCAACGCCAGAACAGATCGGCAGGCTCACGATCTTCTCCGATCTGGAGATCACGTCCCTCCTCGACCTGGTGAGCGGCTCAACCTGGCGCTCCTACGCCAAGGGTGAGGTCGTGATGCAGGAAGACCAGGCGCTGTCTCCCCACCTGCATGGGCTCATCGCCGGCACCCTGCTCACGAGCAAGTTCTCGAGTTCCGGCAAGGAAACGGTCTTCCGGATGCTGCTGGCCGGTGAGATGTTCGCCTCGCCGGTGCTGTTCGGCAATGGCCTGGCGCCGGCCACCGTCACCGCCGTGGAGCCTGCCGAGGTCATCACCATCCCCAGGGAGGCCCTGCTCTCGAGCGTCCGTGAGCATCCAGAGGTGGCCCTGCGGGTGTTCCGGCATCTGACCCGTCGCATCCAGGAGATGCACCAGACCATCCATGGACTGATCTCCGAGCGTGCGCTGGTGAGGCTCTGCCGACTCCTGCAGGTCACGGTCAGCGTGAGCGGCGTCGATGCGACGCCGGGGGGAGATGTGATCAGAACCCTGATGCCCTATCAGCGGATGGCTGGGATGCTGGGGATCACCTATGAGGAATGCGTCCGGTTGATGAACGGTGAGCTCAAGGGAATCATCCGCTACCGCCGGGGCGGAATGATCACGATCCTGGATCATGGGGCCCTGGCGTCGCTCGCCGGCCCGCCAGCGGCACTGGGACCGTGCAACGGCTCCTCGGGCCTGGGTCAGGAGCCGTGACGGCCCGCGTGCCGGTGGGCGCCCTCAGCAGCAGGAGCCACCCGCCGGGGATTCGCTCGCAGCTCCGCCGCCGAACGGCAGCGCCCCGCCGCAGCCGGGGAACAGGCCGTAGTGGCGGCTGAAGTCGCCGATGACGCTGAAGTGGGGCGCGAAGCGGCTCTCGGAGAGCATGCGGGCGGTGTTGCCGCACACCGGAAACACCCGGCCCGCCTCGAAGGTGTGGTGCTTGTCGAAGGGCAGGGTGTGGGGGTGCCCCGGGATGGTGCCCCGGTAGATCACGGCCTGGCCGTGGTCCTCGCAGGCATCCTCCAGGCCCTCGATGGGAAACAGGCGAAAGGTGGCGGAGTGGAAGCCGATGGCGCCGGTGCGGGCTGCCAGCTCCGGATCGGTCACCTCCAGGGGCCGATCCGCCACCAGCCGCGGATCGGCGAAGCCGGCCTGGCGCGCCAGCCGCAGGAAGTCGCCCCAGTAGAGGGCGCCGCCGAGGCATTCGCCGAAGAGCACCGGATCGTCGCGCAGGGCCTGGGGGATGCGCCGATCGGCGTACACATCGGCGAAGTAGAACTCGCCCCCCGGCCGCAGCAGCCGCCGCACGCCCCGCAGCACGGCCAGCTTGTCGGTGGAGAGGTTCACCACGCAGTTGGACACCACCAGATCGAAGCTGGCGGGCTCCAGATCGAGCTGGTCCAGCCGCTCGATGGCGCCCTCGATGAAGCGCACGTTGGCGTAGCCGAACCGCTCGGCGTGCAGCGCGCGATGGCGGCTGGCCACCGCCAGCTGCTCGGCGGTCATGTCGACGCCCACCACCGCGCCGCCTGGACCCACCAGCTGGGCCAGCAGGTACACGTCCCGGCCGCTGCCGCAGCCCAGGTCCAGCACCCGGGCGCCCTCCAGCAGCGGCGGCACCACCAGGCCACAGCCGTAGTAGCGGGCCAGCACCTCGGGATGGATCCGCGCCAGCAGCGGCCGGAGGGCCTCGGGCACGGCGCTGGCGTCGCAGCAGGCGCTGGTGCGCAGGTCGGCGGTGCCCGTGAGGGTGGAGCCGTAATACTCCTGAACGGCGCTGGTGAGGCTGGTCATGGCGGAGGCGGGCGCAGGGGCGGAAGGATCCCCGTGCCAGCCTGGCGGACCGTGCCCTGGCTCTGCCGCCGGATCGCCTCCCCATGGCCGAGAGCGCTGCCTGCCGCACGATCCTGTTCGCCAAGGCACCGCTGCCCGGCCAGGTGAAGACGCGCCTGATCCCCGCCCTGGGACCCGAGGGGGCGGCGGCCCTGGCGGCCGCGCTGCTGGAGCGCGCCGCCGCCACGGCGGTGGCGGCCGGCCTGGGGCCGGTGGAGCTGTGCGTGGCCCCCGCGCCCCAGGCCGCCCCCTGGCGGCGGCTGAGCCTGCCGCCGGGCCTGGCCTGGAGCGCCCAGGGGCCGGGGGATCTGGGGGCGCGGATGGCCCGGGCCGCCCGCCGGACCCTGGCGGCCGGCGAGCCGGTGCTGCTGATCGGCATGGACTGCCCCGGCCTGGGGGTGGGGCCGCTGCGGGCCGCCGCCGCCACGCTGCGCCACCACGACGCGGCCCTGGTGCCGAGCCGCGATGGCGGCTACGTGCTGCTGGGGCTGCGGCGCTTCGAGGCCGGCCTGTTTGCGGCGATGCCCTGGAGCACGCCGGCCGTCCTGGCCCAGACCCGGCGCCGCCTGGCCGCCGCCGGCCTGCGCTGGCACGAGCAGCCGCCCCTGGTGGACATCGACACCCCCGGGGACCTCAGCGACCTCAAGGGCGACCTGGCGGCCCTGGCGGCCCGGTGGCGGCGGGAGATGGAGACGGCGGCGGGCAGCGCCCCCTGAGGCGCCCCTCAGCCCAGGGCGCCGCCGCAGCTGGAGCCGCCGCCGGCGGTGCAGCCGAAGCAGTGGTCCGCCACGCGGATCGCTGCCCCCGCCGGATCCCGCTGCAGCAGATCCCGCAGGTGCGCCGGCTGGCCCTCCGCCCCGGGGCCGGCGCCCAGGGGGAGCTGCAGCTGCTGGTTGAAGTCGCAGTCGTAGAGGTGGCCGCGCCAGTCCACGCTGATCAGCGAGCGGCACATCACCCGCTCCAGGTGCTCCGGCCGATGGCTGGCCCGCAGCAGCTCCATGTAGCGCGACTCCTCGCCGCTGGCCCGCAGCGCCGCGGCGAAGCGCTGGATCGGCATGTTGGCCAGGGCATAGAGCTGGTTGAAGACGATCCCGAACTCGGCCGCCAGCACCCGCTTGTAGTCGGCCTCCAGCTGGGCCTGGGGCGGGGGCAGCACCGGCCCCTGGGGGTTGTAGACGAGGTGTAGCGCCAGGCCCGACGCCGGCTGGCCATAGCCCAGGGCATTGAGCTGCCGCAGGCCGGCGATGCTGCGCTCGAACACGCCATCGCCCCGCTGGCGATCGACGTTGGCGGCCGCATAGCACGGCAGCGAGGCCACCACGGTGACGGCCTGCTCCGCCAGGAAGGCCGCCAGATCCTCCTGGTGCGGCTCGCTCAGGATCGTGAGGTTGCAGCGATCGATCACCGCCGCGCCCCGGGCCCGGGCCGCCCGCACCAGGCCGCGGAAGCCGGGGTGCAGTTCCGGGGCGCCGCCGGTGAGATCCAGCAGGTCCACACCGCGGGCCGCCAGCACCTCGGGGATCAGCGCCAGGGTGGCGGGCTCCATCATCTCGGTGCGCCCGGGCCCTGCATTCACGTGGCAGTGGCTGCAGGCCTGGTTGCAGCGGTAGCCCAGGTTCACCTGCAGGGTGGTGAGGGAGCCCCGCTGGATCGCCGGGAAGGCGGCGGTGGCTGGCACGGGGCGGACCTCGGGGATCGGCATGGGGCCGCGGCGGGGCGTTCGAGCTGCGGCGCAGGTCTAGCGGGCCGGACCGCCGGCGGTGGCCCCCCAGCGGCCGCGCCGGTCACATCCGGTCGCAGCTTGGTCGGCTCCAGTCATGGACCGGTGCTTGCCCGCCCCTGGCGGCGGGTTCCACAATCGGCGCACGCCCCAGCACGGGCGTTGTCCGGGTGGGACTCGTCACTCCGCCCTTCTGTCTTGTCAGCGCCCGCTGGCTGGCGCCCCAGCGGCCCGCCGTCGAACAAAGTGCAAAACGGCAGCAATCCCGACCAACGCCCGGGGCCGGAGGCGATGGGATGGATCCACACAGCCCCAGAGCCTGAGCGCCATGGCCTACGAACCCGGAACCAGCGAGTGCCGCCTGCTGATCGACAGCAAGGCCCAGATTGAAACCGTGCTGCTGAACCTCGCCAGGCTGGAGGACAGCGAGGCGATCCGTGCCCAGCTGCTGGCCGTCCACAACCAGCTGGAGGCCCGCCACGAGCGGCGCCGCGCCCTGCGCCAGCCCGTGGCCGCCGGCTGAGGCGGCCCCGGGCCGGCCTGCCCCTAGCCTGGATCCCCAGAGTTCAGGCCCTGCGGAGGTCAGCCGCCGATGCGCTTCGACAACGACCGCCGCCCCGCCTGGCTGAACTGGCTGATCCTGGGCATCTTCCTGTGGTCGTCCTGGCAGCTGGCGGGGTTCTGGTTCCAGCAGCTGCACTCCTGAGCGCGGCCGCGGGCCCCCGCCTAGGCCCCGGATCCGGGCAGGCCCCGCTCAGGGGTAGGCGTTCGGCACGAAGAACTGCTCGTTCATCGGCGGGCGGGCATGCCCCTCGGCCGGCTTGCGCGGCGGCAGCTTGATCGCCGGTGGTGTCATGTCCTGGTAGGGGATCTTGCTGAGCAGGTGGCGGATGCAGTTGAGCCGCGCCCGCCGCTTGTCGTCGGCCTCCACCGTGAACCAGGGGGCCTCGGGGATGTTGGTGTGGGCGAACATCTCGTCCTTGGCGCGGGAGAACTCCTCCCAGCGGTCCCGCGACTCCAGGTCCATCGGGCTGAGCTTCCAGCGGCGGGTGGGGTCGTCGATGCGGGAGCGGAAGCGCGCCTCCTGCTCCTCATCGCTCACCGAGAACCAGTACTTGAGCAGCACGATCCCCGAGCGCACCAGCATCCGCTCGAACTCCGGGCACGACTGCTCGAACTCCTGCAGCTGCTCCGTCGTGCAGAAGCCCATCACCCGCTCCACGCCGGCGCGGTTGTACCAGCTGCGATCGAAGATCACGATCTCGCCGGCCGCCGGGAAGTGCGGCACGTAGCGCTGGAAGTACCACTGGGTGCGCTCCTGGTCGGAGGGGGTGCCGAGGGCCACCACGCGGCAGCCGCGGGGGTTGAGCGGTTCGGTGACCCGCTTGATCGTGCCGCCCTTGCCGGCGGCATCGCGCCCCTCGAACACCACGATCAGGCGGAAGCCCGACGACTTCACCCAGTACTGCATCTTGACCAGCTCCTCCTGGAGCCGGCTCAGTTCCCGCTCGTAGAATTTGCGGTCGAGCTTGCCGCCCCCAGGGCCGGCCGCCGCCGGATCGACGCTGGCCAGCCCCGGCAGGTCGTCCAGCTGGGAAGAGGGGTAGTAGCGGTCGCTGAAGCGGCCGTGGCGGGGCAGCAGTGCGGCTCCGTCGGCCCGGGCGGCGGCCTTGGCCGCGGCCTTGTCCGCCGCCTTCTGGCGGTGCTTGCTCTTCTTGCCCATGGGGCGTATGCTAGGGCCAGTTTCCGAGGGCGCGGCCGGCCTCAGCCCCGCCCGGCCTGGGGGCGCCGCGGCCTGGGCGTTGCCGGCGCCAGCGCCCCCCGCACCAGCCGCACCAGGCCCCCCACCAGCATCGCCAGGGCCAGCAGGGCCAGGCCCACCAGCAGCAGCACCCCCAGCAGCTGCAGCAGTCCGGCCCCCAGCCGCGTCAGGCCGTTGAGCAGGTCGCCGATGGCGCGGCTCACCAGCAGCAGGGTGTCGAAGCGCTCGGTGAGCAGCCACAGGCCCACCAGCAGGCCGCTGCCACCGGCCAGGAGCAGCACGCCATCGAGGAGATGACGGGCCCGGCTCGGGGGCCGCTGGCGCCGGAACACCTGGCGGGGCCCGGCGGCGCTGGGCCGCCCCGGGCGCACCAGGTGCAGGCGGCGACGGGGACGGCTCATGGCATTCGCGGGGCGGGCTCAGGCGTCCAGGCGATGGCCGGCGCCTCGCATCCAGCGCTCGAACTCCATCAGCACGAGCTCATTGGGGCAGTCCACCAGGCTCAGGGCCCCCACGGTGCAGTCCCCCTGGCCGCCGTGGTGGAGGGAGATGTGGAAGCCGTCACCGCTGAGGCCGCAGACCTCCGGATCGCTGCGCACCACCACATCCAGCGAGGCCCCCAGGCGGGTGACGCGACGGCGCAGTTCAGACCAGGTCAGCGACATCGAGGACGGGGCGGGCAGGGTGGATGGGGACAAGAACCAGCGGCACACACCCTCCAGTGTGATCGGCCGGGCCCGGGCGTCAACCGGGATTGGCGGGCCGGGCCGGGCTGGCGGGCGCCGCCGCCGGCGCGCCGGTGGGCCTGGGGGTGGGCAGCAGCAGCGCCAGGACGGAGCCCAGGGCCAGGGCCGCCACGCCGGTGGCCGGCGCCGCCAGGCGCCGCGCCAGGGGCAGGCGGTGGCGCAGCTCCGAGCGCCGCAGGGGCTGGGGGACGGGCAGCTCCAGGGGCACCTGCACCCGGCGATCGAGGCGCACCTGGTCGAGGCAGCGCACCAGGTCGGCGAGTTCGGCGTCGTCGAGCTGCAGCCGCAGGGGCGGCGTGTCGGGCTGGCTGCTGCGCAGCAGCAGCTGGTGGCCGCCGTCCTCGGGGGCGATCAGCACCGGTGTCTCCGCCCCCCCGAAGGCCCGGGGGGCGGCGCTGAGCAGGTGGCGGGCGTAGGGCAGCACCACCTGCAGCAGCGCCACCAGGTGCTCCCGCTGGCCCTCCAGCTCGGGGCGGCCCGCCAGGGTCAGGCTCCAGCCCGTGAGGATCCCGAGGGTCTGGGCCCCCTGGCCGGCCGAGAGGTCGGGGAAGCCCTCCAGCACCAGCCGGCAGCTGGTCTGTTCGAAGCGGACGCTGAGTTTCATCACGGGGGCTGGATCGGGGGCTGGAGCACGGGTTGGAGCACGGCGGCGGTGGCGGTGGCGGTGGCGGTGGCGGGGCGCAGACGGGGGCGGGGCAGCGCTCAGGCCACCGGATCCATCAGGCTGGCCTTGAGCCGGTCGAAGCCCCCCGCACCGACGCTCAGGGCCAGGGCCAGGACCAGCTGGCGGCAGAGCTCCGGCCCCTCCTGGGGGTCCAGCAGCCGCTGCACGCCGCCGCGGCGCAGGTTGAAGCGCTCCTGCACCAGGTCCGCCAGGCGGCCGTGGAACAGCTGCCAGCGCTGGGCGCTGATCTCCGGCGGTTCGGCGCTGGAGAGGAGCTGGCGCAGCATCGGGTAGAGCCGCTCGGCCAGGGCGTTGAGGATGCGGATCAGGGCATCGGTGTCCCGCTCGTCCAGCTGACCGCGGCGGGTGGAGCGGCGCAGGGGGTTGTGGCAGCGCCGCTTCCACAGCTCCACCCGGTTCGGGAACAGGTCGGCGAAGCCCAGGCTCTGGCTCATCCACACCATCGCCTCGCCGCCGTTGTAGTCGAGGGCCTCGGCGCAGAGCAGCATCAGGTCCAGCCGCTCGATGCCGCGCCGGGAGAGGGGGCTGGAGCGCTCGCCCCCGGGATGCTGGGCCTGCTGGGGCGGCGGCGCGGCCGGCGCGGGGGCTTCACTCATGGCTGCGATACTGCCAGCCCTGGAGCCGATCCGTCACCCGCCTGCCCATGTCCCCCATCGACCTGCGCCAGTTGGTGCGTGACGTGCCCGACTTCCCCAAGCCCGGCATCCTCTTCCGTGACCTCACCCCGCTGATGCGCGACCCCGCCGGCTGGCGCGAGGTGGTGCAGCAGCTCGCCGCCGTCTGCGACCGGCTGCAGCCGGATCTGATCGTGGGCATCGAGTCGCGCGGCTTCATCGTGGGCACCGCCCTGGCCACCCACCGGGGCATCGGCTTCACGCCCGTGCGCAAGCCCGGCAAGCTGCCCGGCCAGGTGCACGGCATCGACTACGCCCTGGAGTACGGCACCGACCGGCTGGAGATTCACCCCGACGGCTTCGAGAACCGCCCGCGGGTGCTGATCGTCGACGACCTGCTGGCCACCGGCGGCACCGCCGGCGCCTGCGCCGAGCTGGTGAGCAGCGTCGGCGGTGAGCTCTGCGGCTTCGCCTTCGTGGTGGAGCTGGCGGAGCTGGCCGGCCGCCGCAAGCTGCCCGAGGCGGTGCCGGTGGAGTCGCTGCTCATCTATTCCTGACGGTCCTGCCAGGTCAGCACCTGGTCGAGCTGCTCCAGGCTGATCAGCCCGAAGCGCCAGAGCACCACCGGCAGCGGCGCCTGCTCCACCTGGGCCTGCCTGAGGCCCAGGCTGAGGGCGCTCTCGCTCAGCCCCAGGTCCTGGCGCAGGTAGCGCAGCAGCGCCCCACTCGGATCCGGCTGCGGGGAGGTGGCGATCACCATGGCGCCATGCTGCTCAGGGCCGCCCCGGTGGGCAAGGGCCGTGGCTCATGGCCGCCAGGCTGAGGCGCCGCAGCCAGCCCCAGCGGGCCAGGGCCGCCAGGGCCAGGCGCCGCGGCGGCAGCAGCAGCGGACTGCGGTTGGAGAACAGGCGCACCAGGGCGTCCGTGGCCAGCAGGATCGCCAGCAGGTCGGGCCAGCGGCCCCGGCCGTAGACCCGCGGCAGCGCCCCCGGTCGCAGCCGGCCCGCGGCCGCCCGTGCCGCCAGGTGCCGCAGCAGGGCCACGTCGCGCCAGCAGAGGTTGAGGCCCTGGCCGCCCACGGGATGGCAGCGGTGGGCCGCCTCCCCCACCAGCACCAGCGGGCCGCGGGCCAGGGGCCAGGCCAGCCCCAGGGCCACCGGCCAGGCCCGGGGCTGATCCAGCAGGGCCTCGGCCTGCAGCTGCTCCGGCAGGACGGCCGCCAGCTGGTCGAGGAAGGCCACCGGATCGAGGGCCTCCAGCTGCCGCAGCCGCTGCAGCGGCGCGCTCCACACCAGCTGCCAGGCGTCGCCGCCCAGGGGCAGCACCGCGAAGGGCCCTTCGGGGCGGAACAGCTCCCAGGCCTGGTCGGGGGCGCATCCGCGCATCCGCACCTGCACCGTCAGGCAGCCCTGGCGGTAGGGCCGCGTCCACCAGGCCAGGCCGGCGGCGCGGCGGCAGGGGGAGGCACCGCCGTCGGCGGCCACCACCAGGTCCACCGGATCCGGCTCCGCGGAGCTCCCGGCCGCGGGGCCGGCTGCCGCTGCGGCGGACTCGCCCAACCGCACCGTGATGGCGGGATCCGCCTGCAGCCGCTCCAGCAGCAGCGCCATCAGCGGCCCGTGCTGCAGCACCCAGCCCACGGCGCCGGCCGCCGTCACCTGGTCGCCCGGTCCCGGCTCCGGCTCCGGCGGACGGGCGCCCCCCAGGTCGGCCGCGCTGAAGCTCACCTGCCGGTGCAGGGCCCGGTCGCAGAGCTCCAGCCGGCGGAAGGGGGCCAGGTGCGCGGCCAGGGGCCGCCACAGGTCCAGGGCCTCCAGCAGCTCCCGGCTGGAGTGGGTGAGGGCGTAGGCGCGGCTGCGCTGCCGCAGGGCCCCGGCAGCGAGCGGATCCCGCAGCTCCACCCGCCAGCCGGCCTGGGCCAGGGCCAGGGCCGCCAGGGCGCCGGTGGGACCGGCCCCGTGCACCCGGGCCTGCAGCTGCTGGGAGTCCATGGCGCGGGAGGGGCGGGCCAGACGGGAGAGGGTCGCGGGGGGCGGCATGAAAAAACCGCAGCACGAGTCTGTGCTGCGGTTGGAGGGACCGGGCCGGCGGGGCGGGTGATCCCCGTGGGCCGGCCGGCGGATGGGCGCAGGCTCCCCCAGGGCCGGGGGAGACCCGGCCTCAGCCGATGCCGAGCAGGCCGCGGGTGAAGGCCTCGCCGCCGAGGGCGACTTCGGTGGCGATCAGGGCGATGAAGCCGAGCATCGCCATGCGGCCGTTCAGCTTCTCGGCGCGCTCATGGAAGCCCCAGCCGTCGGTGGCATCCACCACCTGCATGCGGGGCTCGGTGGCGAAGGCGTTGAGGCGGCCGCCGTCCTCCTGGGTGACGGTGGCGCCGCGGATGGGGGAAGTGGCGGCGGGGGACTGGGCCATGGGGAGCTCCGGGTTGATGAATGCAATGTAACGCAATATTGCGCCCCGTAACGGCCGGTTAACCGGTGCTGCTGGTTCGGAGGCCCTCAGCGCAGCCGCCGCAGGCACAGTTCCTCGAAGGCCGGCCGCAGCAGGAAGGGGTACTCGCCCACCCACAGCTTCACCTGGGGCAGCCAGGCGTCGCTGAGGGCGCCGATCCGCGAGAAGTCCCTGCGCTCGCTCAGCACCAGGCAGCGCACCACCATGCCGGGGCGGATCACCTGGTGCTTCTTGTCGTAGGGGAAGCGCACCTGGCCCAGGTAGCCCTCCTCGTCCTCCAGCTCCAGGCACAGCCAGGTGCGGCGGTTCTCCACCAGCTGCAGCCGGCCCTCGCGGTCGGTGGTCTCCTGGCGGCCCTCCAGCCGCTCGCGGGTGAACAGATCCGCCACCTCCCCCTCAAACAGCGCCGCCGCCGGGTAGCGGCGCAGGGCGGCGTTCCTCTGGCCGGCCTCCAGGATCGGGCCCCAGAGCACGTAGAGCAGGAACACAAAGCCCGTCACCAGCCACACCGGGCCCCACTGGGTGGAGAACTGGCTCTGGCTCACCAGCAGCGCGATCACCCCGCCGATCACGGCGATCAGCACCCGCTGCAGCACCTTCTGGGGGTTGCCGGCGCAGGCGGCGAACTGGGGACCGGTGGCCACCGCCGGGATCAGGCGCTGCAGCTCGCCGGGCTTGAGGGGAATCAGCATCGGCCCATGCTGCCGGCCAGCGGCGCCCCCGTCGCGGCGCCCACCTCAGAGCAGCCGCTCCAGGCCGTACACCAGCCCCTGCAGCTGGCGCACCCTGCGCACCGTGAGCAGCACCCCGGGCATGTAGGCGGAGCGGTCGATGGTGTCGTGGCGCAGGGTGTAGGTCTCGCCGGGGGCGCCGAACAGCACCTGCTGGTGGGCCACCAGCCCCGGCAGCCGGATCGCATGCAGCCGCAGGCCGCTCTCCCGCCGGCCGCCACGCACCGCCGCCAGGCTCTCGTGCTCCTCCACCTGCTGGGGGTTGAAGCTCTTGCCCAGCTCCTCCATCAGTTCGGCGGTCTTGATGCAGGTGCCGCTGGGGGCGTCGGCCTTGCGGTTGTGGTGCAGCTCGATCAGTTCGGCGTCGTCGTAGAAGCGGGCGGCGGCGGCGGCGGCCTGCTGCAGCAGCACCATGCCCACCGAGAAATTGGGGATCACGGCCCCGCCCACCGAGGCCTTGGCGGCAAAGGTGGCCAGCTCGGCCAGCTGCCGGGGTGCAAGGCCGGTGGTGCCGATCACCGGGTGCACGCCGTAGGCGATGGCGGCGCGGGTGTGCTCGAACACCACCGAGGGATGGGTGAAGTCCACCAGCACGGCGCCGCCGCCGGGGCCGGCGCTGCGCACCGCCTGGCTGGCCTGGCAGAGGGCGCCCTCGAAGTCGGCGGTGACGGCCACCTCCAGCTCGCCGAGCCCCAGCTCCGTGCCCACATCCACCCCCTCCTTGCCGGCGGTGGTGTCGATGGCGGCCACCAGGCGGCAGTCCGGCGCGCCCACCACGGCCTTCACCACCTCGGCCCCCATGCGGCCAAGGGCGCCGGCCACCACCACCGCGATCGGGCCGGTGTTCGGGGCGCTGCCCGGGGCGGCGCTGGAGGAGGGAGCGGGGGCGTTCGTCATGGGGTGGGCAGGAAGCCGCAACGGGGGCCTGGGCCGGCGCCGACACCGCCGAGGCCGGAGCCTGCCGAGCCTATGGGCGCCCGGGCCGGCCGCGGCCGTCAGGATGGCCCTCGCCCGCGTCGCCGGCCCGCGTGATTCCACCCCTGCCCCTGGTCGCCGGCCTCATCCACGCCGCCGTTGGCCCCAGGCCAGGGGTCGCCGCCCCGCCCCAGGCCCCGGATGCCATCGCCGCCGCCCTGGTGGCGGTGGCGCTCGTGGTGGTGGTGGCCCAGCTGCTGGGGGAGCTGGCCCAGCGCTGGCACCAGCCGCGGGTGATCGGCGAGATCGTGGGCGGCATCCTGCTGGGCCCGAGCCTGCTGGGGGCCGTCGCCCCTGGCCTGGAGGCCCTGCTGTTCGGCGGGGCCGTGCGCAGCCAGCTCAACCTGCTGGGCCAGCTGGGGCTGGTGCTGTTCATGTTCCTGGTGGGCCTGGAGCTCAACCCGCGGCTGCTGCAGGGGCGCCTTCCCCTGGCCAGCCGGATCACGGCCGTGGGGGTGCTGCTGCCCCTGGTGCTGGGGGTGGGCCTGGCCCTGGCGCTGGAGGCCTGGCAGCCCCAGCTGCTGCCGGGCGACCGCAGCCTGCCGGGTGCGCTGTTCCTGGGCACCGCCATGGCGATCACGGCCTTCCCGGTGCTGGCCCGGATCCTGCGGGACCGGGGCCTGATGGCCCAGCCGCTCGGGGCCCTGGCGATCACCGTGGCCGCCCTCGACGACGTGCTCGCCTGGCTGCTGCTGGCGGTGGTGGTGGCCGTCTCCCGCGCCGGCCTGGCCTGGGGCGCCCTGGCCTCACTGCTGGGCACGGCCCTGTGGGCCCTGCTACTGCTGGTGGGGCTGCGGCCCCTGCGGCGCTGGCTGGAGGCCCGCTGCCGGGCCGGCCACGAGCTGGGGCCGCTGCTGCAGGCGCTGCTGTTCGGCGGCGCCCTGCTCAGCGGCGCCGTCACCGACTGGCTGGGGGTGCACCTGATCTTCGGGGCGTTCCTCTGGGGTCTGGCGATGCCCCGCTACGAGCCCCTGCGGCGCCGGCTGGAGCTGCGGCTGGAGGCGGTGGTGCTGCAGCTGCTGCTGCCCCTGTTCTTCGCTGTGAGCGGCCTGAACACCCGCCTCGGCAGCCTCCACACCCCGGCCCTGGTGGCGGCGGCCCTGCTGGTGCTGCTGGTGGCGGTGGCCGGCAAGTTTGTGGGCACCTGGGCGATGGCGCGCCTCAGCGGCGTGCCGGGCCGGGAGGCCCAGGCCCTGGGCTGGCTGATGAACACCCGCGGCCTCACGGAGCTGGTGGTGCTGAACGTGGGTCTGGGCCTGGGGGTGATCAGCGACGAGCTGTTCACGATCGGCGTGCTGATGGCCCTGGTCACCACCGCCATGGCCGGCCCGCTGCTGGCCCGCCTGGGCTACGGCCACGGCCGGGCCGCCGGGGTGTACGCCAGCCGGCCGGATCGCCTGTAACGCCTTGCCCGGCCCCCTCGCGCGGGGCGCCGGGGCTCCGTAGGCTGCTTCACATTGCTCAATCCGCCGGCATGTTCACCCAGGTCCGCTCCGCCAGCCGCCGCGTCAGCCCCGCGGACGTCAACGGGCGGGCCGTGATGAAGGCGGTGTACGTGGTGCTGGAGCCCCAGTACCAGAACGCCCTCACCCAGGCCGCCACCTCCCTCAACGACCAGAACGGCCCCCTGGCGATCGACCTGAGCGGCTACCTGATCGAAGAGCTGCGCGACCCCGAGAACTACGCCGCCTTCTGCGCCGACGTGGCGGCGGCCGATGTGTTCATCGCCTCGCTGATCTTCATCGAAGACCTGGCCCAGAAGGTGGTGGAGGCCGTGGCGCCCCACCGCGACCGGCTCAAGGCGGCGGTGGTGTTCCCGTCGATGCCGGAGGTGATGCGCCTCAACAAGCTCGGCACCTTCTCGATGGCCCAGCTGGGCCAGAGCAAGAGCGCCATCGCGGGCTTCATGAAAAAGCGCAAGGAGGCGGGCGGCGCCGGCTTCCAGGACGCGATGCTCAAGCTGCTCAACACCCTGCCCACGGTGTTGAAGTATCTGCCGGTGGAGAAGGCCCAGGATGCCCGCTCCTTCATGCTCAGCTTCCAGTACTGGCTGGGCGGCACGCCGGACAACCTGCGCAACTTCCTGCTGATGCTGGCGGACAAGTACGTGTTCCCCCGCGGCAGCACCGATCGGCCCGCAGTGGAGGTGGCCGAGCCGGTGGTGTTCCCGGACCTGGGCATCTGGCACCCCCTGGCGCCGGGTATGTTCGAAGACCTCAAGGAATACCTGAACTGGAGCGCCAGCCGCAGCGATCTCTCCGAGGCCGCCCGCAAGGGCCCGGTGATCGGCCTGGTGCTGCAGCGCAGCCACATCGTCACCGGCGATGAGGCCCACTACGTGGCGGTGATCCAGGAGCTGGAATACCGCGGCGCCACGGTGATCCCGGTGTTCTGCGGCGGCCTCGACTTCACCAGGCCGGTGAAGGCCTTCTTCTACGACCCCCTCAGCCCCGAGGTGCCGCTGGTGGATGGCGTGGTGAGCCTCACGGGCTTCGCCCTGGTGGGCGGTCCGGCCCGCCAGGACCACCCCAAGGCGATCGAGGTGCTCAAGACGCTCAACCGCCCCTACATGGTGGCCCTGCCGCTGGTGTTCCAGACCACCCAGGAGTGGGAGGAAAGCGATCTGGGGCTGCACCCGGTGCAGGTGGCGCTGCAGATCGCCATCCCCGAACTCGATGGCGCCATCGAGCCGATCGTGCTCTCCGGCCGGGATGACGCCACCGGCAAGGCCCACACCCTGCAGGACCGGGTCGATGCCATCGCCGAGCGGGCGATCCGCTGGGCCTCGCTGCGGGTGAAGCCGCGCGCCGAGAAGAAGCTGGCGATCACCGTGTTCAGCTTTCCGCCCGACAAGGGCAATGTGGGCACCGCCGCCTACCTGGATGTGTTCGGCTCGATCCACCGGGTGCTGCAGGAGATGAAGGCCAAGGGCTATGACGTGCAGGACCTGCCGCGCGACGCCAAGGCCCTGATGGAGGCGGTGATCAATGATCCCGAGGCCCTGCAGGGGGCCCCGGAGCTGGCGATCGCCCACCGCATGAGCGTGGAGGAATACGAGCGGCTCACCCCCTATTCCGAGCGCCTGGAGGAGAACTGGGGCAAGCCCCCCGGCAACCTGAACAGCGACGGCACCAACCTGCTGATCTACGGCCGCCACTTCGGCAATGTGTTCGTGGGCGTGCAGCCCACCTTCGGCTACGAGGGCGACCCGATGCGGCTGCTCTACTCCCGCAGCGCCAGCCCCCACCACGGCTTCGCCGCCTACTACACCTATCTGGAGAAGGTGTGGAAGGCCGATGCGGTGCTGCACTTCGGCACCCACGGCTCGCTGGAGTTCATGCCCGGCAAGCAGATGGGCATGAGCGAAACATGCTATCCCGATTCGCTGATCGGCGCGCTGCCCAACCTCTACTACTACGCCGCCAACAACCCCTCGGAGGCCACCATCGCCAAGCGGCGTGGCTACGCCTCCACCATCAGCTACCTCACCCCCCCGGCCGAGAATGCCGGCCTCTACAGGGGCCTCAAGGAGCTGGGCGAGCTGGTGGGCAGCTATCAGCAGCTGCGTGAGGGCTCCCGTGGTGTGCAGATCGTGAACGCGATCGTGGAGACGGCGCGCCAGTGCAACCTCGACAAGGACGTTGTGCTCCCCGACGTCGACGCCTCTGAGATCGACCTGGATGCCCGCGATGGCGTGGTGGGGGCGGTGTACCGCCAGTTGATGGAGATCGAGAGCCGGCTGCTGCCCTGCGGCCTGCACACCATCGGCAAGCCCCCCACCGCCGAGGAGGCGATCGCCACCCTGGTGAACATCGCTGCCCTGGAGCGGGAGGAGGACGGCCTGCGCTCGCTGCCGGCACTGCTGGCCGAGAGCCGGGGCCGCACCATCGCCGATGTCTACAAGGGCAACGACGACGGTGTGCTCGCCGACGTGGAGCTCAACCGCACGATCACCGAGGTGTGCCGCGCCGCGGTGGGCTCGATGGTCAAGGCCGTCACGGGCGCCGATGGCCGCGTCACCCTGCGCCAGAACTTCGGCTGGTTCTTCTCCCTGCTGGAGCGCTTCGGTTTCCAGCTGCCCAGCCCCTGGCTGAGCGCCTGCCGCCAGAACGGCTTCGCCACGGTGGATCCGGTGGAGCTGGACAAGCTGTTCGGCTACCTGCGCTTCTGCCTGGAGCAGATCTGCGCGGACATGGAGATGGAGAGCCTGCTCAAGGCCCTCGATGGCGAGTACGTTCTGCCGGGCCCCGGCGGCGATCCGATCCGCAACCCGGGCGTGCTGCCCAGCGGCAAGAACATCCACGCCCTCGATCCCCAGGCCATCCCCACCCGCGCCGCCATTGCGGCGGCCAAGGTGGTGGTGGACCGGCTGATCGAGCGCCAGAAGGCGGAGCAGGGCACCTGGCCCGAGACCATCGCCTGCGTGCTGTGGGGCACGGACAACATCAAGACCTATGGCGAATCCCTGGCCCAGATCCTCTGGTTCATCGGCGTGCGGCCGGTGCCCGATTCCCTGGGCCGCGTTAACAAGCTGGAGCTGATTTCCCTGGAGGAGCTGGGCCGCCCCCGCATCGATGTGGTGGTGAACTGCAGCGGTGTGTTCCGCGACCTGTTCATCAACCAGATGGCCCTGATCGATCAGGGCGTGAAGATGGCCGCCGAGGCCGATGAGCCCCTGGGGATGAACTTCGTGCGCCGCCATGCCCAGGAGCAGGCGGCCGCCAACGGCATCTCCCTGCGGGATGCGGCCACGCGGGTGTTCTCGAATGCCAGTGGCAGTTACAGCTCGAATGTGAATCTGGCGGTGGAGAACAGCACCTGGGAGGAGGAGAACGAACTGCAGGAGATGTATCTCTCCCGCAAGACCTTCGCCTTCAATGCCGACAATCCTGGCGAGATGAACCAGAAGCGCGAGGTGTTTGAGTCAGCGATGAAGACAGCTGATGTGACCTTCCAGAACCTTGATTCCGCCGAGATCTCGCTCACCGATGTGAGCCACTACTTCGACAGTGATCCCACCAAGCTGATCGCGGGCCTGCGGGACGATGGCAAGGCCCCCGCCAGCTACATCGCCGATACCACTACGGCCAATGCCCAGGTGCGTTCCCTGAGTGAAACCATTCGTCTGGATTCTCGCACCAAGCTGCTCAACCCCAAGTGGTACGAGGGCATGCTCAACTCCGGCTATGAGGGCGTGCGCGAGGTGGCCAAGCGCCTCAACTTCACCCTGGGCTGGAGTGCCACCAGCGGTGCGGTCGACAACTTTGTGTACGAAGAGGCCAACGACACCTTCATCAATGATCCTGAGATGCGTCAGCGGCTGATGGAGCTCAACCCCCACAGCTTCCGCCGCATCGTGGGCACCCTGCTGGAGGTGAACGGCCGTGGCTATTGGGAAACCTCTGATGAGAATATCCAGCAGCTGCAGGAGATCTACCAGGAGATTGAGGATCGGATCGAGGGGGTGACGGAGCGCTGAGTCAACCGCAAGCCTGTTTCCGTTCACGGGACGTCGCGATAACCCTCCAGGGCTGGCACGTCCTTGGTGCATGCTTGATTGACCAGCCTTATTCCACCCCTGCTCCAAGATCCAATTGATCGGCGCTGAAATTCCCGGCGCCCATCTCTTGCCTCGTCAGTGGTGCCGGTTCGCTGGGCGATCGCTGCACCCAGCGACCGGCAGCAGGCCCTCACCTGGGCGATGAACCGAGCGGCGCCAGCTGCGGTTGGATCGATGGAGCCCGGCAGCGTTGGCCGTCACCGATGAGGGACCCCGGTTCCTTGGCCACAGAGGGCTGGGCTGCCGTCCAGTTGCGCCGCAGGGAGGCAAGGCCCTGCCCCATCCAGCTGGGCCAGCTGCAGCTCGTTGAGCTTCGGGTGACCCCGTGGGCGTTGGGCAAGGCGCTCCATCCCCACCCGTGAGCCCTGGCCGCTGAGGATGGAGAGGGTCGCCGGCAGCCCAGCCATCCCGGTGGCAGGCGGATGTCCCGGCGCAGGCGGCAGTCAGGCAGCCCCTTGGGGAAGCGACGGATCAGATCGCTGCCGCCACAGGCGTGGTCGCGGGCCCGGAAGCCAGTGGTCGGGCAGCGGACAACCTGGCATCCATGCCACCTATCCAGCCGCCAGAGATGACGACCGCTGCGCCGACAGAGAGGTTACGCCGGCCAAGACGTCTTGATCCATCCTTAACCACACAATGGCCGGCCGTTAACGACAATGTGACGGCAGTCAGGAATGGTTGCAAAGAACACGAAACGTTCTCACGTGGCCCGACCCAGCAGCACGACCTCGCCCTTCTGGACCCCTGAGTCGCAGGTTTCAGCGAATGGGGACGCGTCCAATCCGTCCGCTCCCGCCATCGCCAACCGCCGCAACTTTCAGAACCCGGGCACGGATGTGCCGAGCAGTCCGCTACTGGGCTCCCTGAACCTCACGCCCTCCGGCACCAGCGGCGAACAGTTTCAAACCGAGATCTCCACAACCGTCTCCCTCAGCGGCAAGCTGTTCATTCTCTCCAGTGGCGGTGGCTCCACCCTGCAGGTGACCGACGCCACCAACCCTGGCGCACCTGCACTGACCCAGCGCCTGGCCTACGGGGACGGCTATGTCTCCCAGTCCGTGGTGAGCTTCGGTGATCTGATCGCTGTTGCCCTCTCGCCGGCAGACTACGGAACGTCGGCTGGCAGGGGCCTCGTGCGCTTCTATCGGCTCAGCAGTGATGGCGCTCTGGCCAAGATCGCTGACGTTGAAGTGGGCTACCTTCCCGATGGATTGGCCTTCAATGCCAACGGGACCAAGCTTGTGGTAGCCAATGAGGGGGAGCCAATTGCCGATTATGCGATTGATCGCCCGGGCAGCATTGGCATCATCGACATCAAGGGCAGGTCTGGAAATGTGCGATTCAGCTATGCTGACCTAGGCTTCGACGGAGTTGCTCTCCCCGAAGGCATCCGCATCTCCGGGCCGGCTGGCACCACGGCCAGCACGGACATTGAGCCCGAGTACGTGACCGTGCTCGGCAATTACGCCTATGTGACCCTCCAGGAGAACAATGGTGTTGCCAAGGTGAACTTAGCCACCAGCCGGATCGACAATGTCTTTGCGCTCGGGGCTGTCGATTTCAGCGGTGAATTGGTTGATCTGACCGATCGAGATGGCGCCAATAATACCGAGGCTTTCAAGCCGCTGCTTCAGCAGAATGTGCTGGGCCTTCGCATGCCTGACGGAATTGCCGCGTACTCAATCAGATCCCAGGAGTATTTCATAACAGCCAACGAGGGTGATGGCCGCGAATACGGCAGCTATCTCGATGAGGTGCGGGTCAACCGTCTGAAGACCCTCTCCGACGACACCACAGCACCTTTCACCGCCTTCGGAAGCCGGAGCATCAGTATTTTCGATGCCAATAGCGGTGCCCTGCTCTGGGATAGTGGGAATACGCTGCAGACCATTGCCTTCGCTGCAGGCGTCTATGACGACTCCCGCAGCGACGACAAGGGGGTCGAACCCGAGGGCATTGTTGTTGCGCAGCTGGATGGTCGTACCTACGCGATCGTTTCCCTGGAGCGCAGCACCAAGACCCTGCTGGCGGTGTTTGACGTCAGCGATCCCTATGCCGGTCAATTCGTGACCAGCCAGGTCATCAACGGCAGCGTCTCTCCCGAGGGACTCAAGGTGATTGAAGCCAGCCAAAGTCCGAGTGGTCGACCGCTTCTCGTCGTATCCAACGAAGTCAGCAACACCCTCGACTTCCTGGACCTGCAGGCCTTGATCGCCGCGCCTCCGGTGGCCGGGGCCGGCACCAATACCAGCACCATGCTCAAGGATGTGGCCGGTGGACCCACCCTTGAGATCACCAGCCTAATCACCAATGGTGAAGTCACCAACGGCCTCAACCCAGGCGATAGCGTCTTCGCGCCGGTGGGGATCTTTGACGGCATGGGAGCCTATGACAATGGGGATGGCACCTACACGCTGCTGGTGAATGCCGAAATCGGCCCCGGCCGTGGCTATGGATACAGCGTCAACGGTCTGAACCCAGTTGTAGATGGTGCTCGAATCAGCAAGTTCATCATCAACAAAGACGTTGATGATGATTCCAGCAATGGCTTCCAATCCAAGCTGGTCGCTGGTGGACTGGCCTACGATCAGGTGGTCAGCCCGAATGCGAACTTCTTCCAGGGTGCGACGAACCGATTCTGTTCAGCCAACCTGATCGAAGCCGGTTCCTTTGATGGTCGCGGCTTTGCCGATACCATTTTCCTGATGGGCGAAGAGAGCGCTCCAGGCAACCGCTTCTTTGCCCTTGATCCCAACGGGCGTGTTCTCTACCACGTGCCTGCCCTTGGCTACGGCGGCTGGGAATCGGCGACGCTTGTCGATACCGGCAGTGCCAATACCGTGGCGGTGATGCTCTTCGATGATGCCGCTGCTCCGCTCTACCTGTGGGTGGGCAGCAAGGATGCCAACAGTGGCGACTTCCTGGCCCGCAATGGCATCGCGGCGAGCAGTGGCTCGCTCTATGCCTGGAAAGCCAGTGGCATTGCCGCCACCCCTGCCGGCCTGGCCGGTGTGGACCTGAACACCCCCGTGGGCGGTGAATGGGTGCTGCTCGGCAGCGGTGATCAGGTGGCCGCCCTGCCCGACGCCGCCGCCCTGCGCGCCCTGGCCACCTCCCAGGGTGCCATGCAGTTTGCCCGGGTTGAGGATGGCGACGTCAGCCCCCTGACTGGGCAACAGGTGGTCTTCAACAGCACCGGCGGCAGTGGCGCCGATCTGTACGGCTCCACCTACATCGTGGACCTGGCCTCCTCCTTTGACGCCAACGGTCTGCTCCAGCAGGGTGTCACCACCCCCCTGCGGGTGATCGTCGACAGCGACAAACTCACCGGCGTGGACCGCCAGGGCGGGATCCGCAGCCAGGACAACCTGGCCTGGGGCAGTGACAATGTCATCTACATTCAGGAAGACCGCTCACTCCCGAGTGGGTCCGCAGACGGCCAGTTCGGCAGCCAGGAAGCCTCCATCTGGAAGGTGGATCCGGTGACTGGAGCGGCGACGCGTTGGGCCCAGATTGACCGCAGTGCCGTGCCGACGGGCTACGGCCAGAGCGACCCGCTGCCGCTTGATGTCGGCAACTGGGAATCCTCCGGCATCATCGATGTATCCAGCATCTATGGCGGTGATCCTGGCAGCTATTTCCTTGCCAACGTGCAGGCCCACAGCCTCAGCAATGGCAACATTGGCGGGGGCAACTATCTGGCAGAGGGTGGCCAGATCGATCTGATCCACCAGATCATCGGCGCCATCTGAACAACGGCGCAGGCCTGGACCTCCACCGCAAGGCCAGGCCGCAGCTGAGCCGGGCTCCCCGCTGGGGAGCCCTTTTGTTGCGCACCTGGACCTCTGGGCTGCGCCGCTCAGGCCCCGCTGTCGCCGGCGTGCCAGCCCTGGATGGCCTCCGCCAGGGCGTCGATCTGCCGCTGGCGCTGGGGGTCATCGGCCCAGGAGCCCAGCAGGTTCTGGCGCAGGCCGGCGCTGGCGGGGGTGAGGTGGTCGCCGGGGCGCTCCAGCAGCCGGGAGCGGTCACCGCTGCGGGCCTGCAGCACCGCCAGCAGCCGCTGGCTCTGGTCCAGGCCATCGCTGCGGAAGCGCACCAGCAGGTTGTGGGGCTGGCGGTAGTGGGCCCCCACCAGCCGCAGGGTCTCCTCGGGCGACGGGCTGAACTCACTGCGGAAGCCCAGCCGGGGCCCCAGCTCCGCCAGCAGCGGCACCGAGCGCTCGGCGGAGAAGTTGTTGAAGCTCAGGGCCGCCAGTCCGCCGCAGGCCCGGCCGTTGTCCGGCGCCAGCAGGTGCAGCTTGCAGCCCAGGCTGTGGCCCAGCCGCAGGATGCCGCCCCCGAGGTCCAGGGGCTGGCGCTCGCGGGCCTGGCGGAAGGCCCGCCAGGCCTCGTTGGCCTGGGCCTGGTGGTCGAAGCCCGGCACATAGCTCCAGGCCCGCACCGCCAGGCCCCGCCGGCCCAGGGCCTCCAGCAGGCGCCGGTAGCTCAGCTGGGGCGTGGCGGCCAGGTAGCTGCCGCCGATGAACTCCACCAGGGCGCTGGGCTGCGGTGGTGTCAGCAGCCAGAGGCTGCCCTGCTGCCGCCAGCCGCCCGGCGAAGGGCCGCTGCTCATGCGCCCCGCAGGGCCTCCAGGGCCCGCTGGGCCTCGGCCACGTGGGCGGTGGCGTTGAGCAGGTCGTTGAACACGTGGCGGATCACGCCGGTGCCATCGATCACGTAGGTGACCCGTCCGGGCAGCACCAGCAGGCTGTTGGGCACGCCAAAGGCCTGGCGCAGGCGGTTGCCGGTGTCGGCCAGCAGGGGATAGGGCAGGCCGTGGCGCCCGGCGAAGCGCCGGTGGCTGGCGGCATCGTCGCCACTGACGCCCCAGACCTCGGCGCCGAGGGCCGTGAGGGAGCCATGGCCGTCGCGAAAGGCGCAGGCCTCCATGGTGCAGGCGGGGGAGTCGTCCTTGGGGTAGAAGAACAGCACCAGGGGATGCCCCGCCAGCTGGTCGCTGCGGCGCTCGATGCCGTCCTGGTCGGTCAGGGCGATCAGGGGAGCGCGATCGCCGATGCCGAGGGCCTTCGCCACGGGGAGCTGCCTGGGGGCCGCTAGCCTAGGCAGCGGCTTGCCCGGCCTGGGATCATGGCCCGATCCAGGGAGGAGCCATGGCCAGGGCGGGGGAGCAGCAGCCGGAGCGGCAGGCGCACCCCGCCACGGCCGAGCGGGGGGTGGGGGTGTGGGAGCAGACCGACCTGCTCTCCCTGGTGGCGACCCTGGAGCAGACCTCGGCTCCGCCAGCTCCCCCCCCGCCTCAGGAGGTTTCCCCCACGCCTGCCGAGGCCACCTCGCAGCCCGCCACGCCCTCCCCGCAGGAGCCGGCCGAGCCGCCGCCCGCGCCGATCACCGTCCAGCCGGCTGCGGCCGCCCCACCGGCAGCCGTGGCGGCAGCTGCCCCGCCCCCCCCGCCCGGCGCCGGACCGCCCCGCTGCCCCCAGCGCCTGCTGATCCTCGACACCGAGACCACCGGCCTCGATCCCCAGCAGCACCACTGCATCGAGCTGGGCGCCGTGCTGTTCGATGTGCCCCACCGGGCGGTGCTGAACCAGGTGTCGTTCCTGCTGCCCTGCCAGGCCAACCCCGCCGAGGCGGTGAATGGCATCCCCGCGGCCGTGAGCCAGCTGCCCCAGCCCTGGCGGGCGGGCCTGGCCTGCTTCGAGGCGATGCTGGAGGCCGCCGACGTGGTGCTGGCCCACAACGCCGCCTTCGATCGCCAGTGGTTCGGCCGGGGCGAGCTGCCCGCCGTCAGCAAGCCCTGGCTCTGCAGCATGGACGACCTGCGCTGGCCGGCCGAGCGGCAGCTGCGGGCCACCCCCTCGGTGCGCGATCTGGCCCTGGCCTACGGCGTGCCCGTCTGGGCCGCCCACCGTGCCCTCACCGACTGCATCTACCTGGCCCAGGTGTTCGAGCGCTGCGCCGAGCTGGAGGAGCTGTTGCGGGCGGGCCTGGAGCCGCGCCGGCTCTACCGGGCCCGCGTCTCCTACGAGGAGCGCCACCGGGCCCGCGAGGCGGGGTTCCGCTGGAACGAGCCCATCAGCGGCGCCTGGAGCCGCCGGCTGTCGGAGCGGGAGGCGGCGCTGCTGCCCTTCGCCGTGGTGCCCGTGGAGGCCGGGGCCGAAGTGGCCGGCCGGCGCCGCAGCGCCTGAGGGCCGGCCGCGGCGCCCGATTCTCTTTCGCATCCCGAAGCTGATCGGCGGCTTTGGCTCCCTCCGCCCCCTCCTGGCCATGCTGGTCCCAGCGTGCCGTGGCGATGGTGAGGCAGTCCCCCACCCCCTGGTTCCAACGCGGTGCCCGGCTGCGCAGCCGGGTGCGGCGCTGGCAGGACAGCCGCACCTGGGCGCGCCTGATCTGCGAGGCCGAAGCCCTCTGGCACGTGGATGTGCGCGACCTGCGGCGCCTGGCAGCCCTGGAACTGGGTCAGCTGCTGGAGGAGGTGCCCCCGGGCCTGCGGCCCCGTGTCAACCGTTGGCTGGCCCGCTACAGGGTGAGCACCCGCCTCAGCTGAGCCGGCCCTGGCCGGCCAGGGTCGCCCAGATCCAGCCACAAAAAAACCGCCCGGGGAAGGCGGTGATGGGCTGCCCGATCGCAGCGGAGGATCAAGGAAGCCGGTGATCTGCAATCGGAGCGACAGGATTTGAACCTGCGACCCCCACTACCCCAAAGTGGTGCGCTACCAAGCTGCGCTACGCCCCGGCGAGAACGAAGTTATCACAGCGGCTTTCCGCTCCTGGCCTGGATCTGGCGCAGCAGCCGGGCGGTGAGCTGCTGGCGATCCAGGCGCCCATAGCCGCGCAGACGCCCCTGCCGGGCCAGCTGACGCAGCTCCGCCAGGCTCATCGCGGCCAGGCGCAGCTCCGGTACCCGCCGCCAGGCCCCCGAGGCCACCGGCAGCTCGCTGCCGACCCGCCCCTCCCGCAGGCCCGCCAGGGCCCCGCCGGCCATCCACTCCGGCACGAGCACGAACAGCACGGCCAGCAGGCCGTAGAGCTCTACCAGGCCCCGGGGCAGGGGATGCAGACGCCGCGGCTCCAGCTCCGGCTCCGGATCCGGCTCCTGGGCCTCGGGCTCCAGGGTCTCGGGCTCCAACGGCCCGGGCTTCAACGGCTCAGCACTCGGCGACTCGGGGCGATCCACGGCAGCTGTCAGGGGTCCCGGCGGAGCGGGCCGCCCGGCGGGCATTGTCCCCCAGATTGCACCGGCCTTCAGATCAGGCCCGGCCGGGCCGCAGGCGGAGACTGGCGCCAGAGCAGCGGCGTCTCCCGGGCGGGCTGCAGCCGCACCGACCAGAACACCAGGGCGAACACCAGCCCCAGGGTCAGCGCCAGGCCCAGGATCACGGTGCGGTCGGGGAGGGGAGTCATGGCGGGGGGATTGCAGCGGGGCGGCGGCGGTGTGGGGGCGCCTCAGACCTGCTCGGTGCGCAGGCACTGGATCCGCTGGGGCAGCCGCTCGACGGTGAGCTCGTCACCCCGCAGGATCAGCCGCAGGTCGTCGCCGCGATAGCGCAGGCCCGGCTCGTCGGAGGCCTCGCGGAACAGGGTGCTGCGGTAGCCGCCGCTGATCAGCGAGGCCTGGGCGTCGTTGCGCTCCACCACCACCGCCCCCTGGCTGCCGCAGAGGAAGCGCTCCTTGATGGCGTAGTCCTCCCACCAGGGGGAGCTCATCGCCAGGGTCGCCGGCACCAGGGCCAGGCCCAGAAGCCGCGGGCTCACAGCCGGATCGGCGCGTTGTCGCCGCGCAGCACGCAGTGGGGGATCGACCAGTCGAACTGCTCCCACACCGGGGCCGGCAGCCTGTAGGCGGCGCCGGCGAAGGCGTCGAGCCGCACGCCACTGGGCTGGGCCGAGCAGTAGGGCCGGCTGCCGGGGCGGGCCAGGTACTGCTGGTGGTAGGCCTCGGCGAAGTAGAAGGGCTGGCCGCTGGCGATCTCGGTGGTGATCGCCCCCCGGCCGGCGGTGTTCAGCAGCTGCTGGTAGCGGTCGCGGCTGGCCTCGGCCAGGGTCCGCAGGGCGGGGCTGTCGACGTAGATGGCCGAGCGGTACTGGGTGCCGGTGTCGTTGCCCTGGGCCATGCCCGCGGTGGGGTCGTGGCACTCCCAGAACAGCTTGAGCAGGTCGCTGAAGTCGACGGCGGTCACGTCCCACACCACCCGCACCACCTCGGTGTGGCCGGTGCCGCCCGAGCACACCTCCTCATAGGTGGGGTTGGGGGTGAAGCCACCGGCGTAGCCCACGGCGGTGCTGACCACGCCGGGCAGCCGCCAGAAGCCCTTCTCGGCGCCCCAGAAGCAGCCGCAGCCGAACAGGGCCTCGGCCTGGCTGGGGCCCAGGGGCGCCTTGAGGGCCGAGCCCAGCACGGCGTGGCGATCGGCCGTGGGGATCGGATCAGGACGGCCCTTGAGGGCAGCCGCCGGGGTCACCAGGGACGTCTTGTTGCCGCCCATGCCGTTGAAGAGTCCGAACACCGCTGCCGCTGGCTGGTGGGGCCGCGCCGCCGCTCAGGCAGGGGCCCCTGGTGCCATGAGCCTAGGCAGTCGGGCCGCCGGCGGCGGGCTCCAGGGCGATGTGGTTCAGCAGGGTGGTGGTGAAGGCGAACAGCAGGAAGGGCAGGGACAGCACCAGGATCAGGCCCACCCCCACCAGGGCGAAGATCGGCTTGCTGGCCCCCATCAGCGCCAGGCCGGCGGCCAGGCTCACGAAGATCACCAGCATCCAGATCAGGATCTGGCCGTAGATGTCCCCGAAGGTGAGGGTGCAGCGGAGGAAGTAGGGCTGCCCGGCGGGACTTCCGGTGGCCATGGCGGCGGCGCGTGCGATGGCCCCAGCTAAGCCCCGGCGTGGCCGCTTGTCCGCCGGCGTCAACAAGCGTTACGGGATGGCCTCGAGCTGCTCGGCGGCCTGTTCCCGCTCCCACAGACGCCGGTAGGTGCCGGCCTGGCGCACCAGCACGTCGTGGTGGCCCTGCTGCACCAGGCGGCCGTCATCGAGCACCAGGATCCGGTCGCAGGCGGCGGCGGCCGAGAGCTGGTGGCTGATCATCAGGATCGTGCGGTTGCGCTGGTCGCGCACCGAGCGGAGGATCGCCGCCGCCGTGTTGTTGTCCACGCTGGCCAGGGCGTCGTCGAGCACCAGCAGTGGCGCCTGCACCAGCAGGGCCCGGCCCAGGGCGGTGCGCTGGCGCTGGCCGCCGCTGAGGGTGATGCCCCGCTCCCCCACCAGGGTGCGGTAGCCGTCGGGGAAGCCCTTGATGTCGGCCTCGAGCCGGGCCTGGACCGCCGCCCGCTCCACCCGGGCCTGCTCCGCCCCGGGGTCGCCGTAGCGCAGGTTGTCCGCCAGGCTGGCGGTGAACAGGTAGCCCTCCTGGGGCACCAGGGCCACCTGGCGGCGCAGGTCGTCCAGGTCGAGGCCGGTGATGTCGACCCCGTCGAGGAACAGCTGGCCGCTGGGCACCTCCACCATGCGGCCGATGGCGCGGGCCAGGGTGGTCTTGCCGCAGCCCACGGGCCCCACCACGGCCACCAGCTCGCCCGCCCCGAGGCGGAAGCTCACGTCGCTGAGGGCCTCGCGGTCGGCGCCGTCGTAGCGGACGCTGAGGCCGCGGGCCTCCAGGGCCGCCGCGCCGGGGCTGCCGGGGGCGCGGGCCGGCGCCAGGGGCACCGCGGGCGACACGATGCGGGGCCGGCGGCCCAGCAGCTCCTCCACCCGCTCCAGGCTCACCTGGCCGGTCTGGAAGGTGTTGAGGGTGAAGCCGAGCAGGGCGGTGGGGAACACCAGCCGCTCCACGAACAGGATCAGGGCCACCAGGTCGCCGATCGAGAGGCGGCCGCTCTCCAGCTGGCCGCTGCCGAGGGCCAGCAGCAGCAGCAGGCTGATCGAGGCGATGCCCTCCAGCATCGGGAACAGGGTGCTCCGGGTGCGGGCCAGCTCCAGGGCCTCGTCGCGGTAGCGGCGGTTGCGCTCGGCGAAGGCCTGCCGCTCGGTGGCCTCCTGGCCGTAGATCTTGATGGCGCTGATGCCGGAGAGGTCCTCCTGGATCAGGTCGCTGAGCTCGGCCAGCGACTCCTGCTGACGCCGCTGCTGTCGCATCATCCGGCCGCCGAACAGGCGCACCGTCACCAGCATCAGCGGGTAGAGGCCCACCGCCGCCAGGCTGAGCAGCGGATCGATCGCCAGCATCGCCGGCAGGGTGAGGGCGTAGGCCAGGGCCGTGTTGGTGAGGCTGAGCACGGCGAAGCCCAGCAGGCGCCGCACGTTCTCCACGTCGCTGGTGGCGCGGCTGATCACCTCGCCACTGCCGGTGGTCTGCACCCAGCCGGGCTCCTGCCGCAGCATGTGGTCGAAGATCTGCTGCTTGAGCGAGGCCTCCACCTGGCGGCCCACGCCGAACACCAGCATCCGCGACCAGAGCCGGATGGCGCCCATCGCCGTGGCCAGCACCACGATCAGGCCGGCCTGGCGCAGCACGTGGGCCAGCTCGAAGCCGGGCTTGAGCTCGTCCACCACGCCGCGCACCAGCAGCGGAATCGACACGCTCAGCAGGTTCACCGCCACCAGGGCGGCGACGCCCAGCAGCACCGTGCGCCGATACGGCCGCAGGTAGCGGCGGATCAGGTCGAGGCGCAGGCTCGCCATCGGCACCGCCATCCCACACAGGTCCGGGCCAACCTAGACAGCGCCTCCGGGGTGCCGGCCCGGGCCAGAGTGACCCGGCGGCCCTGCCGCCCGCCCCACGCCCTTCCGCCCCGCCGCCATGGCCGAGCCGCTCCAGGCCCATCCGCTCCATGCCACCGACCGGGGCCTGGTGGACCAGCTGCTGGCGGCGGAGCAGCCCAGCGATGCCCAGCTGGTGGAGCTGGCCCGCCTGCTGCAGCGCTACGACGGCTTCCCCGGCGCCCCCGACCTGCAGGACGACCTGGCCAAGACCCTGCGGCTCTGGGGTCTGGAGCGGCAGGAACTGCAGCGGCGCACCCGGGCGATCTGGGCCGCGGGCTACCGGCCCGGCCGGCCGGCCGGCGGCGGCGAGGCGGTGGGCTCCGGCTTCGACACCGCCGACCAGGACAGCCCCTGAGGGCCCGGGGCTGGTGCGGCGGGGTCTGCTCAGCGGCGATGGCCACTGAACGGCGGCCTTAAATGGCGGGCTGATCTCCGGCCTCCGCGGCCCGTCAACCCCATGGCCGCTGCCACCGCCTGGCCCTCCCTGCTGGAGCAGCTGCTGGTGGGCCGCTCCCTCAGCGGCGAGCAGGCCACCGCCCTGATGGAGGGCTGGCTGGCGGAGTCGATCGAACCGGTGCTCACCGGCGCCCTGCTGGCGGCCCTGCGGGCCAAGGGGCCCAGCGGCGAGGAGCTGGCCGCCATGGCTGCGGTGCTGCGGCGGGCCTGCCCCCTGCCGGGGGAGCGGCCGGCCCTGCCCCTGGTGGACACCTGTGGCACCGGCGGCGACGGCGCCGACACCTTCAACATCTCCACCGCCGTGGCCTTCACCGCCGCAGCCTGCGGCGCCGCGGTGGCCAAGCACGGCAACCGCAGCGCCAGCGGCCGGGTGGGCTCCGCCGATGTGCTCGAGGCCCTGGGCCTGAACCTCCAGGCCGACCCGGCCCAGGTGGTGGGGGCCCTGCCCGGCAGCGGCGTCACCTTCCTGTTCGCCCCCGGCTGGCATCCGGCCCTGGTGGGCCTGGCGCCGCTGCGGCGCTCCCTGGGGGTGCGCACGGTGTTCAACCTGCTGGGGCCCCTGGTGAATCCGCTGCGGCCCGAGGCCCAGGTGCTGGGCGTCGGCCGCGCCCACCTGCTGGAGCCGATGGCGGAGGCCCTGGCGCGGCTGGGGCTGGAGCGGGCGGTGGTGGTGCACGGCCACGGCGGCCTCGATGAGGCCGCCCTCTCGGGGCCAAGCGAGCTGCGGCTGGTGCAGGCCGGCCAGGTGCTGCAGCAGCGGCTGGATCCCGCCGCCCTGGGGCTGGAGGCCGCCCCCCTCGGCGCCCTGGCGGGGGGCGATGTGGCCACCAACGCCGCCATCCTCGAGGCGGTGCTGCAGGGCCGGGGCAGCGCGGCCCAGCGGGATGTGGTGGTCCTGAACACGGCCCTGGTGCTCTGGGCCGCCGGCCACACCGAGCAGGTGGCCGAGGGGCTGGAACCGGCCCGCCAGGCCCTGGCCAGCGGCGCCGCCTGGGGGCGCCTGGAGAGCCTGCGCGCGGCCCTGGCCTGAGGGCGCGGCGGCCCCGTCCGGCCCCGCCGAACGCTGCGGGATGATGGCGCCATGACGACTGTCCCCTCCCCGGCGGCGGCCCCCACCAGTGCCGCCCCGTCCGCCGCGCCCCGCCGCCCCGCCCTGCTGGTGCTGGCCGACGGCCTGGTGCTGCGCGGCGAGGCCTTCGGGGCCAGCGGCACCGCCATCGGTGAGGTGGTGTTCAACACCGGCATGACCGGTTACCAGGAGGTGATGACGGACCCCAGCTACGCCGGTCAGCTGGTGACCTTCACCTACCCCGAGCTCGGCAACACCGGCGTCAACGGCGCCGACCAGGAGGCCGACGCCCCCCATGTGCGCGGCGTGATCGCCCGCCAGCTGGCTCCGGCGGCCAGCAACTGGCGCAGCGAGGGGGACCTGGAGGCCTGGCTGAGCCACCACGGCGTGGTGGGCATCAGCGGCATCGACACCCGCGCCCTGGTGCGCCACCTGCGCGAGGGCGGCGCCATCAACGGCGCCATCAGCAGCGATGGCCGCGCCCCCGCCCAGCTGCTGGAGCAGGTGCGCTCGGCCCCCTCGATGGCGGGCCTGAACCTGGCGGAGCGGGTCAGCACCCGCGAGCCCTACACCTGGTCGGCCCTCTGCCCGGCGGCCTTCGACCAGCGCCTTCAGAGCGGCCCGGCCAGCCCCCACCGGGTGGTGGCGATCGACTTCGGCATCAAGCGCGCCATCCTCGAGCGCCTGGCGGCCCACGGCTGTGCCGTCACCGTGCTGCCGGCCAGCGCCAGCCTGGAGCAGGTGCTGGCCCTGCAGCCCGAGGGTGTGTTTCTCTCCAACGGCCCCGGCGACCCCGCCGCCGTGACCAGCGGCATCGCCCTGGCCCAGGGGCTGGTGCAGCAGCGCGATCTGCCCGTGTTCGGCATCTGTCTGGGCCATCAGATCCTGGGCCTGGCCCTGGGGGGCAGCACTTACAAGCTCGGCTACGGCCACCGCGGCCTCAACCACCCCTGCGGCGGCAGCGGCCTGGTGGAGATCACCAGCCAGAACCACGGCTTCGCCCTCGACGCCGACTCCCTGCCGGCGGAGACGGTGGAGGTGACCCACGTCAACCTCAACGACCGCACCGTGGCGGCCCTGGCCCACCGGCACCAGCCCCTGTTCGGGGTGCAGTATCACCCGGAGGCCAGCCCCGGGCCCCACGACGCCGACCACCACTTCGCGCGCTTCGCGGCGCTGATGGCCGAGCGCCGCGGCTGAGGGGCCGGCTGTTTTGCCCCTCACTTTTGTTGCGGAGGTGTCCGCGGCGATGGCACTCCCTACACTTCGGTCGCCCGGCGTTCGAGGAGCGGACCCATCACTGATCTGCAGCGCTTGACGGTGTCGCTTCGCGGCGGCTATCAGCAGCAGGGCAACTGCCTGCTGTTCAGCTTCACCGGTCAGCTGGATGCCTACTCGGAGAAGCAGTTCCTCAGCTTCATCACCGACCACCGCACCAGCACGCCGCAGCCGCTGGTGATCGACCTGAGCCGGATCGACTTCATCGACTCCTCCGGCCTGGGCGCACTGGTGCAGCTGGCCAAGCAGTGCAACGAGCAGGGTGTGCAGTTCCTGGTGGTGGGCAACGCCCGCGTCGTGCAGACCGTGAAGCTGGTGCGTCTGGAGCAGTTCCTGCACCTCCAGCCCGACCTCGACACCGCCCTTGGCTCCCTCGCCGCCTGAGCCGGCGGCGGCCTGCTGGCTGGCGGGCCTGACCCCACCGGCCCTCGGCTGCGACCTCGGCCCCCTGCAGCTGGCCTGGCTGGGGGATGCGGTGTGGGAGCTGCACCAGCGGCTGCGGCGCTGCCGCCAGCCGGGCCGCAGCGCCGACCTGCACCGGGCCGTGGTGGCCGAGGTGCGCGCCGATGCCCAGGCCGCCGCCCTGGAGCGGCTGGAGCCGCTGCTCAGCGCCACGGAGCTGGAGTGGGTGCGGCGCGGCCGCAACCGGGCCGGCCGCGGTCCGCGCCGGGGGGAGGCCGGCCTGTATGGGCGGGCCACGGGATTTGAGACAATGATTGGCTGGCTCTTTCTGCAGGATCCGAATCGGCTCGCGCAGCTGCTGGATCAACTCGAGGAGACGGACCCATAAACCCTTTGACTGACAGAGATATGAGCCCTCGATTTGACCGCCGCGACCAGGGCCAGGGATCGGGGGCCGGGGGCGAGGCCCGCGGCGGCTATGGCGCCGGCGGCGGTTACGGCGCGGGCGGCGGCCGCGGTGGCAAGGGGGCCCGCCCCGGGCGGCCGGCCTTTGGCGCGGGGGGAGCGGGTGGCCGCGGCGGCCCTGCCGAGCGCTTCGGCGCCGGGGGCGCTGGCCGCGGCGGCGGCTCCAGGCCCTTGGCACCCCGCGGCGAGTGGCGGCCCGAGGGCGGTGACCGGCCCGCCCGCGGCGAGGGCGAGCGCCCGTTCCGCGGCCCCCGCCCCGAGGGGCGCCGCTTCGAGGGCCCCGCTGGGGCCTATGGCGGCGAGGGCCGGGCGGCCGCTGGGCGCAAGCCCTTCAGCCGCCGCCCCGACGACCGCCGCCCGGAGGACCGCCGGCCCGGGGCGGATCGCCCGACCGGCGAGCGCCCCGGCGGCGGCCGCTTCGAGGGCCGCCGCTTCGACGCCAGCCGCACCGAGGGCAAGCGCTTCGGGGCCGGGGCCGGCCGCTTCGAGCGCGGCGGCGGCCGGCCGGCGGCGGGGCGCTTCGCCGGCCCCCGGCCGGAGGGGGGGTCCTTCCAGCGCAGTGCCTTCAAGCCGGGCCGGCCGCCGGGTCGCCCCCCCCTGGGCGGCCGGAGCGAACGCCCCCAGGACGAGCCGGCGCTGGCCGGACCGGTGGGCGAATCCGAGCGCTTCAATGCCGGCCCCGCTGACGACCTGATCTGGGGCCGCCACGCCGCCCAGGCGGCCCTCGAGAGCGATCGCCCCATCCACCGCATCTGGTGCACCGCCGAGATGCGCTTCCAGCCCCGCTTCCTGCAGCTGCTGCGCGAGGCCAAGGCCGGCGGCGTGCTGGTGGAGGAGGTCACCTGGGCGCGCCTGGGCCAGCTCACCGATGGGGCCGTGCACCAGGGCATCGTGCTGCAGGTGGCCGCCGCCGACACCCTGGATCTGGGCAGCCTGATCGACGGCTGCCGGGGCCTGGGGGAGCCGCCCCTGCTGATGGCCCTTGACGGCATCACCGACCCCCACAACCTGGGGGCGATCGTGCGCAGCGCCGAGGCTCTCGGCGCCCATGGCCTGGTGCTGCCCCAGCGCCGCAGCGCCGGCCTCACCGGCTCGGTGGCCAAGGTGGCCGCCGGCGCCCTGGAGCACCTGCCGGTGGCCCGGGTGGTGAACCTCAACCGCTCCCTGGAAACCCTCAAGCAGGAGGGGTACCGCGTGATCGGCCTGGCCGGCGAGGGCTCCATCGCCCTCAGCGAGGCCGACCTGGAGGGCCCCCTGGTGATCGTGACCGGATCGGAGGGGGACGGCCTCTCGATGCTCACCCGCAAGCACTGCGACCAGCTGGTGCGGATCCCGCTGCGGGGCGCCACCCCGAGCCTCAACGCCTCGGTGGCCACGGCGATGGTGCTCTACGAGGTGGCGCGCCGCGGCTGGATGAAGAACCTCACCGGCAGTTCCCCGGCGCCGCGCATCGTGCGGCCCCAGCTGCCCGCGGCGGCCCAGGCCGTCGCGGCGACTGCCGAGCCCACCGCCACCGCCGATGGGCCGGGCGCCGCGGCGGCCGAGACGGCGGCCCTGGCCGATCCGGCAGAGGCGCCGGAACTGGAGCACCTGCCCCTGGGGACCGGGGCCCCCTCCGCCCCAATCCCGGCCGAGGCGGCCCGGCCGGACCCAGCGGCGGCCGTCGCCGACCCGCCGGCGGAGCCGGCCAGCCTGGAGCCGGAGCCGGCCGACCCCGGGCCCCAGACCGACGGCAGCGCTGCCCCCGCCGCACCGGTGCTGGCGCCGCCGCCGCTGACCCTGGGGCTGAATCCGCCCCTGGCCACCGGCTTCTCCTCCGACATCCAACTCTGATGGCGTCAGGCCAACCGCACCGCCCCTGGGCACAATGGGGCCACCTCCTCCAGCCCCGATGACTTCGCTGCTCTGGCCCCTCCGGAGTCTTGCCAATGGCCTGGGGCTGGCCTGGTGGGCCCGCATCGAGACGCGCGATCCGGATGTGACCTACTGGTTCGGCCCCTACGTGCGCCGCGACCAGCTGGAGCAGGCCCTGCCGGCCTTCCTCGCCGACCTGCGCAGCGAAGCCCCCGGCTCCCTCGAGCACCAGGTGCTGCGCACCCGCCGCGGCGAACCGCTCACCGTGCCCGCCCAGGGCTGAGGGCCCGGGGCTGCCCTGGGCTGACTGATAGCGTCGTGCCCAGCACGGGCAGAGGTTGATGGGGATCGCCGAGTGGCGGCAACAGCTCCAGGCCGGTGAGGTGTCCGCCCGGGAGCTCACCGATCAGCTGCTGAGCCGCATCGAGGCCGTGGAGCCCACGGTCCACGCCTACCTGGAGGTGACCGCCGAGCGGGCCCGCGCCGACGCCGACCGCATCGACGCCGCCCGCGCCGCCGGCGAGGCGCTGCCGCCCCTGGCCGGCGTGCCCCTGGCGATCAAGGACAACCTCTGCACCGCCGGCATCCGCACCACCTGCTCCAGCCGCATGCTGGAGCACTTCGTGCCCCCCTATGAGTCCACCGTCACCGAGCGCCTCTGGGGCGCCGGCGCGGTGCTGCTCGGCAAGACCAACCTGGACGAGTTCGCCATGGGCAGCTCGACCGAGACCTCCTACTTCGGCCCAAGCCGCAACCCCTGGAACCCCGAGCGGGTGCCGGGCGGCAGCTCCGGCGGCAGCTCCGCCGCCGTGGCTGCCGGCGAATGCGTGGCCGCCCTGGGTTCGGACACCGGCGGCTCGATCCGCCAGCCCGCCGCCTTCTGCGGTGTGGTGGGTCTCAAGCCCACCTACGGCCGCGTCAGCCGCTACGGCCTGGTGGCCTTCGCCAGCTCCCTCGACCAGGTGGGCCCCTTCACCACCAGCGTGGCCGATGCCGCCGAGCTGCTGCAGGTGATCGCCGGCGCCGACCCCCGCGATGCCACCTGCCTCCAGGCCCCCGTGCCCGACTACCGCGCCGCCCTGCAGCAGCCGGTGAAGGGCCTGCGGGTGGGCCTGGTGCGCGAGTGCTTCGAGGCTGGCGGCCTCGATCCCCAGGTGAAGGCCTCGGTGCTGGCCGCCGCCGCCCAGCTGGAGGCCCTGGGCTGCGAGCTGGTGGAGGTGAGCTGCCCCCGCTTCAACGACGGCATCGCCACCTACTACGTGATCGCCCCGTCGGAGGCCTCGGCCAACCTGGCCCGCTACGACGGCGTCAAGTACGGCCACCGGGCCGAGGGCGCCGGCAGCCTGGCGGAGATGACGGCCCGCAGCCGCGCCGAGGGCTTCGGCGACGAGGTGCAGCGCCGCATCCTGATCGGCACCTATGCCCTCTCCGCCGGCTACGTGGACGCCTACTACAGGAAGGCCCAGCAGGTGCGCACCCTGATCCGCCGCGATTTCGATCGCGCCTTCGCCGGCGTCGATGTGCTGCTCACCCCCACCTCCCCCACCACCGCCTTCCGCTTCGGGGCCCACCGTGAGGACCCCCTGGCCATGTACCTGGCCGACCTGCTCACCATCCCCGCCAACATGGCGGGCCTGCCGGCCCTCAGCCTGCCCTGCGGCTTCGATTCCGAGGGCCTGCCGATCGGGGTGCAGCTGATCACCGGCGTCCTGCAGGAGGAGCGGCTGCTGCAGGTGGCCCACCACTACGAGCAGGCCGCAAACGTGCTGGCCAACCGGCCCGAGGCCGCCCTGGTGCCCTGAGGCCCGGACGCCAGATCTGGTGTGCCGGCCGGCCCTGGCGGCCGCCAGGGCCCTGAATCTTGCGTCCGCGCCCTAGCCTGGGGCCGAGGGCCACCGCCCGCCGCATCGCCCGCCTGCCTTGGCCTTCGTTCCGCTCCACAACCACAGCGACTACAGCCTCCTGGATGGGGCCAGCCAGCTGCCGGCGATGGTGAAGCGGGCCGAGGAGCTGGGCTTTCCGGCCCTGGCCCTGACGGACCACGGCGTGATGTACGGCGCCATCGAGCTGCTGAAGCTGTGCCAGGGCACAGCTGTGAAGCCGATCATCGGCAACGAGATGTATGTGATCAACGGCTCGCTCGATGATCCCAACCCTCCCAAGAAGGAGCGCCGCTACCACCTGGTGGTGCTGGCCAAGAACGCGGTGGGCTACCGCAACCTGGTGAAGCTCACCAGCCTCAGCCACCTGCGCGGCATGCGCGGCCGGGGCATCTTCTCCCGGGCCTGCATCGACAAGCCCAGCCTCGAGCGCCACAGCGAGGGCCTGATCGTGGCCACCGCCTGCCTCGGCGGGGAGATCCCCCAGGCCATTCTCAAGGACCGCCCCGATGTGGCCCGGGACGTGGCCCGCTGGTACCAGGGTGTCTTCGGCGACGACTTCTACCTGGAGATCCAGGACCACGGCTCCCCCGAAGACCGGATCGTGAACGTGGAGATGGCGCGCATCTCCCGGGAGCTGGGCATCCCGCTGATCGCCACCAACGACGCCCACTACCTCACCCGCAACGACGTGGAGGCCCACGACGCCCTGCTCTGCGTGCTCACCGGCAAGCTGGTGAGCGACGAGAAGCGGCTGCGCTACACGGGCACCGAGTACATCAAGAGTGAGGCGGAGATGCTGCGCCTCTTCGCCGACCACCTGGAGCCCGACGTGGTGGCCGAAGCGGTGGCCAACACGGCCCGGGTGGCCGAGAAGGTGGAGGACTACGACATCCTCGGGCGCTACCAGATGCCCCGCTTCCCGATCCCCGAGGGCCACACCCCGGTGAGCTATCTGCGGCAGGTGAGCGAGCAGGGGCTCAGGGCGCGGCTGGAGCTGCCGGAGGGGGCCGCCTTTGATGCCACCTACGGCGAGCGGCTGGCCTTCGAGCTGCAGGTGATGGAGCAGATGGGCTTCCCCACCTACTTCCTGGTGGTGTGGGACTACATCCGCTTCGCCCGCGAGAGCGGCATCCCCGTGGGTCCGGGGCGGGGCTCGGCCGCCGGCTCGCTGGTGGCCTATGCCCTGGGCATCACCAACATCGATCCGGTCACGAACGGCCTGCTGTTCGAGCGCTTCCTGAACCCCGAGCGCAAGTCGATGCCGGATATCGACACCGACTTCTGCATCGAGCGCCGCGGCGAGGTGATCGACTACGTGACCCGCCGCTACGGCGAGGACAAGGTGGCCCAGATCATCACCTTCAACCGCATGACCTCCAAGGCGGTGCTCAAGGACGTGGCCCGCGTGCTGGATATCCCCTACGGTGACGCCGACCGCCTGGCCAAGCTGATCCCGGTGGTGCGGGGCAAGCCCGCCAAGCTCAAGGAGATGATCGGCCCTGAATCGCCGGCTCCGGAGTTCCGCGAGAAGTATGAGAACGATCCCCAGGTGCAGCGCTGGGTGGACATGGCGATGCGGATTGAGGGCACCAACAAGACCTTCGGTGTGCATGCGGCCGGGGTGGTGATCGCCGCCGAGCCGCTGGATGAGGTGGTGCCGCTGCAGCGCAACAACGACGGCCAGGTGATCACCCAGTACTTCATGGAGGACGTGGAGTCGATGGGGCTGCTGAAGATGGACTTCCTGGGCCTCAAGAACCTCACCATGATCGACAAGACCCTCGATCTGGTGGAGCAGAGCAGCGGTGTGCGGGTCGATCCCGACAAGCTGCCGCTGGATGATGCCGGCACCTTCGGCCTGCTGGCCCGCGGCGATCTGGAGGGCATCTTCCAGCTGGAATCCTCGGGGATGCGCCAGATCGTGCGCGACCTCAAGCCCTCCTCACTGGAAGACATCTCCTCGATCCTGGCCCTCTACCGCCCCGGCCCCCTCGATGCCGGCCTGATCCCCAAGTTCATCAACCGCAAGCACGGCCGCGAGGCGATCGACTTCGTGGACGCCAAGCTGGAGCCGATCCTCACCGAGACCTACGGGATCATGGTGTACCAGGAGCAGATCATGCGCATCGCCCAGGATCTGGCCGGCTATTCCCTGGGCGAAGCCGACCTGCTGCGGCGGGCCATGGGCAAGAAGAAGAAGAGCGAGATGGAAAAGCACCAGAGCCTGTTCGTGAAGGGGGCCACCGAGCGCGGCGTGGATCCGCAGGTGGCCGAGGGCCTGTTCGAGCAGATGGTGCTGTTCGCCGAATACTGCTTCAACAAGAGCCATTCCACCGCCTACGGCGCGGTGACCTACCAGACGGCCTACCTCAAGGCCCACTACCCGGTGGCCTACATGGCCGCCCTGCTGACGGTGAATGCCGGCGCCACCGACAAGGTGCAGCGCTACATCGCCAACGCCAGTGCCATGGGCATCGAGGTGATGCCGCCGGATGTGAATGCCTCCGGCACCGACTTCACCCCGGTGGGGGATCGGATCCTGTTCGGCCTCTCGGCCGTGCGCAACCTGGGCGACGGGGCGATCCGCGCCCTGATCGAGAGCCGCCGGGCCGATGGGCCGTTCCGCTCCCTGGCGGACCTGTGCGACCGCCTGCCCGGCACCACCCTCAACCGCCGCGCCCTGGAATCACTGATCCACTGCGGTGCCATGGATGGCCTGGAGCCCAACGCCAATCGGGCCCAGCTGATGGCCGACCTGGACCTGATCCTCGACTGGGCCAGCTCCCGGGCCAGGGACCGGGCCAGCGGCCAGGGCAACCTCTTCGACCTGCTGGCGGGCTCCACTGCGGCCCCGGGGCCGGCGACTCCGGGCGGTGGCGATTCCCTCAGCACCGCCCCCAAGGCGGCCCCGGTGGCCGACTACCCCCCCACCGAGAAGCTGCGGCTGGAGAAGGAGCTGGTGGGCTTCTACCTCTCCGACCACCCGCTCAAGCAGCTCACCCGCCCGATCCGGCTGCTCTCCGCCGTGGGCCTCGGCAGCCTGGAGGAGCAGGCCGACAAGGCCCGCGTCAGCGTGGTGGCGATGGTGAGCGGGCTGCGGCCCGTCACCACCCGCAAGGGGGACCGCATGGCGGTGCTGCAGCTGGAGGACCTCACCGGCAGCTGCGAGGCGGTGGTGTTCCCCAAGACCTATGCCCGCCTGGCGGACCACCTGATGGTGGATGCGCGCCTGCTGATCTGGGCCTCGGTGGACCGCCGCGACGAGCAGGTGCAGCTGATCGTGGACGACTGCCGCGGCGTGGATGCGCTCAAGTTTCTGCTGGTGGAACTGGCGCCGGAGGAGGCCAGCGACATCGCCGTGCAGCACCGGCTGCGGGAGTGCCTGACCCAGCACCGCACCGAGCGGGACGAGGCCGGCGTGCGGGTGCCGGTGGTGGCCCTGGTGCGCCACCAGAACGAGACCCGCTACGTGCGGCTCGGCCACCAGTTCTGCGTCAACGACAGCCAGGCGGCCCTGGGCACCCTCACCGCCCAGGCCTTCCGGGCCCGGCTCAGCTCCCCGCTGGTGGTCGCCTGAGGGAACTGCGCAGCCGGCCCACGTTGACGCCGATCTGCTCGAGGCCCAGCAGGCTGCCGGGGGTGTCCTCCCAGCTGGCGGAGAGCACGCCGTAGCTCAGGCCCAGCAGGCCCAGCAGAAAAAAGCCCCCGGACGCCACCAGGGTGATGCCGGGGGGGATGTCGAGGATGGAGCGGCTCACCAGCACATAGCTGGCGACGAACACGCCCATCCCCAGCAGACTGGGAAGACCGGTGGCGATGGCGATGCGGCGGGCCATGCGGCTGCTCACGGCCGCAGGGATCCCCTGGGGGGCGCCGCGGCCAGGGGATCCAGCGGCCGGCTTGCCGCTCACCGCCGCCCTGCCGGCGGACGGACCGCCGCTGGAACGGCCGCCGGCGCGCCCCCCTGACGCCCTGGAGGGGCGACCAGCGGAGCCGGCCTTGCCCTTGCCCTTGCCGGCCATGCCCCTGCTCAGCCGCGGATGCCGAGTTTGGCGATCAGGGTGGCGTAGCGCTCCTCGCTGTGGCTGCGCAGATAGCCGAGCAGGCGCTTGCGGCGCCCGATCATCTTCAGCAGGCCCTGGCGGGAGGAGAAGTCGTGGATGTTCTTCTGCAGGTGACCACTGAGCTGGCTGATGCGCTCGCTCAGCATCGCCACCTGCACCTCGACGGAACCGGTGTCGGTGCCGTGGGTCTGGTGGGTGTTGATCAGTTCCTGCTTCTGGATGGTGTCGAGCGACATGCGCGGCGTCTGGCCCTGACGGTGCAAACAGCTAACTTACCGCCCCGTGGTCAGGGCCCCGCCGATCGCCGGGCTCAGGCCGCCGGCCGGGACAGCCAGCGCAGGGATTCCCGCAGCCAGGCCTCGCCGTCCTCGGCGGCGGCGAGGCCGAGGCTGCCCACGGCCCGCAGGGCCCGGTTGATCTCCAGGGGCTCATAGCCCAGGGCCGCCAGGGTGAGCTGCAGCTCCTGGCGGGTGGCCGCCGCCGGCAGCCCAGCGGCGGCGCCGCCCTCGCCGGCCGGCTCCGCCAGGTCGTCGAGGGGATCAGGCCGCTCCAGCGCCGCCCCGAAACGCTCCTGCAGCCGGCTGCGCAGCTCCACCGACAGCCGCTCGGCGGTGCGCTTGCCCACCCCGGGGGCCCGGGCCAGCAGCCGCAGGTCGGCCTGCACGATCGCCCGCACCAGCTCCTCGGTGGCCAGGGTGGCCAGCAGCCCCAGGGCCATCTGCGGCCCCACGCCGCTCACCGCCACCAGCTCGCGGAACAGGTCGCGCTCGTGGCGCTCGCCGAAGCCGTAGAGGGTCCAGCCATCCTCCCGGATCGCCTGGTGCACGAACAGACTGAGCTCCACCTCCCCATCGGGCAGCCGCTCCCAGTGGCGGCGGCTCACCTGCAGCTCGTAGCCCACCCCGTGGCACACCAGCAGCAGGCCGCAGCGGTTGGCCTGCTGCCAGCGCTCGGCCAGTCGCCCCTGCAGCCAGCCGATCATGGAGGTCCGTCCACCCGTTGCCTGCGCCCCATGCTGCCCGGTCCGCCCCAGCCCCGGCCTGAAGCCCCCCGGTTCCGTGGTCGTCCGCTGGCGGGGCTGCTGGCGCTGCTGCTGGTGGCCCTGCTGGGCCTGGGGCTGGCGGGCTGCGGCGCCATCGGCCAGCCGCCCCACGGGGTGCTGCTCTCGGCCCTGGCCCTGCAGATTGAACTGACCCAGCGCGCCATCGCCTCGGCCCTCGGCCTCGAGCCCGCCGGCAGCCCCAGCGTCAGCCGGGTGCGGGTGGAGGCCCAGGAGCCGGTGACCATCGGCGCCGCGCCGGGGCTGCACCTGAGCGGCCGCTTTGACTGGCGGCTGCCGGGCGATCGGATCCGGGTCGACAGCCCCTTCGAGCTCTACCTGCTGCGGGGGGAGCGGGGCCAGAGTTGGCGCCTGGCCCGGCCCACGGGCAGCGGCGACGGCAGCAGCCAGGACTGGCTCACCGACCCGTTGCCGCTGCGGGGCGAGGCCGCAGGCTGAGCAGGGTGGCGGCCAGCACCAGCACCGCCCCGGCCACGGTCCAGGCGTCGATGGCCTCGCCGAAGATCAGCCAGCCCCACAGGCCGGCGAAGGCCACCTGCACATAGCTGATGGCCGTGGCCTGGGCCGCCGGCAGGGCCATCAGGCCGCGGGTGAGGGCCACCTGCCCCAGCTGGGTGAACAGCCCCACCCCCAGCAGCCAGAGCAGCTCCGGGGGGGTGGGCAGCACCGGATCGAGGGCCACCAGCGGCAGGCTCAGGGGCAGGGCCACCAGCGGGAAATAGAACACCACCACCAGCGGATGTTCGCTGTTGCCCAGGGAGCGCACGCTCACGTAGGCCAGGGCCGTGAACACCGCCCCGCCGATGGCGATCAGCACCGCCAGGGGCGGCAGGCCCCCGTCCCCCCGCAGCAGGGCCACCGGCTGGGCCACCAGCAGCACCCCGGCCCAGCCCAGGGCCATGGCCAGCACCAGCCGCCGGCCGATCGGCTCCCCCAGCATCCGCCAGGCCAGCAGCGCCGTGACCGTGGGGTAGAGGTACTGCAGCACCGTGGCTGACGCCAGCGGCAGCAGGGCCAGGGCGGCGTAGACGCAGAGCAGGGCCACGGTGCCGATGGCCCCCCGCAGCACCAGCAGCCCGCGGCGCCGGCCCCAGGGATGGACGCCGGCCCGCCGCAGCAGCCACCAGCTCAGGGCGACGCTGACGAGGGCCCGGGCCAGCACCACCTCGGCCGCGGGGATGCGCCCCCCCACCTGCTTGACGCACACCCCCATCAGGCTGAAGGCCAGGGCGCTGGCCAGCATCTGCAGCACCGGACGGGCCGGGGGCGTCGCGGGGGCGGCGGTGGTCATCGGCAGGTGGCTCACCCGTTGCGCTGGATCTCGATGGCGGTGGGGAAGGGGATCTCGATGCCCTCGGCCGCCAGGCAGGCCAGCAGGTCGCGGTTGAGGCGGTCGATGCCGTCCTTGAACAGGGCCAGGCTGGCGTGGCTGGCGTGGAGGCGGAACACCACGTCGTAGCTGAAGGCCGAGATCGCCATCAGCCGGCAGCTCTGCAGGGCGAAGTGCGGATCCCGGTGCACCACCGCCGCCAGCAGCTCCGGCAGGCGGCGCAGCTGCTCGCCGGTGGTGGCGTAGCTGACGCCGATCACCACCGTGGAGAGGCGCACCTGGTCCACCAGCTGCTGCAGCCGCAGCAGCAGCGCCTCCCGCACCGCCAGGTAGGTGGGCCAGTCGTTGAGGCCCACGTGGGCCACGCAGATCAGCGTGAGCTGCTCCGCCTGGCTCTGCTCCAGGCTCACCAGGGGCTCCATCAGCTCCGGGATGCCCCCCACGTGCTCGCGCACCAGCTGCAGCAGGTCGATCACCTGTTCCGGCAGCAGCTTCTGCTCCACCGTGAGGCGCACCTCGAGCGCCTGCACCGGCACGTCGCCGCCATCGCCGCTGCGGCGCGAGTAGTTGACGATCGTCGCCTCGTCGGCGATCGCGTTGGGGATCGTGATCCGGCTCTCCAGGGTCTCCAGTTCCAGGGAGCGCAGGCCGATCTTGGTGACGAAGCCCAGGTTGCTGCCGATGCGGCAGAACTCCCCCACCCGCAGCGGCCGGTCGGTCTGGATCGAGAGGCCGGCGAACAGGTTGCCCAGCAGCTTGGAGGCCCCCAGGCCGATGGCCAGGCCGGGCACCGCCGAAAAGGCCAGCACGGTGGTGGAGGGCAGCCCCAGCTCGATCAGCAGCCGGTAGATCAGCCCCACGGCCACCAGCCCGCCCAGCACCCGGCACACCGGCATCACCAGGTTGCTCACCCGCCGCAGCTGCAGCTCCGAGCTGCCGCCCCGCAGCCGCACCAGCCGTTCCGAGAGGGAGCGGCCCAGCGCCTCGCACAGGAAGAACACCAGGCCGCTGGCCGCCAGGAAGTAGCAGATGGAGAAGCAGAAGGTGAGAACCACCAGCGGCAGGCCGGTGACATTGATGATGCGGTCGATGAACCCATCCACCAGCCGGGTGATCACCAGCAGCGGCAGGATCAGCAGCACCCGATACCAGGCCACGTTGTCCTGGTGCCAGCTGCGCCGCCCCGGCTCCACGCCGCCCTGCCAGTAGCGGTAGGTGTGAAGCAGGCGCCGGACCAGGGCCAGCAGCAGCGCGCCATAGAGCCCCAGGGTGAGGGCGGTGGCGCCGACCTGGAACAGCGTCTGCCCGTAGACCGACAGCTCCAGCCAGCGCCGCAGGCCCGGCGGCAGCCGCAGGTACCACTTGGCGGGGACGAGGTCCCCGGGGGTGCTGCTGTAGGCGCCGTAGAAGTCCGGGGTGGCGAAGGGCTGAGGGGGCAGCAGCTCCTGGTCGATCTCCGCATACATGCGGCTGACCTGGGCCACGGTGGCGCTGGAGAAGCGGAATCCCGGCGAGCCCTGGCCGGCGGCGTCGGCCTCGGCGCTGAGGGTGATCGCCGTGTCGGGCAGGGTCCAGCTCTCGCTGGGCTGGCTGCGCTGGGCGTTGAGCCGCTTCAGCTCGGCGAGGTCGGGGATCTGGATCGGGCCAGCGCTGCGGCTGAACGCGTAATCCAGCACCTGCTTGAGCTGGATGGCCGCCTCGTTGGCCATGTCATCGCGCACGCTCTCGGGGAAGGCGCTGGCGTCGAGGGCCTGCACCGCCAGGTCGAACAGCTTCTGGGCCTCCGCGATCCGCCGGCGGGCGGCGGGGCTCCAGAACCAGCCCGGATCGCCCTGGGGCCGGCGGGTGGCGGCCAGCAGCTGCCGCTGCACCCGCGCCATCACCGCATAGAAGTTGAGCAGCGTCTCCCGCGGGCTCTCGCCCACCACCAGGCCCAGGGGTGCATCGCTCCAGCGGGCGGCCACCCGCAGCAGCTGCGGATAGAAGGGCTGATCGGTGATCGGCAGGGGGCGCGCCGCGGCGCTGGCCGGCACCGGGGCCCGGGCCGCCCCCAGGGCCGGCGCGCCCAGGCCGAAGCCCTGCAGGCCGATCAGCAGCCCCAGCAGGACCGCCAGCAGCCGCCAGCCGCGCTGGGCCGCCCGCCGCCCGTTGCTCCGCCCCACCCGACCCCCTGGCCACCGGTCCGCATGCTGGCAGGGGCCGCCGCCGTCAGAATCGGCGCTGCCCCTGCCGCCGCCCCCGCTTGAGCCTGCCGCGCCTCCACCCCCGCACGATCGAGGCCGTCAAGGAGCGCGCCGACATCGTGGACGTGGTGGGCGAGCACGTGGTGCTCAAGAAGAAGGGCCGCGAGTTCGTGGGGATCTGCCCCTTCCACGACGACAAGTCGCCGTCGATGACGGTGTCGCCGGCCAAGCAGTTCTATTACTGCTTCTCCTGCGGGGCTGGCGGCAACGCCATCAAGTTCCTGATGGAACTGCAGCGCCACAGCTTCAGCGAGGTGGTGCTGGAGCTGGCGCGCAGATACCAGCTGCCGATCGAGACCCTCGAGGGCCCGCAGCAGGAGCGGCTGCGCCAGCAGCTCTCGCGCCGCGAGCAGCTGATGAAGGCCGTGGCCCTGGCGGCCGGCTGGTTCCGCGCCCAGCTGCGCGCCCCCGAGGGGGCCAGTGCCCTGGCCTACCTCAAGCAGAGCCGCGGCCTGAGCGAGGCCACGATCGAGGGCTTCGGCCTGGGCTATGCCCCCGACCGCTGGGACGGCCTGCTCAGCCATCTGCAGCAGGTGGAGGGCCTGGCGCCGGAGCTGCTGGAGGCCGCCGGCCTGGTGGTGCCCCGCAAGGGCGGCGGTTCCCAGGACAGCCGTGGCTTCTACGACCGCTTCCGCCACCGGGTGATGGTGCCGATCGCCGACCGGCAGGGGCGGATCATCGGCTTCGGCGGCCGCAGCCTCGATGGCGGCGAGCCCAAGTACCTCAACTCCCCGGAAACGGAGGTGTTCGAGAAGGGCAAGCACCTGTTCGGCCTCGACAAGGCCGTCAATGCCATCCGCAAGGACGACCGGGCCGTGGTGGTGGAGGGCTACTTCGATGTGATCGCCCTGCACGCCGCCGGCATCACCAATGCGGTGGCGGCCCTGGGCACCGCCCTCAGCAGCCAGCAGATCACCCAGCTGTGCCGCTGCTGCGACAGCAAGCGGCTGATCCTCAACTTCGACACCGACGGCGCCGGCGTGCGCGCCGCCCAGCGGGCCATCGGCGAGGTGGAGCAGCTGGCCCTGCAGGGCCAGCTGGAGCTGCGGGTGCTGCAGCTCCCGGCCGGCAAGGACCCGGATGAGTTCCTGAAGGAGCACGGCGCCGGCGAGTACCGCTCCCTGCTGGATTCGGCGCCCCTCTGGCTCGACTGGCAGATCGAGCAGGTGCTGGCGGGCCGCGACCTGTCCCGCTCCGACGCCTTCCAGCAGGCGGTGAGCGCCCTGGTGGCGCTGCTGGGCAAGCTGCCCCAGAGCGCCGTGCGCTCCCGCTACCTGCAGCAGGTGGCCGAGCGCCTCTCCGGCGGCCAGGCGCGGCTGGCGATCCAGCTGGAGGACGACCTGCGCCAGCAGGTGAAGGGGCAGCGCTGGCACGGCCGCTCCCAGCGCTGGGAGCAGCCCGGCGAGGCGGGGCTCCGGGAGCGGGCCGAGGCGGAGCTGCTGCGGCTCTACCTGCACTGCCCAGCCCACCGCGGCGCCATCCGTGCCGAACTGCGCCGCCGGGAACTCGACGACTTCGCCCTCTCCCACCACCGGCGCCTGTGGGCCGCCATCGGCACCCTGGAGGAGGGCAACCTGGGGGCCGGGCGGCTGGAGGCGGTGAACCGGGGCCTGGACCCGGGCCACGACCTGGCGGACCTCGACCTGCCCCGGCTGCTGGGGGAGCAGCTGGTGGTGGAGCAGAGCGAACTGCTGAACCGGCTGACGCCCCTGCTGGAGCCCAACGAGGTGCAGCGCCTCGCCCTGGCCCTGCCGCTGCTGCAGCTGCGCGGCGCCACCGCCGCCCTGGAGCGCCAGCGCAGCCTCAAGCGCTGCCGCCACCTGCTCGATGCCTGGCGGGCCCAGAACCTGGAGACCCTGGAGCGCTGCATCGCCCGGCTGCTGCAGGAGCCCGCGGGCGAGCCGGCGCCGGCCGGCGCCGACATGGAGGGCCGCATCGAGGCGATGTTCCTCGAGCTGAACAGCGATGCCCTGCACTTCCAGGCGCTCTACTACAACGAGCGGAAGCACATCGGCCACCTCGACGCCCAGCGGCGCACCAGCTACGAGGAGGTGAGCCGCCCGGCGGTGGCCGGCAGCCCGATCGGGACTGCGGGAGCGGGTGCCGGGGCGCCGGGAACAGAGGGTCCGCCGGACTGACGGGCAGGGAGCGGATCCGCCGGCCGCGATGCCCGCCCCGGTGCCGCTGCCGGTCGCCGGTGCCACGATGCGGCTCCGCGGCCCCCGATCCCCGCCATGGCGCCCAGCAGTGATGTCCCCGAGCGGCGCCGGCGCCGCCGCCTGGCGGAACGCCATGCGGAGCGCCACAACAGCCACCGCATCGGCTGGCTGCGGGCCGCGGTGCTGGGGGCCAACGACGGCACCATCTCGGTGGCCAGCCTGGTGGTGGGTGTGGCCGCCTCCGGTGCCGCCCGTGACGCCGTGCTGCTGTCGGCCGTCGCCGCCACGGCCGCCGGCGCCCTGTCGATGGCGGCGGGGGAGTACGTGTCGGTGCAGTCCCAGGCGGACACAGAGGGGGCGGACCTGGCCCGGGAGCGCCAGGAGCTGGCCAGCGATCCGGCCGGGGAACTGGCGGAGCTGGTGGAGATCTACGAGGCCCGCGGCCTCGACCACGGGCTGGCGCTGGCGGTGGCCGAGCAGCTCAGCCGCCACGACGCCCTCGCCGCCCACGCCCGCGATGAGCTGGGGCTCACCGAGACCCTGCGGGCCCGGCCGATCCAGGCGGCCCTGGCCTCGGCGGCCAGCTTCGGCGCGGGGGCCTGCGTGCCCCTGGCCGCGCTGCTGCTGGCCGCCCCCGACCAGCTGGGCCGCAGCACCACCGCGGGCGCCCTGCTGGCGCTGATGCTGTTCGGTGCCCTCTCGGCCTGGGCCGGGGGTGCCTCGATGCTGCGGGCCGCCCTGCGGCTGCTGGTCTGGGGGGTGATCGCCATGGGCGTCACCGCGGCGGTGGGGCGGCTGTTCGGGGCGGCGCTCTGAGCGGCTCGGCCACGACCCACACCGCCAGGGCCGAGAGCAGCGCCGCGAAGTAGCACCACACCGAGGTGAAGGCGTAGAGGTAGGCCAGCTGGGCCAGGGTGAAGGCGGCCAGCACCAGCAGGCCGAACAGGCGCAGGCGGGGGGAGGGCACCAGCTGCAGCGGCAGGGCCACCAGCAGGGCATAGAGCCCGCTGCCCAGGCCGTGGCTCACCAGCCCGCTGGCCAGGAAGGTGGTGCCGTAGTGGATGGAGCCGTCCACCACGGTCACCTGGAGCCGGTGGGGATCGAAGGGCAGCGGCAGCCACAGCCCGAGGCCCAGGGCCACCCCCAGCACGGCCAGCAGCTGGATCAGCCGGCGCCGCCAGGGCGCCAGCCCAGGCCCGGCGAAGCGCAGGGCCAGCCAGGGCATCCAGGCCGGCCAGAAGCCGCAGGCGAAGAACAGAAACAGCAGCGCCGCCGCCCGGGTCAGGGCCCCATCGGGGCCGGCGCCGGTGAGCCCCAGCCACACCACCCCCTCACTGACCTGCTGCAGGGCGAACAGCCAGGGGGTCAGGGCCAGGGGCAGGCGCCCCGGCTGGCCGCTGCGGCGGGCCTGGCCCACGGCCGCCAGGCCCAGGGGTGCCAGGAGCGCCGCCGCCGCAAAGCTGGCGGTGCTGGAGAAGCACATGGACCGGACCTCCGCGGGAGCCGGCGGCGGCACCGGGTTCAGCCCCCAGTCTGGTGGCCCGGGCCGGCCGGGGCGCTACGGGCGGCGGGGGCCGCCGCAGGGGATCACTCCTCGTCCTCGTCGGTGCTGCCGGCGGGGATCAGGCGGATCTGCTTGCGGCCCAGCTTGATCTCGAATTCATCGCCGGGCTTGAGATCGAGCAGGGCGGTGTAGGCCTTGCCGATCAGCAGGTTGCCGTTGCCCTGCACCGTGGCCACGTAGCTCAGCTTGCGGCCGCCCTTGCCCCGGCTGGCGCCATCGCCCCCCAGGTTGAGGCCCTTGGCCTCCAGCAGGGCCTCATAGAAGGCCGTGAAGTTCAGCCGTTCACTGCCGTCCTTCTTGGTGGAGACGTAGCCGCAGCTGCGCACGAGCTCGCTTTTGCTGGCATCGCCCAGTTCCTTCACCTTGGCGAGCAGATCGGAGCCTGTGAGCATGGTTCGCCGTGGAATGACTGACTTTCAAACTCTATCGAATCGCCTGCAACTTCCCCCCTGTCGCTCGTGCAGCGTTGGGGCCTTCGGCATCAGCACCCCCGCAGCGGGGCGCTGTCAGCAACGGCCCGCTTCCTGCACACCAGATGAGGGTCCCACCCTCAGCGCAGGGCCAGGAGCACCGCCCCCACCGCCATCAGCGCCACCCCCAGCCAGTGGCGGGGCTGCAGCGATTCACCCAGCAGCAGCACCCCCAGCACCGCCACGATCACCACGCTGATCTTGTCGATCGGGGCCACCCGGGAGACGGGCCCGAGGCTCAGGGCCCGGAAGTAGCAGAGCCAGGACACCCCGGTGGCCAGGCCCGAGGCCAGCAGAAACAGCAGGCTGCGCCGTGGCAGCTCCGCCAGCGGCTGCCACTCGCCCCGCGCCGCCACGATGCCCGCCAGCAGCACCAGCACCACGCCGGTGCGCAGCAGGGTGGCCAGGTTGCTGTTGATGCCCGCCACCCCCAGCTTGGCCAGCAGGGCGGTGACGGCCGCGAACAGGGCCGCCAGCACGGCCCAGATCGGCCAGCTGGACCAGAGCGTGGACATCGCAGCAGGGGGGCCAGGCCCGGAGGGTGCTCCTCCATGCTGCTGTCCCGGTCGGCCATGGGGGAGGCTGGAGGAACGCCCGCCGCCCCGCTGTGACCAGCCAGACCCTGCCCAAGCACCCCCTCGATCGACCTGCGGATCGATCCGCGGATCGACCTACGGAACGGTCCACGGAGCGATCCACGCAACGGCCGCTGCAGCCCCCGGACGGGGCGGGGGTTCCCCGGGGGGCCGGGCTGGTGGCGCCGCCGGCCGCCGCGACCGCCGGCCGCCAGGGGGAGGCGGCGGAACCGGCCAGCCGGGGCTTCGGCAAGGCCGCGGCCAGGGGCGGGCCGGCCAAGGGCCGGGGCCGCAAGCGCCGCGGCACGGGCCTGACCGCCGCCGACCGCGGCCCCCTGGGCCGCAGCCCCGACCTGGAGGCGATCCAGGCCCGCCACCGGCTGGGCCTGGCCCTGGCGGGGCGGCTCAGCCCCCAGGCGGTGAACCGGGCCTGGAAGCAGGCGGCGGCTGAGCACCACCCCGACCGCGGCGGCCACCACGGCACGATGCAGGCCATCAACGCCGCCCGCGACCTGTTGCTGGCCGACGACTGGCAGCGGGCCTGAGGCTCAGGC
>CALRKO020000001.1:0-380515 GCA_943368105.1 Chitinophaga pinensis | reverse complement strand
CACCACCACCCCGGCCGGCCAGCAAAAAGCCCCCGCCGGAGGCGGAGGCTGGGCCCAGGGCCATGGGGCCGGAGGGACGAGGTCAGGGTTCCGCGGGGGCCCCGGCGTCCCTCAGGACTCCTGCTTGATGTCCTGCAGCGCCGTCACGTCGACTTCCACCGAGGGGCCCATGGTGGACGTGATGTAGAGGCTCTTCCAGTAGCGGCCCTTGGCACCGCTGGGCTTGTTGCGGTCGATGGTCTCCTGCAGGGCCTTGAGGTTCTCCAGCAGCTGGGCGGCGTCGAAGCTGGCCTTGCCGAAGCGCACGTGCACGATGCCCGTGCGGTCGGCGCGGAACTCCAGCTTGCCGGCCTTGAACTCGCTGATGGCCCCGGCCAGGTCGGTGGTGACGGTGCCGGCCTTGGGGTTGGGCATCAGGCCCCGGGGGCCGAGCACCCGGCCCAGCTTGGCCACCTTGGGCATCATGTCCGGGGTGGCGATCAGCAGGTCGAAGTCCATCGCGCCCTTGGCGATGGTCTCCACCAGCTCGTCGTCGCCGGCCAGGTCGGCGCCGGCGGCCTTGGCCTCGGCCACCTTCTCACCGCGGGCGATCACGGCGATGCGGATGGTCTGGCCGGTGCCGTGGGGCAGGGCCACGGTGGTGCGCAGCTGCTGGTCGGTGTACTTGGGATCGATGCCGAGGCGCGCGTGGGCCTCGAGGGTCTCATCGAACTTGGCGTTGGCATTGGCCTTCACCAGCTCCACCGCCTCGAGCGGGGTGTAGCTGCGGTCTTCGACCGTCTTGGTGAGGGCGTTGAAGCGCTTGGAAGCTTTGGCCATGGTGGGGATGGGGTGCGGACGACCGGTGACGGTCTCCCCCGGTAGGGGTGGATCAGTCGGTGATGGCGACGCCCATGTTGCGGGCGGTGCCTTCGATGATGCGCTGGGCGGCCTCCAGGTTGGAGGTGTTGAGGTCGGGCAGCTTGGTGCGGGCGATCTCCTCCAGCTGGGCGCGGCTGATGGCGCCGACGCCGCCCTTGGAGGAGGTGGCGGCACCCTTGTCAATGCCGGCCGCCTTGGAGATCAGCACCGAAGCGGGCGGGGTCTTGGTGATGAAGGTGAAGCTGCGGTCTTCGAAGACCGAGATCTCCACCGGAATCACGTACCCGGCCTTCTCCTGGGTGCGGGCGTTGTACTCCTTGCAGAACGCCATGATGTTGACGCCGTGCTGACCGAGGGCGGGGCCCACCGGCGGCGCGGGGTTGGCTTTGCCGGCCTGGAGGGCCAGCTTGATCACGGCTACGACTTTTTTGGCCATCGGCTGGGCTGCGGAACGGGTGTCCCCGGAGGGGGACTCTGCGGATCGCCGAACCTAGGGCAGCGGCGGTGCGGCGCTCCCCCGCGGGCGGGGGATCACCCGGGGCCGCCCTCCGCAGGGAGGCGGCCGCGGCGATCAGCTCTGTTTGCTGATCTGGGCGAACTCGAGTTCCACCGGGGTCTCCCGGCCGAAGATCGAGAGCAGGGCCTTGAGCTTGCTGCGCTCGCCCGACACCTCGATCACCTCGCCCTGGAAGTCCTTGAACGGGCCGGCGGTGACCAGGATCTGGTCGCCCTCGGCCAGGTCCACCTTGACGACGGGCTTCTTCTCGGCGGCGCGCTTGAAGATGCGGTCCACCTCCTGGCGGCTGAGGGGGCGGGGCTTGATGTGGCCCCGGGCCTTGCCGGTGGCGCGCCGGTCCTCGGCGCCCACGAAGTTGATGACGTTGGGGGTGCTGCGCACGGCCATCATCGTGTCCTCGTCGAGGACCATGCGCACCAGCACGTAGCCCGGGAACACCTTCTCCTCGGTGCCCTGGCGGCTGCCGTCCTTCTTGATCTTGACGGCGGGGGTCTGGGGGATCTCGATCTCGAGGATGCGGTTGTCGACCCCCAGGGTCACGGCCCGCTGCTCGAGGGTGGCCTTCACCTTCTTCTCGCAGCTGGAGGCCACCTGCACGGCATACCAGCGGGCCACCTGGGCCCTGGGGGCCTCACCGGCCTCGGGCGCGGCGGCGGCCAGATCCAGCACGGTCCCGGCGTCGGCGGAGGCGAGATCGGTGGTGGTCAGGTCGACGTCGGACACAGGCGGAGGCGGTGGAAGAGGGGAGGAAGCGAGACGCGAACGGCGGGGCGGACGGACCCGGCTCAGCGGAAGACCTGGGTATTGGCCCAGCTGTAGAAGCGATCCACGGCGGCGATGGCGAAGGCCGAGAGGGTCACCATCAGGATCACCGCCAGGGATTCGCTGAACAGCTGCTGGCGGCTGGGCCAGACCACCTTGCGCAGCTCTTCGAGGCTGGTGGCCAGGAAGCCCGCCTTGGGCGAATCGGTGGGGCTCAGCGGATCGCCGCTGGGCGCCCCTGTGCCGCGCGCCGTCGTGCCGGGCGCCGTATCAGCCGTATCAGTGGATGTCACCGTCGGGTCCGGGGGCTGGGGGAGGTCGGTCGGCTGGGGGAGCTGGGGTCCCCAGGCGATCGCGCAGCGCTGGGGCGGCGCGGACCGGCAAACAGCCACCCTACCGGACGTTGTTCCGGGGCCGGTTCGGGCGGGACTGGTTCGAACGGGGCCGTGGGCGGCAGCGCGGCTCAGGGGATCGGGGTGAAGGCCAGCCGATCGACGCCGGAACCGGCCCGGCCCTCGCCGGCGACGCTGACCCGCACGCCGCGGGCGCCGCTGAAGTGCTCCTCCAGCAGCTCGGTGGCGAGCGGGTTCTCGATCGCCCGGCGCAGCAGGCGCCGCAGCGGCCTGGCGCCGTACTCCGGCTCGTAGCCCTGGCGGGCCAGCAGCGGCAGCACCGGCGGATCCACCTCCAGCTCCAGACCCTGCTCCCGCAGCAGCAGCGCCAGCTCCGCCAGCTGCAACCGCACGATCCGCTCCAGATCCGCCGGCTGCAGGGGCCGGAAGCGGATCACCTCGTCGATGCGGTTGAGGAACTCGGGGCGGAAATGGCTGGCCAGGGCCCGCTCGATCGCCGCCGCCAGGGTGGCCTCGCGGGCCTCGGCCTCCGCGGCCGCCTCCGCCCCCGGCTCAGCCCCGGCGCCGGCCTGGCCCCGGGCGCGATCGAGGATGGCGCGGCTGGCCAGGTTGCTGGTCATCACCACCACGGTGTGGCGGAAGTCCACGGTGCGGCCCTGGGAATCGGTGAGGCGGCCGTCGTCGAGCACCTGCAGCAGCACGTTGAACACATCCGGGTGGGCCTTCTCCACCTCATCGAGCAGCAGCACGGCGTAGGGCCGGCGCCGCACCGCCTCGGTGAGCTGGCCGCCCTCCTCGTAGCCCACGTAGCCGGGGGGCGCCCCCAGCAGCCGCGCCACGGCATTGCGCTCCATGAACTCGCTCATGTCGAGCCGCACCAGGGCCTCCTCCTCATCGAACAGGGAGGCGGCCAGGGCCTTGGCCAGCTCGGTCTTGCCCACGCCCGTGGGGCCCAGGAACAGGAACGAGCCCACGGGGCGCCGCGGATCCTTCATGCCGGCCCGGGCCCGGCGGATCGCCGCGGCCACCGCCGCCACCGCCTCGGGCTGGCCGATCACCCGCTCGCCCAGGCGGGCCTCCAGCTCCAGCAGCTTCTGGCGCTCGCCGGCCAGCAGCCGCTGCACCGGGATGCCGGTCCAGCGGGCCACCACATCGGCGATGTCGCCGGCCTCCACCTGCTCGCGCAGCAGCGACTGGCCACTGGCCTGGTCGGCCTGGAGCAGGGCCTCCAGCTCGCTGCGGCGCTGCTGCACCCCGCGCAGCTGGTCGTACTGCAGCCGGGCGGCCTCCTCCAGGTCGCCGTCGCGCTCGGCTTCGGCGATGGCCTGGCGCAGGGCCTCGTCGTCGGCCAGCAGCTGACGCAGCTCGGCCAGCTGGTCGCGCTCGCCCTGCCAGCGCCTCTGGAGCTCCTGCAGGCGCTCAGCGGCGAGGCGACGCTGCTCCTGCAGCTGGGCCCGCTCGGCCAGCGGCGCCGTCTCGGCCGCCAGCAGGGCCAGCTCCACCCGGCGCAGCTCGCCCTCGGCCTCCTCCACCAGCCGCGGCTTGGAGGTCACCTCCATCTTGAGCTGGGCGGCGGCCTCATCGATCAGGTCGATGGCCGAATCGGGCAGGCAGCGGTCGGCGATGTAGCGATCGGCCAGGCGGCTGGCGGCCACCACGGCCCCATCGGCGATGGCCACGCCGTGGTGCAGCTCGTAGCGCTCCTTGAGGCCCCGCAGGATCAGGGTGCTCTCCTCGATGCCCGGCTCCTTGATCAGCACCTGCTGGAAGCGGCGGTTGAGGGCCGGATCCTTCTCCACGCTGCGGCTGAACTCCTCGGGGGTGGTGGCGCCGATGCAGCGCAGCTCGCCCCGGGCCAGGGCCGGCTTGAGGATGCTGCCGGCGTCGCTGCCGGAGCGCTCGCTGCCCACCACCGCGTGCAGCTCGTCAATGAACAGGATCACGCCGGCCTGCCCCGGCGTGGCCTCGGCGTCGGCCACCTCCTGGAGCACGCTGCGCAGGCGCTCCTCGAACTGGCCGCGGAACTTGGCGCCGGCGATCAGGGCGCCCATGTCCAGGGCGATCAGGCGCTGGCCCCGCAGGGAATCGGGCACCTCGCCGGCCACGATCCGCTGGGCCAGCAGCTCGGCGATGGCGGTCTTGCCGACGCCGGGCTCGCCGATCAGCACCGGGTTGTTCTTGCCCCGGCGCGAGAGCACCTGGATCAGGCGGCGGATCTCGGTGTCGCGGCCGATCACCGGATCGAGCTGGCCGGCGCGGGCGGCGGCGGTGAGGTCGCGGCCGAACTGCTCCAGGGCGCCGGGTTCGCGCTCCAGGGTGAGACCGCCGTCGCCGGCTTCGCCGCTGGCCTGGCCGGCGCCCGTGTCCCCCGCCGCAGGGGGGGGCGGCGGCGCGGAGCCGGGGGGGCGGCCGAGGGACGGACGGGTCCCCGGGGCGATGGGCTCGCCGGCCGGGGGCCGCTCGGGGCGGCGCGGCACGGCCGGCGGCGCGGGGGCCGGGGGAGCGGCGGCAGGCCGGCCGCCGGAGCCGGAGGCCCCGGGCCGCAGCTGGCGCAGCAGGAGCTCCTCGCCCAGCCCGGCCTCCGCCAGCAGGGCCGCGCCGATGCGGGGCTCGTCCAGCAGGGCCAGCAGCAGGTGGGGCACATCGAGCAGGCGCGAACCCCAGGCGGCCCGGCGCCGGTCGGCGTCCTCCAGCAGATCTTCCAGCGCATCGCCGATGAACAGCTCGCGGCCGCTGCCCGAGGGCTGGTCGGCGCAGACATCCTCGAGGCGGTCCAGCAGCCGGCCGGTGTCGATCGGCAGGGGATCGATCCAGGCGGCGTAGGGCGGTTCCGAGAGCAGCACCTGCAGCAGGTGCTCCACGTCCATCTGGCCATGGCGCCAGCGGCGGGCGGCGTCCTGGCTGGCCAGCAGCAGCTCCCAGGCCGCGTCGCTGAAGCGCTCGGGGCTGCTGGTGAGGGAGCCACGCTCCGGGCCGGCGCCCGGGGGGACGGCGCCGGCAGCAGCGACATCAGGCCCCATGGGCCCTCGAGGCGAGGTCGATCAGCTCCACCCGGTAGCCATCGGGATCCTCCACGAAGGCGAACACCGTGGTGCCGTTCCGCATCGGCGCGGGCTCCCGCACCACCCGCCCCCCCCTGGCGCGGATGGCGCCGCAGGTGGCCGCGAGGTCGTCGACGCCGATGGCGATGTGGCCGTAGCCGGTGCCGAGCTCGTAGTGGCCGGTGTCCCAGTTGTGGGTGAGCTCCAGCACCGTGTGGTCGCTCTCGTCGCCGTAGCCCACGAAGGCCCGGCTGAAGCGGCCCTCGGGGTGCTCGCGCCGGCGCAGCAGCCGCATGCCCAGCAGGTCCGTATAGAAGGCCAGCGACCGCTCCAGGTCCCCGACCCGCAGCATGGTGTGGAGCAAGCGCATGGGGGAGGTCCACCGACCGTCGCAGCCATCCATTCTGGCCAGCCGCCCGGGCCCCTGACCGGCGCCGGGCCCCGGCGCCGATTCCGTGCCGACGGTCACCAAAGGGCGGGCGGGGGCGACCCATAGGATCTGGCGGACCGACCCCCGGCCGCTGTGATCGACACCCTCGACCTCGTCATCGACACCATCGTGGCCCGCGAGGTGCTCGACTCCCGCGGCACCCCAACGGTGGAGGCGGAGGTGGTGCTCGAGGGCGGCGCCAGCGGCCGGGCGATCGTGCCCAGCGGCGCCAGCACCGGCGCCCACGAGGCCCACGAGCTGCGCGACGGCGACCCGAAGCGCTACATGGGCAAGGGCGTGCGCAAGGCGGTCGAGAACATCCAGGACAGGATCGCCCCCGCCCTCTGCGGCGTCAGCGCCCTGGAGCAGAGCAGCGTGGACCAGGTGATGCGCGACCTGGACGGCAGCGACAACAAGAGCGCCCTGGGGGCCAACGCCATCCTGGCCGTGAGCCTGGCCACCGCCCGGGCCGCCGCCGCCGGCGTGGGCCTGCCCCTTTACCGCTACCTGGGTGGCCCCCTGGCCACCCTGCTGCCGGTGCCGCTGATGAACGTGATCAACGGCGGCGCCCACGCGGCCAACAGCCTGGACTTCCAGGAGTTCATGATCGTGCCCCACGGCGCCCCCCAGTTCAGTGAGGCACTGCGCTGGGGCACCGAGGTGTTCCACGTGCTCAAGGGCCTGCTGGCCGAGCGCGGCCTGAGCACCGCCGTGGGCGATGAGGGCGGCTTCGCCCCGGACCTCGGCAACGACGCCGCCGGTGACCTGCTGGTGCAGGCGATCGAGAAGGCCGGCTACCGGCCGGGCGATCAGATCTCCCTGGCCCTGGATGTGGCCAGCACCGAGTTCTACCGGGATGGCCGCTATGCCTTCGGCGGCGGCAGCTACAGCAGCGCCGAGATGGTGGAGGAGCTGGCCAAGCTGGTGAGCCGCTACCCGATCGTGTCGATCGAGGACGGTCTGGCCGAGGACGACTGGGAGGGCTGGAGCCTGCTCACCGAAAGGCTGGGCAAGACCGTGCAGCTGGTGGGCGACGACCTGTTCGTGACCAACACCGGCCGCCTGCAGCGGGGCATCGACCAGGGGCTGGCCAACTCGATCCTGATCAAGGTGAACCAGATCGGCACCCTCACCGAGACCCTGCAGGCGATCGACCTGGCGGGCCGCGCCGGCTACACCAGCGTGATCAGCCACCGCTCCGGCGAGACCGAGGACACCACCATCGCCGACCTGGCGGTGGCCACCCGCGCCGGCCAGATCAAGACCGGCTCCCTGAGCCGCTCCGAGCGCGTGGCCAAGTACAACCAGCTGCTGCGCATCGAGGACGAGCTGGGCCCGCAGGCCCTCTACGCCGGCGCCGAAGACCGCGGCCCCCGCGGCCGTGGCTGAAGGGCGCCGCTAACGGCCGGCGGCGACCTCCGCCCCCGGCAGCTTCTCCAGGCGGCCATCGCGCTGCAGCCGCGTCTGCAGCCGCAGCCAGCCCAGCCCCACCGGCAGGCCGGCCGCCAGGGGAATGGCGCTGAGGGCGGGCCTGCTGCTGGCGGCCAGCAGCGCCGCCGACACCGCCAGGGCCCCCAGCAGCACCGACTGGCCGGAACTCTGCTGGCTCAAGGCCAGGCGCCGCAGCAGGCGGTCGGTCTCCCCGGCGCGGATCTGCACCTGCAGGTCGCCCTGCTCGATGCGCACCAGGCTCTCCTCCAGCCGGCGCGGGATCCCCAGGGCGCGGCTGCCCACCTCGGCCGCCTGGCGGCCCAGCTGGTTGAAGAGGTCGTTGGCGCCGCCGCTGGAGGTCATGAGGGGCAGCAGGTAGGGGCGGGCGATGGCCACCAGGCTAAAGCCGGGATCCAGGCTGCGGCCGACCCCCTCGAAGGTGGAGAGGGCCCGCATCACGAAGATCAGCTCGCTGGGCAGGCGGAACGGCTGGCCGTAGACGAGGTCGTAGAGGTCGCCGGAGAGCTTCGCGATCACGTTGGCCGAGAAGGGCGGCGTGAGGGCGTCGGTGAGCATCACCCGCACCAGCCGCCGCACCGGCCCCACGTCGATGCCGGTGGCGATCACGCCGGCGGCCTGGAGCTCCGCCACCAGGGCGCCGGCGTCGCGGGAGGCGGCCGCGGTCACCATGCGCCCCAGGCGGCTGCGCAGCCGCTGGGAGATCTGGCCCATCATCCCGAAGTCGTAGTAGATGAGGGCGCCATCGGCGGCCACCGCCAGGTTGCCGGGGTGGGGATCGGCGTGGAAGAAGCCGAAGCGCACCAGCTGCTGCAGGTAGCTGGCGGCGCCCTTCTCGGCCACCGCCGCCGGGTCGATGCCGGCGGCCACCAGGGCCGGGCGGTCGGTGATCTTGATGCCCGGCAGGTAGTCGAGGCAGAGCACCCGCCGGCTGCTGAGCTCCCAGACCACCGCCGGGATGCGGATGCCCGGGTCGTCGAGGAACTGCTGGCGGAAGCGGGCGGCGTGCTCGGCCTCGAGGCGGAAGTCGAGCTCGCGCAGCAGCACCCGGCGGCACTCCTGGGCGATGCCCACCCAGTCGCGGCCGACACCCCATCGGGGATGGCGCTGCAGCACCGCCGCCACCTGCTGCATCACCTCCAGGTCGAGCCGGAAGATCCTCTCCAGGCCCGGCCGCTGGATCTTGAGCACCACCTGGCGGCCGCTGCGCAGGGACGCCCGGTGCACCTGGGCCAGGCTGGCGGCGCCAAGGGGCTGCTCCTCGATGTCGATGATCTCGGCGACCCGCTCCCCCAGCTCCCGCTCCAGCAGCTGCTGGGCCAGGGCGAAGGAGAAGGCGGGCACGCGGTCCTGCAGGTGGGCCAGCTCCTCCACCCAGCCGGCCGGCAGCACGTCCGGGCGGGCCGAGAGCAGCTGGCCCAGCTTGATGAAGGCCGAGCCCAGGCCCAGCAGCTCGCCGGTGAGCCAGCGGGCCCGGCGCCGCTGGCGCCGCTCACGCCGCTCAGGGCTGACGCCGCCGGGGTAGGTCCAGTCGGCGCTGTCCCACCACAGGCCCAGCACCAGCTGCAGCACCGAGCGCCAGATGCGCAGGGAGCGCCCCAGCCCCCGCAGGCCCTGGCCCAGCTGCTGCAGCCAGGCGCCGGCCGGGCCGCTGCGCCCTGGATCGCGCCGGCCCACCATCAGGTCCGGTCCTCGAGGCGGCGGGCGAGCTGGGCCACCCGGGCCCGCAGCTGATCGATCTGGTCCTGGGGGCTGACGTGGGGGCTGGCGTCGTGGCGGCCATGGCCGCCGGCATCCGCTCCGCCCTGGTCAGCGGCGCTCCAGGCCGCCGGCTCGGCGCCGAAGCCCGCGCCCGCCGCCCCGGGCTGCTCCAGCCGCTCGGCCTCCAGCTCCACCTCCTCCACGAACAGCTGCCACTCCTGGCGAAAACGCCCGGGGGCGTCCTGGGCGATCACCGCCAGGCCGGCGGCGGCATCCGCCAGGCCGGAGCCCAGCCGGGCGGCGAGGCGGTTGAGGGCGGCCTGGATCAGCGTCTGGGGCGCGCTCATGGCAGGCCATAGGGTGCCCCCAGACTGTGGCAGATCAGAGCCGGCCGGCGGGCGCCGGAGCCGGCGGCGGCGGCTCCGCAGGCACGGGCGCTGTCGGGGCTCCGGGGCCGGGGGCCGGCGGCGGCGTCCGCTCCGCCGCGGCCGGGGCGGGGGCCGGCTCGGGGCCGGGCTCCGGCGGGACGGCCTCGGCCGGCCCGGGCGGCGGCGCCCCCTCGGTGGCCGGATCCTCCGGCGGGAGATCCTCGGGCGGTGGGGCGGCGGGCTGCCGCTGCAGCTGGTCCAGCTCCAGGCTGCCGCGGATCTGCTGGGCCTCATCGCCGAAGCGCAGGCGCAGGCTGCCGAGGCCGGTGCCCGGGAAGGGCTGCAGGTCGAAGGGCTGGCCGAAGCGCACCAGGCCGGGCACGTTCAGGACCAGCAGCCGCTGGGTGAGGCCGTAGCCCAGGCCGAAGCAGAGCCCCGCCAGCAACGGCCCCAGCCAGAAGCGCCCCCGGCGCGGCGGCGCAGGGGCGGCGGTGCCGGCGGGGGCGGCCTGAACCATCGGACCTTGCATCGCAGCGCCGCCGCCATCCTGGCCGGTCCGCGGCCCTGGGCAGGCCCCGTCGATCCACCTACCCTGCGCCGCAGTTGCCGCCCGTCCCCGCCCCATGGCGCAGCCGTCGCTCGAGGGGATCGCCGCGGGGCTGGCGGCGCGGCTGGTGCGGGATCTGCTGCAGACCCCGGACCCGGAGCAGCAGCGGGCCCTGGCCGAGGATGCGCGCCGGCAGATGCCCGAGGCCCGGGATCGGGCCGTCTGGCAGGGGCGCCACCGCACCGAGGCGGCGACCGCCCACTTCGCCAGCGACCCGAGCGGCGGCCCCTACGGCCTCGGCATGACGGCCCGCGACATGGCGGAGCTGCAGCGGTTCCTGCTGCGCGGCATCGTCGGCACCGGCGTGGCGGCGGGGCGGAGCCCCGAGCTGGCCACCGACCTGCCGCTGATCCTGCTGCTGGCCTCCGGCTACGGCTTCGCGGCCCCCGGCCCCGCCCGCCAGGACCACCACTTCCGCCTGTTCCAGGTGGTGGAGGCGGCGGGGGGCCGCCAGCTGCGGGGCCTGGCCAGGCCCGAGGACCAGCCGGCGCCGGCGGCGCCCTGGGAGCCGGACCGGCTGCCGGCGCAGCTGCGCACCCCGGCGGGCCAGAGCTGCCTGGCCCACGGGCTGGCGGGCCGCATCCTGCGCCAGCTGGCGGCGCAGCAGCTGGACAGCGCGCCGCTGCTGCACGCCGCGGCCGGCGCCAACCTGGTGGCCCGCCAGGCCGCCAGCCTGCTGGTCAGGGCCGCCGGCGACTACTACGGTCTTGGGCCGTTCCTGGCGAACCGGCAGCTGCTGCAGCGGCTGGAGGAGCCGGCCCCAGGGCAGCCGCCCGCAGCCCCTGCGGCGCCGTGACGGGGCGATGGTGCGGGATCGTGCGGCCGGGCTGTGACGCTGGGTATCACTTCATGGCGAGCCGTGGCGAGGTCCTGGCGCGTCTTAAGGATTCCCTTACGATCGGGGCTGGACGGGAGAGGCCTGCCATGCCCCAGCTGACATCCCTGCTGGCCCTCACCGGTCTGGCCGGCCTGGCCCTGCTGGAACTGGTGCTGCGCAGCTTCGGCTGAACCGCGGCGGCTTGCCGTCCGTAAAGCCAGCCTTGCCATGTCGCAAAGTCGCGGTAGCCGCCGTAACGTCGATGGGCGCTGATCGGCACCCTGTGAAAGTCACGCACCACGACGATGAGCACCTGCTCTGCCTGAGTTCCGACGAGGTGGCGCTGCTCGTGGACCTCTGCCACGCGGCCACCTTCTCCGACCTGCTGCCCTCCCAGGCCGACCAGCAGCGGCGCCTGCAGCGCTTCATGGCCCAGGTGCAGACCTCGCTGCTGGACACGGCCCAGGCCGTGTGGGTCACCAAGCGGCCCCAGTCCCCCTCGGTGGTCTGAGGGCCTGGGGCGAGCGCCGGACGCGGATCGGGGCCAAAAAAAGGGGGCGGACCCCAGTGGAGCCCGTCCCGAGAAACGTCTGGGGCAAAGCTTATGACATCACGTAACAAACCGCTCTCATAAAGCCTCGGGCCGGCGGTGGGCGGCGGGCGGAACCGGCGGTCAGGTGGTGTAGTCGGCGTTGATGCGCACGTACTGATCGGAGAGGTCGCAGCCCCAGGCCACCCCCGCGCCGTGGCCATCGCCCACCTGCAGGCGCATCAGCACGGTGTCGCCGCCGGGACCGGAGCCCCCCAGGTAGGTGCCGGCGGCGCGCCCGCGCAGGTAGGCGGAGGCGGCGGCCCGATCGAACGCCAGGGGCTGACCGGCGGCCATCAGCTGGTGCTCCCCCAGCCACAGGGCCACTGCCCCGGGATCGAAGGCCACACCGGCGCGGCCGGCGGCGGCCACGATCCGGCCCCAGTTGGGATCGCGGCCGTGCACGGCGCACTTCACCAGCGAGGAGCCGCAGACGGTGCGGGCGATGGTGCGGGCGCCGGCGCCATCGGCGGCCCCCTCCACCTGCACCTCGATCAGACAGGTGGCGCCCTCGCCGTCGCGGGCGATGGCGCGGGCCAGATGCTGCGACGCCGCCGTCAGGCCGGCCTCCAGCGCCTGCCAGTGCTCGGGGCCCAGGGGTGCGCCGGCGGCAAAGGCCAGGACCGTGTCGTTGGTGCTGGTGTCGCCGTCCACCGTGATCGCGTTGAAGGAGCGATCCACCGCGCGGCTCACCATCGCCTGCCACACCTCCGCCGGCACTGCGGCATCGCAGCTGAGGGTGCCCAGCATCGTGGCCATGGCGGGGTGGATCATCCCCGAGCCCTTGGCCATGCCGCCGATGCGCACGCGGCGGCCCCCCAGCTCGGCCTCCAGGGCGATCTGCTTGGGCACCAGGTCGGTGGTGAGGATCGCGGTGGCAGCATCGGCGCCGCCCTCCGGGCTGAGGGCCGCCACCAGGGGATCGAGACCCGCCACCAGGGTGTCGATCGGGATCGGCACGCCGATCACGCCGGTGGAGCAGAGCAGCACCGCGTCGGCCGCCAGCCCCAGGCGCCCGGCCAGGGCGGCGGTGGCGGTGAGGCTGTCGGCCAGGCCGCGCGCGCCGGTGCAGGCGTTGGCCTGGCCGGAATTGGTGAGCACGGCCCGGGCCCGGCCGCCGCTGGCCGCCAGCCGCTCGGCGCAGAGGTCCACGCAGGCGGCCCGCACCAGGCTGGTGGTGAAGCTGCCGGCGCACACCGTCCCCTCAGGGGCCAGCAGCAGGGAGAGGTCGGGCTTACCGGAGGCCTTGAGGCCGGCCGTGGTGCCCGCCGCCAGGAAGCCCGCGGGGGCGGTGATGCCACCGGGAACGGGGTGCCAGGGCTGGGTCACGGGGCCGTGCCGAACTCAGGCCATCCTGCCGCCGCGCCGTTGGGGGGGGCCTGGCCGGCCCCGACGGCGCCGGAGCGGGAGCGCGGTGCCGCCACGCCGGCGTAGAGGTTTTCGATCTTGATGGCCAGCTGGCGCAGCAGCCCGCGGCTGAACTCCGGCGACTGCTGCAGCAGCTGCTCGAACTGGGTGGAGCGGAACACCATGGCCCGCACCGGCTGCTCGGCGACGCGCACCGTGGAGCGGCGCCGGTGGTCGGCGAAGTAGGCCACCTCGCCGATGGGCTCCCCCGGCCGCAGCAGCGCCACCCGCCGCAGGCCGGCCTCCTCGCCCCCCGGACCGGCTCCGGGGCGCAGCACCTCGCAGCTGCCCGCCAGCAGGATCGTCACGGTGTCGGCCTGGTCGCCCAGCTCGAACAGCACGGTGCCGGGGGCCAGGCTGCGCAGCTCCCCCAGCCGCAGCATGCTGAGCAGCGCCGCCGGCGACAGCTCCGCCACCAGGGGCACCTGCAGCAGCTGCACCACCGCCCGCAGCTCCGGCACCGGCGCGAACCCCCGCAGGCGCTCGAGGGCGGCGTTCGTGGGGCCGAGCCGGGGGGTGTGGCGCAGGGCCTGGCCCCGCTCCGGCTCCAGGCGATCCAGCAGCCACAGCACCCACAGGGCCGTGTCCGGGTCGGGGTCCTGCCACAGGCCCTCCAGCACCACGAGGGGATCCGGCAGGGCGGCGATGCGCTCGGCCGCCAGGTCCAGCCGGGGGGCTGGCAGGACCAGATCCCGCAGCCGCACCTGGGCCAGCAGCGACTCGGGCAACAGCGGCAGCAGGGCCGCGGTGCGCAGGGTCAGCGGCGCCGGCGACCCCGGCCCCTCCAGGGCCCGCAGGGCCGGGGCCAGGCTCAGCAGCAGGCTGGTGAGCTGCCGGTCCACCGTGGGCAGCAGCGGGCGCACCATCGGCTCCTCGGCCACCGCCTGCTCCAGGCTGCGGCGAGCTGCCACCTGGGCCTCCAGGGTCTCGATCCAGTGCTCCAGCCGGCGCCGCGCCTGCTCCGACCTGGGCCCGAAGCGGGCCTCCAGCTCCTGCCAGCTGGCCTCATCCAGCTGGTTGGTGCGGCGGATCCGCTCCAGCTGCTGGCGCCAGGGGGGCCGGGCCACCAGCTCCGCCAGGTCGGCGGCACCGGTGAGCAGCAGCAGCTCATCGATGGCCTCAGCCGCCGCGGCCTGACGCAGGGCGCGGATCTGGCGCTGCTGGGGGTCGAGCTGCAGGATGCGCGGATCCTCGATCGCCAGCTCCCGCAGGGCGGCATGGTGGTCCTCCTCCACCAGCCCCAGCGACTGGCGCAGCTCCTCCAGCTGCACCAGCGAGGCGGCGCGCTCCAGCCGGCCGCTGCTGAACAGGTCGGCCAGCACCTCCCGGTAGAGCCGGCGGTTGGTGTCGCTCATGTGGGCCGGCAGCACCTTGGCCAGGGTGAACACCTCGCCGGGGCTGAGCTCGCTGATGGGCCGGCCGTCCAGGTAGGAGGCCAGGTCGGGCACCAGCCGCTCCAGCTGCTTGCGCAGGCTGGTGCTGGTGCTCTCGCGGGTGTAGGTGGCCCGCTCGCGCCTCCAGCCGCGGTGCAGCCACATGCCGCTCACCACCAGCACCAGCGACCGCACCAGCTGCCCCCCCAGGGGACCGGCCAGGCCGAGGGTGGGGTCGGCGAAGAAGAAGAAGGCGTTGACGCCGGCGAAGGAGGCCAGCAGGCGGCTGCGCTGGGTGGCCAGCTCCTCGGCCCGCTCGCTGGGCAGGGCCGCCAGCTGCCGCCGCAGCAGGGCCCGCAGCGCCTCCACCAGCCGCTCCGACAGGGCCCCCGCCAGCAGCAGCAGGGCGGGAATCGACAGCAGGCGCGGCAGGTACAGGGTCCAGGCGCCGTCGCCAAGGGGCTGGAGCAGGTGGTGGATCGGCTCGGTGTCGTAGGCCCAGAGGCCGCTGCCCAGGGCATCCACCCCCTGGCGGGAGCCCGCCCGGATCAGCAGGAAGAAGGCCACCACCAGGCCGGGATAGGAGCCCCAGGCCCAGGCCAGGCCGCGCTTGCCGCTGAGGCTCTGCCAGTAGGTGCGCTCCGAGTCGATGTCGATGCAGGGGGCCTGGCAGGCCACGCAGGCACTCTGCACCTTGCCGCTGGCGTCGAGGGTGCGGCACATCGACTGGGTGATGCGGCTGCCGGTCTGGAGGTGGGCCGGACTGCCCAGCAGGCTGCGGGGGCCGGTGAGCACCGTCTGCACGGGGGCCATCGGGCAGAAGTACTGGCACCAGGCCTTGCCGCCGTAGGCCCAGCCCACCGCCAGGGCCGCCAGCAGGGTGAGGGTGAGGAATCCCGCCAGGGCCAGGGTGTGGCTGTTGAGCAGCAGCAGCCGCAGGCTCAGCCCGGCGATGAACAGGCCCCACTGCAGCCGCACGTGGTGGCGCCCCAGCCAGGAGCTGGGCTCGATCCGCACCACCTCGCGGCGCCCGTTGCGGCCCGCCACGGTGCGCTGCAGCCCCAGGGCCCGGAAGGTCTGGGAGACGAAGGCCAGGGGGCAGATGCGGCGCCACAGCTCGTGGCTGAGGGCCACGATCATCAGGATGCCGCTGGGCACCACCAGGCCCCAGAAGATCTGGTTGCCCTGGTGGCTGTGGCAGGTGCGGATCGGACCGCAGGCGTTGGCGTCAAAGGGCCAGGGGTCCAGACCCGGCACCACCAGGCTGGCGATCAGCAGCAGCCAGCCCGCCAGCAGCAGGCTGCGCACACCATGGGCGGCCCGCTCCGACCAGGCACTCAGCATCGGCACGGCGCCAGGGACAACCAGAGGAACGCCGACGCGCCCGGTATAGCGGCGGGCGCAACGTAGCGGCCGGGCCCCGGGGCAACCAGGCCCCCGGCCACCGGATCAGGGTTTCGAGGCGGACCGGGTTCGCCGCGGCGGCCGCCGGGGCGGAACAGGGGGCGGGACGGGGGGCGCATCCCCCGGGCGACGGCGGCAACGGGCATCCCCCATCCTTAGGGACACCAGCCCCGAAGGCGCCGTAGCGCCCGGCACCCGCCGCCCCCCAGGCCGATACCCGGGGCAGTGTCGGGGCGTCCCCTGACAGGCGGCGGCGGCGCCCCTAACGTCAGGGCCCAGCGGCCCGCGCGCACCGATGACGCTCTGGGAGACCGTGCGGGGGGAATTCCTCGACGTCATCGAGTGGACCGGGGAGGCATCCCCCGAGCCGGCCGCCGGCGCCGGCCCCCGGGGCGCAGGCGAGACCCTGGTGTGGCGCTTCCCCCGCCGCGACAACGCCATCAAGCTCGGCTCCCAGCTGACGGTGCGCGAGGGCCAGTGGGCCGTGTTCGTGAACGAGGGCCGCATCGCCGACAGCTTCGGGCCCGGGCGCTACACCCTCGAGACCCGCAACCTGCCGCTGCTCACCACGCTGCTGGCGCTGCCGACGGCCTTCGAGACCCCGTTCAAGGCGGAGGTCTACTTCGTGGCCACCCGCCAGTTCACCGACCTCAAGTGGGGCACGCGCCACCCGGTGATCCTGCGGGACCCGGAGCTGGGGCCGGTGCGGCTGCGGGGCTACGGCAGCTACGCCCTGCGCATCGGTGATCCGCCGCGGCTGATCCGCGAGGTGAGCGGCAGCAGCGGTCACTTCACGGTGGAGGACATCAGCGAGCAGCTGCGCAACCTGGTGGTGACCCGCCTGGCGGACCTGCTGGGCGAGAGCCACCACCCGGTGCTGGACCTGGCGGGCCGCTACGACGAGCTGGCGGCGGAGCTGCGGCGGCGGCTGGCACCGGAGTTCGAGGGTTACGGCATCAGCCTCACCACGCTGCTGATCGAGAACCTCACCCTGCCGCCGGAGGTGGAGGCCGCCCTCGACCGCCGCAGCGGCATCGCCCTCACCGGCGACCTGCAGGCCTTCACCACCTACCAGGCGGGCATCGCCCTGGAGAAGGCGGCCGCCAACCCGGGCGGACCGGCCGGCGCTTCCAGCGGCCTGGCGGTGGGCCTGGGCCTGGGGCAGCAACTGGCCGCCGCGGGGGGCGCCGCTGCTGCCGCTGCCGCCGGCACTGCACCGGTGGCGGCAACGGGGACCGCCACCGCGGGCCTGGCCAGGGGGGCGCGCTACCACGTGCTCCTGGACGGGCAGTCCCACGGCCCCCTGACCCTGGCGGAACTGGCCGGCCTGCGCCAGCAGGGCAGCCTGCGGGCCGATGGGCTGGTCTGGCATGCCGGCCTGGCGGCCTGGACGCCCGCCTCCCAGCTGGATGAGCTGGCCGTGCTGTTCCTGACACCGCCGCCGCCACCCCCGCCGCCATGAACTGTCCCGGTTGCTCCGCGCCCCTGCCGGCCGGCGGGCTGGTCTGCAGCTACTGCGGCAGCCGCCTGGACGTGGACCTGCAGGGCTGGGCCCAGGCCGAGGTCAGCGGCAGCTGGAGCGATCGCCCCTGTCCCGACTGCCGCCGTCCCCTCGAGGCGGTGCAGCTGCAGCCCGGCGGTGCCCCGGGGGCGGGCGGCGGCGAGCCCGTCACCGTGGGCCGCTGCCCCGACTGCCTGGGCCTGTTCCTCGGCAGCGGCAGCATCGAGACCCTGCTCAGCCGCGGCGTGGGGCCGGTGTGGGAGGTGAACCGGCCGCTGCTGGAGGCCCTCGGCGAGGCCCCCCGCACCGCGGCCAGCCCGCCGCCGGTGCGCTACCGGCCCTGCCCCTGCTGCGGCGAGCTGATGAACCGCAGCCTCTACGGCAAGCGCAGCGGTGTGATCGTGGACCGCTGCGCGATCCATGGCCTCTGGCTGGACGCCGGTGAACTGCGCCAGCTGCTGGAGTGGAGCCGTGCCGGCGGCCAGCTCCACACCCAGGAGCGCCGGGAGCAGGAGCAGCGGGAGCAGGAGCGCCGGGAGCGGCGCGAGGCCCTGGAGAGCGAGGGGCGCCGCCGGCTGCCGGAGGACGATGGGGGGCGCCAACCGCTGCTGGATCTGATCGTGCAGGGCCTGGACCTGCGCCTGTGGTGATCGACCGCCCCGCGGAGCCGGGCCGCCAGGAGCGCTCCCCCCGCCTCCGCTGGAGCGGCCCCCAGCGGCGCATCGGCCTCACCGGCGGCATCGCCAGCGGCAAGAGCAGCGTGGGCCGCCTGCTGGCGGAACGCCATGGCCTGCCGGTGCTGGACGCCGACCTCTACGCCCGCGAGGCCCTGGCGCCCGGCAGCGCCGCCAGCCGGGCCGTGCTGGAGCGCTACGGCCCGCGGGTGCGGGCGAGGCAGGCCGGCACCACTCCAGCCGAAGCCACGCTCGATCGCGCCGCCCTGGGTCGCCTCGTGTTCGCCGATGCCGCCGAGCGCCGCTGGCTGGAGGAGCTGGTGCACCCCCTGGTGCGCCAGCGGTTCGACGCGGAGCTGGGGCGACTGGCGGCGGCACCGGTGGTGGTGCTGATGGTGCCGCTGCTGTTCGAAGCCGGCTTTGAGGGACTGTGCAGCGAGGTGTGGCTGGTGGACTGCGAGCCGAAGCAGCAGCTCCAGCGGCTCAGGGAGCGCGATGGCCTCGGCGGCGGCGAGGCCCAGGCACGCCTGGCCGCCCAGTGGCCCCTGGAGCGCAAGCGGACCCTGGCGGATCTGCTGATCGAGAACCGGCGCGACCGATGCCAGCTGGCGGCAGCGGTGGAACGGGCGCTCGCGTCAGGGGGACCTGGTCCCTAGGTTGCGCAGGGCGGGCCAGAGGTGGTCCGCAAGGGTGGAGTGGCGGGAGAACTTGAGCAGCAGCCAATCACCGGGGCGCAGGTCACAGATCAAGGCCTCTCTGAGCGCATCGGCCTGCGTGGTGTGCAGGGCCACACGCTCGGAGGGGAGAGCGGCGCAGGTGTGGCGCACATGGCTGCCATAGGCATACACCCTGTCAATGCCGAAGCGCATGATCGAGTCGGCCAGGGAGGCATGCAGCTCGTCTGAGAGGTCCCCGAGCTCGTCAATGGCCCCCAGCACGAGCAGGCGACGACCAGGCTGGCCAGCGGAGCGGAGCGTCAGCATCTCGAGGGCAGCGCGCAGGGACGCTGGATTGGAACTGAAGGAGTCGTCGAGCACCCAGACCGCGCCGCCCGGTATCGCCACGGACTCCACACTGCAGTGACGCGGGAGAGACGCGAGGCTGGCCAGGGCCGGCAGGCAGGGCTCAGGATCCAGGCCCAGCCCGGCCAGGGACGCCAGCATGGCCAGGCTGTTGATAACATTATGGCGCCCTGGAATAGACAGTCGGTAGAATAGTCTGCGGCCTCGATAAAGAACCTCTACATCAGAGAACTCCGGCCCAGGCATCCAGTTCAACAGGGAAATATCAGCCAAGGACGAGGATCCAAAACTGACCACCTCATCCACCCCGTAGGCGCGTGCCGCAGCAAGAAGGCGCGGGAATAGATGAGAATCACGATTCAGGACAACCGCGCCGCCGGGCTGGAGCCCGCGGAACAGCAGGGCCTTCTGATCCGCAATAGCCTCCAGACTCGGATAGCAGTCTGTGTGGTCAAACTGAATATCTGTTATCACAGCAAGATCAGGGGCTGCAATCAAGGCCTTCGGCAGCGTGAAGCGAGGCAGATCTGAGCTGAACTCCAACACACTGAACAGCGCGTCAGCGGGGGTAGCCGCCAAAGACAGCAGGACCCCGTGGTAGTGATTGAAGTTACGTTGACTCTCATGGGTTGGCCCCAGCCGGGACAGGAGTGCCGCCAAGCCGCGCTTGGTGGTGGATTTACCCACCGATCCCGTGACACAGATCAGTGGATGCGACAGGCGATGTCGCGCCAGAACCGCAAGCTCAGCAAGGGCATGACTGGTGTCAGGCGACAGATAGACCGCCAATCCTTCGGGTACCGCCTCCGGCACTGAATCCAGGATGACCGTGCAGGCGCCACGGCGACGGAGGCGTTCCAGGGACTCTCGCTGCCTCTCGTATCCAGCTCCCCAGGACAGCGGACTGGGCTGGACGTATAGAAAACCAGGCCTCAGATCCGTCGGCAGATAGGCGACTCCCCGATAGGGCAGAGGCTGCTCCGGCGCGCGCAGCCAGCCTCCACTGATCTGCGGCCCGTCCAGCACCCGGGAATCGAACAAGAGCGCTGTCTCCATCCCCGTGCCCATCTCAGCGTCCAACCTCACCATCGGCATCGATGTGCTGCAGCTCCACCAGGGCCAGCAATGGAGCCAGCTGCGCCCAGGGCGACAGGCGGAGGCAACCAGGGGTGAGGAACGCTCCCAGGAGGCCCTGGGGATCGGCAGCATCCAGCGCCCGCTGAGGATCGCACTGGCGGCTGCACACGATGCGGGCCGTTGCAGACAGCAGCTCAGGGGATGGCCTCAGATGCGGATTGTCGCCTCGGATCGCCATCAGCCGGGATGCCAGGACAGTCCGGAGCCCGGAGCCGATCTCCAGTGCGGCAGGGTCCGGAGGGAGATCGGCGAGGGCAAGAATCTCACCCGAGCTGAGGCCGAGATCCGTGGAGACGCTGGAGACCCCTGCGGACTCCGCCAGCAGCAGCAGGGCGAACAGGTACCAGCAACGGGCGGCACCAGCACCGCCGGAGCGACTGATCAGAGGCTGGAGCCGATCCAGCAGACACGGCTCCCAGCCAGCCGGGGCCAGACCCTGACGAGAAAGGCCAGCCAAGGCCAGCAGCACCGGGGCACTGGCCGTCGGCGTGAGCCGGGGCAGGCGATCCAGCAGCCAGGCCGTGAGGCCCCGGCGCACCTCGGAGGCCAGATCGGTGGCCAGCAGCTGGTGCTGCTGGGCGAGGGCAACCAGCAGCAGGGCGGAAGCCAGCAGATGGGGACGACCGGCGACCAGCACCAGCCGTGGGGCCTCGGCGGTGGCGGAGGCAGGCTGCAGATCGGTGAGCAGGGAGCGGGTCAGGCCCAGAGCGGCCAACTCCAGGGCGGGCGCATCCCTGTGGCGCCCCAGGATCAGCAGGGCCGCCAGCTGGTACACCCGGCCCGGCAGCCCACCAGCACCGGACTCCAGGCGGCGCATCGTGCAGCCCCAGGCCTCCATCATCGCGGCGGCCAGGGGCTGAGCGGCTGCAGAGGCGAGCAGCGTGCGATCCAGCCACAGGCGCCAGCCTGCCGGAGCGCGCAGCAGGGCCACCGGCAGCCCGGGGTCGAGCCCCAGAGGGGTCAGGACCCTGGCGGCAAAGGCCTGCTGCACCAGCTCCACCACCCCGGCCCCGGCGTCGGCTCCGGTCCCGGGGGGTGGGGTGAGATCCAGGCGAATCCAGACCGGTCGGCTGGCCGGTCGAGGCGGAGGGAACAGGCCTGGCACCAGGCCAGGCAGCTGCGCCAGGGGCTCGGCACCACTGGCACGGCTGCAACTGGGACCCCCCCGGCCATCGGAAACCGCCAGATCCAGCGTCCAGCCAGGCCCCATCAGGGCGCGCCCCACCCGAGGTGGCGCTCCGCCAGCAACAGGGCATGCATCTGATGCTGTGTGGTGTCGATGCGCAGCAGGGTGTCCTGGAGCCCGCCCAGCACGCCACCGAGCGCCCTGGGGTTGCGGGGCAGAACCGCCTGGAGCTGGGCACACTGCACGCAGGAGCCCAGTTGCCAGGTGCAGAGCCGCCCAAGACCCGTTTCGATCGCCGCCCGCAACTTCAGCGTGGCGGGTGCGTTGCCTGCAAAGCGAGCCAGGCGGTAGGCCGACACCAGCCCTTCAAAGGCATAACCGGTGTTTCGCTGGCGATTCAGCACCTTGTGAACGTCGAGAATCCAGTCCGCCATGGCCAGGGTGCGCTCGATCCAGCGACTCTCACCAGGCTGAAAGAGGTAGAGCTCGGTGAAGGCCATGGAGCCCCACTGGTAGAAGCCCTTGCAGTTGTCGCTGACCTCACGGCGCTGCAGGGCGGGCTGGGCATAGGCCTCAAACATCGCATCTCCGGCGACAGAGGCCGCCAGCGCATAGGGCGCGAAACCAGGCAAGCGCGCAGCCCGCGAGAGCAGCAGAAGCGATTCCCCATCGAAATATGGACTGGGATCCCGGAACGGCGTGCCATCGTCCAGGCGATAGCGGGCGTGGAAGCGTCCACGGGCACTGCGGCAGCTCAGCAGAAATGCCAGCAGTTCCTGCAGCAGCTCGCGCTTCCCGTCTGGGTCCGGACAGTCGGACTGGGCAAGCATCTCCACGAGGGCCAGGCCGTAGAGCGAGGCGGTGCCGAGGAAACCCGAGGACGCGTCGGGGGGAATGGGCCAGCGCAGGCCACGCACGCAGAGGCTGCGCTCCTGAAGCCACGCCAGGGAACGTTCCAGGGCAACCCAAACAGCCTCACGATGCCGGGGCGGGAGGTTGGAACGATGCAGATACAGTGCCAGGCCCCACACCCCTCCCGCCTCACGCACCTGATGGCGGCCGTCAGGAGCTCTGCCAGGTGCCAGGGGAATCTCGTAGCTCAGGCCACCATCCTCCTGTTGGCAGGACAACAGGAAGCGCAGGCCGAGACCAAGCGCCTCCTCACAGAGGGCGCTGGTCAAGACGACGGGCGTGGACGCTCCGGCAGCGGACATCCATGCCGCGGGGGCAGGCTCAGGCTGAGCAGCAGCCCAGGGAATCTGAGCAAGAAAGGCAGAAAGAGCATGCTGAACATAATCGATACGAATCTCTGCAGGGGCAGGATTCAAATAAGAAGGCATGGCTCCGTCCCAGATGCCGTCACGGAGTTGACAGCGCAACAAGTAGGCAACGCCAAGCTCACAGGCCTCTGCCAGGGACTCGCGCAGCGGCAGATCCTGTTCAAACAGGTAACGCACTCCAAGCAGACCCTCAAGGCAGGTCGCGGTCGTAGTCGTGCTTCCCTTAGAAGAAAAGGATCCGAGGAGACGAAGATTGTCAAAGCCACGATGCTGTCTGGCCAATATGGCTTCAACCACCTGGCGTGCATGCGTCAGCAGCAGCGGGGCCAGTCTCTCATCAATCGGCTCTTCGGCCAGGAGCTCACCAGTGGCGATCAGAGCCCAATGGTCAAGGGGTACAGCCGATGGGGATACACCCTCCCGCAAGCGAGCCAGATAGACCAAGGCGGACACGGCGCCGTGCCGCCAGCGGCCAGCATGGGCGGCAGCAGGAAACCGCCGGGAGAGCCGCACGAGTGCAAAGGCTGCCTCGCCCGGATAAAAAAGAGACTGCCATGCCTTCTGGGGACCGCCATTGGATGGAATCCACTTACTCAGAAAGGATCCATCACCACGCTGCATGGCCAGCAGACCAGCAGCCAGCTGTTCAAGAACGCGTTGGGGAACAGCCTCTGGGGATAGCTGGGAAAAAGCGGTGAGCGCCAGCAAGGCCAGGGCCGTACCGCCCAGCTTCACCTGCTCGACAGCAACGGTGTCATTGATTCCTGGTTCAGACCATGCTGCCAAGGTGCCGGGAAGGCCTGGGAGCGGGCGCAGCCACCGTTCAAGACAGGATGCCGCCAGGGCAAGTCTCTGAAGATCGATGCCGGCCACCCCTGACCCGGCCGCCTCACACAGGGAATAGAGACTACCAGCATGGCGAAGCAGATTGTAGTCGTCAGCGATCCACTCCGGCCGGGCAGCATCACGACGATAGACAAAGAAGCCAGAGGGTTGAATCTGGCTCAACAGATAGAAAGCGGCCCTAAGGGCCGCCTTATTCAGGATCGAGCGCTCAACGGCAACCAAAGCAGACACCCAGCAGTCAAGAACAGATACGTCGAGACGCCATATTCAAGGTTAGACATCCATCAGGCCATGGGAACCATCCGAATAGTCATCCTCAGACTGGAAGTGTCGATCGTAGAGCTCATGAACATGCTGCTGAAGATCGGCCAAGACTTCCAGCGTGCTGGCAGACCCATCGCCGGACGCATCCGAAGAACCATCACTTGAAAGATCGTGCAGATCGTCAGCAAGATGACTGACTACGTCATCGTGTATAGCGGCATAATCATCTGCCGAAAGAGCATGAGAGGCAATGTAGTCGCTGACAACCTGGTCGAGGCCGTAGGCAAGCTCCGCTGTAGATGGCTGAATGCCCTGATCATGAGCGATCTCTGAATGGATCAAATTCAAGAAGGTACTAACCAGCTCATCAACCTGGCCCGTGGCAACTGGGAGCTGGGCAGGCTCGACAGGAGGAGTGACGCCTTCAGAAGAATCATCGACTGCAAAGGCAGCATCTGAGACGAGACCAGTGGTTCCATCAGCCTTGACATACATGGCCTGCCCAAAGACAACCACATCACCCCCAGCTTCTTCCGTAGGCATTGAGCCTTGACTGTAGGTTAAATAAATCCCAGTAACCCCAATATCTGCCAGGGAAACAAGCTCACCGGGGTTAGTGACACCATCGGAGTTTGCATCCTGCCAAACGGCAAAGGAGGCAAACTCGGAGTCACCAGAATTAAAGACGCCATCGCTATTCGAGTCGAAATGCAGGGCAAGTCCTTGCAGGTCAGTCGCGGCTCGAGCATCCCAGAGGGTGAAGGAGATTTCCTTGGCGTCTGTTATCAAGCCATCTGAATTGTAGTCATAGGCAAGGATGCCATCATTTGGTCCCGCCCATGCCGTGGAGACACGCCCGTCACCATAGTCAAACGTCACCCCCTCAGATCGAGATAAGAACTCATTGGTTCCATCATGATTCAGGTCAAGCACCACCGGAGTCTTGAAGTCACCCTTGGTGGAAGACACACCCGTCTCATTGGATTCTGACTGTTGAGTAATCGATGACTTGGACCCTTTGTCGCCATTATTGTCGTCGCCGACGCCTTTGTCGTCTTTGCTGTCGCCCTTGTCGCCTTTGCCGTCGTCGTCATCGGATGAATCGTCGTCGTCACTAGACGAGTCATCGTCGTCATTGAATGACGCGTCGTCGTCATCGTCAGCGGACGAGTCATCGTCATCAGCACCAGATGAGTCATCGTCGGACGCATCATCGTCGTCGTCGGATGCATCGTCGTCATCGTCGGACGCGTGATCAGAAGACGAATCATCGTCGTCGTCATCGCTAGATGAGTCATCGTCGTCATCAGAGGACGAATCATCGTCGTCGTCATCGCCAGATGGGTCATCGTCGTCGTCGGACGCATCGTCGTCGTCATCGTCAGACACGTCATCATCGTCATCAGATGCATCGTCGTCATCATCAGACGAGTCATCATCGTCATCAGATGCATCGTCGTCGTCATCGTCGGACGAATCATCGTCGTCATCGTCTGACGCGTCATCGTCGTCGTCGGATGCATCGTCATCATCGTCAGACGCGTCATCGTCGTCATCAGATGCATCGTCGTCATCATCTGACGCATCATCATCGTCATCAGATGCATCGTCGTCGTCATCCGACGCGTCATCGTCGTCATCAGATGCATCGTCGTCGTCATCATCGGACGCGTCATCGTCGTCGTCGGACGCATCGTCGTCGTCATCGTCAGACGCGTCATCATCGTCATCAGATGCATCGTCGTCATCATCAGACGCATCATCATCGTCATCAGATGCATCGTCGTCGTCATCGCCGGACGAGTCATCGTCGTCGTCAGATGCATCGTCATCATCGTCAGACGCGTCATCGTCGTCATCAGAGGACGAATCATCATCGTCGTCATCGCCAGATGAGTCATCGTCGTCGTCGGATGCATCGTCATCATCATCGCTAGACGCGTCATCATCGTCATCAGATGCATCGTCATCATCGTCAGACGCGTCATCGTCGTCATCAGATGCATCGTCGTCGTCATCGTCGGACGAATCATCGTCGTCATCATCTGACGCGTCATCGTCGTCGTCGGATGCATCGTCGTCATCATCCGACGCGTCATCGTCGTCATCAGATGCATCGTCGTCGTCATCGTCGGACGCGTCATCGTCGTCGTCGGACGCATCGTCGTCGTCATCGTCAGACGCGTCATCATCGTCATCAGATGCATCGTCGTCGTCATCAGACGCGTCATCGTCGTCATCAGATGCATCGTCGTCGTCATCGTCGGACGAATCATCGTCGTCATCATCTGACGCGTCATCGTCGTCGTCGGATGCATCGTCGTCGTCATCGTCGGACGAGTCATCGTCATCGTCGTCCGGATCTGGCTCTGGAGAGGGAGCAGGCTCAGGGGCTGGGGCCGGTGCAGGTTCAGGCGCTGGAGCCGGAGCGGGCTCAGGAGCTGGCGCCGGAGCAGGTTCTGGCGCAGGGGTTGGTTCCGGCGACGGTTCCGGCGTGGGCGCAGGCGTCGGCTCGGGAGTCGGCGCAGGCGTCGGTTCCGGCGTGGGCGCAGGCGTCGGCTCGGGCGACGGCGCAGGGGTCGGTTCTGGCGTCGGTTCCGGTGTCGGCGCAGGCGTCGGCTCGGGCGTCGGTTCCGGCGTCGGCGCAGGCGTCGGCTCGGGCGTCGGCGCAGGCGTCGGTTCCGGTGTCGGTTCCGGCGTCGGCGCAGGAGTTGGTTCCGGCGACGGTTCCGGCGTCGGTTCTGGCGTCGGCGCAGGCGTCGGCTCAGGGGTTGGTTCCGGCGTCGGTTCCGGCGTCGGCGCAGGCGTCGGCTCAGGGGTTGGTTCCGGCGTCGGTTCCGGCGTCGGCGCAGGAGTTGGTTCCGGCGTCGGTTCCGGTGTCGGTTCCGGCGTGGGCGCAGGCGTCGGCTCGGGCGACGGCGCAGGGGTCGGTTCCGGTGTCGGCTCAGGCGTCGGTTCTGGCGTCGGCTCGGGCGTCGGTTCCGGCGTCGGCGCAGGGGTTGGTTCCGGTGTCGGTTCCGGCGTGGGCGCAGGCGTCGGCTCGGGCGTCGGCTCAGGAGTTGGTTCCGGCGTCGGCGCAGGGGTTGGTTCCGGCGTCGGTTCCGGCGTGGGCGCAGGCGTCGGTTCCGGCGACGGCGCAGGGGTCGGTTCCGGTGTCGGTTCCGGCGTGGGCGCAGGCGTCGGCTCGGGCGACGGCGCAGGGGTCGGTTCCGGTGTCGGCTCAGGCGTCGGTTCTGGCGTCGGCTCGGGCGTCGGTTCCGGCGTCGGCGCAGGGGTCAGCTCAGCAGTTACCTCAAAGGCCTGAGGGGAACTCTGGGGGTTCGTGATCTGCTGCTGAACAAAGGCTTCAGGAACGTTCTGAAGATTCAGTTCCGGAACTGAGAAAGCAGCAGGGGGCAGATTCCCAACCCCTGGAGCCGAGCCGAGTCCACCCTCAAATCGACCGGGCTCGGATGTCGGTACAAAAAGATCTGTCCGAGGTGTGGCCCCAATGGCACCGATCGGCCCCACCCCCACGTCGTCGAGAGGGGTCAACGGATTCACATCACCCACCTCCGTACTGCCAGGGGGCGGCGGTGGACTGGCGCCTGGCTGATAGGGCGAAGGGGTCCCGCTCTGCTGACCGAGCTTGCGGAGTTCGTCGCCTGAAACCTGAGCCCCAGCCTCGCGCGCCGAACTCTCGCTCTCATCCGGAGAGGGACCCAGGATCGGGGGAATCTCAGCCATATCTCGCAGGCGGACCCGCAGAGACACGAGCTCTGTGCGGGTCCTGGCAGGGGTACTCTGTATTCGAACCTAGAGGGGCTGACGGGCGCTGGGCACAGGTGTTAGCTGAGAAGTTTCGGTGAAATTCTGCAGGTCAGCCCATTGGGCTCCATCCCCAGACCCAGATCAAGACATTTAGGAGTAGAGCCCTGGAGGAAAAGCAGAGAACGCTGACCCACAGAAGTGGCAGATATACAAGCCAAGAACAATAATACAGTCAAATATCGACGCTACCAGCAAGCAACGGAGCCACTCATCCACGGGCAGTAGACTCTTTGCGCTTGCGAAAGAAGCCCGCAAGGGAGAGTCGAACACAGTCGCCAGCCTCTTCATTCACCCTCGTGACCATGTGATAAGTAGCATTACCGAGGAAAGCAATTCGATTTGCCTTGGGAAACACGCATCGCCCAAGTGCCCCAGATTGCATGATGAGCTCCTCCAACTCATTTTCATGGAGCCAACGACGACGATACCAACTCTGGCCATCGCGAGTTGACTCGCCTTCTGCAACATAACTATTGACTGATGAATCCATCACAACAAGCAGACCACCCCAATGGGAACGCCATGTATCATTCAAGAAGTAGGCATAGGCACCGCTATAGACATTGACGCCGTCGGTATGCATGGCAAGGCTTGTACCAGGCGGATAAATCCATGAAGTGGTAGAGAACTCATCCCACGTCTCACTCCGTTGTCCGACAAAAGGAACCCGCTGGGACTGAAAAGACTCAACCGCTTGCATAAAGCCATCGATAGGAGTGCCAGTCGGCACAACCCAGTCGGGCTTGTCTGCTCCAACCTCGCCGGCACGCATGATCCAGCTCTTATCGCTTCTCAGCGGAAAACGATCCTGAAGATGCCAAGCACGCGATATCGTACCACTGGTATTGATATGCTTGTAGTCTGAACAGACTAAAAACTCTCTCAACTTCTGATAATCTTCGTCAGGCAAGAAGTCGTCAACAACAAGAAGATCATCAAGCTCAAGCACTGTTCGAGCAAGCACATTGAAAGCCGACGAAGCAGGAGCAGGGAACTGACCCTGACGGGCAGAGGCCGCAATAGAGAGATCCGCAAAGCTGATACCACTCCAGCGTTCATAATCAGCCAAGGAGCGAGCTTCACCGAGGCCAAACTCAGCAAAGTCCAGCTGAGGCGGATCCCCCTCATGGGCAGGGATCCCCAGCAGAGCCCTCACACGAGACTTGGAGGACCTGTCGTTCTCAAGCCAATTGGGGTGGTCGTCAAAATGCGTGCTACGAAGAGAACGATCCCAAAAGTGGTAAAGAATTGACCAGTTAGGATGATAGATATTGTATCCATGGGTCCAAAGACGCACAGACAATGAAACTTCTTCACCAAAAAAATAAAGGAAAGGATCATAGGGAACCTCTCGGGCAATACTGGCTGGACCAAACAAGAAGTTTGCACTGACAAATGCCCCATCCCGCGGTCGAGGCGGCACGGAGATACCGTCAACAAACCGGGGATGACCTGTGAACAGCAGTATTCCATTCTTATCAAACTCCTTGGCCGCCATACCATGGAAGACGCCGGTCTGAATTTCTCCATCTGGCAGATAACCAGCTGGATAGGCCGTAAGCACAGCCTTGGGATCACGACAGTGCAACCAGACAGACAGCAACAAGGCGTCCCAGCCTTGCTCAAAACGCATATGACTGTCGATCTGTAAAATAAACTCCTGCTGTTTCAGCAGTTTCTGGCATTCATGGCGAGCCCAGCAAGCTCCTTTACTCTCGCTCGCCTCGTAACGGCGAATAGAAATCTGCTTGCGACGAGTGGACAGAACACCGGTAAGTCTCAAGCGATCATCCTGATTCTCTTGGCTCACCACCGCTACGCTGATGCGGTCAGGCCAAAGAGCTTGGGTAAATAAATTAGCCAAGGTAGGCGCGCATTCAGGATCGCGATAAGATGCGACTAGAACACAGATGCCAACTTGGCTGATAGGAAGCTTTTTGTTGTCGAAAGTGATTTCCGCATCACCAACGACTTCAAGAGCCGAAAGCGGATGAAAACCTCGGTCCAACAGTGTCAGGAGAAGGCTGGCGCCACAATGAGGATTGATTGCCAGATTCTCCTCAACCCAATGGCGCCATTCCAGAGGCAGGGGATCTGGCATGGGTATCCGCAAGTCGTTACATTCTGATACTAGCGATCTGCGCAGAACCTGCCACAGTCAAACTCAAAGGGGCAAACAGCCCAGTTGCCTGACTTTACATTCTGGCTCGGGCCCACAACCAGTTCATCGCTGTCCATCGCCCCTCGCTGAGAATCAGCCAGCGCAAGTCTTCGGGCAGATGACGAAGAAAGGGATATACATTGGGATTACGACCATGCTCACCAATCAAACTGACGTGGTGAGTTGACGCCAGACGCAGACGCAACTGGTCAGCAATTGAGGAGTCATCACCAAAGTCATGTATTTCAATCAGCAAATCAACTCCGGAGAGTATTGCACAGAGGCCAGGATCAAACAAGCTCAATTCTGCACCTTCTATGTCACACTTTAGAAAAATTTTCGCGCCCGGCAGGGCCCCCAGCTGATGCCTGACCATGTCCAGTGATTCAGGACCAAAAAGCCCTCGGATCTGGCAGCGATCCAAGCCGTTGACTACCGCTTGACGACGGGCCGACTCCTGAGCCCTCTCATCCACATCAAAGCCGATGCACAAGGACTGGGGGCAGGCCCTGGCAAAGCCTGTAACATAGTAGCCATCCGCGCAGCCAACATCAAGATAAGCGGCGTAGGGTTCCGACAATGCCGCATAAAGAATTGGATGGAGACACCGCTCATAGAAACCATAGACTTTCGAAATATGATCACCACTATTCCAATAGCCAACTTTTGGAAGCAGTAAACCCCGAAAGGGGCCATCCAGCACCTGGCAGCCGACCTGATCGAGATAATGCTGAATGAAGCGGCGCTTGATCTGCTGCAATGCCTTCAGTTCAGCCCACCACTGTTCCTGGTTCATCGGCATGGTCTGTGGAGGCAGCGGAAGGGCTAGCAGAAGACAAGGCTGACCTCAGCCCCTGAGCTGCTCGATCAGGACCTGATTGGCCAGCTTGGGATCAGCGCGGCCGCCGGTGCGCTTCATCAGCTGCCCCACAAAGAAGCCCTGCAGCTTGGTCTTGCCGCCTCTGTAGGCCTCCACCTCCTCGGGGTGGGCCGCCAGCAGCTCCGCCACGATCGCCGCGATCGCCGCGGGGTCGCTGATCATGCCCAGACCGCGCTCCGACACGATGGCCTTGGGGGATCCGCCCTGGTCGAGCAATTCGGGCAGGATCTCCTTGGCGATCTTGCCGCTGATGGTGCCGCCATCGATCAGCTGCACCATCTCCGCCAGCTGCTCGGGCCGGAAGGGCAGATCGGCATAGGACAGCCGCTGGGCATTGACGTGGGCGGCGATGTCGCCGGTGATCCAGTTGGCCAGCCCCTTGGCGTCAGCGCCGGCGGCCACGGCCGCCTCGAAGTACTCGGCCATGGGCCGCTCGTCGGTGAGCACGCGGGCGTCGTACGGGGAGAGGCCGAGCTGCTCGGCGTAGCGGTGGCGCTTGGCGGCCGGCAGCTCGGGTAGCTCAGCGAACCAGCCCTGCCGCTGCTCAGCGCTCACCTCGATCGGCCCCAGATCAGGATCGGGGAAGTAGCGATAGTCGCTGGCGCCCTCCTTGCCGCGCATACTCTTCGTGAGCTGCTTGCTCTCATCCCAGAGGCGGGTTTCCTGCACCACAGGCTCGCCGGCCTCGTAGGCCTTGATCTGGCGCGCGATCTCGTAGTCAATCGCCTTCTGGATGGCGGAGAAGGAGTTCATGTTCTTGATCTCCACCTTCGTGCCGAAGGGCGCATCGGGTCCGCGGCGCACGGAGATGTTCACGTCGCAACGCAGGGAACCCTCCTGCATGTTGCCGTCACTCACGCCCAGGTAGCGCATGATCCGGCGGATCTCGGCGGCGTATTCCGCCGCCTCGCGGCCGGTGCGCAGATCGGGCTTGCTCACGATCTCGGCCAGGGCCACGCCGGCGCGGTTGTAGTCCACCAGGGAGTGGGTGGAGCCGGCCAGGCGATCGCTGCCGGCGTGCACCAGCTTGCCGGCGTCCTCCTCCATGTGCAGGCGCTCGATGCCGATGCGCTTGGTGTAGGTCTCCTTGCCCTTCTCCGCCACCTCCACCTCGATCCAGCCGTCCTCGGCGATCGGCTCGTCGTACTGGGAGATCTGATAGTTCTTGGGCAGGTCGGGATAGAAATATTGCTTGCGGTCGAACTTGCAGTGTTCGGCGATGTTCAGGTTCAGGGCCAGGGCCGCCTTCACCGCATACTCCAGCACCTTCTGATTCAGCACCGGCAGGGTGCCGGGCAGGCCGCACACCACCGGGTCGATGTGGGTGTTGGGGTCATCGCCGAATGCGGTGGAGGCACCGGTGAAGATCTTGCTGGCGGTGCCCAGCTGCACGTGGGTCTCCAGCCCGATCACCGCCTCCCAGGCGGCGGGCGCCGGGGCGCCATCGACGGTCGTCGCACTCACGGTCTTGGCGCTGGTGGTGGTGGCGGCCCCTGCCATCGGTGCTCTCCTGCTCCTGGGCGTGGCCCGATCCTATGCAGGGGCTCCCGGGACGGCGGACACCCCCCCAGGGCCGCACCGGCCACGGCGGGCCGCTGCAGCCCGCCGCCTGGTGCCGGGGCCAGGTGCTGGCGGGCACCGCCCACGGCCGGTCACGCCGCCCTGAAACACTGAAGACAGCGATGCCCGAGCACCTCCGTGGCCCTGCCGGCTGATCCCTCCACCCCCGTGCTGATCCTGGGCGGCGGCCTGATGGGCCTGGCCATCGCCCACGCCCTGGCGGGCCGCGGCCGGGCCGTGACCGTGCTGAGCCGGCGCCGCAGTGAGGCGGCGGGCTTTGTGGCGGCGGGCATGCTGGCGCCCCACGCCGAGGGGCTGAGCGGCCCGCTGCTGGAGCTGGGCCAGCGCAGCCTGGAACAGGTCCCGGCCTGGGTGGCACGCATCGAGGCCGACAGCGGCCTGCGCTGCGGCCTGCGGCCCAGCGGCATCGTGGTGCCCTTCTCCAGCGCCGCCGAGCGCGACGCCTATCCCACCGCGGCCTTTGGCGAGGCCCTGGACCGCCGCGGTCTGGAGCGGGAGATCCCGGGCATCGGCGCGACCTGGCGGGCGGGACTGCTATTCGCCCAGGACGGTCAGATCGACAACCGCCGCCGGCTGATGCGGGCCCTAGAGCGGGCCTGCGTGGGCCTGGGGGTGGCCTTCCAGGAGGGGGCGGAGGTGCTGGCCCTGCGGCGCGATGGCGCCGGGGCCCTCAGCGGCGTGGAGCTGCGCGGGGCCGAGGGCGAACGGCAGCACCTGGAGTGCCGCGCGGCGGTGCTGGCCTGCGGCGCCTGGAGCGCCCAGCTGCTGCCCGAGCTCCCGCTGTTCCCCGTCAAGGGGCAGATGCTGTCGCTGCAGGGGCCCCGCCAGGCCCTGGAGCGGGTGGTGTTCGGCCCGACGGGCACCTACCTGGTGCCCCGCGAGGACGGCCTGCTGGTGGTGGGGGCCACCAGCGAGCCGGAGGCCGGCTTCCGCGAGGGGCTCACCCCCGACGGCCAGCGCCGGTTGCAGGCCGGCATCGCCGCCCTGCTGCCGGCGGCCAGTGGCTGGCCGCCGATGGAGCGCTGGTGGGGCTACCGGCCCTGCACCCCCGACGAGGGACCGCTGCTGGGCGCCTCGTCGCTGCCGGGGCTGTGGCTGGCCACCGGCCATCACCGCAACGGCGTGCTGCTGGCGGCGATCACAGCGGAGCTGCTGGGGGACGCCATCGGCGGCGGCGACGCGGGCCCCAGCCCCGAGCGGCGCGCGCACATCCTCGAGGCCTTCCGCTGGGACCGCTTCCAGCCGCTGACGGCAGAGGCGCAGGCGCAGCCACCGGCTCAGCGGCCGGCGGCCTGAGCGGGCGCGGCATCCGGGGCCTCGGCGGCCCCGGGCAGCGCCTGGGCCTCCAGCGGGGTGAAGACCGGGATCGCACCCATGCCCTTCACCCGCTGCTCGCCCATGGGACGGAGCGCCAGGCTGCCGCGGGCGAGCTCCGCCGTGGTGGCGTCGCAGAGAATCGACACCCCCGCCGTGCGGGTGAGGCCCTCCAGTCGGCTGGCCAGGTTCACCTTGTCGCCGATCACGGTGAACTCCATGCGGCGGGGGCTGCCGATCTGGCCCACGATCACCTCCCCCGAGGCCAGGCCGATGCCGTTGTGGAAGGGGCTCAGGCCCTGCTCGGCCCACTCCCGGTTGAGGCCGGCCAGGGCCTCGCCCATGGCCTGGGCGCAGCGCAGGGCGGCGACGGCCTCCTCGCGGCGGCCGCGGCCGATGGGGGAGCCGAACACCGCCATCACCGCATCGCCGATGAACTTGTCGATGGTGCCGCCGTGGGCGCTCACCACCTCCACCATCGCGCCGAGGTAGCGGTTGAGCTGGCGCACGTGCAGCTCGATCTCGCCGCTGTCGCTGCGCTGCTGGGTGAGCTGGGTGAAGCCCTGGAGGTCGGTGAACAGCACCGTCACCGGCAGCAGCCGGCCCCGCAGGATCCCCTCGGCCGCCGCGGGGTCCGAGAGGATCTCCGCCACCACCGCCGGGGCCACGTAGCGCTCGAAGGTGCGCCGCAGCCGCCGCCGCTCGCCCTCCTCCCGCAGGTAGGCGTCGCCGCCGTAGAGCAGGCCGAGCAGCAGCAGGCCGGCCACCGGGGTGAGCAGCGGCAGCCACACCTGGGCCTGCACCAGGGCCAGGAAGGCCACCGCCGCCACCAGGGCCACCATGGCGCCCACCAGGGCCAGGCGCCGCCCCAGGCCGAGGCCGCCGCGGGCGGCCAGCAGCACCAGCAGCACCGGCGCCACCGCCAGCAGGGCCCGGCCCAGGGGCGAGGCGGGCCAGGGCACCAGGCCATCCCCCCCCAGGGAGTTGGCGCTGGCGGTGGCGAGCAGCTCCAGGCCCGAGAGGGGACCGTAGGGGGAGGGGGTGCCGGCCGCACCCCCCTGGGACACCACGGGGCCGACCACCACCAGGGCACCCTGGAGCCGGGCCCGTTGCGGGTGGCGCCGCCAGCGCTCCGGATCGAGCAGCTCCCAGGCGGACAGCCGCTCCAGGCGCCCCTCGGGGCCGTAGAAGTTGAGCTGCCGCTGCGCGTCCGGCTGGCGGCTGCGCAGGCCCGCCCGCTGCAGCAGCGTGGAGGAGAGGGAGGGCTGGGGATCCGCCCCACTGGCGGGCAGCAGCCCGCGGCTGTAGACCTCGGGATGCAGGGCCGGCTCCCCCTGGCTGGGGGGGATGGCGTTGGTGAGCCCCAGGCTGTGGGGGCCGGCGGCCTGCAGCAGGGGGCCGGGGGGCTGCACGAGGGTCAGGCCGGCGCCGCCCTGGTCGCGGGTCTCGAGCATCTCGGCCGCCAGGGCCACCCGGCCGCGGTGGCGCCGCAGGGCCGCCGCCAGGGCCGCGTCGTCGGCGGCTCCCCGGCCGCTGGGGCCCTCGAACACCACGTTCAGGGCCACGGCCCTGGCCCCGGCCTGGAACAGGCGATCCAGCAGGTCGCCGTAGCGGGCCCGCGGCCAGGGCAGGGTGCTGATGCCCTCGGCCCAGCCGGGCACGGCCCCCCGGCCCCCGGGCTGGTCGAGGAACCAGGCGCCCTGCTGCAGGCTGGAGTCGTCGATGGCCACCACCACCAGCCGCTCCGGGGGGCGCCGCACGCCCCGCAGCCGCACCAGCAGGCCCTCGAGGCCGCGCTCCCAGCCCCGCAGCTCCGCCGGGGGACGGGCGGTCAGGCCCGCCACGGCCAGCACCACCAGCCCCGAGAGCAGCGGCAGGGCCAGGTGGCGGGGGATCAGGCGGCGGGGGGGGACGGGGGCCATGGCGGGTCAGCCGCAGCGGACCTCAGCGCCGGCGGGGGCCGGAGGCCGAGGACTGGTGGGGCAGGGGGACCTCAGAAGAAGCGGGGGAAGCCGAAGGAGGGCAGGGGCGCGGCCGGCAGCGAGGGCAGCGGCACGCCCGGCACGTAGGAGCGGATGTAGCTCTCCAGCGACCCGAAGGCCGGCAGGGGGGCCCGGAACCCCTCGAACAGGGGCCCGCCGAGGATAGAGGCGTAGTCGCTGCTGCTGAGCTTGAGCAGGGTGAGCACGACGCCCACCGGCGAGAGGCGCAGCCGCTCCCCGGCGTTCACGGTGGTCACCGGCTGGCCCGTGGACTCGCCGTCCCTGAGGGGCTCCACCTCCACCGAGCCCTCCAGCACCGACAGCTCCGAGACCCCCTGCTCATCGACGCTGAGCACGTAGTTGGTGCCCCGCACGCTGAGCCGGGAGGAGCGGGTGCAGCCGCTCTGCTTGCCGGACACCAGCACCTGGCCCTTGGCCAGCAGGAAGCAGCCCGTGCCGAGCCGCAGCTCCGAGAAGCGGTTGAGGCGGCCGGCGGCGCCGGAGGCGAACCCCAGCTGGGCGCGGCTGTTGCGGGTGTTGACCTCCTGGGGCGCCGCGGCCCGGTCGTTCACCCTGGCCTGGCGGGCATCGATGTAGAGCTCGTTGCCATCGAGGATCTCGCGCACGGTGGCGCTCTCGGCGGCCCAGGCCGCACCGGGAGCCTGCAGGCCGGCCAGGAGCACCAGGGCCAGGGCCCTGCGGGGGTCCGGCCGGCGGGCGGACGGCCCTAAGCGGCGCCGGGGCCGCGGCGGGCCGGCGGGTCGCGGTGGGGCAGCTGGCGGCATGGGGGGTGCCCGCGGGGCAACGGCCGCCATTCTCAACCCATTCTCAGGCTGGCGCCACGGCCGCACCGCCAGCTCCGGCTCCGGGCCCGAGCCCCCGCAGGCCGTACACCTCCAGGGGCTCGGGCCAGCCCTTGAGGGGGTGGCGTCCCAGGGCCTCCACCGCCACGCCCGGCGGCAGCAGGGCCAGCAGCTCGCCGCTGATCAGGATCGGGTGCTCCGGGAAGCGGCGGGTCAGCCCCTCCAGGCGGCTGGCCACATTCACGGCCGCGCCGATCACCGTGAACTCCAGCCGCTGGGGGGACCCCAGATTGCCGGCGATCACCTCCCCCACGTGCAGGCCGATGCCCTGGCGCAGGGTGGGCAGGCCCTGGGCCAGCAGCTCCCGGTTGAGCCCCGCCAGCCGCTCCTGCATCGCCAGGGCAGCCCGCACCGCCGCCAGGGCCTCCTGGGCATCGCCGCGGCTGCGGGGCACGCCGAACTCCGCCATCAGGGCGTCGCCGATGAACTTGTCGAGCAGGCCCTGCTCCTCGATCACCGCCGCGGCGATGGCCTCGAAATAGCGGTTGAGCAGGGCGAACAGCGCCGCCGGCTCCAGCTGGGCGCCCAGGGGCGTGAAGCCCACCAGGTCGGTGAACAGCACCACGCAGCGGGCGCGGCTGCCGCCGAGCTGGGTGCCGAGGGGGCCGGGGTCGTCGAGGATGTCGCGCAGCAGCGCCGGGGAGACGCGGCGGGCCAGCACCTGGTGCAGGTAGGCCCGCTCCCGGCTCTCGCGGCGCCACTGGCCCAGGGCGCGGCCGCCGCCCCCCAGCAGCGGGGCCGTGGCCAGGGCCGTCACCGGCCACCAGCGGTGGGCCAGCCGCCAGGCCAGGCCGCCGGCCACCAGGGCCGCGGCCGCCAGGCCGAGGGCCCAGCCGGCGCTGCGGCCGGCCGTGGCGCTGCGCCGCAGGCACCGGCCCGCCAGGGCCAGCCAGGCCAGCTGGAGCAGGAGCAGCAACGGCAGGGGCAGCCCCTGGAACCCCCGGCCCTGGAGCACCGTGGCCAGCGCCGCCGCCTGCACCTGGGCGCCGCTCTGGGGGCCAAAGGGCGTCTCCAGCTGGTCCCCCAGCTCCGGCGCCGTCGCGCCGATCAGCACGGTGCGCCCCCGCCAGAAGCCCGCGGGCTGCTGCTGCACCTGCCAGGCCGGCACCTGGGGCAGGCTGCCGGCGGGGCCGGGATAGTCGATGCCGAGGGGATCGGGCCCCGCCCGGCGATCCACGGCGGCCAGGGCCAGGGGCTGGGGGTGGGGTGGGGGAAAGCCCTCCAGGTGGTGGGCGAGCCACCGCTGGCCCGGGATGGCCTCCGTGAGGCCCTGGGGGCTCTGCAGCAGGGCCGTCAGCCCCTGCCGCGGCAGGCCATAGATCGAGGTCTGCAGCTGCGCCTGGCTCAGGCCGTCCTGGCGGGCCTGGGTGGTGGTGGCGGCCAGCACCACCCGCTGGCGCCAGGGGGCAAGGCGCCGTTCAAAGGCCCGGTCGTCGCCGGGGCCCAGGCGGCTGGGCTGGGGGAACACGATCGCGAACACCACCTGCGCCGCGCCCTGCTCCAGGACGGTGGCCGCCAGATCGGCCTGCAGCTGCCGGGGCCAGGGCCAGGCGCCCATGCGCCGCCACAGCGACGAGGCGCGGCGCTCCTCGGGGCTGAGCAGCTGGTCCAGGGCGAGGGAGTCGGCGTCCACAGCCAGCAGCACAGGGTCCGCCGGGCCGGCGGCCCGGGGACCCCGCAGCTGGAAGAACAGGGCCCGCAGCTGGGCATCGGCGGCCCCCAGCCAGGGAGTCGCCAGCAGGGGCAGCGCCAGGGCCAGGCCCCAGACCGGCGGGCGTCTCACCGGGCGGGCTCTCGGGAGGGGGCAGTGGGCAGGGCCGGGGCGGCGGTGAGGCCCAGTGCCCTCTCGATCGCCGCTAGGGTGTCCATCGGCGCCGCAAAGCCGTTGAGCAGGATGCTGCGGCGGCGGCGCAGGCCGGCCTCCCGGGGGGTGAGGCGCCGGGGCGGCCCCCAGGCCCCCCGCTCGAAGGCCACCTGCTGGCCGCTGTCGAGGTCATAGCGCCGGCCGGAGGGGGTGGTCACCCGCACCCGGCCCTCCCAGCTGAAGAACGTCACCCCCTGCGGGGTGTCCTCGATGAACACCGTGGTGCCCACGATCGAGGCCGTGGCCACCCGGGTCCGGATCGTCAGGGGCGCGCCGCCCGGCTGCCCGGGGTTCACCCAGGCAATGATCTGCCCCCTGAGCAGATCCATGCCGCTGGTCCCCAGACGCAGCACGGCGTCGCCGCCGAGGCGGAAGCTGCGGCCGTTGGCCAGCTGCACCTGCAGGCGTCCGGGCCGCTGGGTGCGCAGCAGGGCAGCGGGGGCGAGCAGCTGGCCCGCCCGCGCCGAGACCTCACGGCGGCGGGGCAGCTGGACGAACGCCGGCCGCGAGGGAACGTCCACCACCCTGGGCACACCGGGGGACGCCGTGGCGGCCAGGCCGCCGGCCAGCCCCAGCGAGGCCGCCAAGCCGAGCCAGGCCAGCCCGGCGGGGGGGCGCCGCGCCGGCCAGGCGCTGGGGGATGGCCGGGGCGGTGCCATGGCTGGGGGGCTGCGACGGCCCCCAGCCTGACGACTCAGGCCTCGACGCGCCAGCTCTGGTCGGCGGGGGTCCAGTCGCTCAGCTCGGAGGGCTGGAACCAGAGGCCGATCTCGAAGGCGGCGGTCTCGGGGGCGTCGGAGCCGTGGATCACGTTGCGGCCGATGTTCACCGCCAAGTCGCCGCGGATGGTGCCGGGCTCGGCCTCCAGGGGCTTGGTGGCGCCGATCAGCTTGCGGGCGCTGGCGATCACGCCGTCGCCCTCCCACACCATCGCCACCACGGGGCCGCTGGTGATGAACGCCACCAGGCCGGCGAAGAAGGGGCGCTCGCGGTGCACGCCGTAGTGGCTCTCGGCCAGCTCGCGGCTGGGGGTGAGCTGCTTGAGGCCCACCAGCTTGAAGCCCTTGCGCTCGAAGCGGCCGAGAATCTCGCCCACCAGACCGCGCTGCACGCCATCGGGCTTGATGGCGATGAAGGTGCGTTCGGCGGCCATGGGAGTCCTGCGTCGGATCCGGGCCATCGTCCGCGCCCGCCCTGCCGCTTGGCAAGCACGGCCGCGACGGCCGCCGGTGCTGCCGCGGCAGGCGCAGCCGCCGCGGCGATCGCCCCAGCACCGCTGCCTAGATTTCGCGGCATCCGCCCGCCGGCCTGATGGTGCTCGCCCAACCCGCCACCGGCGCCGCCTGGACCCCGGCCGACAGCGCCGCCCTCTACGGCCTCGAGCGCTGGGGGGATCCCTACTTTTCGGTGAACAGCCGCGGCCACGTGGTCGTGCAGCCCCGCGGCGACCGCGGCGGCAGCCTCGATCTGGTGGAGCTGGTGCAGGGCCTGCAGGGGCGCAACCTGGGCCTGCCGCTGCTGATCCGCTTCGACGACATCCTTGAGGACCGACTTGAGCGCCTCAACGCCGCCTTCGAGCGCGCCATCGCCCACTACGGCTACCCCGGCCGCTACCAGGGCGTGTTCCCGGTGAAGTGCCACCAGCAGCGCCACGTGGTGGAGCAGCTGGTGGAGAGCGGCCGGCGCTGGCACTTCGGCCTGGAGGCCGGCAGCAAGGCCGAGCTGCTGATCGCCCTGTCGCTGATCGACGACCCCGAGGCGCTGTTGATCTGCAACGGCTACAAGGACCAGCGCTACATCGAGACGGCGATCCTGGCCCGCCGCCTCGGCCGCCAGCCGGTGGTGGTGATCGAGCAGGCCGACGAGATCGGGCGGATCATCCGCGCCAGCCGCGAGCTGGGGGCCGCCCCCCTGATCGGCATCCGCGCCAAGCTCTCGGCCCGCAGCACCGGCCGCTGGGGCAGCTCGGTGGGGGATCGGGCCAAGTTCGGCCTGGCGATCCCGGACGTGCTCGCCAGCGTGGAGGCCCTGCGCCAGGCCGGGCTGCTGGGGGAGCTGCGCCTGCTGCACTTCCACGTGGGCAGCCAGATCAATGACATCGCCGTGCTCAAGGACGCCCTGCAGGAGGCGGGGCAGATCTACGTGGAGCTCACCAAGCTCGGAGCCCCCATGGGCTATCTGGACGTGGGCGGTGGCCTCGGCATCGACTACGACGGCAGCCGCACCGCCAGCGCCGCCTCCACCAACTACTCGCTGCAGAACTACGCCAACGACGTGGTGGCGACGGTGCGCGAGTGCTGCGAGCCCCACGGCGTGCCCGTGCCGACGCTGGTGAGCGAGAGCGGCCGTGCCATCGCCAGCCACTTCTCGGTGCTGGTGTTCGACGTGCTGGGCACGGGGTCGGTGCCGGGGGCGATTCCAGAGCCTGCGGCGGGCGAGCCGCTGATGGTGCGCAACCTGCGCGAGACGTTGGCCGGCATCGCGGCGCTCAGGGGCGGCGAGGGCCAGGCCAACGGCGGCGAGCGCGGCGATCCACCGGCCCAGCCGGCCGGTGAGCGGCTGGTGGACCGGCTGCAGGAGGCCTGGAACGACGCCCTCAAGTTCAAGGACGACGCCCTCTCCGCCTTTCGCCTCGGCTACCTGGGCCTGCCGGAGCGGGCCATGGCCGAGCAGCTCACCTGGGCCTGCGCCGCCGCCATCGCCGAGCGGCTGCCCGCCGGCCCCATCCCTGATGAGCTGCGGGCCCTGAAGGCTGCCCTGGCCAGCACCTACTACGCCAACCTCTCGGTGTTCCGCTCCGCCCCCGACACCTGGGCGATCGACCAGCTGTTCCCCCTGCTGCCGATCCACCGCCTGGATGAGGAGCCCACCCGCCTCGGCCACTTCGCCGACCTCACCTGCGACTCCGACGGCAAGCTGGCCCGCTTCATCGGCGACGGTCAGGCCAAGCCGCTGCTGGAGCTGCACGCCCTGCGCGAGGGGGAGCCCTACTGGGTCGGGATGTTCCTGGGCGGCGCCTACCAGGAGGTGATGGGCAACCTGCACAACCTGTTCGGCAGCACCAACGCCGTGCACATCCGCCTGGCCCCGGGCGGCGGCTACGCGGTGGACCACGTGGTGCGCGGGGACACCAACGCCGAGGTGCTGGAGACCATGGAGCACAACCCCGAGCTGCTGCTGGAACGGCTGCGGGTGGCGAGCGAGGTGGCCATCCAGCGGGGTGACCTGAAGATCAGCGATGCCCGCCGGCTGATGGACCACCTGGAAACCAGCCTGCGCCAGACCACCTACCTGCAGACCTGAGGATCGGCAGATCCGCTACCGGCAGAGCTGAACCAGCAGCAGCACCCACAGGGCCTTGCAGGCCAGGTGCAGCAGCTGGTCGACGCCGAGGCCGTAGGCATGGCGGCACTTGCCGATGTCGATCAGGGCATGGGCGAGCCATTCCGCCAGCCCCAGCCAGGCGGACCCGGTGATGGCCAGCACCAGAAACCCATGGATACCGGCATGGGCCGTGAGCCACCACTGCCAGGGGAGCGTCCGGTCCTTGCCGCGGCACTTCTCCTGGGCCATGCGATCGCTCTGCAGCCCGAAGTCGCCGAGGAAATGGCCCATGGCGAGGGCGAGCAGCAGTTCGAATCCGGAGGGATCCAGGGGTCCGGCCAGCAGCATGGCGCATCGGGACGTCGAGCCCAGCATGGCCTGACGGCACCGCAGCCGCCCCTATCCTTGCGCCGTGCGCGGGCCCATGCATGCGTCTGCTCGGGGTGTGGCTGCTCGCCGTGGCGCTGGTGGCCCTGCTGCTGCTGCTGCGGGGCCTCTGCCGGCGCCTGCAGCTGCCGGCCCTGCCGCTGCGGTTTCCGCTGCTGGCCGTGCTGGCCTGGGCCGCGGCCCAGAGCGTGCCGATCCACGACCTGCCGAACGACTACGCGCGCTGGGCGGCCCTGCTCGATGAACTGCTGCTGAGTTACGCGGCGATCCGGCTGGCGATCTGGCTCGGGGTGGAGACGCCGGCCAGCCTGCGGCTGTGGCAGGCCCCGCCCCGCATCCTGGTGCAGCTGCTGATGCTGCTCGGCGGCGCCTTCGCCACGGTGGTGGTGGTCAAGCAGGTGGCCCGCTTCGACCTGGTGGGCCTGGTCACCACCTCCGCGGTGCTCACGGCCGTGCTCGGCCTGGCGGCCCAGGAGCCGCTCAAGGATCTGTTCTCCGGGCTGGAACTCCAGTTCGACCAGAGCTTCCGGGTGGGGGATTTCGTCTTCATCCAGGAGGGCGTCGAGGGGGTGGTGGTGTCGATCAACTGGCGCGACACCTACCTGCGGGACATCACCGGGGCGATGGTGATCGTGCCGAACTCGCTGATCACCACCGTGGTGCTGCGCAACTACGGCCGCTTCGGAGTGATGGGCAACCGCTTCAGCGTGGGCCTCGACTACGACACCCCCACCAGCCAGGCCCGCAGCCTGCTGCTGCGCACCATCCGCCAGAACCCCGCCGTGCTGGCGGATCCGGCGCCGGTGGTGCGGGTCAAGGAGTACGCCGAGTACGCCATCACCTACGAGCTGCTGGTGTTCCAGAAACCGGGCAACCTGACGGCCCTGCTGGAGCTGCGCAGCGCCCTGCTGGAGCAGATCTGGTACGCGCTGGAGCGCGAGGGGATGCGGGTGCCCTTCCCGGTCCGCGAGCAGATGCCGCGGCCCCGGGGCCGCGACCGGCACCATCCCGGCCAGCACGACGGGCCGGCCCGGCTGGAGTTGCTGCGCCGCAATCCCCTGTTCGCCAGCCTGGCCGAGGAGGAGCTGGCGCAGCTGGCCCACAGCACCCGCTGCGTGCGCTTCGCCCGGGGCGAGACGATCGTGGCCGAGGGCGATCCCGGCGGGCCGCTCTACCAGGTGGTGAGCGGGGTCGTGGAGGTGCTCAAGCTGGGGCAGACCCCGATCCACGTCGCCGACCTGCATGAGGGGGACGTGTTCGGCGAGATGTCGATGCTCACCGACAGCCCCCGCAGCGCCACGGTGCGCAGCCAGGGCGAGTGCGTGCTGCTGGAGGTGGATCGCCCCCACCTGCAGCCGCTGCTGGAGCAGAACCCCGTGCTGATGGGCAAGCTGGCCCACCTGGTGGCCCAGCGCCGCGGCGAGCTGGAGGGCCTGGCCCGCGAGCTGGTGAGCGACCAGGAGAACGTGCTGCTGAAGCGCATGCAGCAGCTGTTCCAGTCGCTGACGCTGGGCTAGCCGGCGGGCCAGAGCCCAGCCTCAGCGGGCGCAGAAGCGGGCCGTGAGGCCCAGCCGGTCGGTGGGGGTGGGCAGCTCGGCCGGATCGAAGGGGGGCGGCGCGGCATCGGCGGCCTTGGCCAGCATCGGCATCGGCCGGAAGCCGCCGTCGAGCTGCACCTCCAGGGGCCGCAGCTGGGCCAGGCCGATGGCCGCCGCGATCTCGCGGGCCTGGCCGAGGGCATCCTGGTAGGCGGCGCGCAGCAGCTGGCGCTGGGCGGCCCGGTCGCCCGCCTGGTCGGCCTGGGTGGCCACGGGGGCCAGCCGCACCCCCGGCAGGGCCCCCACCTGGCGGATCAGCGCCTGCAGGCGGGCCGGTGCCAGCTCGCCGCTCACCTGCAGGCTGGCCTGCACGGCGGCGGGGCGCTGGCGCTCGGCCGGCCGCTGCCAGGTGCTGGGGGAGGTGACCTGCAGCTCCTGCACCTGCAGGCCCTGCAGACCGCTGCGCACGACCGCCAGGCGCCGCTGCAGCTCCGCCAGGGCGCCATCGGCCGTGGGGGCCTCGGCCTCCAGGCTCAGGGACACCCGCAGGCGGTCGGTGCTGCGCTTCAGTTCGGCGTTGCCGCGGGCCTCCACCAGGGTGCCGTCGCAGACCAGCTGAATCTGACCCTGGGCGCGGGCGGACAGGGGAGCTCCCAGGGCCAGAACCGCCGCGGCTGACAGGGCGAGTGCGGCCGGCAACGCAGGAGCGCCGAGGAAAGCCGCGGCCCCTGGCACAGCCGCAGCCGTAGGCACAGCCGTGGCCCCTGGCACAGCCGTGGCCGCAGGCAAGGCAGTTCTCCAGTGCATGGGCCCCAGGACAGCGATCACAGCCCCCAGCTTGGCCATGGGGAGGCCCTTCAGACCAGCCCAGGAGCCCTCAGCGCCTTGAGGACGGCCTACAGCCCCTCGAAACGCACGTTGAGGTTGAGCTTGCCGGGCCCCAGGGCGGTGGACTGGAGCACCAGAGCCGCGGCCTTGCCGTCCACCGTGGTGCCCGCCGGCGGATCCAGCACCAGGTTGAAGCCCCAGGCCCCCACCACGGTGTTCACCGGGCGCTCCCGGTAGCCCTGGGCCGCGAGGCCGGTGCGGACCTGGGCCAGCAGCGCCTCGGGGCTGCCGCCCAGCTGGCCGTTGAGGCTCGTCTGGCCGAGGGCGTTGGCGGCGAACAGCGCGGACAGGGAGCCCGGCAGCTTCAGCCCCTTGAGCAGCGTGCCGGCGGGGCTGGCCAGGGCCGGACCGGCGCTGGCCAGCAGCAGCAGGACGGCGGCGGCCCAGCGGCGGATCGAGGCCATGGCAGAGGGAGCACGGGTCCAGCCCGCACCCTATTCAGATCCAGCGTGCAGCACCAAGGCGGGCTCCAGGGCACGGGCCGTGCCCCAGCGCTCAGCCCGCCAGCGCCCCCCGCAGCTCGGTGCGGGCCTGCTCCAGCGCGCCATCCAGGGCCGCGCCATCGCGGCCGCCGGCCTGGGCCAGGTTCGGGCGGCCGCCGCCGCCGCCGCCGCAGGCCCTGGCCACCCCGCCGATGAACTGGCCCGCCTGCAGGCCGGCGCCGATCACCGCCTTGCCGAAGGCCGCCACCAGGATCACCTTGCCCAGCTGCGCCGGGTCGGGCAGGCCGCCCAGCACCACGGCGGCGCCATCGCCGAGCTGGTCGGCCAGGCCCTGGGCCGCGCTCTGCAGCCCCGCCCCCTCGACGCCATCGAGGCGGGCCACCAGCAGCTGGAAGGGCTCCCCCGCCGGCGTGGCCCCCAGCGGCAGTGCCTGGGCCGCCAGCGCCGCGGCCTTGGCCAGGGCCAGCTCCCCGCGGGCCGCCGCCAGGGCCTTGCCGGTGGCCTTGAGCTCGTCGGCCAGCTGGGCCACCCGCGCCACGATCTCGTGGGGCTGGGCCTTGAAGCGTTCCGAGAGCTGCTTCACCACGGCGTCGCGCTCGTTGAGATAGGCCAGCACCGCCGGGCCGGCCACCGCCTCGATGCGGCGGATGCCGGCGGCCACACCGCTCTCGGCCACGATCTTGAACAGGCCGATCTCGGCGGTGTTGGCCACGTGGGTGCCGCCGCAGAGCTCCATCGACACGCCGGGCACATCCACCACCCGCACCACGTCGGCGTACGTCTCGCCGAACATCGCCACGGCGCCGGCGGCCTTGGCCTTCTCGATCGCCATCTCCCGCACCTCGAGGGTGTGGGCATCGGCGATCCAGCCGTTGATCAGCGCCTCGATCTGCTCCAGCTCGGCCGGGGTCACGGCACGGGGACAGTGGAAGTCGAAGCGGAGACGATCGAAATCCACCAGGGAGCCGGCCTGGCCGATGCCGGGATCCACCACCTGCTTGAGGGCCGCCTGCAGCAGGTGGGTGGCGGTGTGGTTCGCCTGGGCGCGGCGGCGGCAGGCCCGGTCCACCTGGGCCGTCACCAGATCGCCGATGGCCAGGCTGCCCCGCTCCACCCGGCCACTGTGCACGAAGACGCTGCGGTTGCGGCTGACGGCCTCGATCGCCACGATCAGGCCGCTGCCATCCGGTCCCCCGCCGGAGAGCACGCCGCGGTCGCCCACCTGGCCGCCGCCCTCGCCGTAGAAGGGGGTGGAATCAAGCACCAGCTGCACCGCGTCGCCGGCGGCGGCCCGCTCGGCCGGCTCGCCGTTCACCACCAGGGCCAGCACGCAGCTGGGGTGCTCCAGGGCCTCGTAGCCCTTGAAGGCCGTGGCGTCCAGCTCAGCCGCCATCTGCTCGATGGCCCCCTGGAGGGTGAGATCCAGGCTCACCGCCGCGGCCTTGGCCCGCTGCCGCTGGGCCTGCATCGCCGCCTCGAAGCCCGCCAGATCCACCGTGAGGCCGTGCTCCTCGGCGATCTCCTCGGTGAGCTCCAGGGGGAAGCCGTAGGTGTCGTAGAGCTCGAAGGCCTGCTCGCCGCTGATCCGGGCAGGCCTGGCGGCCAGCACCTCGGCCAGCAGCTTCTCGCCGCGCTCCAGGGTTTCCAGGAAGCGGGCCTCCTCGCGGGCCAGCTCCGCCAGGATCACCTCCCGGCGCTCCTGCAGCTGCGGATAGGCGCCGGCCATCAGGGCGATCGAGGCCTCCCCCATCGCCGTGAGGAACGGCCTGGTGATGCCCAGCAGGCGGCCGTGGCGCACCACGCGGCGCAGCAGCCGGCGCAGGATGTAGCCGCGGCCCAGGTTGCTGGCGGTCACGCCGTCGCCGATCAGCTGGGTGATGGCCCGCGCGTGGTCGCCGATCACCTTGAGGCTGGTCTGGCCCCTGGCATCGAGGCCGTGGTAGTCGACAGCGGCCAGGCCCGCCGCCGCCTCGATCAGCGGATAGATCAGATCCGTCTCGTAGTTGTTGGGAACGCCCTGCAGGATCTGGGCCATGCGCTCGAGGCCCAGGCCGGTGTCGATGTTGCGGTTGGCCAGCGGCGTGAGGGTGCCCTCCGCGTCGCGGTTGTACTGCATGAACACCAGGTTGTAGAACTCGATGAAGCGGCTGTCGTCCTCCAGATCGATGGCCTCGTCGCCGAGCTCGGGCTTGAAGTCGTAGTAGATCTCGGAGCAGGGGCCACAGGGGCCGGTGGGACCCGAGGCCCAGAAGTTGTCGGCCTCATCCATGCGGATGATGCGCCTGGGGTTCACCCCCACCCCGTCGCGCCAGATCGCCTCGGCCTCCTCGTCCTCGCGGAAGACGCTCACCACCAGGTTCTCCGGGCTGAGGCCGAACACCTCGGTGCTCAGTTCCCAGGCCCAGGCGATCGCCTGCTCCTTGAAGTAGTCGCCGAAGGAGAAGTTGCCGAGCATCTCGAAAAACGTGTGATGCCGGGCGGTGCGGCCCACGTTCTCGATGTCGTTGGTGCGGATGCACTTCTGGGCGCTGGTGGCCCGCGGCGCCGGCCGCTGCTGCTGCCCCAGGAACACCGGCTTGAAGGGCAGCATGCCGGCGATGGTGAGCAGCACCGTCGGGTCGTCCGGGATCAGCGAGGCGCTGGCGATGGGCTTGTGGCCGCGCTGCTCGTAAAAGTCGAGGAAGGCGGCACGGATCTCGGCGCCGCTGCGGGGACGGCCGGCCCGGCGGGCGGCGGAGGTGGCAGTGGAGGCAGCAGCCATGGCCCGAAGCGGCGGAACAACCCTGAACAGGGCATGATCGCCCAGCACCGGTCGTGCCAGCGCCCGCGCCCGGCCCCACCAGCCCTTGAGCGAGACCCCCGCCGCCCCCCAGCCCAGCCGCGCCCAGCTGCGCCTGCGCTCGATCGCCTGGGCGCTGGCGGCCGGCCTGGCGGCCCTGGCCCTGGGCCTGCCCCTGGGGCTGGAGGCGGGCCTGCGGGCCGGCGGCTGCGGCGTCTTCTACGGGCTGCTGGCCTTCCATCTGCAGCGCGTGGATCCCGACGACTCGCACCTGCAGGCCGGCCTGGTGGGGGCGGTGTGCGGCATCCACAGCCTGGGTCTGCCGCCGGTGGCCAGCTGGCCGGCGGACCAGCCGCCGGTGGCGGCGCTGGTGGCGGTCGGGCCAGCTGTGATGATGGGCCTGCTTCGTGCCTGGCTGCCGCTGATCGGCGCCGCCCTCCTGCTGTACGGCACGCAACGCGCCCTGCCCGCCCTGCGGCCATGACCCCGCGGCCATGGCCCGCTCCGGCGGCACCCCCCACGGCCGTATCCCGACCCGATGAGCCTGCTGCATGCCACCTGGCTGCCCGCCGTGCCGGCGGGGAGTTTTGCCCCGGGCAAGGCGCCGGCGGCGGGCCTGCTGATCTGGGCGGACACCTGGCGGGTGGCCGAGCCGGTGACGCCGCAGGGCGAGGCGCCGCTCCACCCCCTCAGCCTCGATCTGGACGATCTGGCCACCTGGCTGGACGACCACCAGGTCTGGTCGGAGGCGCTGCGGCAGGCCACCGCCACCCTCACCCTGCCCAGCCGCCAGCAGGTCGCCAAGGGCAGAAAGAGCAGCGCCCAGGCCCCCTGGAGCGGCCTGCCGCTGCAGGCGGGCGAGCCCCTGCCGAAGGAGATCAGCTGGTGGCCCTGGCAGGTGGAGGGCTGGCTGCTCAGGCCCGGCCCCGCCAGCGCCTGGCTCACCCTGCTGCCGCTCTCGGGCTTCGCCGAGGCGGGCCTGTCGGAGGATCTGCGCTGGTGGGCCCACCTGCAGCGCTGGTGCCTGAGCCTGATCGCCCGGGGCCGCTGGCTGCCCGATGCCGGTGAGGGTCAGGCCCGCTGGCTGCCGCTGCTCAACCGCGAGGACGACCGGCGCCGCCTGGAGGAGCTGGCGGCGCGCATGCCCCAGGTGGTGGCCGCCGCCAGCACGGGCCCGCAGCTGGCCTGCGGCCGGCCCCGCTCCAACCGCCTGTTCGTGGCGGGCCTGGTGGAGAAGCTGGTGGACGGCCAGCTGCGGGAGGCCTTCCGCCCCGGCGGCGAGGGCCTCGATCCGCTGCTGGCGGCCTGGGAGCAGGGGCTGGCCAGCCCCGGCGGCCAGCTGAAGCTGGACGAGGAGGACAGGGAGCGGCTGGCGATCGCCAGCCACCACTGGCGCGAGGGCGTGGCCGGCAAGGTGGCTCCGGCCCGGGCCTGCCTGGAGCTGTTCACGCCGCCGGAGGGGGAGGAGCTGTGGCAGCTGCGCTTCGGGCTGCAGGCCGAGGCCGACCCGAGCCTGCGGCTGCCGGCGGCGGCGGTGTGGGCCGCCGGCGACGGCAGCGTGGCCCTGGGGGAGATCAGCGTGGAGCAGCCCGGGGAGCTGCTGCTGGAGGGCCTGGGCCGGGCCCTCACCGTCTCGACGCCGATCGAGCGGGGCCTCGATGCGGCCACGCCGGAGGCGATGGAGCTCACCCCCAACGAGGCCTTCGTGCTGGTGCGCAACGACGCCGCCAGGCTGCGCGATGTGGGCGTGGGGGTGGTGCTGCCCGCCAGCCTCTCGGGCGGCCTGGCCTCGCGGCTGGGCCTGGCGATCACGGCCGAGCTGCCCGACCAGTCCCGCGGCTTCACCCTGGGCGAGAGCCTGGAGTCGCGCTGGGAGTTCATGATCGGCGGCGTCACCCTCAGCCTGCGCGACCTGGAGCGGCTCGAGGCCAAGCGCAGCGCGCTGGTGCAGCACAAGGGCGTGTGGATCGAACTGCGCCCGCTCGACCTCAGGAACGCCCAGCGGTTCGCCGCCGCCGACCCGGGCCTGAGCCTCGACGACGCCCTGCGCCTCACCGGCAACGAGGGCGAGACGCTGATGCGCCTGCCGGTGCATGCCTTCACGCCCGGCCCGCGGCTGCAGGCGGTGCTGGAGCAGTACCACCAGCAGAAGGCCCCCGATCCGCTGCCGGCGCCACCCGGCTTCGCGGGCCAGCTGCGGCCTTACCAGGAGCGGGGCCTGGGCTGGCTGGCCTTCCTGCACCGCTTCGACCAGGGCGCCTGCCTGGCGGACGACATGGGTCTGGGCAAGACGATCCAGCTGCTGGCCTTCCTGCAGCACCTCAAGGCCGAGGGGGAGCTGAAGCGGCCGGTGCTGCTGGTGGCGCCCACCTCGGTGCTCACCAACTGGAAGCGGGAGGCAACGGCGTTCACGCCGGAGCTGGTGGTGCATGAGCACTACGGCCCGCGCCGGCCGGCCACGGAGGCGGCCCTGAAGAAGGCGCTCAAGGGGATGGATCTGGTGCTCACCACCTACGGCCTGCTGCAGCGCGACAGCGAGCTGCTGGAGGCGATCGACTGGCAGGGGGTGGTGATCGACGAGGCCCAGGCGATCAAGAACCACACCGCCAAGCAGTCGATGGCGGCGCGCGACCTGGCCCGCCCCGGCAAGGGCAGCCGCGGCAGCCGCTTCCGCATCGCCCTCACCGGCACGCCGGTGGAGAACCGCGTCAGCGAGCTGTGGGCGCTGATGGACTTCCTCAACCCGAAGGTGCTGGGCGACGAGCCCTTCTTCCGCCAGCGCTACCGCCTGCCGATCGAGCGCTACGGCGACATGTCATCGCTGCGGGATCTGAAGAGCCGCGTGGGCCCGTTCATCCTGCGGCGCCTGAAGACCGACAAGTCGATCATCTCCGACCTGCCGGAGAAGGTGGAACTGCGCGAGTGGGTGGGCCTGGCCCCGGAGCAGAAGAAGCTCTACAACACCACGGTGGAGCAGAGCCTCGACGCCATCGCCCGGGCGCCCCTGGGCCAGAAGCACGGCCAGGTGCTGGCGCTGCTCACCAAGCTCAAGCAGATCTGCAACCACCCGGCCCTGGCCCTGAAGCAGGAGCCCGATCCCGGCGATGGCGCCTTCTTCCGCGAGTTCGCCGCCCGCAGCGCCAAGGTGCAGCGGCTGGAGGAGATCCTCGAGGAGGTGATCGAGGCGGGCGACCGGGCCCTGCTGTTCACCCAGTTCGCCGAGTGGGGCCACCTGCTCAAGGCACACCTGGAGCGCCGCTGGCGCCAGGAGGTGCCGTTCCTCTATGGCAACACCAGCAAGGTGGAGCGCCAGGCGATGGTGGATCGCTTCCAGGAGGACCCGCGCGGCCCGCAGCTGTTCCTGCTCTCGCTCAAGGCGGGCGGCGTGGGCCTCAACCTCACCCGCGCCAGCCACGTGTTCCACATCGACCGCTGGTGGAATCCGGCGGTGGAGAACCAGGCCACCGACCGCGCCTACCGCATCGGCCAGCAGAACCGGGTGATGGTGCACAAGTTCATCACCAGCGGCTCGGTGGAGGAGCGGATCGACCGGATGATCCAGGAGAAGTCGAAGCTGGCCTCCGAGATCGTGGGCTCGGGCGAGGAGTGGCTCGGCGGCCTGGAGGTGGGCCAGCTCCGGGAGCTGGTGGCCCTGTCGGAGGAGTGAGGGCGATCGGGCTGCAGCCTGCGGGTCATCCCGATCCCGCTGGAAGGCGGCAGAAGCTGGACTGCTCCATCCCCCATTCGCCTGCGCCGAGGCCTGTCAGCAGGCGTCTGTGGAGCGTTCGGGGACTGATGGAGGCGGGACAGGCCCCTGGGCCTGATCCGGGGGTGCGCTGGCGCAGGCTCGGGGCAAGCGCCTGGCATAGATCTGAAAGGAGGGGTGCCCGTGTTCCACCCACAGGAACTGGCGCTGCTCCAGGGCCGGCTTGAGCACCGGGAAGTAGCGCAGCGCGGTGAGGGTGGCGGCGGTCTCCAGCGGGCCCACGAAGCCGTCCCGGGGCAGGGTTTCGCGCCGCAGGCGCTCCAGCTGGGGGCGGCTGAGGCAGAACAGGCCGGCATGGGGGTTGGCGGTGCGATCGAACACCACCTCCTGGCCATCCCAGAAGCGCCCGCGACCGACGCCGGCCTGGGGCTGGGTGAACCGGCCGATGAAGCCATCGCGCAGCGGGCCATCCACCAGCAGCCGTTGCCCCGCCTGCCCCGGCACCCGCTCGTAGCGGTGGGGCATCAAGACGGCCTGGTGCTGACTGCCGGCCAGAAACCAGGCCTGCTTGTCGAAGAACAGCGGGTCGCCGATCACCAGGTCGTCCTCCAGATACAGGGCCAGATCGGGCAGCGGGTCGGCCTGGATCAGAAAGTCCCTGGCGGCCAGCGGCAGCAGACGTGGATCCTCCAGCTCCAGCCGGTGCAGGCTGAGGCGATCGCCGAACTGCTGCACCACCTCCTCCAGCAGGTGCCCGCCGCTGGTGAACAGGTGCAGCTCCAGCGCAAGCGCGGGCAGGGCCCGCTCCCCCCGCCGCAGGGGGCCCGTGGCCTCCAGCTGGCGGCGGCCGATGTTCAGCACCAGATCGTCCCTGCTCCGCTCCAGGGCCAGCAGGGCCGCCAGGCAGCGCCCCAGCGCCAGACAGCGGGCCGAACGGGCCCCCGGCTTGCTCGAGCCGTAGCCGGTACCGACGCTCTGTTCGCGGAAGAAGTGGGGGATGGCGACCCGCACCCTGAGGTCTGCCTGGTTCATCGCTGCACCGCCCGTACCCGCATCAAGACGCCTGGGTCAGCCTGATTGACACGGGACACCGGCCTCAGGACAGGCGGGCCGCAGCCCGCTGGACGGCTGCGGCGCGAGCGGCGCGTAGATGGTCATAGCGTTGCTGCGTCATGGCGAGGACGGGCGCAGGAGCGAGGTCTGGGCTGCCCGAATGGAACGGCGGGGCGGGCGCATACTCGATGGCGAGCTGCACGGACTGGGCGACGTCGTCGCCGGCGACCTCAGCCAGCACCGTCAGGGCAAAGTCGATCCCGGCCGTGACGCCAGCGCCGGTCAACACAGTGCCATCCCGCACGACCCTTGCGGCATCGGGCCTTGCCCCGAAGGCCGGCAAAGCATCCCGCCAGGCCCAGTGCGATGTGGCGCGCCTGCCCTGAAGCAGCCCCGCCGCACCGAGCACCAGGGAGCCCGTGCACACGGAGGTCACATAGCGAGCGGTTTTGGCGAGGCGCCTGAGCTGCGCGAGCAGCTCCGGGTCTTCCATCGCTTCGATGGTGCCAAAACCGCCCGGCACGCAGAGGAGCGCGCAGTGCTCAATGTCGGCAAGCCTCTGCACTGATGTGAACACGAGCCCGCCATCCGCCTCGAGGTCACCGCCCGTGGTTGAGGCCAGAATGCATCGAGCGCCGGGAAGGCGCGCAAAAACTTCGTGAGGTCCGGCGAAATCAAGCTGGGTCACGTGCGGATACACCGCAAAAACCACGAGAAATTCCTCAGCCACGGCAACCTCCCTTGTTCGCATTGGTGAACGTAGACCCTTGGGGGATATGAATGGCCTGATCCCCTCCATGGGGCCAGACGCCATGGGGGTGGGTGGCCATGCTGCGGCTGCCTCCTGGGGCCTGCGTCCCCTGGAGAGTCAACTGGGTCTTGGGGTGTTGCACGGCCACCCCCGGAGATCAGCCATAGCCTGGGGTTCGCCCACGGTTCCGAACAGCTCGGTGTTGAGGCACTCATCCCTGAACCGGCCGTTGTAGACACAGCTGAGCGGACATGCGATTCGGCTGACCCATGCGGCCACAGGACTCCAGGCTCGATGGTGGCCGTGGTGGTGCCGCTGCTCTTGCACCAGCGCCTGACGAACCGCTCTGACACCCGCAACAGGGCGGCCAGGGCATCACCTTCTCGATCTCCCCATCCCCCAGATGGCCTCAAGACTCAGATCCGGAACCTGGACGAAGCCTCAACCACAGAACGCATGATTGATGGCATGGCCGCGGCAATGGCCAACAGGGCCGAGAGAATCGACAGAATCACACCTGGCCCAGAAAGCTCAGAGGCGATCCAACATCACGATCACCAACAGAACAGAGATGCCATACCAACGGCACGTCGCTTCGGATTGCCTGAGGTCATGACGTCCTCATCGGCATCCGTTCAGCGGGTACACCCGCGCGGCCTGAGGAGCTCAGAACCACCAGCCAAGACCTCCAGGCCATTGGGCGGATCCGTGAACACAGGGCCTCCCCCACTCCATCGCAGCGCTGCGATTCCGGGCTGGCCAACCCCGCCCAGTCGCTCACTACGTCCGCGCCAGGGCCAGCGTGGCCTCCAGCTCCCGCCGCCACTCCCCCGGAGCGAAGGCGTGGCGGCGGCCGTGGCCGGGCAGCAGCCAGCGCACATCCAGATCCAGCAGCTTCTGCACCGAGCGCAGCTGCTCCTCCCAGTTCCACCAGCAGTACTGGCGTGAGGCCACCACCCCCGGCGGCTCCAGGCCCCACCAGAGGTGGTCGCCGCTGAACAGCACCTGGCCGGCGAACAGCACAACCAGCGAGCCCGCCGTATGGCCGGGCGTGGGGATCAGCAGCAGGTCGGGGTCGAGCGACACCGGGTCTGTGCCCTCCACCCGGTGCTCCGCCTCCGGCGCGGCGCTGGCATCGGCGGCGTGGATCCAGCGCTCGCAGCCGAAGTGGCGGGCCCAGGCGGCATGGTCGGCCACGTCGTCGCGGTGGCTGAGCAGGATCCGCTGGAGGCCGCCCAGCGCCGCGATCCGCCGGGCCAGGGCGCCGCTCCAGCGCGGCGAGTCGATCAGCACGTTGTCTGGGCGGCCATCGGCACGGCGGCGCACGATCAGCCAGCTGCTGGCCCCGAAACTGCGGCGCGACGCCCAGCCGCAGTAGTGGATATCCCCCTCGGGCCGGCGTTCCACCAGGGCCGGGAAGCCGTCGGCGGGCGTGTGGGCCAGCAGCTCGCGGCTGGTGCCGATCGCCGCCACCGGGCAGGCCTGCAGCGCCAGCAGCGCCTGCCGGACTTCGGCGTTGCCCTCGGGCTGGCGCTGCACATGGGAGCTGCCAGCGGCCGGCGCGAAGTGGGTCGGATCGAACTGCCAGCAGGTGCCGCAGTCGATGCAGCTCCGGTCCACATAGAAGGGGCCCGCCACGTTGGCGGCCAGTCGCTGCTCCAGTCGGGCCATGGCGTCACTCCCAGCTGTCTCCAGCCTGGCGGCGGCGCAGCCCTTCGGCAGACCGCAGCCAGGCCGAGGCGCCGCCCCTAGCCTGCCGCGTCCGTCGTTCCCTGCCATGGCCGCCGCTCGACTGCCGGTCCGCCTGCTCCCCTGGCTGCTGCCCTGCGCGGTGGTGATCGGGCTCGCCGAACTGCCCTACCAGGGCCTCTCGGAGCTGGGCTTCCGCCTCCAGGCCCGCTGGCCGCTGGCGAGCGGGCGCCCCCTCCAACCCCTGCTGGCGTTGCTGCCCCTGGTGGGCACGCTCCTGTTCCTGGTCCTGGCCTGGGGGCCCCTGGCGCCGGGCCGCGGCGGTGGCATCACCGGGATCCAGGTGCTGCAGCACAGCGGGCTCCAGCACGAAGCGGATGGCGCGTCGCTGGAGAGGGCCGCCACAGCACGGGCCCGCTCCAGCCTGGATCTCCGCCACCAGCTGGCCCGGCTGCCCCTGCTCGCCCTCACCCACGGAGCGGGGCTGGCGGTGGGAACGGAATCCCCCTCGGCGGCGCTGGGGGCCTCCTGCCTGCTGGCCCTGCGCGAAAGGCTCCGGGCCCTGCACTGCCTCCCCGTTCCGCTCACGGCGGCGATCGGCGCCGGCGCCGGCCTCGGGGCCGCCTTCGGGTCGCCCCTGCTGGGGGTGAGCTACGCCCTGGAGGAACTCAGCGCCGAGAGAGGGCTGCCCCTCATCCTGCCCACCCTGCTGATCGGCGCGATCGGCAGCCTGCTGCACAGCGGCCTCGGCCAGCCGGCCCAGGTCCAGGAGGCGCTGGTGACGGGGCTGCCAGCCGGCCTCTGGCCCGCGGCGGTGCTGGCGATGCTCACCTGCGCCCTGGCCGGTGTGGGCTTCGTGCGACTGCTGGTGGCCCTGGCCCCCCGCCTGGCCAGCGGGCTGCGGATGCGGTTCTGGCCGACGGCGATCCCGGTGGCGCTCGCGCTGACCCTGCTGGCCCTGGCCAGCGGCGGAGCCAGCCTCAACGATGGCTCCCTGGCCCTGGGGCCGGCCCTGGCCGGTCTGCCGGCCGAGGCGGGCTTCGGCGTGCCCCTGGCCCGCCTGCTGGCGCCCCTGCTCAGCATCGCCATCGGCGCCCCCGGCGGGCTCATGCATGACTGCATGGCCCTGGGGGCGGTGCTGGTGGCGCCCTTCACCCAGGGCTGGCCCGCCGAGCAGCAGGGGGTGCTGGCGGCGATCGGGGCCACGGCCCTGTTCAGCGGCGCCTGCCGCACCCCCCTGTTCTGCGCCGTGTTCGTGTTCACCCTGCAGGGCAATCCCCTGCTCCTTCCCTGGCTGCTGCTCACCGGCGCCGTCGGCGCGGGGGTGGGCCTGGCCCTGGGGGGCCCGACCTGGAACGAACACCAACTGGAGGCGTGGGGGATGGCGTCCCTTCACGCCCGCCCGGCGGCCGTGGAGGCAACGGCGGACTGAGGGGCAGCAGGGGCTGCAGCCGCGCCGGCAGACTGGGGCGATGACGATCTCCTCCAACCCCAACGGCATCACCACCCAGCTGGGCGACCAGGGCCTGGGCCAGCAGCCCTGGTGGGTCGAGCAGTGGATGGAGCTGATCAACGGCTACCGCTTCAAGAAGCGCCTGGAGCGGGCCTGGGCCTACGCCCGCGAGGGCAACGTGCTCTCGATCCGCTTCGAGGGCCGCCGCGTCCACGCCCGGGTGCAGGGCAGCGGCGAGGAGCCCTACAAGGTGAAGCTCTGGCTGGATGTGCTGAGCGACGAGGACTGGGGCTACGTGCTCGAGGCCCTCGGCCAGAAGGCGCGCTGGTCGGCCCAGCTGCTGGCCGGCGTGATGCCCCAGGACATCGAGCGGGCCTTCGCCGCCAGCGGCAAGCGCCTGTTCCCCTTCAAGCTCCAGGAGGTGCGCAGCGAGTGCAGCTGCCCGGACAAGATCAACCCCTGCAAGCACGCCAGCGCCGTCTACTACCTCATGGGGGAGCGCTTCAGCGAAGACCCCTTCGTGCTGTTCCAGATGCGGGGCCGCAGCCGCGCCCAGCTGCTGGCCGACCTGGCGATCCAGCGGCGCGAGCTGCTGGCCCGCCAGGCCAGGGCCGCCCGGGCCGCCGCCCGCCAGCAGGCGAAGGACGGCACTCCAGCCGCCGGCCCCTCGGCGCCGGCCGCCGAGGGCTCCCTGCAGCCGGCCCCCGCCGCCATCCGGGATCCGAGCCGCTGGTGGCGCTACGACGCAGCCCTCGATCCGGGGCTCGTGGTGATCACCCCCGCCATGGAGGGCGAGACCGGCCTGGATGAGGCCGGCCCCCTGCCCCTGGCCGAGGACGCCCGCTTCCCCGAGGCCGGCCGCCACTTCGTGGAGCACCTCAGGGCCCAGGGCGCCCTGCTGGGCCAGCGGGCCATGGCCACCGCCATGGCCGCCGGCGCCGAGCGGGCCGCCGGCGACAGCGGCAGCACAAGCGGAAGCGCCCATGGCAACGCCGGGGAGGCCGCGGGTGGCTGAGGCCGCCGCCCCGCCGCCCCCCTGGCTGGAGGCCCCCCGCCAGGCCCTGGCCGCCACGATCCTGCACTCCCACCAGCGGGGCTTCGGCCGGCCGCTGCTCACGCCGGCGATCCAGGCCGCCGCCGGCCCCGGCGCCGGCGCCAACCTGCCGCTGCTGGCCCAGGAGCTGTTCGCCGCCGCCGCGGTGGTGCTCGCCCACGGCGGCGGCCCCGACCCGCGGCTGATCTACGCCAACCGCGCCGCCCTGCAGCTCTGGCGCCGGAGCTGGGCGGCGATGCTGGGCCTCCCCTCACGGCTCACGGCCGAGCCCGGCGAGCGGGCCGGCCGGGCCCGGATGCTCGCCGATGCCCGGCGCCAGCACGCCCTGGGCGGCTACACCGGCGTCCGCATCGACAGCCACGGCCGCCGCTTCCAGATCCGCGGCGCCCGCCTCTGGACCCTCTGGGACGCCGCAGGTGAGCCCTGCGGCCAGGCCGCCGCCTTCAGCGACTGGCACTGGCTGGCCTGACCGCCGCGGGCTGACGGCCGCGGACTGATGCTGCCGATCAGCGTTGCCGATCGCTGGCCAGGCCGCAGGAGGGGCTCCCTAGAGTCGCCTCCACCGGCACCGGCAGCCATGGCAGACACCGCAACGGCCAGCCCCAGCGCGACGGGCACCGCCACCAGCCCCGGCGCAGCCCCCGGGCCGCGGCTCTCCCTGCAGTGCGAGCCCATCGCCGCGGACACCACCGCGATCCGCTCCCTCGACTGGGACCGCAGCCGCTTCGACATCGAGTTCGGCCTGCGCAACGGCACCACCTACAACAGCTTCCTGGTGCGGGGCGAGCGCAACGCCCTGATCGACACCAGCCACCTCAAGTTCGCCGCCACCTGGCTGCCGCTGCTGGAGCAGCAGATCGATCCGCAGGCGATCGACTATCTGATCGTGAGCCACACCGAGCCCGACCACTCCGGGCTGATCGGCCATCTGATCGAGCGCAACCCCGAGATCACCATCGTGGCCTCCAAGGTGGCGATCCAGTTCCTCGAAAACCAGGTGCACCGCCCCTTCAAGAGCCGGGCGGTGAAGAGCGGCGAGGAGCTGGATCTGGGCACCAACCTCGAGAGCGGCGTGCGGCACCGCTTCGAATTCCTCAGTGCCCCGAACCTGCACTGGCCGGACACGATCTTCTCCTTCGACCACGGCACCGGCATCCTCTACACCTGCGATGCCTTCGGCCTGCACTACTGCTCAGACGACCTGTTCGACGGGGATCCCGGCGCCATCGCCCCCGATTTCCGCTTCTACTACGACTGCCTGATGGGCCCCAACGCCCGCAGCGTGCTGCAGGCGATGAAGCGCATGGACGCCCTGCCGGAGATCACCACGGTGGCCGTGGGCCACGGTCCGCTGCTGCGCCACCACCTGGGCCTCTGGCTCGGTGACTACCGCGACTGGAGCACCGGCCGCAGCAAGGGCGAGGCCTACGCCGCCGTCTGCTATGTGAGCCAGTACGGCTTCTGCGACCGGCTCAGCCAGGCCATCGCCCGCGGCATCGGCAAGGCGGGCGCCCAGGTGCAGCTGGTGGACCTGCGGGCCACCGACGCCCAGGAGCTCAGTGCCCTGGTGGGCGAGGCCAGCGCCGTGGTGGTGCCCACCTGGCCCGCCGGCGCCGACGCCGAGCTGCAGACCTCGATCGGCACCCTGCTGGCGGCCCTCAGCCCCAGGCAGTGGGTTGCCTGCTACGACGCCTTCGGCGGCAACGACGAGCCGATCGACACCGTGGCCAGCCGGCTGCGCTCCCTCGGCCAGAAGAGCGCCTTCGAGCCCCTGCGCATCCGCCAGGTGCCCCAGGTGGCCGACTACCAGCGCTGCGAGGAGGCCGGCACCGACCTGGGCCAGCTGCTCACCCGCGAGAAGACGATCGCGGCGATGAAGGCCCTCGACGGCGACCTGGACAAGGCCCTCGGCCGGGTGTCGGGCGGCCTCTACGTGGTGACGGCCCGCCAGGAGGACAGCAGCGGTGAGGGGGCCACTACGGCCCGCAGCAGCGCCATGGTGGCCAGCTGGGTGGCCCAGGCCAGCTTCGATCCCCCCGGCATCACGGTGGCGGTGGCCAAGGACCGGGCCATCGAGGCGCTGATGCAGGTGGGTGATCGCTTCGTGCTCAACGTGCTGCGGGAGGACAACCACCAGCAGCTGCTGCGCCACTTCCTCAGGCGCTTCCCCCCCGGCGCCGACCGCTTCGCCGGCGTCAGCACCCTCGAGGGCGTGGCCGCCGGCGGCCCCGTGCTGGGCGACGCCCTGGCCTACCTGGGCTGCCGGGTGGTGCAGCGCCTTGAGGGGCCCGACCACTGGATCATCTACGCCGAGGTGGAGCAGGGCAACGTGGCCGACACCGAGGCCGCCACCGCCGTGCACCACCGCAAGGTAGGCAACCACTACTGATCCCCGCCCCCCTGAAGCCCCGCTCCGCATGGCCCCCGACCTCGCCGCCCAGGACAGCCCGCCGCAGAGCCCCGCCGCAGGGGCGGGCCGCCGGGTGGTGGTGCTGCCGATCGAGCCGGGGCTGGTGTGCCTGCGGGGCCTCAGCCCGCGGCGGCTGCGCTTCGAGGTGGAGTACGGCCTGGAGCGGGGCACCAGCGCCAACAGCTTCCTGTTCAGCCCCGGCCCCAGCGGCGGCGGCGGCGGTGGTGGTGGCGGCGGTCCCACGGTTCCGCCGGTGCTGGTGCATCCGCCGGGCGCCTCCTTCGCCGAACCCTTCCTGGAGCAGCTGACGGGCCTGGTGGCGCCCGCGGCGGCCCTGAAGGTGGTGGTGGGCCACGTGAACCCCAACCGGGTGGCGCTGCTGGAGCAGCTGGCCGAGCGCTGGCCGGACCTGATGCTGGTGGCCTCCAACACCGGCGCCCGGCTGCTGGAGGAGCTCTGGGGCCAGCGGCGGCCCCAGGCGCCGGCGGCCGTGGCGCACGGCGGCGGCAGCTCCAGCGCCGAAGCCGCTGCCCCCTCCGTAGCGCCACCGCCCCTGCCCCCGATCGACATCGTCAAGCAGGAGGTGAGCCGGCCCCTGGCCAACGGCTACCAGCTCAGCCTGATCCCCGCCCCCACCCCCCGCTGGCCCGGGGCCCTGGTGGCCTTCGAGGAGCGCACCGGCCTGCTGATGAGCGGCAAGTTCTTCGCCGCCCACCTCTGCAGCGAGGCCTTCGCCGAAGCCCACCGCAGCAGCACGGAAGAAGACCGCCGCTACTTCTACGACTGCCTGATGGCGCCGATGACGCGCCAGGTGGAGTCGGTGCTGAACCGGCTCGACGCCCTGCCGATCCGCACGATCGCCCCGGGCCACGGACCGGCGATCGCCGAGAGCTGGCGCAGCCTGCTGGTGGACTACCGCCGCTGGGGCGAGGGCCAGGGCCGCGCCAAGCTGTCGGTGGCGCTGCTGTTCGCCAGCGCCTACGGCAACACCGCCGCCATCGCCGACGCCATCGCCCAGGGGGTGGCGCGCACCGGCGTGCGGGTGGAGAGCATCAACTGCGAATTCGCCACCCCCGAGCAGCTGCTGGAGGCCATCCGCGGCTGTGATGCCTTCCTGGTGGGCTCCCCCACCCTGGGGGGCCACGCCCCCACGCCGATCGTGGCGGCCCTGGGCACCCTGCTGGCCGAGGGCGACCGCAGCAAGCCGGTGGGCGTGTTCGGCAGCTTCGGCTGGAGCGGCGAGGCCCTCGACCTGCTGGAGGGCAAGCTGCGGGACGGCGGCTTCCGCTTCGCCTTCGAGCCGATCAAGGTGAAGTTCAGTCCCGATGCCGCCACCCTCAAGGCCTGCGAGGAAACCGGCACCGCCCTGGGCCGCCGCCTGCAGACGCAGCAGCGCCAGGCCCAGCGGCGCAGCGCCGGCGGCGGCCTCAGCGACAGCCGCAGCAACCCGGTGCTCCAGGCCCTCGGCCGGGTGGTGGGCCCCCTGAGCGTGGTCACGGCCGTCAAGGGCGAGGGGCCGGCGCGGCTCAGCGGCGCCATGGTGGCCAGCTGGGTGAGCCAGGCCAGCTTCTCGCCCCCCGGCATCACCATCGCCGTGGCCAAGGACCGGGCGATCGAGGCCCTGCTGCACGTGGGCGACGCCTTCGCCCTCAACGTGCTGGCCGCCGGGCGGGAGACGGGGCCGATGCGCCAGTTCCTGCAGCCCTTCCCCCCCGGCGCCGACCGCTTCGCCGGCCTGGAGCTGGACAGCAGCCCCGGCGGTCAGCCGCTGCTGCCGGAGGCCCTGGCCTGGCTGGAGGGGCGCGTCAGCCAGCGGATGGAGTGCGGTGACCACTGGCTGCTGCTGGCCGAGGTGACCCAGGGCGGTCTGCTCGACGGCGAGGGCGCCACGGCGGTGCACCAGCGCCGCAGCGGGGCGAACTACTAGGCCGCCTGGGGCGGCGGCGGGGTGGGGCCGGCGGCCTGGAACGGCAGCACCACGGTGGCCCAGCGCTCGGGGCGGCTGGGCCGCTGGCGGCGGGGCTGGCGCACGCCGAAGGGCACCCGCACCACGTTGGTGCCCTCCACCCGCAGGGTGTGGCCCTGGCTGGTGGAGTGGGGCAGGGAGCCGGGCAGGGGCGGCAGCGAGATCGCCGCAGCCTGGAGGCGGGCGCCGTCGCCGATGGCGTGATCGCCTGGGCCCCGGGCGGGGCTGCCAGGGCTGCCGTTGTCGCTGCCGCCGCAATTGCTGCCGCCGTAGTCGCTGCCGCCGAAATCGTTGCCGATGGTCATGACCCCAGGGACCCGCCGCACTGGCTGCAGTTGCAGCAGATGGTGATGGAAAAGCAAGGGAACGATCAGGAAGAAATCCTGCACTTCCCAGATGCTGGCGCGAATGTAGCGCGCGAAACCAGAAGCGGCCGGCAACCCTCGCTACACAATGGCCGCCGCCGGCTCCATCTGCCCGTCCGCCAGCTCCTCCACCGACGGGCAGGTGCAGATCAGGTGGCGATCGCCCTGGGCGTTGTCGATGCGGGCCACGGCGGGCCAGAGCTTGTTGGCCCGCTGGGCCTCGCCGGCGGGGAAGGCGGCCTGCTGGCGGCCGTAGGACCGCCCCCACACCTCCGCCGTCACGGCCGCCAGGGTGTGGGGCGCCCGCTTGAGCGGATTGTCAGCCGGATCGGCCAGGCCCGCTTCGATCGCCGCGGCCTCGGCCCGGATCGCCACCATCGCGGCGCAGAAGCGCTCCAGCTCCACCAGGGCCTCGCTCTCGGTGGGCTCCACCATCACCGTGCCGGCCACGGGCCAGCTCACGGTGGGGGCATGGAAGCCGTAGTCCATCAGGCGCTTGGCCAGGTCGTCCACGTCCAGGCCGGCGCTGCGCTTGAGCGGCCGCAGGTCGAGGATGCACTCGTGGGCCACCCGGCCGTTGGCGCCGCGGTAGAGCACCGGGAAGTGGGGCTCCAGCCGCTCGGCGATCCAGTTGGCCGCCAGCAGGGCCACGGCGCTGGCGCGGCGCAGGCCGGCGCCGCCCATCAGGCGGATGTACATCCAGCTGATCGGCAGGATCGAGGCGCTGCCCCAGGGGGCGGCGCTCACCGGGCCGATCGCCTGCTCGCCGCCGCAGCCGGGGGCCAGGGGATGGCCCGGCAGGAAGGGCAGCAGGTGCTCAGCCACGGCGATCGGCCCCACCCCCGGGCCACCGCCGCCGTGGGGGATGCAGAAAGTCTTGTGCAGGTTCAGATGGCACACGTCGGCGCCGTAGAGCCCCGGCTTGGCCAGGCCCACCTGGGCATTGAGGTTCGCCCCATCCAGGTACACCTGGCCGCCGTGGGCGTGCACCAGGGCGCAGATCTCGGCGATGCCCGCCTCGAACACCCCGTGGGTGGAGGGGTAGGTCACCATCAGCGCCGCCAGCTGGTCGGCGTGGGCCTCCACCTTGGCGGCCAGGTCGGCCCGGTCGATGTTGCCCTGGTCGTCGCAGGCCACGGGCACCACCCGCAGGCCCGCCATCACGGCGCTGGCGGGGTTGGTGCCGTGGGCGCTGGTGGGGATCAGGCACACCCGGCGGTGCCCCTGGCCGCGGCTGCGCTGCCAGGCCCGGATCACCAGCAGGCCGGCGTACTCCCCCTGGGAGCCGGCGTTGGGCTGCAGCGACACGCCGGCAAAGCCCGTGATCGCCGCCAGCCAGCCCTCCAGGTCGGCGATCAGACGGCGATAGCCGCCGCTCTGGGCCTCGGGGGCGAAGGGGTGCAGGGCCGCAAAGGCCGGCCAGCTCACCGGCGTGAGCTCGGCGCTGGCGTTGAGCTTCATGGTGCAGCTGCCCAGGGGGATCATCCCGTGCACCAGGGAGAAGTCGCGGGCCACCAGGCGCTGGATGTAGCGCAGCAGCTCGCTCTCGCTGCGGTGGCGGTGGAACACCGGCTGGCGCAGCCAGGGGCCGCGGCGCCGGGGGGGGCCGGCCTGGCCGCCGCCGGCCCACAGCAGCTGCTCGGGGGCGGCTGAGGCGCCGGCGGCCGCCAGATCGGCCTCCACGGCCGCCAGCAGGGCCGCGGCAGGGGGACGGGCCGCCGGGCCGTCGCCGTCGCCGGCCAGGGCCGCCAGCAGCCGCTCCAGTTCGGCCGCGTCGCTCAGCTCGTCGAGGGCGATGCCGAAGGCAGCCGGCGCCTCGCCCGGGGCCGGCACCGCCGCGCCGGGGCCGAGGCGCAGGTTGAAGCCCGCCGCCGCCGCCCGCTCGATCAGCTCCGCCGCCCGCGGCGTGTCCACCGTGAGGGTGTCGAAGCCGGGCTCGGGCCGCGGCGCCAGGCCCAGCTCCGCCAGGCCCCGGGCCAGGGCGGTGCGCAGCACCAGCAGGCGCCGGGCGATCGCCTCCAGGCCCTCGGGGCCGTGGTGCACGGCGTAGAAGCCGGCCATCACCGCCAGCAGCACCTGGGCCGTGCAGATGTTGCTGGTGGCCTTGTCGCGGCGGATGTGCTGCTCGCGGGTCTGCAGGGCCAGCCGCAGGGCCGGCCGCCCCTCCCCATCCAGCGACTGGCCCACGATCCGGCCGGGAAGGCGGCGCTGGTGGACGGCACCGGTGGCGAAGAAGGCGGCGTGGGGGCCGCCGAAGCCCATCGGCACACCGAAGCGCTGGCTGCTGCCCACGGCGATGTCGGCGCCGAGTTCGCCCACCGGGGCCAGCAGCACCTGGGCCAGGGGGTCCACCGCCACGGTCACCAGCAGGCCGGCGGCCCTGGCGGCGGCGATCAGGGCCGTGGGATCCCAGAGCCGGCCACTGGCGCCGGGCAGCTGCAGCAGCAGCCCGAAGGCGCCGGCGAAGGGGCCGGTGGGCCCGTCAACCGCAGAGGCGTCCACCGCGGATGACGGGCCCGCCGCCGCCTGGGCCACCGCCTGGGCCGCCGCCAGCAGCTCCGCCGGGTCCACCGTCTCCACGGCGATGCCGAGGGGCTCGGCGCGGGTGCGCAGCACCGCCAGGGTCTGGGGGAAGACATCGCCATCCACCAGGAAGCGCGGGGCCGCCGGGCGCCCCTGGGCCACCGCCGCAGCGGCAACGCCAGCGCTGAGGGCCATCGCCTCCGCCGCCGCCGTGGCCTCATCCAGCAGCGAGGCGTTGGCCACCGGCAGGCCGGTCAGCTCGCTGATCAGGGTCTGGAAGTTGAGCAGGGCCTCCAGGCGCCCCTGGGCGATCTCGGCCTGGTAGGGGGTGTAGGCAGTGGTCCAGGCGGGGTTCTCGAACACCTGGCGCTGGATCACCGCCGGGGTGGCGGTGCCGTGGTAGCCGAGGCCGATCAGGCTGCGGTGCGGCCGGTTGGCGGCGGCCAGGGCCGCCAGCTCGGCCAGGGCCTGGGCCTCGCCGCAGCCCTCGGGCAGGCCGGCGGCGGCCTCGGCTGGCCCCAGCAGGATCGCGGCGGGCACCACCTCGGCCGCGAAGGCCTCCAGATCGGTGGCCCCCAGGTCGGCGAGCATGCGGGCCTGCTCGGCCTCCGACGGACCGATGTGGCGGGCCACGAAGGGGCTCAGTGCTGCCGTCACGGCCCGGATCCCAGGGTGGCGGGATCCTAGGCAGGGTGGCCGGTGACCCCGCCCCTCAGGTCCCCTCCACCTTGGCGCGGTAGGCCGCGGGCTCCAGCAGCTCCTGCACCTGGGCGGGGTCGGCCGGGCGCACCAGCAGCAGCCAGCCCTCGCCGTAGGGGTCGTTCTGCAGCTCCTCGGGGCTGGCCAGCACCGCCTCGTTGCGGGCCTCCACGGTGCCGCCGAGCGGGGCGATCACCTCCTCCACCGCCTTCACCGACTCCACCGTGCCGAAGCTCTCGCCCCGGCGGATGGCGCCGCCGGGCTCGGGCAGCTCCACGAACACGATGTCGCCGAGCTGATCGACGGCGAAGGCGCTGAGGCCGATCCGCACCAGCTCGCCCTCGGGGCGCACGTACTCATGGCTGTCGGCGTAGCGGAGGTCGTCGGGGAAACTCAGCGCCATGGGCCGGGCCGCAGTCGGGCCCCCAGTCTGTCGGGTGATCCCCGCGGGGCAGGCGCCCAGGCCAGGGCAGCCGCGCGCCGCCGCTCAGGCGGTCGGAGCACCGGCGCCGGCCGGCAGCAGCCCCGCCCGGGCCAGGGCCTGCAGCGCCCGCTCCAGGGCCAGGACCTGGTGGCTGTGGTGGGTGCCGCCCTGGGCGTAGAGCACGTAGGGCTCCCGCAGCGGCCCGTCGGCACTGAACTCGCTGGTGCTGCCGTCGATGAAGCTGCCGCCCGCCATCACCAGCTCGCTGGCGTAGCCGGGCATCGGCGCCGGCACCGGATCCAGGTAGGAGCCCACGGGGGAGCAGGCCTGGAAGGCGCGGCACACCGCCTTGAGCGGCTCGGGCGCGCCGAGGCGCACCGCCTGGATCACGTCGCTGCGGGGGCCGCCCACCAGGGGCTTCACCGCCACGCCCAGGTCGTCGAACACCGCCGCGGTGAGCTCGGCGCCGATCAGGGCCTCGGCCACCATCTGGGGCGCCAGGAACAGACCCTGGAAGATCAGCCGGTGCAGGTCGAAGCCGGTGCCGCCCTCGCTGCCGATGCCCGGCGCCGTGAGCCGGCAGCAGGCCTGCTCCACCAGCTCGGCGCGGCCGGCCACATAGCCGCCGGTGGGGGCGATGGTGCCGCCGAGGTTCTTGATCAGCGAGCCGGCCATCAGGTCGGCGCCCACGGCGGTGGGCTCGCTCAGCTCCACCAGCTCGCCGTAGCAGTTGTCGACGAACACCAGGCAGCCGGGCTGCAGCGCCTTGACCCGCTCCACCAGCCGACCGATCTGGGCCACCGGCAGCGACGGCCGCCAGCTGTAGCCGCAGCTGCGCTGGATCAGCACCATCCGCGTCGGCACCGCCAGGGCCTCGGCGATGCCGCCCTCATCGACGCTGCCATCCGCCAGCAGATCCAGCTCGTCGTAGGCGATGCCGAACTCCGCCAGGGAGCCCTGGCCGCTGCCGCGCAGGCCGATCACCTCCTCGAGGGTGTCGTAGGGGCGGCCGGTGAGGGCCAGCAGCCGGTCGCCGGGGCGCAGCACGCCGTAGAGGGCGGCGGCGATGGCGTGGGTGCCGCTCACGAACTGCAGCCGCACCGCCGCGGCCTCCGCCTGCAGCACCCGCGCGAACACCCGGTCGAGCACCTCGCGGCCCAGGTCGCCGTGGCCGTAGCCGCTCACCGAGGCGAAGTGATGCACCCCCAGCCGCTCGGCGGCGAAGGCCGCCAGCACCCGCTCCAGCCTGGGCCTGACGCCGGCGGTGCGGGCGGCCGCCAGGGGCGCGATCCGCTCCAGGGCCCGGCCGATCCGCTCCGCCGCCCAGGCCTCGATCCCGCCGGAGCCGCCGCTGCCGGGCCGCTCGGCGGCGGCGCTGGATGTTGCAGCTTCCATCAGGGCCCTGGGCTGGGCCGCCATGTTGCCTGGCGAGCGGTGCACCCACGGCTAGATTTTCGCCGCCGCCGTGGCTACAGCCCGCGGACCGGAGCCCGCGCCACCCACCGGAGATTGTCTTGGTCGTAGCACCCGATGCCGCCGCCGCGGCCCGCCCCGAGGCCCGGCCGCCGGTCGAGCCAGGCGGCGGCATGGGCCTGACGGCGGCCCAGGAGGCCCGCATCCGCGCCTCCCTGGTGGTGCCGCGGGCGCCGCTGCCGCCCGGCCAGCGCAAGTACAAGCTGGGCACCACCGGCTTCATGCTGGCGATGCACGTGGGGGCGGTGGCCGCGCTGCTGCCCCGGTTCTGGAGCTGGCAGGCCCTGGCGGCGCTGGCGGTTCTCTACTGGGTCACGGTGCTGGGGGTGACCCTGGGACTGCACCGGCTGGTGTCCCACCGCAGCTTCGTGGCCCCGAAGCCGGTGGAGCGGGCCCTGGTGCTGATGGGCGCCCTGGCCTGCCAGAGCGGCCCGATCGAATGGGTGGGCCTGCACCGCCACCACCACAAGTACTCCGACCAGCCCAACGACCACCACGACGCCGCCCGCGGCCTCTGGTGGGCCCACAGCGACTGGATGCTGCACGACATCCCGGCGATCCGCGAGCTGCACCGCTTCACCGGTGACCTGCTCCAGGACCGCTTCTACGTGTGGCTGGACCGCTGGTTCCTGCTGCTGCAGGTCCCCCTGGGCGCGGCCCTGTACTGGTACGGCAACGCCGCCGGGGTGCGCGGCGGCGGCCTGGGCCTGGTGCTGTGGGCGATTCCCCTGCGCCTGGTGCTCGTGTACCACGTGACCTGGCTGGTGAACTCGGCCACCCACGCCTGGGGCTACCGCAACTTCGACTGCCCGGACCTGTCGCGCAACAACTGGTGGGTGGCGCTGCTGAGCTTCGGCGAGGGCTGGCACAACAACCACCACGCCCACCCCTCCAGCGCCCGCCACGGCCTGCGCTGGTTCGAGTTCGACATCACCTGGCAGCACATCAAGCTGCTGCGGGCCCTGGGCTGGGCCCGGCGGGTGCGCGAGGCCCGCTACCCCGGCTGAAGCAGCCGGACCTCCCGTCAGACGAGCTCCAGCTCCCGCCGGATCGCCGCCGCCAGCGCCTGGCGGGGATCGCGGCCCTCGCCCCGGTCCGGTTGCGCCAGCAGCCGGGCCCGCTGGCGCAGCAGCTCCAGGAACTGGTCGGCGCTGAGGCTCGCCTCGCTGGCGGCCCCCAGGGCCACCAGGGTGCGGCGCAGGTCCGGCAGCTCGGCATCCAGCTCGGCGGCGGTGTAGTCGCACTGGCCGGCCATCACGGCGGCGAACTGCTCGCGCCGCTGGCGCCGCTCGGCCGGGTAGGCCGCCAGCACGGCCTCGCGGCAGTGGCGCCAGGGGCGTCCGGCGCTGAACAGCTCCGCCAGGGCGGCGCTGAGGGCCGCCGCCTCGTCCTCGGCGATGCGCAGGTCGAAGGCGCGGGGGGGCTGACGCAGGCCCACGAAGATCTCGAACAGCTGGGCCGGTCCCAGGGGCTGGCCGTCGTCGGCGAGCACCGGCAGGCCCGAGCCCAGCAGGGCCTGGTGCAGGTCGCCCTGGTCGGCCAGCTCCCGGGCCAGGGCCGCCCCGCCCCGCTCCGCCAGCAGCTGGTTGAGGCGTCCCAGCACCAGGAACAGCTCCGGGCCCGGCGAGGCGAGCTTGCGGTTGCGCAGGTTGGAGAGCTGGGAGTTGTGAACGCGGCCCAGGCCCAGGCGCTCGGCCAGGGCCGGCAGCACCCGCAGCGACCAGCCGTTGCGCTCGTGCCAGACCTTGATCAGATGGCCGAACGCATCGCGGCCCGCTTCGAGTTCTTCCCGGTGCCCCACGCAATACGAATCCGTATTGCTACTATTGTACCGATCCCTTCCCTGAACGGCTCCATGACGGCCTCGAGCCCTGCGGCACCCACCGCGCCCGGCGGCGCCACCATCTGCCCACCGCGCCGCGCCGCGGCCCTGCACGCCCCCCGCCGCGGCGAGGCCGCCCCGCTGCAGCCCGCGGGCCGCAACTGGACGGTGATCGGCTTCATGGCCGCCATCCACGTCCTGGCCGTGGTGGCCCTGCTGCCCCGGTTCTGGAGCCTGCCGGCCGTGGGCTCGCTGCTGGTCCTCTACTGGGTCACCGCCTGCCTGGGGGTGACCATCGGCTACCACCGCCTGCTCAGCCACCGCGCCTTCCGGGTGCCCCAGTGGCTGGAGCGCCTCTTCGCCACCTGCGGCGCCCTCAGCTGCCAGCACGGCCCGATCGACTGGGCCGGCCTGCACCGCCACCACCACAAGTTCTCCGACACCGACCCGGACCACCACAACAGCCACCGGGGCTTCTGGTGGAGCCACATGGGCTGGATGTTCCAGCCCATCCCCGCCATGGCCGCCGTGCCCCGCTTCACCGGCGACCTGGCCGCCGATCCCTACTACCGCTGGCTGAACAACAACTTCCTGCTGCTGCAGGTGCCCCTGGCGCTGCTGCTGTTCGCCATCGGCAGCGCCACCGGTGCCGGCGGCTGGGCCCTGGTGCTCTGGGGCATCCCCCTGCGCCTGGTGCTCGTGTACCACTGCACCTGGCTGGTGAACTCGGCCACCCACCGCTGGGGCTACGTGCGCCACGCCAGCGGCGACGGCTCCCGCAACAACCCCTGGGTGGCGGCGCTCACCTTCGGCGAGGGCTGGCACAACACCCACCACGCCTATCCCCACTCGGCCCGCCACGGCTGGGGCCCCCAGGAGCCCGACCTCACCTGGCTGCACATCCGGCTGCTGCGCCGCCTCGGCCTGGCCACCCAGGTGCGCCTGCCGGCGCCGCTTGTAGCACAGGCCGCAAGCCGTGCCGTAGGCTGACCCATCGCCCAGACGCAGACCGTCCGTAACGACCCCCATGGCCAAGCGCGTTTCCGTAGTCCTCAGCGAGGACGTCCTCAGCCTGGGCAAGCACGGCGATCTGGTGGACGTGGCCCCCGGCTACGCCCGCAACTTCCTGCTCCCCACCGGCAAGGCGGTGCCCGTGACCCCGGCGGTGCTGCGCCAGGTGGAGCACCGCCGGGCCAAGGAGGCCGAGCGCCAGGCCGCCCTCAAGGCCGAGGCGGTCGCCTTCCGCACGGCCCTCACCACCATCGGCCGCTTCACCGTCAAGAAGCAGACCGGCGGTGACGACGTGCTGTTCGGCACCGTGACCAACGGCGACGTGGCCGAGGCGATCGAGGCCGCCACCAAGAAGGAGGTCGACCGCCGCGACATCCTGGTGCCCGAGATCCACCGCACCGGCACCTACCAGGTGACCGTGAAGCTGCACCCCGAGGTGGTGGCCGAGATCAACCTGGACGTGGTCAGCCACTGAGGGGCAGCCCTGAGGTTCAGCCCCTGGCCACCGGCGGCGGCAGGATGAGCAGCCCCAACGCCGTCAGGCCCTCCGGGGCTTGGCGGCGTTTCCATGGCGCGGCCCCCGGGTGAGCGATCCCCGCGGGCCGCGCCCGAGTTCTTCCCGGTTCCCGCGATGGTGAGCGTTCCCCTGGCCAGTTCCGACCCCTCCGGCGAGGGCTCCGGCTGGGGGCGCGGCGGCGGGGGCCGCGGCAGGCCGCGCCAGGAGGCCGGCTTCGAGGCCCTGCCGGACTCCGTGCCCCCCCAGAACCTGGAGGCCGAGGAGGCCGTGCTGGGCGGCATCCTGCTGGACCCCGACGCCATCGGCCGGGTGGCGGACGTGCTGCAGCCCGAGGCCTTCTACCTGAACGCCCACCGGGAGATCTATCGCACGGCCCTGATGCTGCACAGCCAGGGCAAGCCCACCGACCTCACGGCCATGACCGCCTGGCTGGCGGACACCGGCGCCCTGGAGAAGGTGGGCGGCAGCGCCCGGCTGGTGCAGCTGGTGGAGGGCACCCTCTCCACCGCCTCGATCGACCAGGTGGCGCGCCTGGTGATGGACAAGTACCTGCGGCGCCAGCTGATCCGCTCCGGCAACGAGGTGATCCAGCTGGGCTTCGACCAGAGCAAGCCGATGGAGCAGGTGCTCGATGAGGCCGAGGCCAAGATCTTCGCCATCAGCCAGGAGAAGCCCAGCACCGGCCTCACCCCCACCGCCGAGATCCTCACCAGCACCTTCAACGAGATCGAGAGCCGCTCCCTGGGCACGGCCGTGGCCGGCATCCCGGTGAACTTCTACGACCTCGATGCCATGACCCAGGGGCTGCAGCGCAGCGATCTGATCATCATCGCCGGCCGGCCCGCCATGGGCAAGACCGCGATCACCCTCAACCTGGCCAAGAACGTGGCCCAGCTGCACAACCTGCCGGTGTGCGTGTTCTCGCTGGAGATGAGCAAGGAGCAGCTCACCTACCGGCTGCTGGCGATGGAGGTGGGCATCGAGAGCGGGCGGCTGCGCACGGGCCGGCTGCAGCAGGAGGAGTGGCCGCTGCTGGGCCAGGGCATCAACACCCTGGGCCAGATGCCGATCTTCATCGACGACAAGCCCAACGCGGGCGTGCTGGAGATGCGTTCCCTCTGCCGCCGGCTGATGGCGGAATCGGGCAAGGAGCTGGGCCTGGTGGTGATCGACTACCTGCAGCTGATGGAGGGCTCAGGCTCCGACAACCGGGTGCAGGAGCTCAGCCGCATCACCCGCGGCCTCAAGCAGATGGCCCGGGAACTGAACGTGCCGGTGGTGGCCCTCTCCCAGCTCAGCCGCGGCGTGGAGTCGCGCACCAACAAGCGGCCGATGCTCTCGGACCTGCGGGAATCGGGCTCGATCGAGCAGGACGCCGACCTGGTGCTGATGATCTACCGCGACGAGTACTACAACCCCGACACGGCGGACCGCGGCATCACCGAGGTGATCCTGACCAAGCACCGCAACGGGCCGGTGGGCACGGTGAAGCTGCTGTTCGAACCCCAGTTCACCCGCTTCCGCAACCTGGCGGCGCCGTAGCCCGGGCCCCCGCGGCGCCAGGATGGCCGCCATCCCCGCCGCCCCGCCGATGATCCGCTCCCGCGCCGCCGTGGCCTGGGCCCCCGGCCAGCCCCTGGAGATCACCACGGTGGACGTGGCGCCGCCCCAGGCCGGCGAGGTGCTGCTGCGGGTGGTGGCCACCGGCGTGTGCCACACCGACGCCTACACCCTCTCGGGCGCCGACCCCGAGGGCCTGTTCCCGGCGATCCTCGGCCACGAGGGCGGCGCCGTCGTTGAGGCCGTGGGCGAGGGCGTGACCTCGGTGGCCGTGGGCGACCACGTGATCCCCCTCTACACGCCGGAATGCCGGCAGTGCAGGTTCTGCCTCTCGGGCAAGACCAACCTCTGCCAGGCGATCCGCAGCACCCAGGGCCAGGGCCTGATGCCCGACGGCACCAGTCGCTTCTCCAGGGACGGGAGCCTGATTCACCACTACATGGGCACCTCCACCTTCTCGGAGTACACGGTGCTGCCCGAGATCGCCGTGGCCAGGATCAGCAAGGAGGCGCCGCTGGAGCAGGTGTGCCTGCTGGGCTGCGGCGTGACCACCGGCATCGGCGCCGTGCTCAACACCGCCAGGGTGGAGCCGGGCAGCACGGTGGCCGTGTTCGGCCTGGGGGGCATCGGCCTGGCGGTGATCATCGGCGCGGTGATGGCCGGCGCCTCGCGCATCCTGGCCGTTGACATCAACCCCGACAAATTCGAGATCGCCCAGCAGCTCGGCGCCACCGAGTGCATCAACCCGCGCGACTTTGACGCGCCGATCCAGCAGGTGATCATCGAGCGCACCGACGGCGGCGTGGACTACTCCTTCGAGTGCATCGGCAACGTGGACGTGATGCGCGCCGCCCTGGAGGCCTGCCACAAGGGCTGGGGCGAATCGACGATCATCGGCGTGGCCGGCGCCGGCCAGGAGATCAGCACCCGCCCCTTCCAGCTGGTGACCGGCCGGGTGTGGCGCGGCTCGGCCTTCGGCGGCGTGCGCGGCCGCACCGAACTGCCCCTGTACGTGGAGCGGGCCCAGAGGGGCGAGATCCCCCTGGAGGCCTTCATCACCCACACCATGGGCCTGGACGACATCAACGAGGCCTTTGCGCTGATGCACGCCGGCAAGAGCATCCGCACGGTGATTCACTTCTGAGGCCACCCATGCTTGAGCTGCTCAGCGACAACCGCTGCTTCGGCGGCGTCCACCGCCGCTACCGGCACCGGTCCCGGGAGCTGGACTGTTCCATGGAGTTCGCGGTGTTCCTGCCGCCGGCGGCCCTGGCCGGCTCGCGGGTGCCGGCCCTGTGGTGGCTCTCGGGCCTCACCTGCAGCGATGGAAATTTCATGCAGAAGGCCGGCGCCCAGCGGCGGGCCGCCCAGCTGGGCCTGGCCCTGGTGGCCCCTGACACCAGCCCCCGCGGCGATCAGGTGCCGGGCGATCCCGACGGCGGCTGGGACTTCGGCCACGGCGCCGGCTTCTATGTGGATGCCAGCGAGGAGCCCTGGGCCCGCCACTACCGCATGCACAGCTACGTGGTGCAGGAGCTGCCGGCGCTGCTGGAGGCGGAGCTGCCCCTGAACGGACGCCGCGGCATCAGCGGCCACTCGATGGGGGGCCACGGCGCCCTGGTCTGCGCCCTGCGCCATCCGGGCCGCTACTCCGCGGTGTCGGCCATCGCGCCGATCGCCAACCCCTCGCGCTGCCCGTGGGGCCAGAAGGCCTTCGCCCACCTGCTGGGGGCCGATCCCGCCGCCTGGGCGGCCTGGGACGCCTGCCGGCTGCTGGCGGCCGGCCACACCGCCCGGGGACCCGCCGGATCCGCCCCCCTGCCGCTGCTGGTGGACCAGGGGACGGCCGATCCGTTCCTGGAGACGCAACTGCACCCCCAGGCCCTGGTCGACGCCGCCGCCGCCGCCGGCCAGCCCCTGGAGCTGCGCCTGCAGCCGGGCTACGACCACAGCTACTTCGCCATCGCCAGCTTCATCGACGACCACCTGGAGCACCACGCCCGGGCCCTGCTGGCCTGAGGGGCGCCGCCGGCCGCTCCTGCGCTGCAACGCATCACCGCAGGGTGTCGCAGAGTTGACATACCAACCGGCGGACCGCGGGGTGTAATGGAAGACCACAGTTCAGGGGTCTCCGCCATGGCCACCGCCACCGTGACCCCCAGGGCCGAGCGGCGCCAGGCGATGCCCCTGGGCGCCGGCGCCATCAGCGGCGAGCTGCGGGCCTGCGGCAGGGCGATCCAGCACGGGATGCTCTGGGACCTGAGCCGGGCCGGTGCCTGCCTGCTGGCCAGCGGCGCGGTCCGGCTGCTGCAGGCGGCCGAGCAGGAGCTGGAGCTGGTGCTGCACCCCAGCCTGGGCACCGGCGGCGCGGTGGTGATCCCCGTGTCGCCGCGCTGGGCCGAGCCCCACGGCCGCCAGATGTTCGTGGGCCTGCAGTTCGCGGCGGGGGGCCTGCCCGAGGGCAGCTTCCTCGACGACTTCCTGCAGGAGTCCTGGGCGGCCTAGGCCGGTGCCCTGCGCCCCGGGGGCCGCAGACCGCGCGCCGGGAACCGGCGCCAGAGACAATGGGGCCATGGCCTTCTCCACTCCCCCCACCGAATCCTTCGACGTGATCGTGGTGGGGGGCGGCCACGCCGGCTGTGAGGCGGCCCTGACGGCGGCGCGGCTGGGGCTGAGCACCGCCCTGTTCTCGCTCAACCTCGACCGCATCGCCTGGCAGCCCTGCAACCCGGCGGTGGGCGGTCCGGCCAAGAGCCAGCTGGTGCACGAGGTGGATGCCCTCGGCGGCGTGATCGGCCGGCTGGCCGATGCCTCCGCCCTGCAGAAGCGGGTGCTCAACGCCAGCCGCGGTCCGGCCGTCTGGGCCCTGCGCGCCCAGACCGACAAGCGCCAGTACGCCCGCCAGATGCTGCAGCTGCTGCAGCACACCCCCAACCTGGCCCTGCGCGAGGCGATGGTCACAGGGCTGGAGGTGGAGCTGGAGGACGGGGGGCACGGCCCGGCCGAGGCCGCCCCGGGGACCCAGCCGGCGGGCTCCCGGGCCAGCGGCCCCATCGGCCGGGTGGTGGGCGTGCGCACCTACTTCGGCAGCACTTACGCCGCCGGCGCGGTGATCCTCACCACCGGCACCTTCCTGGGGGGCCAGATCTGGGTGGGCCACCGCTCGATGCCGGCGGGCCGCGCCGGCGAGCAGCCCGCGGAGGGCCTCACCGAGGCCCTGGAGGCCCTGGGCTTTCAGATGGGACGCCTCAAGACCGGCACCCCCGCCCGGGTGGACCGGCGCAGCATCGCCCTCGACCGCCTGGAGGAGCAGCCCAGCGACGCCGAGGGGCGCTTCTTCTCCTTTGATCCCTCCAGCTGGGTGAGCGGTGAGCCGATGAGCTGCCACATCACCCGCACCACGGCCGCCACCCATCAGCTGATCCGCGACAACCTGCACCTGACGCCGATCTACGGCGGCGTGATCGACAGCAAGGGGCCCCGCTACTGCCCCTCGATCGAGGACAAGATCGTGCGCTTCGCCGATAAGGAGAGCCACCAGATCTTCCTGGAGCCCGAGGGCCGCGACACGCCGGAGATCTACGTGCAGGGCTTCTCCACCGGCCTGCCGGAGCGGCTGCAGCTGGAGCTGCTGCGCACCCTGCCGGGCCTGGAGCAGTGCGTGATGCTGCGGCCCGCCTACGCCGTGGACTACGACTACCTGCCCGCCACCCAGCTCCGGCCGAGCCTGGAGACCAAGCGGGTGGCGGGGCTGTTCGCCGCCGGCCAGCTCAACGGCACCACCGGCTACGAGGAGGCCGCCGCCCAGGGGCTGGTGGCGGGCCTCAACGCCGCCCGCCTGGTGCGGGGCCAGGAGCCGGTGCACTTTCCCCGCGAGGGCAGCTACATCGGCACGATGATCGACGACCTGATCACCAAGGACCTGCGGGAGCCCTACCGGGTGCTCACCAGCCGCAGCGAATACCGGCTGGTGCTGCGGGGCGACAACGCCGACCGCCGCCTCACCCCCCTGGGCCGCGAGCTGGGCCTGATCGACGGGCGCCGCTGGCGGATCTACACGGCCAAGCAGGAGGCGATTGCCGCCGAGAAGCGGCGGCTCGACACGGTGCGGCTCAAGGGCAGCGACCCCGCTGCTCCCGCCGTGGAGGCGGAGACCAACGCACCGATCAGGGGCTCGATCACCCTGGCGGATCTGCTGCGCCGCCCCGGCTTCCACAGCGGCGACCTGGTGCGCCACGGCCTGGCCGATCCGGCCCTCCCGGCCGATGTGCGCGAGGGGGCCGAGATCGACATCAAGTACAGCGGCTACCTGGCCCGCCAGCAGCAGCAGATCGACCAGGTGAAGAAGCAGGCGCACCGGCCGATCCCCGCCGGCACCGACTACGCGGCCATCGCCACCCTCTCGGCGGAGGCCCGCGAGAAGCTGGCGGCGGTGCAGCCCCTCAGCCTGGGCCAGGCGGCGCGGGTGCCGGGGGTCAGCCCCGCCGATGTCACGGCGCTGCTGCTGTGGCTGGAGCTGCAGAACCGGCGCCGGGCCAGCGCCGCCGCCCTCCCCGGCAGCCCGCCGGCCGGCTGAGGGGCCGGCGGATCGGCCAGCTCAGCGGCAGACCCGCGCCGCTCGTCAGGGCTGGCCGCGGCCGGTACCGTGGCGCCCAGATCGACCTGTCCCGCCGCTCGCACCCCCTTGGTGACCGGACCCGCCCCCTCCAGCTCACGGGCCTTCTGGGAGATGAAGGCCGAGCAGGCGATGGATCGCGTCTTCGCCAACGCGCTGCACAGCTACCGCCGCCAGGGGGCCGCTGCGGCTGAGGGATCCGGCGCCGCCAGCGCCGCCGCGGCCCCCGAGGCCCCGATCGAGCTGGTGGAGGTGCGCGAGGAACCCCGCCCCGCACCGGCGGCCGCTGCGATCCCGCCGCCACCGCCGCCGCCCGCGCCCCCCCGCCGCCCCGCCGTCCCCGGCGGCACCAGGGCCGCTGCCCCGGGCTGGAGCCCGGCCGGGCTGGCGCTGTCACCGCGGCTGGCGCTGGCGATCCTGGGCTCGATCGCCGTGATGGCCGCCGGCGCCTCCCTGGTGTTCTGGAGGGGCTGGAGTGAGGCCAGCTTCGACCTGCGCCAGGAGCGCACCGTGCGGCTGCTGGAGAACCTGCGCAGCTTCGGCTCCGAGGCGAAGGGGGCGGCGGCCCCCGCGGACAAGGCCGAGGCCGCCGGGCCCGGGGTCGACGGCGCCCTGCCGCCGCCACCGCCCGATGAGCCCTGGATCCAGGACCTGGGTCAGCTGCCCGCCGGCGAGGGGGGCAACCAGGCCGCGGTGCTGCGGGTGCCGGTGAACGGCACCCTCAACCGCCCCGCCCCGCCCGCCGGCGCTGGCCCTGTGGTCGGCTCCGGCCGCAGCGGCGGGGCGGCACCGGTGGCCCCGGCCGGCCCGGTGCCCGAGCTGGTGGGGGTGGTGCAGATCCCCGGCCGCTCGGGCTCGGCCATCTTCCAGGTGGGCGGCAGCTCCACCAACGCCCTGGTGGGCGACCAGATCGGCGGCAGCGGCTGGCGGCTGCAGTCGACCTCGGGGGATTCGGCAGTGATCGAGAAGGGCGGCGTGGAGCGCCGCATCAGCATCAGCAGCGGCTTCTGACGGCTGGCCTGGGCGCCCCAGGCCGCCGCAGCGGCGCCCATGGCCCCCTGCCTAGGGTTGACGGCCCTGGAAGGCCGCCATGGCCCCGGCCGGCGCCCTGCTGCTGCCCTCCCCCCGCCCGCTCTGGCAGGCCCCCCTGGCGGAGGTGCTGGGCGCCGGGGCCGGCCAGGGGCTCAGCGGCGCCTGGAAGCTGCTGCTGCTGGGGGACGGCAGCCCCACCCGCCACCTGCAGCTGCTCACCGGCCTGCCGGTGGAGGTGGATCTGATCGCCATGGAGCCCGAGCCGGCCCCGGGGCCGGGGGCACCCGCGGAGGTGGCGGAGCTGGAGCAGCCGCTGCTGCGGCGCCAGGTGTGGCTGTGCTGCGGCGGCCAGACCCTGGCCTGGGCCGAGAGCTGGTGGAACCAGGCCGAGGCGGAGCGGCAGCTGCGCCAGCGCGATCAGCCGATCTGGCGCAGCCTCACGGCCGGCCGCACCGAGCTCTACCGGGAGGTGGATGGCCTGGCCCAGGTGCAGGCGCCCTGGCTGGCGGAGCGGTTCCAGGCGCCGGGTCCGTTCTGGAGCCGCCACTACCGCTTCTTCCGCAGCGGCCGTGAACTCACCGTGATCCGCGAGGTGTTCTCCCCGGCCCTGGAGCGCTGGCTCGGCCCCTGGGCGCCCCCTCAGGCCTGACGGCGGCGCGTGGAGCGGGGCAGGGGCCGCACCGGCTGGGGGGGACGGACGGGCACGTCCGGGCCCCGGCCCGGGGGATCCAGGCCTGGGGCCGGGGCCGGGGCATCCCGGCGCCAGCGGGGCAGGCTGAAGCTGGCGTCATCGGGCCAGCCGTCGGCGGGCGGGGGACCGGAGGGCGGGAGAGGCATCGCCGGCGCCGGGGGCGGGGGCGGGGGCGGGGCGGCTGCGGCCCCCTGGGCCTCGGGGCCGCGGCGGGGCGAGAGCAGCGGCGTGGCGCGGCGGGAGATCGCCTCCAGGGGACGGCGGCCGGCGGGGGGCTGGGCCGCCGCCGCGGGGGTGGGCTCCGGCCAGCGCTCCTGGTCGCGGCGGGCCAGGGCCGGGCGGCGCGGCGCGGGCGGTTCCCAGGGCTCGCGCCAGTCGTCCTCGTCCTCCAGCAGCCAGTCGAGGCGGTCTTCCACCCAGCGGCCCAGGCCCTCCAGGCCCGGGCGCCCACCGGCGCGGCCCTCGGCTGGACGTCCCCCCGGCCGCGAGCCCGGGCGAGCCCCAGCCACCCCATCCACCAGCTGCCGTCCTGCGCTCATCCACTGGTCGAGCCGGCCTTCGAGGCGCCCCTCGGGGCGGGCCTCCGGGCGGCCGTCCGGACGCCCCTCGCGGCGGGGCCCGGAGCGCGGCTCGCGCCGGGAGGGATTGCGGAGCGGATCCATCGGACCAGGCTAGGGCGCGGGCCCGGAGCGGCGCCGCAGACCCGAGCGCTGCAGCAGCCGCCCCCGCAGCCAGTGCTCCCGGCCCAGGCCCACCAGGGCGATGCCCACGCCGCTGAACTGCAGCACCCAGAGAAAGGTGGCGATGGCGCCGGTCCGCCCGAAGCAGGCCGCAACCTAGGCCGCCGCGCTGGCCTCGAACAGCAGCTGGTAGCGCGGATCCCAGCGGCCGCCGCTGAAGCGCTCGCAGCAGATCCGGCAGGCCACCCCCTGCATCCGGCGGCGGTAGGGGGCGCTGAGGTCGCAGCTGGGGCAGCGGGCGATCCAGCGGGGCGGCCGGGCCGGCAGCGGAAAGCGGTGGCGCACGCTCAGCCGGAACTCGTCCTGGGCGGCGTTGATGGCGGCCATGCGGGCCCGGAACTGGGGGCCATGGGCCTCGTGCACCCCCAGCACCCGGTCCACCCAGGCGTGGATCATCTCGTGGCAGAGGGTGCTGAGGGTGGCCTGCCGCGGCAGCGGCTCCAGCAGCGGCCGCGACAGCACGATCTCGCAGAGGTCGCGGCCATCGGCCTGGCGGCCGCTGCGGTAGAGGCCGGCGCTGCGGCGCATGCGGCCGTCGCTCCAGCGCACCGCCACCAGGCTGGTGCCGCCGGGGGCCAGGGAGCCGGCGAAGTGCTCGCGGTTGAGGCGGTGGAACAGGGGCAGCAGCGGTTCGAGGGGCATGCCCGGCGCAGCGGCGGCGGTTCGGCCCCAGTGTGGCGGGGCCCGCCAGCCCCCGGCCGGCCCGGGGCCCGCAGGCGGCGGGGTTGTCCGGCAGACTCGGGGGCCCGAGTTGTGGCAAGCGCGCGATGGACCTGGACATGGGGCTGGCACGGCAGATCGGCACCAAGGCCCTGGCGGCCGGTCTGGGCGCCCTGCTGCTGTACTGGACCATCAGTGCCGTGAAGCTGGTGCTGAACGCCCGGGGCATCAACCCGGTGATCAAGCAGTTCTTCACCCAGGTGGCCTCGGGCCGCATCGACGCCGCCTACCTGCTCACCACCAAGAACTACCGCTCCCACGTGAACCGGCAGCAGTTCATCCGCTTCCTGGCGGGACTGCAGCTCAACAAGTACAACAACCTCAAATCGGGCCGGCCGCGCATCCAGGAGGACCAGATCATCCTCACGGTGAAGCTCAAGGCCGAGAACAAGGACGAACTGCCCCTGGACTTCACCTTCGTGAAGGTGGAGGACGCCTGGCGCGTGGACCGCATCCAGAGGGTGGCCGCCGCCTGATCGCCACTGCTCCGATCGCTGCCCCGCCACCGCCACCCCGCCGCCCCGGATCGCCGCCGTGAGCACCACTCAGTCCAGGGGCAGAGGCCCCAGCGGCGGCGGCCGCATCCCGGCGGCCGCCCGGCGGCGGGCCGAGGAGCTGCGGCGGCTGCTCAGCCGCGCCGCCCACGCCTACTACGTGCTGGATGCCCCCGAGATGGAGGATCCGGTCTACGACCGGCTCTACCGGGAGCTGCTGGAGCTCGAGCAGGCCCACCCCGCGCTGATCGCCCCCGACAGCCCCACCCAGCGGGTGGGGGGCACGCCGGCCGAGGGCTTCCAGAGCGTGGCCCACCGCATCGCCCTGCTCAGCCTCGACAACGCCTTCAACCTCCAGGAGCTGGAGGCCTGGTATGGCCGCCTGCTCAGGGTGCTCGACCGGGAGCCCGCCGCGGGGGCGCCGGCCCTGGCGATGGTGGGGGAGCTCAAGATCGACGGCAATGCCCTGGCCCTCAGCTACGCGAACGGCCTGCTGGAGCGGGCCGCCACCCGCGGCGACGGCGAGCGGGGCGAGGCGATCACCGCCAACGTGCGCACGATCCAGAGCGTGCCGCTGCGGCTGCAGCTCGACAACCCGCCGGAGTGGGTGGAGGTGCGCGGCGAGGCCCTGATCCCCGACGGCAGCTTCGCCGCCATCAACGCCGAGCGCGCCGTCCGCGGCGAGGCCCCCTTCGCCAACCCCCGCAACGCCTGCGCCGGCACCCTGCGCCAGCTCGATCCGCAGGTGGTGGCCGCCCGGCGCCTCGATTTCTTCGCCTACACGCTGCACCTGCCGGACGACTGGCAACCGGCACCGGGGGATCCGCCGCGGCCCACCAGCCAGTGGGAGAGCCTCAGCTGGCTGCAGGCCGCCGGGTTCAAGGTGAATCCCAACGCCGAGCTGCTGCCGGATCTGGCGGCGGTGGAGGCCTTCTGCAACGGCTGGGAGGAGCGGCGCCGTGGCCTTGCTTACGCCACCGACGGCGTGGTGGTGAAGCTCAACGACCTGCGCCTGCAGGACGCCGCCGGCTTCACCCAGAAGGCCCCCCGCTGGGCCATCGCCCTCAAGTACGCGGCCGAGGAGGCCCCCAGCCGGCTGCTGCGGCTCACCTGCCAGGTGGGGCGCACCGGCGTGGTGACGCCCGTGGCCGAGTTCGAGCCCGTGCCCCTGGCCGGCACCACGGTGGGCCGCGCCACCCTGCACAACGCCGACCGGCTGGCGGAGCTGGATCTGCATGCCGGCGACACGGTCGTGGTGCGCAAGGCCGGCGAGATCATCCCCGAGGTGGTGCGGGTGCTGCGGGAGCTGCGGCCGGCGGGGGCCCTGCGGCTGGAGCTACCCCACGGGTGCCCGGAGTGCGGCTCGGAGCTGGTGCGGGAGCAGGGGGAGGCCGCCACCCGCTGCGTCAACAGCAGCTGCCCGGCGATCCTGCGGGGCGCCCTGCGCCACTGGGTGAGCAAGGGGGCCCTGGATGTGGACGGCCTCGGCGCCAAGCTGATCGAGCAGCTGGTGGACCGGGGCCTGGTGGCCTCGATCGCCGACCTCTACCGGCTCGACGCAGCCCTGCTGGCCAGCCTGGAGCGGATGGGGGCCCGATCGGCCGAGAAGCTGGTGGCAGCCCTGGCGGCCTCGAAGGCCCAGCCCTGGCACCGCCAGCTCTACGGCCTGGGCATCCACCACGTGGGTGAGGTGAACGCCAAGGCCCTGGCCCGGGCCTTCCCCAGCGCCGCCGAGCTGGCGACGGCCGCCGAGGCCACGCCGGAGCTGGTCACCGCCGTGTTCGGCATCGGCGACGAGATCGCCCAATCCCTGCAGCAGTGGTTCGCCACGCCGGCCAACCAGGGGCTGCTGGAGCAGCTGGAGCGGCTGGGCTTCGCCCTGGCGGCCGGCCCCGGGGAGCGGGGAGCGGCCGGAGCGGGCCCAGGCGGCAGCACCGCGGCGCCCCTGGCCGGCCGGACCTTTGTGCTCACGGGCACCCTGCCCTCCCTGAGCCGCAGCCAGGCCCAGGCGCTGATCGAGGCCGCCGGCGGGAAGGTGACGGGCTCGGTGAGCCGGAAGACCAGCTACGTGGTGGCGGGCGAGGAGGCCGGCAGCAAGCTGGTCAAGGCCGAGGGCCTGGGGGTGGCGGTGCTGGATGAGGCGGGGCTGCGGGCGCTGCTGGCGGCGGACACCACCGGTACCGACGAACCCGCCGAGCCCGCGTGAGCCCAGGGGAAGGCGCCGCTGGGGCCGCATAGCATCCGCCCACAGGCTCGATGGCCCGCCGGATGCCCAGCTCCCCCCAGCTCCTGCGCTACCTGCTGATCGTCGCCAGCGTGGGCGTCACGGTGGTGCTGGTGAACTACTTCTCCGGCACGATCGCCCTGTTCACCGTCGCCGGCATCGTGGCGGCACTGCTGAACGGGCCCCTGGCCCTGCTGGAGCGACGGCTGCCGCGGCCCCTGGCGATCACCCTGGTGGCCGTGGCGGCCCTGGCGCTGGTGGCCACCTTCACGGGTCTGCTGGGCCTGCAGGTGCTCAACCAGGGGCAGAGCCTGGTGCTGGAGTTGCGCGGAGTCCTGCGCCAGCAGGATCTGGGCCCCCTGCAGGGCCACCTGAAGAGCTACGGCTTCGAGCGGATCACCCAGCTGCTGCAGAGCGGCCTGCAGACCGGGCTGGGGCTGCTGCAGACCCTGTTCAGCAGCGCCTTCACCGGCATCTTCGGGGCGGTGATCAGCCTCTACATGCTGATCGACGGCGACAAGCTCTGGAACGGGTTCCTCAGCCTGCTGCCCGAGCGCCATCGGCAGCCGTTCGCCCGCGTCTTCCGCCAGAGCGTCCTGGGCTTCATCCACGGCCAGCTGCTGCTGATGCTGTTCCTCACCGTGAGCACCGCGGTGGTGTTCCCGCTGATCGGGGTGAAGTACGGGCTGCTGCTGGCGGTGGTGGTGGGGGTGCTCGATGCGATCCCCGGCATCGGCGCCACCCTGGGCATCGTGCTGGTCACGATCCTGGTGCTGGCCTCCCAGGGGGGGGACATCGCCCTGCGGGCCCTGATCGCCTCGCTGCTGCTGGGGCAGATCCAGGACAACATCATCCACCCGCGGGTGATGGGCAAGGCGATGGAGCTCAACCCGGTGGTGCTGTTCCTGGCCCTGTTCATCGGTCAGCGGGTGGCGGGGCTGCTGGGGGTGTTCCTCTCGATTCCGATCGCCGGCATGGTGGCGATCTGGATCCAGTCGGCGCGGGCGGCCCAGGCGGACGGGGCAGGGGCGCCGTCGCCCCTGCCGGCCGTCGGCACCACGTCGGCGGCGGCGCCCCGCTGACCCTCAGCGCCAGCCGGCGCGGTTCACCGGGCCGCCGGTGTTGGGGCCGGCGCCGGGACCGGCGGCCGGGTGGTAGTTGGCCGGGCCGCCGTAGTTCGGCCCCACCCCGGGGCCGGCGGCGGGCCGCACACCCACTCCGCGGGCGCCATAGCCGACGCCGGGGCTGGGGTTGAGCACCGGGTCGGCGCCGGGGGTGCAGCCCATCGGGTAGCCGGGGCGCACACAGACGACCGCCGCCTGGGCGGCGCCGGCGCCGCAGGCCAGCGCGGCAGCGGCCACCAGCAGGGCGGAGCGCAGCGGGCGGAGCCGGGCCAGGGGGAGGCGATGACGCTGGGCCATGGGCTGCTCCAGGGGAGGGGAGACCACCAGCATGGCCCCGCCAGCCCCCCGGCGGACTTCGTAGCGTGGTGGCCGGGCCCGCCCCGGCCCCGCCGCCCCCGCCAGCGCCCCGATGAGCCCCCGCCCCCCCGGCGCCTACCGCTGGATCAAGACCGCCTGCGGCCGCGCCAAGTACGACGAGCTGGCGGCGCGCACGGACCCCTGGGCGCCCCTCCGGCTGGCCTGGTTCGTGGCGATCGCGGCCCTGCGGGACTGGCGGCTTCAGGAGCCGCCGGCCGCCGGCGGGACCCCCTGAGGGCAGCGGGTCCCGCCCCGCCGCCAGGCGCCGGCGCGACCCGTCAGTGGGGTTCGGCCGCCTGCAGGGCCCGCCGGGCCGCCCGGCCCGCCAGCCACACCGAGGCCAGGGTGGCCAGCAGGCCCACGATCCGCAGGGCCCAGGTGCCGGCATCCGCTTCGCCGGAGAGCACCGCGCCGAAGCGGGCCACATCGCCGGCCAGGGCGCCCAGACCGCAGAACAGCAGCGTGCCCGGCAGGATGCCGATGAGGCCGATGGTGTAGTCGCGCTGGCTCACCTCGCTGAGGCCGTAGGCGAGGTTGAGCAGGCTGAAGGGGAAGGCCGGCGAGAGGCGGGTGAGCAGCACCAGCTTGAGGCCCTCGCGGCTCACCGCCTGCTCCACCGCCAGCAGCTTCGGGACGGCGGCCAGGCGCCGGCGCGCCCAGCCCCGCAGCCAGGTACGCCCCAGCAGAAAGGCCGCCTCGGCCCCCAGGCAGGCGCCCACGAACACAAGGACGCTGCCCCACCAGGTGCCATAGAGCGCCCCCGCCAGCATCGAGGCCCACACCCCGGGCAGCAGCAGCGTCACCCAGAGCGCATAGAGGGGGATGAAGGCCAGGGCCCCCAGGGGGGAGCGCAGGGCCGGCAGCAGCTGATCGAGCCAGGGGCTGGGATCCGGCATCGATCGGTGGCACCGCAGGGGCCCCAGGCTGGCACCCGGCGGTGGCCCGCCGCGGCAGCGCCTGGGGGCCGCCCCAGGCGGCGGAGGCTGCGGGACGCCGGGATCAGCCCAGATCCGCCAGCCGCTGGCGCGCCAGCTGGGCCTGGGCCTCGGCGTCGGCCAGGTTGGCCCGGCACTCGGCCACCACCGCCGGCGGCGCCTTGCCGGCGAAGCTGGGGTTGGCGAGGCGACCCGCCAGGCCGGCGATCTCCTTCTCGGCCTTGGCCAGGTCCTTCTCCAGGCGGCCGCGCAGAGCCGCCAGATCCACCAGCCCCTCGAGCGGCAGCAGCACCTGCAGGTCGCCGCACACGCCCGCGAGCGCCCGCTGACCGCCGCCACCGCGACCGGCCGCAGCGGTGACGGGATCCAGCACCACCACGCTCTGGGCGCGGGTGAGGGCGGCGATGTCGGCGGTGGCCTGCTGCAGCAGCGCGGCCAGCGCGCCGCGGCCGGTCACGAACTGCACGGGCGCCGGCTGGGCCGGCCTGAGACCCGCCACGGCCCGCAGGTTGCGCACCACGCGGATCGCCTCGATCAGCTCGACGAAGCTCGCCTCCAGCTGGTCGTTGAGGGCACCTTCATCGAGCGCCGGCCAGCTCTGCAGGGCCAGGAAGGTGGTGTCGGGCTCGCCGGTGAGGCCATGCCAGAGCTCCTCGCTCAGGTGCGGCATCAGCGGGTGCAGCAGCACCAGCAGCTCGCGCAGCACCTTGGCCAGCACCTGGCGGGCGGTGAGCTGGTCGGCCAGGGCCGCCTCCAGGGCCGCACCCTCCAGCTCGGCCGGCAGCTGCAGGCGCCGCTTGATCAGCTCCAGATACCAGTCGCACACCTCGTTCCAGGCGAACTCGTAGAGGCCCTTGGCCGCCTCGCCCAGGCCATAGCTGCCGTAGCGGTCCGCCGTGTCGCGGTTGACGCGGGCCAGGCGCGAGAGGATCCAGCGGTCGGCCAGCTGCAGGGCGGCGGGGTCGGGCTCCCCCAGGGAGGCCGGCGTCTCACCGCCCAGGTTCATCAGGGCGAAGCGGGTGGCATTCCAGAGCTTGTTGGCGAAGTTGCGGGCAGACTCCACCGTGGCGGAGGTGCCGCTGCTGCGGTCGTAGTCGAGGCGGATGTCCTGGCCGGCGCCGGCCACCTCGCGCACCAGGGCGAAGCGCAGGGCATCGGCGCCGTAGCGCTCGATCAGCGGCAGCGGGTCGATGCCGTTGCCCGCCGACTTGCTCATCTTGCGGTTGTGTTCATCGCGCACCAGGCCGTGGATGTACACGTCCCGGAAGGGCATCCGGCCGGTGAAGGCGCCGGCCAGCATCGTCATCCGGGCCACCCAGAAGAAGATGATGTCGAAGCCCGTCACCAGCACACTGGTGGGATACCAGCGCTGCAGGTCGGCGCTGGCCTCATCGGGCCAGCCCAGGGTGGAGAAGGGCCAGAGGCCGCTGGAGAACCAGGTGTCGAGCACGTCCGGGTCCTGCTCCAGCATCAGGGGATGGGCGTGGGTGCCGGTGCCGAACTGGGCCTCGGCCTGGGCGCGGGCCTCGGCCTCGTCGCGGGCCACCACGTAGGGCGTGCTGTCGGTGATCACGCCACCGGTCTCGCTCACCACGAACCAGGCGGGGATGCGGTGGCCCCACCACAGCTGGCGGGAGATGCACCAGTCGCGGATGCCCGTGAGCCAGTCGCGGTACACCTTGGCCCAGCGCTCCGGCACGAAGCGGGGATCGGCCTGCTCCAGGGCCTCGCGGCAGCGGGCCGCCAGGGGCTCCGCCTTCACGAACCACTGGGTGGAGAGCAGCGGCTCCACCGGCACCTTGCCGCGGTCCGAGAAAGGCACGCTGTGGCGGTAGGGCTCCACCGTCACCAGGAAGCCCTCCGCCTCCATGGCCGCCACCACCGCCTGGCGCGCCTCGAAGCGGTCCAGCCCCGCAAAGCGGCCGGCTGCGGCGTTCATGGTGCCGTCCCTGGCCATCACGGTGATCAGCGGCAGGTCGTGGCGCGCTCCGATGGCGAAGTCGTTGGGGTCATGGGCGGGGGTCACCTTGACGCAGCCGGTGCCGAACTCCGGATCCACGTGCTCGTCGGCCACGATCGGGATCTGGCGGCCCACCAGCGGCAGGGTGAGGCTCTGGCCCACGAGCCCTGCGTAGCGGGGATCGCGGGGATGCACCGCCACGGCGGTGTCGCCCAGCAGGGTCTCCGGCCGGGTGGTGGCCACCTCCAGGTGGGTGCGGCCATCGGCGGCAGGGCTGGTGAGCGGATAGCGGAAGTGCCAGAGGTGGCCGTCCACCTCCTTCATCTCCACCTCCAGGTCACTCACCGCCGAGCCGGAGGCGGGGCACCAGTTCACCAGGTACTCACCTCGGTAGATCAGCCCCTGGGCGTGCAGCCGCAGGAAGGCCTCCACCACGGCCCGGTTGAGGCCCGGATCGAGGGTGAAGCGCTGGCGGCGCCAGTCCACCGAGTAGCCGAGGCGACGCAGCTGGCCCACGATCGTGCCGCCGCTCTCGGCCTTCCAGGCCCAGGCCCGCTCCAGGAACGCCTCGCGGCCCAGGGCCTCCTTGCTGGTGCCCTCGGCCTTGAGCTGCTTCTCCAGGAGCGTCTGCACGGCGATCGAGGCGTGGTCGGTGCCGGGCAGACAGAGGACGTTTCTGCCCCGCAGGCGCTGGAAACGCACGATCGTGTCGATCAGGGCCGTCTCGAAGCCGTGGCCCATGTGCAGGCTGCCGGTCACGTTCGGCGGCGGGATCACCACCGAGAAGGGCTCGCCGGGGGCACTGGGATCGGGGTGGAAGGCGCCGGCCTGCTCCCAGGCCCGCTGCCAGCGGCTCTCGGTGCCGGCCGGGTCGTAGGTCTTGGCCAGGCCGACGGCCGGGGCGGTCTGGGGCAGGGGGGCCTCGGTCACGGGCTGGGCACGGGCGGTGAGCCCATGGTCTCAAAGCGGGCCGGCGGCCGGGGCGTCGGCAGCGGCCGCCCCGGCACCCGGGGACTCCCGCCCAGGGGAGCCCGCCAGGGGCGGCAGCGGCTCCCTCAGCTCCGGCTCCAGTTCAACCCGGTTGCGGCCCGCCTGCTTGGCGCGGTACAGCGCCCCATCCACCCGCCGGAACCAGGCCTCCGCCGGCTCCAGGGGCCGCCGCTGCGCCACCCCGAAGCTGGCGGTGACCGTGCCCACGCCCGCGATCGGCGCCGCCGCCACCAGCCGCCGCAGCTTCTCCGCCAGCTGGCGGGCCTCCTCGCCGCTGCTGTGGGGCATCAGCACCAGAAACTCCTCGCCGCCCCAGCGGCCCAGGCCATCGCTCTCCCGCAGCTGGGCCCGCGCCCGCCGCGCCAGCTCCACCAGCACCCGATCCCCCGCCGGATGGCCGAAGCGGTCGTTGATGGCCTTGAAGTGGTCGATGTCGAACAGCACCAGGGCCAGGTCATCGCCGTAGCGATCGGCCCGGTCGAGCTCGCAGCGCACCCGTGCATCCAGCTGGCGCCGGTTCCAGAGGCCGGTGAGGGCATCGGTGGTGGCCAGCAGCTCCAGCTCCCGGTTGGCGGCCTGCAGCTCCCGCTCGGCGGCCACTTCGGCGTCGATGGTGTGGAACGTGACCACGACGCCCTCCATGGGGCCATCGCCGCGGCGGAAGGGGTTGGCATGGATCGCGATCCAGTGCAGCCGGCCATCGCGGGCGGGCACCTGCTGCCGGATCAGCAGCGTCTCGCCCTGGCGCAGCCGCTCCCGGTTGGCCTCGCTCTGGAGCGCCTCACCGCGAGGGCTGAGCAGCTCGTGACCGGGCTGGTCGATCCACTCCTCGGGGGTCCAGCCCAGGGCGGCCGTGAGCGAGGGCGACACCCAGCGGATCCGGCCCCCGTCGTCCAGCAGCAGCACCACATCGCCGGAGTTCTCGGCCAGCAGGCGGTAGTGCTCTTCCGAGGCGGCCAGCCGCTGGGCGGAGCGGTGGCGCTCGGTGACATCGCGCCAGGTGTAACTCAGGGCATCGCCGACCTTCACGGCGCGGATGTCAAAGCGGCGCTCCTCCTGGTGAATCTCATGGGGATAGACCACGTCATCCAGCACCAGGGGCTGGCCGGTCTCGATCACGGCCCGGTACTGGTCCAGCAGGCCCGTGGCGCCATGGGCCGGCAGCAGCGCCAGCAGCGAGCTGCCCAGCAACCGCTCGCAGGGGAGACCGTTGTAGGCGCAGGCGGCGGGGTTGGCCTCCAGGAAGCGGAAGTCGACGATGCGGCCGGCGCCGTCGCGCACGGGGCCCAGCAGCACGTGGGGGTCCAGCAGGGCGTCGAGGGTGGCCTGCAGGCGGGTGCGGCCCTCGGCCAGGACATCGCGGGCCTCGGCCAGGGCCCGGTTGGCCTCGATCAGCTGCTGCCGCTGCAGCTCCAGCTGCGCCTCCTGTCGCTTGCGCTCGCTGATGTCCTGGACCTGCGAGATGAAGCAGCGGGGCCGGCCCTGGCCATCGCGCACCAGGCTGGAGGACACCAGCCCGTGGACGATGTGACCATCGCGGTGCCGATAGCGCTTTTCGAACACCGTCGTGGTGTCCGCACCCTCAAGGGCCCGGTGGATGTAGTCAGGGCTGATGGAGAGATCGTCCGGCAGGGCGATGGAGTTCACCGACATCCGCTCCAGTTCGGCCTTGCTGTAGCCGAAGATCTCGCACATCCGGGCGTTCACCTCCAGCAGCCGCCCCTACGGACTCACCAGGCACATGCCGGTGTTGGCGGAGGCGAAGGCCAGCCGGAATGTCTGCTCCCGCTCGCGCAGGGCGGCCTCAGCCCGGGCCCCGGCAGCGCCGCCGCGGGCCGCCATCCGGCGGCGCCAGCAGACCATCAGCCGCCGCCGCAGCCGGCGCAGGAACCCGGGCGGCGGGCGATCAGGCATCGGCAGCCCCAGGGCCCACGGCGGGAACGGGACAGAGACTCCCCATCATGGGCCGGGGGCCGGGCCGAGGCCCTGGGGGTCGCGGGCGGCATCGCGGATCGCCACCAGGCGCCCCATCGTCTCCACCAGCACATCCAGCGCCACATCCTCGGCGGAGGCGGGGTCAGCGAAGCCGAAGGGATTGTCGATGTCGGCGATCAGGCGGATCAGAAAGATCAGCAGGAACGCGATCACAAAGATGAAGAAGATCGACTCCAGCACCGTGCTGGTGGCCATGAACACCAGGCCCAGGCACAGCAGGCCGGTGCTGGCATAGGCCAGCCAGTACACCAGGGCCACGAAGGAGGTCTGGCGGATCGTGTCGATGCGGTTGATCAGCTTCAGCAGGCCGCCCATCTCGCCCATCAGCCGGGCCTGCAGGGTGGCGTTGCCCTGCAGCAGCACAGCCGCCTCCACGGTGGCCCCATGGCAGCGGTGGAAGTGCTGCAGCAGCTCCTGGGTCGAGAGGCGCTCCAGCAGCCAGGCCAGCAGGGCATCGGCGAAGCTGGCCACCGCCGCCAGGGGCCCCTCCACGGCGGCGCCGGGGTTGTGGGCGGGAATCGCCAGGATCTCCAGGCTCAGCACCTCCAGGCCCGTGGCGAGTTCGCCCGGCAGCCGCTCGCTCTCCTTGAAGTCGGCCAGCACCCCGTTGAGCAGAAAGCCCAGCAGGAACACCGTGGAGGCCACCAGGGAGGTGAACAGGGGATTCACCTGGATCAGCTCCAGCCCCAGGTGGTGCACCAGCAGCTTGGCCAGGCCGATCAGGGTCACCAGCAGCAGCACCTTGAGCAGCGTCAGCGTCCGGCGCCGCCAGGCCCGGCGGCGCCGGCGCTGGCTGTAGGCGGCGAAGTCGGCGAGGGAGGGCAGCGACAGGGCGGGCAAGGGCCGGTGCGGCGGCTGGTCTACCACCGCGGCGCCGCGGTCTGACGCGCCCTCAGGCGGAGCCCGGGGGGGCGGCGGCCAGGCGGGCCAGGTAGTCGTCCAGGCTGCCGGCGTTGATCCAGCCGGTGGCGATGGTCTTGCTGTGGCTGGAGCTCACCCGGCCCCGGTGGATGTGGGAGAGGCCCGCCGGGAAGATCAGCAGCTTGCCCCGCTCCGCCTCCTCGTGGTGCCCCTGCCAGTGGAACTCGGTGCCGCCCTCGGGCAGGCTGTTGGCGTAGAGGATCCAGGCCAGCACCCGGCGGATCGGCTCGGTGGCCTCGCCGGTGGTGGTCCAGTCGCAGTGCCACTGCCGGAAGCCCTCGCCGGGGGCGTAGCGCTGCAGGTTGAAGATCGGGGTCACGAACAGGCTCTGCCCCGGGCAGCACTGGCGCAGCAGCGGCCGCTCCTGCAGGTAGCGCTCGAGGCCGGCCGTCACGCCGCGCAGGATCACCGCGGCCAGGGCGAAGGCCTCCGGGTCGGAGCGGTCGATCGCCACCAGGCTGATGTCGGTGGACACCTTGGCGGGCTCGGCTCCGGGACCGGCGTCGGGGCCGAAGGCCACCCCCGGGCGCTGCAGATCCGGGCGGCGATCGAAGAAGGCCATCACCCCGTCGGCCAGGGCCTCGAAGCCGGCGTTGCGGTAGCTGGCGATCAGGCGCATGGCGGACTCCAGGGGATGGCCAGGGCCGACTCGAGGCTCTGCCAGCGGCTGCGGTCCGGCTCCACCCGCCCGGCCAGGCCCACCCGCTCCAGGGCGGCGGCCACCGCTCCGGGGTCCGGCGGGCCGGAGGGCCCCAGGGGCAGCGCCAGCACCTGGGGCTCGGCCGGATCGGCCAGCAGCTGCAGGCCCAGGTCGTCGAGCACCCGCTCGAAGTAGAGCCGCCGCATCCGCCCGGTGAGGGCCGGCCCGAGGGCGGCGGCGAAGGCCTCCAGGCCCTGGCGATCGCCGCTGCAGCCACAGTTGAGGGCCAGCCAGATCAGCAGCTTGGCCCAGGCCTCGGCGGTCCACAGGGGCTGGAAGCTCCCGCGGTGCTGGCGCACCAGCTCGCCGATGGCGAAGTCGCAGAGGGTGGCCTGCAGGGCGGCGGCCTCGAGGTCCGGCGGGGGGGCGGCCATGGGGGGCGGCGAGGGGACGGCGACGGAGCGCCGGGCCAGCCTGGCATCGCGCTCCCGCCAGGGCCGCCGGAACCGGGGCTCAGGCCAGGGGCACGACCCGCTCGATCGCCGCCGGCGCCAGCCCCCGGTCGGGCCGTTGGTACACCTCCTGGCCGAACACGTTCTGCACCACAAACAGCAGCACAAAGCCCATCACCGCCGCGATCAGCGGCGTGGTGATCCAGCCGGAGGCGATGCCCCCCAGCACGCCCCAGCGGATCTGGCGCACCCCCTTGAGGCCCTGCAGCAGGCCGATGCCGAGCACCGAGCCGATCACCGCCTGGGAGCCCGACACCGGCAGCAGCGGAACCGTGGGCAGCCCCCAGCCCGCCAACAGGCTCTCCAGGGCCGTGGAGGAGAACAGGAACAGCACCAGCGAATGGGACACCACCACCACGAAGGCGCCGAGCGGGGAGAGGGTGAGCAGGCTGTCGCCCACGGTCATCATCACGGGGCGGGAATAGGTGTAGACGCCCACCGCCACGGCGATGGCACCCAGCAGGAAGAGCTGATCCAGCGACGACACGCGCATGCTGCCCAGGCTCAGCTCCTGGAAGGGCGAGGCGTCCACGAAGAAGCCCATCACGTTGGCGATGCCGTTGGCGCCGATGGCGTAGGAGCCGAAGATGCCCGCCAGGATCAGGCCGAGGCGGGTGTTGCGATCGAGCGTGAGCAGATGGGGCTGGGTGAGCCGGATCCACTCCACCAGCAGCTTGTAGAGCAGCATCGCGAAGATGGCCCCCAGCACCGGGGAGATCACCCAGGTGGAGACGATGCGGCGCAGGGTGCCCAGGTCGGTGGGGGAGCCGCTGAACAGGTTCCAGCCGATGATCGAGCCGACCACCGCCTGGCTGGTGGAGGCCGGAAGGCCCAGCTTGCTCATCCAGGCCACGGTGAGGGCGGCGGCCAGGGCGGCGGTGAAGGCGCCGGGCAGGGCGTTGATCGCCCCCAGCTGGCCGAGGCCGGCGGCGGCGCCGGCGCCGCTGGTGACGGCACCGATGATCACGAACACGCTGCAGAGGAAGGCCGCCGTGGAGAAGCGGATCATGCGCGTGGCCACGGCGGTGCCGAAGGCGTTGGAGGCGTCGTTGGCCCCCATCGACCAGCCGAGGAACAGGCCGCTGGAGAGGAAGATCAGGGTGACGATCAGGCCCATGGGCACCGCTCAGAGCGCACGCTTGATCGCGTAGATGGAGAGATCGTCGCCGATGTTCTCGGCCAGATCCGCCAGGCCATCCAGCAGGGCCACCACCTCCCGCAGCTGGCTGCGCTGCTCGTAGGTGAGGTCGGCGGCGAAGATGCGGCGCTTGATGCGCAGGGCGATCTTGTCGGTCTCGTCCTCGAACAGCCGCACCTCGTTGACGGGATCGCGGACGCCCACCGGATTGCGGAAGAAGGTGCGGGCCGCCAGCACCACGGCCTGCACGCAGCGGATCGCCATGGCGGCCAGCTCCTCGAACTCCTGGGCGAAGTCCGGCAGGCTGCGGGGCCGCATGATCATCAGCTCCTGGTAACCGTCACCCATCTGGTCGAGCAGCTCGAACAGGTGGCCCAGCAGCCGCAGCACGTCGCCGCGGGCATCGGGCAGCAGCCGCTCGGTGTAGAGCATGGTCACGATCGTGCGGCGCAGTTCGCTGCAGCGCCGCTTGATCACGATCGTCTGCTGCAGCTTCTCCTCGCAGATCTCCGCATTGGTGGCCGGGGAGAGGTAGGCGAGCAGCCCCAGCTCGACGATGATCACGCCCTCGGAGATCCTGTCGAGGAACTCCTCGATCAGACCCTCCAGGAAGCGGGTCTTGCCGAACAGGGGTGGGGTCTCACTGGCCACGGCCCCCGTTCCCCCGAAACCCCCTGGGCGCCGACCCTAGCCGGATCGCCGCCGCCGCGCCGCCCCCTCAGCGCACCGTCCCCTCACCCCGGCGGCGCTCCGCCGGCGGCCGGGGGCCAGACTGGGCGCGCGTGCATGTGACAGACCGATGGCCCTGGACTTCAACGATCCCGATCTGGAGTTCGCCGATCTGGTCGACGCCTACCAGAGCTGGGTGATGGCGGTGATCAACGATGAGAAGCTCGGCGGCGAGGAGAAGCTGCTCACCGACGACATCGCCGAGGACGCGCTCAACGCCATGCGCTTCCTGCCGGGCGAGGTGACCGCCGCGATCGAGACCACCCTGGCCCGCGTCTACGACGTGGATCCCGACGAGCTGGCCTCGCTGCTGTTCCCCGAGGACTGAGCTCCCGCGCCGGCGCCGCGGGCGCCAGAGTGCTGCCCATGCCCTGGACCACCGCCGACATCCCCGACCAGAGCGGCCGCATCGCCCTGGTGACCGGCGCCAACAGCGGCCTGGGGCTGGAGACGGCCCGGGCCCTGGCGGCCCGGGGCGCCACGGTGCTGCTGGCCTGCCGCGATCCCCGCCGCGGCGCCCAGGCCCGCCAGGAGCTGCTGCCCACCGCCCGCGCCGGCCTGGAGCTGCTGCCCCTGGACCTGGCGGACCTGGCCAGCGTGGCCGCCGCCGCCCGGCGGGTGGGCGAGGAGTTCGGCCGGCTGGATCTGCTGATCGCCAACGCCGGCGTGATGGCGCCGCCACGGCACCTCACCCGCCACGGCCACGAACTCCAGTTCGGCGTGAACCACCTGGGCCACTACGCCCTGATCCGACTGCTGCTGCCGCTGCTGGAGCAGGCCCCCGCCGCCCGGGTGGTGAGCGTCAGCTCGGGGGCCCACTATTTCGGCCGCATCGCCTTCGACGACCTGCAGGGCGAGCGCCGCTACGACGCCTGGGCCGCCTACGCCCAGAGCAAGCTGGCCAACGTGATGCTGGCCCTGGAGCTGCAGGGGCGGCTGGAGGCGGCCGGCAGCCAGGTGCTGTCCCTGGCGGCCCACCCGGGCCTGGCCCGCACCAACCTGCAGCCGGCCTCGGTGGCGGCCCGGAACTCCCCGCTGGAGGCCCTGGCCTACCGGCTGATGGACCCCCTGTTCCAGAGCGCGGCCATGGGATCCCTGCCGCAGCTGCACGCCGCCACGGCGCCCCAGCTGGCGGGCGGGGGCTTCTACGGCCCCGGCGGCCTGGCCCACCTGCGGGGCTGGCCGGTGCCCTGCCGGATCGCCCCGGCGGCCCTGGTGGCCAGCGACCGGGAGCGGCTCTGGGCCGTGAGCGAGCAGCTCTGCGCCGCGGCGGGCCTGGCCCTGGCCTGAGGGGCCATTTCAGAGGCCGCGGGCCTCGATGGCCTCGGCCAGCCGCTGGGCCGCCGCCGCCAGCTGCAGCTGCGGATCGGGCGCCGCCGCGGCCGCCTGGCGCTCGCGGCGCTTGAGCGACTCCAGGGCCCGCACGATCGCGAAGGCCACCGCGGCGATCACCACGAAATTGATCAGGGCCACCAGGACGGCGCCGGCGGGCCAGGCGCTGATCTGGTCCACATTCAGGGCCCGCAGGGTGGGGGCCAGGGCCGCCCCCATCACCAGGCTCACCACCGCGTCCACCACCTTGCCGAAGGCACCGCCGAGCACCACGGCGATGGCCAGGTCCACCACGTTGCCGCGGTTGAGGAAATCCCTGAAGTCCTGCACCAGGGCCCCGAGCCCCGAACGCCTGGCCATGCCCCTGTTCCCACCGTGCGGGGCGAAGGCTAGGTCAGGCTGAGGCTGGGCAGGCCCGTCCTGGGCAGCACGGCCTCGGGCACCGGCGGCAGGCTGCGGTAGCCGGGCCGGGCGAAGTAGTAGCCCTGGAACAGCTCGATGCCCAGGGACCGCAGCAGCGCCAGCTCCTCGCTGCTCTCCACCCCCTCGGCGATCACCTGGGTGGAGAGCTCCTGGCACACCTGCAGGATGCCCCGCACGATCGACTGGCGCACCCGGTCGCTGTCCACATGGCGGATCAGGGCCATGTCGAGCTTGATCAGATCCGTCTGGATGTCCGCCAGCAGGTTCAGGCCGGCGTAGCCGGCACCGAAGTCGTCAATGGCCGTCTTGAAGCCGCGCTGCTGGTAGTAATTCACAATGCGGCGCAGGTGATCGTGGTCGTCCACCTTTTCGCCTTCGGTGATCTCGAAGATGATGCGATCAATGGGAAATCCATAGGCCTCGGCCGCCGCCAGGGTGGTGCGGATGCACAGCTCCGGCTTGTACACCGCGTTGGGCATGAAGTTGATGCTCAGGTAGGTGGGCATCGCCAGCTGGGCCGCCAGCTGGATGGCCTTGACCCGGCACACCTGATCGAAGCGGTAGCGGTTGCCGTCGTTGACCCGCTCGAACACCTCCGCCGCCGACTGCTCCTCCACCCCGCCGCGCACCAGGGCCTCGTAGGCGAACACCGCGCCGGTGGTCACGTTCACGATCGGCTGGAAGGCCATGGTGAAGTCGAAGTCCAGGGCTGTGCCGCTGGCGCATTCGGAGCAGCCGAGGTCGCGGAAGTCGGGGGGGAGGGACATGGCATGGACCGGGAAACCACCGGCGCCGCAGCGCCTGTCCCCATCCTGGGTCATGGCTGGGGCCGGGGCCGCCCTCGGCCCCGCAGGTCCGGTGGCGGCCGACCATGCCCCGCAGCTGGTCGGGGGTGTGGCCGTCGTCAGAGACTGCCGCCCCAGGGTCTGGACCCCGGCATCGAGACGCAGCTCGTCCGGCAGGGCCGCGCCAGGCGACAGATCAGCGAACCAGGCGACAGATCAGGAGATGCCCGGTGCCGGGTTCGAACCAGCGACATCCTGCTTGTAAGGCAGGCGCTCTACCGCTGAGCTAACCGGGCAGTGGCGCCATTCTGCCGCCACACTCGACCCAGTCGCCCCCCGCCGCGATGGCCAGCGGCCGCCGCCACGACCAGGCCACCTGGCTGCTGGCCCTGCCGGTGGGGCTGCTGGCCTGGCCGTGGCTGGGCTGGGGCGGCACAGGCACCACGGCCCTGGCCTTCCTGGTGGGCGGCCTGATGCTCTCCCCCGACCTCGACACCCGCTCCCGGCCGACGGCGCGCTGGGGGGTGCTGGCGCCGCTGTGGTGGCCCTACCGCCGCCTGATGCGGCACCGCTCGATCGTGTCCCACAGCCCGCTGCTGGGCACGGCGGGGCGCCTGGCCTACCTGGCGGCGCTGGCCCTGGGGCTGGGCCTGCTGCTGGCGCCCCTGGGCGCCCCCACCCCCCAGGCCCTCGCCGCCGCCGGCCTGGAGCTGTGGCGGCAGCAGCGGCCGCTGCTGCTCGCGGCCCTGGTGGGCCTGGAGGCCAGCAGCTGGCTGCACCTGATTCAGGACGGCGACCCCCTGCCGAAGACCCCCCGCCTGCTGCAGGCGCTGCTGCGGCGCCGGCGCCGGGCCGGGGGCCGGCGCGGCCGGCGGCCGGCGCGATCCCGGCCGCAGCCCCGGCGGAGATGACAGGGTGGCGGCACCGCCCCGCCCCGATCCCCATGGATCCCCGCCCCGTCGATCCGGCCCGCCATGGCGCCGGCCTGGAGGCCCTGGCCGAGCTGCTGGCCGTGGTGGACCGGCTGCGGGATCCCGAGGCCGGCTGCCCCTGGGACCTGGAGCAGACCCACGCCTCGCTGGTGCCCTACGTGCTGGAGGAGGCCCACGAGGTGGCGGATGCCATCCGCCACGGCGACGACCGCCACCTGGCCGAGGAGCTGGGGGACCTGCTGCTGCAGGTGGTGCTGCACGCCCGCATCGCCAGCGAGGCCGGGCGCTTCGATCTGGAGACGATCGTGCGGGGCCTCAGCGCCAAGCTGATCCGCCGCCACCCCCACGTGTTCGAGCCCGCCGGTGCGGCCCCGCCGGCGCAGCGGGGCAGCGGCGGCGACAGCGCCGCGGTGCGGCGCCGCTGGGAGGCGATCAAGGCGCAGGAGGCGGCAGCAGGGCCGGCCGCGGCCTCCGCCAGCCCCCTCAGCGACGGGCTCGCCGCCAAGGTGCGCGGCCAGCCCTCCCTGGCCGGCGCCATGGCCATCTCCCGCCGGGCCGCCGCGGCCGGCTTCGAGTGGGACGACCTCCAGGGCGTCTGGGGGAAGGTGCAGGAGGAACTCGGGGAGCTCCAGGAGGCCGTCGCCAGCGGCGACCGCCACCACGCCCAGGAGGAGCTGGGCGATGTGCTGTTCACCCTGGTGAACGTGGCCCGCTGGTGCGAGCTCGACCCGGAGGCGGGGCTGGCGGGCACCAACCGCCGCTTCCTGGATCGCTTCTCGCGGGTGGAGGCGGCCCTGGGCAGCGACCTGGGCGGCCGCTCGATCCGCGAGCTCGAGGGCCTGTGGCAGCAGGCGAAGGCCCAGATCCGGGCCGAGGGCGGTCGCCCCGGCGCGGCAGGCCAGCCGCCCGCGGGGGCCGCGCCGCAGGAGAGCCCCTGAGCTCACTCCTCCGGCAGCGGGGGCCGCGACCGCCGCCGCCCCTTGATGGCGCTGCGCTGCTTCTTAGCCGCCAGGCGCCGCTCCACCGACCCCCGGCTGGGCCGGGTGGGGCGCCGCGGCGGCGGCGGCGGCGCCAGGGCCTGCTGCAGCAGCTCCACCAGGCGCCGCTGGGCGGCGATCCGGTTCTGCCACTGGGAGCGGTGTTCGCTGGCGGAGATCACGAGCGCCCCCTCCACCAGCTTCCCCTGCAGCCGCCGCAGGGCCCGCTCCTGGAGTGGGGGCGGCAGCGCCGTGCTGGCCTCGAGATCGAACACCAGCTCCACCCGCGAATCGGTGGTGTTCACGTTCTGGCCGCCGGGCCCGCCCGAACGGGAGAAGCGCCAGCGCAGCTCCGCGGCCGGGATCAGCACGGCGGGGGTCACCCGCAGGTCGTCGGTGGGGCGGGCTCCGGCCATGGCCCCAGGCTGGCAGAGGCTGAAGGCGGGGTCGCGGGGGCGACACCGGCGATGCGCAAACCTGGAGACCCGCCACACCCCCAGGCCCCATGGCTGAGCCCGCCCCCAACGCCCACCCCGGCGCCGGCCCCGCGGCCCGGCCCGCCCCCACCCCCGGCTGGATCGACGAGGTGTTCGACGGCGTGCGCTACGGCCTGGCGGGCACGGTGATCGCCGAGCAGGACTCGCCCTTCCAGCGGGTGACGATCATCGACAGCGCGCGCTACGGCAAGGGCCTGCTGCTGGATGGCTGCTGGATGACCGCCGAGCGCCAGGAGCGGCACTACCACGAGGCCCTGGTGCATCCGGCCCTCTGCGGCGCCGAGCGCATCGAGCGGGTGCTGGTGATCGGCGGCGGCGACGGCGGCACCGCCCGCGAGTGCCTGCGCCACACCGGCGTGCAGCACCTCGACATGGTGGAGATCGACGGCCTGGTGGTGGAGTGGAGCCAGCGCCACCTGCCGAGCATCGGTGGCGGCTGCTGGAGCGATCCCCGCTTCCACCTCACCGTGGGCGACGGCATCGCCTGGGCCGCCAGTGCCGCCGACGCCAGCTACGACGTGGTGATCGTCGACGGCTCCGATCCGGCGGGGCCGGCCGAGGGGCTGTTCAACCGCGCCTTCTTCGAGCACTGCCGGCGCATCCTGCGGCCAGGCGGCGTCTTCGCCACCCAGAGCGAATCGCCGGAGGCCTTCCGCCAGGTGCACCTCGCCATGGTGCGGCTGCTGCGGGAGGTGTTCGGCCACGCCGATCCCCTCTACGGCTGGGTGCCGATGTATCCGAGCGGCTGGTGGAGCTGGACGTTCGCCGCCAGCGACGGCCGCCGGTATCTGCAGCCGGATCCCGCCCGGGCCGCGGCCGTCGTCGCTGGCTCGGAGATCTGGTCCCCCCGCTGGCAGCGGGGCGGCTTCGACGCCATCCCCGCCGCCATCGAGCGCGCCCTCAACGCCTGAGCCCGCCGGCCACCGCATCAACCCCCAGGCGCCTGCCACCGCAGCGCCGTCCGCCCGTCCCCAGCCCCGATGCCCGAATCCCACCGCTTCGATCCGAGCCTGTTCGACAGCGACGGCGCCCTCTACATGGGCAGCCGCCGCGACCCCGCCGGCTGCCGCGTGGGCCTGTTCGGCGTGCCCTACGACGGCACCACCTCCTTCCGCCCCGGCACCCGCTTCGGCCCGGCGGCGATCCGCGAGGTGAGCGCCGGCCTGGAGAGCTACGACCCCCAGCTCGACCGCGACCTGGAGGAGCTGGCCATCGCCGACCTGGGCGCCGTGGACATCCCCTTCGGCGCCCCCGAGCCCGTGGTGGCGGCGGTGAAGCGGGCCACCGAGGCGGTGCTGGCCCTCGGGCTCAGGCCGCTGATGCTCGGGGGGGAGCACTCGATCAGCTCCGGCGCGGTGGCGGCCGTGGCGGAGCGGCACCCGGAGCTGGTGCTGGTGCAGCTCGATGCCCACGCCGACCTGCGCCAGGAGTGGCTGGGCGCCCACCACAGCCACGCCTGCGCCATGCGCCGCTGCCTGGAGGTGCTGCCCAGCCAGCGGCTGCTCCAGATCGCCATCCGCAGCGGCACCCGCGAGGAGTTCAGCGAGCTGCGGCAGAGCGGCCGGCTGGTGGCGATCGAGCGCATGGCTGAGGCGCTGCACCCCCTGCGCGGCCAGCCCCTCTACCTCACCGTGGACCTGGACTGGTTCGACCCGGCGGTGATGGCCGGCACCGGCACCCCGGAGCCGGGCGGCTTCCTCTGGCGCGACTTCGCCGCCCTGGTGGACGAGCTGCGCCACCACAGGCTGGTGGCCGCCGACGTGGTGGAACTGGCTCCCCAGCTGGACGCCTCGGGGGTCAGCAGCGTGCTGGCCGCCAAGGTGGTGCGCAGCCTGCTGCTCCTGCTGGATCGCTGACGGGGCCACCGCGCGGGCGGCCCCGGCCCCTCAGCCCTCAGTAGGCGCAGCTGCCGCTGGTGCGCTGCTCCCGCAGGCGCTCGTGCTGCTGGCCGATCAGCTGAACCGCCAGGGTGGGGTGGTTGTGGAGCAGGTTGAGGAAGCGCAGCCGGTCCAGGCGCAGCAGTTCCACCGGCGTGCGGGCGATGGCGTCGCTGCGGTAGCGGCCGTCCTTCCAGACGATGTCCTCGTAGCTGAACAGCTCACCGGGGCGGTAACAGAGGTGCTCGCCGCGGTCGTTGATCAGCTCGACGATGCCGCGGCGCACCGCGTAGATGGCCGCGGCAGCGTGGCCGCGCTGGAAGATCGGGGCACCGGTGGGCAGGGACAGCCAGTCGCTGTCCACCTGGGCCGCGATCAGGTCAATCGGCGTCGGCGCCAGCAGGGTCGTGGTCAATAACCCACCTCCGCATCAGGGGTGATCAGCCCTCCACGATGACACCCCAGGCAAGCCCCTGGGGTAGCGACCGCACCATTCGGGGGCCGGGGCCGGGGCGCCAGGCCGGGGTCAGCACCGAGGGGGTGATCCGGCCTCAGGCGACGCCGCCCGGCAGCAGCTCCCCGAGAGCCAGCTGCCGGGCGGGCGGGGCCGCCTCAACCTGCTGGGGGCCGGCGCCCAGCACGGGCAGGCGCGGGGCCCGGGCCGTCCAGTGGTGGCACCAGAGCTCGCCCACCAGCTCGGGATGGATGGGCAGCTGGCGCAGCTGGCACCAGCCCAGCTCCACGCCGCTGGGGGGCGTGCAGTGGCGGCAGCTGCGGCAGCTGGGGCGTTGGCCCATCCAGGCGGCTTGAAGGTGGTCCAAGTTAGGGCGACGGCGGCCGCTTCGGTTCCGAAACGGCGAAAGCTGCGGCTTGTCTTCGGGATCACGCAGCCCATCGGCAGGTCCCGCCAGCGCAGGCCGAACACCAGCCAGCCCGACGCCCGTCCTCCATAGGATCCGATCCCCTGCCCCGCCGCCATGGCCGAAGCCCAGGCCGCCCCGGCGGCGCCCCTGCGGCGCACGCCCCTGCATGAGGCCATCGGCGCCGCCGGCGGACGGCTGGTGCCCTTCGCCGGCTGGGAGATGGCGGTGCAGTTCGCCGGGCTAGTGGCCGAGCACAACGCGGTGCGCCACAGCTGTGGCGTCTTCGACATCTCCCACATGGGGGTGCTGCAGCTGGAGGGGGAGGGCGCCAAGGACGCCCTACAGGGCCTGGTGCCCAGCGACCTGTTCCGCATCGGCCCCGGTGAGTCCTGCTACACGGTGCTGCTCAACGCGTCGGGCGGCATCCGCGACGACCTGATCGTCTACGACCGGGGCCGGGTGGCCGCCGGCAGCGACGAGCTGCTGCTGGTGATCAACGCCGCCTGCGCCGAGGCCGACACGGCCTGGCTGCGCAGCCAGCTGGAGCCCCAGGGCATCGCCATCGGCGACCGCAAGGGCGACGGGGTGCTGCTGGCCCTGCAGGGCCCCGAGGCGCCGGCCCGCCTGGAGGCCCTGGCGGGCATGGACCTGGGGGGCCTGCCCCGCTTCGGCCACCGCACCCTGCGGCTGGCCGGCACGGCCCGGGGGGCCGCCGCCGGTGCCGAGGTCTTCGTGGGGCGCACCGGCTACACCGGCGAGGACGGCTTCGAACTGCTGCTGGAGCGCAAGACCGGGCTGGCCCTGTGGCAGCAGCTGCTGGCCGAGGGCGTGGCCCCCTGCGGCCTCGGCGCCCGCGACACCCTGCGCCTGGAGGCAGGCCTGCACCTCTACGGCAACGAGATGGATGCCGGCACCACCCCCCTGGAGGTGGGCCTGGGCTGGCTGGTGCACCTGGAGATGCCCAAGCCGTTCGTCGGCCGGGCGGTGCTGGAGCGCCAGAGCGCCGAGGGCGTGGCGCAGCGCCTGGTTGGCCTGGAGCTGGCGGGGCGGGCCATCGCCCGCCACGGCCATCGGGTGCTCTGGAACGGCGAGGCGGTGGGGGAAGTCACCAGCGGCAGCTGGTCGCCCAGCCTGGGCCGGGCGATCGCCCTGGCCCGGGTGCCGGCGGCAGCCGCCCGGCTGGGCACGGAGCTGGCGGTGGAGATCCGCGGCCGGGCCGAGCCGGCTGTGGTGGTGAAGCGGCCCTTTTACCGGCGCTGACGCCGCCCGCTGCGTGGGAAACTCGCTGATTCCCCTCGTTTGATCTGATGCGCAGCCACGGGTGCGGCGACCTGCGTGCGGATGCCGCCGGCCAGGCGGTGCAGCTCTGCGGCTGGGTGGACCGGCGCCGCGACCACGGCGGCGTGATCTTCATCGACCTGCGCGACCGCAGCGGCACCGTGCAGATCACCGTCGACCCCGACCTGGGCGCCGACGCCTTCGCCGTGGCCGAGCACCTGCGCAACGAGACGGTGATCCAGGTGGAGGGCACGGTGCGGGCCCGGCCGGCCGCGTCGGTCAACGAACGGCTGGCCACGGGCGCCGTGGAGGTGCTGGCCGGCGCCATCACCGTGCTCAACGCCGTCAAGGGCACCCTGCCCTTCGCGGTGTCGGTGCACGACGAGGAGAACACCCGCGAGGAGCTGCGGCTGCGCCACCGCTACCTGGATCTGCGCCGCGAGCGCATGAACCGCAACCTGCGCCTGCGCCACCAGGCCGTGCAGGCCATGCGCCGCTTCCTCGAAACCGAGGGCTTCATCGAGGTGGAGACGCCGGTGCTGACCCGCTCCACCCCCGAGGGCGCCCGCGACTACCTGGTGCCCAGCCGCGTCAACGGCGGCGAGTGGTTCGCCCTGCCCCAGTCGCCGCAGCTGTTCAAGCAGCTGCTGATGGTGGGCGGCCTGGAGCGCTACTACCAGGTGGCCCGCTGCTTCCGCGACGAGGACCTCAGGGCCGACCGCCAGCCGGAGTTCACCCAGCTGGACATCGAGATGAGCTTCATGGACCAGGAGCAGATCCTGGAGCTCAACGAGGCCCTGATCGCCAGCATCTGGAGGGCCGTCAAGGGCATCGAGCTGCCGCGGCCCTTCCCGCGCCTCACCTGGCACGAGGCCATGGCCCGCTACGGCACCGACCGGCCCGACACCCGCTACGGCCTGGAGCTCACCGACGTGAGCGACCTGGTGGCCGGCATGGGCTTCAAGGTGTTCAGCGGTGCCGTGGCCGCCGGCGGCGCGGTGAAGGTGATCGCCGTGCCCGGCGGCAACGACGCCCTCAGCAACGTGCGCATCAAGCCCGGCGGCGATGTGTTCAGCGAAGCCCAGAAGGCCGGCGCCGGCGGCCTGGCCTTCATCCGCGTGCGCGAGGGCGGCGAGATCGACACGATCGGCGCCATCAAGGACAACCTCTCCGAGGCGACAAAAGCGGAACTGCTGGAGCGCACCGGCGCCCGGCCCGGCACCCTGCTGCTGTTCGGCGCCGGCGACACCGCCACGGTGAACAAGGCCCTCGATCGGGTCCGACAGTTCCTGGCCCGGGAGCTGGGCCTGGTGCAGCCCGACCGGGACAACGACCAGTGGAACTTCCTCTGGGTGGTGGACTTCCCGATGTTCGAGTTCAACGCCGGCGAGAACCGCCTCGAGGCCCTGCACCACCCCTTCTGCGCCCCCAACGCCGACGACCTGGGCAACGACCCCGGGCGCTGGGCCGAGACCCTGCCCAGCGCCCGCGCCCAGGCCTACGACCTGGTGCTCAACGGCCTGGAGCTGGGCGGCGGCTCGCTGCGCATCCACGATTCGGCCCTGCAGCGCCAGGTGCTGCAGACCATCGGCCTGCCCCTGGAGGAGGCCAACCGCCAGTTCGGCTTCCTGATGGAGGCCCTCGACCTGGGCGCCCCGCCCCACGGCGGCCTGGCCTACGGCGTGGACCGCATCGTGATGCTGCTGGCGGGTGAGGAGTCGATCCGCGACACGATCGCCTTCCCCAAGACCCAGCAGGCCCGCTGCCTGATGACCCAGGCCCCCGCCGATGTGGCCGCCAGGCAGCTGGAGGAGCTGCACGTGGCCAGCACCTGGGAATCCGAGCCGGAGGGCTGAGGCCCACGGTTCCGGGCTGGCCGGCGGCCATCCATCGCTAGAACGGGTCCATCCCCCCACCGGACCCGATCCGGCTCGGACCATGGCCAAGGCCCCAGCCGTCGCCGCCCCGCCCATCGACATCGGCATCGCCGCCGCCGAGCGCCAGGCCATCGCCGAGGGCCTGGGCCGGCTGCTGGCCGATTCCTATGTGCTCTACGGCAAGACCCACGGCTTCCACTGGAACGTGACCGGACCGATGTTCAACACGCTCCACCTGATGTTCATGGATCAGTACACGGAGCTGTGGACCGCCCTCGACGCCATCGCCGAGCGCATCCGCGCCCTGGGCCTGCCGGCCCCCTTCGGCGGCGCCGCCTTCGCCCAGCTGGCTTCGATCCCCGAGGCCGAGGGCGTGCCGTCCGCCCTGGCCATGGTGCGGGAGCTGGTGGTGGGCCACGAGGCCGTGGCCCGCACGGCCCGCGGCGTGTTCGCCCTGGCCGAGGCCGCCAACGACCAGCCCACCGCCGACCTGCTCACCCAGCGGCTGCAGGTGCACGAAAAGACCGCCTGGATGCTGCGGAGCCTGCTGGAGGGCTGATCGGGATCCCGGCGCCGGAGCCGCAGGGCCGCCGCGGGAGCCCCCATGACGATCGGTAAATTGAAGGGTCGCCCGAGGTGCCATGGCCAAATTCGTCTTCGTGACCGGTGGCGTGGTGTCCAGCATCGGCAAGGGGATCGTGGCCGCCAGCCTGGGGCGCCTGCTCAAGAGCCGGGGCTACAGCGTCTCGATCCTCAAGCTCGACCCCTACCTGAACGTGGACCCGGGCACGATGAGCCCGTTCCAGCACGGCGAGGTGTTCGTCACCGAGGACGGCGCCGAGACCGACCTGGACCTGGGCCACTACGAGCGCTTCACCGACACGGCCATGTCGCGCCTGAACAGCGTGACCACCGGCTCGATCTACCAGGCGGTGATCAACAAGGAGCGCCGCGGCGACTACAACGGCGGCACGGTGCAGGTGATCCCCCACATCACCGGTGAGATCCGTGAGCGCATCCACCGGGTGGCGGCCAACAGCGGCGCCGACGTGGTGATCACCGAGATCGGCGGCACCGTGGGGGACATCGAGTCGCTGCCGTTCCTGGAGGCGATCCGCGAGTTCCGCGGCGACGTGGGCCGCCAGGACCTGGCCTACGTGCACGTGACCCTGCTGCCCTACATCGGCACCTCGGGCGAACTGAAGACCAAGCCCACCCAGCACTCGGTGAAGGAGCTGCGCTCGATCGGCATCCAGCCCGATGTGCTGGTGTGCCGCAGCGACCGGGAGGTGAGCACCGACCTGCGGGCCAAGATCGGCGGCTTCTGCGGCGTGACCAGCAAGGCGGTGATCCAGTCGCTGGATGCGGACAGCATCTATGCGGTGCCGATCTCCCTGGAGCAGGAGGGTCTCTGCCGCGAGGTGCTGGAGCTGCTCGGCCTGGAGGACCGCGACAGCGACATGGCCCGCTGGGCCGAGCTGGTGCACAGGCTGCGCAATCCGGGGCCGGTGGTGAAGGTGGCGCTGGTGGGCAAGTACGTGCAGCTCAACGACGCCTACCTGTCGGTGGTGGAGGCCCTGCGCCACGCCTGCATCGACCGCGACGCCTGCCTGGACCTGCACTGGATCTGCGCCGAACAGATCGAGGAGCAGGGGGCCGAGGCGCTGCTGGCGGGCATGGATGCGGTGGTGGTGCCGGGGGGCTTCGGCAACCGCGGCGTGGACGGCAAGGTGGCGGCGATCCGCTGGGCCCGGGAGCAGCGGGTGCCGTTCCTGGGCCTGTGCCTGGGCATGCAGTGCGCCGTGATCGAGTGGGCCCGCAACCAGGCCGGCCTGGCCGGCGCCACCAGCGCCGAGCTGGATGCCGACACGCCCCACCCCGTGATCCACCTGCTGCCGGAACAGCAGGATGTGGTGGACCTGGGCGGCACCATGCGCCTGGGGGTCTACCCCTGCCGCCTGGCGGCAGGCACCCTGGCCCAGCGCCTCTACGGCGATGCGGTGGTGTACGAGCGGCACCGCCACCGCTACGAGTTCAACAACGCCTACCGCAGCCTGTTCCTGGAATCGGGCTACGCGATCAGCGGCACCTCCCCGGATGGCCGCCTGGTGGAACTGATCGAGCTGCAGGGTCACCCCTTCTTCGCGGCCTGCCAGTACCACCCCGAATTCCTCTCCCGCCCCGGCCGGCCCCACCCGCTGTTCCGTGGCCTGATCGAGGCGGCCCAGCAGCGGCTGCCGGCCAGCTCTGGCGCCGTGGCCGCGCCGGCGACCGTCGGCTGAGGGGAGCAGGGCCGCTCAGGCCTGGGGCGCCGCGGGGAAGCGCAGCCGCACCACGGCGCCGCCCAGGTCGGAGCGGCCGATCTCCAGGCTGCCGCCGTGGTTGTCCACGGCGCAGCGCACCACATAGAGGCCGATGCCCAGCCCCTCGCTCTTGCTGCTGGCCATCAGCAGATCGTCCAGGTCCAGCGGGCCCTGGGGAAAGCCGGGGCCGTCGTCGGCCACCTCCAGCTCCACCGCCGTGGCGCCACGGCGCAGGGCCAGGCGCAGCCGACCGCCGGCGCCGGTGGCCTCGATGGCGTTGCGGATCAGGTTATGCACCACCAGCTGCAGCTGCTCCCGATCCCCCAGCACCGGCACCGGCTCCGCCAGCCCAGCGGTATCGAGGCGGATCCCGTAGCGGTGGAGATCGGCCTTGGCCAGCAGCAGGGCGCCGTGGATCGGATCGGTGAGGTCGATCGGCGCCAGCTGGCTGGCCACATTGCGCAGCACGTCGCGGATCTTCTCCACCGTGATGCTCACCTGGCGGGCCTGGCGACTCACACCCTCGGCCGCCTGGAGGAGGGGATCCGCTCCGGGCTCCTGCCCCGGTCCGGACGGGCGGCCGGCGCGCTTCAGCGCGGCCTCTAGCCAGTCGGCCTGGTAGAGCAGGGCCGTGAGCGGCTGCTTGATCTCGTGGGCCACCGCCGCGGCCGCCAGGCTGGTGCGCAGCTTGCGCTCCAGTTCGCGGCGGGTGCGGCTCTCCACCCCGGTGGCCAGCAGCAGCAGGGCCTCCAGCAGCCCGCAGACCAGCAGGCCCCCCACCAGCAGGGCCGGGGCCGTGGAGCCACCCGGGCCCCGCAGCAGGGCCGCCGCGGGCCGCACCTCCAGCTCCCACAGCCGCCCGGCCTGCTCGAAGCGCTGCCGCACCAGGGGGGAGCTCGACAGGGCGGCGGCGGGGGCGGCGGGGCCATGGCGGGCCAGTTCCACCGGCCCCTCGCCCGGGGTCACATCCAGCAGCCGCAGGCTCAGCTGGCCGTGGTCATGGCCGGTGAAGGTGTCGTCGAGCAGGTTGCCGAGGCGGTAGATGCCCACGACAAAGCCCTGCAGGTCGCGGCGGCGCTGGCCGGGATCCCCGCCCTGGCCACCGCCGCGATACACCGGCAGCAGCAGCAGCACGCCCTGCTGGGCGCCCGACTCCTGCACCAGCCGGATCGGGGCCGTGGCCTGGATCCGGCCGGACTCGGCGGCCCGGTCGATGGCGCGGGCCCGCGCCGGACTGGAGGTGATGTCGAAGCCCAGGGCCTGGGCATTGCGCGCCAGGGGCTCGATGTAGGCCACCGCCACGGAGCTCGGGCGGCTGGGATCCACCGGGCGCGGCGTGCCGTCGGGCCCCGTCTCGAACACCCGGTAGCCCGGCGAGTCGCGCCGCCGCCGCCGCTCGAAGGGCTCCCGCTGCTCCGGACGGAGAACGACGTTCCAGGACAGGGCCTCCAGGCCGTCGAGGCGCTGCAGGCTGCTGCGGCTGTAGCGCTCGAAGTCGCCGGCACTGAGCCGGGGGTACACCGCCAACAGGCTGCGCAGGCCCTCGAGCACCTCCTGGTGACGCACCAGGTTGCGCTGCAGGGCACTGCCGGCCTGGATCGCCTCCTGCTTCAGGTAGAGCTGCAGCTGGCGCCGCTCCTGGGCGGCGCTGGCCACGAACACGACCACCGACAGCGCCGTCACCAGCAGCGAGGGCAGGGCCACCCGCCAGCGGCGGCCGCGCCACTCCGCCCCCTGGGCGGGCAGCAGCATCAGCACCAGCGGCGCGAACACGACCACGCCCACCGAATCGCCCACCCACCAGGTGAGCCAGGTGACCGGCACCAGGGCCGGCGCGACGAGGCCCGCCTGCAGCTGGGCGCCCACCCCGAGGGTCGAGCCCACCAGGCAGGCGCAGGGTCCCCCCAGCAGCATCAGCCGCAGGATGTCCGGGGCCCGGTCCAGGGCCGGCCGCGGCCCCAGCCAGCGCCGCACCCAGCGGGCCCCGAGCACGGCCTGCAGGCTCGCCCCCAGGGCGATCACCAGGGCCACCGCCAGGGCGGGCAGCCGGGGCCCCGGCGCGGCCCAGAGCAGGGGCAGGTTCACCAGCAGGGAGCCCGCCAGCACCCCCGGAGCCAGGGCCGGCCCGCGCCGCAGCAGCAGCGCCAGGGCGAGGCCGCTGGAGGGCCACACGGGCGCCGCCAGGCCGTAGCCCGCCCCCTGCACCAGCGCCAGGGTGAGGCTGCCCACCAGGGCGTAGATCAGCGCCAGGATCACCGTGGTGGCAGGGTTGCCCAGGGCCGGCAGCCGCAGGCGCGCCGGGCCCATCAGGGGGCGTGCCGCACGAAGGCGGAGGCCAGCAGCACCAGCTCGCCGCCCTTGATGCCGAGCTTGGAGGTGATGTGCTTGCGGTGGGTGCGGGCCGTGAGCACCGACAGGCCGAGCCGCTCGGCGATCGCCTCGCTGGAGAGTCCCTCGCCGATCAGCTGGAACACCTCCCGCTCGCGGCGGGTCAGGCGGTCCCAGTGGGCCGGCAGCCCGGCGTGGGCCTCGTCGCCGCCACCGGCGCCGAGCCGGGCCTCCACCAGCAGGCGGTGCACCTGGTGCTGCAGCTTCTCCAGCGCCTCGGTCTTGTCGATCACGGCCACGATCGCGTTGTGGAGGTGGCGCGAGCACTGCAGCCGCTGGCACTCGGCCGAGAGCACGATCACCCGCACCTCGGGCCGCTCGGCCAGCAGGTCCTCGGCCACCTCCACCCCCAGGCCGTCCGGCAGCATCAGGTCCACCAGCAGCAGGTCGGGGTGGTGCTCGCGGCAGAGGCGACGGCCCTCGGCCACGCTGCCGGCGACCCCCACCACCGACAGGCCCGGGTAGGCGGCCAGGTTGCGGGCCAGCAGATCCGCCAGCAGCACCTGGTCCTCCAGGATCAGGCAATTGATGGCCATGCCGCCGCGACGCCCCACTGCAGGGCATGTTGCCGCGGCGCGGTAGACAGGATCCAGTGCCGGCCCCGCGGCGCCGCCCGCCCCGTCCGCCCTCTCCCCCAGCCGTGACCCCGTCCGCCTGCACCGCGCCCAGCCTGCCGGTGGTGGAGACCTTCCACTCGCTGCAGGGGGAGGGAATGCATGCCGGCCGCAGCGCCTTCTTCCTGCGGCTGGGGGGCTGCGGGGTGGGCTGCCCCTGGTGCGACACCAAGCACTCCTGGCCCGCGGATGTCCACCCCCGGCGCCCCCTGGCGGAACTGGCGGCGGAGGCCGCCGCCGCCGGCCGGGCCGGCGCCGCCTTCGCGGTGGTCACCGGCGGCGAGCCGCTGCACCACGACCTGGGGCCCCTCTGCGCGGCCCTGGCCGCCACGGACCTGCCGCTGCACCTGGAGACCAGCGGCGTGGACCCCCTGAGCGGCCACTTCGACTGGATCACCCTCTCGCCCAAGCGGCACCGCCCGCCGCGGCCGGAGCTGCTGGGGGCCTGCCAGGAGCTGAAGGTGGTGGTGCACGACCCGCAGGATCTGGCCTTCGCCGAGGCCATGGCCCAGGCGGCCGCCGCGGCCTGGGCCGGCCGGGACTGCGGCGGCCCCGGCTCGACCGCCGGCCCCGAGCTGCTGCTGCAGCCGGGTTGGCGGAGCGTCGAGGGCCAGGCCCTGGCCATCGAGCACGTGCGCCGGCATCGCCACTGGCGCCTCAGCCTGCAGAGCCACAAGTGGCTCGGCGTGCGCTGAGCCAGGGGCCCATCCCGCCGCCGGCGAAGCCCCGGGGACGGGGCGGGCCTCACAGGGGCTGGGCGGGCCGCTGCACGGTCTCGGCCCTCCACAGGCGCCAGCGCACCTCCAGGTCCTGGGGGGCGTAGAGCACGATCGGCAGGCTGGCGTTGTAGGGCACCACAGAGGGCCGGCCGCCCAGGGGCACGAAGGCCTGGCGCAGCCCCTCGCCCGGCGGGCAGACCCGCCGGGTCGAGACCATCGGCCCCACGTCGACGACCCGGTAGACGCGGTAGCCCCAGCCCGGCACCGTCTCGGCCTTGATCCTGCCGCTGAGGCGGTGCAGGTTGCAGTCCACCTGGGCGGTGCGGCCCACCAGCAGCTCCACCCGCCAGTCGGCCGGGTTGGGGGAGAGGGCGGGATCGGGGCTGGGCCGCAGCACCCCGGGCAGCTGGATCACCCAGCGGCGCTCGCCGGCGGCCGGCGCGGCGTAGGGCCTGAGGTCGAGGCGGGGGATGGCGCCGGCGGCGGCGGGGGCCAGCAGGCCGGCGGCGAGGCTGGCCGCCACCAGGGCGCCGCCGCCGGGGGCGCGCCGGCGGGCGCGGGGGGCGGCGGTCGAAGCGGGCTGGACCATCGCGGGCGGGGGCGGCTGTCCGCATCATGGCCAGGGCCAGGGCCGGCCTCCAGCGCGCAGGCTTTCAGAATGGAGATCGCCGCCGGTCGCCCGTGAGCCGCAACGCCACCCCCGAGCCCGCGGCCTGGCCGGCGCCGCCGGGGTGCCAGCCCATCGCCGTGGCCCTGCTCTCCGGCGGCCTCGATTCGGCCACCGCCGCCGCCCTGGCCCAGGAGGCCGGCCACCGGGTGATCGGCCTCTCCTTCGACTACGGCCAGCGCCACCGCCGGGAGCTGGAGGCCGCCGCCAGCGTCGCCGCCGCCCTGAACCTGGCGGAGCACCGGGTGATCGCCGTGAACCTGGCCGCCTGGGGCGGCTCCGCCCTCACCGACACCGCCATCGCCGTGCCCAGCGGCGGCGTGGAGCCCGGCGTGATCCCCTCCACCTACGTGCCGGGCCGCAACACCGTGTTCATCGCCCTGGGGCTGAGCCTGGCGGAGGCCCGCGGCGCCAGCCGGCTGGTGCTGGGCGTGAACGCGGTGGATTACTCCGGCTACCCCGACTGCCGCCCCGACTACCTGGACGCCTTCCAGACCCTGGCGGACCTGGCCAGCAGGGCCGGCCGCGAGGGCCACGGAGCGCGGCTGTGGGCGCCGCTGGTGCACTGGAGCAAGGCCGAGATCGTGCGCCAGGCCCTGCGCCTGGGGGTGCCGATCGCCGCCACCTGGAGCTGCTACGCGGGCGGCGAGCGGCCCTGCGGCGTCTGCGACAGCTGCCGCATCCGCGACGCCGCCCTGCGCGAGGCGGGCCGCCCCGACCTGGCCTCGGGGGCCGCGGGCGCGTGATGGCCGCGCCTGGGGACAGCGGCGGCCTGGGGGCCCCGGCGGCGGGCGGCGGGCGGGCCCCGCGGCGCCAGGCGCTGCCCTGGCGGGAGCCGGCCGCCGTGGCCGCCGCCCTGGCCCGCACCTATGGCCGGCAGGGGCTGGTGTGGCTGGATGGCGACGGCAGCGCCCTGGGGCGCCACGCCACCCTGGCGGCGGATCCCCTGGAGCACTGGGTGTGCCGGGGCCGGCCCGGGGAGGCGGGGGCCCGGGATCCCTTCGCGGTGCTGGCGCAGGTCGCCGCCGGGGCCGCCCTCCAGCCGGCCCACTGGAGCGGCTGGCTCAGCTACGAGGCCGGGGCCTGGCTGGAGCCGGGGCCGCCTTGGCGCGCCAGCGCCATGGCCAGCCTCTGGCTGGCCCGCCACGATCCGGTGCTGCGCTTCGACCTGCAGGGCCGGCAGCTGGTGCTGGAGGGGAGCGATCCGGAGCGCAACGCGGCCCTGGCGGCGCTGGTGGCAGGCCTGCCGGAGCCCAGCGGGGCTGGCGAGGCCCCCTGGGCCGGTGGAGCCACGGGCACCGAGGGGTCGGACCTGCCCCCCGCCAGCCCCATCCCCCTGGAGGGCTGGCACTGGCACAGCGATCCGGTCGCCTTCGCCGGCGGCGTGGAGCGCATCCGCGCCTGGATCGCCGCCGGCGACCTGTTCCAGGCCAACCTCACCGCCTGCGTCGAGCAGACCCTGGCCGCCGCGCCCGACCCCCTCGCCCTCTACGGCCGGCTGCGCCGCCACTGCCCGGCCCCCTTCGCGGGCCTGGCCATCGCCGGGGGCAGCGCCGCCGGGGAGGCGGTGCTCTCGGCCTCGCCCGAGCGCTTCCTGCAGGTGAGCGCCACGGGGCTGGTGGAGACGCGGCCGATCAAGGGCACCCGCCCCCGCCACGGCGATCCGGAGCGGGATGCCGACGCGGCCATCGACCTGGTCTGCAGCCCCAAGGACCGGGCCGAGAACGTGATGATCGTCGACCTGCTGCGCAACGACCTGGGCCGGGTCTGCGTGCCCGGCTCGATCGCCGTGCCCCAGCTGGTGGGCCTGGAGAGCTACCCGCAGGTGCACCACCTCACCTCGGTGGTCACCGGCCAGCTGGCGCCGGGCCGCAGCTGGGTGGACCTGCTGCGGGCCTGCTGGCCCGGCGGCTCGATCACCGGCGCCCCCAAGCTGCGGGCCTGCCAGCGCCTGGGGGAGCTGGAGCCCGTGGCCCGCGGCCCCTACTGCGGCAGCCTGCTGCGCCTCGACTGGGACGGCGGCTTCGACAGCAGCATCCTGATCCGCACGCTGCTGCAGCGGCGAACGCGGCTGCGGCTGCACGCCGGCTGCGGCATCGTGGCCGACTCCGACCCCGCCGGTGAGGCCGAGGAGCTGGGCTGGAAGCTGCAGCCGCTGCTGCGGGCCCTGGCGGCCTGAACCCAGGGCCGAGGCCGGGGCGGCGCGGCGGCACACCTGCCGGTGGCAACCGCGACGCTCCCCCAGGGCGCCGGGCCATACGGTCCGGCCCGCCCATCTCCCGATCCCGTGGCCCTCTCCCCCCTCACCGCCACCCTGCTGGCCGCCAAGCGCCGCGCCGGCCTGAGCTTCGCCGATCTCGGCGAGCGCCTCGGCCGCGACCCCGTGTGGGTGGCGAGCCTGCTGCACGGCCAGTCGACCGCCTCGGCCGAGGAGGCCAGGGCCCTGGCGGATGCCCTGGGCCTGGAGGCCGGGCTGCTGGAGCCCCTGGGCCAGTACCCGGTGAAGGGGGGGCTGGATCCGGTGCTGCCCACCGATCCGCTGCTCTACCGCTTCTACGAGATCCTGCAGGTCTACGGCCTGCCCCTCAAGGACGTGATCCAGGAGCAGTTCGGCGACGGGATCATGTCGGCGATCGACTTCAGCCTCCAGGTGGATCGGGTGGCGGATCCCGGCGGCGACCGGGTGCAGGTGACCCTGTGCGGCAAATTCCTGCCGTATAAGAAGTGGTGACCCCGCGGGCCGTGGCCCCATGAGCCGGCCGGCCCCAGCGCCCCGCGCCATCGCCTGGTTCGAGGGCCGCTGGGGCAGCCCGGACGCGCTGGCCATCCCCCTCAGCGATCGGGGCCTGCTGCTGGCCGATGGCCTGTTCGAGACGGTGCTGGTGGAGGCGGGCCAGCCACGGCTGCTGGCGGAGCACCTGCAGCGCTGGCAGCGCTCGGCGGCCCTGCTGGCGATGGCGCCGCCACCGGGGCGCGCCGCCCTGGAGCCGCTGATCCAGGAGGCCGTGGCGCGGGCGGAGGTGGGGGCCAGCTGCGCGGCCCTGCGGCTGAACTGGAGCCGGGGCTCAGGGGGAGCCCTGGCCCGCGGCCTGGATCTGCCGCCGCCGGGGGCGCCGCCCCTGCAGCACCGCTGCTGGCTGCAGCTCACGCCCCTCCAGCCGGTGTTCCAGCCGCTCACGGCGGTCACCAGCCGCCTGGAGCGGCGCAACGCCGGCAGCCTCCTGAGCCATTGCAAGACCTTCGCCTACGGGCCCGCGATCCAGGCCCGCCAGGAGGCGCACCGCGCCGGCGCCGACGACGCCCTGCTGCTGAGCACCACCGGCGAGCTGTGCTGCGCCAGCGCCGCCAACCTGCTGGTGCGGCGCGGAGGCCGCTGGCTGACGCCACCGCTGAGCAGCGGCTGCCTGCCGGGGGTGATGCGCCAGCGGGCCCTGGAGCTGGGGCTGGCCGCGGAGGCCCGGATCGACCCCGCCAGCCCGCCGGTGGCGGCAGGAATGGGCGGCGCGGCCAGCGGCGTGGGGCCGTCGAGCGGCAGGGCCCCAGGGGCTGCCGTTGACCCCCTGGAGGGTGCCGTCCTGCTGCTCAACAGCCTGGGCTGCCGTCCCCTGGCGGCACTGGACGGCCGGCCGCTGCCGCTGTGGCCCGATCCCCGGGGCCTGTGGCGGTCGCTGCTGGCGAGCTGATCCGTCCGGCGCCGGCAATCATGGGGCGTCAGCGCCCAGGCCATGGCTCCTGCTCCCACCCGTGCCCCCAGCCCCCACGGCTCCGGCGGCCCCGGCAGCGACGGCGAGAGCGGCGCCGGTGACCTGCGCCGCAGCCTGGGTCTGCGCAGCCTCACCCTGGCGGTGGTGACCAGCACCATCGGCTCGGGCTGGCTGTTCGCCCCCTTCTACGCCGCCCGCGCCGCCGGGGCCGCCAGCCTGCTGGCCTGGCTGCTGGGGGGAGCCCTGGCCCTGGCCCTGGCCCTGGTGTTCGCCGAGCTGGGCGCCCTGGTGAGCAGCTCCGGTGCCCTGGCCCAGATCCCCCTGCTCAGCCACGGCCGCAGCGCCGGCTTCATCGGCGGCTGGTGCGCCTGGATCGCCTACGTGAGCCTGCCCACGATCGAGGTGCTGGCCATGCTCCAGTACCTGGCCAGCAGCCTGCCCTGGCTCACCGCCGACGGGGGCGCCGGCCAGGTGCTCAGCGGCGCCGGCCTGGTGGTGGCGGCCCTGCTGCTGCTGGCGATGGCCTGGATCAACCTGGCGGGCATCACCTGGCTGGCCCGCTGGATCGAGGGGCTCACCGCCTGGAAGCTGGTGGTGCCGGTGCTGGTGTCGCTGACCCTGATGCTCACGGCCGGCCACTGGGCCAACCTGGGGGCGCCCGTGGCGGCGGCCACCGGCGGGGGCCTTGGCACCGGCGGCGGCGTGGTGGGCGCCATCAGCGCCGGCGGCATCCTGTTCAGCCTGCTGGGCTTCCGCACCGCCATGGACCTGGCCGGGGAGGCCCGCCGGCCCCAGCGGGATGTGCCCCTGGCCATGGGCCTGGGGCTGGGGATCTCCCTGGCGATCTACCTGGTGCTGCAGCTGGCCTTTCTGGTGGCGGTGCCGCCGGAGCTGCTGGCCGGCGGCTGGGCCCAGCTGCGGCTCACGGCCCACGGCGGGCCGCTGGTGGCGATCGCCCTCGGCCTGGGCCTCGGTTGGGTGGTGACCCTGCTGCTCAGCGACGCGGTGATCTCGCCGGGGGCCACGGGACTCACCTACCTGGGGGTGTCGGCGCGGGTGGGCTGGATGATGGGCCGCTGCGGCCTGCTGCCCGCCGGCCTGGGGCGCCTCAACCGCCAGGCGGTGCCGGCCGTGGCCCTGCTCTGCAGCCTGGCCATCGGCCTGGGGCTGCTGCTGGGCGGCCCCAGCTGGCAGCGGGTGGTGAGCTTCCTCACCGCCACCCTGGTGATCGCCCTGGCCATGGGCCCGGTGAGCCTGCTGGCCCTGCGGCGGCAGCTGCCGGCGGAGCCGCGCGCCTTCCGGCTGCCCTGGGCCGACCTCTGGTGTCCGCTCACCTTCGTGGCGGCCAGCTGGGCGATTCTCTGGTGCGGCCGCAGCGCCCTGGAGGGGGCCGTGGCCCTGGTGCTGGGTCCGGCGCTGCTGTTCAACCTGCTGCAGGCGCGCCGGGGCCGGCCGCTGCAGGCCCGCAGCGGCGCCTGGTGGTGGCTCTACCTGGGGGGCATGCTTGCCATCGGCGAGCTGATCGGACCGGGGCGGCCCCTGGCCTGGTCCTCCGGGGCCCAGGCGGCCGTGGTGGCCGGCTTCGCGCTGCTGGTGTTCCCCGCGGCGGTGGCCTCACGGCTGCCCCAGGTGTCGCCGGACGCGCGGGTGGAGCTGCGCGGCGCCGCCACGGCGCCGCAGCAGGCCAGCCCAGCGGGACAGCCGTCATAGGGTCGCCCTGCCCACGACGGACGGGACGGGAGATGGCGGTTGGTGGCGGCTGGCGCCTGGCGCCGGCTGGGATGGCGATGGCCCTGGGGCTGGCCCTGGCCGCCTGCGGCGGCCGGCGCGAGGTGGCGGTGCAGCAGGCCAAGGTCGGCGACCCCCTGGTGGCGGTGGAGGGAACCCGGGTGGAGCTGGCCCGGGCGTTCCGCCCCGGCTTCCCCAACGGCCTCTACCGAGGGGTGGTGCGGGTGCAGGGCTCCGCTGCCGGCGCCGGCGGCCAGCTCTACGCGCTCAACGCCGTCTGCAGCGTGCCCGACCAGCCCGGCTGGCCCGCCTACGACAACCTCTACGGCCAGCGGATCGGCAGCCTGGGCGAGGCGGAGCGCCCCCCCGACCAGGGCCGGGGGCAGGTTCTGTATCACTTTGATGGGCGGATCGAGGCCAGCGGTGGCCTGAAGCCCACGGCCTGGATGCAGCGCCTGCGGGACAATCTCTGCCGCCGCGGCGACTTCGACGACCGCCCGGCCCCGGTCCGGGCCAAGGGCTGAGGCGGCGGTCCCGGCGGGCGGCAGAGGGCGGCACTGCGGCGGCAGACCTCCGGTAGCAATTGACACTTCGCAGCCAGGATCACTCGCCTTGGATGCCCCGCGAAACGCTCGGATTCTCTGCCGTGCCCAAGACTTTGTTCAAGGTTGATCTCACCAAGCCCATGGATCAACAGGAGATGCCGGGCCACAACCGCTGGCATCCCGACATCCCGGCGGTGGTATCGGTCAACCCGGGCGAGGTGTTCCGAATCGAGTGCAAGGACTGGACCGACGGCCAAATCAAGGACAACGACGATCCCCAGGACATCGCTGATGTCAACCTCGAAGTCGTCCATGTCCTGAGTGGCCCCATCTGGGTCAACGGGGCCCAGCCCGGCGACATCCTCGTGGTGGACATCCTGGATGTGGGTGCCCTGCAGGGCGATGAGTGGGGTTTCACCGGCATCTTCGCCAAGGAGAACGGCGGCGGCTTCCTCACCGACCACTTCCCCAAGGCCGCCAAGGCGATCTGGGACTTCGAAGGGATCTACACCTCCTCCCGCCACATTCCCGGCGTGCGCTTCGCCGGCATCACCCATCCGGGCCTGATCGGCTGCGCCCCGTCCCACGAGCTGCTGCGGGAGTGGAACCGGCGGGAAACGGAGCTGGTGAACACCGCCCCCGACCGCCGCACCTACGGCGCCGGCCTCTCCGGCAGCGAGCCGGTGCTGGCGGCCCTGCCCAACCCCAACAGCGCCATCCTCGGCACCCTGCCGGGCTCCGAATTCGAGCGCGTCGCCAACGAGGCGGCCCGCACCGTGCCGCCGCGGGAGCACGGCGGCAACTGCGACATCAAGAACCTCACCAAGGGCACCCGCATCTACTTCCCCGTCTATGTGGAGGGGGCCAAGCTTTCGATGGGCGACATCCACTTCTCCCAGGGGGATGGCGAAATCTCCTTCTGCGGGGCCATCGAGATGTCGGGCTACCTGGATCTGCACGTGGAGATCATCAAGGGCGGCGTCGAGAAGTATGGGATGGTCAACCCCATGTTCAAGACCAGCCCCGTGGAACCCCACTTCACCGACTACCTGGTGTTCGAGGGGATCTCAGTGGATGAATTCGAGGGCAAGCAGCACTACATGGATGTGCACATCGCCTACCGCCGCGCCTGCCTCAACGCGATCGAATACCTGAAGAGGTTCGGCTACACCGGCGAGCAGGCCTATCTGCTGCTGAGCTGTGCGCCGGTGGAGGGAAGGATCAGTGGCATCGTCGACATCCCCAACGCCTGCGCCACCCTGGCCATTCCCACCTCCATCTTCGACCAGGACATCCTGCCCCGCTGAGGCCAGGTCCCGCTGAGGCCGGGATCCCCATCGCCCCGGGGCGCCTGGGGGAGGGAGCCATCCCTCCCCCTTCCGTCTGGGCAGCCTCCGCCCTCCCAGTCTCCGTTCTCCATTCACTCCCCCAGCACCGATGCCCGTCTACGAATTCCGTTGCCCCAGCGGCTGTGACAGCTACGAAGTCTGGCGCAGCATCGCCGAGCGCCAGACCGACACCGACTGTCCCCAGTGCGGCGCCCAGGGCAGCCGGCTCTACCACCCGCCGATGACCCTGACCGGCCCCCTGCGGCTGAAGCGGGAAGTGGCGGAACCGCGGCTGGTGCGCAAGGACAGTCCAGGGTCCGAGGCCGGCGGCAAGCCTCGCCTTCGCGCCAGCGACAGCCGGCCCTGGATGCTCAACCGGGGCTGCTGAGCCCCGGCTCAGACCGTCAGAAACTCCTGCACGATGGCATCGGACAGCTGGTCGGTGGGGCCGCTGGAGACGATGCCACCCCGCTGCATCGCGTAGTAGAAGTTCGACTGGCGCACGAAGTGCAGGTGCTGCTCCACCAGCAGCACGCTGATGCCGGTCTCCTTCATGATCCGCTGCACGGCATGCTCGATGTCGAGGATGATCGAGGGCTGGATCCCCTCGGTGGGCTCATCCAGCAGCAGCAGCTTGGGCTTGCCGAGCAGGGCCCTGGCGATGGCCAGCTGCTGCTGCTGGCCGCCGCTGAGGTCGCCGCCCTTGCGGTTCAGGAACTTCTCCAGAATCGGGAACAGGTCGAACACCAGCGGATCGATGTGGCGATGGCGGCCGAGCCCCCCCGGCAGGGCCTCCATCCCCAGCAGCAGGTTTTCGCGCACCGTCACCTGGGGGATGATGTCCCGCCCCTGGGACACATAGCCGATGCCCGCCCGGGCGCGGCGGTAGGGTGGCTCGCTCCTGAGCTGCCTGTCCCCGTACTGAACGGTGCCCGAGCGCTGCTGCAGCAGGCCGATGATGGTCTTGAGGAAGGTGGTCTTGCCGACGCCGTTGCGGCCGATCAGGCAGACCATCTGCCCCTCGGGAATCGAGAGATCGACATTGCGCAGAATATGACTCTCGCCGTAGTAGACGTTCAGATCGGAGACCTGCAGGATCGGCTGGGGGCTCATGGCGATGGGGGCTGAGGTGGGGCGAGATGCAGTGAGCGGCATGGGGACTGGCGGAGATGGTGGGGATGCGGGGACCTAGTCGTCGCTCTGGCCCAGATACACCTCGATCACCCGGGGATCGGCCTTGACCTGCTCCAGCGGACCCTCGGTGAGCAGCTGTCCCTGGTGCAGCACCGTCACGGGGGCGTTGAGATCACGGATGAACTCCATGTCGTGCTCGATCACCACCACGGTGTGATCGCCGGCCAGCGACTTGATCAGCTCAGCGGTGCGCACCGTCTCCTCATCGGTGAGGCCCGCCACCGGTTCATCCAGCAGCAGCACCTCCGGCGCCTGGGCCACCAGGGTGGCGATGGCCAGCCACTGCTTCTGGCCATGGGAGAGGGAACCGGCCCGGGTGGTGGCGAAGGGGGCCAGGCCCACGTAGTGCATCAGGCGCTGCACCTCATCCTTGGCGGAGACGGGCAGCTTGTCGGTGAGCAGGTTGAAGGCGTTCTTGTGGGGGGAGACGGCCAGCTCCAGGTTGCGGAGCACCGTCAGGTTCTCGAACACCCGGGGAGTCTGGAACTTGCGGCCGATCCCCTCCCTGGAGATCCGCTGCTCGGAGAGGCCCACCAGCGACTTTCCCCGGAACGTGACCGTGCCCTTGGTGGGGCGCACCTTGCCGGTGATCACATCCAGGAAGGTGGTTTTGCCGGCACCGTTGGGGCCGATGATGGATTTGAGCTCTCCCTTGTTCAGGGTTAGGCTGAGGTCGGTGAGAGCAAAGAAGCCATCAAAACTCACGCTCACATCGTTGAGTTCAAGCAGAGGTTGGATCATGGGCTCAGACCGGCGGAACAGACGACGGGACAGGCAAAAAGCCAGCAGTGGCGTGGATCAGGATCCTGCGCTGGCGCAGGGGGAGTGCGGCTGGGCGGCAGGGGCTGCTCAGGACACCTCCTCCAGGGCCGCAGCGTTTTCATCCAGCTGGGGATAGGTGCGGGCCTTGGGGGCAATGCCGAAGGCGGCGAGCAGGGTGCGGAAGCCACCGTTCTTCACCCAGCCGTAGATCCCATCGGGCATCAGCACCACCACAAAGATGAACAGTGCCCCCTGCACGAACAGCCACAGTTCAGGCAGCGCCTCGCTCACCAGGCTGCGCAGGTAGTTCACCAGCGTGGCACCGATGATCGGACCCACCAGCGTGCCGCGACCCCCGACGGCCACCCAGATCACCATCTCAATGGAGGTGGAGATCGACATGAACTGGGGGGAGACGATACCGGTCTGCACGGTGTAGAGGGCGCCGGACACCCCACAGAGGGCCCCGGCCACCAGGAACACGATCGTCTTGAAGGGGACGGGGTTGAAGCCGGTGAAGCGCAGGCGCTGCTCGTCGTCGCGGATGGCGATCAGGGCATCCCCGAAGCGGCCGCTGGTGAAATAGCGGCAGATCAGGTAGGCCACCGGCAGCAGCACCACGGTGAGGCGGTAGAGCCAGAGCTGCATGTCCGGAGATCCCACCAGCATGCCGAACAGCTCGGTGGTGCTGGTCTTGAGGCCGTTGGTGCCGTTGATCAGCTTCTGCTGGCCGTTGAAGAAGTGATAGAACACCATCAACGCCGCCTGGGTGATGATCGAGAAGTAAACCCCCTTGATGCGGTTCCGGAAAATCAGATAGCCCACCAGGCCCGCCACGATCGCAGGCACCAGCCAGAGGGCGATCAAGGTGAAGGCCGGCGACCAGAACGGCTGCCAGAAGAACGGCAGCTGCTCAACGCCGTAGTTCTCAAAGAACTTGGGGATGCCATTGCCGCCCGCCTCGCTCTTGGTGTTGAGCATCAGGTTCATGGCCACCGCGTAGCCGCCCAGGGAGAAGAAGATGCCCTGGCCCAGGCTGAGCAGTCCGGTGAAGCCCCAGATCAGGTCGATCGCCAGGGCTGTGATCGCCAGGGAGAAATAGCGACCAAACAGGTTGAGGCGAAAGTCATCGAGGATGGCCGGCAGGATGAACAGGGCAACCGCCAGCAGAATCCAGGGAACAAGGCGTTGAGCGAGTTTCAAGGTTGGAACTCCAGGGGCGCAGAGGGTTGAACGCGGTCAGGGGATGGCAGGTGGCGGCCCTCAGGCTTCAACGGAGCGTCCCTTCTGCGGGAACATTCCATTGGGGCGGAACTGCAGGAAGGCAATGATGAAGATGAACACCAGCACCAGGGACATGCTGGTGGTGGCAAAGAACTCCACCACGCCCTTGGCGGCCGGCGGCAGGTTGGGGAACACGATCAACAGGGATCCAGACCCCACCACCGACTGAATGATGCCGAGGATCAGCGAGGCCAGGATCGTACCCAGCAGATTGCCCACACCCCCCAGCACGATCACCATGAAGCAGGACACGATGTAGGCGGCACCGAGATTCGGACCCACGGAACCCAGCAGCGTGATCGCACATCCGGCCACCCCGGCCAGACCGGAGCCGATGCCGAAGGTGATGCTGTCCACCCGATCGGTGGGAATGCCGAGGCAGTTGCTCATCTGCCGGTTCTGCGTCACGGCACGGATGCGCAGACCCCAGGCGCTCTTGGTGAGGAACCACACCATCGCCAGCAGCAGCACGGCGGAGAGCAGGATGATGAAGATGCGGATACCCGGCAGTTCGATGCCGCCGATCTTGCCCCAGCTGCCCTGGAGCCACTTCGGTGCGGTGACATCGATGTTGCGGGGACCGAACCAGGCGCTGGCCAGGGGCCGGATCGCCGAGAGGGCATTGACACTGAACAGGCCGATCACGCCGGCGATGGCCCAGGTGACGCCGTTGAGGTAGGGGAAGAAGGGCTTATCTCCGATCTTGAGCTTCAGCAGGCGCGCGCCGCCGAAGCCGAGGGCCACGGCGATCAGAATCCCCAGCAGCATGGCGGTGGAGATGCTGCGCACCAGCTGGATCAGAATCAGGCTGACGCCCCAGGTGGCCAGCAGCGTCTCCAGGGGGCGTCCATAGAGCTGGCGGATCAAGGTGCGCTCCAGCAGCACCCCCACCAGGGCGGTGACGATGAAGGAGAGCACCAGCGCCACGGGGAAATAGAGCTCAAAGATCACCCCGCCCATCGGCTTGAACAGCGACTGGACGACGAAGGTCACATAGGCACCCAGCATCATCAACTCGCCGTGGGCGAGGTTGATCACACCCATCAGGCCGAAGACGATCGACAGCCCCGTGGCGGCCAGCAGCAGCACGGAGCCGATGCTGAGTCCGTCGAGGATCTGGGAAAAGAAGAGTTCCACGGGGGAAAGGCTGAGCAACGGGGTCGGGTCTGGAGCGGGTCCAGCCTGGGGAGGCAGGGCAGCTCGCCCCACCGGCCATCGGGCGGCGGGGCGAGGCCCGGGGGGAGGTGCGGGCGATCAGGTGCCCATCTTGAACTTGCCGGCGTCCGGACGGTTCTGGGTCCAGTCGCAGGTGTAGCCCTTGGTATCGGGCACGAACTGGTTCCAGGGGATCGGCGGGATGGCCGTCTTGCTGTCCTCCAGGATCTTGAACTGGCCGCTGGGCTCGGCCTCCCCGATCAGCACCCGCTCGGAGGTGTGGTGGTTGGGGAACATCTTGATCTCGCCCTGGGGAGCGGCAAAGGAGATGCCGATCATGTCCTTGCGAACCTTGTCGAGGTCCTCGAAGGTGCCGGCCTTCTCGACGGCGTTCTTCCAGAGGTAGACCATGTTGTAGGCCGATTCGGCCGGATCGCCGGTCACCCGGTCCTTCCCGTACATGGCCTGGAAGTCTGCGGTGAACTTCTTGGAGGCCGGGGTGTCCAGGCTCATGAAGTAGTTCCAGGCGGCGTAGGTGCCGGTGGTGTACTCCGGACCGATCTGGCGGATCTCCTCCTCGGCGATGGAGAAGGACATAATCGGATACTTGGCCGGATCGATGCCGGCGGCCTTGAACTGCTTGAACAGGGCGACGTTGGAATCCCCGTTCAGGGTGTTGATGATGATGCCACCGTTGGGGAAGGCCTTCTTGATCTTGGCGATGATCGGAGCCACCTCCGTATTGCCCAGGGGGATGTAGTCCTCACCGACGGTCTCGCCGCCGAGGGCCTTCATCTGCTCCTTGATGATCGTGTTGGCCGTGCGCGGATACACGTAGTCAGAGCCGACGAGGTAGACCTTCTTGCCGAGCTTGTCGCCGAAGGTCTTCATCAGCCAATCCACGGCAGGTTCAGCCTGCTGGTTGGGAACGGCGCCGGTGTAGAAGATGTTCTTGGAGCACTCCTGGCCCTCGTACTGAATCGGATAGAAGAGGATGTGGTTCTTGGCTTCGAACACCGGCAGCATCGCCTTGCGGCTGGCGGAGGTCCAGCCCCCGAACACCACGGCAACCTTGTCGGAATCGATCAGCTTCTGGGCCTTCTCAGCGAAGGTGGGCCAGTCGGAGGCGCCATCCTCCGAGACGGCGACGATCTTGTAGGACTTGCCGCCGACCTTGACGCCGCCGGCCTCATTGATCTCCTTGATCGCCATCTCCTCGACCTCTTTCAGGGTCGTTTCAGAGATGGCCATCGTTCCGCTCAGGGAGTGGAGAATGCCAACCTTCACTTCTCCGTCGAAGTTGCCTCCGGATTCACCGCCGCCACCGCCGCCACAGGAGACGAGGGACACGCTCACGGCGGTTGCGGCGAGACCGGCAACCAGTCGCCTCGAGACATTCAGAACCATGGGTCCCTTTTCAAATTGAATGAACGCCGCAACGCTGACGGCAGCTGGAACTTAAGGAGCGGACCCGGGCTTCCATGTATCGGATGAGACAGAACCCGCCAAGCCTTGATCCGGGTGTGACTTTGCGGTTCGACGGCGGCCCGTTGTGTGGCCATGCCTACAAAATCCCAGCGCGCAAAGAACGAAACACCGATCTGCGAAGCGCTCAATTAGTCCGTCGCCGCCATCCGGTGCCCCTGGTCCCCTGGGGGCAGGATCAGCGCGGCAGCTGCTGCAGCAGAAAGTGCTCCACCCGCTCCAGTCCCTCGCCGCTGCGCAGGTTGGTGAAGCACCAGGGTCGGCCGCCGCGCATCCGCTCGGTGTCGCGCTCCATCACCTCCAGGCTCGCCCCCACCAGGGGTGCCAGGTCGATCTTGTTGATCACCAGCAGGTCGGAGCGGGTGATGCCGGGGCCGCCCTTGCGGGGAATCTTGTCGCCGGCGGCCACATCGATCACGTAGATGCAGAGGTCCACCAGCTCGGGGCTGAAGCTGGCGGCCAGGTTGTCGCCGCCGCTCTCCACCAGCACCAGGTCCAGCCCCGGGAAGGCCCGCTCCAGCTCCTCCACCGCCGCGCGGTTGATCGAGCAGTCCTCGCGGATCGCCGTGTGGGGGCAGCCGCCGGTCTCGACGCCACGGATGCGCTCGGGCTCCAGGGCGCCCGCCCGGGTGAGGAACTGGGCGTCCTCCTGGGTGTAGATGTCGTTGGTGACCACCGCCAGCTGCAGCCGCTGCCGCAGCCGCCGGCAGAGGGCCTCCACCAGGGCGGTCTTGCCGGAGCCCACCGGCCCGGCCACCCCCACCCGCAGGTGGCTGCCGGCGCTGGTCGGGCTCATTCCACCACCTGGGTCGCCCGCTTCAGCAGCGACTCGGGCAGGGTCACGCCAATCGCCCTGGCGGTGCCGCGGTTGAGCAGCAGGTCGGTCTTGGTGAGGGGCTCGAAGGCGATCTTGGCCGGCGATTCACCCTTCAGCACCCGCACCGCCAGCTTGCCGGCGGCATAGCCATCGGCGTGGTAGGTCCAGCCGATGGTGGCCAGGGTGCCCGGCAGCTTGATGTCATCGGCATCCACCGAATAGACCGGGATCTTCTTCTCCAGGCCCACCTTGGCGATCGAGCCGAAACCCTGGATCGTGGCGTAATCACCGATCTTCACGAAGGCCTCCACCCGCTTCTCCGCCAGGGCCTGGGCCGCCTGCAGCACCTCGCCGGAGTTGGCCACCGGCTGCTCCAGCACCGTGATGCCGCGCCTGGCGGCCTCCTGGCGCAGCACCTTGGCCTCGTACTCGGAGTTGGGCTCGCCGGGATTGAAGATCAGGCCCACGGTCTTGAGGGCCGGGTTCACGGCGCGGGCCAGGTCCAGCTCCTTGCCCACCGGGTTGGTGCCGATGGTGCCCACCACGTTGGGCTTGTGCTGCCCCACGCCGCCGGGGGGCGTGCCGGCGCCGGCGCCCCAGGGGTTGGAGGTGTAGGTGAAGATCACCGGCACCGAGGCGGGCATCACCTTCATGGCCGCCTGCAGGGGCGGCGTGCCCACCGCCACCACCATGTCCACCCGATCCCCCAGGAACTGCTTCATCACCAGGGTGGTGTTGGGCAGTTCCCCGGCGGCGTCCCTGCGGATCAGGGTCACGGTGGAGCCGTCCTTGAAGCCGGCATCGGCCAGGGCCGCGATCACGCCGTCGCGGCTGAGGTTGGGGGGCGGCGCGTCCACCATCTGCAGGATGCCGATCACCGGCCCCTTGGCGCTGCGGCCGCCGCCGAGCTGGCCGCAGGCCGCCAGCAGCAGGCTGCTGGCGGCACCGGCCCCCATCAGAGCGAGAAACGCGCGACGGCCGAGGCTCATGGGGAGGGGGAGACACCACCGCCAACTGTGGCGCTGCCGTAGAGGGCCCGCAATGAGGCCGGGGTGAACTGTTGCCGCTCGGCGGCGCTCCAGTCGCCGATCAGCCGGCCGTCCTGCAGCATCACCAGCCGATCGCCGTAGCGCAGGGCCTGGTCGAGGCTGTGGGTCACCATCAGGGTGGTGGTGCCGAGGCGGCGCACCAGCCGCTCGGTGAGCGCCATCACCGTGGCCTCGGCCCGGGGGTCGAGGGCGGCGGTGTGCTCGTCGAGCAGCAGCAGCCGGGGCTGGCCCAGGGTGGCCATCACCAGGCTGATGGTCTGACGCTGGCCGCCGGAGAGCTGGCCCACGGGGGTGTCGAGCCGGTCCGCCAGGGGCAGGCCCAGCTCCTGCAGCAGGGCGCCGTAGCGGCGGCGGTCGCCGCGGCTGGGGTGCACGCCCCCCAGGCCCCGCGGCGCGAACAGCGAGGCCTGGCGGCACTCCGCCAGCCGCAGGTTCTCGGCGATCGTGAGGCCCGGTGCGGTGCCGTCGAGGGGGTTCTGCATTACCCGGCCGATCCAGCGGGCGCGGCGGTGGTCCGCCAGACCCAGCAGCTCCCGTCCCTCCAGCTGCAACGAGCCGGCCTGGGCCGCCAGGGTGCCCGCCACCAGGTTGAGCAGGGTCGACTTGCCGGAGCCGTTGCTGCCGATCACCACCACGAACTGGCCGGTGGGGCAGGCGAGCTGGAAGCCGTCGAACAGCTGGCGCCAGCCGCCGCCGGGTTGGGGGTGGCCCCAGCGCAGATCGCGGACCTGCAGGCTCATGGCCGGCCCCCGGGGTCGGAGAGGCCGGGGATGCGCACGCGGCCCAGGGCCAGGGCCGCCAGCAGCAGCAGGGCCGTGGCCAGCTTGAGGTCCACCGGCTCCATGCCCAGCTGCAGGGCGAGGGCGATCATGGAGCGGAACAGCACCGAGCCCAGCACCACCGCCAGCAGGGCCATCGGCACGCTGCGGGGCCGCAGCACCGACTCGCCCACGATCACCGCCCCCAGGCCGAGGATCAGCGAGCCGATGCCCATGGCCGAGTCGGCGAAGCCGTTGTAAAGGGCCACCAGGGCCCCGGCGAGGGCCACCAGGCCGTTGCCGGCGGCGATGCCGAGGGTGAGGCCGCGCCGGCCGCTGATGCCGTTGGCGCGGGCCATCACCGGGTTGTTGCCCAGGGCCCGCAGGGCCAGGCCCAGGTCCGTGGCCAGCAGCAGGGCCAGCAGGGCCACCAGCCCCGCCCCCACCAGCAGCAGCGCCAGGGCCCACTGGCCGTCGGGGCCGAGGCCGAGGTCGGGCAGGTGGCCGATCGCCAGGGGCGGATCGGTGAGCGGGATGTTGGAGCGGCCCATCAGCCGCAGGGTCACGGTGTAGAGGCCGGTGGTGGTGAGGATGCCGGCGAACAGGTCGTTCACCCCCAGGCGGGTGTGGATCAGGCCGGTGACGGTGCCGGCCAGGGCCCCCAGGGCCACCGCCGCCAGCAGGGCCAGTGGCGGGGCCACCTCGCGGCTGATCAGCAGGGCGGCGCTGCCGCCGCCGAGGGCAAAGGAGCCGTCGACGGTGATGTCGGCGAAGTTGAGCACCCGCAGGGTGAGGTACACGCCGAGGGCAAGGCCGGCGTAGGCCAGACCCTGGTCGAGGGCGCCGATCCAGAGGGAGAGCATCGGCGCATTGTGCCGGCATTCGGCGGAAGGGCCCAGCGGCGGGACGGCAGCTGGCGGGCTCAGCTGCGGAACAGGCGCGAGTAGAGCTCGGCGTGCTGGAGCTGGGCCAGGCCGGCGCCCACCCCGCCGCTCCAGAGGCCACGGGGGTCGGCCGCGGCCAGGGCCGCCGCCCGCTCGGCGATCAGCGGCGCCAGGGCCAGCTGCAGCCGCTGCCCGTCGGTGGGCCCCAGGGGCACCAGCCGCACCGCGGCGCTGATCTGGTGGGCCGCCCAGCCGTAGAGGTAGGCCTCCTCCAGGGCCGGGGCCGCCAGCTCCAGGCAGAGGCCGGCCCAGGCGAAGGCGGCCGGCCAGGCCAGGGCCGGCGGGCCGGCGGCTCCGGCCCCGGGCAGGGGCCAGCCCAGATCGGCCAGCAGCTGCAGCAGCGAGCGGCCCATCTGCAGCTGCTGGGCCCGCAGCTCGGCGGCCTCGCGCTGGGCCAGCAGCCAGCCGTCCAGCTCCAGCAGCTCCTGGCGCGCCGCCGCGCCGGGCGCCACGGCCGGGGCCTGGCCTGCCGCTCCAGGCAGCGACGGACTCTCCAGCTGGCGCCAGCGCCCCAGGGCCGCGGCCAGGGGCGCCAGCGCCGCGGCCTCGATCGCCACCGCCCCGCGCCGCAGCTCGGCCTCCAGCCAGCCCCGCAGGCCCTGGGCATCGGCCAGCCGACCGGCCTGCACCAGCACCTCCAGCCCCTCCGAGTAGCTGAAGCCGCCCACCGGCAGCGCCGGGCTCACCAGCTGGAGCAGGCGCAGCCGCGCGGCATCCGCCATCAGGGGTGGGGATGGTGGGCGTGCGGGTGCCCGCCAGCGCCGTAGGCGCCGGCCTCGGGCTGGAAGGGGGCCTCCAGCACCTCCAGCTGCAGCCCCCGGCGGCGCAGCAGCTCCGCCAGCACGGAGTCCTGCAGCAGCCGCAGCTCGCCGGGGTGGAGTTCCAGGGCCACGTGGCGGTTGCCGAGGTGGTAGGCCGCCTGCAGCAGGGCCAGGGGATCGGCGGCCCGCACCCGCAGCAGCGGCTCCGGCGCCGCCAGCACCTGCACCCGGGTGCCGCCGGGACCGCCGAGCCACTCGCCCGGCTCCAGGGCGGCCCCCCGGGGCAGCTGCAGCAGCAGCGCCCGGCCGCAGGCGCTGTGGCGCCGCCCCCGCAGGCTGGCGCGCTCCTGGGCCGTGAGCGGCAGCTGCAGCGGCTCGGCGGCGGTCGCCGCCGCCGGCGCCTGGGGCCCCAGGCGCTGCACCAGCAGCAGCGGGGCCGGGGCCAGGGAGTCGCCGGAGACGGCCGGATCCGGAGGGCCGGCGGCGGACACCGCCGGGGAGGACGCCAGAGACGCCGCCCCGGACGACCCCGTGGGCGACCCGGTGGACGGCGCGGGGGGCACGGCGGATGACGCGGGGGACGACACGGCGGCGGGGCGGCGGCGGGGCGAAGAGGGACGAAGGCGGGGGGAGCCCAGACGGCACCCTGGCGGCCTGGGGCGTCACGCCCCTGTGCCCGTTGTTACCGGGGCGCGGCTGCCGCAACCCCAGCATGGCCCGATGACCGGACCGGCCCTTCCACGCCCCAGCACCCCCCGGGCCGAGCCCGCCCCACCGGCGCCCGCGGCCCCCTGGCGCGGCGAGGCCAGGCTCCGGTTCGCCCAGGGCGACGGCGGCCGCACCCTGCACCAGGGCGGGGCCACGGCGCCGCTCAAGCTGCAGCGGGCCGTGCACCACGGCGACGGCCGCTGCGAACTGCCGCTGCTGCACACCGCCGGCGGCCTGGTGGGGGGCGATCAGCTGAGCCTGCGGGCCGAGCTGGCAGCCGGCAGCCGTGCCCTGCTCACCAGCGCGGCGGCCCAGAAGGTCTATGGCTCCGTGGGGCGCTCGCGCCGGGCGCCGCAGGGCAGCTGGGCCCAGCAGGAGCTGCAGCTGCAGCTGGCCGCCGGCGCCGACCTGGAGTGGCTGCCCCAGGAACTGGTGCTCTACGGCGGCGGGCTGTTCGAACAGCGCACCCGGGTGGAGCTGGCGCCGGGGGCCGGCTTCCTTGGCGCCGAGGTGGTGCGCCTGGGGCTGAGTGCCGCCGGCGAGGACCTGGGGCCAGGCCGCTGGCGCTCCCAGCTGGAGATCCGGCGCCAGGGCGCCGATGGCAGCCGCTGGGAGCTGGTGGACCGGCTGGAGCTGGGCGGCGAGGGGCTGGCGCCGGAGCACGGCATGGCGGGCCAGCCGGTGTTCGGCAGCCTGGTGTGGGCCGCCCCGGAGGCGCTCGATGCCGCCGGCGTGGCCGCCCTGCTGGCCGCCTGCCGCCGCGATCGCGCCGGGCTGGAGGGGGAGATGGCCTGCGGCCCCCTGCCCCAGGGCCTGGTGGCCCGCTACCGGGGCCGCTCCACCCAGGCGGCCCGCTTCTGGTTCACGCGCCTCTGGGCCCGCATCCGCGCCGTGCGGGGCCTGGAGCCGCCGGCCCTGCCGCGGGTCTGGCCGTTCCAGGAGGACCCCCTGGCGGGGATCGCGGCCTGAGCGGACACCGGCGCCTGCCGCCGTTCCCCCTGAACGGTCCAGGCCGCCTGCCGCTGCCAGAGTGGCAGCAGATTCAACCCCTCGCCGCCCCCGCTCCGGCGCCATGCACCTGACCCCCCAGGAGAAGGACAAGCTCCTGATCGTGACCGCCGCCCTGCTGGCGGAGCGGCGCCTGCAGCGCGGCCTCCGGCTCAACCACCCCGAAGCCATGGCCTGGCTCAGCTTCCAGGTGCTCGAGGGGGCCCGCGACGGCAGAACCGTGGCCGAGCTGATGGCCGCGGGCAGCACCTGGCTGGGCCGCGACCAGGTGATGGAGGGGGTGCCGGAGCTGATCCCCGAGGTGCAGATCGAGGCGGTGTTCCCCGACGGCACCAAGCTCGTGACCCTGCACGAGCCGATCCGCTGAGCCCCAGCCCCGCTCCCCGGCCGGCCGTCGCCGGCCCGTCCCCCCCACCCGCACCCCCGCCATGGCCCCCCTGATCCCCGGCGAGCTGATCCCCGAACCCGGCACGATCGAGCTCAACGCCGGCCGGCCCGTGACCACGCTGCTGGTGGCCAACAGCGGCGACCGGCCGGTGCAGGTGGGCTCCCACTTCCACTTCCACGAGGCCAACGGCGCCCTGCTGTTCGACCGGGAGGCGGCCCGCGGCCTGCGGCTGGACATCCCCGCCGGCACGGCGATCCGCTTTGAGCCCGGCGACAGCCGCGCGGTGCAGCTGGTGCCCTTCGCCGGCGAGCGGCGGGTGTTCGGCTTCAACGGCCTGATCAACGGCCCGCTCGACTGAGCCCTCCCGGCGGCGGCGCCCGCCCCCTCCACCGCTCCAGCCCATCCCCCCGCCGCCCCGGCCATGCCCTACCGGATCGACCGCCGCAGCTACGCCGAGACCTACGGCCCCACCACCGGCGACCGGCTGCGGCTGGCCGACACCGAGCTGATCCTGGAGGTGGAGAAGGACTTCACCGTGTATGGCGATGAGGTGAAGTTCGGCGGCGGCAAGGTGATCCGCGACGGCATGGGCCAGGCCCAGACCCCCCGCGCCGCCGGCGCCGTGGACACGGTGATCACCAACGCCCTGATCCTCGACTGGTGGGGCATCGTCAAGGCCGACATCGGCCTGCGGGACGGGCGCATCGCGGCGATCGGCAAGGCCGGCAACCCGGACACCCAGGCGGGCGTGACGATCGTGGTGGGCCCCGGCACCGAGGTGATCGCCGGCGAGGGCCACATCGTCACCGCCGGCGCCATCGACACCCACATCCACTTCATCTGCCCCCAGCAGATCGAGACGGCCCTGGCCTCGGGGGTCACGACGCTGCTGGGGGGCGGCACCGGGCCCGCCACCGGCACCAACGCCACCACCTGCACCCCCGGCGCCTTCCACCTGGGCCGCATGCTCCAGGCCGCCGAGGGGCTGCCGGTGAACCTGGGCTTCTACGGCAAGGGCAACGCCAGCACCCCCGAGGCGATCGAGGAGCAGATCCGCGCCGGCGCCTGCGGCCTCAAGCTGCACGAGGACTGGGGCACCACCCCCGCCGCCATCGACTGCTGCCTGACGGTGGCCGACGCCTTCGACGTGCAGGTGGCGATCCACTCCGACACCCTCAACGAGGCCGGCTTCGTGGAGGACACGATCCGGGCCATCGGCGGCCGCACCATCCACACCTTCCACACCGAGGGGGCCGGCGGCGGCCACGCCCCGGACATCATCAAGATCTGCGGCGAGGCCAACGTCCTGCCCAGCTCCACCAACCCGACGCGCCCCTACACCCGCAACACGCTCGAGGAACACCTCGACATGCTGATGGTGTGCCACCACCTGGATCCGAAGATTCCGGAGGACGTGGCCTTCGCCGAGTCGCGCATCCGCCGCGAGACCATCGCCGCCGAGGACATCCTCCACGACATCGGCGCCTTCTCGATCATCGCCAGCGACTCCCAGGCCATGGGCCGCGTGGGCGAGGTGATCCTGCGCACCTTCCAGAGCGCCCACAAGATGAAGCTGCAGCGCGGCGCCCTGCCGGAGGATGCCCAGGGCCCCGGCGGCGGCCGCAACGACAACACGCGCCTCAGGCGCTACATCGCCAAGGTGACGATCAACCCGGCCATCGCCCACGGGCTCGACAGCCAGGTGGGATCTGTGGAGGTGGGCAAGCTGGCGGATCTGGTGCTGTGGAAGCCGGGCTTCTTCGGCGTCAAGCCGGAGCTGGTGGTGAAGGGCGGCTCGATCGTCTGGGCCCAGATGGGCGATGCCAACGCCTCGATCCCCACCCCTGGCCCCGTGCACGGCCGGCCGATGTTCGCGGCCTTCGGGGCGGCCCTGGCCCCCAGCTGCCTCACCTTCGTGAGCCAGGCCGCCCTCGACGCCGACCTGCCCCGCCGGCTGGGCCTGCGCCGGCCCTGCGTGCCGGTGCAGCACACCCGCGGCATCGGCAAGGCCGAGATGCGCAACAACAGCGCCCTGCCCCGGATGGAGGTGGACCCCCAGACCTATGAGGTGTATGCCGACGGCGAGCTGCTCACCTGCGAGCCGGCGGAGGTGCTGCCGATGGCCCAGCGCTACTTCCTGCTCTGAGGCCGGCGCCGGGGACGCTCAGTCGGCCAGGGAGCGGCGCACGGAGCGGCGGCAGGGCAGCAGCTCCGGCAGGGTGCTCAGCTGCTGGTCGAAGCCGATGCCCATGGTCACCACGAAGTCGGACCTGACGAACCAGCGCAGCTGGCCGAGCAGCTCGCTCTCCCCGAAGGAGGGGTGGGCCGTCACGTTCAGGCGCACGCGGTGGCCGGGCGCGAAGGGGTGGTTGGTGTTCTCGGTGATCAGCAGACAGAGGCCGCCGAGGCTCACATCGAGGATGTCCGCCAGCAGCCAGACCGTGACCGCCTCCAGGCCGTCGTTGAGCAGCTGCAGGCCGATCGGCCGGCACACCTCCACGGGATGGCGGTAGGAGCGGCGCTGGTCATGGCCGTCTCCCGCCAGCTCCCCAGGGGATCCGTACAGCAGGGTGCCGGCCTCCACCTGGAGCAGCTGCTCCAGGCCGGCGAGGTCCCCCTCGGCAGCGGGGGCGGGATCGGGATCCGACGCCGGCGGGCGCGGCTCCTCTGGCGGGAAGATCGAGGGCATGGCTCGGCACCGGCGGCGGGACCGCCGCTGGCCGCCAGCAGAGTCCACGCCGAGGCTAATGAGGATCCCCGGGCGCGACCACCGGCCATCCCGGCGTGTGCCCTGGGGCACAGGGCTCCGGTCGGCGCGGCCCTCGCCCCGATGGCAGCCTGCCGCTTGGATTCCGTAGCATCCGAGACCCGGCACGGCGTCTGGGCTCTTCAGGATGGCGCCCACCCGCGGCCCGCCATGTTCAGCGACTACCGGCCCGAGAAGGGCTACGACGAGTATTTCAGCTCCTCCGACGAGCCCCGCGCCGCCCTGCAGCCCCTGCTCTCCTCCCTGGGGGCCCTGGGCCTGGAGGAGCTGAACCGCAACCACGCCGCCGCCGGCGTGCTGCTCAAGCGCCTGGGGGCCACCTTCCGGCTGAACGGGTCCGGCACCAGCGGCGGCGAGCGCATCCTGCCCTTCGATCCCCTGCCCCGGCTGATCCGCAGCGGCGAGTGGCAGCGGCTGGAGCGGGGCCTGGTGCAGCGGCTGGAGGCCATCGATGCCTTCCTGGCCGACGTCTATGGCGAGCAGCGCATCCTCGCCGACGGCGTCGTGCCGCGGGAGGACGTGGAGAGCTCCCAGGGCTGGCGGCCCCAGATGCGCGGCTTCAAGCCGCCGCTGGGCCGCTGGTGCCACATCTCGGGGCTCGACCTGGTGCGCGACGGCAGCGGCACCTGGCGGGTGCTGGAGGACAACCTGCGCTGCCCCTCGGGGGTCGCCTACTTCCTGGAGAACCGGCGCGTGATGAAGCGCATGTTCCCCAGCCTGTTCCAGGGGCGCACGGTGCAGCCGATCGACGCCTACCCCTCGCATCTCCTGCAGACCCTGCGGGACCTGGCCCCCTGGACCGAGCACCCCCAGGTGGTGCTGCTGACGCCAGGGGTGTTCAACAGCGCCTACTTCGAGCACAGCTACCTGGCCCAGCAGATGGGCATCCAGCTGGTGGAGGGGCGGGACCTGGTGTGCCAGGACGGTCGGGTGTGGATGCGCAGCACCGCCGGCCTGCGGCCCGTGGATGTGATCTACCGGCGCATCGACGACGACTTCCTCGATCCCGCCGTGTTCCGCCCCGACTCGATGCTGGGGGTGCGGGGCCTGATGGAGGTGTATGCCGCCGGCCGTGTCGCCATCGCCAACGCCCCCGGCACGGGCGTGGCCGACGACAAGCTCATCTACGCCTACGTGCCGGAGATGGTGCGCTACTACCTCGGGGAGGAGCCGATCATCGCCAACGTACCCACCTACCTCTGCGCCCGGCCCGACCAGCGGGCCTACGTGCTGGCCCACCTGGGCGAGCTTGTGGTGAAGGCGGTGTCGGAGGCAGGGGGCTACGGGATGCTGATCGGCCCCCATGCCAGCGCCGCGGAGATCGCCGAATTCGCCGCCAAGATCGAGGCCGAACCCCGCAACTTCATCGCCCAGCCCACCCTGGAGCTCTCCACCGTGCCCTCCCTCAGCGACGGCGAGCTCTACCCCTGCCACGTGGACCTGCGGCCCTACGTGCTGCGGGGCCGGGGGGCCTGGGTGAGCCCCGGCGGGCTGACACGGGTGGCCCTGCGGCGCGGCTCCCTGGTGGTGAACTCCTCCCAGGGGGGCGGCTGCAAGGACACCTGGATCGTGGCCGATGGCTCCGATGGCCCCGGCGACCCCGAGGGCGGGGGGGATCCAGCGCTGCAGCAGGCGAGCGGCCAGGGGGTGCTCGCATGCTGAGCCGCGTCGCCGAATCCCTCTACTGGATCAACCGGTATGTGGAGCGGGCCGAGAACGTCTCCCGCTTCGTGGAGGTGAGCGAGGCCATGGCGCTGGACTGCCCCCCCGGCAGCGCCGAGCCCTGGCTGCCCCTGATCGACGCCAGCGGCGACCGGGAGCTGTTCGACCGCCTCTACCCCGGCGGCGGCCCCAAGCAGGTGGTGCAGTTCCTGGTGCGCTGCCCGGACAACCCCAACAGCATCGTCAGCTGCATCGCCCTGGCCCGGGAGAACACGCGCCAGATCCGCGATGTGATCACCACGGAGATGTGGGAGCAGATCAACGGGCTCTACTGGACCCTGGGGGAGAGCGACAGCTTCTGGGACCAGCCGCCCCAGGAGCAGCTGCGGGAGATCCGCCGCGGCTGCCAGCTCTTCTACGGCATCACCGAGGCCACCCTCAGCCGCGACCTCTCCTGGCAGTTCAGCCGGCTGGGGCGGCTGATCGAGCGGGCCGACAAGACCTCCCGCATCCTGGATGTCAAGTACTTCCTGCTGCTGCCCACCCCCGAGGAGGTGGGGGGCGTGCTGGACGAGCTGCAGTGGATCTCGCTGCTGCGCTGCGCCGGGGCCTACCAGATGTTCCGCCAGTCGAACCACCAGGCGATCAGCCCCCGGGCCGTGGCCGACTTCCTGCTGCTGGATCCGGTGTTCCCCCGCTCGGTGCACTACTGCCTGGAGCGGATCCACGAGACCCTGCGCATCGTCCAGGGCCAGCGCCTGCCCGGCACCCCGGACGCCCTCGAGTGCCTCAGCGGCCTGACCCTGGCCCGCTGGAGCTACACCGACATCGACGAGCTGATCGCCGGCGGCCTGCACGAGGCGATCGACAACCTGCAGGGCGACCTGAACCGCCTGCACGACCTGATCCATGCCCGCTATTTCGTAATCTCCGCCCCCGCGGCGGCGACCGTTGCCAGCGGCGCCGCCCCCCAGCCCAGTCCGCCCGTCTCCAGCTCCGCCCCGGTATGCGCGCCCGCCTGACCCACCGCTTCGCGTACCGCTACAGCGCCCCCGTGCTGCTGGGGCCCCACCGCTTCTGCCTGCGGCCGCGGCCCCAGGGCTTCCAGCGGCTCTGGGACCACCAGCTGGAGGTGAGCCCCGCGCCGCACCAGCTCTACGACCTGCTGGCCGCCAGCGGCGACACGGTGACCCGGGCCCGCTTCCTCGGCCCGACCGAGCACCTGCTGGTGGAGGCCCGCTCCGAGGTGGAAACCCTGAGCCAGCCCCTGATCGCCGCCTGCCTCGACGAGGACATGGCGCGGCTGCCGCTGCCGATCGGCCGGCTCAACCCCGACCTGCTCAGCAACCTGCAGGGCTGGCTGCCCAACGGCCAGCACGACCCGGCGGCGGTGGACCTGGCCCAGGAGGCGCTGATGGGCTGCGACCAGCGCAGCCTCACCTTCCTGCAGCAGCTGATCGAGGTGATCCAGGACCGGGTCAAGTACACCGAGCGCCACCTGGGCCCGGCCTGGCCCGCCGGCCGCACCCTCAAGGAGCGGGTGGGCTCCTGCCGCGACCTGGCGGTGCTGATGATCGAGGCCTGCCGCAGCGTGGGCCTGCCGGCCCGCTTCGTCAGCGGCTACCACCTGCTGGAGCCCAGGCCCCTGCGCTACGACCTGCACGCCTGGACCGAGGTGTACCTGCAGGGGGCGGGCTGGCGCGGCTTCGACGCCAGCGGCCAGGGGGCGGTGGACGAGCGCTACATCCCCCTGGCCACCTCCTCCCGCTCCGACCTCAGCGCCGCCGTCAGCGGCACCTTCTCCGGACCGCCGGGGGTGGAGAGCCATCTGGAGTGGAGCATCGAGGCGGAGATCCTCGATCCCCCCGCCGAGGCGGGAACCGCCCACGGGGCCACCGACGCCCTCGGGGCCGACCTGGCCCTGCCCCAGGCCAGCTGAGGACCCCAGCTCACGATTGTTTGCGCGGGGGTCGGATCACAGCCCGAGACCGGGCTGAGACACCTAAAACATAGACATCCTCTGCCCGACTCGCCATGGCAGCCGATCTGCATGCCGATCTGCACGTCGTGGGGCAAACCGGAGATGGCTGCAGGATCCTCAGGGATCCATGCGGCGGCTACCTGGTGCACTCCACCCATGGAACGGGCCCGGAACGACGGGCCGCCAACCTGCCCAGCGCCTACGCCCTCTGTGAGCTCCTGCACACCCGCAGCCTGCTGGTGCTGCCCCGCCGCCTCGGCGGCTGAGGGCCCCCGGCCCCGGCCTCACCAGCTCACGCCGTGGAGCTTGGGCAGCGGCGCCGTGCGGGCCGTGGTGGCGTAGAGCCGCGGGATCCGGGCGCTGTTGTAGACGCGGAACTCCCGGGCCACGCTGGCGCCGGGCTCCCGCACCGCCTGGTTGAGCACCAGGGAACCGTCCGGGTCGGAGACGGAGCGGTGGAAGGTGCCGGGTGGGATGCGCAGGATGTCGCCGCCGCTCTCCAGCCGCACGATGTGGAAGGGGTAGTTCCAGCCCAGGTTCACCAGGTAGAAGGTGCGCCCCCCCTGCAGGGCCAGCAGGTTGTCCTGCTGGTGCGGGTGCAGGTAGAACTGCCAGGCGCCGCTGGCGGGATCGTCGGGGGGACTGACGGCCGGACCGGTGTGCACCACCAGATCGCGGGCGTTGGACTCCGGCACGGTGATGTCGAAGAAGCGCACCGCCGGGGTATCCCGGAAGGTCTCGTAGGGGATCATCTCGAACATCGGCGCCGGGCGGGGCGCCGGGGCCGTCGGGCCGGAGGGGGGCGGCTGGGGCTGCCGCTGCTGGGGCAGCACGGTGGGGGCCATGGGGGCGGCGGCGGAGCCGGCGGAGGATGGAAGGGCCCATTGACGCCTTCCCGCTGCGGTGCGGCCGTCCGATCCGCTACCGAATCGGCAGGGCCCGGGCCGCAGGCGGTGGGCCTGGGCAGGGGCCCGGGGCAGCGTTGCTTCAATGGATCCAGCCAGTCTGAGCTCCCATGGCCCCCTCCCCTGCGCTGGCGCCCCGCCCTGGCGCGACCCGTGCCGCCCTGACCCAGGCCGCGGCGGCCCGATCGGCGGTGCCCCTGGCCGGGCGGCGGCCGGCCGCCCTGCTGGCGGCCCTGGCCCTGGGCCTCGGCGGCGGCCTGGCTGCCCCCAGCGCACCGGCCCTCGCCCAGACACCGATCCCCAGGGCCCCCAGCCCCGCGGCGCGGCCCGTGGCCAGGCCCACCGTGTCCGTGCCGGACTTCAAGAACACGGTGACCCAGCAGACCTGGTGGTGGCAGGGTCCGGTGGCGACGGACCTGGCGGCGGCCCTGGCCAACGAGCTGCAGGCCACGGGCGACCTGCAGGTGGTGGAGCGCAACAACCTCAAGGCGGTGCTCTCCGAGCAGGAGCTGGCGGAGCTGGGCATCGTGCGCCAGGGGCCGGATGCCGCCCGCAGGGGCCAGATGCGCGGCGCCCGCTACATCGTGCTGGGCACCGTCACCTCCTACGAGACGGGGGTGGAGAGCAAGACCTCCGGCAGCAACTTCGGCCTGCTGGGCTTCGGCACCAGCCAGCAGCAGGCCGAGACCCGCGACTACGTGGCGATCGACATCCGCGTGGTGGACAGCAGCACCGGCGAGGTGGTGGGCTCCCGCACCGCGGAGGGCCGGGCCAGCAACAGCGCCGAGGCCCGCTCCAGCGGCGTGAACCTGCTGCCGGCCGCGGGCCTGGCCCTGTGGCTGGCCCCCAACATGGGCCGCACCGGCCAGGGCATCACCGCCGCCGCCGGCACCCTCAACTTCGGCAGCAACAGCTCCCAGGCCCAGCGCACCCCGGCGGCCAAGGCGATCCGCGCCGCCCTGATCGACGCCTCCAGCTATGTGAGCTGCCTGCTGGCACCCCGGGACGGCTGCATGGCCGCCTTCGAGGCCCAGGAGCGGCAGCGGCGCGAGCGCACCCGCGGCGTCCTGCAGCTGGAGTAGGCCGGCGCCGGGGCGCACCGCCCCCACCGGGCTCCCCAGGGCAGGGTCTCTGCGGTAAGACGGAGCGCCAGCCCGGGTTCCGCGTGCCGTTCTCCGAGCCCCCCGCAGCCGCCGCCCGGCCCCCGGCCCCGCTGGCGGCCCTGCGCAGCCCCACGGGCCTGGCGCTGCTGGGCCTCAGCCTTGCGGGGGTCGCCGTCAACCTGCTCAGCCTCACGCCCTTCTTCGGGGTGATGCTGCAGCTGGGCTCCATCGCCGGCGTGCTGGCGGTGCTGCGCTTCGGGCGCTGGGGCCTGATCCCCGGGATCGCCGCGGCCATCACCGGGGCCCAGGTGCGGGGGGGCGTGCCGCTGACGGCCGTGATCCTGGTGGTGGAGCTGCTCTGGCTGCAGCTGTTCCTGGAGCGCTTCAACCAGGGCCGCCGCAACGCCGACAACGGCCGCATCCTGCTGGCGGACCTGGGCTTCTGGGTGGTGGCGGGCATCCCGCTGACGGTGCTGCTCTACGGCCTGCTGGGGGGCGTCGAGGCGAGCAATCTGCCCACCATCGCCCTGAGCCAGAGCGTCAACAGCGTGATCAACACGGCGCTCGGCTTCACCCTGTTCCTGGCCGCCAAGCACTGGTTCCCGCGCCAGATGGGCGTCAAGGGCGTCTCGATCCGGGGCATCACCATGGCGGCGATCCTGCTGGCGATCGCGATCCCGTCGCTGCTGATCACCTCGCTGCTGTCGCGCAACCTGGAGGCGAGCATCGCGCGCGGCCAGCTGGAGAAGATGGCCCAGCTCAGCGCCAGCATCGCCAACCTGCCGCTGGCGCAGCTGCCCAGCCTCAGCGCCACCCTGCCCGGCGGCAGCCAGCGGCTGGACTTCCAGCGGCGCGACGCCAACGGCCGCCGCTTCAGCTCCAGCTGGGAGCTGTTCCAGCACCTGCAGCGGGGCCACCGCCTGGCCGGGCCGGACCAGGTGCGGCCGGCGGAGCTGCAGCTGCTGCTGCCCCAGGAGCGGGGGCCGCTGCTGTCCCGGCTGAGCCGGGGCTACTGGCGCTATGAGACCCAGATCCGCCGCTCCAACCCCCTCAGGCCCGACCTCACCATCACCGTGGTGGCTCCGGCCCGGGGCACGGTGCTGCTCCTGCAGCAGCAGAGCGGCCAGGCCTCGGCCCTGCTGGCGTGGGTGATCCTGATCGGCGCCCTGCTCAGCGAGCTGCTGGGCCGCAGCTTCGACGGGCAGTTCAGCAAGGTGATGGCGCCGATCTTCCGCCACCACGCCCTGCTGGCCTCGCGGGGCCGGGGCGGCGAGGGGCGCTATGCCATGCCGGCCCTGGCCACCTCCTTCATCCGGGAGCTCAACGCCATGGTGAAACTGATCAACAACCGCATCGCCCGGGTCAACCGCCTCACCGAGAGCCTGGAGCAGACCAACGGCGCCCTGGAGGCCTCCAAGCGGGAGCTGGAGCTGCTCAGCACCACCGATCCCCTCACCGGCAGCTTCAACCGGCGCGAGCTGAACCGCCGCCTGGAGGCGGAGATCCAGCGGGCCAACCGCCTGCCGGGGGAGCTCGCCTTCCTCACCTTCGACATCGACCACTTCAAGGCCGTCAACGACACCTACGGCCACCCGATGGGCGATGCGGTGCTGCGGCAGATCGCCGAGGTGGTGCGCTCGCGGCTGCGGTCCACGGACTGCTTCTGCCGCAGCGGCGGCGAGGAGTTCACGATCCTGATGCCGATGTGCCCCCTGGCGGCGGCCCAGAGCTACGCCGAGCTGCTGCGCCTGAGCGTGGCCAGCCTGAGCACCAGCCTGCAGGGCCAGACGGTGCAGGTCACCGTGAGCATCGGCCTCACCGCCTTCCGCCCCGGCGAGGATGACGCCGAGCGGCTGATGGCCCGCGCCGATGAGGCCCTCTACGCCGCCAAGGAGGGGGGCCGCAACCGGGTGGTGACCCACTGAGGCCAGGCCGCCGGCGGCCTCAGAAGGGAATCGGCATCTCGGCGTCGGCGGGCTCGGGGGCACAGGCGGGCACCCGCTCGTCCACCACCGCGCCGATCACCACGATCGAGGGGGAGGCGAAGGCCTCGGCCTCGGCCCGGTCCGCCAGCTCCGCCAGCGGGGCCACCAGCTGGCGCTGGCCCCGCACCGTGCCCTGCTGCACCACCGCGGCCGGGGTGGCGGGGTCCAGGCCGCCGGCCATCAGCTCGGCGGCGATGCGGCGCAGGTTGTGCAGGCCCATGTAGATCACCAGGCCGTCGCTGCAGCGGGCCAGGCCGCGCCAGTCCACGCCGGGGCGGGCCTTGTCGATCTCCTCGTGGCCGGTCACGAAGGTGACGCTGGAGCCGGCGCGGCGGTGGGTCACCGGGATACCCGCGTAGGCGGGGGCCGCGATGCCGGCCGTGACCCCGGGCACCACCTCCACCGCCACCCCGTGGCGGGCCAGATGGGCGGCCTCCTCGCCGCCGCGGCCGAACAGGAAGGGATCGCCGCCCTTGAGGCGCACGATGGTGGCGTGGCGCTGGGCCAGATCAACCAGCACGGCGTTGGTGCTGGGCTGGGGCACGGAGTGATGGCCGCGGCGCTTGCCCACGAAGTGGCGCTCGCAGCCGGACGGCACCAGATCCAGCAGGGCCTTGGGCACCAGCGAGTCGTAGACGAGGGCGTCGCAGCGGCTCAGCAGCCGGTGGGCCTTGAGGGTGAGCAGCTCGGGGTCCCCCGGGCCCGCCCCCACCAGGTAGACCTTGCCGCCAGCCGCCGGGGCGGCCGGAGCCGCCGGCCCGCTCATGGCAGCACCTCGAGGGCGTCGATCAGGAACTGGCGCACGGGGGGTTGCTGCAGCAGGGGGGGGTGGAGCCGGACGGCGGGTCGGCCGGAGGGCTGGGGGGGGGCGCCGGCGGCCAGGGGGGTAGCGGCGACCGTGGCGGTCACGGCGGCCTGAAGGGCCTCGCTGAGCCGGCTGCTGGCCAGGGTCATCGGCAGCAGGGCCACCGGCGTGGGGCCCGCCAGCGGCAGCCCGCAGGCCTCGGCAGTGTATGGAGTGGCGAGGCCCGGGGCCGCCAGCCGGGCCTGGAGCTGGGCCAGGTAGCGGGCGCCCAGGGCACCCTCGAGCGGGTGGTGCAGCCAGAGGGGCTCGAGGCCGGCGCGGCGGTCGGCGGCGCAGCGGGCGGCCAGCTGCGCCTGCCAGGCGGGCCAGGCCCCGAGGAACGGCCGCCGCCGCAGGGCGACGCCCGCCGCCCCCGCCAGGGCACGCCAGCGCCGGGCGATGGCCGGCATGTCGTGGCGCACGTGGCCGCCGGGCAGCAGCAGCAGGGGCACCAGCGTCAGGGCGCCGGCCGCCCGCGCCGCCGCCCAGACGGTGGCGTCCGGGTCGGGCGGCGCGGCGGTAAGGGCCTGCAGCAGCACCGGGGCGCCGCGGCGCTCGGCCAGGTCCCGGGCCAGGGCCTGCAGTTCGGCGGGGATGCGGCCGCCGCTGCGGCCGTGCACCAGCAGCACCAGGGGCGAGAAGCGCAGGCGCCGCCGCAGCCGGGCCGCCACGCCGGCCGCCAAGGGGCGCCGGGCCAGGGCGTGCAGCCGCGGCTGGCTGCCGGGCAGCCGCGCCAGCAGGTCCACCGCCTGGGCCGCCAGGGCCGGGTCCAGGTCCTGGGCGAGCCGGGCCAGGGCCGGGGCGAGGGGGGCGGCGGGCCAGGCGGAGAGCCCCAGGGCCAGACCCTCCAGGGCGGCCCGCCGCAGGGCCAGGGGGGCCGGCTCCAGGGCCAGGCGCAGCAGCAGGGCGGCGTCCTGGGCCTGCCGCTGCTGGCCCAGCAGCGGCAGCAGCTCGACCAGGGTGGGGGGCGCAGCAGCCAGGGCGGCGGGCGCGGCGGCGGCCGGCGGGCACCCAGCCTCCAGGGCCGCGATGGCGCCGCGCAGCCGCTCGGCCACCCGCGGCTCGCGGCAGCGGCCCAGCGGCTCCAGCCAGCTGGGATCCAGGGCGCTGGCGGCCAGCAGCGGCTCCAGCCAGGCGCCCACCAGCCCCGGGCCTGCCGCCAGCAGTTCCTGCCCCAGCACCTGGCGCAGGCCGCTGCCGCCGGAGCGGCCGGCCAGGCGCAGCAGCCGCTCCGCCCCGGCCCGATCCACCAGGGCCACCAATGGCGCCAGCAGGTCGGGCTCGAGGGCCAGCTCCCCCCGCTCCAGGCGCTCCAGCCAGGGCCGCGGGTCGGCGCCCTGGCGTCGCAGCCGCTGCAGCAGCAGCCAGCGCCCGTCGCTGCCCGGCTCGGGCAGGGGCTGGCGGACCGCGGGGTCGGGACGGAGCTCAGGCACCGGCGCTGGAGCGGCGTCAGATCCCAGCCTGGCAGCGGCGACGACCCCAGCGCGGCGCCGCCGGGGCTTGGCAGAACGAACGGGCGGGACTAGCACGGAGTCAGCCATGGAGACAGGTGATGGGGCAGGCGGGCGACGCGGGGACCACGGGAGCCGGGCCAGCGGCAGCCGCTGGCTGGGCAGCGCCAGCTGGCGCGACGGACGCGACAGGGGCGGCATTCCCGGCCGGCGCCTGCCGGGGCGGCGGCCCCGGCCGGGGCTTTGAGGGCAGCTTTGCCGAGCGCAAGGAGCAGCAGCTGGTGCTGCTGCTGGTGCGCCAGCTGGCGGCGGCCCAGCAGACACCGGCCGCCCCGGCCCTCGGCGAGCGGCTGTGGCAGGAGGTGGCGGCCCTGGAGATCGACCCGGAGCGGATCACGGCCCTGCTCTACGGCGGCCACGACGTGAACGACCGCGGGGTGCTGCAGGGGCTGGATGACGCCTGGCGGAGCCGCAACCGCCCGCAGCGCCGGGGCGTGGGCTGGTGGCCCGGCCGTCGCGGCGGCCTCAGGGGCGAGGCCGGCGGCGGGCACCGAAGCGCTCCACCAGCAGCTCCTCGAGCACGTCGGGCAGCTGGCTGAGGGGTACCGGCTTGCCGTGGGCGGCCGCCAGGGCCGGCTCGGCCCCCAGGGAGCCGCCCAGGAAGATCTTGGCGGCCTCCACCATCTCGCCGTCGTGGCGGGCCTTGGCCCCCATCAGCCCGATCTCGCCCATGTAGGGCTGGCCGCAGGCGTTGGGGCAGCCGGTCCAGTGGCTGCGCAGGGGGTGGGGCAGCTCCAGACGCCGCTCCAGCTCCTCCACCACCGCCTGGGCGGTGGTCTTGGTGGGAATCAGGGCGAAGCTGCAGTAGCGGCTGCCGGTGCAGCTCACCGCCTCGGCCTGCAGCGGGCCGGGCTCGGGCCGCAGGCGCTGCAGCAGCGGTTCCCTCAGCAGCCCCTCCAGGCAGTCGGTGGGAATGCCCACCAGCAGCACGTTCTGGGCCTCGGTGAAGCGCAGCTCGCCGCTGCCGTAGGTGCGGGCCAGGCGGGCCAGCTCCAGCATCGTGTCGGCATCGAGGCGGCCCATGGGCACGTGCAGCCCCAGCCAGTGCAGCCCCGGCTGCGCCTGGGAATTCACGCCGAGCCCGGAGCGGGGGGCCCGGTCCACGCTGTGGGAGCCGTCGTGGGGCACGACCAGGGCCGCGGGGTCGGGCCCGGCCGCCCCGGCGCCGGCACCCTCCGCCAGCACCGCCGCGAAGCTGGCCAGCACCTCGGCGCGGTAGGCCTCCAGGCCCAGCGCCTCAATCAGATACATCAGCCGGCTGCGGTTGCGGGCCGACCGGTTGCCGTGGCGCTCGAAGTGGCGCAGCACCGCCAGGCTGAAGTCGGGCAGCTGGGCACCCCGCAGCCAGAGGCCCAGCGGGATCGCCAGGGCGTTGCGCTGGGCCGAGAAGAAGCCGCCCACCATCACCGTGAAGCCCAGCTCGCCGTCCCGCTCGGCCGGCAGGAAGGCCAGGTCGTTGTGCAGCAGGAAGCTGTCGGGGGCCCCGCCCACCGCCACGTTGAACTTGCGGGGCAGGTTGCGCGGTCCGCCCGGCCCCAGCAGCCGCTCCTGGATCGCCGCCACCAGCGGCCGGGTGTCCACCAGCTCCTCGGGGTCGATGCCGGCCAGGGGATTGCCGGTGATGTTGCGGGGGTTGTCGTGGCCGGACTGGCGGCTGGTGAGTCCCACCGCCGCCATCGCCTCCACCAGGGGAGCCATGTCCTCCAGCAGCAGACCCCGCAGCTGCAGGTTCTGGCGGGTGGTGATGTCGGCGCTGCCCTCGGCTCCGCAGCGATCCACCGCCTCGGCGAGCACGGCGAGCTGATCGGCCTGGATCACGCCGTTGGGAAGCCGCAGCCGCACCATGAAGCGGCCGGGGGTCACGGGCCGGAAGAAGATGCCCAGCCACTTGAGGTGGATGGTGAGGGTGGCCTCGTCGAGGGCCTCCCAGCCCTGGGCCCCCAGCTCCGCCAGGCGGGGCTCCAGGGCCAGTCCGCAGAAACCGGCCTTGGCCTGCTCGACCTTGCTGAGCTTCTCCGCGCCGGAGCCCGCGGCTGCCGGGTCCCCGGTGGGCGGGGCCACGGCCAGCGGCGATTCGGCCTCAGGAGCTGCAGACGCCATCGAACAGTCCGGCTAGCAAGCGGAGATGGCAATGTGGCCGCGGCGCCCTGACCCCCGTGTCACATCCGCTACCGATGACCCGCACCGGCACGACACCTGACACCGCCGCCGGTCCGCTGGCCGCCGACGGGCGCGAGATGCGGCGCCGGCAGGACCGCCGCGGCGAACTGGGGGCGGCGCGGGCCCGCTTCCGCGACCTGCTGGGCCAGGTGGGCAGCGGCGAGCACACCAGCACCGGCCTGAACCGGGCCGAAGCCCGCGAGGCGATGGACCTGATGCTGGCGGGCGAGGCCAGCGACAGCCAGCTCGGCGCCTTCCTGATCGCCCACCGCATCCGCCGGCCGACGCCGATCGAGCTGGCCGGCATGCTCGACAGCTACCGGGAGCGGGGCCCCCAGCTGCACACCCCGGGTCGCCGGGCCCTCTGCTTCGGGGTGCCCTACGACGGCCGCAGCCGCACGGCGCCGCTGCTGCCCTTGGTGGCCCTGGTGCTGGCGGCGGCGGGCCAGCCGGTGGTGCTGCACGGCGGCGCGCCGATGCCGGTGAAGTACGGCGTGACCCTGGCGGAACTGTTCGGCGTCCTGGGGGTGGAGTGGCGCGACCTGGCCCTGGCGACGGTGCAGGAGCGTCTCGAACGCCACGGCCTGGCCCTCACCCACCAACCCGACCACTTCCCCGCCGCCGAGCGGCTGGTGCCGATCCGCGAGGACATCGGCAAGCGCCCGCCGGTGGCCAGCCTGGAGCTGCTCTGGACGCCCCACCGGGGCGAGCGCCTGCTGGTGAGCGGCTTCGTGCATCCCCCCACCGAGAGCCGGGCCTGGGAGGCGCTGCAGGCCGCCGGCGAGACGGATGTGCTCACGGTCAAGGGCCTGGAGGGGTCCACGGACCTGCCCACCACCCGCGCCGCGATCACGGCCCGGCTGCGGCAGGGTCAGGCGGAGCGCATCCTGCTGCACCCCCGCGACCACGGCATCAGCGACGCCGAGGTGCCCTGGCACGACCTGGACACCTGGCGCCGCCAGGCCCTGGCGGCCCTTGGGGGAGAGGGTGAGCTGGCAGAGGGACTGCGCTGGAACCTGGGCGCCTATCTCTGGTTCGCTGGCCGCTTCGAAACCCTGGAGGCCGGCCTGGAGCAGGCCGGTGCCCTGCTGCTGGCCCGCGCCGGCGAGCGGCTGCGCCGCGCGTTGGAAGCTCCGTGAGCCTGCACCGCCGCTGCTTCGGGTACGAGCTCGCGGCCGGCGAGAGTCAGCGCCTGCTCGACCGGCCGGAGGACACCGCCGCCCTGCCCCGGGGCCCGGCCCTCCCCCCTGCCACTGGAGGACGAATCACCTGACGCCCACAGAAGTCGCGATCGGTAACAACCGCGACTCTGCATGGTGGCTCTGCCGTGATCTCTTGGGGTCGTTGGTCAGCCTGAGCGCCAGCGATCACCCACCGGCACGGAGCGCTTCGTTGTGGAGCCCGTCCCGCGTGCATCGCTCCGGCGCTGCCCCTCTCCGGCCCTACAGGCTCAACACAAAGGCTTCATGTCCAGTCTTTCCCGCCGCAAGTTTCTGATCACCGCTGCCGGCACGACAGCGGGCGCCATCTGGCTGAGTGCCTGTGGCGGCAAGAAATCCGCCACCAGCACCGCTCCAGCCGCCACCGGCGCCGCCGCCGACACCGAGGTGAAGGGCGCCACCCTGGGCTTCATCGCCCTCACGGATGCCGCGCCGCTGATCATCGCCAAGGAGAAGGGCTTCTTTGCCAAGCACGGCATGCCCGACACCAAGGTGGTGAAGCAGACCTCCTGGGCCGCCACCCGCGACAACCTCGAGCTCGGCAGCGGCAGCGGCGGCATCGACGGCGCGCACATCCTCACGCCGATGCCGTATCTGCTCACGACGGGCAAGATCACCAAGACCAAGCAGCCGCTGCCGATGTATATCCTGGCGCGGCTGAATGTGAACGGCCAGGGTCTCTCCCTCTCGAACGAATTCCTGGCCGAGAAGGTCACGATCAAGGATCCGAAGCTCAAGGAGATCGCCGATCGCAAGAAGGCCAGCGGCAAGCTGCTCAAGGCCGCTGTGACCTTCCCCGGCGGCACCCACGACCTCTGGATGCGCTACTGGCTCTCCGCCAACGGCATCGATCCCAACACCGATGCCGACCTGGTGGTGGTGCCGCCGCCCCAGATGGTGGCCAACATGCAGACGGGCACCATGGACACCTTCTGCGTGGGCGAGCCCTGGAACCAGCGCCTGGTGAACAAGAAACTGGGCTACACCGCCGCCATCACCGGTGAGCTGTGGAAGGATCACCCCGAGAAGGCCTTCTCGCTGCGGGCCGACTGGGTGGACAAGAACCCCAAGGCGGCCATGGGCCTGCTGAAGGCCGTACAGGAGGCGCAGATGTGGTGCCAGGACCCGGCCAACCTCGACGAGCTGTGCGAGATCACCTCGAAGGACAAGTACTTCAAGGCCAGCGTGGCCGACATCAAGCCCCGCCTCGCCGGCACCTTCGACTACGGCGACGGCCGTACGGCCACTGATTCGCCGCTGCGCATGCACTTCTGGAAGGACACCGATTCCTACTCCTTCCCCTACAAGAGCCACGACCTCTGGTTCCTCACGGAGGACATCCGCTGGGGCTACCTGCCGCAGGACACCGACACCAAGGCCCTGATCGACAAGGTGAACCGCTCCGACCTCTGGAAGGAAGCCGCCATTGCGATCGGCCAGAACAAGGCCATCCCCGCCAGCGATTCCCGCGGCAAGGAGACCTTCTTCGACGGCGTGGTGTTCGATCCCGAGAACCCGAAGGCCTACCTCGACAGCCTCAAGATCAAGGCCCTCTCCTGATTCCTGCCCGGTCGCCGCTCCCCTGGTGGCGATCCGCCCCGCTCCTCCGTTCCACCTCCATGACCCTCACCGCCTCTCTCCCCCGGCGCCGATCGCGTCTGCGGCGACTCCTGCCGGGCCTGCCCCAGGCCATTCCCTATCTGCTCTGCATCGGGGCCTTCCTGCTGGCCTGGCAGCTGCTCTCCCTTGCACTCGGCACCGCCCGGCTGCCCGGGCCGGTGAACGTGATCGTGGACACATGGGATCCCTACATCAGCCAGCCCTTCTATGACGAGGGGGGCACGAGCAAGGGCCTGGGCTGGCAGATTCTGATCTCCCTGCAGCGGGTGGCGATCGGCTATGGCCTCTCCGCTGTGGTGGGCATCGCGATCGGCGGTGTGCTCGGGATGAACCGCTTCATCGGCAAGGGCTTCGATCCGGTGATCCAGGTGCTGCGAACCGTGCCGCCCCTGGCCTGGTTTCCAATCTCGCTGATGGTGTTCCAGGATGCCAATACCTCGGCGGTGTTCGTGATCTTCATCACAGCCATCTGGCCGATCATCATCAACACGGCCGTGGGCATCCGTGAAATCCCGCAGGACTACACCAACGTAGCCCGGGTGCTACGGCTGCGCAAAGGGGAATACATCCAGAACATCGTGATTCCGGCCACCGTTCCCTATGTTTTCACCGGCCTTCGCATCGCCGTGGGTCTGGCCTGGCTGGCGATCGTGGCCGCCGAGATGCTGAAGGCCGATGGCGGCATCGGCTACTTCATCTGGGATGCCTATAATGCGGGCGGCGATTCCAGCGCCAGCCAGATCATCCTCGCCATTCTCTATGTGGGCATGGTAGGCCTCTGCCTTGATCGCTTCGTGGCCTACGTGGGTTCCAAGGTGAGCAAGGGAGCCAACTGACATGGCAACCGCCCAAGGACTGATCACTGCCGATGCTGTGACCCAGGTCTTCCCCCTCGACGGGGGAGGACGCTACGTGGCCCTCGAGAACATCGATCTGGACATCGCAGAAGGCGAGTTCGTTTCCCTGATCGGCCACTCGGGCTGCGGCAAGAGCACTCTGCTCAACCTGCTGGCCGGCCTCAGCCAGGCCAGTGAGGGCGGCATCCTGATGAACGGCCGTCAGGTGACCGATCCAGGCCCCGATCGGATGGTGGTGTTCCAGAACTATTCGCTGCTGCCCTGGAAATCGGTGCGGCAGAACATCGCCCTGGCAGTGAACACCGTTCTTCCCAATGCCAGCCCTGGCGAACGCCGCGAGATCGTGGAGCGAAACATCCAGGCCGTGGGGCTGGGGCAGGCCGCCGACAAGTTTCCCGCCGAACTCTCCGGCGGTATGAAGCAACGGGTGGCGATCGCCCGGGCCCTCTCGATCCGGCCCCGGCTGCTGCTGCTGGATGAACCCTTCGGCGCCCTCGACGCCCTCACCCGCGGCAACCTGCAGCAGCAACTGATGCAGGTGTGCCAGGAATCGGGGCTCACCACCGTGATGGTGACCCACGACGTGGATGAGGCGCTGCTGCTCTCCGATCGGGTGGTGATGCTCAGCAACGGTCCCGCCGCCCGCATCGGCCGCATCCTCGAGATACCCCTGCCGCGGCCGCGGGAGCGGCTCTCCGTGATGGAGCATCCCGACTACTACCACCTGCGCGCCGAGCTGATCGATTTCCTCCAGGAACAACGCCGCCTCAAGACCAGTCCGTCCTCCCGCCGCTGACGCCATGTCCCCGCTGCTGCAGCGCCGTCGCGGCGCCCCCTCCTCCACCCCCGCCACCGCTCCTCTGCCCACGACCATGCAATCCCGTCCCGATGGCAGCAGCGGGTTTCTGGAGTTCCAGGATGTGGGCCAGGTGTTCCAGACCCAGCGCGGCCCCTTCGAAGCCCTGCGCGACATCAACCTCAGCGTGAAGCAGAGCGAATTTCTCTGCGTGATCGGCCACTCCGGCTGCGGCAAGAGCACCCTGCTGAACATGGTGTCCGGCTTCCTGCGGCCCAGCAGCGGCCAGCTGACCCTGAATGGCCAGCCGATCGAGAAGCCCGGGCCGGACCGCATGGTGGTGTTCCAGAACTATTCGCTGCTCCCCTGGAAGACCGTCTGGGAGAACGTGGAACTGGCGGTGCGGGCGGCCCGGCCTGAACTGCCTGCCGCCAGCCGCCGCCAGGTGGTGGAGCATCACCTCGAGATGGTGCACCTGCTCGATGCCCGCGACAGGCGCCCCCCCCAGCTCTCGGGTGGCATGCGTCAGCGGGTGGCGATCGCCCGTGCCCTGGCGGTGAACCCGGCCGTGCTGGTGCTCGATGAGCCCTTCGGCGCCCTCGATGCGATCACCAAGGAGGAGCTGCAGGAAGAGCTGCTGGCGATCTGGGAGGAGCACCGGCCCACGGTGCTGATGATCACCCACGACATCGACGAGGCGCTGTTCCTCTCCGATCGGATCGTGATGATGACCAACGGTCCCTCGGCGACGATCGGCGAGATCCTCGACGTGCCCTTCGATCGCCCCCGCAGCTACGAGACGATCCAACGGGATCCCCGCTACGGCCAGCTGCGCAACCACGCCCTCGACTTCCTGTTCCGCCGCCATGCCCACGATGACGACTGAATCGCCGCTGCGCGACACGGCACTGCGGCCCCAGCTGCGCATCGCCCCCGGCCACACCGTGCTGCTCGATGCCTCCAGCCTGGAGCGCAGCCGCTGCCTGAGCGTGGCCCAGGGCCTGCTGCGGGTCGCCGTCTCCGGCCCCGACGGCGAGGCCCTCGAGAGCGATCCGATCACCCTCGGCTTCCTCCAGGCCGGCGATCAGCTGTCCCTCGACCTGCTGCGCCGCAGCCGCCTCCACCTGGAGGCCCTCACGCCGGTGCGGCTGGAGGAGGGCGGCGGCCTGCTGCCCCCCGAGGGCGCCACCAACCTCAACGACTGGACCGTGGCGCTGCTGCTGATCCGCCACCTGAACGAGGCGGAGCAGCGGCTGGCGGCGCTGCTGCAGCTGCTGGTGGAGCGGCTGGGGCGCCGCTGCGGCGACTGGTACGAGCTGCCCCTGCACCTCACCCACCAGCGCCTGGCCGAGCTGGTGGGCCACACCCGCGTCACGGTGACGCGGCAGCTCTCCAAGTGGCGCCAGGCGGGCCTGATCGCCGGCGACACCAGCGCCGAGGGGGGCCTGCGCCTGGCCCCGGCGCTGGTGCAGGGGTAGGTCCTCAGGCCCCGGCCGGCTCGAGGGTCACGGCGGCGGCCTTGAGTTCGGGCTGTCTGGAGATCGGGCAGCCCAGCGCGTGCATCAGCCGGTTGGCCTCGCAGGCCTGGGCCTGGGAGGCCCCCCAGTGCATCGGCAGGAACACCGTGCCGGGGCGGATGCGCGCAGTGATCTGCACCTTGGCGCTGATGGCCCCGCGGCGCGAGCGGACCCGCGCCAGGGCTCCTTCCACCAGCCCATGGCGCTGGGCATCGTCGGGATGGACCTCCAGCAGGGGTTCCGGGTGGGCCCTGGCGATCCGCGCCACGTGGGCGGTGCGGGTCATGGTGTGCCAGTGGCCGAGGTAGCGGCCCACCGTGAGCACCAGCGGGTAGGCGTCGCAGGGGGGTTCGGCGAGGCCCAGGGGTGCATCGGCCTGCAGCTGGGCGCGGCCGCTGGCCGTGGGGAAGCGGGCGTCGGTGTAGAGGCGTGCCTGGCCGCCGCCGGGGGCCGTGCCGGCGGGGAAGGGCCACTGCTGCGGGCCGTGCTCCGCCAGCAGGGCGTGGCTGAGGCCACCGTGGTCACAGAGGCGGCCGGCGGTGATCGCCGCGAACTCGGCATACACCTCGGCGCTGGAGCCGTAGCGGAACTGCTCGGCGAAGCCCAGGCGCCGTCCCAGCTCCGCGAAGATCGCCCAGTCGGCCCGGGCCTGGCCCGGTGGCTCGCGGAAGGCCGGGCAGAGGGTCACCCGCCGCTCGGAGTTGGTCATCACCCCCTGCTTCTCGCTCCACTGGGCCGCGGGCAGCAGCAGGTGGGCCACGGCGGCGGTCTCGGTGCCGGCGTAGGCCTCGCTCAGCACCACCAGCGGGCAGTTCAGGGCCGCGGCCCGCACCCGGTCCAGCGAGGGCATGCTCACCAGCGGATTGGTGGCCGCCACCCACCACAGGCCCAGCTCGCCCCGCTCCATCGCCTCGATCTGCTGCCACACCGCCAGGCCCGGCTCCGGGGCGATCGAGCCCGGGGCGAGACCCCAGTGCCGTTCCAGCTCGGCCCGGTGCCCGGGATCGGCCACAGAGCGGTAGCCAGGCAGCAGCTGGGCCAGGCCCCCCGCCTCGCGGCCGCCCATGGCGTTGGGCTGGCCGGTGAGGGAGAAGGGGCCGGCGCCGGGCCGCCCGATCTGGCCGGTGAGCAGGTGCAGGTTGATGATGCCGCCCACGGTGGCGGTGCCCTCCACGCTCTGGTTCACCCCCATCGACCAGAGGCTGAGCAGGGCCCCGCTGGCACCGCAGGCCGCCGCCGCCGCCCGCAGGTCGGCCTCGTCGATGCCGCACAGCTGGCTCACCCGCTCGGGCGTCCAGGCCTGCACCAGGTCGGCCAGCGCCTCGAAGCCCTCGGTGGCGGCCGCGATGAAGGGCCGATCGATGGCCCCCTGGCGGATCAGCAGGTGGGTGAGGCCGTGCAGCAGGGCCAGGTCGGTGCCGGGGCGGATCGCCAGGTGCAGATCGGCGGCGTCGCTGGTGGCGGTGGCGCGCGGATCCACCACGATCAGCCGGGGCGTGGTCTTCTGCTTGCGCCGGCGCTTGAGCAGCCGCTGGAACAGCACCGGATGGCACTCGGCGGTGTTGGTGCCGATCAGCAGCACCGTGTCGGCGAGGTCGAGGTCGTCGTAGCAGCAGGGGGGGCCATCGGAGCCGAGGCTGCGGGCGTAGCCGGCCACCGCCGAACTCATGCACAGCCGAGAGTTGGCATCGAAGTTGTTGCTGCCCAGGGCCCCCTTGAACAGCTTCTGGGCCAGGTAGTAGTCCTCCGTGAGGAACTGGCCGGAGCCGTACATCGCCAGGGCGCCGGGGCCGCGGGTGGCCAACTCGGCGCGGATGCGCTGCTCCAGCAGGGCGAAGGCCTGATCCCAGCTGATCGGCGCGAAGGGCTCGTCGCGGCTGGCGCGGTAGAGGGGCTGACGGAGGCGGTTCTGGGCCAGGGTCTCGCCCACGGTGGCGCCCTTGACGCACACCTGGCCCAGGGAGGAGGGGTGCCGCCGGTCGCCGCGGCTGGTCCAGGCCCCCTCGGCGCCGGGGCCGCCCTGGGCCGCCGCCTGGGGGGCCGGGGGCAGGAGCTCCAGCCCGCATCCCACGCCGCAGTAGGGGCACTGGCCGCGGGCGCTGGGGGGGGCGGGCGAACTCAAGCGGGGGCGGCGCGGGGCTGCATTCGACCAAGCCCCAGGGGCCCCAGGGGTGTCGGTTGTTACACCTGGGGCGCCGTCCGGCCACCAGGATCGGCCCCCCAGGAGGTGCCCCTGACCCCGATCCCACCGCTGCGCTGCTGCCTGCTGAGCGGCGGGGAGAGCCGGCGCATGGGCCGCGACAAGGCCCTGCTGCCCCACCCCAGCGGCGGCACCTGGCTGGAGCACGGCCTGGCGCTGCTGGCGCTGCAGGGGGCCCCGCTGACCCTGCTGAGCCGCCATCCGGCCCACGGCGCCCTCGCCCGGGCCTGGGCCCACCGGAGCCAGGGCACCGGCCACGGCGGCGGCGGCCCGGAGCTGACCGTGGTGCTGGAGCCGCCGCCCTGGCAGGGGCCGCTGCTGGCCCTGGCGCGGCTGATGGAGCACCACCCCGAGGAGCGCCTGCTGCTCTGCCCGGTGGACATGCCCTGGCTGGACGCCGCCAGCGTCGCGGCGCTGCTGGCGGCATCCAGCGCCGATCCGGGCCGCATCCACGCCGCCCACGACGGCAGTCGGCTGCAGCCGCTGCTGGGCGTCTACCCCGCCGATGGCCGCCACCGGCGCTCGCTGGCGGCGTTCACGGGGGCCGGGGGGCGCAGCCTGCAGCGCTGGCTGGCCGCCGTGGGCCCCACCGCCGTGGTCCTGCCCGCCGGCCCGCTGCGCAACGCCAACCGGCCGGCGGACCTGGCCGCCCTGGGAACCCCGGGAGATGGGCCGGTGGACCCGGCGCTGGCTCCGACGGCGGAACGGGCGGCGGATCGGGCGGCGGACCGCCGGCCACCGACACCCCCTGCCTAGCCTCCAGCCATGGCCGCCCCACCCCTGGATCGCCTCGGCCGCCCCCCGGGGGTGCTGCGCCTGTCGCTGACGGCGCGCTGCAACCTGGCCTGCCCCTACTGCCTGCCGGACGACCGGGATCCCCCCGGCCTGCTAGGCACCGGCGAGCGGGTGGCGCTGGTGGCGGCGGCGGTGGAGCTGGGGGTGCACAGCCTGCGGCTCACCGGCGGCGAACCGCTGCTGCATCCCCAGCTGGAGGAGCTGGTCGCCGCGCTGCAGCCGCTGCGGCGGGGGGGCCGGCTGCGGGAGATCGCCCTCACCAGCAACGGCAGCCTGCTCAGCGCCGAGCGGGCCCGGGCCCTGCGGGCGGCCGGCCTGGATCGGATCACCCTCAGCCTGGACGGGGCCGATGGTGCCAGCGTGGCGCAGATGGCGGGGCTGGCGGCGGCGGGCGGCCGCCCCGCCGGCGACGCCCTGCTGGCCCGGGTGCTGGCGGCGATCACCCACGCCCGCGCCGCCGGCTTCGATCCGGCCGCCGGGCAGCTCAAGCTGAACAGCGTGGTGGCCCGCGGCCGCAACGACGACCAGCTGCTGCCCCTGGCGGCCCTGGCCCGGGGGCACGGCCTGGAGCTGCGGCTGATCGAGTTCATGGACGTGGGCAGCCGCAACGGCTGGAGCGCCGAGCAGGTGCTGCCGGCGGCCGAGATGGTGCGGCGCATCGGCGCGCGCTGGCCCCTGGAGCCCCTGGGCCGCGCCAGCCACGGCACCGCCGGCCGCTGGCGCTACCGCGATGGCGGCGGCCACCTGGCGGTGGTGGCCTCGATCAGCGCCCCCTTCTGCGGCGACTGCAACCGCCTGCGCATCACCGCCGACGGCGTGGCCTACACCTGCCTGTTCGCCGCCAGTGGCACCGACCTCAGGCCCGTGCTGCGCTCCAGCGCGGCCGGCCCCGACCCCAGGGGCCTGGAGGAGGCCCTGGCCGCCCTCTGGCGCCAGCGGACCGACCGCTACAGCGAGGAGCGCAGCGCCCTGGCCCAGGCCGGCCCCACGGGCTCCAGCCCGCCGCCCCACGCCGAGATGGCCTACCTGGGGGGCTGAGGGCGCCGGGGCCCGAGCCCGGGGCCCGTCAGTCCAGCAGCGTCAGCGCATCCCCCACCGCCACCGGCCCGGGCCTGAGCACCGTGAGCCGGATGCCCGCCACCACCTGGTTGTGGCGGGCGGTGGCGCGCAGGATCTCCAGGTCCTGGGGCAGGCCGCCCTGGGCCAGGGTGGTCACCACGCAGCGGGGGCAGCCGTCGTCGACCCGCAGCACCGGGCCGTCGCCCAGGCGCAGGCTGCGGCCGATCCAGCCCTCCTCCACGAAGCCCGCGGCGCCCTCCCCAGGGTCGATCAGCAGGTTGGGCCGGAAGCGCTCCACGGCGAAGTCGAGCTGGGGCTCCAGCTGGCGCAGCCGCTCCAGGCTGGCGGTGCTGATGGCGTGGATCGGGCAGGAGTCGAAGAAGGTGCCGCTGGGCAGCTCCAGTTCGTTCACCACCTCCTGGAAGGCCCGCTCCTGCACATCCGGCCAGTACTGGTCGAGGCTGGCGCGCTCGGGCGCCCGATCGAGCAGGCTCACGCGCCGGCCCAGCAGCTGGGAGAGCGCCGCGTCCACGGCCGGATCGGAGCTGAGCAGCGGCGCGGCCGGGCTGGGGCCAGCCGGGTCGTCGCCCGCCTCCGGACCCGCCACCGCGATCGCCACCGGCGGCGGCGGCCCCTCCGGCCGGGGCGCTTCGAGGAACCGGGCCTGGAAGCCCAGCAGCGCCTTCCACACCAGCGGATTCTTGGCGGAGGCCACCCGGCCGGTGGCGTGGTCCCAGAGGGCGTAGGCGCGGTCGCCGCAGACGCCCCGCTCGCCGATCAGCAGCTGCTCGAGCCGTTCCCCCAGCATCGACTTCACCGGGTAGCGCCACAGCGCCGCCACCCGTCCCACCACCTGCTCGCCCATGGTCTCCGCCGACCTGGAGCCGGACGCGCTGCTGAAGGATGCATTCAACCGCCCACCGGGGCCGGCCGCCGCTCGCCAGGAACAGCGGCGGCCGGCCGGGGCCACCGAGGCCTCAGCGAGGCCTCAGAGCCAGTGGTGGGGGTAGGGCAGCGCCCCGCGCACCCAGCGGCTGAAGGCGGTGGCCAGCAGCACCAGCAGCAGCGAGCCGATCAGCACCGGACACAGCACGAAGGGAAACCTGGCCCCCAGGAACACCCCCAGAAAGGCCAGGCCGCCGGCGGGAGGATGCAGGCAGCGCAGCAGCTGGCCCAGCAGGATCGTCAGCCCCACCACCACGGCGATCACCAGGGGACCGCGGCCCCCCAGCGCCACCGCCGTCACCGCCAGCAGGGCACCGAGGCTGTTGCCCAGCACGATGTTGCGGGGCTGGGCCAGGGGGCTGGCGGGGTAGCCGAACAGCAGCACGCAGGAGGCCCCCAGGGGCGCGGTGATCAGGGCCTGGCCGCTCCAGAGGCTGAGCAGGCCCAGCAGGCTGATCGCCGCCAGGGCCCCCAGCCAGGTGACCCCCACCTGGAGCGGCCGGAAGCTCGGCTGGTAGCTGCGGCCGCGACGGCGCTGGCGCCGCAGGCGCACCGCCAGCCGGCGCCAGCCGCGGCCCCCGGTCACGGCAGGGCCGGCCGCTCGCTGGGCTCCGTGAGCCGCGGCAGCAGCTGCACCAGGTTGCAGGGGCGGGTGCCGGCGTCGAGCTGGGCGCGGATCAGCCGGTCCCAGGCAGTGGTCACGGCGTCGAGGGAGCCGGGCAGCACGAACAGCACCGTGCCATTGGCCACCCCGGCCAGGCAGCGGCTCTGCAGGGTGCTGGTGCCGATCGTCTCGAAGGAGAGCACGCGGAACAGCTCGCCGAAGCCCTCGATCGTCTTGTCGAGCAGGGGCGCCACCGCCTCGGGGGTGCCGTCGCGGCCGGTGAGGCCGGTGCCGCCGGTGCTGAGCACCACCTGCACGGCGGGGTCGGCGATCCACTGGCTCACGGCGGCGCGGATGGCGTAGCGGTTGTCGGGCACGGTGGCGCGGGCCGCCAGCCGATGGCCCGCCGCCTCGAGGCGCTCCAGCAGGGCATCGCCGGAGGGATCGCCGCTGCTGGGGTCAGCGCTGCGCCGATCCGACACGGTGAGCAGGGCCACGGCAAGGCTCATGCGGGCTGCGCCTCCACGACGCTGATGGGCGAGGGGGTGGGGTGGATGGCGGCCAGCCGCAGGCCGGCCCGCTCCAGCAGCCGGGCGTACTCCTCGGAGCTGCGCTCCCGGCCGCCTTCGGTCATCACGAGCATGTTGAGGTCGAGCAGCTTGCTGGGGCAGGGATCGTTGCCGGGGGGCACCAGCTGCTCGAGGATCAGCACCCGGCCGCCCGGCGCCAGGGCGGCGCGGATCAGACCCAGGATCGTCAGGCAGTCCCCATCGCCCCAGTCGTGGAGGATGTGCTTGAGCAGGTAGGCGTCGCCGCCGGACGGCACGGCCTCGAAGAAGTCTCCCCCCTCCACGTCGAACCGCCCGGCCAGGTCGTCCGGCACCGCCACGGGCGCCACCACCGCCGGCTGGTCGTAGACGGTGCCGCGCAGGTGGCCGTGGCGGCGCAGCACCGCCTGGAGCAGCGCACCGCGGCCGCCGCCCACGTCCACCAGGTGGCGGAGGCCCGAGAAGTCGTAGGCCGCCAGCAGGCCCTGGGTCTCCACGCGGGAGAAGTCGGTCATGGCGGCGTCGAAGATCGCGCCGCGCTCGGGGTGATGGGCATACCAGGGGAAGACGGGCTCCCCGAAGCGGTGGCGGAAGGCGCTCTCGCCCGTGCGCACGCCGTGGAGCAGATCGGCCCAGGCGTCGTAATGCTCGCCGCCGAGCATGCGCACGAACTGGCGCTGGGAGCCGGGGTGGTCGGAGCGCAGCAGCTCCGCCAGGGGCGTGAGCGCGAAGCGGCGCGGCGCCGTCTCCGTGAACACGCCGAGGCTGGCCAGGCCCCGCAGCAGCCGGAACAGGCCATCGGGATCGGCACCCACGGCCTCCGCCAGCTCCTCCACCGGCCGCTCGCCCGCCGCCAGCTGGTCGGCCACGCCCAGCTCCGCCGCCACGTGCAGCATCTGGGTCACCCAGTTGCCCGACGCGAGCTGGAGGAAGTGGGCGGTGGGATCCACAGGCGGGGGTCGTGGTCGCGGCAGGTCTGGACGGAAGGGCCCCGCGCCGCTGCGCCGTGGCGACAGCGGCGGCAGGCGCGCCGGGGGCGGCGGCGGCCACGCCCCGGGCAACGGCCTGAGCCAATTCGGGCCATTCCCCCCATCATGGGCCCAGTGCCCGGGGGCTTCAACGCCATGGATTCCTTCGCGGTGCTGGAGGCCCTGGTGCTGGCCACGGTGCTGATCGGCCTGGTGGGCCTGCTGCGCCACCGCAACCTGTGGCTGAAGGTGCTCGGCATGGACGTGATGAGCACCGGGGTGATCGCCCTGTTCGTGCTGGTGGCGGCCCGGGGCGGCCTGCGCACGCCGATCCTGCCGGTGGGACCCCTGGTGGCGGATCCGGCCCAGCGCTGGGCCGACCCCATCCCCCAGGCGGTGATCCTCACGGCGATCGTGATCGGCTTCTCGGTGCAGGCGCTGCTGCTGGTGGCCACCACCCGCCTGGCCCGCCTCGACCCCAGCCTCGACGGGGACAGCCTGGATGCGCTGGCGGCCGAGCCGCCGCCCCGGCCATGAACAGCCTGGTGATCGGCTGGCTGCTGGCCCCGTTCCTGGCCGCCTTCCTGGCCGCCCTGGCGCCGCGGCTGGCCCAGCCGCTGCTGCTGCTCAGCTCGGCCGCCACGGCCGCCATGGCGGTGGCCGCCCAGCAGGGCTGGCTGGCGCCAGCGCTGCAGCTGATGGGCCCCCTGGGCATCGCCCTGCACCTGGACGGCCTGGCGGCGCCGTTTCTGCTGCTCAACGGCCTGGTGGTGGCGGCGGTGCTGCTGCGGAGCTGGCGGCGGAGCGGGCAGGAGGCCTCCCTGCTGCTGCTGCTGGTGCTGCAGGGGAGCGTGAACACGGCGCTGGTGGCCGTGGATCTGATCTCGATCTACGTGGCCCTGGAGGTGGTGGGGATCGCGGTGCTGCTGCTGCTGGCCCAGGGCCGGGGCGAGGGCTCGATCTGGCTGGCGCTGCGCTACGGGCTGATCAGCAACATCGGCATGCTGCTGTTTCTGATCGGCGCCGGCCTGGTGTATCTGGAGCGCCGCAGCTTCGCCCTTGCCGGGGTGGCGGAGCTGGGGGGCGTGGCGGTGGCGCTGATGGCCGTGGGACTGCTGGTCAAGGCGGAGCTGTTCGTGGGCGGGCTGTGGCTGCCGCGCACCAATGCCGAGGCGGCCCCGGAGCTGTCGGCGGTGCTCTCGGGGGCGGTGACGGGCGCCGGGGTGGTGCCGCTGCTGCGGCTGGCGGAGCAGGTGCCGCCCCTGGGGCCGGTGCTGCAGGGGCTGGGGCTGGCCTGCGCGGTCCTGGGCAGCCTCTACGCCCTGGCGGAAGCCGATGCCCGCCGCCTGCTGGCCTGGAGCACCCTGGGCCAGATGGGCCTGGTGCTGGTGCTGCCGGCCGCCGCCGGGCTCTACGCCCTGGCCCACGGCCTGGCCAAGGCGGGTCTGTTCCTGGCGCTGCCCGACCAGCCCCGGCTGCGGCCGGTGCTGCTGGCCGGAGCCCTCTCAATCGCCGGGGTGCCGCCGCTGCTGGGCTTTGCGGCCAAACAGGGGCTGGAGCAGGGGCTGCCGCCGGCGCTGGCCACCGGGGTGGCGCTGCTGGGGGTGGCCACGGTGGCGGTGTACGCGCGCCTGTGGCGGGGGGCCGCCACCAGTCCAGCGGCGGAGCCGGCCGTGGCTGCCGCGACCGCCCCCGCCGAAGCCCCGGATCCCAGCGGGGCCGTGCTGCTGGCCCTGGCCCTGGTGCTGCTCAACCTCAGCCCCTGGGCCCAGGCGGGCTGGGCGGAGCTGGCGGCCACGGGCCTCGGCGGACCGCTGCTCAAGCTGGGGCTCACCGTGGCGGCGGGCATCGGCCTGCAGCGCTGGCTCGAACCCTGGTGGCGCACCTGGCGGCTGCCGCTGCTGGAGCGCCTCGACGACCTGCTCGGGGCCCTGGTGCTCACGGGGGCCGGCCTGGTGCTGGCGCTGGGCCGATGAGGGGCCTGAGCCTGCTGCTGAGCACCGGCCTGCGCCTGGCACTCTGGTGCCTGCTGAGCATGGATCTGCGGCCCGCCAACCTGCTGATCGGCCTGGCGGTGGCCCTGCTGCTGCCGCGCCGGGGCGGCCCGCCGCTGCCCCTGCCCCAGCTGCTGGGGGCCGTGGGCCGGGCCCTGGCCGCCATCCCCGAGGCCTATGGCCAGGCCTTCGCCCTGATCCTGGCGCCCCGCTGCCGTGCGCAGCAGGTGAGCGTGGAGCGCCAGGAGGGCCCCGGCGATCTGCTGCTGGTGCTGGAGATCTTCCGCATCACCCTCACCCCGCTGACGCTGGTGCTGGGCCTGGAGGCCGATGGCCGCCGGCTGCGGGTGCACGAACTGGTGCCGGAGCGCCGCCGATGGCCCTGACCCTGCTGGTGGCGGCGATGACGGCGGCCCTGCTGCTGCCGGTGGCGGCGGTGTGCCGGCCCGGCTCGATCTGGCAGCGGCTGGCGGCCCTGGCCAGCCTGTCCACCAAGGCCTCGGTGCTGCTGCTGGTGGTGGCGGTGCAGCGGGATGATCCGATGCCCGGAGTGGTGGGGGTGCTGGTGCTGAGCGTGGGCAATGCCGGCCTGCTGCTGCTCACCCAGCTGCTGCGGCAGGGGGCGCCATGACGTGGCTCAGCAGCGGTGCCAGCACCGCCGTGATGGCGCTGGGGGTGGCCTTCTGGCTCTGGGGCAGCTGGCCGCTGCTGGGGCGGGCCGGGCTGCTGCGCCAGCTGCACAAGCTGACGGTGGCCGACGGGCTGGGATCGGCGCTGATCGTGGTGGGGCTGCTGCTGCGGCGTCCGCCGGAATGGCCCCTGCTGCTGCTGGCGCTGGGGGCGCTGCTGGTGTGGAACACGCTGCTCGGCGCCGTGCTGGCCGCCAGCTCCCAGGAGGCCCTGCGGCCCGGGGCGCCGACTGCCCCCGCTGAGCCCCCCGATCGCCATGGATGAGCTGACCCTGCTGCTGCCGGTCACGGCCCTGCTGCCGCTCACGGCCCTGCTCTGCGTGGGCCAGACCCGGCCCGCCACGGCCCTGGTGCTGCGGGGCATGCTCGGCGTGGTGGCGGCCCTGGTGTACGCGCTGCTGGGGGCGGCGGATGTGGCGCTCACCGAGGCGCTGGTGGGCACCCTGCTGGCCACGGCCTTCTACGCGGTGGCGCTGCGGGCCTCGATGGTGCTGCGGCTGGGGGTGACGGCGGGGGCCGAGCCGGGGGCGGAGGCGGAGGCGGCCCTGCGCCGCTGGCTGGAGCAGGCCCAGCTGCAGCTGGAGCTGGTGCCCCTGGAGTCCGGCGGCGGGCCCTGGCCGCCGGAGCTGCATGGTCGGCTGGAGCCGAACGGGCGCCTGCGGCTGCGCCCCCGGCAGCTCGGCCAGCGCCTGCTGGCCCTGGAGGGGGCCGAGGACTGGCGACGCCAGGGCGGCTCGGTGCTGCTGGAGGAACCGCGATGAGAACACTGGTGCTGCTGGCGGCGGTGCTGCTGTGCCTGGCGCCGCTGCTGATGCCGCTGGCGGGGGCACCGCCGGTGGCCCTGGATGGCGCCGCGCTGGTGAGCCGACTGGCCGCCGACGCCGGCGTGCCCAACACGGTGTCGGGGGTGATCCTGAACACCCGCCTGTTCGACACCATCGCCGAGGTGGTGGTGTTCACCCTGGCCTCACTCGGGGTGGGCTGGATGCTGCGGGGCGAGCGCTCCCCCGGGCCGATCCGGGGCCTGGACGACCCGGTGGCGATTGAGCTCTGCCGCCTGGGGGCCACCCTGGCCACCCTGGTGGCGGTGGAGCTGGCCCTGCGGGGTCACATCTCGCCGGGGGGCGGTTTCGCGGCGGGGGTGGCCGGGGGCACGGCCCTGGGCCTCGGACTGCTCAGCGGCCGGGGCCCGCAGAGCGAAGCACTGCATCGCCGCTGGCGGGTGGCGCTGTGGGAAAAGGTGGCGGTGCTGGCCTTCATCGCCATCGCCCTGCTGAGCCTGCTGGGCGTCACCCTGCCGCCGGGCAGCTTCGGCACGGGTGGCAGCGGCGGCTGGATCCCACCGCTGAATGTGCTGATGGCCCTCAAGGTGACGCTGGGGTCGTGGTCGATGCTGCAGCTGTTCGTGCGCTACCGGGGCTGGCCATGAGGACGGCGTGCACGGTGCCGCACGGTGTGGTGTGTAGCCGCACGCACAGGGTGTTCACGGGTCCGCCTAAGACGCTGAGTCCATGGCACCTCCAGAGACCAACCCCAGGCCACGCCTGGCCTTTCACAACTCACCAGACACGACCCAGGCTTCTTATACCGCCAAGACCGGGACCGCCGGGATGGTTCACGGAACCAGCCAATGACAAGTTATGCCTTCGCGCTTTCCTATGAATGGCCTAATGGCCCTTTCCTTCCAATCCTAGCCCGCCAAAAAGGCTTTTACAATTCAGGCTTGCAGCATGCTCCTCAACCGTCTATTGTCTAAGTGCTGCCATTTATAATGTGGACAACACAGAAATCGGTCGGATACTCACAGAAAAGGGTGCCGATAAACCCTGCCATAGATGTGGGGCAGAGGATTTTGCAATTATTGATAAGTATACGTATGTTCCTCTTCAGGATGAACTCTCCCAGTCAATTCAGCTAGGAGGGTCAGTCATTCCCGCTGTGGTGACTGTATGTGTGAATTGCGGCGCAGTCAATCTTCACGCAATAGCGGCTTTGGGTTTAATGCCTAAGCAGCAGAATAGCGAGGAAGAGAATGTCTGAAGACTTAAGACCAGGCAATCGACCAGGCCCTAGGAGAAGAAACGTCTATTCCACCCAAGGGCAAGAACGATTTATCGAAGACGTGTATTCTAACGTAAGAACAGACGTTATAGAAATAACTCACGATAAGCTGGAGAATATTCTCCTCAGATTTTACGAAAAGCATATGCTGCGTTTCGCATGGTTTAATCCCCTTTCAATACTTCTTGCGCTTTGGCTTTCGATCTCTACCTCTGACTTCAAGAAATCTGCATTTGGACTTGAAGGCTCTACTTGGCGCGCGTTTTTTATGTTCATTATGACTGGCGCACTTATATGGTTGCTTCTCTCGTTGTTTCAACTGATCAAGTATTGGAACAAGACCTCAATTGAGTATCTAATTAATCGCATTAAGAACGTGGACGAATGAGGCATAACATTGCCATCCACCTGGGCCGCTATCCTGGTAGTTGCTATCGCGTTTAGTACTTCCTGCGGCCAGGTGATGGCAAGCGTTAGATGGTTTTAGAGGCTTCCAACCTGAGTAATGGCACCTGTCTTGCTTCAAAGCTACATTTCTCAAATGCAAATGACGCAGTCGCAGTTCTGAGCTAGCCTCGTCTGGCGATCCGAAGCTTTAGAATGCCATGAAGAGAGAGCAGCCCCTGATTGACGCGCTCTTGGATGAGATTGAATCAATGCCTATAGGCAATGGTGGGTCAGTACCAGCCCAGTACTTCTTTTATAAGCTAAACAACATTCCTTCTGAGCGAAATCCCGGCGAATTTGCTGGAATTGAGTCCGCACTATCGGCAGTACGGCAGCATGAAAGGCTGGTTTACTCCCAGGGGGCAGTAACGTATCACCTTAGACTACTTCTTGAAGAAGGCCTCATCAGTGGTGAGATAATTGAAACTTATGACGGTACGTTTGTCGCCGTGAAAGGACTAACAGCACAAGGCCATGGCCACCTAGATAGTCGCCGCAAGAAGGAAGGAGGGCCACTCGCAAGGGCGCTCAAGGCAACAAAGGATAATGCTCCCGAATGGGTTGCACGTCATCTGGTCACAAGTGGCGTCAAATGGGCACTTGCTGGGATTGTAGGCCTTTTCGCTACCTTTCAGATCCCCGCGGTTCAGCAGTTTTTGCTTACAGCATGGGTTGGCCAGCATCAATAAGCATGATTCTGATCGATTGTACTTAGATGCTTTAAGGGTTGTCTTCAGCGCCTATAAGCCATCTAACATCAAGATCCAGCGGGCGGGACTAAGGATGTCAAACTTAGGTACAGAGTTTTCTTCCGCCGCTGATCTTGAACGTTAGCCGTACTGAACGCCTTAGCAGCAATCATCAAGGTGCTTTTCATTGATACAGTGTGGGGTCCTTAGAGTCACCGTTTCAAGACCTTGACAAAGAACTGGCTAGCTTTTACTCGATATAGGCAAGTCCGAATCATTCAAGTATCATAGGAGCTAAGCTATGCAGACCCTCTAGAAACCAAAGCAGAAATGAACGACAACCAAACCGAAGCCCAACTAAGTAAGTTCCGCGAATGGATTTGCCAACGCCAAAGCAGTGACGATCCAGACACCTTTCCCGATTATATGCGCGGCGCATGGGATGCTGACGACCCAAAGGCACTCAACCAGCTAATTTGGCAGGAATGGTGGGAGTTCAACCAGCCAAACGGAGCATCCGCCCGCCTCCCTTACGGAAGAAGAGGAAGGATCTTTTACTGCGGGCCTCGAGGAGGCATTTACTACATTAATTCCAATGGCGGACGCACATACGTCTAAAATGACTCCGCCCGCTGAGGAGCGCAAAGGATTTGCTTGGTAAATGCAATCCCCCAATTGGTAAATCTATGATAGGCGGACAGATGGTTGATTTGCAGGCCTCTTGTTGTTAGCTAGTTAATCTAGTTGACTTTGCTGGCTGCATCACGGCGATGCGCTCGTCATGCCATGCTCATTGACCGACTATATGTAAAGTCACACAACCCCATCAAGCCAGAGTGAATTGTGGTCTAGTCACAATGATATGGCTAGCAACAAGATTAATCAGGTGGGAGCATAAAGACTCCCAACAAGGCATTCATCCTGCGCCCGTTTCTGATTTGGAGTGTTGAGCTAAATAAGTGAGATCCCAGAAGCGCTACCGGCATGAGGAAAGCTGAACGGCTGTTTCAACTGGTAAACGCCCTGCGGGCACAGCAGCCGATGACGGCGCAGGCACTGGCTGACGAGCTCGCGGTGTCCGTACGCACGGTTTATCGCTACATCGATGATCTTTCCGTTAGTGGTATTCCCATCTATGGCGAAGCGGGTGTCGGCTATCGGCTCCATGAGGCATTCGAGCTGCGGCCACTGACACTGACTCCAGACGAGTTTGATGCGCTTCTGTTGGGTGTGCAGATGGTATCCACTTCGACGGGGGCTCAAATGGCAGGGGGAGCTCGAACCTTACTCAGCAAGATAGCGGCGTCTATACCCGAACAAATTGCGTTACCGTCCAAACGGTGGGCATACGCGCTGACTGTCAACGACCGGCGTGCCATATCCGCACTGTGGGATGTGCTTCAAGCGGCAGTATGTTCCCGACATGCGATCCGCTTCAAATACATGACAGCAGGCGGAGAACAGTCAAGTCGCGAAGTCTGGCCGCTTGGCCTCTTCTACTGGGGAGGTAAATGGACGATGGGTTCCTGGTGCTTGCTCCGGGATTCCTTCAGAGACTTCCGGCTTGACCGAATGAGTGACGTCGAGATGCTCACGCGCCAGTTCGAGCTGACGGAACAGATAAACCTAGAGACATACATGGCGCATCAAGCTGCTGGGTGGGCCGCGGCTCCCGCCTCCACTGACAGTACGGTGTCAGTAGGCCCCCCGTAATCTACCGACTCCACAATTTGAAAGGAGCGGGCGATGCCCAGATTCACCTTGATGAAAGACAGTGCGCTGCGCTTCGGGGGACTTGAATTTGCCACCTTCAGGCTGCGTGATGGTGTCGACGAGAGCGTTCTGCTAGAAACCTCCGAGACGGTCGACCGTGACTTCCTTGCACACGAGGAGGGGATTTTCGGCCATGTCCTGCTAAGAGGCCAAGACGGAGTCTACGCCGACCTGGCTCTCGCCGATTCCCAGGCGCGGGCAGAAGAGGTTTGTGCTAAGTGGACGGCAAACGCAGTAGCGCTCAAGTACATCGAGTTGCTCGATGGAGAGTCTGTCAATATGACGTTCTGGGAGCGTATACGCTAGCTTTCCCAGCAACAGCTTGAACCAGCCGGCTTCTGCGCTGACGCTCCGAGGCCGACTGGTTCAGCTCAGAGTTCAGCTGGAGAGGAGATCAATAGCTGTTTGCATGTGCGCATGAAACCCTGCAAGACCAGGCTGCGGTGACCAATGGCAGCCCAGTTTTGCGGGATATCATGCCTAGACTGCTTATGTGCAACGGCAGCTCTGGATGAAAGCAGCCTATGAGTGATTTTCTTTTCATTCACGGCGGCTCGCATGGAGCCTGGTGCTGGGAAGGGGTTATCCGGGAACTGAATCGCCTTGGACACAAAGGCCATGCTCTCGATTTGCCTGGAGGGGGTGATGACCCCACACCTCGCGCGCATGTCACATTCGACTCATATGTGACGGCGGTGAATTTCTTCATAGATAGCAAGAATCTTCACGATTTCGTACTTGTTGGCCATTCGCTTGCTGGCATTCTGCTGCCTGATGTCGTGGCGACAAATAGAAACAGAGTTCGTGAGGTTGTTTTTATTGCCGCTTATGTCCTTGAACAGGGAGAGAGGGCAATTGATCTGGTCGCCCCTGCCCGGATTCCCGACTACTACCGCCTTGCCGAAGCATCTTCTGAGCACTCGCTGATGCTTGATTATCACACCGCACACCAACGCTTTTTTACTGGTCTTAGTGATGATGCAGCCCGCAGCGCCTACGCGAAATTGACTCCACAGCCACTGGCTCCCTACCTTGAGCCGGCTCATCACGGGGCCCATTCCATCGGTACAATCTCACGCTATATAATCTGTCAAAATGATCAAAATCTCCCCGCTGACGTGTGTCTTCACTTCGCGGAGAAACTTGGTGGGACAATTCAGGAGATCGAAGCCTGGCATGATGTTATGCTCTCAAAACCTAAAGAGCTGGCAGCTCTTCTGACAAAAGGCATTGCCAAACCAGCCAACGCAGCCAACACAAGACGCCGCGCAGCTGATTAGCCATTCAGACATTGGTCAAACTGCCCTATCGTCTGACGCCTCTAAGACTCGCAAGGTCCTTTGAATGGTCCAAGATTAGCGTTTGCTTGGATACCGGAACTGCACATCGCTCCTGGGATGGCTCCCTCTGGCAGGCAGTGGCGACGCTCGATCACTCCACCTAGCAACACGGTGCGGTCCAAGGGCGCGATGGGGAGAGAGTGGGATCCGGCGGCGCACTACAGCACCGGCCAAGAGGATCACGACGTCGGCTGGTTCATCTGGACGACGCGTCTTACCTGCCCAGAGCTGATGCTGCGACACCTGCCACACCCCTTGCGGGGTCAGGCCACCACCAGACCAAAGCGTTGCGAGCAAATCCCTTGCCTGCTGCCCGGGAGCTGCGACAGCCGCTGAAGATCCCGAGCGCCGCCACCCAGGGGGCCGTAACGGACCGTCAGGCGGCCCTCAGGAGCCGGAGGAGGAGACAGGTGAGCTCAGGGTGTTGTGTTGTCTATCCTGATGGCTGAGTCTGCCGTGGAGCGGTTTCGTCCAAGGTCGAGATTCGGCGGACGGAAGCCGAGAGCCTGCCTGCGCGTAGAAGTCACTCGCCATCAGGCCAGAATGAGAATCAATCATGCAGGGTGATCGTATCAGCAGCATGCGCAGAGTAGCTGTCTTCGGAAATGCAGGCGGTGGCAAGTCAACGCTGTCTCGGCGCTTGGCAGACATCACTGGATTGCCGTTGTTCCCGTTGGATCAGCTGAAATACAAGGATGGTGGCGACGAGGTTCCTCAGGAGCAATACTTACTGGCACACCAGAACATTCTCCTCCAGGATCGATGGATCCTTGATGGTTTCGGGTGTGCCACTTCGGCGTGGCAGCGCTTTGCAGCAGCGGATACGTTGGTCTATGTCGATCTTCCCCTGGCAACCCACTACTGGTGGGTCACCAAGCGCCTCGTCAAGGGGCTGTTCGTCAATCCCGAGGGCTGGCCGGCGAACAGTCCCATCTGGCGCGGGAGCATGAACAGTTACCGCGTGATCGGGCTCTGCCATTCCAGGCTCACCCCTCGCTACCGCCAGCTGGTGGCAGACTCCGTCGCGTCGAAGCAGGTCCACCACCTGCGCTCGCCTGCCGCCATCAGAGCGTTTCTGCAGGCAGTGGCGCGCAGCGAAGCATCAGGACATCGCCCAGCAGAGAGCTGCCTCCACCCATGAGCATCACGGCATCCGTCTACATCGCCACCAGCCTCGATGGCTTCATTGCCCGCGCTGACGGCGCCATTGACTGGCTCCTGGAGGCCAACGCCACCATCCCATCGGGGGAAGACTGCGGCTACGCCGACTTCATGGCCAGCGTGGATGTGCTGATCATGGGGCGCAACACCTACGACCAGGTGGCCAGCTTTGATCCCTGGCCCTATCCGGACAAGAGAGTCGTGGTGCTCACCTCCAGGCCGATCACCCTCCGGCAAGGTCCAGGAATCCAGCTGGAAGCGAGCCCGGACTCCCCACCGGACCTCCTGCAGCGCCTGGATTCGGAGGGCTGCCGGCATGCCTACGTCGATGGCGGCCAGGTGATCCAGAGCTGTCTGCAGGCTGGCCTGATCGACAGGCTCACGATCACGACGGTTCCCGTTCTGATCGGTTCCGGTCGCCGGCTGTTTGGAGAGCTGCCAGCCGACGTGGGGTTCATCCTCGTCGATTCCAGGGCCTACGCCTTCGGCTTTGTGCAATCCACCTATCGTGCGCGCGCCCAGGCCTGACCTCACCATCGCGCTGGTCCAGACCCCACCAACCAGCCTGGCCATGCCATCACGACGCCGCAGCTGCTCCGGTGCCCAGGCGCTGCTGCTGACCCTGCTGCTGGCCGCCCCCGCCTGCGCCCAGGCGGAGCCGCCCGCTCCGGCGGCAACGGCCCGGGGCTTCCGCCAGACGATCCTGCTGCGGGGCCTGGAGCATCCCTGGGGCATGGCCTGGCTGCCGGACGGCACCCTGCTGATCAGTGAACGGCCCGGCCGGCTACGGATCGTGCGGGACGGTGTGCTCGATCCGCAGCCGATCGCAGGGGTCCCCGCGGTGCTGGCGGCGGGGCAGGGCGGCCTGCTCGACGTGAGCGTGCACCCGCGCTTCGCTGAGAACCGCTTCGTGTACCTCACCTACGCCGCCGGCGAGCCGAACGCCAACCACACCCAGCTGGCCCGGGCCCGCTTCGACGGCCACTCCCTCACCGACCTCGAGGTGCTGTTCGCGGTGCCCCAGCGCAAGCCGGGCAGCCAGCACTTCGGTTCGCGCCTGGTCTGGCTGCCGGACGGCACCCTGCTGCTGGCGATCGGCGATGGCGGTAACCCGCCGCTGCAGCTGGGCGGCGCCCTGATCCGCGAGCAGGCCCAGAACCCCGCCAGCGCCCTCGGCAAGATCCTGCGCCTCAACGCCGACGGCAGCATCCCGGCCGACAACCCATTCAGCGGCAGACCCAGGGCCCTGGCGGCCCTCTGGAGCCTCGGCCACCGCAACATCCAGGGGCTCGCCTACGACCCGCTGCGGCGCCGCGTCTGGGCCAGCGAGCACGGCGCCCGCGGCGGCGATGAGCTCAACCTGATCCAGCCGGGCGCCAACTACGGCTGGCCGAGGGTCACCGACAGCCGCGAGTACGGCGGCCCCGCCATCAGCTCCGCCCGCTCGGCGCCGGGGCTGGTGGATCCGCGCCGGGTCTGGACCCCCGCCATCGCCCCCTCCGGCCTGGCCGTGGCCAGCGGCCGCACGGTGCCCCAGTGGCGCGGCCAGCTGTTCGCCGGTGGGCTGGTGTCGGCCGATGTGCGGCGGCTGCGGCTTGATGGCGAGGGCACCGTGGTGGGCGAGGAGACGATCCGCATCGGCAACCGCGTGCGCGATGTGCGCGAGGGCCCCGATGGCCTGCTCTACGTGCTCACCGACAGCGCCAGCGACGGCCAGCTGATCCGCCTGGAGCCCGGTTAACCGCTCAGGAGCTGGAGGCTGGAGCCGCTGCGGACAACAGCCCCGTGAGCAGCCAGCTCACCAGCACCAGTGGCAGCAGCAGGATCAGCCCCAGGATCCCCAGCAGCGGCGCGACGCCACGGCGCAGCAGCCAGCGCAGCAGCGGCGAGGGGGGCCCCAGGGGATCGGACACCCGGGCCAGCCGGTCGCTGAGCAGCACATCGGGAAGCCGCACCGCGGCCAGCCGCAGCAGCTGCAGCCAGTCCCGCAGGCGCAGGCCTGAGCGCTGCGGCTGGGGCAGGTAGTCGACCTGGGCCCGCTCCGCCAGGACCTGCACCGCGCTGCGGAGCTGCGCCTCGCTGAGCAGCGCCGGCTCGCCGTCTGGGCCAGGCAGGCCGAGCCAGGCCAGGCCCGAGAGGCGGCCGATCAGGTAGTCGTGGCGGCGGTAGCGCTCGTTGAAGAAGCCCCCGAAGGCACCGAGGACATCGCTGGCCAGCAGATCAGCCGGCGCCACGGCCCCCCGCGGTTCCGGCAGGTCCGGACTGCGCTTGCCCAGCAGCGTCTCGAAACGCGCCAGGGCCTCGGCCTCATCGGTGGGGGCGGCGGGCACGGGCCGGCCCATCAGCGCGGCGGTTTCCTCCAGCAGCAGCTCCCGGAAGGGCTTCGAGCCGCTGGCCGCGCTGCGGAACGGCAGCACCGGATCGATCGGATCGAGCTGCACCCGCCGGTGGGGCAGCACCTGCCGCAGCCGCAGGGCCTGGGGATCGTCGGGCGCGAGGCCAAGGTCCTCGATCAGCCTCTCCCGCTGCGCCACCAGCCTGTTGATCTCCTCAATCTGCTCCAGACGCAGGTGGTCGTGCTCGGCCTTGGGGTAAAGCAGCCCGGCCAGGGCGCTGGCCAGCGCCCCGAAGAAGGGCCGCAGCAGCGAGGGGCTGCTGCGCAGGTCCGTCACCGGGATCGGCTGCACGTACACGAACCGGCGCTGCGCCTCCTCCGGTGGGGCGCGATGCCAGTCGGCGGCGAAGGCCTGCAGCTCCGCATCGGCCGGCGGCGGCGCCGTCAGCTGGTTCAGCAGGCCGATGCCCTTGAGGATCGGCAGCCCGTCGAGCACGCCGCCATCGGTGTAGTCGAAGCGCAGCCGCAGGCCGGCGGCGGCGGGATCGGCGCGCCCCGCGGCGGCCGGCAACCGGCAGACGCGGTCGGGATCCGTGGCCTCGGCGGTGCCCTGCTGCGCCAGGGCCTCGGCCGCGTACAGCGCCCGGCTGGCGGGATTGAGATCGAGGTTGATGCTGCCGGGGTCGCTCTCGTTCGAGACCGGCGGAAAGGCCAGCGGGAACGCACCGGACGCCCGCGCCGAGTCCGTGGCCTTGCGCCAGCGGCGGCTGAGCGGCTCCAGGGCCTCCGCCGGGGTGAGCCCGGGCGCCAGTTCCGGCATGGCGCCATGGAACAGGAAGCGCCGGGTTTCGGCGCTGCTCACCGTGCGCAGATCGTCGGCGCCCACCCGCAGCACCCCCTGCAGGTTCGTCACCGTCATCAGCAGGGCCAGGCTGCGCCGCTCCAGGGCCCGCCGCATCCCCGGCAGATCCTCCGCCCGCCAGGTGCCGCCCACGTCCTCGGCGATGGCGGCGATGCTGGCGCCGCTGAGCAGGCCCAGCCGGGGGCGCTGCAGCGGGCCCGTGCGGCTCGCCTGCCGCAGCAGCGCCTCCTCCTCGGCGTAGCGGGTGAGCGCCCCGATGTCCGCCCGCCGCACCCAGGCCCGGTAGAAGCGGTTGCGGGGCTCGGCCGCGCCGGGGCGGTCGCTGCCACGGTCGTCGTCCAGCTCCGCCAGCGAGGCCTGGGGGTCCTGCAGCAGGCAGCGCGCCGCGATCAGGCCCGTCATCGCCCCGGCCGAGGCGCCGGTGATCGTGTCGATGCGGATCGGCGCCTCGGCCCCATCCCCCGGCGGGCGCAGCGCCGCCGTCACCAGCTCGGTGAACACCCCGGCCATGTAGGCCCCCAGGGCGATGCCGCCCGAGCAGTTGAGCGTCACCGGCACGGGGCCGGCGGCCCGGCACCTGTCCCGACCGGAGGCCGCAGGGTCGTCGCGTTCCGCCATGGCCTGCCCGGGGAGCACCACACCCCGCCATGCTGTGCGGACAGCCCGGGGATGTCAGCCTCAGGGCACCTTCGGCCCGCGTTGATGACCACCACCGAAGCTGCGCCCCTGGCCCGGGGGGCCACCACCGCCACCGCCGCGGCCGGCACCACCGCCCCGCCCAACTGGGTGGACCACGGCAACCCCCTGGGCTGGGCGATCGACCGGCTGCTGGCGATCGAGCCCCTGCGCCGGCTGCTGTTCCTGCAGGCCCGCCAGCTGATCATCCGCACCGCTGAGAAACGCGGCATCGCCTGGCGGGAGCGGCGCGAGGCCCTGCAGCGCCAGGCCGAGCCGCTGCTGGCCGCCAGCACCAACCCGGCCACCGAGACCCCCGCCTACTACCGGGCCCGCTTCCACGCCTACCAGCGGGGCAACCTCTGCTGGGCCGCCGCCTGCGAGGCCGAGCAGGCCACCGATGCGATGGCCCTGCGGGTCTGGCCCGCAGAGTCACTGGCGCCAGCCGAGGCCCAGACGCGGCTGCGCTCCGCGATCTTTGCCGCCATCGAGCCCAGCCTCAGCGGCCCCGTGCACGACGCCCTCGACGTGGGCTGCTCGGTGGGGGTGGGCACCCTGGCCCTCAAGGCCTGGCTCGATCGGCGCGAGGGCCGGGACGTGGCCGTGGACGGCCTGGACCTCTCCCCCGAGATGCTGGCGGTGGCCCGGGTGCGCGACGCGGACGGCCGCATCCGCGCCTGGCACCACGCCGCCGCCGAGACCAGCGGCCTGGGATCGGCCAGCTTCGATCTGATCACGCTGCAGTTCGTGTGCCACGAGCTGCCCAGCGCCGCCACCGGCGCCATCCTGGGCGAGATGGCGCGGCTGCTGCGCCCCGGCGGCGTGCTGGCCCTGGTGGACCAGGACCCCGAGTCGGCCGTGATCCGCCGCCTGCCGGCCCCGATCGCCACCCTGCTCAAGAGCACCGAGCCCTACCTGGAGGACTACTTCCGCCTCGACCTGCCGGCCGCCCTGGTGGAGGCCGGCTTCCACGGCGTGCGGCGCGAGGCCTGCGACCCGCGCCACCGGGTGCTGGTGGGGACCCGATGAGCGCCGCGACTCGGGGTCCGGAGCCGGCGGTGGAGGTGCGGCTGTTCGCGGGCCTGCGGGAGCGGGCCGGCTGGGACGGGCGCCGGCTGGCGCTGGTGGCGGGCACCACGCCGGAGCGGCTCTGGCGGCAGCTGGGCCTGGGCGAGGGCCCCATCCCGGCCACGGTGCGGGTGGCCGTGAACCAGGTGTTCGCCGATCCGTGCCGGCCCCTGGCCCCCGGCGATGAGGTGGCCTTCCTGCCGCCGATCAGCGGTGGCTGAGGCGTCTCCCGTGCCGGTGGTGGTGCGGCTCTACGCCGAGGCCTTCGATCCCCTGGCGCTGCTGGCCGGGGCGGACGGGGCAGGCCAGGCCGGCGCGCACCCCGGCGGCTGGTGCGGCGTCCTGGGGCTGGCGGCACCGGCCGCCGAGGCCCACTTCATCGGCCGGGTGCGGGGCACGGCGGCCGGCGGCGGCGTGCTGGAGGCCCTGGAGCTGGAGCACTACCCCGGCATGACCGAGCGCCAGCTGCAGGCCCTGGCCGAGGCCTGCGCCAGCCGCCACGGCGCCGCCGCCGTGCTGGTGGCCCACCGGGTGGGCCGGGCCCTGCCCGGCGAGGCCCTCGTGCTGGTGGCGGTGGCGGCCGATCGCCGCGGCCCGGCCCAGCGCTGCGGCGGTGCGCTGCTGGAGGCCCTCAAGCACGAGGCCCCTTTCTGGAAGCGGGAGTGGAGCGGCGGCGAGGGCCGCTGGGTGGAGGGCAACACGCCGCTGGGCTGAAGGCGCTTCAGAACAGGGGCTGCCGCAGCAGCTGGGCCCAGAGCTCGCAGCCGGCCGCCAGGCTGCCCGCCTCGGCCGGGATCTCCAGCAGCAGATCGGCCCCCTGCAGCGAGCCGATGCGGGAGGAGGCCTGGCTGCCCTCCACCACGGCCAGCAGCTCCCCCTCGGGCCCCACCTGCAGGCGGGCCCGGGCCAGCTCGGGCCGACCCGGGCCGCGCATCAGATCCGCCGCCAGGCGCACCTTCAGCCGCGGCCACAGCACCGGCTCAGCCCCCTCCAGGGCCTGCAGGGCCGGCCAGAGCAGCTGCAGGGCCGTGATCGCCGCCGCCACCGGGTTGCCCGGCAGGCCGAAGAAGGGCTTGCCGCCCAGCTCGCCGAAGGCGAAGGGCCGGCCGGGCTTGAGGAACAGCTTCCAGAAGTCCACGGCGCCGAGCTCGGCCAGCAGGGGCCGGATCCAGTCGCTGTCGCCGGCGGACACGCCGCCGGTGCTCACCACCACCGTGCAGCCGGCCGCCAGCTCCAGCAGGGCGGCCCGCAGAGCCTCGGGGTCATCGCCCACCACCCGCCGCTCGAGGCTGCCGTAGCCCAGCCGGGCCAGCAGGGCCTCCAGCAGGGTGCCGTTGCTCTCCCAGATCTGGCCGGGGCCCCGGGGCTGGCCGGCCGGCACCAGCTCATCGCCGCTCACCAGCAGGCCGATCCGCGGCCGGGGCACCACCGCCAGCGCGGCCACGCCGCAGCCGGCCAGCCGGCCCAGGTCGGCCGGGCCCAGGCGCAGGCCGGCCGCCAGCAGCTCCGCTCCAGCGGCGGCCTCCTCCTCGGCGGCGCGGATCCAGGGGTTGGCGCTGGCCTCGCGCACCAGGCGGATCCGCGCCGCGCCCGCGCCCGCCGGACCCCCGGCGGCGGCCGCCGGCCCCGCCGATGCACCCTCCAGCTCCACCCACTCCTGGGCCAGCACCCGCGTGGCCCCCTCCGGCAGGGGCGCACCGGTGAGGATGCGGATCGCCTCGCCGGGCCGCAGCCGATCGGCGCTGGGGTCAGCGGGGGCACCCGTGGCGGCACCGGCGGTGGCGGGATCGGTGGCGCCTCCCGGCGCCGCGGCACGGCGGAAGGGTGCCCCCGGCGCCGAGCGGCCCAGCACGGGCCACGAGTGTCCCAGCTGCGGGACCCTCGCCTCGGCGATGGCGTAGCCATCGAGGATCGCGGCACGGAAGCCCGGCACCGCCGCGGGCGCCAGCACCGGCTCGGCGCTCACCCGCCCCAGGGCCGCCGCCAGGGGCAGGCGCTCCACGGCGTCGGCGCCGCCCGCCTGGGGATCACGGGCGGCGATGGCCTCCAGGATCCGCCGGCGGGCCTGCTCCAGGGGCAGCCCCTCGGCGGGGAACGGCTCAGACGATCGAGCGACACCGGCCATGGGGCGCTCAGGCACGGGGGCCCGCGGCGGCGGGGTGGCGCCAGGGACCGTGGCGTCCCCCCGTCTTCTCCAGCAGCCGCACCGGGCCGATGGTCATGGCCGGATCGGCCGACTTCACCATGTCGTAGAGGGTGAGCAGGCCCACCTGCACCGCCGTGAGCGCCTCCATCTCCACGCCGGTGGGGCCGGTGGTGCGGGCGGCCGCCTCGATGCGCAGGCCGCTGCCATCGGCCGCCGGCTCGATGCGCACCTCCAGGCCCGTGAGCGCGATCGGGTGGCAGAGGGGGATCAGCTCCCAGGTGCGCTTGGCCGCCTGGATCGCCGCCACCCGCGCCACCGCCAGCACGTCGCCCTTGGCGGCCCGGCCCTCCAGCACCAGGGCCAGCACCGCCGGATCCATCGCCAGGACCCCCTCGGCCACGGCGCGGCGGTCGCTGGCGGGCCGGTCACCCACCTCCACCATGTGCACCTGGCCGCCGGCGTTGAGGTGGCTGAGCCGGGGCGGGCCGGCGGCGGAGAACGGCGCAGTCATCGGGGCAGGCGGCCGGGGCCCCCATCCTGGAGGCTGCGGGCCCGGAGCGCAGGGTCTGCCTACGGTGCGGGGGACCCCAGGGCCGTCCCCGCCGATGCCCAGCGCCTCGATCCGCCTGGTGGAGGCCGATGCCGGCCACCTGCCGGTGCTGCTGCCCCTGGTGCAGGCCTTCTACGAGCACTTCGCCTATCCCTTCGAGGCGGAGCGCAAGCGGGAGCTGCTGCGGCAGTTCCTGGCGGACCGCAGCGCCGGCCGGCTCTGGCTGATCGAGGTGGACGCGGTGCCCCAGGGCTACGCGCTGCTGGCCTTCTTCTTCAGCCTGGAGTTCGATGGCCGCATCGCCTTCCTCGATGAGCTCTACATCGCCCCCGAGGGCCGCCAGCGGGGCGCCGGTGCCGAGGCGCTGCGCCAGCTGGAGGAGCACAGCCGCAGCCTGGAGCTGCGGGCCCTGCGGCTGGAGATCGAGGCCGACAACCAGCGGGCCCGGGCCCTCTACCTGCGCAGCGGCTACCAGGACGGCGGCCGCAACCTGCTGAGCAAGCCCGTGGGGGCAGCCCCTCCCTGAGGGCGGCGGGGCCCCGGAGGCCCTCAGGCCAGGGGCTCGATCACCACGGCCGTGCCGTAGCAGAGCACCTCGGTGGCCGCCGAGGCGCCGCTCTCCACCTCGGAGCCGTCGTAGCGGACGCCGACGATGGCGTTGGCGCCCAGCCTGCGGGCGTGGCTGATCATCTGCTCGTAGGCCTGCTCGCGGGTCTGCTCGCACATCTCGGTGTAGGCGCCGATGCGGCCGCCGATCATCGTCTTGAGCCCCCCGAAGAACCCCTGCAGCAGGGTCGGGGAGCGCACGACGATGCCCCGCACCATGCCCAGGTAGCCGCGGATGGCATACCCCTCGATGCTGAAGGTGGTGGTCACGAACACGGGCTGAACCACGGGCGGCACCGGGGCGGGTCAGGCAAACGCTATGGCGGGTCCCCGGCCCATGGGACCCTGAGGAACCCGACGCCCCCCCGTGCGCTGGTCCCGGCCCCCCACCACCCTCTGCGCCTTCCTCACCCTGCTCAACGACCGGCTGGGGGAGAGCATCGTGTTTCCGCTGCTGCCCTACCTGCTGGCCAACTTCAGCGGCAGCGGCCGCACCCTGGGCCTGCTGGCGGGCAGCTACGCCGTGGCCCAGTTCGCCTTCACGCCCCTGATCGGCGCCCTCAGTGATCGCTTCGGCCGCCGGCCGGTGATGGCCGGCTGCGTGGCCGGCTCGGTGCTGGGGCTGGGCCTGTTCGCCCTCACGATCAGCATCGACTGGGGGGCGATCCCCTGGGCCGCCGGCACCGCCCTGCCCCTGGCCCTGCTGTTCGTGGCGCGGCTGATTGACGGGGTGAGCGGCGGCACCGCCGCCACCGCCGGCGCCGTGCTGGCGGACATCTCCGCGCCGGAGAACCGGGCCAGGGCCTTCGGGCTGATCGGCGTGGCCTTCGGCCTGGGCTTCATCCTCGGCCCGGCCCTGGGCGGCCTGCTGGCCGGCGCCAACGTGACCCTGCCGGTGTGGGCCGCGGCCGGCTTCGCCCTGGTGAACCTGCTGCTGGTGCTGACCCTGCTGCCGGAGACCCACCCGATCGAGGCGCGGCTGCCCCTGCCCCGCAAGCGGGACCTCAACCCGTTCACCCAGCTCCGGCGGGTGTTCACCAACCCCCAGGTGCGCCGCCTCTGCCTGGCCTTCTTCCTGTTCTTTCTGGCCTTCAACGGCTTCACCGCCGTGCTGGTGCTCTATTTCAAGCAGGCCTTCGGCTGGGGGCCGGCGCCGGCCGCCACCGCCTTCCTGGTGGTGGGGGTGGTCGCCACGGTGGTGCAGGGCGGCCTGATCGGCCCGCTGGTGGGGCGCTTCGGCGAGTGGCGCCTGAGCCTGGCGGGCCTCGGCTTCGTGATGGCCGGCTTCCTGCTGGTGCCCCTGGCCACCCCCGCCAACGCCCAGCCGCTGGTGTTCATCGCCGTGGCGATCCTGGCCCTGGGCACCGGCCTGGTCACCCCCTGCCTGCGCAGCCTGGTGTCGCGCCGGCTCGACGACAGCGGCCAGGGGGCGGCCCTGGGCAGTCTGCAGGGGCTGCAGAGCCTGGGCAGCTTCGTGGGCCCGCCCCTCGCGGGGGTGGCCTACGACCTGGTGGGCCGCCAGAGCCCCTTCTGGCTGGGCATCGCCCTGATGCTGGGGGTGCTGGCGCTGGTGGCCGGCCGCTGGCCAGGGCCGGAGGGGAGCGGCGCCCCCGGCACCCCCGCCTGACCGGCCGTCAAGCGGGGGGAACACGGAAGCCGCGGCAGCCGCTGGCTAGGGTTCCGGCCGGGGATCGGTCGCAGGGGCGGAGCGGGCAATGGCACAACCAGTGGTGGCTCCGGAGCACTACATCAACCGGGAGCTGAGCTGGATCGCCTTCAACCAGCGGGTGCTGGCCCAGGCCCTGAGCGAGCACACACCGCTGCTGGAGCAGGCCAAGTTCAGCGCCATCTTCAGCAACAACCTCGATGAGTTCTTCATGGTGAGGGTGGCCTCCCTGAAGTCGCAGATCGAGGCGGGCCTGCAGACCCTCAGCGACGACGGGGCCACCCCCAGCGAGCAGCTGGTGCGGATCCGCGGCGCCCTGCTGCCGCTGCTGGAGCAGCAGCAGGCCCACTACCGCCACTACCTCAAGCACCAGCTGGCGGAGCACGGCGTGCAGCTGCTCGACTACGCCCGGCTCAGCCGCCGCCAGAAGGAGTGGATCAACGCCTACTTCCAGAGCGCCATCTTTCCGGTGCTCACGCCCCTGGCGGTGGATCCGGCCCACCCCTTCCCGTTCATCAGCAACCTCAGCCTCAACGTGGCGGCCCTGATCCGCGATCCGGACACGGGCCAGCAGCAGTTCGCCCGGGTCAAGGTGCCCCAGAAGAACCTGCCCCGCTTCGTGCAGATCCCCGCCGAGCTCAGCGAGGACGAGCCGCGGCCGATCTACAGCGCGGTGCCCCTGGAGCAGGTGGTGGCCTTCAACCTGCAGCTGCTGTTCCCCGGCATGACGATCGAGGGGCACTACTTCTTCCGCGTCACCCGCGACGCCGACCTGGAGCTGCGGGACCTGGAGGCCGACGACCTGATGGAGGCCCTGCAGGAGGGCCTGCGCAAGCGCCGCCGCGGCGGCGAGGTGGTGCGGCTGGAGGTGGCCGACGAGATGCCGGACGAGGTGGTGGACCTGGTGATGGAGGGCACCGCCGTGGAGCCGCAGGACCTCTACCGGATCAACGGCCCCCTGGGCCTCGACGACCTGATGAGCCTGCTGGCGATCCCCCTGCCCCAGCTCAAGGACAGGCCCCACCTGGGCCGCACCGCCCAGGCCCTGGTGCGCACCCAGAAGAGCCGGCTCGAGGACGGCTCGATCAAGGCGGAGGAGTTCGAGAGCATCTTCTCGGTGCTGCGCCGCGGCGACGTGCTGCTGCATCACCCCTTCGATCTCTTCTCCACCTCGGTGGAGGAGTTCATCAACCAGGCCGCCGATGACCCCTCGGTGCTGGCCATCAAGATGACCCTCTACCGCACCTCCAAGGACTCGCCGATCATCGCGGCCCTGATCCGCGCCGCTGAGAACGGCAAGCAGGTGATGGCCCTGGTGGAACTCAAGGCCCGCTTCGACGAGGACAACAACATCCAGTGGGCCCGCCAGCTGGAGCGCTCCGGAGTGCACGTGGTGTACGGCGTGCTGGGGCTGAAGACCCACACCAAGATCACCCTGGTGGTGCGCAAGGAGAAGGAGCGGCTGCGCAGCTACTGCCACATCGCCACCGGCAACTACAACTCCAAGACCGCCAGCCTCTACACCGACCTGGGCCTGCTCACCGCCCGCCCCGAACTGGGCCAGGACATGGCCGAACTGTTCAACTACCTCACCGGCTTCTCCAAGCAGCAGAACTTCCGGCGCCTGCTGGTGGCCCCGGTGACCCTGCGCAAGGGCATGGAGGCGCTGATCATCCGCGAGACCGACCACGCCCTGCTGGGCCGACCGGCCCACATCAAGGCCAAGATGAACGCGCTGGTGGATCCCCGCATCATCGCCCTGCTCTACGAGGCCTCCCAGGCCGGGGTGCAGATCGATCTGGTGGTGCGGGGCATGTGCAGCCTGCGGCCGGGCCTGGCGGGCCTGAGCGACACGATCCGGGTCAGCAGCGTGATCGGCCGCTTCCTGGAGCACTCCCGCCTGTTCTGGTTTGCTAACGGCGGCGACGAGGAGATGTACATCGGCAGCGCCGACTGGATGCCGCGCAACCTGGACCGGCGGGTGGAGGCGGTGACGCCGATCGAGGATCCGCTGCTGCGCCAGCGCCTGGAGACGCTGATCGACAGCTATCTCCACGACAACTGCAGCGCCTGGGACATGCAGGCCGACGGCAGCTTCGTGCAGCGCGTGCCGGAGGGTGACGAGGAGCACACCGTGCAGCTGCAGCTGATCAATGGCTGGCGCCAGGGCCCACAAAGTGTTGCCTGAGATACAACGGCAACCCCAGGCAGATTCGGGGGAGCGGTGCTGCGGTGCGGTGCCACAGGCAGGGGACGACAACAACGGTGGCAATGCCTACCAGATGTCTTCCGATTTACACCCCTGACCTCTTGTCAATGGTGCTACATTCCGCCCACATCCAGACAGGAGGCCGGGGGTCATGGGGACGCCTCAGCATTCCAATCCAGAGGCATCCAGCCGGAACGCCCGATCTCCTGCCCCCCGGGCCGGTGACGACGGCGAGGGCGGCCCTGGGGCATCGGGCATTCAACTGATTGCCAAGACCGCCCTGACCCAGCCGGGCACCGCCAGGGCACAGACGGCCACGACGCAGGCCGTCAAGACGCCCATCGCCAAGACGGCGTCTCCAAAAAGCAGTGCCAATCGCCAAGGTGGCCGTATCAGTTCCGACTCCATCGGCTGGTACCTCAGCACCATCGGCCGGGTGCCCTTGCTGACGCCTGCCGAAGAGATCGAGCTGGCCCACCATGTGCAGGCGATGAAGCGGCTGCAGGCCCTGCCGGCGGAGGAACTGACCCCCCGCCAGCACCACCAGATCCGCATGGGCGGCCGCGCCCGCGACCGCATGATGGCCGCCAACCTGCGGCTGGTGGTGAGCGTGGCCAAGAAGTACCAGAACCAGGGCCTGGAGCTGCTGGATCTGGTGCAGGAGGGGGCGATCGGCCTCGAGCGCGCCGTCGACAAGTTCGACCCCGCCATGGGTTACAAGTTCTCCACCTACGCCTACTGGTGGATCCGCCAGGGCATGACCCGGGCCATCGACAACAGTGCCCGCACGATCCGGCTGCCGATCCACGTGAGCGAGAAGCTATCGAAGCTGCGGCGGGTCACCCGCGAGCTGTCCCACCGCTTCGGCCGCCAGCCCAACCGCCTGGAGCTGGCCCACGCCATGGGCATGGAGCCGGTGGAGCTGGAGGAACTGATCGCCCAGAGCGCCCCCTGCGCCTCCCTGGACGCCCACGCCCGCGGCGAGGAGGACCGCAGCACCCTCGGGGAGCTGATCGCCGACCCGGCCAGCCACTCCTCGATGGACTCGATGGACCGCAGCCTGCAGAAGGAGCACCTCGGCGCCTGGCTGGCCCAGCTCAACGAGCGCGAGCAGAAGATCATCAAGCTGCGCTTCGGGCTGGAGGGCAGCGAGCCGCTCACCCTGGCCGAGATCGGCCGGCAGATCAACGTGTCGCGGGAGCGGGTGCGGCAGCTGGAGGCCAAGGCGATTCTCAAGCTGCGGCTGATGACCAACTACCAGCAGGCCGCCTGAGCCAGCGGTGGGTAGGGGCTGTGCGGCCCCCGGCAGCCCGGTCCGTGGCGACTGGCGCGCTTGCTGATCGGGCGGTTGCTGATCGGCCAGGTGCTGATTGGATAGGCAGCTCCGGTCCGGTTCCATGCCCAGCCCCGTCCCGCTGCAGTCGCAGCTGCCCGGCATCGCCCTAGTGGGCCTGTGGCTGGCGGCCCTGGCGGCGGGGGCCCTGGCGGTGCGTCGCCGCTGGCCCGAGCAGCGCGAGTGGAGCCGCAAGCTGGTGCACATCGGCACCGGCGCCGTGGTGCCGATCGCCTGGGCCACCGGCATCGAGCGGGGCATCGCCCTGCCGGCGGCGGCCACGATCACACTGCTGGCGGCCCTCAACCACCGGCTGCGGGTGCTGCCGGCCATCGAGGACGTGGGCCGCCACAGCTACGGAACCATCGCCTACGGCGCCGCCATCACCGGCCTGCTGGCGCTGTTCTGGCCCACCCAGGCGGCGGCGGTGACGGCCGGCGTGCTGGTGCTGGCCCTGGGCGACGGCACGGCGGGGCTGGTGGGGCCGCTGTGGCCCTCCCCCAGCTGGACCCTCTGGGGCCATCGCAAGTCGCTGCTGGGCACCGGCGCCATGGCAGCCGTGAGCCTGCTGGCGCTGCTGGCGCTGCGGGGGCTGCTGCTGGCGGGCGGCTGGGCCGGCGCCGCGCCGATGGCCGTGCCCGGCCCGGCGGCCCTGGTGCTGATCGTGGCGGTGGGCGTGGCCCTGGAGCAGGTGGCCCTGCTGGGCCTCGACAACCTCACCGTGCCGCTGGGGGTGGGCCTGCTCTGGCACCTGCTGGCGCACCAGGGCTGAGGGCAGGCCCCCCGCCCTCAGGCCCGCAGCATCGCCTCGCAGCGCCGCCGCCAGTCGTGCTGGCTGCCGAGGCCGGCCACCAGCAGCCGGTCGGCGGGCTCCTCCCGCAGCCGCCGCTGCCACTGGCGGATCGCCTCGGCCCGCTCCAGCCAGCTGTCGAGCACGGTGCGCTGGATGGCGCCGGGATCCCAGTGGCGCTGGCGGGCGATGTCGAGGGCCCAGCCCAGCAGGTCGTCGAGCTGGAAGGGCCGGAAACCGCCGAAGGCCGGGCCGGCGGCGGCCGAGGCCGCCGGGCCCTGGGCCACGCCGGGGGGATCGGCCGCGGCGCCGGCGGCCCCCAGCGCGCTCTGCTCCAGGTAGAAGAGCTGCAGGGGATCGCTGAAGCCGCAGAACTGCAGGAGATAGGTCATGGCCTGACCTCACGATTGCCTTGGGTGAGTCACCCTAGGGATGGCAATCGGGCCGGCTGTTTGGGGTGAACAGTTTGTTGCAGGAGTAACAATCTGGCACTCACACTTGGCGAGCGCCAGCATCAACGCAGCGACCGGATCGGCCCACAGGCCAGGGCCAGCTCGCGGGCCTGGGCCTCGGCCACCGCCGCCGCCAGCTCGGCCAGCAGCTCGCGGGTGGTGGCCAGGTCGATGCAGGCGTCGGTGACGCTCTGGCCGTAGGTGAGCTGGGAGCGGTCGGCGCAGATGGTCTGGCTGCCGGCCACCAGATGGCTCTCGATCATCACCCCCATCACGTGGCGGGAGCCGCCGCGCAGCTGCGCGGCCACCTGGGCCGCCACCTCGCCCTGGCGGCGGTAGTCCTTGTTGGAGTTGCCGTGGCTGCAGTCCACCATCACCCGGGCGGGCAGGCCCGCCTTGGCGGCGGCGGCCGCCGCCTCCTGCACCGCCTCCGGGTGGAAGTTGGTGCCGCGCTTGCCGCCCCGCAGCACCAGGTGGCCGTCCGGATTGCCGGTGGTGGTCACGATGGCGGCGTGGCCGTCGCGGTTGATGCCCAGGAAATGGTGGGGCCGGGCCGCCGCCTCCATGGCGTGGATGGCGGTGGAGGCGCTGCCGTCGGTGCCGTTCTTGAAGCCGATCGGCATCGACAGGCCCGAGGCCATCTCGCGATGGGTCTGGCTCTCGGTGGTGCGGGCGCCGATGGCGGTCCAGCTGATCAGATCGGCGATGTACTGGGGCACCACCGGATCCAGCAGCTCGGTGGCGGCCGGCAGGCCCATCTCGGCCAGGTGCAGCAGCAGGCCCCGGGCCAGCCGCAGGCCGGTGTTGATGTCGTAGCTGCCGTCGAGGTGGGGATCGTTGATCAGACCCTTCCAGCCGACGGTGGTGCGGGGCTTCTCGAAGTAGACGCGCATCACCACCTCCAGCTGGCCCCGGTGGCGCTCGTGCTCGGCGGCGATGGCGCTGGCGTACTCCTTGGCCGCATCCACGTCGTGGACGGAGCAGGGCCCCACGATCACCAGCAGGCGCTGGTCGTCGCCCCGCAGAATCGCCTGGATCCGCTCGCGGGCGCCGCGCACGGTGGCGGCCGAGCGCTCGCCCAGGGGCAGCTCGCGGTGCAGCAGGGAGGGCGGCACCAGGGGCCGTGTTTCCACCACGTGGAGATCGGAGGTGGGGAGCATGGCCGCGATCCGGGTCGACGGATGGATCCACCAGCCTAGAAGCTCCACCGGAGGCCAGTCCCGCGCCGCCCGGACCGCGCCCAGCGCCGGCGCCGCCAGGCCCCGCTGGGGCCGGTTCTGCAGCCGTTGCCACCCAGGCCGGTCCGGCGGCACAGAACAATGGAGGCACCTCCCGCCGCCCGGGGCAGCGCCCCGCCAGCACCGCGCCGATGTCCACCGCGCCGCGACCCACCGCGCCGAACTCCAGCGCCGATGCCGCCAGCGTCCTGGCCAGCTACCGGGCCGCCGCCGCCGAGCGCGAGGCCCTGGGGGTGCCGGCCCTGCCCCTGGATGCCGGCCAGACGACGGCCCTCACCGCGCTGCTGCAGGCACCGCCCGCGGGGGAGGAGGAGCTCCTGCTGCACCTGCTCAGCGAGCGCATCCCCCCCGGCGTGGATGAGGCCGCCTACGTGAAGGCCGGCTGGCTGGCCGGCGTGGCCACCGGCAGTGCCAGCAGCCCCCTGCTGAGCCCGGTGGAGGCGGTGCGGCTGCTGGCCACGATGATCGGCGGCTACAACGTGGGCGCCCTGATCGAGCTGCTGGGCAGCTCCGATGCCGCCATCGCCGAGGCGGCGGCCGAGGGCCTGAGCACAACCCTGCTCGTCTACGACGCGTACCACGACGTGCTGGAGCTGGCGGCGAGCAACGCCTACGCCCAGCGGGTGATCGACAGCTGGGCCGCCGCCGAGTGGTTCACCGCCAGGCCGGAGCTGCCGGCCGAGATCACCGTGACGGTGTTCAAGGTGGAGGGCGAAACCAACACCGACGACCTCTCTCCGGCCACCCACGCCACCACCCGCCCCGACATCCCCCTGCACGCCCAGGCGATGCTGGAAACCCGCCTGCCGGGCGGGCTGGCGCTGATCGCCGACCTCAAGGCCAAGGGCCACCCCGTGGCCTACGTGGGCGACGTGGTGGGCACCGGCAGCTCCCGCAAATCCGCCATCAACTCGGTGCTCTGGCACACCGGCACCGACATTCCCCACGTGCCCAACAAGCGCAGCGGCGGCGTGATCCTGGGGGGCAAGATCGCGCCGATCTTCTTCAACACCGCCGAGGATTCCGGCGCCCTGCCGATCGAGTGCGACGTGACGGCCCTGAGCAGCGGGGACGTGATCACGATCCGCCCCTACGCCGGCACGATCGAGCGGGCCGCCGGTGAACCGGGAGCCGGTGAGATCGTGGCCCGCTTCGAGCTCAAGCCCAGCACCATCACCGATGAGGTGCGCGCCGGCGGCCGCATCCCGCTGCTGATCGGCCGCTCGCTGACGGACAAGGTGCGCGCCCAGCTGGGCCTGCCCCCCTCCGAGCTGTTCATCCGCCCGGTGGCCCCCGCCGACAGCGGCAAGGGCTACACCCTGGCCCAGAAGATGGTGGGCAGGGCCTGCGGCCTGCCGGGCGTGCGCCCCGGCACCAGCTGCGAACCGCTGATGACCACCGTGGGCTCCCAGGACACCACCGGGCCGATGACCCGTGACGAGATGAAGGAGCTGGCCTGCCTGGGCTTCAGCGCCGATCTGGTGCTGCAGAGCTTCTGCCACACCGCCGCCTATCCCAAGCCGGTGGACCTGAAAACCCACGCCGAGCTGCCCGACTTCATCAGCTCCCGCGGCGGCGTGGCCCTGCGCCCCGGTGACGGCATCATCCACAGCTGGCTCAACCGCATGCTCCTGCCCGACACCGTGGGCACCGGCGGCGACAGCCACACCCGCTTCCCCCTGGGCATCTCCTTCCCGGCCGGCTCGGGCCTGGTGGCCTTCGCCGCCGCCATCGGCGCCATGCCCCTGGACATGCCCGAATCGGTGCTGGTGAAGTTCACCGGCGCGCTGCAGCCGGGCGTGACCCTGCGGGATGTGGTGAACGCCATTCCCTATGTGGCCATTCAGCAGGGGCTGCTGACGGTGGCCAAGGAGGGCAAGCGCAACGTGTTCAACGGCCGGATCATGGAGATCGAGGGGCTGCCCGACCTCAAGCTCGAGCAGGCTTTTGAACTCACGGATGCGACTGCCGAGCGCTCCTGCGCCGGCAGCACGATCCAGCTCTCCGTTGAAACGGTGAGCGAATACCTGCGCAGCAACGTGGCGCTGCTGAAGAACATGATCGCCCGCGGCTACGGCGATGCCCGCACCCTTGCCCGCCGCATCAGGGCCATGGAGGCCTGGCTCGCCGATCCGGTGCTGCTGGAGGCCGATGCCGATGCGGAGTACGCCGCCGTGATCGAGATCGATCTGGATGCGATCACCGAGCCGATCCTGGCCTGCCCCAACGACCCCGACAACGTCAAGACGCTCTCGGAGGTGGCGGGTGATCGCATCGATGAGGTGTTCATCGGCTCCTGCATGACCAACATCGGCCACTACCGCGCCGCCGCCACCGTGCTGGAGGGCCAGGGCCCCAACAGCGCCCGCCTGTGGGTGTGCCCGCCCACCCGCATGGACGAGGAGGTGCTCAGGCAGGAGGGCTACTACGCCATCTTCGAGAAGGCCGGCTCGCGCATGGAACTGCCCGGCTGCTCCCTCTGCATGGGCAACCAGGCCCGGGTGGAGGACAACACCACCGTGTTCTCCACCAGCACCCGCAACTTCAACAACCGGCTCGGCAACGGTGCCCAGGTGTATCTGGGCAGCGCCGAGCTGGCGGCGGTGTGCGCCCAGCTGGGCCGCATTCCCAGCAAGGCCCAGTACCTGGCCATCGCCGCCGCCAAGATCGATCCCCGCGGGGCCGAGCTCTACCGCTACCTCAATTTCGATCAGATCGAGGGCTTCGACGATTCCGGCCGGGTGGTGAGCGCCGAGGAGGAGGCCCGGGTGCTGGCGGAGGTGTGAGGAGAGACGGGACTTGCCCCAGGGACTTGCCCCCACGGACGCTGCCTCGCCCCCTGGCCTGTCGCCTCCGCAGGCCGGGAGCCAGGGTGATCTGCTGAGCCGCCGCAGCCTGGCCCGTGCCGGCTGCTCCCGGAGCGGGGAAGCCTCCAGGCAGGCCGCTGGAGGCCTCTCGGTCAGACCGTCGGGAGTCGGGCTGGCGCCGAGGCCACCTCGGCGGGTTCCGGGCCTTCTCGGACCAGGCTGCATCGGCCCCGGGACCGCTGGGCCCCCAAAGGCCCGGCAACGGACAGGCGCAGCCTGGGGAGGGTCAGAGCCAGTCCTGGGGAATCCAGTTGCCCTGAATCACAAAATCGGCCTGCGTCAACTGGTCGCCTGAGGCGGGGTAGTTCGCAAATCCCACCACCACATTGCCGAAGATGGAATTGGCAGTGGACAGGACACTCTCTACCCCGGTGTCACTGTCGCGGACCTGAAGGGGCCGCCATTGCGCCTCAGCCTTGAAATCCCCGGAGCGACCGCGCTCCACCTTCACCACGGAAGCAATGGCAAGATCTTCCTGGGGATTCAGCGCTACTGAGGTAGCTGGCAACCAGTAATCGCCCTGGGAATCACGATAAATTCCCTCAAAGTGGGTGATCAGATCAGTGGAATCGCGGTTCTGATAATTGAACTCAGTGTAGTTGGCAAACTGACCGGTCACGCTGTCATAGTCAACGAGATAACCGGCGCCTGTCGTTACACCATCGCCGACTTCCAGGACGGTTCCCGAGCCACCAGCGATGGTATACACCCCATTGCCGTTGTACCAGATGCCATAGGCCGTGTGCGTCACAAGGTCCCTGTCATCGGTATCATCACTGTCAAAGCGAATCAGAGTCTGCTTGCCATCTGCAAGGTTCACAATGAATGGCGATGACTTGAGGCCGAAATAGCCCGTTTGGCTGTCCAGATCGGCCAGGTCTGTGTTGCCAACTGCAAGACCACCATCCACTGAATGGACAAATGTGTAGGTACCCAGCAGGCCCTCATCCGTCACGCCCTGTACTTCCCGATAGCCTGCCGTGGTGGAGCCGTCGACAGAACCCGTGTAGGCAAAGCCGACGATACTGGGATTGGTGGGACTGGGAGTCTCGTCACCAAGATTGCGAGTGAATGCCCCCACATAGTTGACGAGACCCGCGCCCAGATTATCGGGGCCATACACACTGGTTCCTGCTGCATCAAAGGAAGTCGGTACGCTGATCTCGTACCATGTTCCGGAACCACTGCTACCGTTGAACGCGGGATTGGCAACCGCATTCAGGGGACCCACATAAGCCAGGCCAAGGGGCGTCGGCCCGGAGGAATCATTTGCACCAACCAGGAGAAACGTACCCTCGCGATCTCCCGCTTTAATGCCCTGAAGATAAGTGACCTCTGGATCATTAGCTACAGCGTTGTAGTCAAATGGTGAGATCGTCTCCGTCTTGCTCCCCTTGCCGGAAGTGCCTTCATTTCCCTTGAGACTCCTGCTAAAACTGATCTCAATAAACTTCAAGAAGGAGGAGTAAAGAGAGGGGTCCTGGTCCATGCTGTTGTTATCACTTAATGATCGTTCTAGCAGGGCCAAGGACGGTGGGATGAGACGCTGGAAAGACTTCAAGGACCTCCCAGCACACCCTGAACCAGGAAACCCTGCTGTTTGAACCCGCCAGGCCCCAGCCCGGGGCCCTGCGCGCCGTGCTGGCCTTCCCCAGCACCTACTCGGTGGGGATCACCAGCCTCGGCTACCAGGTGGTGTGGGCCAGCCTGGCCCGGCGCGCCGACGTGGACGTGCGCCGCCTGTTCACCGACCAGGGCGATCCGGCCCATGGCGGCCGGCGCGGCGACGGCCCCGACCTCGACCTGTTCGGCCTCTCCCTGAGCTGGGAGCTGGATGGGCCGGTGCTGCTGGACATGCTGGAGCAGCAGCGCATCCCGCTCTGGGCCGGCGAGCGCGGCGACCGCGATCCCATCGTGTTCGGCGGCGGCCCGGTGCTCACCGCCAACCCCGAACCGCTGGCCCCCTTCTTCGATGTGGTGCTGCTGGGGGATGGCGAGCTGCTGCTGCCGGCCTTCATCGAGGCACTGCAGGACTGCCGCAGCGCCCCCCGGGCCGAGCGGCTGCGGCGCCTGGCCCAGGTGCCGGGGGTGTATGTGCCGGCGCTCTACGCCCCCCGCTACGGCGCCAGCGGGGAGCTGCTGGCGGTGGAGCCGATCGAGGCCGGGATCCCGGCCACGGTGGCCAAGCAGACCTGGCGCGGCAACACCCTCAGCCACTCCACGGTGATCACCCCGGAGGCCGCCTGGCCCTCGATCCACATGGTGGAGGTGGTGCGCAGCTGCCCGGAGCTGTGCCGCTTCTGCCTGGCCAGCTACCTGACCCTCCCCTTCCGCACCCCCAGCCTCGACGACGGCCTGATCCCCGCGGTGGAGGCGGGGCTGGCGGCCACCCAGCGCCTGGGGCTGCTGGGGGCCTCGGTGACCCAGCACCCCCAGTTCGGCGCGCTGCTCCAGTGGCTGGATGGCGATCGGTTCGAGGGCACGCGGGTGAGCGTGAGCTCGGTGCGGGCCGCCACGGTGACGCCCGAGCTGGGCCGGATCCTGGCCAAGCGGGGCAGCAAGTCGCTGACGATCGCGATCGAGAGCGGCAGCGAGCGGATGCGCCAGGTGGTGAACAAGAAGCTCGCCAGCGAGGAGATCTTCGCCGCCGCCCGCTACGCCCGCGAGGGCGGCCTCACGGGCCTCAAGCTCTACGGGATGGTGGGCCTGCCCACGGAGACAGAGGCCGACGTGGAGGCCACCGCCGACCTGCTGCTGGCCCTCAAGAAGGCCACCCCGGGGCTGCGGCTCTCCCTGGGGGTGAGCAGCTTCGTGCCCAAGGCCCACACCCCCTTCCAGTGGGAGGGCGTGCGCCCCGAGGCCGAACCGCGGCTCAAGCTGCTGGCCAGGCGCCTCAAGCCCAGGGGCATCGAGCTGCGTCCCGAGAGCTACGGCTGGAGCGTGATCCAGGCCCTGCTCTCCCGCAGCGACCGCCGCCTGGCCCCGGTGATCGCCGCCGCCCGCGGCAACCACGGCAGCCTGGGGGGCTGGAAGAAGGCCTACCGGGCGGTGCTGGGCGGCGAGATTCAGCCCGCTCCGGGCGGACCCGGCTCAGCGTTGCCGCCACCGCCCGCCTGGGAGGAGGTGATCCACCAGACCTGGCAGCCGGGGCGGGTCCTGCCGTGGGAGCACCTGGAGGGGCCCCTGGGCAAGGGCACCCTGGAACGCCACCGCGGGGAGTCCATCGGCCAGCCCTAGGCCAGGGGAAACCCGCTGGCGGAGCGATGGGCCAACGACCCCTGCCCACGGGCCAGGGCCGAGGAGACCTGGGGACGGGGCACCACCGGCTCCACCCCCACAGGGGTGGGCAGCGTCGACGGGGGAGGTGCTGGTGCCCAGGGCTTCGTCTAGGTCGCCCCCGGGGCCTGGGCCGGGCCTCTGCCCTCCACCGGAACGCCGTGGCAGCGCAGCCCCGCCAGCAGGATCCAGCCGGCGATGTTGATGCGGCTGTCGTACATGGGGATGTCGGTGGCGTGCAGGGCCACCAGCACCAGGGCCGCCGCCCACCAGGCCCGCTCGAACACCGCCGCCCTGGCGATGCCGCGCCGGGCCGCGCGGATCAGCAGCCACAGCACCAGGGCCACCAGGATCGCCGCCACCGGCAGGCCATGGCTCACCGCCAGGTCGATCACCACGTTATGGGGGTGGCCGTGCCACTGGCCCGTGCGCAGCGGATAGATCACGCTGAAGGCCGCCGCCCCCCAGCCCAGCCACGGCCGCTCGGCGATCAGCCCCAGGGCCACGCCCCACTGGCTGAGGCGGGTGCTGGCCAGGTTGCGCTCCCCGGCGAACTTGACGTCGTTGAGGCGGGCCCAGATCGCCTCGGGCACCAGCGCCCGGGCGGGGGCCTGGACCAGGGCCGGCACCCCCGGCAGGCTGGCCAGGGCCACCGGCACCAGGGCCAGCAGCAGCAGCGGCAGCAGCCAGGGCCAGCTGATGGGCCCGGCCACGATCGGGGCCGCCAGCACCAGGGCGCCCCAGGCGTTGCGGGAGTCGGTGAGGTAGAGGGCCGTCACCTGGACCGCCACCAGGCCGAGGGCCAGCAGCAGGGCGGCGCCGCCAGGGCCGGCCGCCGGTGCGCCGGCCCCCAGGCCCTGGCGCCAGCGGCGACCCCGCTCCAGCAGGGCCGCCAGGGCCAGGGGCCAGCTCAGGGCCAGCCAGGCCGCGGCGATGTTGGCGTAGTCGAACAGGCCCGAGAGGCGGCCCTCGGGGTTGCCGCCGGGATGCACCCACCACACGATCGCCCCGCCGAGGATCTGCCAGGGCCCGCTCCAGCCCCACCACAGCTGGCCCAGCCCGGTGGCGATCACCGGCACGGTGCCCGCCACCAGGGCCAGGGCCACCCGCCGCCGCGCCGCCGGGGTGAGCAGGTAGGGCTGGAAGCCCCAGAAGGCCCAGAAGAAAGGCAGCCAGTTGCCGAGGCCCAACCAGGCCAGGGGGCCGCTGCTGGCGCCCAGGCAACCCAGCAGCATCAGCCCGGCGGCGCCGGCGAGCACCCCATTGGCGCGGTCGTGCCACCAGGGCTGCCGCCGGCGACTGCCCAGCACCAGGGCCACGACCAGCAGCACTCCTGCGACCAGGGCACTGGAGGCCAGGACAAAGACGCCGAGCTGGAAGCAGCGCCAGGCCAGGGGGTGGGCCGGCCCGGGCCGGGCGCCGTCGAGCCAGGTCCACAGCCGCGCCGGCAGGGCCCGGGGCCCCGGCGGGATCGGGCCCTCCGCCAAGGCTGCACTCATTCGAAGACCGCCGTGCGGCCCCGGTAGACCATCACCTGACGCTTGAGGTGCAGGCGCACGGCCCGCGCCAGGGCCAGCCGCTCGGTGTCGCGGCCCTTGCGGATCAGGTCCTCCACCTCATCGCGGTGGCTCACGCCCACGGTGGACTGGGCAATGATCGGCCCGCCGTCCAGCTCCTCCGTCACGTAGTGGCCGGTGGCGCCGATCAGCTTCACGCCCCGCTCCCAGGCCCGGTGGTAGGGCTGGGCCCCCTTGAAGGCCGGCAGGAAGGAGTGGTGGATGTTGATCACCTGGTGGAAGGCGTCCGGGGGATCGAAGGCCGCCAGGAAGCCGGGGCTGAGCACCTGCATGTACTTGGCCAGAACCACCAGCTCGACGCCGTGCTCCGCCAGCAGCTCCAGGTGGCGGGCCTCGGCCTCCTGGCGGTTGGCGGCGCCGATCGGCACGTGGGCAAAGCGGGCGCCGAACTCCTCGGCGATGGGCCCCAGGTCCGGGTGGTTGGAGATCACCAGCGGCACCTGCATCGGCAGCTCGCCGGTGCGGGTGCGCCAGAGCAGATCCAGCAGGCAGTGGTCCTGCTTGCTCACGAAGATCGCCACCGGCGGGCGCACATCGGAGAAGTGCACCTGATGGGCGCCGCCGAGGCGCTCGGCCAGGGCGGCCGCCGAGGGATCGATCGCCGCCCGGGGCAGGCCGAAGCCCTCCAGCTGCCACTCGATGCGGCTGAGGAACAGGCCGGCGCCCCGGTCGCTGTGGTGGTCGGCGTGGACGATGTTGCCGCCGTTGGCCGCCACCCAGCCGGAGAGCTCCCGCACCAGCCCCGGCTGATCCGGGCAGATCATCTGCAGGATGGCGGTGGGGCCGGTCATGGCCGCGGCGGTGGTGGGTGCAGGCATTGTGCCGGCCGGGGATTCAGAGCAGGTGCAGCCGCAGCACGTCGGGGGTGGCGCGGCGCACGCGGGCGCGGATGGTGGTGAGGCCGAGGCGCTCATGGGCGGCCCAGCGGTGGCAACCGTTGAAGCCCCAGTAGCGCCCGTCGAGCTCGAGCACGTCGATGGGCTCCTGCTGGCCCTCGGCGGCGATCGCCTCCACCAGCCAGGCCACCTTGGCCTCGTCCAGCTGGCGCTGCAGGGGCCGGGTGATGGCGGCGAGGGGCAGAACCAGTTCCCGCATGGCGCTAACTCGTAATGACTCCGTTTTAGCGCGGCCGGGAGGGACGGGCCGGAGCCGGAAAGGGGCGGTTGCAGTGCGCGACGGGCCCAGGGCCCCGGGCAGTCAGCGCCGGTACAGTCGCCCCACCCGCACCAGCTGCCATGGCCGCCCCGCGCGTGTCCGCGTTCCTCCAGACCCTCCGCTCCTCGCTGCGCAGCCTGGCCGTGCTGGCCCTGGCCCTGATGCTGAGCGTGGGCCTGGTGGCCTGCAGCGGCGCCGAGGCCAAGCCCCCCACCATCAGCCCCGCCGACCTGGCGATCATCCAGCGCCAGGCCGAGGGCTTCCTGGCCGCCAAGGAGCGCCTGCCCGAGCTGGCCGGCCTGGTGAACGCCCGCGACTGGACCTTCACCCGCAACCTGATCCACGGCCCGATGCAGGAGGTGGGCCGCGAGATGCTCTACATCAACCAGCGCCTGCTGCCCGCCGACCGGGCCGAGGCCGCCCAGCGGGCCGACAGCCTCAAGGCTGCCCTGGCCGACCTGGATGAGGCCGCCCGCCTGCAGGACGGCGAGAAGCTGCGCAAGGCCTACATCCGAGTGGCCAGCGGCTTCGGGTCCTACGCCGAGGTGATCCCCACCGCCGCCCTCAGCTGAGCCGGCCGTTCCCTGGCCAGCCTGCGCCGCCGGGCCGGGCCGCACCGCACCAGGCCCTGCCCCGGCCCCCGCAGCAGGAGCCCCAGGCGAGCCGGCCCCAACCGGTCGTGGTGATCGGCGCGGGGGTGGTGGGGCTGGCGACGGCCTGGCTGCTGCAGCGCCAGGGGCACCGGGTGTGCCTCCTGGATCCCGCCGCCGCAGGACCCCAGCTGCCCGGGGCCGGCAGCAGCGCCGCCCTGGGGCTGCTCATGGCCCGCGTCTACCGCCGCTCCAGCGGCCGGGGCTGGCGCCTGCGCCAGCGCTCACTGCAGCTCTGGGGCGACTGGCGGCAGCAGCTGGAGGCGGCCGGCCTGGCGCTGCCCTGGCGGCCGGGCCTGCTGCAGCTCGCCGCCGATACCGAGGCCTTCGCTGCCCAGACGCGCCTGGCGGCCGAGCGGGCCCGGCGGGGCATTGCGCTGCAGCTGCTGCCGGCCGAGGCCCTGGCCGCCCTGGCGCCCAGCCTGCCCACCGGCGCCGTCGGTGGCCTGTTCTCGCCGGAGGACGGCCAGCTGGACCCCCTCCCCGCCATGGGCGCCCTGCGGTCCGACGCCCAGGCGCGGGGCCTGGAGCTGGTGGCGGACCGGGCCACCGGGATCCTGCGCCGGGCGGGGGAGCACCGCTGGCGCGTCGCCCTGGCCGGCGGTGGACAGCTGGAGGCACCCTGGCTGGTGCTCAGCGCGGGCCTGGGCAGCCCGGCCCTGCTGGAGCCGCTGGGCCACCGGCGGCCCCAGCAGCCCGTGCTGGGGCAGGCCCTGGAGCTGCAGCTGCCGGCGGGCAGCCCCGATCCCCGCCAGTGGCCCGGCTCGATCAGCTGGGGGGGCGTGAACCTGGTGCCCCGCCCCGGCGGCCGCCTCTGGCTGGGGGCCACCCTGGAGCCGCCGGCCCCGGGCGCAGACCAGGTGGACGCCAGCGCAGCGGAGCTGGCCCAGCTGCGGCAGCTGGGCGGCAGCGCCCCCGACTGGCTGCGGCAGGCCACGGTGCTGCGCCGCTGGCAGGGCCTGCGGGCCCGGCCCCAGGGGGCGCCGGCGCCGCTGCTGGAGGAGCTGGAGCCCGGCCTGCTGCTGGCCTCCGGCCACTACCGCAACGGGGTGCTGCTGGCCCCGGCCACGGCGCAGTGGGTGGCGGAGCGGATCGCCGCGGGCGGCGGCCCCGGCTGAGGGCCAGGCTGTCTTAGGCGGGTCTCAGTGGCGCCGTAACCTCCGGGGGCGGCGCCGGCACGGCGTTCCAGGGCGCCGCCTCTCCCACCCTGACCCCCCCGATGGCCCTCAATCGTCAGCGCCCCACCAGCCGCCGCCTCACCTCCCTGGCCACGGCCGCCGGCCTGCTGGGGGGCCTCGCGCTCACGGCCTGCAGCGGCGGGCCCGGCGGCGGCAGCCTCCAGGGCGCCGGGGCCACCTTCCCCTCGGCGATCTACCAGCGCTGGTTCGCCGACCTCGCCGGCAAGGGCGAGGCCCAGGTCAACTACCAGTCGGTGGGCTCGGGGGCGGGCGTCCGCCAGTTCAACGCCGGCACGGTGGACTTCGCCGCCAGCGACAAGCCCCTGGTGGCCAGCGAGGCGGCGGCGGTGAAGCGCGGCGTGGTGCAGATCCCGCTCACCGCCGGCGCCATCGCCGTGGCCTACAACCACCCGGGCTGCCAGCTGCGCCTCAGCCAGGCCCAGCTGGTGCAGATCTTTGAGGGCAGGATCACCAACTACCGGCAGCTGGGCTGCACCGACCAGGCGATCCGGGTGATCTTCCGCTCGGACGGCTCCGGCACCACCTACAACTTCACCCGGTCGCTCTCGGCCTTCAGCCCCAGCTGGAAGGCCGGCCCCGGCGCCGCCAAGTCGGTGCAGTGGCCCACCGGCATCGGGGCCAAGGGCAACGAGGGCGTGGCCGCCAGCCTGCAGCAGCTCAAGGGCGGCCTCGGCTACGTGGAGGCCTCCTACGTGCGTGAGCCGCTGCAGGCGGCGGCGATCCAGAACGCCGCGGGCGCCTTCAGCGGGCCCAGCACCGCCGAGGCCGCCCAGGCCCTGGCCAGCATCGAACTGGGCCCGGACCTGACCGGCAGCGACCCCAACCCCAGGGCGGGCTACCCGATCGTGACCTTCAGCTGGATCCTGCTCTACAGGACCGGCAACGGCGCCAAGCTGCCGGCCCTGCGGAAGGCCTTCGGCTACGCCCTCACGGACGGGGCCCAGGCCGAGGCGCCAGCCCTCGGCTACGTGAGCCTGCCGGCGCCGGTGCTGGAGCGGGCCCGCGCCGCCCTGGCCACGGTCGGATCCTGAGGGGCGGGCCGGCGCCAGGGGCCCTGGCCCATGAAAAAAGCCCCCCGGCCGGGGGGCTTGGCGCTGGGGAGGCCCGGGCATCAGGCCCCAGCCCAGGCGCTCACTTGGACTCGGTGAACTCGGCGTCGATCACGTCGTCGCCGGCGCTGGCGCCAGCGGCACCCTCACCGCCCGGGGCGGCACCGGCTCCGGCGCCGGCCTGCTGGTACACGGCGGCACCGGCGGCGTAGAGCGCCTGCTGCAGCTGCTCCAGGGTGGACTTGATGGTGTCGTAGTCCTCCTTCTCGATCGCCTCCTTGAGGGTCTTGGCGAAGCCCTCCACCTTGGCCTTGTCCTCGGCGCCCACCTTGTCGCCCAGCTCCGAGAGCTGCTTCTCCGACTGGTAGACGAGGGTTTCGGCCTGGTTCTTGAGGTCGATGCGCTCGCGCTTCTCCTTGTCGGCCGCCGCGTTCAGCTCGGCCTCCTTCACCATCTTCTCCACCTCGTTGTCACTGAGGGTGGAAGCGCCGGTGATCGAGATGCTCTGCTCCTTGCCGCTGCCCTTGTCCTTGGCGGTGACGCTGAGGATGCCGTTGGCATCGATGTCGAAGGTGACTTCGATCTGGGGCACGCCACGGGGGGCCGGGGGGATGCCGTCGAGGCGGAAGGTGCCCAGGCTCTTGTTGTCGCTGGCCAGCTCCCGCTCGCCCTGCAGCACGTGGATCTCCACGTTGGTCTGGCCATCCACCGCGGTGGAGTAGGTCTCCGACTTCTTGGTGGGGATCGTGGTGTTGCGGGGGATCATCTTGGTCATCACCCCGCCCAGGGTCTCGACGCCGAGGGAGAGCGGCGAGACATCCAGCAGCAGGATGTCCTTCACCTCACCGGCCAGCACACCGCCCTGGATGGCGGCACCCACGGCCACCACCTCGTCGGGGTTGACGGTCTGGTTGGGATCCTTGCCGGTGACCCGCTTGACCAGCTCCAGCACCGCGGGAATGCGGGTGGAGCCCCCCACCATCACCACCTCATCCAGTTCGGAGGAGGAGAGCTTGGCGTCCTTGAGGGCCTGCTCCACCGGCACGCGGCAGCGGTCGATCAGCTTGCTGGCCAGCTCCTCGAACTTGGCGCGGGTGAGGGTGAGGTCGAGGTGCTTGGGGCCCTCGGGGGTGGCCGTGATGAACGGCAGGTTGATCTCGCTCTGGGTGGCGCTGGAGAGCTCGATCTTGGCCTTCTCCGCCGCCTCGGTGAGGCGCTGCAGGGCCTGCTTGTCCTGGCGCAGGTCGATGCCCTCGTTGGCCTTGAAGGAGTCGGCCAGGAAGTCGACGATCACCTTGTCGAAGTCGTCGCCGCCCAGGTGGGTGTCGCCGGAGGTGGAGAGCACCTCGAACACGCCATCGCCCACCTCGAGCACCGACACGTCGAAGGTGCCGCCGCCCAGGTCGAACACCAGGATGCGCTCGTTGCTCTTCTTGTCGAGGCCGTAGGCCAGGGCGGCCGCCGTGGGCTCGTTGATGATCCGCAGCACCTCGAGGCCGGCGATCTTGCCGGCATCCTTGGTGGCCTGGCGCTGGGAGTCGTTGAAGTAGGCGGGCACGGTGATCACCGCCTGGGTGACCGTCTCGCCGAGGTACTTGCCGGCGTCTTCGGCCAGCTTGCGCAGCACCTGGGCGCTCACCTCCTCGGGGGCGAACTGCTTGTTCAGCACCGGGCACTTCACCTTCACGTTGGCGCCGGCTTTCTCGACGCCATAGCTCACCTCCTTCGACTCCTCGTTCACCTCATCGACGCGGCGGCCGATGAAGCGCTTCACCGAATAGAAGGTGTTCTCGGGGTTCATCACCGCCTGGCGCTTGGCGATCTGACCGACGAGCTGGTCCTGGTTCTTGGTGTAGGCCACCACCGAGGGCGTGGTGCGGAAGCCCTCGGCGTTGGCGATCACGGTGGGCTTGCCGCCCTCCATGACCGCCACGCAGCTGTTGGTGGTGCCAAGGTCAATTCCAACAACCTTGCCCATAGATAACCGCCTCCCGCAGGGGATTTCAGACTTCAGGCATCCTCAACAGCAGGCCCCGACCGGGGCTAGGGGTGGTTGCCGAACCGGGGCCGTACGGTGCGGCCCTGACCCCGTCCGGCCAGCGCCGGCGCGTGCGCCCCGATGCCGCCCTCCAGCCCTGCCGCCGCCACGCCGGCCGCGATCAATGGCCACACCGCCCTGGTGGGGGTGCTGGGGGATCCGGTGCGCCACTCGCTGTCGCCTGCCATGCACAACGCGGCCCTGCGGGAGCTGGGGCTGAACTGGGTCTACCTGGCCCTGCCGGCGCCGGCGGCCCGGCTGGAGGCGGTGGTGCGGGGCCTGGAGGCGATCGGCTGCCGCGGCCTCAACGTGACCCTGCCCCACAAGCAGGCGGTGGCGGCCCTGGCGGGCGAGCTGAGCCCCCTGGCCCGGCGGCTGGGCGCCGTGAACACGCTGGTGCCGCGCCCGGCCGGCGGCTGGCTGGGCACCAACACCGATGTGGAGGGCTTCCTGGCGCCGCTGCGGCAGGGGCAGCAGGACTGGCGGGGCCAGCGGGCCCTGGTGCTGGGCACCGGCGGCAGCGCCCGGGCGGTGGTGGCGGGGCTGGTGGAGCTGGGGCTGGGGGCGATCCAGCTGGCGGGCCGGCGCGCCGCCGGCCGCGGGGCCCTGCTGGCGGACTGCCGCAGCTGGGCGCCGCAGCTGCAGGACCTGGCCTGGGGCGAGCCCGCTGATCCCCACGGCCTGGAGGCCGCCCTGGCCGCCGCCGACCTGGTGGTGAACACCACCCCGGTGGGTATGGCCAGCGCCACCGATCCCGCCGCCGCCGGGCGCTCGCCGCTCACCTCGGCCGAGCTGGAGGCCCTGCGGCCCGGCGCCACCGTCTACGACCTGATCTACACGCCGCGGCCCACGGCCCTGCTGCGGGCGGCGGCGGCGCGGGGCTGCCGCAGCCACGACGGGCTGGAGATGCTGGTGCAGCAGGGGGCGGCCGCCCTGCGGCTGTGGAGCGGCGAGGCGGCCATTCCGGTGGCGGCGATGCGGGCCGCCGCCCTGGCCCAGCTGGAGGGCCGCTGAGGCGACCCCCGGCTGCAGGGCCAGGGGAGCAGGGCCGGCCACGAATGGCAGCGCCGTCCTGCCGCGGCCGCCCTAGCCTCCCCCCAGCTCCGGGCTTGCCCTCCATGGCCGACATCCCCCCCTGGCAGCGGCTGCTGGCCCTGCTGGCCTACCTGCTGCCCTGGAGTGACGGCCTGCCCTTCGGGCGCTCGCTGTTCGGGCTGTTCCCGGTGCTGCAGGTGCTGAGCCTGCCGGCCCTGCCGGTGGCGCTGTTGCAGCAGATGGTGCCCTTCGGCGGCTTCCTGCTGTTCCTGGCCCTGTACCTGGCGGTGGTGCGCAACCCGCGGGTGCCCTACTTCGTGCGCTTCAACGTGCTGCAGGCGATCCTGCTGGACATCGTGCTGGTGGTGATCTCCCTGGCCTTCAGCATCCTGCTCAGCCCCCTGGGCGGGGGCTTCGCCGCCCGCACCCTCAGCAACACGGTGTTCCTCGGGGTGCTGCTGCTGGTGGGCTACGCCGTGGTCCAGTGCCTGCGGGGCAAGGAGGCGGACATCCCCAGCGTGTCCGACGCGGTGCGGATGCAGCTCATCTGAGGGGTCGCCAGGGGGCCAGACCGCCGCGGGATAAGGTGGAGGATCCGTCGCTGGTGGGGCAAGCCCCCGGGCCAGGCCGCCAGCCACCGTCCCCTTCGGCGCCCACGTCGGATCGCGCAAGCCATGTCGCAGCCCTACTACGAAACGATGTACATCCTTCGTCCGGACATCCCGGAGGAAGAGGTGGAGACCCATGTGAGCAAGTACCGCGACCTCGTGACCGAGGCCGGCGCCGAGGTGCTGGACTGCCAGATGCGCGGCAAGCGCCGCCTGGCCTACCCCATCGCCAAGCACAAGGAAGGCATCTACGTGCAGCTCACCCACAACGGTGACGGCCAGCAGGTGGCCAGCCTGGAGCGGGCCATGCGCCTGAGCGAGGACGTGATCCGCTACCTCACCGTCAAGCAGGACGGCCCCCTGCCCGCCCCCCGCAGCGGCCCCGGGCCCACCGCCAGCAGCGACGCCGCGGCCCTGCAGACCGCCGACGCCTGACGGCACCCCAGGCTCCCCGACGGGGGGCCCCGCACCCCAAGGCCCCTGCGATGGTTCACGCCCTCGCGGGGGCCTTTTGGCTGGGGCAGGCGACCGGCGGCCGGCCCCCCACCGGCGGCGGCCGGCGCCGAGGAATCGCCCTAGGCTGAATCCCAGCTGATCCCCCGCCGCCGAGCCCAGGCCCCGATCCAGCTCCCTGCCGGCGCCCAACCGCAGCCCCGTCCGCCCCCGCGTCCGGAACCCTGGGGAGGGCGGCCACAGGCGACGCCCGGCAGACAACGCCCCTTCAGACGCAGCTCCGCCGGACGAAGCCCTTCAGACGCAGCCCCGCAGACGACCGCGAGCGACCCCCTTGAGCAGCGACAGCCCCACCCCTGCCGAGCCCGCCCACCAGCCGCCCAGCGCCCTGGAGGCCGCACGCCTGGAGCTGGAGGCCAGCCGGCGCCAGATCGCCGAGCTGGAGGACCTGCTGCAGGACCTGCCGGGGATCTTCGAGCGCAAGTTCGACGAGCGGATCGAGCCGCTGCTGGAACGGCAGCGGCGGCTGCTCGATGAAAACCATGCCCTGCGGGACCGCCTGAGCCGACTGCTGCCCCAGGCGGGCACCACCGGCAGCCCAGCGGCTGCCGGCGCTGGCACAGCCCCGACAGCGACCGAAGCCCCCGTGGCGGCCAGCAGCGCCGATGCGGCCGATGCGGCGGCGCCACCACCGGTGCCCGAGACCCAGCCGGAGCCAGTCGCCCCCCCCGGCGAACCGAGCCTGCCCGCCCTGCCGCAGCTGCGCCGCAACCGGGCCGGCACCAGCCGCCTGTCGGGACAGGGCGGCCGGGTGGCCTGAAGCCGGCGGGGGATCAGCCGCGGCGGGCGGCGGCCCAGAGGCGGGTGGGCAGACCCCACACGTAGATGAAGCCCTCGGCGGCGCGGTGGTCGAACTGGTCGCCAGCGTCGTAGGTGGCCATGGTGGGCACGTAGAGGCTGTGGCTGGCGCTGCTGCGGCCCACCACCGTGGCGTTGCCCTTGTGCAGCCGGATCCGCACCGTGCCGGTCACGGTCTGCTGGGTGCGCTCGATGAAGCCGTCGAGGGCCTCCTTGAGGGGGCCGTACCAGAGGCCCTGGTACACCAGATCGGCCCACTGCTGCTCCAGCTGGCGCTTGGTGCGCAGCACGTCCGCCGCCAGGGTGAGGCTCTCCAGCTCCTGGTGGGCCTGGATCAGCAGCAGCAGCCCCGGGGTCTCATAGATCTCGCGGCTCTTGATGCCCACCACCCGGTTCTCGATCATGTCGAGCCGGCCGAAGCCATGACCGCCGGCCAGGGCGTTGGCCCGGCGGATCAGGGCCACCGGATCGAGGCGCTCGCCGTCGATGCTCACGGGGTTGCCCTGCTCAAAGCCGATCTCCACCACCTGGGCCCGGTCGGGGGCGGCGTCCACGCCCACGGTGAGGGCGTAGATCTCCTCGGGGGGCTCCACGTTGGGATCCTCCAGGGGGCCGGCCTCGATCGAGCGGCCCAGCAGGTTGAGGTCGATCGAGTAGGGCGACGCCTTGCTCACCGGCGAGGGGATGCCGCAGCGCTCGCCGTAGGCGATGGTCTGCTCGCGGCTCATGCCCCACTCCCGCGCCGGGGTGAGCACCTTCAGGTCGGGGGCGAGGGCGCCGATGGCCACATCGAAGCGCACCTGGTCGTTGCCCTTGCCGGTGCAGCCATGGGCCACCGCATCGGCGCCCACCTCGCGGGCGATCTCCACCAGCCGGCGGGCGATCAGGGGCCGGGCCAGGGCGGTGGAGAGGGGATAGCGCCCCTCGTAGAGGGCGTTGGCGCGGATCGCCGGGAAGGCGAACTCGGTGATGAAGGGCTCGATCAGATCCGCCACGATCGACTGGCTGGCGCCGGAGTCGAGGGCCTTCCGGCGGATGGGTTCGAGCTCATCGCCCTGGCCCAGGTCGGCGGCGAAGGTGATCACCTCCTCCACGCCCCACTCGTTCTTGAGGTAGGGGATGCAGACGCTGGTGTCCACGCCACCGGAATACGCCAGCACCGCCCGCTTGGCCCGACCCATCAACGCTCTCCCTGGTTGTGCTCAGTCGGACGATTCTCCCCTGCCGGGGTCGCCCGGGGCCGCGGCGGCATCGACCGGCGGCGGCGCCAGCAGGCCCCGCAGCAGCACCAGCGCCATCAGGGCCGGGGGCACCAGCACCAGCAGCAGGGCCAGCCCGGGGTTCACCGCCAGGCCGTCGGGCCAGCGCGCTCCGGCCCAGCGCAGCAGGGCGCTCAGGGCCAGGGCCAGCCCCCACACCCAGGCCAGCTGGAGCAGCTTCGCGGTGGATCCAGGCATGGGGGACAGGCTGCCGCAGGTCCGTTACAATGGTCGATTGGCGGAGATTCCACATCCATGGGCAGTCCCAGCACGAGCCTCAGCCAGAGCCTGAGTCAGTTGGACGGCATCAACCCCTCCCTGACCCGCTACGGCCGCAGCGAACCGGCCCCGGTGCTGCCCCTGCGCGAGGAGCCCGACCTGCTGAGCTGGCTCGAGACCAGCGGCCGCCTGGTGGCCGATGAGGAGACCGCCAGCCCCGATGTGAGCACCGTCGAGGAGGAGGAACTCTCGGCGCTGATGGGCGAGAAGGAGGACTACAACGCCGCCGACGAGCAGAGCGAGGAGGACTGGGAAGACTGAGGCCCCTGGCCTAGGGTCCGGCCCGACAGCGCCGCGGGGCTGCCCGCCTCCGGCCCGCCGCCCCCGAGCCACCCTTGGCCTCCCCGACCTCGCCCTCCGGGGCCCCCAGCCGCCCCGCCGGGCCGTTCACCCGGCTGCTGGCCTGCCTCCCCGGCAACAGTCGCCCCCTGGCGCTGCTGCTGGGCCTGGTGCTGCTGGGGCTGGCCCTGGCCGGCGACTGGCTGGCCCAGGCGCCCCAGCTGAGCCTGCCGCTGTTGGTGGCGGCCCTCGTGAGTGCGGCCCTCGGGGCCTGGGGGGTGCCGCGGCTGCGGGCCCTCAAGCTGGGCCAGGTGATCCGCCAGGAGGGGCCCCAGGCCCACCTGAGCAAGGCCGGAACGCCGACGATGGGCGGCCTGCTGGCGGTGCCGGTGGGGGTGATCGTGGGGGGCCTGGTGGCGCCGGAGGATCCGCGGCTGCTGGCGGTGGCGGCCCTCACCCTGGCGGCGATGGCCATCGGCGCCATCGACGACTGGCAGAGCCTCACCAGGCGCCACAACACCGGCCTCAGCCCCGGCGGCAAGCTGCTGCTGCAGGCCCTGGCCGCCGCCGCCTTCCTGGCCTGGGCCTGGCATGGCCAGTGGCTCGGCGGCGCCGATCCGGGCGACATCGCCCTGCCCCTGGGCTGGGTGCTGCCGGTGGGGCTGCTGATCTGGCCCCTGGGGCTGTTCGTGGTGCTGGCCGAGAGCAACGCCACCAACCTCACCGACGGCCTCGACGGCCTGGCGGCCGGCTGCGGCGCCACCGTGTTCAGCGGCCTGGGGCTGCAGCTGATGCTGCGGGGCCACGGGGGCGACCCCGCCCTGGCGGGATTCTGCGCCGCCATGGCCGGCACCTGGCTGGGCTTTCTGCTCTGGAACCGCCATCCGGCCCGGATGTTCATGGGCGACACGGGCTCCCTGGCCATGGGCGCCGCCCTGGCGGCGGTGAGCCTGCTCTCCAACAGCCTCTGGCCACTGCTGGTGATGGGCGGGGTGTTCCTGGCCGAGTCCCTGTCGGTGATCGTGCAGGTGTGGGTGTTCAAGGCCACCAAGGGCCCCGACGGCGTGGGCCGGCGGGTGCTGCGCATGGCGCCGCTGCACCACCACTTCGAGCTGGGGGGCGCCAGCGAACAGCAGGTGGTGGTGGGCTTCTGGGGCGCCAGCCTGCTACTGGTACTGGTGGGACTGGTGCTGCTGCCCTGAGCCACCGCTCTGGGCCGCCGCCCTGAGCCGCTGCCATCGGCGGCGCCTGCCCCTGCCCCCGCGCCCGCCGCCATGGCCTACTTCACCTGGAAGGAAACCGGCCTCACCGCCGACTGCGCCAGCCTGGAGGCGATGGCCGCCCGCTTTGAGGAGGCGGCGGCGCTGATGCGGCGCATGGCCAGCGAGGGCTTCGTGCTCGAGCGCCACAGCGACGGCCAGCACATCACCCACGGCGATGGCGCCGTGTTCGAGGCCTACGGCTTCATCGACGAGGAGTCGCCGGTGCGCCAGCTGGACCTGATCCAGGAACCGGGCCTGGGGGCCTAGCCGGGGCGGCGCACGTAGCCCACCACCCACACGACGATGAAGGCCAGCGAGGAGATGCCCAGGTAGATCAGGGCCCAGCGCTGCAGGTCGTCGATGCTCCAGCCGTTGAGCAGGCCGTTGGCGGCATCGCCCGCCGTCGCGTAGGCCAGCAGTGCGGGGGTGGGCACGGGGATCGGCACGGCAGAGTCTGTCGAGTATCTCGCCCCCCGCCACGGCCATGGCCAGCCGACCGTTTCCCCGCACCTTGATGCTCCTGGGCAGCGGCGAACTGGGCAAGGAGGTGGCGATCGCCGCCCAGCGCCTGGGCTGCCGGGTGGTCGCCGTGGACCGCTACGCGGGTGCGCCGGCGATGCAGGTGGCGGACGTGGCCGAGGTGATCGCCATGGCCGATCCGGAGGCCCTCAAGGCGGTGGTGCGCCGCCACCGGCCCGACCTGGTGATTCCGGAGATCGAGGCCCTGGCGGTGGATGCCCTGGCGGAGCTGGAGGCGGAGGGCACCACCGTGATCCCCACCGCCCGGGCCACGGCGGTGACGATGAACCGCGACCGGATCCGCGACCTGGCCGCCGGCGAGCTGGGCCTGCGCACCGCCCGCTACGCCTACGCCGCCAGTGCCGAGGAGCTGGCGGCCGCGGCGGCGCCCCTGGGCTGGCCGGTGGTGGTCAAGCCGGTGATGAGCTCCTCGGGCAAGGGCCAGAGCGTGGTGGAGGGGCCCGAGGCCATTGCCGCGGCCTGGGGGGCGGCGATGGCCGGCGCCCGCGGCAGCGGCGCCCGGGTGATCGTGGAGGAGTTCCTGCGCTTCGAGCAGGAGATCACCCTGCTCACCGTGAAGCCGTGGCAGGGGCCCACCCTGTTCTGCCCGCCGATCGGCCACCTGCAGGAGCGCGGCGACTACCAGACCAGCTGGCAGCCGGCCCACCTGGACTGGGCCCAGCTGGCGGCTGCCCAGTCCATGGCCCGCGCCGTGACCGACAACCTGGGCGGCGCCGGCCTGTTCGGGGTGGAGTTCTTCGTGTGCGCCACCGCCGATGGGGGCAGCGAGGTGGTGTTCTCGGAGCTGTCGCCGCGGCCCCACGACACCGGTCTGGTGACCCTGGTGGGCCAGAATCTGAGCGAGTTCGAGCTGCACCTGCGGGCGGTGCTGGGGCTGCCGATCCCGGAGATCCGCTCCACGGGCCCCGCCGCCAGCCGGGTGATCCTGGCGGAGCGCGCCCTGGAGAGGGTGGCCTACACGGGCCTGGAGCAGGCCCTGGCCGAGACCGATGTGCAGGTGCTGCTGTTCGGCAAGCCCGAGGCCCGCCCCCAGCGCCGCATGGGCGTGGCCCTGGCCAGCGGCTCCGACCTGGAGGAGGCCCGCGCCAAGGCGGACCGGGCCGCCGCCCGGGTGCAGGTGGTGGCGGCTCCCTGAAGCGGCGGAAGCCCCTGGCCGCGGCGATTGGCGGGCTTTAAGGTGCGGCGACCGCATGCAGCCATGGCCCAGGCCGTTCCCCGTCGGGACCGCTCCAATGATCGTCCCAGCCGCGGCCGGGCCCGCCGGGAGGCGGCGGCGCGGGCCGAGGCGGAGGCCGCCGGGGGGGCCCCGGCGACCGGAGCGGAGGGCCGGCGCAGGCGCCAGCAGCGGCCAGCCGCGACCCCGGCGGCCGGGGTCGCGGCGCCGCGGCGCGGCCTCCTGCGCGGCCTGCCGGTGTTCCTGGCGGGGCTGGGGCTGGGCTATGGCCTCAGCGGGCCCCTGCCCCGACTGGCCGCCATGGCCGCAGCCGTCCTGCCCCACCCCGGCACCTCCCTGGGGGCGCTGGTGACGCCGGCGGGCATGGGCAAGCGCCGCATCGTCGTGCTGGGCACCGACCAGGTGGCCAGCAACACCGACGTGATGATGACGGTGCAGCTGCAGCCCGGCCGCACCCTGCTCACCCAGGTGCCGCGCGACACCTTCATCGACTCGCCCCAGTACGGGGTGATCAAGGCCAATGCCCTCTACGCCAGCGGTGGTCCGGAGCTGGTGAAGCGGGAGCTGAGCCAGCTGCTGGCGGCGCCGGTGGACCGCTACCTGCTGGTGAACCTGAAGGCGGTGCAGCGGCTGGCCGAGGCCCTCGGCGGCGTCGAGGTGGACGTGCCCAAGCGGATGTACTACATCGACAACAGCCAGGGCCTCGCCATCGATCTCTACCCCGGCCGCCAGCTGCTCAAGGGCCGGGAGCTGGAGGGCTTCCTGCGCTTCCGCCACGATGAACTCGGCGACATCGGCCGGATGGAGCGCCAGAAGCTGGTGCTGGCCGAGGTGTTCCGCAAGCTGGCCAGCCCCGCCACCGTGGGGCGCCTGCCGGAGCTGCTGCAGATCGCCGGCAGCGACATCCGCACCGACCTCTCCCCGGTGGACCTCGGCGCCCTGCTGACGGCCATGGGCACCACGAAGCTCTCCTCCAGCCGCCTGGCCGGCGCCCCCTACTGGCGCGACGACATCAGCTACTGGATGCCGGACGCCAACCCCAACCACGCCGAGTACCGCAGCCAGGAGCAGCCGCCGCCCTGAGCGGCGGCTCGGCCCCGTGGCCCTGCCCCAGACCCCCATGGCCCTGACCACCAGCCGACCCCAGGCGGAGGCGATCCTGGCGGCCATGGCCGACGTGGCCGCCCTGGGGGGTGATCCCAGCGCCGCCGACCGCACGGCCCTTGCGGCGGCGGCCCACTGGATCTTCGGGCTGGGGACCGGCCTGGACCCGGCCGGGCTGCCACCGGCCGGTCCCGAGCAGCTGGCCCGGGCCCTGGCGGACCCCGGCCAGCGCCGCACGGCCGCCGCCTTCCTCACCGTGATGGCCTTCCTGGACGGGGCCCTGGACCCGACCCGGCTGCGGCGGGTGCTGGCCTACGCGGAGGCCCTGGCGGTGCGGGCCCCCTTCATCGACGAGGTGGCGGCCCTGGCCGCCGGGCGGCTGGAGGAGGCCCTGGCCCACATGGTGCGCGACAACCTGACCTCCATCAGCGGGCGGGAGTGGCGCGACGGCGCGGCCGCGGCCGCCTGGCTGCAGCCCTACCGGGGCGCGGGCGCCGATCCGGCCCTGGCCCGCCGCTACCGGGCCCTGGAGCAGCTGCCGGCCGGCAGCTTCGGCCGCGCCTTCCTGGCCCACTTCGATGCCAACGGCTACGGCCTGCCGGGGGAGGAGCGGGCCCTGCAGGAGCGGTTCGCCGTGCCCCACGACAGCTGCCACGTGCTGGCGGGCTACGGCACCACCCCCGCCGGCGAGATCCTGGTGTCCACCTTCACGGCGGCGATGCACCCGTCCCGGGCAATCTCGGGACACATCCTGCCGGTGATCCTCTCCTGGCACCTGGGAATCCGGCTCAACGACGTGGCCGGCGCGGCGGTGGGGGCCCTGGATCCCGGGCAGTTCTGGCGGGCCTGGGCGCGGGGGGAGCGCATGGCCGTGGATCTGTTCGATCCGAGCTGGGACTTCTGGGCCTGGGTGGACCAGCCCCTGGAGGCCCTGCGGCGGCGCTGGCTGGGGGAAGCCGCCGCCGGATCGCCGGCGGGACCCTGATCAGGCCGCGGCGGCCTGGGGGGGATGCTGCGCCAGCACCTGCTGGAGGTAGCGGCCCGTGTGGCTGGTGGGGTGGGCGGCCACCTCCTCCGGCGTACCCGTCACGACGATCTGGCCACCCCTGTCGCCGCCCTCGGGGCCGAGGTCGACGATCCAGTCGGCGCAGCGGATCACATCGAGGTTGTGCTCGATCACCAGGATCGAGTTGCCCTTGTCCACCAGGCGCTGCATCACGTCCATCAGCTTGTGGACGTCGTAGAAACTGAGGCCCGTGGTGGGCTCATCGATCAGGTAGAGCGTCTTGCCGGTGGCGCGCTTGGAGAGCTCGGTGGCCAGCTTCACCCGCTGGGCCTCACCGCCGGAGAGCGTCGGCGCCGGCTGGCCCAGCTTGACGTAGCCCAGGCCCACGTCCACCAGGGTGCGCAGCCGATCGGCCGCCTGGGGGATGGCGGAGAACACGTCGGCGGCCTGCTCCACCGTCATCTCCAGCACATCGGCGATGGTGTGGCCCCGGTAGGTCACCTGCAGCGTCTCGCGGTTGTAGCGGGCGCCCTTGCACACGTCGCACTGCACATACACGTCGGGCAGGAAATTCATCTCAATCACGTTCACGCCCTGGCCGCCGCAGGCCTCGCAGCGCCCGCCCTTGACGTTGAAGCTGAACTGGCCCACCTGGTAGCCGCGGGCCTTGGCCTCCACCGTGGCGGCGAACACCTGGCGGATCGGATCGAAGGCGCCGGTGTAGGTGGCGGGGTTGGAGCGGGGCGTGCGGCCGATCGGCGACTGGTCGATCACGATCACCTTGTCGATCGCCTTGATGCCCTTCAGCTCGCCCAGGCCCGTGGGGAAGGGCACCTTCAGGCCCAGCTTGTGCTCCAGGGCCGGATGCAGCAGCTCGTTCACCAGCGTGCTCTTGCCGCTGCCGCTCACCCCCGTCACGCACACCAGCCGGCCCAGGGGCACCTCCACGTCGAAGCCGGAGAGGTTGTTGCGCTGGCAGCCCACCAGGCTGATCTTGCGGCTGCTGCTGGTGCGCCGCTCGGCGGGCGTCGGGATCGAGCGGCGGCCGCTGAGGTAGGCGCCGGTGAGGGAATCCTCCGCCTCCAGCAGGGTCTGCAGGGAGCCCTGGGCCACGATGTGGCCGCCGTGCACGCCGGCACCGGGGCCGATGTCCACCACGTGGTCGGCGGCGCGGATCGTGTCCTCGTCGTGCTCCACGACGATCAGCGTGTTGCCCAGGTCGCGCAGCTTGGTGAGCGTGTTGAGCAGCCGGTCGTTGTCGCGCTGGTGCAGGCCGATGCTCGGCTCATCCAGCACGTAGAGCACACCGGTGAGGCCGGCGCCGATCTGGGTGGCCAGGCGGATGCGCTGGGCCTCGCCGCCGGAGAGGGTCATGGCGGGGCGATCCAGGCTCAGGTAGTCGAGCCCCACATCCAGCAGGAACTTCAGGCGCATGCGGATCTCCCGCAGCACCAGATCGCCGATCTGGATCTGGCGGGGCGTCAGCAACGGCTCCGCCCCCTCGCTCTCGCCCACCCCCATCAGCGCCTCGATCCGCCGCAGGCTCTCGCCCACGCTGCTGCCGGTGAGCTCGTGGATCCGGTACGGACCCACCCGCACCGCCAGGGCCTCGGGCTTGAGCCGCAGCCCCTGGCAGCTGGCGCAGGGCACCAGCTCCAGGAACTTCTCCAGCTTCTGGCGCACCGCCTCGCCGCTGGCATCGCGCAGCTGGCGCTCCAGGATCGGCAGGATGCCCTCGAAGGGCCGCACGTAGCCGGCGCCCTTGCGGTAGCGGCTGTCGGCCTGGATGGCGATCGGCTCCTGGCTGCCGTGCAGCAGCACCTGGCGCTGGGCATCGGTGAGCTGGTTCCAGGGCTGCTTGATCTCGAAGCCGAAGGCCTCGCCCACCGAGTAGAGCAGCGAGAAGTAGTAGGAGTTGTCCTTCTCGGCCCAGGGCGCGATCGCGGCGTAGACGGGCAGGGAGGGATCGGGCACCACCCGCTCCACCGTGAACTTGCGCAGGTGGCCGATGCCGTGGCAGTCGGGGCAGGCGCCGTAGGGGCTGTTGAAGGAGAACAGGCGCGGCGAGAGCTCCTCCATCACGGCGCCGTGCACCGCACAGGCGAAGTTCTCCGAGTAGAGCCGCTCCTGCTCCACCCCGTCGGGCAGCTCCTCGCCGGCCTTGGGCACCACCTCCACCAGGGCCAGGCCGTCGCCGCGCTTGAGGGCCGTGCGCAGCGAGTCGGTGAGCCGCTCCTGGATGCCCTCGCGGGCCACCAGCCGGTCCACCACCACCTCGATGTGGTGGGCGTGGTTCTTGTCGAGCTCGATGTTGTCGGCCAGCTCGCGCACCTCGCCGTTGATGCGCACCCGGGCGAAGCCCTCGGCCACCAGACCCCCCAGCAGCTTCACGTGGGTGCCCTTCTTGCCGCGCACCACCGGCGCCAGCAGCTGGTAGCGGGTGCCCTCCGGCAGGGCCAGGATCTGGTCCACCATCTCGTCGATGGTCTGGGGGCGGATCGAGCGGTCGCACTGGGGGCAGTGGGGCTCGCCGGCGCGGCCGAACAGCAGGCGCAGGTAGTCCTGGATCTCCGTCACCGTGCCCACGGTGGAGCGGGGGTTGTGGCTGGTGGACTTCTGGTCGATCGAGATCGCCGGCGACAGCCCCTCGATGGCGTCCACATCGGGCTTGTCCACCTGGCCGAGGAACTGGCGCGCATAGGCCGAGAGGCTCTCGACGTAGCGGCGCTGGCCCTCGGCGAAGATCGTGTCGAAGGCCAGGGAGCTCTTGCCGCTGCCGCTCACGCCGGTGAACACCACCAGCTGGTTGCGGGGGATCGTCAGATCGACGTTCTTGAGGTTGTGCTGGCGGGCGCCGCGCACCCGGATCACATCCTCCAGGGAGCCGCCGCTGAGGGTGCGGCTGCCATCGCGCTGGGCCGCCTTCTCATGCAGGGTGAGGGCTGGGCTGCCGGGGGCCTGACCCACCGCCGGGGCCCGTCTGGCTGCGGTGGCCTTGGGCCCGGAACCGGCGCTCGCGCGGGGCATCCAGCGTCTTCGTGAACGGTGGATTCTACGGGCGCCCCCGGGGCCAGAGCCGGTGCGGCCGCAGGGCTGCGCCGGCGGCGGCGGTCACATCCGCTCAGACCTTGGCGCCGGTCCAGTCACGGGGCGGGCATGGGCCGCCGCAAGGCTTGGGGAGTCGTCGCGATTGATCCCGGAACCCCATGGCAGCACTCGCATCGCGCCTGCTGGTGGGCCTGCTCAGCCTGGCCGCCCTGCCCGCGCCCGCCCAGGCCCAGCTGGGCGTCACCCTGCAGTTCGGAGACCCCAACTACTACGGCCGCCTCAGCCCCGTCGGCCTGGCGGTGCCCAGCGTCTACAACGTGCGGCCGATCGCCGTGCAGCCCCGCCGCTGGGGGCCACCGCTGCAGCCGCTCTACCTGCGGGTGCCCGCGGGCGAGCGGGCCAACTGGAGCCGCTACTGCCGCCGCTACGGTGCCTGCCAGGCCCCCGTGTACTTCGTGCAAGACCGCTGGTACCGGGACGTGGTGGTGCCCCGCCACCGACGAGACAGGGACCGCGACCGGGCCGGGCGGGGCTACGGCCGGGGCTGGGACAAGGGGGGCCCCTGGGGGCGCTGAGGCCGGTGCCTCAGCCCACCCGCCTCTCCAGCAGGCTCGCGGCGTAGCTGCGGGCCTCGCCGGAGTCGCCGCCGGCCAGCTCCGCCAGTTCCGCCTGGCGGGCCTGGGTGTCCCGCAGGTGGGACACCCGCGTGTGGGTGCTGCCGCCCAGCACCTGCTTGGACACCTTGAAGTGGTGGTCGGCGGCGGCGGCCAGCAGGGGCTGATGGGTGACACAGAACACCTGGCGCCGCTGGGCCAGGCAGCGCAGCAGCTCCGCCATGGCGCCGCTGACCCGGCCGCTCACGCCCGCGTCGATCTCATCGAACAGCAGGGTCACGTGGGGGTCCGCCGCGGCCAGGCAGGTCTTGAGGGCCAGCAGGAAGCGGCTCATCTCACCGCCGGAGGCCACCTCCGCCAGGGGCGCCAGGGGCTGGCCGGGGTTGGCGGAGAACAGGAACTGCACCGCATCGGCCCCCTCCTCGCCGGCCGGTGCCGGCTCGATCGCCACGGCGAAGCGCACGTTGGCCAGACCCATCGGCCGCAGGGCCGCCATCAGCTGCTGCTCCAGCTGGCGGGCGGCGCTGCCGCGGCGGGCCGTGAGCCGGGCATTGGCCTGGTCCCGGGCGGCCCGGGCGGCGCCCTCGGCCTGCTCCAGGGCCCCCAGGGAGGCGTCGACGCCGCCGGGGGCCAGCTGCTGGCGCAGCTGATCCCGCAGGGCGATCAGTCCGGCCAGGTCGTGGCCGTGGCGGCGCTCCAGGGCCTTGAGCTCGGCGATGCGCTCCTGCAGGGCCGCCAGGCTGCCGGGGTCGCTCTCCAGGCTGGCGCCGTAGCGGTCCAGATCCCGGGCCAGGTCCTGGAGCTGGGCCAGGCCGTCGCTGCAGCGGCTGCGCAGCTCCGCCAGGCCGGCGTCGCAGGCCTCCATCTGGGCCAGCTCCTGCTCGCAGGCCGCCAGGTGATCGAGCACCGAGGGGGCCGCCTCGGCCCCCTCCACCAGGCGGCCCAGCAGGGCGTTCACCCCCTGCTGCAGGCGCACGCCATGGGCGAGGCGGTCCTGCTCCTGCTGCAGCCGCAGGCGCTCGGCGGGATCCTGCAGCCGGGCCGCCTCCAGGTCGTCGAGCAGCTGCTCCTGGCGCTGCCGGTCCTGCTGCAGCTGCTGCCACTGGCCGCGGGCCGTCTCCAGGGCGGCGGCCGCCTGGCGCCAGGCCCGGTGGGCGCGGACCACGGGCTCCAGGGCCCGCTGCAGCTCCTCGCCGGCGAAGCGGTCCAGCCAGCGGCGCTGCTGGCCCGGCCGCGCCAGTTGCTGGGTCTGGCCCTGCACGGTGAGGTCCAGCAGCAGGGGCCGCAGCTCCTGGATCTGGCCGCGGCCCACCACCACGCCGTTGAGACGGTTGCGGCTGCTGAGGCGGCCGTCGCTGCGGCGCCACTCGCGGCTGAGCAGCAGCTCGCCGTCCTCGGCCTCCAGCTGCTGCTGCTCCAGCCAGGCGGTCAGGGGCGGGCTGAGGCTGAAGCTGGCCTCAACCATGGCCCGCTCGGCCCGGGGCCGCAGCAGCCGGCCGCCGGCTGCGCCCTGGGCACCCCCCAGCAGGGCATCGAGGGCGTCCAGCAGGATCGACTTGCCGGCGCCGGTCTCGCCGGTGAGCACCGTGAACCCGCCGCTGAACTCGAGCTGGAGCCGCTCGATCAGGGCGATGTTCTCGAGGCGCAGACCCGTGAGCACGCCGCCCTCCGGAGTGGAACAGATGTTCGCCCCGACCGTAGCGGCTGTGTCTTTCGTTTAGAAGGGGGGCCGTCCCAGTCCGGGCAACCGGCACAGCGCCATGGCCAGCGCGCAGCAGCCCAGCAGCGCTCCCCCCGCGGCATCGCCCCCCCCGGCGGCCGGCGCCCCCATCCACACCGCCGCCGAGGCGGCCCTGGAGGCCATGCAGGCGGCGGTGTTCGGCGAGCCGCCGGCGCCCGGTGCGAGCCCGCCGCCCGCCGGCGGCGCCGCCCGCAGCCCCGTTGGCGCCAACGACCCGGAGCTCAGCGACTTCCTCGAGGCCGCCGGCCTGCTCAGCTACGACCCGGCCGCCATCACCCGCATCTACGCCGGCCACCCCCAGCGCCTGATCCGCCGCCTCTGGCAGACCCTGGTGCCCCTGGGCCTCTACCTGCTGGGGGTGGGCGTCGACTGGCTCACCGGCCGCCTGAACAGCAAGGCCCACGCCCGGGCCCGGGCCCAGGAGGCCGCCGACCTGGTGGCCTCCCTCGGCCCCGCCTTCATCAAGGCCGGCCAGGCCCTCTCCACCCGGCCCGACATCGTGCCGCCGCTGCTGCTGGAGGAGCTGGCCCAGCTGCAGGACCAGCTGCCGGGCTTCGACTCGGCCCTGGCGATGGCCTGCATCGAGGAGGACCTGGGCGCCCCGGTGGAGGCCATCTACGCCGAGCTGGAGCGGGAGCCGATCTCGGCGGCCTCCCTGGGCCAGGTGCACCGGGGCGTGCTGCACAGCGGCCAGCGGGTGGCGGTGAAGGTGCAGCGGCCGGGCCTGCGGGAGCAGATCACCCTCGACCTCTACATCGTCCGCAACATCGCCGCCTGGCTCAACCGCCACGTGGGCCTGATCCGCAGCGATCTGGTGGCCCTGATCGACGAGCTGGGCAAGCGGGTGTTCGAGGAGATGGACTACTGCAACGAGGCCGCCAACGCCGAGAAGTTCGCCGCCCTGCACGCCCACAACCCGCGCATCGCCGTTCCCGCCATCTACCACCAGGCCACCAGCCGCCGGGTGCTGACGATGGAGTGGATCGACGGCGTGAAGCTCACCAACCTCGAGGCCGTGCGGGCCCTCGGCATCGACCCCGACGACATGGTGACCGTGGGGGTGAACTGCAGCCTGCAGCAGCTGCTGGAGCACGGCTTCTTCCACGCCGATCCCCACCCGGGCAACCTGCTGGCCCTGCCGGATGGCCGCCTGGCCTACCTGGATTTCGGCATGATGAGCGAGGTGAGCCGCAGCGCCCGCACCGGCCTGATCCAGGCGGTGGTGCACCTGGTGAACCGCAACTTCAGCAAGCTCTCGCGCGACTTCGTGAACCTCGGCTTCCTGGCCGAGGACGTGAACCTGGAGCCGATCGTGCCGGCCTTCGAGGGGGTGTTCGGCCAGGCCCTGGAGATGGGCGTCAGCCGCATGGACTTCAAGGCGGTGACCGACGACCTCTCGGGGGTGATGTATCGCTTCCCCTTCCGGGTGCCGCCCTACTACGCCCTGATCATCCGCTCGCTGGTGACCCTGGAGGGCATCGCCCTGAGTGTGGACTCCGACTTCAAGATCCTCGGCGCCGCCTACCCCTACTTCGCCCGCCGGCTGATGGAGGACCCGGATCCTGAGCTGCGCAACAGCCTCAGGGAGATGCTGTTCGACGGCGAGATCTTCCGCTGGCAGCGGCTCGACAACCTGATCAGCAGCGCCGCCAGCGGCAGCCAGCTGGATCTGGACAGCCTGCTGGACCAGGTGCTCGACTTCCTGTTCTCCCCCAGGGCGGGCCTGCTGCGCCAGCAGCTGGTGCAGGCGGTGGTGGATCAGCTCGATGCCCTCGGCTGGCAGACGGCCCTGCGCCTGGGCCAGCGGCTGCCCCAGCGGCTGCTGCCGCCGGGCCTGCGGGAGCGGCCGCCGATCAGCGCCGGCGAGCTGGAGCTGCTGTCGCTGGAGCCGATCCAGCGGCTGGTGGAGATCCTGCGCCAGCTGCCGGGCTTTGAGCCGCAGCTGCTGCTGAAGCGCCTGCCGCGGCTGCTGCAGGAAACCGAGCTGCGGCGCATGGGGCTGGAGGTGGCCCGGGGGCTGGCGGAGCGGGGGGTGGTGCGGCTGCTGCGGGATGTGCTGGTGGCCCCCCAGACCCGGCGGCGGGCGGGGGCCGGTGCCCGGCGCGTGGGGCAGGCCACCGGAACGGCGCCCCTAGAGTTGCGGAGCTGAATCCGCGGCTGCGTTCCCCCATGGCCATCGCCACCCCGCGGGGCCCCCTGGGCCGCCGCCTCGCCGCCGCCGCCCTGGGCCTGGGGCTGCTCGGCGCCAGCCCCGCCGCCCTGGCGGCCGAGCAGCTGGTCTTCGTGAGCGGCGCCTTCCGCCGCTCGATCCCCGTGGCGGACATGGAGCACCTGGCCCAGACCGGCGAGGCCCGGGGCCTGCTGGCGGATGTGATGAGCTTCGGGCGGCAGAAGCCCGCCGAGGTGTCCAAGCTGCTCAAGCAGGAGCTCAGCCTGCCGATCGTGTTCACCAGCCGGCTGCTGAGCACCCGCATCGGCGAGGCGATCCTGACCCGGGTGGCCACGATCGTGTTTCCGCTCAAGGCCAAGGCCGCGGGGGTGCCCGCCCTCAAGGCCGGTGTGATCAACGGCCTGGCCCAGGGCAATGGCACCCTCACGGCGGTGGGCTTCCTCAAGGCCTACCCCAACGACGAGATCGAGGTGAGCATTCCGGCCCTGCTGCAGATCATGGGCAAGGCCACCTCGATCAGCGAACTGGTCAAGTTCTTCTCCGACTCGCCCCTGGATGGCCTGCGGGGCGACGAGGCCGAGAAGCCGGCGAAAAACGCCTCCTGAACAGGGTTCTGGCCCGGGCCGTAGATTCGGCTTTCGCCCTCCCCTGCCGCCCGTGCCCCTGCTGTCCTCCCTGCGCCGGCGCCTGGGACCCAAGCCCTCGCTGCAGGACTGGCCGGGCCTGATCGAGGGCTACCGCCGCTGGCTGCCGGTGTCGGAGGCGACGCCGGTGATCACCCTGCGCGAGGGGGCCACGCCGCTGATCCCGGCGCCGGTGGTGGCCGAGCGCATCGGCAGGGGCGTGAAGGTGTACCTCAAATACGACGGCCTCAACCCCACCGGCTCCTTCAAGGACCGGGGCATGACGATGGCCATCAGCAAGGCGAAGGAGGCGGGCTCCGAGGCGGTGATCTGCGCCAGCACGGGCAACACCTCGGCGGCGGCGGCGGCCTATGCCCGCCGGGGCGGCATGCGGGCCTTCGTGCTGATCCCCGATGGCTACGTGGCCCAGGGCAAGCTGGCCCAGGCCCTGCTCTACGGCGCCGAGGTGCTGGCGGTGAAGGGCAACTTCGACCGGGCCCTGGCGATCGTGCGCGAGGTGGCCGAGCAGTACCCGGTCACCCTGGTGAACTCGCTCAATCCCTACCGGCTGCAGGGCCAGAAGACGGCGGCCTTCGAGGTGGTGGATGCCCTGGGCGAGGCGCCCGACTGGCTGTGCATCCCGGTGGGCAACGCCGGCAACATCAGCGCCTACTGGATGGGTTTCAACGAGTACAGGGCCGCCGGCCACTGCCGCAGGCTGCCGCGGATGATGGGCTTCCAGGCCGCCGGCGCCGCGCCGCTGGTGCTGGGCCACACGGTGGAGCAGCCGGACACCATCGCCACCGCGATCCGCATCGGCAACCCGGTGAACCGGGAGAAAGCCCTCAGGGCCGAGGCGGAGAGCAACGGCGGCTTCCTGGCCGTGACCGACGCCGAGATCATCGAGGCCTACAAGCTGCTGGGGGCCGGCGAGGGGGTGTTCTGCGAGCCGGCCAGTGCAGCGTCCGTGGCGGGCCTGATCAAGCGGCGCGAGGAGGTGCCGGCGGGCGCCACGGTGGTGTGCGTGCTCACCGGCAACGGCCTCAAGGACCCCACCACGGCGATCGAGCACAACGACTCCAAGTTCCACACGGGCCTGGAGCCGGACACGGCCACCGTGGCCCAGGTGATGGGCTTTTGAGCTGAGCCGCTCCGCCGGCACAACCCCCTAAGCCCCGCGGTGCCCCGGCACGGCGGGGCTTTGTTGTGGCCTCCAGCCCTGCGGGCTCAGCCGGGGGAGCTGTGTCCCGCTGCGGGCTGGCCCCGGGAGCAGCCTGTCCCCAACCAGTTGAAAAAGCGCCTGTCCGCAAGCTGGGGAAAAGCGGTGGGGCAGCGCGGGAAAGGACACCGCGCCACCGCGCCGCCCAGAGGTGAACGTTTTCCCTAGTCCCGGGAAACGGTGGAAAGCGAGGAAGTCCGGGACGGTTCCGCGTCGCATTCCCCAGGCTGGGGCAATTGAAATCCAGGCCGCCGCAGGGCTTTTTGTGCCCTTCTGCCGTTTTCCGCAGGCCCTACGGCTGCTGGGTTTCTCTCTTGTCTTTCCAAAAATCAATCCGTTGGACAGCAGGGCCGCAGGGCGCGGGGATCCGGCCGGCCGGGGTCGTTGCGGATCGGGGCGCCGTGTGGAAGCGTGGAGGGCCCCCATGCCGCGCCATGAAGCTGGTCTGCTCCCAGGCCGAACTCAATGCCAGCCTTCAGCTGGTGAGCCGGGCCGTGGCGGGCCGCCCCACCCACCCGGTGCTGGCCAACGTGCTGCTCACCGCCGATGCCGGCACCGGCCGCCTGAGTCTCACGGGGTTTGACCTGAGCCTCGGCATCCAGACCAGCCTGCCCGCCTCGGTGCAGAGCAGTGGCGCCATCACCCTGCCGGCCCGCCTGTTCGGTGAGATCGTGGCCCGCCTCGCGGCCGACAGTCCGATCACCCTCAGCTGCGAGGAGGGCAGCGAGCAGGTGGAACTCACCAGCCAGTCGGGCAGCTACCAGATGCGCGGCATGCCCGCCGACGACTTCCCCGAGCTGCCCCTGGTCCAGAGCGGCGAGCCCATCCGCCTCGACCCCGAGGTGCTGGTGAAGGGCCTGCGGGCCACCCTGTTCGCCAGCAGCAGTGACGAGGCCAAGCAGCTGCTCACCGGCGTGCACCTGGGCCTCGATGAGCAGGGCCTGGAGTGCGCCGCCACCGACGGCCACCGCCTGGCGGTGCTGCGGCTCGACAACAGCACCCCCGGCAGCGCCCTGATGGACGTGACGGTGCCGGCCCGTTCGCTGCGGGAGCTGGAGCGGCTGCTCTCGGCCCGTGCCGGCGCCGATCCCGTGAGCCTGTTCTGCGACCGGGGCCAGGTGGTGTTCCTCTGGTCCGATCAGGTGCTGACCAGCCGCAGCCTCGATGGCTCCTACCCCAACTACCGCCAGCTGATCCCCGACAGCTTTGCCCGGTCGCTGGTGGTGGATCGCCGCGCCCTGGTGTCGGCCCTCGAGCGGGTGGCGGTGCTGGCCGACCAGCACAACAACGTGGTGAAGATCACCAGCGATCCGGTGGCGGGCCAGCTGCAGATCAGCGCCGACGCCCAGGACGTGGGCAGCGGCTCGGAGGCCGTGGCCGCCGAGGTGAGCGGCGATGCGATCCAGATCGCCTTCAATGTGCGCTACGTGCTCGAGGGCCTCAAGGTGATCGCCGCCGAGCGGGTGGAGCTGCGCTGCAACGCCCCCACTACCCCCGTGGTGCTCTCCCCCAAGGACGACGGCGGCTTCACCTATCTGGTGATGCCGGTGCAGATCCGCAGCTGAGCCGGTGGTCCTGCCGGAGCAGCTGCTGCTGAGCGACCTGCTGCGCCGCCGCGTGCGCGACGCCCAGGGCCTTGACCACGGCGGTGGCCTGATGGCCTGGATGCACCCGCCGGTGCACCGGCTGCTGGGCTGGATCAGCAGGCCCTCGGCCTTCGGCGATCGGCGCCTGGCCTGGCGGCTCAACCAGCTGCGGGGCCTGGCGGAGCTGGAGCTGTTCGTGGAGGGTGAGCCCGCCGCCACCGACCAGGCCACGGTGGAGCGCCTGCCGACCCTGATCGAAGCGGCCCTGGTGGGCCAGGGCGGGGCCGTGCTGGGCAGCGTCGCCGACGCCGCGGTGGAGCTGCGCAGCGGCCGGATCCGCCACTATCTGGTGTCGCGCAGCGATCCGCGCCTGCCCGGCAGCAGCCGCTGGCGCCTGGCGCCCGAGCGCATCCTCGACCAGCAGCCCGGCCAGGTGCTCACGGCCCTGCAGGGCCTCGACGACCTGCCCCTGGCCCGCGCCAGCGTGCGCCAGCAGCTGCTGCGCCGCTCCCGCCGCTGGCGCGACCAGGTGCAGGAGGAGACCGGCCGCCTGCGGGAGCAGTTCCAGCAGGCGGGCGACCGCTTCGAGGAGCGCCTGGAGGGCTGGCTGGAGGAGCCGCCCTGGGAGGAGGAGGCCCCCCAGGAGCCCGGCTTGGACCGCCGTCCAGGACCCCGGGCCGAGGCCTGGGAGGACGGCGACTGGGGTCCGGAGGAGGACCTGCGGCCCGATCCCCGCTTCACCGACCAGGAGGAGGAGGATCCCCTCCCGGACCTGGAGCCGGAGCCGGAGGCTCCCCGGCGGGGTCGGCAGCGGCCCGCCGAGCCGCCGGACTGGCCTGAGCCGCCGGACGGGGCCGCCCCGCGCCGCCCCCGCTACGGCGGGGCCTTCCGCGACCGGCCGCCCACCCCGGACGACGACCCCTGGGTGTGAGGCCGCCCCGGCTGCCGCCGCCGGCCCGGTGAGTCGCTCGGCGAGACTGGACCCCTCCCGCCCCATCCCCCGTGGTCGCCGCCCCCGAGTTCGCCGCCCCTGAGTACTCCGTGCCGGAGGCCCTCAAGAAGGAGAACCTGCGCCAGGCCGACTACGACGAGATCTGCCGCCGCCTCGGCCGCGCCCCCAACCGGGCCGAGCTGGGCATGTTCGGGGTGATGTGGTCGGAGCACTGCTGCTACCGCAACTCGCGGCCGCTGCTCCAGGGCTTCCCCACCACCGGCCCACGCATCCTGGTGGGCCCCGGCGAGAACGCCGGCGTGGTGGACCTGGGCGAGGGCCAGCGGCTGGCCTTCAAGATCGAGAGCCACAACCACCCCTCGGCGGTGGAGCCGTTCCAGGGGGCGGCCACGGGCGTGGGCGGCATCCTGCGCGACATCTTCACCATGGGCGCCCGGCCCATCGCCCTGCTCAACGCCCTGCGCTTCGGCCCCCTGGAGGACGAGCGCAACGTGGGCCTGATGGAGGGCGTGGTGGCCGGCATCGCCCACTACGGCAACTGCGTGGGCGTGCCCACCGTGGGCGGTGAGGTGGCCTTCGACCCCAGCTACTCCGGCAACCCCCTGGTCAATGCCATGGCCCTGGGCCTGATGGAGACCGAGGCGATCGTCTGCTCCGGCGCCGAGGGGGTGGGCCATCCGGTGGTGTACGTGGGCAGCACCACCGGCCGCGACGGCATGGGCGGCGCCAGCTTCGCCTCGGCCGAGCTCACCGACGCCTCCCTGGACGACCGCCCCGCCGTGCAGGTGGGTGACCCCTTCCTGGAGAAGGGGCTGATCGAGGCCTGCCTGGACGCCTTCAAGAGCGGCGATGTGGTGGCCGCCCAGGACATGGGCGCCGCCGGCCTCACCTGCAGCTGCTCGGAGATGGCCGCCAAGGGGGGCCTGGGCATCGAGCTCGACCTCGATCGGGTGCCCGCCCGCGAGGCCGGCATGACCCCCTACGAGTTCCTGCTGAGCGAGTCGCAGGAGCGGATGCTGTTCGTGGTGAAGCCCGGCCGGGAGCAGGCGCTGATGGAGCGCTTCACCCGCTGGGGCCTGCAGGCGGCGGTGGTGGGCCGGGTGCTGCAGGAGAACGTGGTGCGGGTGCTGCAGCACGGCGCCGTGGCCGCCGAGGTGCCCGCCAGCGCCCTGGCCGACGACACGCCGATCAACCGGCACGCGCTGCTCAGCGAGCCGCCGGCGGAGATCCAGGCCCACTGGCGCTGGCGCGAGGCCCAGCTGCCGGCGGCCACGCCCGCGGGCATCACGCCGGTCGGCGGCGCCTTCGCCGGCCGGAGCCTCGGCTGGGGCCAGGTGCTGCTGGCCCTGCTCGATGACCCCACCATCGCCTCCAAGCGCTGGGTGTTCCGCCAGTACGACCACCAGGTGCAGGCCAACACCGTGCTGCCTCCCGGCGGCGGCGATGCGGCGGTGGTGCGGCTGCGGCCCCAGCTGGGCCAGGGCTCCCTGCAGGCCGCGACCCGCGGCGTGGCGGCGGTGGTGGACTGCCCCAACCGCTGGGTGGCCCTCGACCCTGAGCGCGGTGGCCTGGCGGCGGTGGCCGAGGCCGCCCGCAACCTCAGCTGCGTCGGCGCCGAGCCCCTGGCCGTCACCGACAACCTCAACTTTCCCTCGCCGGAAACCCCCACCGGCTACTGGCAGCTGGCGATGGCCTGCCGCGGCCTCTCGGCCGCCTGCAGTGCCCTGGAGACCCCCGTCACCGGCGGCAACGTCTCCCTCTACAACGAGACCCGCCGGCCCGACGGCACGATGCAGCCGATCCACCCCACGCCGGTGGTGGGCATGGTGGGCCTGGTCCACGACCTGGCCCAGGTGCGGGGTCTGGCCTGGCGCCAGCCCGGCGACCTGATCTGGCTGCTGGGCGCCCCCCTGGAGACGGAGCCGGCCGCCGCAGGCCCGGACGGCCAGCTGGCCGATGGCCCCGATGGCCGCCTCGGCCTGGCGGGCAGCAGCTACCTGGAGCGCCTGCACGGCCAGCTGACGGGCCGCCCGCCGCTGGTGGACCTGGAGCTGGAGCGGGCGGTGCAGGCCTTCCTGCGCCAGGCCATCGCCAGCGGCCTGGTGGCCTCCGCCCACGACCTCAGCGACGGCGGCCTGGCGGTGGCCGCGGCCGAGGCCTGCATCGCCTCGGGCCTGGGGGCCCACCTGGAGCTGCCCGCCTCGCCGCTGCGCCTCGACCGGCTGCTGTTCGCCGAGGGCGGCGCCCGCATCCTGGTGAGCGTTCCCCCGGCCCGGACCGTCGCCTGGCAGCAGGCCCTGGATCGGGCCGCCGCGGCCGGTGCCGCGGTGCCGGCCCAGGGCCTGGGGGTGGTGGAAGCCGACCCGGAACTCTCGATCACCCAGGCGGGCACTGTGCTGTTGCGGGAAGGGCTCGAGCCCCTGCGGCAGGCCTTCGAGCAGGCGATTCCCCGCCGCATCGGCGCCGCGGTGCCCCCGACCCACTGAGGCACAATGACTCCATCACCCTGAAGGTGGGATGGCCCGTGCCGATCGACCAGCCTGACCAGCCCACCCAGGTCCTGCCGGCGAGCGCCGGCACTGCCCCGGCCGGCGCTCCCCCGGCCAGCGCCCCTCCGCTCGGCGCCGAGCGGCCCGACAAGCCCGAGGAGGCCTGCGGTGTCTTCGCCGTGCTGGCCCCGGGGCAGCCGGTGGCCAACCTCACCTACTTCGGCCTCTACGCCCTGCAGCACCGGGGCCAGGAGTCGGCCGGCATCGCCGTGTTCGACAACGGCCAGGTGCGGCTGCACAAGGACATGGGCCTGGTGAGCCAGGTCTTCGACCAGGACGTGCTGGAGCGGATGCCCGGCAGCCTGGCCATCGGCCACAACCGCTACTCCACCACCGGCAGCAGCCGCGCCTGCAACGCCCAGCCCGTGGTGCTGATGACGCGGCTGGGCCCCTTCGCCCTGGCCCACAACGGCAACCTGGTCAACGCCGGCGAGCTGCGGCAGTCCATCGCCGCGGACACCCCCGAGGCCGAGTTCACCTCCACCACCGACTCGGAGCTGATCGCCTTCGCCCTGCAGCACGCGGTGAATGGCGGCCTCGACTGGGATGGGGCGATCCGCCAGGCTGCCGGCCGCTGCCGCGGCGCCTTCAGCCTGGTGATCGGCACCCCCGGCGGCCTCTTTGCCCTGCGCGACGGCCATGGCATCCGGCCCCTGGTGTTCGGCCACATGGGCGAGGCAGCCGAGGCCCAGTGGGTGGCCAGCAGCGAGACCTGCGGCCTGGACATCATCGGCGCCAGCTACGACGGCGATGTGAACCCCGGCGAGATCATCCACTTCCGCCAGGGGGATCCCACCCCCCACCGCGCCCAGTGGTGCAGCGAGCCCGCCAAGCTGTGCGTGTTCGAGATGATCTACTTCGCCCGGCCCGACAGCCGCTTCTTCGGCGAGTCGCTCTACAGCTACCGGGTGCGCATCGGCGAGGCCCTGGCCCGCGAGACCCCCGTGCAGGCCGACATCGTGATCGGCGTGCCCGATTCCGGCATCCCGGCGGCCATCGGCTACTCCCAGGTGAGCGGCATCCCCTTCGGCGACGGCCTGATCAAGAACCGCTACGTGGGCCGCACCTTCATCCAGCCCACCCAGGCGATGCGGGAGGCGGGCATCCGCGTGAAGCTCAACCCCCTGCCGGATGTGCTCGCCGGCAAGCGGGTGGTGGTGATCGACGACTCGATCGTGCGGGGCACCACCAGCCGCAAGCTGGTGGCGGCCCTGCGGGAGGCCGGCGCCACCGAGGTGCACATGCGCATCAGCTCGCCGCCGGTGACCCACCCCTGCTTCTACGGCATCGACACCGACACCCAGGACCAGCTGATCGCCGCCCGGCTCACCCTGGCCGAGATCGCCGCCCACCTGGGCGTGGATTCGCTCGCCTACCTGAGCAAGCAGGGCATGGTGGAGGCGGCCCAGGCCAACGCCAGCCACTTCTGCACCGCCTGCTTCGACGGCGCCTACCCGATCGCCATGGAGGAGTCGCTGCGCAACAGCAAGCTGATGCTGGAGCCCGCCGGCATCGCCGCCACGGTCTGATGGGCCGGCTGATCGGAGGGTGTCCCGCCCTCAGACCGCCTGGATCAGGGGCACCAGTTCCCGCACGGCGTCGCTGGACCTGAGCGCCAGCAGCTGCCCGGCGCCCGCGGCATCCTCGGCCACCAGCTGATCGGTCGCCAGCCGCAGGCTGCGCCCCTCGCCGAGCACCGCCCCCACCATGGCCACTGCGCCGGCCTGCAGGTCCACCAGGGCATCGCCGCGCCGCTGGAAGCGCAGGCCGATCTGGCCCAGGTCGCCGCGCTCACAGCGCCGCAGGCCGGCGATCGCCAGGCGCTTGAGCTGGCCCAGGCGGCTGGCCAGCAGCACGCTGGCCTCCGCGCCGCCGCAGGCGGCCCCCACCACCGCCTCCCCCGGCAGCAGCCGCATCAGCATCGGCCCCTGGGCGGTGCGGCCCAGCACCGGCAGGTTGGCCTCCGTCACCGCCAGCCGCAGCAGCCGGCCGGTGCTGCTGGCCACCACCAGATCCTCACCCTCGCGGCAGACCACCACCCGCCGCAGGCCCACGCCCTCTTTCAGCTTGAGCACCGTGGCGGCCCGGCCCGAGAGCTCCTGGAACTCCTCCAGGGGCAGCCGCTTGAACCGGCCGTCGCTGCTGAGCAGCCCCAGACTCAGGCCGGCCGCGGCCTCGGCACCGCCCGCACCGGTCCCCGGCAGGGGCAGCACCTGCACCACCGGATCGCCGCTGACGCCATCGGGCAGGAACCTCTCCAGGCTGCCCGGCTGCTGGCCGGCGAACTCCCAGCGCAGCAGCGCCACCCGGCCGCTGGCGGTGAAGGCCAGCAGGGCTGGCTTCCCGGCCACCGGCAGGATCAGCCGCGCCGGGGCCGGGTGCTCGCCGGCCTCGGTGGCCTCCTCCAGGTGCAGCCGGCCCAGCAGCTGGGGCCCCACGATCTTCACGGCGCCATCGGCCTGGATCAGCAGGCGGCCGTCGCTGGCCAGCCCCTCCAGGGCCCGGCGGCGCTGCAGTTCGGCGTTGGGGCGCACCGCCGCGCTGCGCTGGGCCACCAGCTCGTCGCCGCCCTGCACCAGCCGGGTGCGGCGGGGGGTGGCGTGGCGCTTCCGGAGGGCCCTGAGTTCCGCCACCATGGCATCCAGCAGGGCGGGCCGCTCCTCCAGCAGGTGGCGCAGCTGGCCGCGCTCCAGCCGCAGCGCATCGGCCTCCTGGCGCAGGCTCTCCTGTTCCAGGCCCGTGAGGCGGCGCAGGGGCATCGCCAGCACGGCATCGGCCTGGCGTTCGCTCAGGTCCAGGTGCACCTGCAGGCTGGCCCGGGCGGATCCGGCGTCGGCGGCGGCGGTGATCATCGCGATCACCTGGGGCAGGGAGGCCAGGGCCCTGGTCAGGCCCTCCACCACCTCGAGGCGGTCCTCGGCCCGCTTCAAGGCATGGCGGGTGCGGCGGACGATCGTCAGTTCCCGGTACTCCAGAAACTGCTGCAGCAGCTCCCGCAGGCTCAGCTGCACCGGCTTGCCGTGCACCAGCGCCAGCAGGATCGCGCCGTAGTTGCTCTGCAGGGCCGTGCGCCGCTGCAGGTCCGCCAGCACCGTCTCGGGGTCGGCGTCGCGGCGCAGCTCCACCACCACCCGCATGCCGTCCCGGTCGGACTCGTCGCGGATGTCGGCGATGCCGGTGATCTTGCCGTCGTTCACCTGCTCGGCCAGCTTCTCGATCCAACCGGCCTTGCTGAGCTGGTAGGGCAGCTCGGTGATCACCACGGCGCCGCGGCGGTGGCGGCCCTTGCCCGGCTGCACCTCCTCGATGTGGGCCACGCCCCGCATCGGAATGCTGCCGCGGCCGCCCAGGTAGGTGTCCCGCAGGCCGCTGCCCAGCAGCACCTCGCCGCCGGTGGGGAAGTCGGGGCCGGGCACCAGCTCCAGCAGCTTCGCGTCGGGGAGCTCGGGCCTGCGGATCAGGGCGATCAGGGCATCCACCACCTCGCCCAGGTTGTGGGGCGGGATGTTGGTGGCCATGCCCACGGCGATGCCGGTGCAGCCGTTGAGCAGCAGGAAGGGCAGCTGGGCCGGCAGCACCGTCGGCTCCTGCTGGGACCCGTCGAAGTTGGGGGCGAAGTCGACGGTGTCGGCGCCGATTTCATCGAGCAGCGCCGTGTGGGCGATCGGCGCCAGCCGCGTCTCGGTGTAGCGCATGGCCGCCGGCGGATCGTCGTCCACCGAGCCGAAGTTGCCGTGGCCGTCCAGCAGCGGGTGGCGGCTGGAGAAGGTCTGCACCAGCCGCACCAGGGCGTCGTACACGGCCTGGTCGCCGTGGGGGTGGTACTTGCCGAGCACGTCGCCCACCACGCGGGCGCACTTGCGGTAGGGCCGATCCGGGGTGAGCCCCAGCTCGTGCATCGCGAACAGGATGCGCCGCTGCACCGGCTTGAGCCCGTCGCGCACGTCCGGCAGGGCCCGGCCCACGATCACGCTCATGGCGTACTCGAGGTACGACCGCTGCATCTCCTGGTGCAGGGCGATCGGTTCGATCGACTTGCCGATCGACTCCTCGGGGCGCTCCTCGGCCATCCGGTGCTGGGCTCTGGGGGCGGACAGTGGGGCTCAGCCTACAGATCCCATCCAGCCAGGCCCAGCCGGGGCCGGCGCCCCTAGGGCCCCTCGTCGTCGTCGCTGCTGGCGCCGGCGTTGGCCTGGGCCCGCTCCACCGCCGCCTTCAGTTCGGCGCGCTCCAGCAGGGTGCGGGTGGCGGCCCGCAGCCGGTCGCCCCACAGCTGCTCCTTCTGGTGGCTGTCGAGCACGTAGTTGGGTTCATCCGCCAGGGCGCGGTAGGCCAGATCGATCGCCTCCGGGCTGCCGGCGTCGGCGGCGTTGAGGGCGGCGGCCAGGGCCAGCCTGGGTTCGGCCGCATCGGCCTTGATCGCCAGCACCCGGCGCCAGCGCTGCACCGCCTCGCCCGGCCTGCCCTGCTCGAACAGCACCAGGGCCTGGTTGTTGATCGACTCCCAGAAGTCCTTGCGCAGGGCCGCGGCCTGCTCGAAGGCCTCCAGGGCCGCGGGGCGGTTGCCCATCAGGATCTGGGCGTTGCCCAGGTCGAAGTAGCCGCTGGCGTTCTTGCCGTCCAGCTTGAGGCCCTGGCGGATCAGGGTGGCGGCCTCCTGGGGCTTGCCGTCCCGCAGGGCCAGGGAGCCCTCGGCAAACCAGATGCCCGGGTTGTTGGGGTCCAGCTGCTTGGCGCGGGCCAGGGCCACCGAGGCCTTCTGGGCCTGGTTGCTGCGCAGCTGGGATTCGGCCAGCAGCACCCAGCCGCGCGGGTCCTGGGGCAGCAGCTGCACCGTCAGGGCCGCCAGCCGGGCGGCGTCCTCCGCCTGGCCCAGTCGCAGCAGCCGGGCGGCCGCCTGGGCGATGCCCAGGCCGGCGGCCTCCAGGTCCCGGTTGCCGGGCACCAGCACGTAGGGCACCAGGGCCTGGGCGGGCCGTGGGGCCGCCAGCAGTCCCCCCAGCAGCGCCCCCAGCACCAGGGGGGGCGCCGCCAGGGACCTCAACCAACGCGGAGCCATCGCGGCCGTTCGTTCCAGCGCCCAGCCTAGGGAGCCCCCGCCGGGCCGTCCCCGGCCCGGGGCCCAGTCCGCAGCGCGCCCTGGGCCGCGGCGATGTTGCGGCGCCACATCCAGGGTTTGATGCGGCGCAGGGCCGAGGCCCGCAGCTTCTCGTCCCAGTCGGCGTCGCTCCAGGCCAGGGCCTGCTCGGGCCGCAGGTCCAGCCACCAGGGCCGCGGCTGCACGTCCGGGTCGGTGCTGCTCTGCAGGGGCCGCTGGTTCCAGGGGCACACGTCCTGGCAGATGTCGCAGCCGGCCACCCAGGGCCCCAGGGCCGCCGCGATCGCCGGCGGCAGGGCCGGGTCGCGGTTCTCGATCGTGTGGAAGGCCAGGCAGCGGCGGGCATCCACCACGAAGGGCTCGGGGATGGCGCCGGTGGGGCAGGCGTCCAGGCAGGCGCTGCAGGCGCCGCACTGGGGCGTGGCCGGCGCGTCGGCCGGCAGCTCCAGGCTGGTGAGCAGGTGGCCCAGCAGCAGCCACGAGCCGCGGCGGCGGTGGATCAGGTTGCCGTGCTTGCCGATCCAGCCCAGGCCGGCCTCCTCCGCCCAGGCCTTGTCCATCAGCGGGGCACTGTCCACGCAGGCGCGCCAGCCCACGCCGGGCACCTGCTGCTCCAGCCAGCGGCCCAGCTGGCGCAGGCGGCCGTCGATCACCCGGTGGTAGTCGCGCCCCCAGCCGTAGCGGGCCACCGCCAGGCTGCCCGGCGCCCGCTCGGCGGCCACGTAATAGGAGAGGCCCACGGCCACCAGGCTGCGCACCCCCGGCAGCAGCCGCTCCACCTGGCGGCGCCGCGGGTCCGCCATCCAGGCCATGTCCGCCTGGTGGCCCGCCGCCAGCCAGCGCTCCAGGGCGGCGCTGCGCAGGGCCAGCCGCGGGCCGCCGGGCACCGCGGCGATGCCCACCGGATCGAAGCCCAGCCGCGCCGCCTCTTGCCGGATTGCTTTCGCCAGCTGGGCAGGTCCGGTCGCCACCCGTACAGTTGCGCGATTGCGCCATCCTGACTGTGACCACTGCCCCCACCAGCCGTTTCGCCGCCCTGTCGCGCTGGCTGGGCCTCACCCTGGTGGTGCTGCTGGCCCTGCAGCTGCTGGCGGTGCTGGCCGTCAACGGCTGGGGCGAGGAGTCGTTCCGCCAGCTGCTGGTGGAGCGGCTGGTGACCCAGGCGCCGATGGCGCTGGTGGGCCTGCTGCTGGTGCTGCTCGGCGCCCGCCTCGACGACCCCCAGGCCGGCCGCACGCCGCTGAAGTGGCTGGTGGCGGTGGTCGGCGCCGTGCTGACCCTGGCGCTGCTGGCGGCGATCCCGGTGTCGATCAGCGGTGACACCGCCATCGGTCTCAAGGCCGACCAGGCCCTGCAGGCCCAGAAGGGCCAGCTGGCCATGGCCCGGGCCCAGCTGAACAACCCCCAAGTGCTGGAGCAGGTGATCGCCCAGGGCGAGCAGACCGGCCAGATCCCCCCCAACGCCTCCGAGGAGGACAAGAAGAAGGCGGCCATGGCCTTCATGGAGCGCCAGCTGGGCCAGGCCGACCAGCAGCTCCAGCAGGCCGAGCGGGCCCGGGACCTGGCCAGCAACCAGCGCCGCATCGCCGGCACCGGCACCGCCGTGGTGCTGGCCATCGCCTTCGCGCTGGTGGCCCTGGCGGCGGTGCTCTGAGGCCCGCGGCACCGCGGGTCGGCCCCGGTGGCTGGCTAAGTTGCGGGTTGGTGTCTGCTGACCGGAGAGCCGGGGCCCCCGTTGGTGCAATCCAGTCCCAGACCTGATCAGCCGCTGGGCGACCGGCTCCAGCAGGACCTCAAGAACGACCTGATCGCCGGCCTGCTGGTGGTGATCCCGCTGGCCACCACCATCTGGCTGGCCACCACGGTCAGCCGCTTCGTGCTGGCGTTCCTCACCTCGGTTCCCAAGCAGTTCAACCCCTTCAACACGCTCAATCCGCTCCTGCAGGAGCTGATCAACGTGGGGGTGGGCCTGCTGGTGCCCTTGCTGGCGATCCTGCTGATCGGCCTGATGGCCCGCAACATCGTCGGCCGCTGGCTGCTGGAGTTCGGCGAGGGCACGCTGCAGCGCATCCCCCTGGCCGGCTCGGTCTACAAGACCCTCAAGCAGCTGCTGGAGACGGTGCTGCGCGACAACTCCACCCGCTTCCGCCGGGTGGTGCTGGTGGAGTACCCGCGCGAGGGCCTGTTCGCCCTGGGCTTCGTGACGGGGGTGCTGGGCAGCTCGATCGCCGGCGGCTTCGACCAGCCGATGCTGAGCGTCTTCATCCCCACGGCACCCAACCCCACCACCGGCTGGTATGCGGTGGTGCCCGAGACCTCGGTGCGGGACCTGGAGATCTCGGTGGAGGATGCCTTCCGCACGATCATCTCCGCCGGCATCGTCAACCCCGACGAGCGCGAGGCCCCCTCCAGCCGCAGCTTCTCCAGTCTGCTGGCCCAGCTGCGGGCGCCGGCCTATTCCTCGATCCCCCCCAACAAGGCCTGATGCAGAGCCGCTCCATCGCCCGCGAACTGGCCCTGCTGCTGCTGGGCCAGGTCAGCGACCGCCAGCCCGCCGCCGACACCGGCCTCGATGCCCTGCTGCAGCGGGCCCAGGCCAGCCTCAGCCAGCACGTGCGCGAGGCCCTCGACCAGGCCGCGGCGGACCTGCAGGCCGCCCAGCAGCAGCTGCTGGACAGCGAGCTGCAGGAGGAGGGTGCCGAGCAGCTGCCGCGGGTGCGCCAGCATCTGCAGCAGGGCCTGGCCCACGCCGAGCAGGGCCTCAACCGCCTCTCGGCCAGCCTGGAGCTGCCGCGGCTGCTGATGCTCGCCGACCAGGACGAGGTGCGCCGCGGCGCCCTGGACCGGGCCCGGGCCGTGCTGCGGGGGCGCGAGGCCCTGGACGCCCGCCTCGACGGCGTGATGGAGGGCTGGCGCCTGACCCGCCTGCCCCGCATCGACCGCGACATCCTGCGCCTGGCCGCCGTGGACATCGAGCAGTTCCAGACGCCGCCGGCGGTGGCCTGCAACGAGGCGGTGGAGCTGGCCAACCGCTACAGCGACGAGCAGGGCCGGCGCATGATCAACGGCGTCCTGCGCCGCTTCATCGGCGCCGCCAGCTGAGGGTCGCCATGGTGTTCGACTGGTTCAAGCGCAAGCTGGCCCCCGAGACCCCGCCGGACTCCCCGCCGGAACCAGCCCCGCAGCCGCCGGCCGCCGGGGAGGGTGCCGCCGCCCCGGCCCCCGCGCCCGCCGAGCCGGACCAGCCCCCGGGGCCTCCGGCCGCCCCCCCCGGCGTTGACCAGGACGCCCTGGAGTGGGCCCGTCAGGCCTACGCCCGCCTCAAGGCCCAGCAGGAGGCGGCCCGCCCGGCCCCGCCACCGGCTCCCCCGGTGCCCTCCGCAGCCCCGGCAGCGGCCGGCTCCGCCACGGCTCTCGCCCCGGAAGCCGCGGCGGTTCCGGTGGCTGTCGGTGCCGGGTCCCCCGCGGCCGAGCCCGCGCCGCCAGCGGCCGCGGCTGCCCCAGCGCCGGCGCCGGTCTCCGTGGCCCCGAGTCCGCCGCCGCCCCCGAGCCCGCCCGCCCCGTCAGCTCCCGCCGGCCTGTCGCTGTTGGAGCGGGCCGCAGCCCAGCGCCAGCAGCGCCAGGCGGAGCTGCTGGAGCGCGCGATCGAGGCGCCCGCTCCCTCCGCTGCGGCCACCACCCCGGCGGTCCTCCCCGCCGCCGGGGCCCCCGCGGCTCCGGCCGCCGCCGAGGCCGATCCCCGGCTGGGCGCCTTCGATGCCGACTTCACCTGGTCGGCGGAGGTGCTGGCCGCCCAGGGCCGCCAGCTGGAGGAGATCTCCCTGGAGGAGATCGACTGGCTGGGCCGCCTGCGCCGCGGCCTGGAGAAGACCCGCCGCGGCTTCGTCACCCAGATCCTCGAGAGCCTCGGCGACGATCCCCTCACCCCCGAGATCCTCGACGACCTCGAAACCCTGCTGCTGCGCGCCGATGTGGGCGTCCAGGCCACCGACCATGTGCTCGGAGCCCTGCGCCGGCGCCTCAACGAGGAGGTGGTGGACCCCGCCGAGGGCATCCGCTTCCTCAAGCAGCAGCTGCGGGACCTGCTGGAGGCGCCGATCCAGGCCAGCGGCAGCCCGCTGCTGGCTCCCGAGCGGGGGCGGCTGAACGTGTGGCTGCTGGTGGGCGTCAACGGCGTCGGCAAGACCACCACCCTCGGCAAGCTGGCCAACCTGGCGATCCGCAGCGGCTACAGCTGCCTGATCGCCGCCGCCGACACCTTCCGGGCCGCCGCCGTGCGCCAGGTGGAGGTCTGGGGTGAGCGCAGCGGCGTGCCGGTGATCTCCAACCCCACCGCCAACGCCGACCCGGCGGCCGTGGTGTTCGATGCCATCGGCGCCGCCAGGGCCAAGGGCACCGACCTGGTGCTGGTGGACACCGCCGGCCGGCTGCAGACCAAGCACAACCTGATGGAGGAGCTGGCCAAGGTGCGGCGCATCGTCGACCGGCTGGCGCCCGAGGCGGCGGTGCAGTCGCTGCTGGTGCTCGACGCCAGCCAGGGCCAGAACGGCCTCAAGCAGGCCATGGCCTTCGCCAAGGCGGCGGGCCTCACCGGTGTGGTGCTCACCAAGCTCGACGGCAGCGCCCGCGGCGGCGTCGCCCTGGCGGTGGCCTCCGAGGCCGAGCTGCCGATCCGCTTCATCGGCGCCGGCGAGGGCATCCGCGACCTGCGCCCCTTCAACAGCTTCGAGTTCGTCGAGGCGCTGCTCGCCTCCTGAGGGGGCCGCGGCGGAGGCCCCTGCCGGGGCCGCGCCCACCCCTGCTACCTTGCGGGCACTCTGCGGCCGCTCGGTGAGCAGCATGCCGCCCCCACGGCGGCCCGATGCGCCGCCCCCCGCCTCCGCCGCGCCCCCTGACCGGCCGCCTGGCCCCCCCCAGCCCGGCGGGCCGGCGGCCATCAGCGGCCAGGCCCTGAGCGCCGTGGCCTCGCTCCGCCAGCTGCTGGACAGCCTCAGCCGCGAGCAGCGCCGCAACCAGGACCTGCTGGCCTCCCTGGGCTTTGCCCTGCGCAGCTTCACCAACCTGGGCCGCTTCCTGGAGCTGGTGCCCCTGGTGGCCGCCCGGCTGGTGGGGGCCGAGGGGGCGGTGCTGGTGGTGCTCCACCCCGACGGCCGCCTCTGGCGGGAACAGCTGCACGTCAGTCCCGCCCAGGGCGGCGAGGCCCTGGCGCGCCAGCTCGCCGCCCTCAGCGACCGGGAGCTGCAGGAGGCCCCCGGTGAGCAGGGGGCGGCCGACCGGCTCGACCAGCTGATCCGCCAGCTGCTGCCCGATCGGCCCCTGTTCGGCACCTCGGTGGTGGCCCGCAGCCGCCAGCGCGGTCGCCTCTACGTGCTGGGCGCCGCCAGCGGCCTCAGCTGGAGCGAGGTGCACCGCCGCCACGTGCAGCTGGTGGCCGACCTCACCGGCGTGGCGATCGAGAACGAGCTGCTGCTGCAGGAGGCGCGCCGCCACGAGCGCATCGACCGCCAGATGAGCATCGGCGCCGAGATCCAGGCCCAGCTGCTGCCGGACCACTGCCCCGTGATCGAGGGGGTGGAGCTGGCGGCCCGCTGCCGCCCGGCCTTCCAGGTGGGCGGCGACTACTACGACTTCATCCCCACCCGGCCCCAGCTGACCGGCCGGCGCCGCGAGCAGGGCCGCTGGGCCCTGGTGATGGGCGATGTGATGGGCAAGGGGGTGCCGGCGGGGCTGCTGATGACGCTGCTGCGGGGCATGCTGCGGGCCGAGGTGCTGAGCGGCCTGCCGCCGGATCGGATCCTGCACGACCTCAACCAGCTGGCCCAGGAGGACCTCTCCCACTCGCACCGCTTCGTCACGCTCTTCTATTCCGACTTCGACCCCCGCACCCGCCTGCTGCGCTACGCCAACGCCGCCCACAACCCGCCCCTGATCTGGCGGCGCCTGCGCCACGCGGTGGACCGGCTCGATGCGCCGGGCCTGCTGATCGGCCTGCAGCCCGAGGCCCAGTACGGCTGTGAACAGATCGTGCTCGATCCAGGCGACGTGCTGCTGTATTACACCGATGGCGTCACCGAGGCGCCGGGCCCCAACGGCGAGCGCTTCGACGAGGAGCGCCTGATCCGCGCCCTGCACACCGCCTGCCGCTCCGGCATCGGCGCCCAGGGGATCCTCGACCAGCTGTTCGCCCGCCTCGATCGCTTCGTCGGGCCCGATCGCCCCCTGGAGGACGACGCCTCGCTGGTGGTGCTCAAGGTGCGCGAGGAGGTGATGCTGCCCAGCCTGCCCGGCTGAGGCGCCCGCCCCGCGGATCGGCCCTGGAGCCCGGCCAGCCGCCTGCCAAGCTGAACGGCCGCGGCAGTTCCGGTTCGATGGCAGCCCCTGAGATGTCTGGCGTCACCGGCGGCCGGGCCGGCAGCTGGAGCGATCGCTTCGAGCAGGGACTGCATCCGGCGATCGAGCGCTTCAATGCCTCGATCGGCTTCGACATCACCCTGCTGCAGCAGGACCTGGACGGCTCCGTCGCCCACGCCCGCATGCTGGCCAGCACCGGCGTGCTCACCCCGGAGGAGGCCGAGCAGCTGGTGGCGGGGCTGGAGCAGGTGCGCACCGAGGCCGCCGCCGGCGCCTTCAACCCCGGCCTCGAGGACGAGGACGTGCACTTCGCCGTGGAGCGGCGTCTGATCGCCCTCCTGGGGCCCCTGGGCAAGAAGCTGCACACCGGCCGCTCCCGCAACGACCAGGTGGGCACCGACCTGCGCCTGTGGCTGCGGGGCCAGATCGATGCCATCGACGCGGCCCTGGTGCGCTTCGAGCGGGCCCTGCTGGCCCAGGCCGAGGCCCACGCCACGGTGATGATCCCCGGCTACACCCACCTGCAGCGGGCCCAGCCCCTCTGCCTGGCCCACCACCTGCTGGCCTACGTGGAGATGGCCGAGCGGGATCGGGCCCGCCTGCGGGACCTGCGCCGGCGGGTGAACATCTGCCCCCTGGGGGCCGCCGCCCTGGCGGGCACGCCGGTGCCGATCGACCGCCGCCACACCGCCGCGGCCCTCGGCTTCGAGGACGTGTATGCCAACAGCCTCGATGCCGTCAGCGACCGCGACTTCGCCGTGGAGTTCAGCGCCGCCGCCAGCCTGGTGATGGTGCACCTGAGCCGCCTCAGCGAGGAGGTGATCCTCTGGGCCAGCGAGGAGTTCGGCTTCGTGGCCCTCACCGACCGCTGCGCCACCGGCAGCAGCCTGATGCCCCAGAAGAAGAACCCCGACGTGCCGGAGCTGGTGCGGGGCAAGTGCGGCCGGGTCTTCGGCCACCTGCAGGCGCTGCTGGTGATGATCAAGGGCCTCCCCCTGGCCTACAACAAGGACTTCCAGGAGGACAAGGAGGCCCTGTTCGACGCGGTGGCCACCACCCGCGACTGCCTGGAGGCGATGGCGATCCTGTTCGAGGAGGGGCTCAGCTTCCGGCCCGAGCGGCTGGAGCGGGCCGTGGCCAGCGACTTCTCCAACGCCACGGACGTGGCCGACTATCTGGTGGCCAAGGGGGTGCCGTTCCGCGAGGCCTACCAGCTGGTGGGGGGCCTGGTGAAGGGCTGTCTGCAGGAGGGTATCCTGCTGCGCGACCTGCCCCTGGAGCGCTGGCGGCAGCTGCACCCCGCCTTTGAGGCCGACATCCACGCGGCCATCGATCCCCGCCAGGTGGTGGCGGCCCGCCGCAGCGAGGGCGGCACGGCCTTTGATCAGGTGCGCCGGCAGCTGGAGCGGGCCCAGGCGCGGCTGCGGGGCTGAGGCCCGGGCTGGCCGGACTGGCGGCGGCCCGGAACTGGCAACCGCGTCTAGTCTCAGCGGGACGACTCCAGCCTGTTCGGCCCTGCGGCCCGTGAGCATCTTTGTTGGCAACCTCCCCTTCCGCGCGGAGCAGGAGGACGTGGTGGACCTGTTCGCCCCCTTCGGCGGCGTGAGCAGCTGTTCCCTGCCCCTGGAGCGCGACACGGGTCGCAAGCGAGGATTCGCCTTCGTGGAGCTGGCGGATGAGGCCAGCGAGGCCCGCGCCATCGAAGCCCTGCAGGGGGCCGAGCTGATGGGGCGCCCCCTGCGCATCAACCGGGCTGAACCCCGCTCGGCCGGTGCCCCGCGCCGCAGCGGGGGCGGTGGGGGCTACGCCGCTGGCGGCTCCGGTGCTGGCCGCGGCTCCGGAGCCAGCAGCTGGGAGGACCGCAGCTACGGCGCCGCCAGCGATGGCTTCGGGGAGGGCCGCAGCCGCCGCCGGCGCAGCAGCGGCGATCCGTCCGCCGGCCCCGGCTGGGGCGCCGCCGCCGACGGCGACAGCTACGGCGGTGCCCAGGACTGATCCACGGGCCTGGCGGTCGGTGGGTCCTGTGGGTCCCCGCGCCTGAGCGGCCCTCAGAGGCCGTGGTCCTCCAGCTGCTGCGCCGCCGCCGCCAGCACCTCCACTCCCGCCGTGCGCTCCCCGGCCGCCTGGCCCAGCCTGCGGCGCCAGTGCCGGGCACCGCTCACCCCCTCCACCACCTGCACGAGGTGCCGGGCGATGGGCCACAGCCGCCCGCCCCCGGCGCACCAGCGCTCGGCGTAGGGGATCAGCCCCCGCACCACCTGGGAGGCCGTGGCCGGCTGCTGGGCCACCCCGAACAGCTCCCGGTCCACCGGGGCCCAGCGCAGCGGATGGTCGTAGGCGGCCCGCCCCACCATCACCCCATCCAGCCGCTGCAGCGCCGGCTGGCAGTCCGCCAGGCTCTGCAGGCCGCCGTTCAGCTCGATCGTCAGCTGCGGCCGCTCCTGCTTGAGGCGCAGCACCAGGTCGTGGCGCAGGGGCGGCACCGTGCGGTTCTGCTTGGGGTCCAGCCCCTCCAGCCAGGCCTTGCGGGCGTGCACGCTGAAGCGCCGGGCGCCGGCGGCGGCCACCCGGTCCACGAAGGCCAGCAGCTCCTCGAAGGAATCCCGCTCATCGATGCCGATGCGGTGCTTCACCGTCACCGGCAGGGGGCCGGCGGCCGCCATCGCCGCCACGCAGCGGGCCACCCGATCCGGCTCGGCCATCAGGCAGGCCCCGAAGCGCCCCTTCTGCACCTTCTCGCTGGGGCAGCCCACGTTGAGGTTGATCTCGTCGTAGCCGCGTCCGGCGGCGATGCGGGCGGCCTCGGCCAGCAGGGCCGGGTCGTCGCCGCCCACCTGCAGGGCGATCGGGTGCTCGCAGGCATCGAAGCCGATCAGCCGCTCCAGCCGCTGGCGGGCCCGCAGGTCGCCGGCCGCCGCCGCCCGGTGGCAGTGGTGCAGGGCCTGGGCCACCACCATCTCGGTGTAGAGCAGGCTGCGGCGGCTGATCTGCCGAAACAGCACCCGGAAGTGCCGATCGGTGTAGTCCATCATCGGCGCCACGCTGAAGCGGTGGGCCGCCGCGGGCTGGCCGCCGCCGGCCCCGCACGGCGCCGGATCGGCGCCCGCCGCCGCTGCGGTGCCAGGCTCGCTCGGGGGGTGTTGCGGGGGCGCCTCTTGCATCCCTCCATCGTGCCCCCCGGCTCTCCATGGCCAGCTCCACCTCCAGCCGTTCCGCCTCCAACGGCCCGGCCCCCGGCCCCACCGGCCCTCGGCCCCCGGCCCCCGGCCAGCCCTGGGACCTGGTGGTGGCGGGCGGCGGCCCGGCCGGGTTCATGGCCGCCATCAGCGCCGCCGAGGCGGGCCTGGCGCGGGTGCTGCTGCTGGAGGCCAGCCCCGAACCCCTGGGCAAGGTGCTGATCAGCGGCGGTGGCCGCTGCAACGTGACCCACGCCTGCTGGGATCCCCGCGCCCTGGTGGGCCACTACCCCCGCGGCGGCAAGGCCCTGCGGGGCCCCTTCAGCCGCTTCGCCTGCGGCGATGCGGTGGCCTGGTTCGACGCCCACGGCCTGGAGCTGGTGGAGGAGGCCGATGGCCGCCTGTTCCCCCGCAGCCAGCGCTCCAGCTCCGTGATCCAGACCCTGCGGCAGGCGGCGGCCCGCGCCGGCGTGGTGCTGCGCACCCACACGGCCCTGCAGGCGGCCGAGGCCCTGCCGCGGGGCGGCTTCCTGCTGCAGCTGCAGACCCGCCGCCCCCAGGGCCAGGCCGGAGCGGCCGCCGACCCCACCGGCCCGCTGCAGACCCGCGCCCTGGTGCTGGCCACCGGCAGTCACCCCAGCGGTCGCCGCCTGGCCGCCCATCTGGGCCACAGCCTGGTGCCGCCGGTGCCCTCGCTGTTCACCCTCAGCTTTCGCCCCAACCCGCTGCTGGAGCTGGCCGGCGTGGTGATGGATCCGGTGCAGCTGCAGCTGGAGCTGCCGGGGGGCCGCTTCCGCCAGCAGGGGCCGGTGCTGATCACCCACTGGGGCCTGAGCGGACCCGCCACCCTGCGGCTCACCGCCTTCGCCGCCCGGGCCCTGCACCAGGTCGGCTATCGCGCCGAGCTGCGGGTCGACTGGAGCGGCGGCCGCTCCCAGGCCGACCTGGAGGAGCTGTTCGCCGGCTGCCGGCGCGACCAGGGCCGCCGCCAGCTGGTCAATGCGCGGCCCTGGCCCGCCCTCAGCCGCCGCCTCTGGGCCCACCTGCTCCGCCGCCAGGCCATCGAGCCGGAGCGCCGCTGGGCCGACCTCACCCGTCCCCAGCAGCAGGGCCTGATCCAGGCCCTGCGGGCCAGCCCCTATGCCGTCGCCGGCAAGGGGCCCATCGGCGAGGAGTTCGTCACGGCCGGGGGCGTCGCCCTGGGGGAGGTGGACCTCGCCCGCATGGAGAGCCGGCTGGTGCCCGGCCTCCACCTCGTGGGGGAACTGCTGGACGTGGATGGGGTCACCGGCGGCTTCAATTTCCAGCACTGCTGGAGTTCCGGCTGGCTGGCGGGGCAGGCGGCGCAGGAGCACGGCCGAGCGGGATCCCAGGATCCCTGACGGCTCGCCTGGGGCCGGCGGCTCAGCGGATCTTGTCGAACACGCTGAACATCGGCAGGTACATCGCCACCAGCAGCGCCCCCACCATGCCGCCCACCAGCACGATCATCGCCGGCTCCAGCATCGAGGTGAGGTTCTTGACGGTGACGGACACCTCATCTTCGTAGAAATCGGCCACCTTGGAGAGCATCTTGTCCATCTCCCCGGTCTCCTCGCCGATGGTGAGCATGCTCAGGGCCAGGTCGGGGAACACCTGCTTGGTGGATAGGGCGCGGCTGAGGTTGATGCCCTCCTGCACCTCCGTGCGGGCCTGCTCGAGCGCCAGCTGGATGGCGGCATTGCCGGAGGTCTCCTTGACGATGTCGAGGGCCAGCAGGATCGGCACACCGGCGCGGCTCAGGGCGCTGTAGATCCGGCAGAACTGGGCGGTGGCACTCTTCTGCAGCAGATCGCCGAACAGGGGCACCTTGAGCAGGTTGCGATCCACGGTGAGCTTGCCCTGGGGCGTTGCGTAGTAGCGCCCGAACAGCCAGCCGATGCCGAAGATGCCGGCCACCAGAAAGATGGAGAAGGAGGAGCGCAGCAGGCCGCTCAGATCCACCAGCATCTGGGTGAAGACCGGCAGCTCCGCATTCAGGCTCTTGAAGATGGCCGCGAACTGGGGAATGATGAAGATGGTCATTCCCAGAAAGACGCTCACGGCGATCACCAGGATGGCGATGGGATAGCCCATGGCGCCCTTGATCTGGTTCTGCAGCTTGGCGACGTCCTCCATCAGGATCGAGAGGCGGTGCAGGGTTTCATCCAGCACCCCGCCGGTTTCGCCGGCCTCCACCATGGCGATGCTGAGGCGGTCGAACACCTTGGGCCAGCGCCGCATCGCCGACCCCAGGCTGCCGCCCTGGTTGACCTCGGTGCTGATGGCGGTCAGGGCCCGCTTGAACATCGGCAGCCGCTGCTGCCTGGCCATCAGATCGAGGCCCCGCACGATCGGCACCCCCGCATCCACCAGGGCCGCCATCTTGTTGGCGAAGATCGCCTTGTCCTTCACGCCGGGCTTGGCTTCAAAGAAGGTGCCCAGGTCCATCTTCAGCAGGGAGGGCCTGGCCGCCGCGGGGCCAGCGCCGCCGCGGCCCGCTCCGCCCCTGGCCTCGGCCGCCACCAGCGACACCGGCACGATGCCCCGCCGCCGCAGATCCCGCTTGGCACTGGCCACATCGGCGGCGTTGACCCTCAGCTCCCGGCGCTGGCCGCCCCGGGCGGTGTAGGTGGCGGTGAAGGTGGGCATGGCGATGGCCGGGGAACAACGGGGCGAAGCTCGGGCAGGGCGCAGGCGGGACGGGATGGCCCGCTGGCGCTTCAGTTCATCTGGCCGTCCAGCAGGCGCCCCAGCTCCTCGGGCTTGCTGGCCTTGGCCATGGCCTCCTTGCTGCTGATCTCGCCCTTGATCACCAGGTCGGCCAGGGCCTTCTCCAGGGTCTGCATGCCGATCTGGCCGCCGGTCTGGATCTGGGAGTAGAGCTGGGCGGTCTTGCCCTCGCGGATCAGGTTGGCGATGGCCGGGGTGTTGATCATGATCTCCTGGGCCATCACCCGGCCGAACTGGCCCGGAGCTGGATCGAGCCGCCTGCAGAGGGTCTGGGAGAACACGGCCACCAGGCTGCTGCTCAGCTGCACCCGGATCTGGGTCTGCTGTTCGGGGGGGAACACGTCCACCATGCGGTCCACGGTCTGGGCGGCGGAGCTGGTGTGCAGGGTGCCGAACACGAGGTGACCCGTCTCGGCGGCGGTGATGGCCAGCTGGATGGTTTCCAGGTCACGCATTTCCCCCACCAGAATCACATCGGGATCTTCGCGCAGGGCCGCCCGCAGGGCGGCGCCGAAGCTCTTGGTGTCGTCGTTGAGCTGGCGTTGGTGCACCAGACTCTTGTCGTTCCTGTAGGTGAATTCGATCGGATCCTCAATGGTGAGGATGTGCTCGGCCCGGGTGTGGTTGATGTGGTCCAGCAGGGCGGCGAGGGTGGTGGTCTTGCCCGAGCCGGTGGGTCCGGTCACCAGCACCAGGCCCCGGGGTCGGCGGCTGGTCTCCTCCACCACCGGCGGCAGATCCAGGGCCTGCAGGCTGGGGATGTTGCTGCCCAGGGCCCGCAGGCAGGCCGCGTAGGTGCCCCGCTGGCGATAGACGTTGACGCGGAAGCGGGAGACGCCGCGCAGGCCGTAGGCGCAATCCAGTTCCCAGTTCTGCTCCAGTTGCTTGCGCTGGGAGTTGTTGATCATCGAGAAGATCAGCCGGTTGCATGTCTCCTCGTTCAGGGCATCGTCCCGCATCGGCGTGAGGTTGCCGCTGAAGCGCCCGTAGGGCGGCTGGCCGGCCGCCAGGTGAAGATCACTGCCGCCGCGCTTGACCAGCTCCTCCATCAGGTCTTCGATCAGGAGTTCCATGGGAAGCTGCGGCGCGAACAGTCACTGCACGTCATTCTGTTGCCTGGCGGCACCTCCAGCAATGGCCCCTCTCGGCCGGGCCGGCGCCGAAGGCCCTGCGTCAGAGGCCCCGCGGCGTCAGACAGTAGGGACATTCCAGCCATTCATCGCGCATTCCGGCTCCACAATTGGTGCAGGTGATCGTATGCAGGGCCTTGGCACGCCGCTCCGATTCGAGCCCCGAATCCGTGAGAATCATCCGCTCGATTTCCTCCAGGGTTGTGTAGCCCTGGCGCACCAGATCCAGGCCGTAGCCCAGCAGCGTCTTCATCCCCGACTCCAGGGCCAGCTTGCGGATCCGATCGGTGGTGGCCTGCTGGGAGATGGCGGTGGCCAGCCCCTCATTGACCCGCAGCACCTCATAGACCCCGACCCGTCCCTTGTAGCCGAGGCCCAGGCAGGTGGGGCAGACGTCGTCGTGGTTGAGGTTGCGCTTGGCCTTGAAGAAGTTGATGTTCTGTTCGTTGTTGGCGAACAGCCCGAAGCGGCCCAGTTCCTGCTCGGAGGGGTGATACGACACCCGGCAACTGGGGCAGACGCGCCGCACCAACCGCTGGGAGATGATGCCGATCAGAGAGGCGCTCACCATGAACGGCTCCACCCCCATCTCCGCCAGACGGGCGATGGCGCTGGGGGCGTCGTTGCAGTGCAGCGTCGTCAGCACCAGGTGGCCGGTGAGGGCCGCCTCGATGGCGGTCTTGGCCGTCTCCAGGTCGCGGGTCTCCCCCACCAGCAGCACGTCCGGGTCCTGGCGCATGAAGGCCCGCAGGGCCATGGCGAAGTCATAGCCCTTCTCCCGGTTCACCTGGGTCTGGGAGATGCCCTTGAGCGTGTACTCGATCGGATCCTCAACCGTGGAGATGTTGATGCCGGGGTCGTTGCGCTCCGCCAGCAGCGAATAGAGGGTGGTCGATTTACCCGAACCGGTGGGACCCGTCACCAGGATCATGCCGAAGGGCTTGGAGCCCATATCCCGCACCATCTCCAGGGAATGGGCGTCGGTGATCAGCTTGTCCAGGCCCAGTTTGGTGGCGCCGCTGTCCAGCAGGCGCATGCACACCTTCTCGCCATAGCGGGTGGGCAGGGTGCTGACCCGCAGGTCGAAGGTCCGGCCCCGGAACAGTCGCCGGATGCGGCCGTCCTGGGGCAGCCGCCGCTCGGCGATGTCCAGGTCCGCCATGATCTTCAGCCTGGAGGTCACCGCCGGCACGATGTTCTTCGGCAGCTTCTCCAGTTGCTCCAGCACGCCGTCCTGGCGGAAGCGGATGATCAATCCGTCCTCCTGGGGCTCCACGTGGATGTCGCTGGTGCCGGTGCTGAGGGCCTGCACCAGGATCTTGTCCACCAGGCTGACGATGGGCGAGGAGTTGGAGGCACTGACGCTGGCCTCCAGGTCCTCCCCCGCCGCCGTGTCGTCCGGCGCCTCCTGCAGGCTGCCGGTGAGGTTGATGTCATCCAGCAGGGACAGGCGCTTCGGCGGTGGCCCCGGCTTGCGCTGGCCCGGCGCCGGGCCGGCGGCGGCGGGGGCAGCGGCGCCCGCCTGGTCGCCGCCGCTCGCCGGGGCTGCAGCAGCCCCCGCCGGGGCGCCGCCGGCGGGCGGCGCGCTCTCCTGGGCCAGCATTGTGTCGATGTCCGATTTCAGGGCCAGGCGCATCTCGACCACCACCCCCGCGGCCGTCGCCAGCTCGCTCAGCTGGGCCCGCTGCTCCAGGCCCCAGTGGGTCGGCACGGCCACCACCAGGGTCCTGCCCTCCTGGCGCACCGGCAGACAGCCCAGCTCCCGGCAGCGCTCCTGGGGCAGGGTGTGGGCCCAGGCCCAGCGGCTGATGCCCGCCTGGCTGAGCTCCACGGCCGTCAGCACCCGTTCCCCCAGCAGCAGCTCCACCTCCAGCCGCTGCTGCACGGGGCTGGTGGCCTGCGGGACCGGCCGGGAGGGGGTGAGGGTCATGGCGGCAGCCGTGCGGTGGGGCCTGGGGGTGGCGCCTGGGTTGGCACCTGGGTGTGGCACTTGGGCAGCAGTGGGTCAGCGCCGGCGAGCTCCCTGGGGAGGTGCGGGCTTCCGCCGCTTGTGGGGGGGAACCCCTGGACTCCAACATGTCTAGATCAGTTCTCCGGTTCAGTCAGCAATGAGCGGTGACGCCAGCTCCTTCCCCCAGGATTCCGCCACTGCCTCCACCCCGCCGGCGCCTGCGGCGGAGCCCGCGCCCTCCGAGTCCGGCGCCGCGCCCGCGTTCGGGGCCACGGCCACCGAGCCCGCCGCCGGGGCCCCTGAGCCGGCCCTCGACGCCGCCGGCGAGCGCGTCCGTCAGCTGGAGGCCGACCTTGAGGCCCTCAAGGCCGAGAACGAGGGCCTGCGGGGCCAGTACATGCGCATCGCCGCCGACTTCGACAACTTCCGCAAGCGCCAGAGCCGCGACCAGGAGGACCTGCGGCTGCAGATCGCCTGCTCCACCCTCAGCGAGATCCTGCCGGTGGTGGACAACTTTGAGCGGGCCCGCCAGCAGCTCAACCCCCAGCACGAGGAGGCCCAGAGCCTGCATGGCAGCTACCAGGGCCTCTACAAGCAGCTGGTGGACGTGTTCAAGCAGCTGGGGGTGGCGCCGATGCGGGTGGAGGGGGAGCCCTTCGACCCCAACCTGCACGAGGCGGTGCTGCGGGAGTCCAGCGACGAGCACCCCGAGGACGTGGTGATCGCCGAGCTGCAGCGGGGCTACCGCCTCCACGACCGGGTGCTGCGCCACGCCCTGGTCAAGGTGTCGATGGGCCCCGGCCAGGGGGGCGGCGCCGCGGCTCCGGGCTCCGACCAGGGCGACGCCCAGGCTGGGGACTGATCGATGGCCGACTACTACGACCTGCTGGGGGTCAGCCGCGACGCCGACGCCGACACCCTCAAGCGGGCCTACCGCCGCCTGGCGCGCCAGTACCACCCGGACGTCAACAAGGACGCCGGCGCCGAGGACAGGTTCAAGGACATCGGCCGCGCCTATGAGGTGCTGAGCGATCCCCAGACCCGCGCCCGCTACGACCAGTTCGGCGAGGCGGGTCTGGGCGGCGGCGGCGGCGTGCCCGACATGGGCGACATGGGCGGCTTCGCCGACCTGTTCGAGACCTTCTTCAGCGGCTTCGGCGGCGCCGCCGGAGCGGCCGGCGGCGCCCGGCGCCGCGGCCCCCGCCAGGGCGATGACCTGCGCCTCGACCTGACCATCAGCTTCAGCGAGGCGATCTTCGGCCAGGAGAAGGAGGTGCAGGTGCGCCACCTGGAGACCTGCAGCACCTGCAGCGGCTCCGGCTCCAAGGCCGGCAGCGGCCCCACCACCTGCGGCACCTGCGGCGGTGCCGGCCAGGTGCGCCGCGCCACCCGCACCCCCTTCGGCAGCTTCACCCAGGTGGCGGCCTGCCCCACCTGTGAGGGCACCGGCCAGGTGATCGCCGACCCCTGCGGTGCCTGCGGCGGCCAGGGCCTGCAGCAGGTGCGCAAGAAGCTGCGGCTCAACATTCCCGCCGGCGTCGATTCCGGCACGCGGCTGCGGGTGGCCGGCGAGGGCAATGCCGGTCAGCGGGGCGGCCCGGCCGGCGACCTCTACGTGTTCCTCTCGGTGCAGGCCCACCCCAGCCTGCGGCGTGACGGCACCACCATCCACTCGGAGGTGGCGGTCAACTACCTGCAGGCGATCCTCGGCGACACCATCGAGGTGGAGACGGTGGACGGCCCCGAGAAGCTGGAGATCCCGGCCGGCACCCAGCCCGGCGCCATCCTCACCCTGGCGGGCAAGGGCGTGCCCAGGCTGGGCAACCCGGTGGCCCGCGGCAACCACCAGATCGCCGTGAAGGTGCAGCTGCCCACCAAGCTCAACGGCGAGGAGCGGGAGCTGCTGGAGCAGCTGGCGGGCCACCACACCGCCAAGGGCCACAGGCACCCCCACAAGAGCGGCCTGTTCGGCGGTCTGTTCGGCCACCGGGATTGAGCGCCGTGACCCCTTCACCGCCGGCTCCCCCCTCCCCCACGCCCGCCGCCTGCCTGGACCTGCGCGGCACCCCCTGCCCCGTGAACTTCATCCGGGGCCGCCTGGCCCTGGAGAAGCTGGCGCCGGGGGCCTGGCTGCAGCTGGACCTGGACCGGGGCGAACCGGAGCAGATGGTGAGCGAGGGCCTGCGGGGCGACGGTCACCACGTGCAGTGCCAGCCCCTGGATGCCGCCGCCGTACGCCTGCTGATCCGCCGCCATGGCGGCTGAGCCCCCGGCCGCAGAGCCGCCGGGGGCAGGGCTCCAGGGGGCGGCGGGTCTGGTGGTGGCGCTGGAGGCCAACTTCTGCCGGGTGCAGCTGCAGCGGCCGGGACCGGGCGGCGTGGGCCAGCTGCTGTGCGTGCGCCGCACCCGCCTCGGCAAGACCGGTCAGCAGATCTGCGTCGGCGACCGGGTGCGGGTGGAGGGGATCGACTGGGCCGCCGCCCGGGGCGCCGTGGCCGCCCTGGGCCCCCGCTCCAGCCTGCTGGCCCGCCCGGCCGTGGCCAACTGCAGCCGCGTGGTGGTGGTGATGGCCCTGGCCCAGCCGGAGCCCGACCCCCTGCAGCTCACCCGCTTCCTGCTCACCGCCGAGCGCTGCGGCGTGGCGGTGGAGCTGGTGCTCACCAAGGCCGACCTGCTGCCCGCAGACCAGGCGGAGCACTGGCGTGCCCGGCTCCGCGGCTGGGGCTACGGCCCCCTGCTGGTGTCGTCGCGGCGGGGGGAGGGCCTCGAGGCCCTGCGCCGGCGGCTGTGCAGCCCCGGCATCGCCGTGCTGTGCGGGCCCTCGGGGGTGGGCAAGAGCAGCCTGCTCAACGCCCTGGTGCCCGACCTGGAACTGCGGGTGGCCAGCGTCTCGGGGCGGCTGCAGCGGGGCCGCCACACCACCCGCCACGTGGAGCTGTTCCCCCTGGCGGAGGGGGCCCTGCTGGCCGACACCCCCGGCTTCAACCGGCCCGACCTGCCCGCCGCCCCCGCGGAGCTGGCGGGCCTGTTTCCGGAGATCCGCCGCCGGCTCCAGACCGGCCCCTGCCGCTTCAAGAACTGCCTGCACCGCGGCGATCCTGGCTGTGCCGTCGGCAGCGACTGGGACCGCCACCCCCTCTACCTGCAGTGCCTGGAGGCCTGCCTGCAGCAGGCGGGCGCCACCCGGGAACGGCCGCCGGAGCCAGGCCTCAGGCAGCGGGGCGGCAGCCCGGAGCCCCGCCTGGACCAGCGCCTGCGCCAGCCCTCCCGCCGCCGCCTGCGCCAGGACCAGCCCGAGCCGGACTGAGGGGCTGCCGGGGGGCCGCCGGGGCCCCGGGGGCACGTCCTCAGCCGCCGATGCCGGGCAGGTTGAGGTTGAGGCCGCCGGTCAGTTCCTCCATGCGCTCCTTCATGGTGGCGGTGGAGGTGTCGTAGGCGGCCTTGAGGGCCTCCAGGGTGGCGGCCTCGGTGGCGGCGGCACCCTCGGCGGCCAGCTCCGGGGCGATGCGCACCTTCAGGGGCTGCTGGTTGCCGGACAGCCAGACGCTGGCGCGGCCGCAGCCGCTCTGGCCCTCCAGCTCCATGGCGTCGAGCTCATCCTGGAGCTTGGCGGCGTCCTGCTGGATCTGCTGGGCCTTGCGGAACGCCTCGGTGAGCTGGCCGAAGTTGGGGAGTCCGAAGCCGGCCATCGCGGAGAGCGGGTGAGTTCGGGCCAGGCTAAGCCCTGGTCCCGGCCGCCTCCAGACCCGCCTCCGGCCCCTGCCCCGGATCCTCGAAGCGCCCCAGCCGCTGCACCTCGGGGTGCAGGGCGATGCCGTGGGTCTCCGCCACCCGCCGCTGCACCAGGGCGATCAGCTGGGCGATCTCGGCGGCCCTGGCGCCGCCGGTGTTGACGATGAAGTTGGCGTGGATCGGCGACACCTGCGCCCCGCCCAGGCTCAGGCCCTTGAGGCCCAGGGCCTCGATCAGCTGGCCCGCCTTGCGGGGCTCGGGGTTGCGGAACACGCTGCCGCAGCTGGGCTGCTGGTAGGGCTGGCTGCTGGTGCGGCTGTGCAGGTTGGCGCTGGTGCGCCGGCCCACGGCCGCCGGGTCGTGGCCGCTCTCCAGCTGGAAGCGGGCCGAGAGCACCACCAGCGGCTCCCGTTGCAGCCGGCTGTGGCGGTAGGCGAAGTCCAGCTCGGCGGCGCTGAGCCGGAAGGGTTCGCCGCCCCGCTGCGGATCCAGCAGGGTGGCATCCACGAGCCGCTCGGCGGTGCAGCCGCCCTGGGCACCGGCGTTCATCACCACGGCGCCGCCCACCGTGCCCGGGATCCCCACCGACCACTCCAGCCCCGCCAGCCCCGCCCGCGCCGCCCGCCGCGCCAGGCTGGGGATCGGCTCCCCCGCCAGGGCCTCCACCAGGCCGCTGGCGGCATCCACCTGGCTGCCCTGCAGGCGGCGCTGGCAGAGGGTGAGGCCCGCCAGGCCGGCGTCGCTCACCAGCAGGTTGGAGCCGGCGCCGATCACCCGCAGCTCCAGCCCCCCGCGCCGGGCCCAGGCCAGCAGCGCCCGCAGCTGCTCCAGGTCCTCGGGCTCGGCGAACCAGTCGGCGGGGCCCCCCACCTTCCAGGTGGTGTAGTCCGCCAGGCCCACGGCCCGGCGCAGCCCCTGCGGCTCCACCTGCGCCGCCATGGCTCAGGCCGCCAGCGGCAGGGGCAGGTCGGGGCTGTCCAGCGGCTCCAGCCGGCCCCAGAGCCCGTTGACGTCACCAGCGCCCATGGCCAGCACCAGGTCCCCCGGCTGGCTGTGCTCAGCCACGGCCAGGGCCAGATCGTCGAGGCTGGCGCTCACCGCCACCGCCAGCTCCGGCCGCAGCCGGTGGATCTCGGTGGCGAGGGCGGCGCTGGAGATGCCGGCGATCGGCGTCTCCCCGGCGGCGTAGAGCGGCGCCAGCAGCACCGCATCGGCCTGGCTGAGGGCCTGGGCGAAGGGGCCGAGGAACTCGGCGGTGCGGCTGTAGCGGTGGGGCTGGAACACCGCCAGCACCCGTCGGGGACAGGCCGGCAGCGGGCTGCGGCCACTGGTCACCATCAGCCGGGCCAGGGCCAGGGTGGCGTCCACCTCGCTGGGGTGGTGGGCGTAGTCGTCCACCACCAGGCGGCCGTGCCAGCTGCCCCGGTAGTCGAAGCGCCGGCCCGGGGCCTGCAGGGATTCGATCGCCTGGCGCAGCTCGGCGAAGGACAGGCCCTGCAGCCGGCAGGCGGCGAGGGCGGCGGTGGCGTTGCTGAGGTTGTGCAGCCCGGGCAGGGGCAGGTGGAACTCGCCCACCGGCTGACCGTTCTCGTAGAAGCGGGCGCGGGTGCTGTCCCCCTGGAGCTCCAGGGGGATGGCCGCATAGGCCGTGCCCTCCACGGCGCTGGTGGACCACCAGCTGTCGGCCTGGAAATGCTCCCGCAGCACCGGGCAGTCGCGGTTGGCCAGCAGATGGCCGCAGCCCCGGGCGAAGCGCTGCAGGGTGGCGATCAGCGCCTGCAGGTCCGGGTAGTGGTCGGTGTGGTCGAGCTCCAGGTTGGTGATCACCCCCAGGGCGGCGGCGAACTTCACCAGGGATCCGTCCGATTCGTCGGCCTCCGCCACCAGCAGCGGGCCCTGGCCGCTGCGGCCGTTGCTGGCGAAGGCCGGCACGATGCCGCCGATCACGGCGGTGGGGTCCTGGCCGCAGGCGTGCAGCAGGCTGGCCACCAGGGTGCTGGTGGTGGTCTTGCCGTGGCTGCCGGCCACGGCGATCGAGGGCTGGGCGGCGATCAGGGCGCCGAGCAGGTCGGAGCGGTGCCACACCTCCAGGCCCACCCGGCGGGCTTCGCCCAGCTCGGGGTTGGTCTCGGGCACGGCGGAGCTCACCACCACCAGGGGCGGCCGGGAGGTGCCGCTGCGGATGGCGGCGATCGTGGCGGCGCTCTGCTCGCGGAACACCCGCACGCCGCGGCCGCGCAGATCCTGCAGCACCGTGTTGTCCCGGGGGTCGGAGCCCGTCACCGCAAAGCCCCGGTCCGCCAGGATCCCCGCCAGGGCCGACATGCCGATGCCACCGACTCCGATGAAGTGGAGGGGCTGGTGGCGATCGAGCGTCAGGGCCAAGGGCGTCTCCAAGTCGGGTCGACGCTAAGCCGGGATGTCCGGCTTGTCGCCTCGGCGGGGCCCCCCGTGGGACCGTCCGCCGGGGGCCTTCAGCCTATTTCTGTATGATCGGCACCCAAATCTCCCTTTCCTAGCGGCTTTCACCGCTTACCGCCAATGACCCTGCGCGTTGCGATCAATGGATTCGGCCGGATTGGTCGCAACTTCATGCGCTGCTGGCTGAGCCGTGGGGCCAACACCGGCATTGAGGTGGTGGGTCTCAACGACACCTCCGATCCCCGCACCAACGCGCATCTGCTCCAGTACGACTCGATGCTGGGCCGCATCCGCGACGCCGAGGTGTCCGCCACCGAGGACACGATCGTCGTCAACGGCAGGGCGATCAAGTGCTTCTCCGACCGCAATCCCCTCAACCTGCCCTGGAAGGAGTGGGGCGTGGACCTGGTGATCGAGGCCACCGGCGTCTTCATTGACAGGGAAGGAGCCGGCAAGCACATCCAGGCCGGTGCCAAGAAGGTGCTGATCACGGCCCCCGGCAAGGGCGATGGCATCGGCACCTTCGTGGTGGGCGTCAACGATGGCGACTACCGCCACGGGGAGTTCGACATCGTCAGCAACGCCAGTTGCACCACCAACTGCCTGGCGCCGATCGTCAAGGTGCTCGATCAGACCTTCGGCATCGTCAAGGGCACGATGACCACCACCCACAGCTACACGGGTGACCAGCGCATCCTCGACGCCTCCCACCGGGACCTGCGCCGCGCCCGTGCCGCCGCCATCAACATCGTGCCCACCAGCACCGGCGCCGCCAAGGCCGTGGCCCTGGTGTATCCGCCGATGAAGGGCAAGCTCAACGGCATCGCCCTGCGCGTCCCCACCCCCAACGTGTCGGTGGTGGACCTGGTGCTGGAGGTGAGCCGCTCCACCAGCCGTGAGGAGGTGAACGCCGCCCTCAAGGCCGCCTCCGAGGGCGCCATGAAGGGGATCATCAAGTACTCCGACCTGCCCCTGGTCTCCAGCGACCACGCCGGCACCGATGAGTCCACCATCGTCGACTCCGACCTCACCCTGGTGATGGGCGACAACATGGTGAAGGTGATCGCCTGGTACGACAACGAGTGGGGCTACAGCCAGCGCGTGGTGGACCTGGCCGAAGTGGTCGCCCGCCACTGGACGTGAGCCTCCCGCCCCGGATCTGACACCCCTTGGCCGCCCCCCGGGGCGGCTTTGTCATGGCTGGAAGTGGCAGAAGCCGGCGATGCCCGCCGGCAGGGGCTCGTCGCTGTCAGCCCAGGCCAGCCAGGGCTCGCTCCCCGCGGCGGGCCCGGCCACCAGCTCGCCGATCCCCTGGGCCCCGGGCAGGGCCGCCACCAGGGCCGCGGCCCAGCTGGGGGCCAGGGCCAGCACCAGCTCGAAGTCCTCGCCGCCCCCCAGGCACCAGGCCTCGCCGCGGGGCAGGCCCGCCAGGGGCGGGGGCAGGGGCAGACGCCGCCGCCCCAGCCGGGCCCGGCAGCCGCTGGCCCGGGCGATGGCCACGGCGGCGGCGGCCAGGCCGTCGCTGCTGTCGGTGCCGCCCACCCGCCAGGGCTGTCCCGCCGGCTGGCTGGCCGCCAGGACCGCCACGGCGTCGAAGCGGGGCCGGGGGCGGCGGTGGGCCGCGATCGCCCGCCGGCAGTCGGCCGCCGTCAGCCCGGCGGCGGCCCCCTCCAGCTCCCCCAGCAGCAGCGCCAGACCCAGGCGGCTGAGGCCATGGGGGCCCGTGCTCACCAGCCAGTCCCCCGGACGGCCGTCGCGTCGCCGGATCGGACCCTGCCCCAGCCGGCCCAGGGCCGTGACGGCCAGCAGCCGCTGGCCGCCGCCGCTGCAGTCACCGCCCAGCAGCTGCCCCCCGTAGCACACCAGGCTCTCCCGCAGGCCGTCGTAGACCCCGGCCACCCAGGGCCAGGGCGTCTGGGCCGGCGCCACCAGTCCCACCGTCAGACCCACCACCTGGCGGCAGCCCATGGCCGCCAGGTCCGAGAGGTTGGCGGCGCTGGCCCGCCAGCCCAGGTCCACCGGGCCCATGGTGGCGTCGCTGAAGTGGAGGCCCTCCACCAGCACGTCGGTGTTCACCACCAGGTCGCCCTGGCCCCCGCCGGCCTCGCCCCCCTGGGCTGGGTCCTGGCCGGCGGGGATCACGGCGGCATCGTCGTCGAACTGGCCGGGGGGGGCGTAGCGGGCCAGTCGGCGCAGCAGCTCCCACTCGCCCAGGTCGGCCAGGCGCTCCACCGGCCCTTGCAGGGGCTGCTCCACGGCTGCTGGATCCGCTGGCCGGCCCCCCTCAGGCGTGGGCCCGGAGGTTCTCCGCGCCGTCCACCACCCGGGCCCGCAGGATCCTGTCGTCCACCCCCAGCTCCTCCAGCACGTCAAAGCCGTCCACCACGTAGCCGAAGGCGGCGTAGCGGCCATCCACCAGGTTCAGGCCGGCGGGGGTGAGCTCGGCTTCGTAAAGGAAGAAGAAGAATTGCGAGGAGCCGTCGTCCGGGGCCGCGTCGGAGTGGGCCCATCCCAGGGTGCCCAGGGTGGCGAAGGGCAGCACCGGCGTGGCCTTGAACAGGCCCAGCTCCTCGAAGGTGCGGTTGTAGTAGGGAGCGTCCTGGCCGGGCACCCGGATCTCCAGGGGCACCGTCCGCTCGGCCTTGGTGGCGGGGTCGATGTAGCCCTCGGCGGGCCCCACGGGGTCGCCGGTCTGGAGCACGTAGAAGTCCTCGGCGCGGGTGAAGGGCAGCTGGTCGTAGAAGCCCCGCTGCACCAGATCCACGAAGGCCCCGGCGGTCAGGGGGGCGTTGTAGCCGTCCACCACGGCGGTGAGGGTGCCCTTGCTGGTCTCGATCGCCACGGTGGCCCGGCCCAGCAGCCGCGGCAGGGCCGCGAACTCGGCCGGGATCGCATAGGGGAAGGCGCCCACCAGCAGCGCCTCCAGGTCGCCGACTGTGGTCAGGGCGCTGCGGCGATCCGCCAGGAAGGCGTCGCGGTCGGCCCGCTCGCTGGAGCCGGCCAGGGTCTGGAGCTGGGCCTGCAGCTGCTCCAGCAGGCGCGCGCCCTGGTCCCGGCTGGCCTCCGGCAGGTCCTGCAGGATCGCCTCGCGGCGGCTGGTCAGCAGGGTCTGGCTGCGGCGCACCGTGCCGGCCAGGGCCGTCCAGCGCTTGGCCCTCAGGTCGTCGCTGGTGCTCTCCAGGCGGTGCTGCAGCTCCTGCAGGTCCCTGGCCTGGATCGGCAGGGCATCCCGCAGGATCGCGGCCGGATCGGTCACCGCGTTGCCGGGGGGCAGGGCCGCCCGGGCGGGCGGGGCCGCCAGCAGCGGCACCAGCAGCAGGCAGAGCGCCAGGGCCCAGCCCAGCACCGCTGTGCGCCGGGGCACAGTGTGGGCGGTTCCGGACGCCCCGCGGGCCGCTCTGGCCGAGGCCACCGCCGCCGCCTGCCTGCGATCCATGGTCCGCCCCTGTCTCTGTCTGGACTCTGGCACAGCCGTACAATCCGGCGATCCCGTCCTGCCGGAATGATCTCGAGCAACGATTTTCGTACCGGCACCACGATCGAGCTCGACGGCCAGGTCTGGCGCGTCGTCGAATTCCTGCACGTGAAGCCCGGCAAGGGATCGGCCTTCGTGCGCACCAAGCTCAAGGCCGTGCAGAGCGGCAACGTCGTGGAGAAGACCTTCCGGGCCGGCGAGACCGTGCCCCAGGCCCAGCTCGACAAGGCGACCCTCCAGCACACGTATATGGAGGGTGATGACTATGTGTTCATGGACATGGCCTCCTACGAGGAGACGCGCCTGAGCGCCAAGCAGATCGGCGACCAGCGCAAGTATCTGAAGGAGGGCATGGAGGTCAGCGTCGTCTACTGGAACGGCAAGCCCCTCGAGGTGGAACTGCCCAACTCCGTGGTGCTGGAGATCACCCAAACCGACCCCGGCGTCAAGGGGGACACCGCCACCGGCGGCACCAAGCCCGCCATTGTGGAAACCGGAGCCCAGGTGATGGTGCCCCTGTTCCTCTCGATCGGCGAGAAGATCAAGATCGACACCCGCACCGACAGCTACCTCGGCCGCGAGAACTGATTCGCCATGCAGCTTGACCACAACCAACTGCGGGAGCTGATCACCCTCCTGGGTGAGAGCGACATCCAGGAGCTCAAGCTGGAGGGGGATGACTTCCGCCTGGAGCTCCGCCGCAACCTGCCCGGCGCCCAGCCCCAGGTGGTGATGCAGGCGGCCGCCCCCGCCGTGGCCGCCGCCCCGGCCCTGGCCGCGGCCCCCTCGCCGGCTCCGCCCGCCGCCCCGGCCGTCCGCGGCGACCTGGTGGAGATCACCGCCCCGATGGTGGCCACCTTCTACCGCTCCCCGGCGCCGGGGGAGCCCTCGTTCGTGGAGCTGGGCGCCCGCATCGCCGTCGGCCAGACGGTGTGCATCCTCGAGGCGATGAAGCTGATGAACGAGCTGGAGAGCGAGGTGAGCGGCGAGGTGGTGGAGATCCTGGTGGAGAACGGCACGCCGGTGGAGTTCGGCCAGGTGCTGATGCGCGTCAAGCCCGGCTGATCCCCTCCGGCGCGCCTGGGCTCAGCCCAGCTCCCGGGCCGTCTCCAGGGCCGCCGCCATGCTGGCCCCCCGGGCGATGCCGCGGCCGGCGATGGCGAAGCCCGTGCCGTGGTCCGGCGAGGTGCGCAGGAACGGCAGCCCCAGGCTGGTGTTCACCGCCTGGTCGAAGGCCAGCAGCTTCACCGGGATCAGGCCCTGGTCGTGGTACAGCGCCAGGTAGCCGTCGGCGGCCCCTGCGGATGCTCCGCCCCCCCAGGCCGCCCCGGCCTCCAGCCAGCAGGTGTCGGGCGGCAGCGGGCCCAGCAGGGTGGCCTCGGGGTGTTCCGCCCGCCAGCGCTCCAGCAGCGGGATCAGCCACTCCTGCTCCTCCCGGCCCAGCTGGCCCGCCTCGCCGGCGTGGGGGTTGAGCCCCGCCACCGCCAGCTGCGGCCTGGGCCGGAAGCGCCGGCAGAAGGCCAGCAGCACCGCCAGCTTGGCCTCCAGCCGCTCGGCCGTGAGGGCGGTGGGCACGGCCGCCAGGGGGATGTGGGTGGTGGCCAGCAGGGTGTTCAGCCGCCAGCCGCCGTGGGGGGAGCGGGCGGTGAACAGCATCGAGGCCTCCGCCACCCCGGCCAGCTCCGCCAGCCGCTCCGTCTGGCCGGGGTAGGGGTGGCCGGCGGCGTGCCAGGCGTGCTTGGCGATCGGGGCCGTCACCAGGGAGCGGCAGCGGCCCTGCTGCACCAGCTCCGTGGCGGCCGTCAGCCAGGCGAAGCTGGCCGCCCCGCTGGCGGCATCCCCCGACCCCGGCGCCAGCGGCGCCTCCAGGGGCAGGTCGAGGACCTCCAGCTCCGCCGGGTCCAGCAGCGGTTCCCCGGCAACGGCCCTCAGGCGCTGGTAGCTCGCCTCCAGCCAGCGGCGGCAGCCCACCAGCAGCGGCCCGGCGCTGCCGGTCCAGGCGCCCCGGCCGCCGCGGTCCGCCAGCCCCGCCAGGGCCTTGAGGGTCACCTCCGCGCCGATGCCGGCGGGGTCCCCCAGGCTGAGGGCGATGCGCCCCTGCTTAGCGTCGGCACTGGTCGGCGGTGGGTCCATGCTGCGCTGGTTGCTTCTCGGTGGCCTGCTGTTTGCCCTGGTGAGCGGCGTGCGCCACGGCTGGGTGGAGCTGCGCTGGGACCGGCTGCTCCGCGACGCCGGTGTGCCCGTTGTACCGGATCCCGGCCGTCCGCCGGCCCCGGCCCCCCGCCCCTAGGCCGGGGCCGCCGGCCCCTCCTCCGCCAGGCAGGCCCAGAAGCCCTCCCGGTAGCTGGGGTAGCGCAGCCGGTAGCCGAGTTCCTGGCAGAGCAGCCGGTTGCTGACCCGCCGGTTCTCGGACCAGAAGCTCAGGGCCATCGCCCCCATGGCGGGGGCCACATCCGCGTAGCGCTGCAGCGGCGGCAGCGGGCAGCCCAGCAGGTGGGCGGCGTAGCCCAGGGTCTCGCTGGAGGGGCAGGGGGCGTCGTCACTGACGTTCACCACGGTGGGCCGCCGCCCGGGCGGCAGGGCCAGGCAGTGCAGCAGGGCCCCGACGATGTCGTCCACGTGGATGCGGCAGAACGCCTGGCCCGGCTTGTGCACCAGGCGGGCGGTGCCCGCCCGCAGGCCCTGGAAGGGGCAGCGGCCGGGGCCGTAGATGGCCGGCAGCCGGAAGCTCTGCACCGGCAGGCCGCTCTCCAGCCAGGCCCGCTCGCAGGCCAGTCGGGCCCGGCTGCGCCCCAGGCCCGGGTTCGGCGGGGTGGCCTCATCGGCCCAGGCCCCCCCCAGATCGCCGTAGACGCCGGTGGTGGAGAGGTAGCCCAGCCACTGGAGCGGCAGCTGCCGCAGCACCGGGCCCAGGGCCTCCAGGGCGGGATCGCGGCCGTCCCCATCGGGGGGGATCGTCACCAGCACATGGCTGGTGCCCGCCAGCTGGTGGGCCGTGGGCAGGGCGTCGGCGGCCGGATCGAAGCGCAGCCAGCGGCGGCCGGGGGCCTCCGGCTCGGGCGGCGTTGGATCCCGGTGCGTGAGGGTGAGCCGGACCCCCAGGGGCGCCAGGGCGGCGGCGAAGCGCCGGCCCGTGTAGCCGCCGCCGAGCACCAGCACGCCGGCGTCCGGGGGGAAAGCCGCGGCCTCCGCAGGGACCGGTGCCGCGGCCGGGTTGACAGCCCAGGATGCCATGAGTACAGATGTATCACAGTGCGATCCCGACCGATGACCGCGTCCTGTCTCTCTACTCCCCGTCTGCGGCGCCGGGGCGCCGGCTCCCGCCTCGCCCGCCCCTGGGGCGCCGGCGGGGGTGGCCGGCACTCCGGCGCCGGCCGTGCCCCTGGCGCCACCCCCGCGGCGGCGGGCGCCTGGCCCCTGGCCTGGTCCGTGGCGGCCCTGCTGCTGGCGGCGGCCCTGCTGGCGCCGGAGCAGCCGGCGGCCCAGGCCGCCATCTGCGAGCGCCACAACGGCCAGGCCGCCTGCCGGGTCTGGTGAGGCGGAGGCCCTCAGGCGGCCTGGAGCGCCCAGTCGGGGCCGTTGTCGGCGCCGCGGCCCCCGGCAGCACGGCCCCCGGCAGCCCGGCCTCCGGTGCGGCGGTCGGGCTCCCGCGCGCCGTCCCCGCGGACCTCGGCACCGGCCTGGGGGCTGGCCCACTGCAGCAGCCGCAGGGCCAGGCGCAGGTCACCGTCCATCCAGGCGCGGATCGCCATGGCGCGGCGGGGGTCGTAGAAGCGCTGGCGCCGGTACCAGTCGAAGGCGTCGGTGTCGCTCTTCTGACCGTTGCAGGCCAGGCAAGCGGGCACGCAGTTCTCCGTGACGCTCAGGCCGCCGCGGCTGCGGGGCAGCACGTGGTCAATGGATTCGGAGGGTTCGCCGCAGTAGATGCAACGTTGATCGGTGAATGTGTGGAGGGATTGTCTCCAGCGGCGAACACGAAGTTTGGGGCACAGATCCTCAAGGAAAACCGCATCCCTGGCGTGCATCCGATCCTGTCGGTTCTGGAAAGTCTGCCCCCAGTGGCTGGGTTGTCAATGTGTCGAAGGATGCCGTTCCGCAGCTCCGCAGGACGGCTTCCGGGTCGGCCTGGCCCCCGCTGATCCAGCGCCTACATTGCCCCTCGGGGCTGGATGGCAGCGGCCCGCCGTTGCGCTCCCCTGGCTCCGCCCTCTCCCGTGGCCCGCACCACCAGCCCGCCCGGGCCAGCCGCCCCGCTCCGCTGCCTGATGCGCCTGGGCTCCGCCGGCTGCATCGAGGTGCTCACCCCCTTCGACGCCGTCACCCAGGCCCAGCTGCGGGCCGTGCGGCCCCGGGGCCAGTGGCTGCCGCGCCAGCGCTGCTGGGCCTTTCCCCTCGAGGCCGCCGCCGAGCTGGAGCGGCGCTTTGCCCATCGCTTCCCGATCGATCCCGAGCTGGCCCAGTGGCTGGCCTGGCTGCGCCAGCCGCTGCCGCCCCTGCCGCCGCACCGGCAGCTGGTGGCCGAGGCGGACCTGCTGGCGCCGCTGCCGGATGGTCGGCGCCTGTTCGCCCATCAGCGCTCGGGGGTGCGCTGGCTGCTGGCCCGCCGCGGTGCGGTGCTGGCCGATGCCATGGGCCTGGGCAAGACCCTCACCGCCCTGGTGGCGGCCCGCACCCTGGCCCGCGCCAGCGGTGGGCAGATCGCGGTGGTGGCCCCCGCCGGGCTGCACGGCCATTGGCTTCAGGAGGCCGCGGCCCTGCAGCTGAGCCTCCACCTGCTCAGCTGGGCCCGTCTGCCAGCCGAGCTGCCCCCCGCCGGCACCGTGCTGATCGTCGATGAGGCCCACTATGCCCAGACCCTGGGGGCCGCCCGCACCCGGGCCCTGCTGCGGCTGGCCCGCCATCCGCGCCTGCGGGCCTGCTGGCTGCTCACCGGCACGCCGATGAAGAACGGCCGGCCGGTGCAGCTGTTCCCCCTGCTCGCCGCCATCGGCCACCCCCTCGCCGCCGACCAGCGCGCCTACGAGGAGCGCTACTGCCAGGGCCACTGGCGCGAGGGCCCCGGCGGCCGGCGCCACTGGCAGGCCCTGGGGGCCACCGGCCTGGAGGAGCTGCAGCGGCTCACCCGGCCGCTGCTGCTGCACCGCCGCAAGCACGACTGCCTCGACCTGCCCCCCAAGCAGCGGCTCCACCACCCGGTGACCCTGACCGCCGCCGAGGGCCAGGGCTTCCAGCACCGCCTCGACCAGGTGGTGGAGGACTACCGCCGCCGGGCCGCCGCCGGCCTGGTGCGGCGCGACGCCGAGGCCCTGGCCGTGTTCACGGCCCTGCGCCAGATCGCCGCCGAGTACAAGCTGCCGGCCGCCACCCACCTGGTGCGGCAGCTGCTGGGGCGGGGCGAGGCGGTGCTGGTGTTCAGCGCCTTCGTGGCCCCCGCCGAGCTGCTGCATGCCCGGCTGGGGGGCGGGCTGCTGACGGGCCGGGTGCGGCCGGCGGAGCGCCAGGGGCGCATCGAGCGCTTCCAGGCCGGCGACGACCCGCTGCTGATCAGCACCTTCGGCGTGGGGGGCCTCGGCCTCACCCTGCACCGGGCCCGCCACGTGCTGTTGCTGGAGCGCCCCTGGACCCCCGGCGACGCCGAGCAGGCCGAGGACCGCTGCCACCGCATCGGCATGGGCGGGCCGCTGCAGTGCCACTGGCTGCAGCTGGGGATCGCCGACCAGCTGGTGGACGGCCTGATCGCCAGCAAGGCCGCGCGCATCGAGCTGCTGTTGCAGCGGCGCTCCAGCGCCCTGCGGCGCCAGGCCTTCCCGCAGATGGTGCGCCAGCTGCTGGCCGAGTGGTGAGCCGGTCCGGCCGACGGGGCCCGGCCTCAGCTGCGGCAGCTGGCAGCGCGGATGCGGATCTCCTCCGCCAGCTGGGGATCGCCGCGGCGCTCGGCCGGGGCCTGGCGCAGCAGGGCCTCGGCGGCGGCGCTGTCGCGGCAGGCGGCCGTCCGGCGCCCCGCCAGGGCCTGCAGCAGGGCGCGCTCGTTGCGGGGCTGGGGCTCGCGGGGGAAGGCCGCCACCACCGCATCGCAGCGCCGCAGGGCCGCCTGCAGGCCGTCGGCGGGCACCTCCCGCAGGCAGTCGTCCAGGGCCGGCCCCTTCGCCTGGGGCTCCGGCGGTGCAGCCGGTGCGCTGCAGCCGCTGAGCAGGGCCCCGAGGGCGCCCGCCAGCAGCACTAGGGGGGCGACAGGCCGGAGATGGCGCCGCAGGGGCCGGGGGGATCGGGCCGGCACCTCAGTAGTTGTAGCGATCGCTGCGGGTGACGCCCGTGCTGGGGATCGGCGTGGGCCCGGCGCCCTGGCCGGCGGGGGCCGGTGCGTCCGCCGTGGCGTCCCGCTCGTAGAGGCTGCCGAGGAAGCGGCCGCAGTCCGGGAAGGTGCCGGGGTTCTGCACCACCGATTCGGTGATCATCACGGCGGCATGTTCCGGCGAGGTCTTGAACAGGCTGTCGCTCTGGCGCTTGATCAGGGCGTAGGCGGCGCTCCAGCTCACCGCGTGGTTGTTGCCGGCGCCGCGCATGAAGCAGTACACCTGGGCACCCTTGCCGCCGGGCGTGTCGGCGGGGCCGGCCGCCGCGGGCAGCAGCGGCAGGGCCGCGGCCACGGCGCCCAGACCGGCGGGCAGCAGGGCGGCGAGGGCGCGGCGGATGGCGGGCTGGGCCATGGGGGCAGCGGCTCGGGGGCCGGTGGGGAAGGGGGGAAGTGGCCCACCGTATCCAGGGCGCCGGCTCTGTCCAGGGCCGGTTAACCCGACTGGGACCCCTGCAGCGACAGCACCAGACGCACCGTCAGCGGCAGCACCAGCAGCACCGTGATCAGCCGCACGGCGTGGAGGGTCGCCACCGCCGCCCCCACGCCGAACTCCGCCCCCACCAGGCTCATGCCGCTGATGCCCCCCGGTGCGGCCCCCAGCAGGGCCACCACCGGGTCGATGCCCAGCAGGCGGCTGCACCAGAGGCCCACCACCAGGCCCGTGGCCACCAGGGCCACGGTGATCAGCAGGGCGGGCCGCCACAGCTGCCGCAGTTCCGCCAGGGCGGTGCCGGTGAGGCCGGTGCCGATCACCGTGCCGATGCCGATCTCCAGCAGGGTGCGGGTGCCCGGGGGCCACTGGGCCGTCTCCAGGCGCCCGCTCATGCTCACCAGGCCTGCCCCGAGCAGGGCCCCGGCCAGGGGCGCGGCCGGGATGCCGGTGCGCAGGGCCAGCAGCCCGCCCCCCAGGCCCGCCAGCAGGTAGGCCAGCAAATTCAGCGGGGGGGGCATCGGCCGCCAGGCGGAGGGGGCGTCCAGTCTGGGAGAAGGCTTGAGTCGGGAACGGTTCTGTGGTGTGATCAGCGCTACCGCCGTGATCCGATGAGCCCCGAATCGGTTTCCTTCCGCATCACCCGCAGCACGGAGGACCTGGCCCAGACCGTCGCCGCCCTGTCCCAGCGGCTGGTGAAGCTCGAGCAGCGCCTGGCGGTGCTGCAGCTGCAGCTGGAGGCCGTGGCGGCGCCGGTGCAGCCGGATCCGGCCGAGCTGCGCTCCCTGGAGAGCGTGGAGCTGCTGCTCGCCGACTGCCGGGCCCTGCTGGCCGAGTCGGAACCGGACGCCGCCGCCGCTGGCGCGGAGCCTGGCGCCCAGGATCGATCCGCGGATGCCGACGACGCCCTCCCCCTGGCCGCCTGACCCCCGCGGGCGGTGCCACAATGGGAAGAAAGCGAACCATGGCCAGCTTCAACAGCCCCGGCTTCGGTACCCAGCGCCCCGTCCAGCACCCGCCGCAGCCTGGGGGCGTCCGCTCCGGCGCCGCCTGCCGCTCCTACGCCGAGGGCGACCACCAGCTGGAGAAGCTGGAGTTCGCCCTGGCGGTGGCCGTGACCCGTGGCGATCAGCAGCGCTCCGAGCAGCTGCGGGCCCAGATTGCGGCCCTGGGTGGCAATCGGGAAGAACCCGGCACCTGAATCGGTGTGCATTCCGTCATTCCTGCTGTGCGCTCCGCTGCGCATTTCAACGGCGCGTTAGTTTGCAGGCAGCACTGACTGTTTGAACTGGCGGATCCGTTGATGCAGGAGACGATTCCGTCGCCGCTGGCATCCCGGCGGCGCGCCGCGCCAGCCGCCAGCGCGCCGGAGGGCCCGCAGAGCGCCCCTGGCCCCCAGCGCCACGACCTGATCCACCGGGCCGCCGCCCACGAGGCCGAGGCCCAGCGGGCGGCGGCCCGCGGCGAGATCGAGGCCTCGGCCCGCCAGATTCTGCTGGCCCTGGACTGCGAGCGCCGCGCCGGCAGCCTGGGTCCCCAGGTGCTGCAGGTGATCAAGCCCAGGGGCTGAGGGCCTGGAGCGGCCGCCGGCGGCCCTGGCTAGGACGGGGTGAGATGCAGGGCACCCCGATGGACGGTTCCGATGGGCTTCCCCGCCTGGCCGTCTTTGCCGGGCCCGAGCGCTACGTGCAGGGACCGGGGGCCACGGCCCGCCTGGGGGCGGAGCTGCAGCGCCTGGGCCTGCAGGGCCCGGTGCTGATCGTCGCCTCCGGCCACGCCCGCACCCAGCTGGAGGCCACCTGGCGCCAGGCCCTGCCGGAGGCTGGCCTGGAGCCCCTGGTGGAACCCTTCGGCGGCGAGTGCACCGCCGCGGAGATCGCCCGCCTCACGGCCCTGGGCCGCCGCCAGCGGGTGGTGGCGGTGCTGGGGGCCGGAGGCGGCAAGACCATCGACGCCGCCCGCGGCGCCGCCGCGGACCTGGGCGTGCCAGCCATCTCCACCCCCACCCTGGCCTCCAACGACGCCCCCTGCAGTGCCCTCTCGGTGCTCTACAGCGCCGAGGGCCGCTTCGAGCAGCTGCGCTTCTACGCCCGCCACCCGCTGCTGGTGCTGGTGGACACCGCCGTGATCGCCCGGGCCCCGAAGCGCCAGCTGGTGGCCGGCATCGGCGACGCCCTGGCCACCTGGTTCGAGGCCCGCAGCGTGCAGGAGGCGGCCCAGGCCCACCCCAACGGCGGCTTCCACACCGCCACGGTGATGGCCCTGGCCAGGCTCTGCTTCGAGATCCTGATGGCCGATGCCGCCGCCGCCTGCGCCGCCGTCGACGCCCAGGTGGTGACGCCGGCCCTGGAGCGGGTCGTGGAGGCCAACACCCTGCTCTCGGGGCTGGGCTTCGAGAATGCCGGTGTCTGCGTGGCCCACGCGGTGCACAACGGCATCACCGTGGCCCCCGGCAGCCACGCCTACCTGCATGGCGAGAAGGTGGCCTTCGGGCTGCTGACCCAGCTGGTGCTGGAGGGGCGGCCCCAGGAGGAGATCGACCGGGTGCTGGCGTTTCAGCAGCGCATCGGCCTGCCGGTGACCCTGGCCCAGGTGGGCGTCGACGCCGACGATGCCGCCCTGCTGCGGGCCATTGCGGTGCGGGCCACCGCCGCCGGCGAGAGTTCACACCTGGAGGTGTTCCCCGTGGACGCCGCCAGCGTGGCGGATGCGATGCGGGCCGCCGATCAGCTGGGGCGCCAGTGGCTCCAGACAGCCTGAATCGGACCCAGGGGCTCCGCTCAGACCTGTTGCCAAGGCCGAGCGGGCCTCAGCCGAGGATCCGGAATCGAAGGGGCAAGCGGATGACCGGGCTCGAACCGGCGACGTTCAGCTTGGGAAGCTGACATTCTACCACTGAATTACATCCGCAGAAGGGAAGAACGCTCTATTCAGACAAGCTGATGGTGGTGATCAACCGTGGAACGGGAGCTGTCTTCGTGGTGCAGCAGGTGGCGCAGCAGAGTGGCGCCGACCGATTCGTTGAATCATTGTCAACCTAGCACTGGCCATTGTGATGCCCCCGCCTGCCCCCGGCCCCGTCAGGGCCTGGCGGCCGCCGCAGCGCCGGCGAGGGCGGCTGCCCCCACCGTGGGGGTGGTCCTGGCCGCCGCCCCCTGGTCCAGGACCTGGCCCACGGCCGTCCGCTGGGCGCAGATCCTGGCTTCGCTCCTCTGGTCCCCCGTCCCCGTCAGCCGTTCAGGGCCGCGGCGGCCGCGGCCACGCCGGCCCCCACGGGGGCCTTCGCCAGGCCCAGCCCCTGCAGGGTGGCCTCGATGGCGGCCACGGCGGTGAGCACGTCGCGGTCGCAGACGAAGCCCAGGTGGCCGATGCGGAACACATGGCCCTTGAGGTGGTCCTGGCCGCCGGCCAGCAGGATGTCGAAGCGATCCTTCACCGCCTTGCGCAGCACCTCGGCGTCGATGCCCTCGGGGGCCACCGCCGTGATGGCGGGGCTGCCGTGGCCCTCGGCCGCGTAGAGGGGCAGGCCGATCGCCTTCATGCCGGCCTGGGCAGCGGCGCGGTGGCGGCCATGGCGGGCGAAGATCGCCTCCAGGCCCTCCCGCTGCATGATCGCCAGGGAGGCCTCCAGGGCGAAGTAGAGGTTGATCGCCGGGGTGAAGGGATTGCTGTCCGCCTTGGCGGATTTGCGGTACTTGCCCAGATCCAGATAGAACTTGGGCAGGTCGCTGTGCCTGTACGCCTCCCAGGCCCTGTCGCTCACGGCCACGAAGCCCAGGCCCGGCGGCATCATGTAGCCCTTCTGGGAGCCGGAGCCCACCACGTCGAGGCCCCAGGCATCCATGGGCACGTCGGTGGCCCCCAGGCTGGTCACACAGTCGGCGATCGTCAGGGCGGTGCCGTGGGCCTGGACGTGCCGGGCGATGGTCTCCAGGTCGTTGATCACGCCCGTGGAGGTCTCCGAGTGGGTGAGGATCACCGCCTTGATCGCCTTGGCCGTGTCGGCCTCCAGGGCGGCGCGGAAGGCCTCCGGATCCAGCGGCTGCCCCCACTCGGCCCGGATCACCTGCACATCCAGGCCGTAGGCCTGGGCCACCTTCACCCAGCGCTCACCGAACTTGCCGTTGTCCCCGCAGAGGACCCGGTCCCCCTTGCTCAGAAAGTTGATGATCCCGGCCTCCATGGCGGCCGTGCCACTGCCGGTGATCACCAGCACGTCGTTGCGGGTCTGGTGCAGCCACTGCAGCTGCTCGGTGGTGCGCTTGACGATCTTCTGGAAGTCGGCGCTGCGGTGGCCGATGGGGTGGCGGCCCAGGGCCAGCAGCACCGTTTCCGGCACCGGAGTGGGGCCGGGGATCATCAGGGTGAGCTTGTCCTGCATGGGCGGGCGGGTGGTGGGGGGCGCGGCGGATCGCGAGCGACGCCGGAGCGGCGCCATCGACCACCATAAAAAATGGTGTTCTGACCGCCCCCCGGCGGCTCCCCGGCGGCATGGCCATGGCAGAGGGCGGCTACACGCTGCCGGTGTGGGTGGCCGCCGCGGCCCGGGCGGCGCTGGTCCAGCTGCGGGGCGAGCCGTTCCAGGCGGAGCAGCCCCTGTGGCTGGAGCCGGAGGGGGCCGCCGCGCCGCGGCCGGTGCCGGTGGTGGCGGTGGGTCCCCTGGGGGAGGGGCGTGCCCTGGCGGTGGCCCGCTGCGACCCCGGTGACGGCCTGGACCTCACCCGCGGCCTGGTGGTGTGGGTGGAGGCCAGCTGGCGGCCCCGGCAGCCGGAGGCGAGCCCTGGCACCCCGGCGGTGGAGGCCTCTCCAGCGGCCCCCGGCGATCCGGCCTGGCTGGAGCTGCTGGCCGGCGAGGGGGTGGGGGTCCACGCCGACTCGCGCCAGCCCTGCCTCTCGGCCTTCGCCCGCCGCCTCCTGGAGCGCAACCTGTGGCCGCTGCTGCCGCCGGGGCGGGCCCTGCGCCTGCGGGTGATCCTGCCGGCGGGGCGGCGCCTGGCGGAGCGCACCAGCAACGCCGCCTTCGGCGTGGTGGACGGCCTGGCCCTGATCGGCACCCAGGCCCTGGTGCAGCGCAGCGCCGCCCCCGACCAGCTGGCGGAGGCCCGCGCCGAGCTGGCGCGGCGGCTGGCGGCGCCCGGTTTTGCGGGCGACCTGGTGCTGGTGATCGGCGAGAACGGCCTCGACCTGGCGCCCCAGCTGGGCCTGCCGCCGGCGCTGCTGCTCAAGGCCGGCAACTGGCTGGGGCCGCTGCTGGTGGCCGCGGCCGAGCAGGGGGTGCGGCGGCTGTTGCTGTTCGGCTACCAGGGCAAGCTGATCAAACTCGCGGGCGGCATCTTCCACACCCACCACCACCTGGCCGATGGCCGCGCCGAGGTGCTCACCGCCCTGGCGGCCCTCGAGGGCCTGCCCCGGGCCCAGCTGCAGCGGCTCTACGCCGCCGCCACGGTGGAGGCGGCCCTGGCGGAGCTGGCCGCCGCCGATGCCGGCGCGGCGCAGCGGCTGCGGCTCCGCATCGCCGCGGCGGTGGAGCAGCGCAGCGCCGCCTACCTGGCCCGCTACGGCCAGGAGTCCATGGCGGTGGGGTCCGCCCTGTTCAACCGCGGCCGCCGCCTCGCCGCCCTGGGCCCCCAGGGGGCCGAGCTCTGGCGGGCCCTGGCGGCAGAGACCCCGCCCATGGCCGAGACCTAGGGTGCAGCCACTCTTCCAGGGGCTTCTCCCGCCCCCTGCGGCCCCCGCCTCCGGCCCCCCCGGCTGCGCCGCCACTGGCCAGGGCCCCGCCCGCCGGCGCCCGCCGCCCGATTCCCCGCCCCGCCCCGATCCCCATGTCCAGCGCCACCCCCACCGCCATCGGTGAGACGAGCCGCCATCCGGCGATCGTGATCCTCGATTTCGGCTCCCAGTATTCGGAGCTGATCGCCCGGCGGGTGCGCGAGACGGAGGTGTTCTCCCTGGTGATGGGCTACAGCACCAGCGCCGAGGAGCTGCGGGCCATCAATCCCAGGGGGATCATCCTCAGCGGCGGGCCCAGTTCGGTCTATGCCGAGCACGCGCCGGTGTGCGATCCGGAGATCTGGAACCTCGGCATTCCGGTGCTGGGGGTCTGCTACGGCATGCAGCTGATGGTGCAGCAGCTGGGCGGATCGGTGGTGGCCGCCGGCCGGGCCGAGTACGGCAAGGCGCCGCTGCACGTGGACGATCCGATCGACCTGCTCACCAACGTCGCAGACGGCTCGACGATGTGGATGAGCCATGGCGATTCGGTGGCGCGCCTGCCGGAGGGCTTCGTGCGCCTGGCCCACACCGACAACACGCCCGAGGCGGCCGTCGCCCACCACGGCCGGCGCCTCTACGGCGTGCAGTTCCATCCCGAGGTGGTGCACTCCATCCACGGCATGGCGCTGATCCGCAATTTCGTGTACCACATCTGCGGCTGTGAGCCCGACTGGACCACCGCCGCCTTCATCGACGAGGCGGTGGAGGACGTGCGCCGCCAGGTGGGCAACCGGCGCGTGCTGCTGGCCCTCTCCGGCGGCGTGGACTCCTCCACCCTGGCCTTCCTGCTGCACCGGGCCATCGGTGATCAGCTCACCTGCATGTTCATCGACCAGGGCTTCATGCGCAAGGGCGAGCCCGAGTTCCTGGTGGAGTTCTTCGACCGGCGCTTCCACATCAACGTGGAGTACATCAATGCCCGTGATCGCTTCATCGGCAAGCTTGCCGGCGTCACCGATCCGGAGGAGAAGCGCAAGCTGATCGGCACCGAGTTCATCCGCGTGTTCGAGGAGGAGAGCAGGCGCCTGGGCCCCTTCGACTACCTGGCCCAGGGCACCCTCTACCCCGACGTGATCGAGAGCGCCGGCACCGGTGTCGACCCCAAGACCGGGGAGCGGGTGGCGGTGAAGATCAAGAGCCACCACAACGTCGGCGGCCTGCCCAAGGACCTGCAGTTCAAGCTGGTGGAGCCCCTGCGCCGCCTGTTCAAGGACGAGGTGCGCAAGGTGGGCCGCAGCCTCGGCCTGCCCGAGGAGATCGTGGGCCGCCATCCCTTCCCGGGCCCCGGCCTGGCGATCCGGATCCTGGGGGAGGTGACCGCCGAGAAGCTGAACATCCTGCGGGATGCCGATCTGATCGTGCGGGAGGAGATCAAGACCGCCGGCCTCTACAACGCCGTCTGGCAGGCCTTCGCCGTGCTGCTGCCGGTGCGCAGCGTCGGGGTGATGGGCGACAAGCGCACCTATGCCTTCCCGGTGGTGCTGCGCTGCGTGTCGTCGGAGGACGGCATGACGGCCGACTGGTCGCGCCTGCCCTACGACCTGCTGGAGACCATCTCCAACCGCATCGTCAACGAGGTGAAGGGGGTGAACCGGGTGGTGCTCGACATCACCAGCAAGCCCCCCGGCACGATCGAGTGGGAGTGAGCGGCGCCGCTGGCGCCCGCCGGGGGCGTTCGGTACCCTCGGGGCCCCGGCCTTGGAGTCTTGACCGCCGCCCCCCAGCAGGAGCTCCAGCTGCAGCGACGACTCCAGCAGGACAGCATCGAGCTGGCCGGCAAGGTCGTGTACCTCAACCCCTTCCTCTACTGGCGCCGCTTCGACGCCAACACCGACCGCTGGCTGCGGGAGCCCGGCCAGCTGCCGGAGGAGCAGATCGCCAGCAACCGTCGGCGCTTCTACCCCGAGCTGGCCTGGGATCAGCTGCCCCCCGACGAGCTGGCCACCAAGGACGGCGCGGTGGAGATGTTCCTCAAGAGCCTGGAGCTGATCAGCACCTTCAACCCCGAGCTCAGCGCCGGCCACCTGCTGGAGGTGGAGCGCAAGATGGCCGTCACCAAGAAGCGGGCCTTCGAGCGCTGGGTCACCAAGGCCCTGAAGCGCCGCCAGCGCCTGCAGGTGAGCGAGCGGCGCCGCTTCGACCGGGAGCGGCTGCTGCGGGACTGGGGCGAATGGCTGGCCCTGCCCACCACCCGCCAGGCCCTGTTGCCGGCCACGGCGGTCCTGGTGCTGGCGGGCGTTCTGGGCTGGGGCCTCGGCGCCCAGCAGTTCTGCCGCCAGCAGATTCTCCAGCCCGGTATCCCCCAGTCCGGCGCCGGCCGCACGCCCTGAGCCCCGGGCCCGGCAGACTGGAGCCTCTCTGCGCGTGACCGGCGCCTCCGGTGTGCCATGGCGGCTGATCCCCTCGATGCCCTGCGTCTGGCCCTGATGCAGGAGGTGCTGCCGGTGGGCATGGCGGTGGTGGAGCGGGCCCGCCGGGCCGGCCCCCAGGGGGTGGTGGAGGCCTTCACCGCCGGCGGTGACCCCCTGGCCCAGCTGCGGCAGGAGGGCGAACCGGCCGCCCGCAGCGTGCGTGAGAACCTGGATCGGCTGCAGCCCGGCCTGGGCAATCCGGTGATCAAGGTGAGCGTCCAGGACATTCCCGCCGATCCGGTCGCCGCCGCCGGTGCCCCCGCGGCCACGGGCCCCGAGCGGGCCGCCCTGCAGGCCACCCTGGCCCGCATCGACGCCCGTCTGCGCCTGCTGGAGCAGCGCCTGGTGCCGGCGGTCGAGGAGCCCTCCTGACGGTGCGGGGTTTCAGCACTGCCGCCCCCGCCAGCCGCCACACCGGCATGCAGCAGCAGCCGGCGGTGCTGCTGCTGGTTGTGCTGCTGTTTAGCGGGGCCATGGTGGCCCGGCTGGTGTGGCTGCAGATCCTGCACGGCCGCGAGAACCAGGCCCTGGCCGATGAGAACCGCATCCGGCTGGTGCCGCGGAACCCGATGCGGGGTCGCATCCTCGACCACGACGGCCGGGTGCTGGCCTCCAGCCGACTCACCTACAACCTCTACATCCAGCCCCGCCTGGTGAGTGACGCCGACTGGCCGGGCCTGCGCAGCCGCCTGGCGGCGCTGCTGGCGGTGCCCTCCGCCGAGCTCGACCGCCAGCGCCGCGTCGGCCAGAACGGCGAGGGCTACCGGATCGAGCTGGCGCGCAACCTCCGATCCGAGCAGGTGCTGCGCTTCCGCGAGCAGGCCCCGGCCCTGGCCGGCGCCGAGGTGGACGTGGACTACCTGCGCTCCTATCCCTTCGGCAGCCTCGCCGCCCATGTGCTGGGCTACACCAGCCCGGTCACGGCCGAGGAGTACGCCAAGCTGGCCGAGAAGGGCTACCGGGTGCAGGACCGCATCGGCCGCAGCGGCATCGAGCGGGTGTTCGAGTCCACCCTGCGCGGCGAGTGGGGCGGCCAGCAGCTGGAGGTGAACGCCGCCGGCCAGGTGCAGCGGGTGCTGGGCGACAAGCAGGCCCGCGCCGGCGGGGACCTGCGCCTCACCCTCGACCTGGAGCTGCAGAAGACGGCTGAGCGCGCCCTCAACGGCGTGCGCAAGGGGGCGATCATCGCCATGGACCCCCAGACCGGGGCGATCCGGGCCCTGGCCAGCCGGCCCACCTTCGACCCCAACATCTTCTCCACCGGTCCGACCACGGCCCAGTGGAACGACCTGAGCCGGCCCGAGGCGCCGATGCTCAACCGCGCCTTCCAGGGCTTTCCGCCCGCCAGCACCTTCAAGGTGGTCACCACGATCGCCGGCATCGAATCGGGGGCCCTGCCCGCCAACGGCACCCTGCCGACGATGAACTCCTTCTGCTACTACGGCCAGTGCTACGGCGACCACGGCGCCTTCGGCGCCATCGGCTACCGGAAGGCCCTGGCGGTGAGCAGCAACAGCTTCTACTACCAGCTCGGCCTCAAGCTGGGGCCGGAGCGGCTGTTCCACGCGGCCCGGCGCCTGGGCTACGGCAGCCTCACCGGTGTGGAGATCAGCAACGAGGAGACCGAGGGGCTGCTGGGGGATCCGGCCTGGAAGCGCCGGGTGCTGGGGGAGCCCTGGACACCGGTGGACACGATCACCTCCTCCATCGGCCAGGGGGCCGTGACCGTGACGCCGATCCAGATGGCGCGGCTCTACGGCGCCATCGCCAATGGCGGCTGGCTGGTGACCCCCCACCTGGTGGAGAAGCCCACCCGGCGGGTGTGGCTCGGCCTGCGACCCGACACCCTGCGGGTGCTGCGCCAGGGCCTGCGCGAGGTGGTGACCGAAGGCACCGGCGGGGTGCTGAACGATCCCTCCCTGCCGCCGGTGGCCGGCAAGACCGGCACCGGCGAGGATCCGCCCCGGCCCGACCACGCCTGGTTCGGGGGCTACGCGCCGGCGGGCAAGCCCAACCTGGTGATCGTGGCCTTCGGCGAGAACACCGGTGGCTACGGCGGCACCGTGGCGGCGCCGATGGTGAAGGCCCTGATGACCACCTGGTTCCGCGGTTCCCTGGCGGCGCCCGGGGCCAGGGGCAAGGTCCCCTAGCCCACCAGGGCCGGCCGGCGGCTGCCGCTCAGCACCTGGCGGTAGTAGCCGCGCAGCTGCTCGGTGGCGCCGGCCCAGCCCCAGCGCTCCGCCTCCTGGCGGGCGTTGCGGCGCAGCCGCTGGCGCTGGCTGGCATCCCCCAGCAGCCGCAGGGTGGCGGCGGTGAGGCTGCCGGCGCCGCCGTCCTCCCCCTCGGGCTCATAGAGGCAGCCGTTCTCGCCGTCGGTCACGATGTCGGGGATGCCGCCGCGGTTGGCGCCCACCACGGGGCAGCCGGCGGCCATGGCCTCCAGCAGCACCAGGCCCAGGGTCTCGGTGCAGCTGGGGAACAGGAAGGCATCGGCGCTGGCGTAGGCGGCCGCCAGCTCCTCCCCGGCCAGGTAGCCCACGAAGCTGGTGGCGCTGCCGGCGAACAGGCCCTCCAGCTGCTGGCGGTAGGGACCATCCCCCACCAGCGCCAGCCGCGCCTCCGGCAGGGCGTCGAGCACCGGCCGGATCCGCTCGATCTGCTTCTCCGCCGAGAGGCGGCCGATGTAGAGCAGCAGCTGACCCGTGTCGCTGCGGCCCCCCAGCAGCCGCTCCCGCATCGCCGGGCTGCGCAGCTCGGGCCGGAACAGCTCCGTGTCCACCCCCCGCTGCCACAGGGCCGTGTGCTGGATGCCCTTCTGCCCCAGCTCGCTCACCATGGCGGTGGAGGTGCAGAGGTTGAGCTGGGCCTGGTTGTGGGCCGCCTTGAGCAGCTCCCACAGCACCGGCTCCAGCATCCCCAGGCCGTAGTGCTCCAGGTACTTGGGCAGGTGGGTGTGGTAGCTGGCCACCAGGGGGATGCTGCGGGTTCTGGCCAGCCAGATGCCGCCCAGCCCCAGCACCGCCGGGTTCACCACGTGCACCAGGTCCGGCCCGAAGCTCTCCAGCGCCTCCGATACCGAGGGCCGCGGCAGGGCCAGCTTCAGCTCGGGGTAGAGGGGCAGGGGCAGGGCCGGCACCCCCACCACCCGCGCCCCCAGGTAGCTGGCCGGTGCCCCCTCGGGGCAGAAGATCAGCACCTCATCGCCGGCGGCCACCAGGTGCTCGATCGTCTTGGTGAGCCGGGTGACGATGCCGTCGACCTTCGGCAGGAAGGTCTCGGTGAACAGGGCGATCTTCAAGGGGAAGGGGGCAGCGCGCGCGGGCTCAGGCGGACTGGATCGCCACGGCCTGGGCCTGGGTCCAGGCGGAGACACAGGGGATGCGGCTGCGGTCGCAGCGGTCGGCCCAGCGGCGGGCCACGTCCACCACCTCGGCCAGCAGCCCGTCATCGAGGGTGGTGGGCTTCAGGCCCAGCTCGATGAAGCAGCGGTTGTCGACGATCAGGTCGTTCTCGATCGCCTCCTTGCGGGGGTTGGGCAGGTAGTTGATCGCCGCGCCGGTGAGCTCGGCCACCTTGCGGGCCAGCTCGCCCACCTGGTGGCTCTCGGTCATCTGGTTGAAGATCTTCACCTTCTCGCCGCTGGCCGGAGGGTGCTCCAGGGCCAGCTGCACGCACTTCACCGAGTCGCGGATGTGGATGAAGGCGCGGGTCTGGCCGCCGGTGCCGTGCACCGTGAGCGGGTAGCCGATCGCCGCCTGCATCAGGAAGCGGTTCAGCACCGTGCCGTAGTCGCCGTCATAGTCGAAGCGGTTGGTGAGGCGCGGATCCCGCTCGGTCAGGTCGGTGTTGGTGCCCCAGACGATGCCCTGGTGCAGGTCGGTGACGCGGATGCCGTCGTTCTTGTTGTAGTAGAAGAAGAGCAACTGATCCAGTGTCTTGGTCATGTGATAGACACTGCCGGGATCCGTGGGGTGCAGGATCTTCTCCGTGAAGCGGCTGCCGTCGGCCTGGGGCACCTCCACCGTGAGGTAGCCCTCGGGGATGGTGGCGCCGCGGTGGGAGCCGTAGCCGTAGACCCCCATGGTGCCCAGGTGCACGATGTGCACGTCCAGGCCGCTCTCGACGATGGCGGCCAGCAGGTTGTGGGTGCCGTTGACGTTGTTGTCGACGGTGTAGCGCTTGGTGGCGCTGCTCTTCATCGAGTAGGGGGCGGCCCGCTGCTCGGCGAAGTGGACCACGCTCTCGGGCCGCTCGCTGCGCAGCAGGGCCAGCAGCCGGTCGTACTCCTGGGCGATGTCCAGGTGCACGAAGCGCATCGGCCGCCCGCCCACCTGCTCCCAGGCCCGCAGCCGCTCGCCCAGGGTGGCGATCGGGGTGAGCGACTCCACCTCCAGGTCGACGTCGATCTTGCGGCGGCTGAGGTTGTCGACGATCACCACGTCGTGGCCGGCCTCGGCCAGGTTCACCGCGCAGGGCCAGCCGCAGAAGCCGTCACCGCCGAGAACGAGAACCTTCACCTGAACTCCTGCTGGATGAGCGAGCGCTCCTTGGAAGGCAAGCTACTACAGGCGTCTGGCGTGCCCCTCAGCTGATGCCGACGGCCACGCCCACCAGCAGCAGCACCAGCAGCGCCCCGCCGATCAGCAGCAGCCGGCTGTTGGCGGCGCTGGCCTCGCCCACCTCCATCACCTGCATGCGGGGTTCCTTGGCGAAGGCGTTGAGCCTGCCGCCGTCCTCTTCGGTGACCTGCATGGCACGGGGGTGTGGTTCAGGCGACCCTACGGAGTGCCGGCCCGAACCAGGCCGTCGGCGCCGGAAGCTTCACGGGCCGATGCGTCCCTGGAGGGGGGAGCTGGGGCTGGCCTCGGCCCGCACCGGCAGCCGGCCGGCCCGGAAGGCGGTGCGGCCGGCCCGGCAGGCCTCGGCCATGGCCTGCGCCATCGCCGGCGGATCCCCCGCCAGGGCGATGGCACTGTTGATCAGGAGGGCATCGGCCCCCATCTCCATGGCCTGGGCCGCCTCGCTGGGCACGCCGATGCCGGCGTCCACCACCACCGGCACCCGGGCGTCCTCGATGATCAGGGCGATGTTGGCGGCGTTGCGGATGCCCTGGCCCGAGCCGATCGGCGAGCCCAGGGGCATCACCGTGGCGCAGCCCGCCTCCTCCAGCCGCTTGGCCAGCAGCGGATCGGCGTTGATGTAGGGCAGCACCGTGAAGCCCTCCTTCACCAGCTGCTCCGCCGCCGCCAGGGTGCCGATCGGGTCGGGCAGCAGGTGCCGGGAGTCCGGGATCACCTCCAGCTTCACGAAGCTGTTGTCCTCCTGGCCGGCCAGTTTGGCCAGCTCGCGGCCCAGGCGCGCCACCCGCACCGCCTCCTCGGCGGTGGCGCAGCCGGCGGTGTTGGGCAGCATCCAGACGCGCCGCCAGTCGATCGCCTCGATCAGGCCCTCGTGGCCGGCGGCCAGGCTCTGCACCCGCCGCACCGCCACGGTCACGATGGCGCAGCTGCTGGCCGCCAGGCTGGCCTGCATCGCCGCCAGGCTGGGGTACTTGCCCGTGCCGGTCATCAGCCGGCTGGAGAAGCGGCGCCCGCCGATCACCAGGGGATCGGGGCAGTCCGCTGCGGCGAAGGGGGTGGGCTCGGCCATGCAGCGAAGGTACCGCGCGGCCCGGTGCTGCGCGGGCCCTGCGGACCTTCCCATCGCCGCCTTTGCCCCTAACCTGGATCCAATGCCTGCTGCCACCGTGCTTCCCCTCCTCCTGGCCGCCGCCAACTCCCTGCCGGTGGGCAGCCCCGTGCCGATGGGCCGGCCCGTACCCCTGGGCGGCACCGTGCCCTTCGGCATTCCGGCCCCCACCCGGGCGGCCGAGTCGCCGGTGCTGAGCGACCTGGCGCCGGTGGAGACCTTCGATCCGGCGGCCCGGGCCAGCGCCCTGGCCCAGGGCCTGCCCCGCAGCTGGAGCGGCTCCTACCAGCCCTTCGACGGCGGCGCGGTCCTGCCGGTGTCGCTCAACCTGGCCAGCATCATCGCCTTCGGCCAGATGGTGGACCTGCGCGGCGAGATGACCGTGGGTTCGGTGGTCACCCCGGTGCAGGGCAACCTCAACGCCAAGTCTGACCAGCTCGATCTGCTGGTGCTCTGCCAGTGCGAGGTGCCCGGCCTGGAGCGGGGCGGCAGCTTCCTCGGCCTGCAGGGCATCGGCCTCAGCGGCTGGGTGGCGCCGCGCCTCACCCACCCCGGCGGCCAGCTGGTGCTCAGCCCCGTCGCCACGGCCCCGGTCTCCGCTCCCCTGCCGAGCGGCCAGGTGATCCGCGGCCTCTGGTGAGTCCCGCCCAGACGCCTGGCCAGACCACAACCTGGCCAGCCCCGCCGCGGCGGGGAGGCGACCTCAGGCCGCCGCGGTGCGCTCCAGGCGCTTGAGGCGCTTGCGGGCCGTGCGGTTGCCGCTGTCCAGCTCCAGCACCCGGGCGTAGGTCTCGCGGGCTTCGTCCTGCTTCTGCTGCTTCTCGAGCGCAAAGGCCAGGTTGTTGAGGGCCACCGGATAGTCCGCCTTGGCCTTGAGGGCGGCCCGGTAGTGGCGGATGGCGGCGGCGTAGTTGTTCTGGGCCGCCAGGGCGAAGCCCAGGGCGTTCTCCATCAGTGCCTGGGCCTCGGCAGGTTCGTCGCCGGCGCGCTTGAGGGCCAGTTTGAGATTGTCGACGGCCTGGCCGTAGAGGCGCTTGCGCAGCTGCACCGAGGCCAGCTCGTAGAGGTCGGCGGCGGAGCGCTGGCCGGCCTGCACGGCCGCCTCCAGCCGGGCCAGGGCGGCCTCGTCGCGGCGCACCCGCAGGATCTGTCGGGCCACCACCACGGCGGCCCCACCCAGCAGCAGGATCAGACCGATCAGGTAGGCCTGGGGCAGGGAGATGTCCATCGGGCCCACCGCGCCTCGCCTCAGGCCCTGGCGGCGCTGACCACGCTGGTGAAGCTGGCGGGGTCGAGCACGGCCAGCTGGGCCAGCATCTTGCGGTTCAGCTGCACGTCGGCCTTCTTGAGACCACCGATCAGGCGGCTGTAGCTCAGGCCGTTGAGGCGAGCCGCGGCGTTGATGCGGGCGATCCAGAGGCGGCGGAAGTCGCGCTTGCGGCGGCGACGGTCGCGGTAGGCGTTGCAGAGGGCCTTCATGACCCGCTGGTTCGCCGTGCGGAACAGGGAGCCGTTGCCGCCCCGGAAGCCCCGCGCCAGGCGCAGGATCTTGTTGCGGCGTTTACGGGCGACGTTGCCCCTCTTGACGCGGGCCATGGGTGGATCTCAGGTGTGGGTGGTCGAGCAGGTCAGCGCAGCGGTCAGCTGTAGGGGAGCATGGCGCGCACGTTGTCCGCATCGCGCTCGTCGACCACGGCCATCGTGGCGAGGTGGCGCTTGCGCTTCGGGCTCTTGTGGTCGAGCAGGTGATTGCGGAAGGCGTGCCGGCGCATGAACTTCCCGCTGCCGGTGGCCTTGAACCGCTTAGCGGCTGCTCTGCGGGTCTTGAGCTTCGGCATGTCTACGCGCTCTGGCACAAACAATGAAGGTACGACGCGGCCCTGCCATCCGCCAACACCCCCCTAGCGTCGTGGCCCCTGCCGCCGCCGCCGATGCCCGTCCGTTCCCCGCTGCGGGCCCTTGGGCAGCGGGGCCTGCTGGGGATGCTGCTGCTGGCGCTGGCACCGGGCTGCCGGGCCGAGCCGGCCCCGACCCCACCGGCCCCGAGCCCTGAGGCCCTGATCCAGTGGCCGGTGCCGCCGCCCCCCGCGGTCGCCGCCGAGGGACCGGTGCTGTGGGTGGCCCTGGCGGCCCGCCTCGGCCCGGGCACGGCCGTCGCCGCGGCGAGCCCCCGGCCCCTGGTGCTGACCGCGGCCGGCGGCAGCCTGGAGCTGCTGGATGCGGCCGGCCAGCGGCTCTCCGCGCCGCGCCTGGAGCTGCGCTGGCGCGCTGAGCCCCTGCCGGCGCCCCTCAGCCTGCGCCGCACGGTGCTCGGCCCCTTCCCCAGCTTCGAGACCGCCGAGGCGGCCGCCACCACCTGGCGGCAGCGGGGCGTCGAGCCCCGCATCGCCCACCCCGGCGACTGGGAGGTGTGGGCAGCGGCGGACACCCCCGCCCCCGAGGGCATGACCGCCCGTACCGAGGCCCAGCGGGTCACCCAGCGCAGTGGCCTGGTGCTGGCCACCGCCGCGGGCCCCCGGCCCCTGCAGGGGCCGCTGGAGATCCGGGCGCCGGGGGGCCTGCGCTGGGGCGGCGGGGTGTTCCGCGGCCCCTTCCGGCTCCAGGGCGACGCCTACGGCAGCTGGAGCCTGGTGGAGCAGGTGCCGCTGGAGCGCTACCTCCAGGGGGTGGTGCCCCATGAGATCGGCGCCGGCGCGCCGGCGGCGGCCCTGGCGGCCCAGGCGGTGCTGGCCCGCACCTGGGCCCTGCGCAACAGCCACCGCTTCGCCGTGGACGGCTACCACCTCTGCGCCGACACCCAGTGCCAGGTGTACGGCGATCCGCGCCAGGCGGGAGCCGCGGTGCGCTCCGCCATCGCCACCACCGCCGGCCGGGTGCTGAGCTGGCAGGGCCGGCCCATCCATGCCGTCTACCACGCCAGCAACGGCGGCGTGGCGGCGGCGTTCGAGGAGGGATGGCGCGGGGAGCCTCTGCCCTACCTGCAGGCCTTCGCCGACGGCCCGGCGCCCTTCGTCGCCGCCTACCCGCTGCCGCTCGAGCCGACCCGGGCCCTGCCGGCCCTGCTGCAGCGCGCCGCCCCCGCCGGCTACGGCGCCGACCACCCCCGCTACCGCTGGCAGCGCCGCCTGGACCGTCAGCAGATCCGCCAGGCCCTGGGGCCGGCCGGCCAGGCCCTGGGGGAGGTGCGCCAGCTGGCGGTGCTGGAGCGGGGCCCCAGCGGCCGGGTGCTGGCCCTGGCGATCACGGGCAGCACGGGCCGCCAGGTGCTGCGGCTCGACGGCATCCGCCGCAGCCTGCGCCAGCTGCCCAGCACCCTGTTCGTGCTGGCGCCGGAGGGGCCCGGGGTCTGGCGCTTCAGCGGCGGCGGCTTCGGCCACGGCGCCGGCCTGTCCCAGGCGGGGGCCATCGACCTGGCGGCGCGGGGCTGGAGCCTGGAGCGGATCCTGGCCCGCTACTACCCGGGCACCGACCTGGTGCCCATTCAGGCCCTGGGGGAGGGCCCCTAGAGTCCGACCCACAGTTGGATGTGCCATGGCTGCCGGCGGCACCGCGACAGAAGCCCGCCGGCCCAAGGCGGCCCTGTTCCTGCTCTGCTGCCTGGCCGCGGGCATCCTTCCCCACCGGCTGCCGGGGCTGGCCAGCCTGGCCCCCTCGATCGCCCTGACCCTGCTGCTGGGGGGCTACGGCCTGCGCAGCGTGTTCCTGGTGCCGCGCCGCCGCCCTGGTGCGGAGCCCGCGGCGGCGGCGGATCCGGGCTCGGGGGCGGCCCCGGCCGTGGACCTGGTGGTGGCCGCCCGCGACGAGGAGGCGGTGATCGGCCGGCTGGTGGAGCGGCTGGCCCAGGTGCGCTATCCCGCCGAGGGGCTGCGCTTCTGGGTGGTGGACGACGGCAGCGAGGACCGCACCCCCGAGCGCCTGGCCGAGCTGCAGCAGCGCCACCCCCAGCTGCAGGTGCTGCGCCGCAGCCGTGAGGCCGGCGGCGGCAAGTCCGGCGCCCTCAACGCCGTGCTGCCCCGGCTGCAGGGCCGCTGGCTGATGGTGCTGGACGCCGACGCCGAACTCCAGGCCGATGTGCTCGAGCGGCTGGTGCCCTTTGCCGAGGCCGGCGGCTGGGGGGCGGTGCAGCTGCGCAAGGCGGTGGTCAACGCCGGGCACAACCTGCTCACCCGTGCCCAGGCCATGGAGATGGCCCTCGATGCGCTGATCCAGCGGGGCCGGCTGGCCAGTGGCGGTGTGGTGGAGCTGCGCGGCAACGGCCAGCTGCTGCGCCGCGATCTCGTGCTCGCCTGCGGCGGCTTCAACGAGGCCACCGTCACCGACGACCTGGACCTCAGCTTCCGGCTGCTGCTGGACGGCACGGCCGTGGGCATCGTCTGGGATCCGCCGGTGCAGGAGGAGGCCGTCACCTCCCTGGCGGCCCTGTGGCGCCAGCGCCAGCGCTGGGCCGAAGGCGGCCTGCAGCGCTTCTTCGACTACTGGCCCGGCCTCAGCGGCGACCGGCTCTCCGCCGCCCGCAAGCTCGACCTGGCCTGCTTCTTCCTGCTCCAGTACGCCCTGCCCGTGGTGGCGGTGGCTGACCTGATCGGCGCCGGCCTCACCGGCACCGCACCGGCGATCTGGCCCCTCTCGATCGTGGCCTTCGCCCTCTCCGGCGGCGGGATTCTCCAGGGCTGCCGCCGGCCCAGTGAGGGACCGGCCCTGCCGGCCATGGGTCCCTTCAACCTGGCCCTGGGCATCGTCTACCTGGGCCACTGGTTCGTGGTGATCCCCTGGACGACCCTGCGCATGGCCCTGCTGCCCAAGCGCCTGGTCTGGGCCAAGACGCTGCATGTGGGCGATCCGGCCTCCGCCCCCGCCCCCGCTCCCGAGGAGGGGGACCTGCGCTCGCAGGTGTCCTGAGGCGCCCTGGCCGCGGCGCCGGCCCTAGGGCGCGGGCACGACCTGCTGGCGCCCGTCCGGCCCGAAGCCATGCCACAGCCACCAGGCGCCCGGGTGACCCAGGTTCCGCTCGGCCCCGGCGCCGACCCGCACGCTCACCAGCTCCGGCTTGCCCGCGTTGAGGCGTAGGCCCTCGCCGATGGGGAAGGCGCGCTCACCCTGGAACAGCCCCGCGTAGAGCGCTGTGCCGCGCTGGTCGCGCACGTCCAGCCAGGTCTCGCCGCGGCTGCGGAGCCGCAGGATCAGGCGGCCCTGGGCATCCCGCGCCGCCAAGGCACCGCCCCCCTCCGCAGCGCTGGGGCGGGCGGGCGCCCCGCTGCGGCTGGCCTGGCTGCGCAGCAGCTGCATCCCCAGGCCGCCCGCCAGGCCCAGGCCCGCGGCGGCCAGCAGGGCCAGCCGCACGGTGCGCGGCAGCTGGGGCGGCCGGGGCTGGGGCCAGGGGCGGCGGGTCCGCCGTGGGGGCTGCTCGGTCGTCGGGGCGGGGGGCGGCGGCGCTGGCGGTGCGGCGGGCGGGGCCACCGCAGGGGCGGACGGGGCGGGTGCAGGGGCGGACGGGGCGGGTGCAGGCGCGGACGGGGCGGGCGCTGCCGGGGCCGCCGGGGCCCTGGGCCGCTCGGCAGTCGGCTGCTCGCCGCCGGGGCCATCGCCGCCGGGGTCGGGCGCGGCAGCGGGGCTGAGGGCCTGGCGCAGCTGGTCCCGCAGGGCCTGGTTCCGCTCCGACAGCAGGCGCACGTCCTCCACCAGGGGCTGCAGTTTCTGGTCGAACTTGCGCTCGTAGATCGCCGGGACCTCGTGGATCAGCTCCTCCAGCTCGCTGAGCCTGCGCCGGTTGGCGGCCAGCTCCCGCTGCAGCCGCTGCAGCTCCAGGCCCTCGTCCGGCGGCAGGTGGGTCATCGCCGCGTCGCGGACCAGGGGGCTGGATTATCGCCGAATCCCCGCTGGCCTCGGCCGGCCGGTGGCGGCCGTTCAGGCGGCGGTCTCGTCATCCTCCAGGGGCGGGCCGTCCAGCTGGACCACCTCGCCGTTGAAGAACTCCGCCAGCCGCCGGGCCTTCTCGTCCAGCAGGCTGGCCGCCACCGGCTGGCCGCTGGCGGCAGGCGCCGCGGCCGGTGTCCCCGGTGCCGGCGCCCCGCTGGCCGTGGCCGTGGCGGGGCTGGTGATCGTTGGGGCTGCGGCCACAGGCGCCGCGGTGCCGGCGGTCCTTGTGGCCGGGGTGGGGCGCGTCGGGGGGCCCCCGGGGGCGGGGGCGCTGGCGCCCGGCGCGGGTGGCGCTGCGGCCGCTGGCATGGGCGCGGCTGGCCTGGCCGCCACCGGCTGGGGCACGGCGGGCGCCACGGGCCGCTGCTGGGCCGGCGCGGCCACGGGGCCGCCGCCCTCCAGCACCACCTGCCGCGGACTGCCCAGGGCCCGGGCCACCGCCTGCTCCAGCAGTGGCAGGCGGCTCTGCACCATGGCCATCCAGTTGCCGGCCACCTGCACCACGGCCCGCTGCTGATCCAGCCGGGCCAGCAGCGCCTGCTGGGAGAGCAGCATCCGCGTGGAGGGCAGCTCCAGCCCCGCCAGGATCTGCTGCCAGAGCTGGGGCAGGTCCACCGCCACCGCCGCGGGCGGCGGCGCCCCAGGGTTCACCGGCACCCCAGGGGTGTCAGCCGCCTGGGGGGTGGGCGCCCCGCTGGCGGCCGCCTCCCCAGGCTCCGCACGGTCCTGGCTGTCGGGATCGAGGTCCTGGCCGCCGTCCCGTCCCAGCGCCGGGGCCGCCGCCCTGGCCGGCGCTGCCGGCGTCGCCGCTGCCGCCACAGGCGCTGCGGGCCGCGCCACGCCCGCCGCCGTCCCGCTGGCCGCCGTCGCCGGTGCCGCCTCGGCCAGCAGGCCCAGCAGCAGCACCTCGAGCCACAGCCGCGGCTGGACGCTCTGGCGCAGCTGCTGCTCGCTGCCCCGCAGCTGCGCCTGCCACTGCAGCAGCCGGGCCTTGCCGAGCCGGCGCGCCAGGGCCGGCAGCTGGGGGCGGAACTGGGGCGAGAAGCCCGTCAGCTCCAGCCGGTCCGGGGCGACTCCCGCCAGCACCAGATCCCGCAGCAGGCCCGCCAGCCCCTGCAGCACGGCGCCGGGCTCGCGGCCCCGTTCCAGCAGCTCGCGGCTGGCGTCGATCACGGCCAGGGGTTCGCCGCCGGCCAGCCCCTCCGCCAGGGCCAGCAGCTCCTGCTCCGGCACAGCCCCCACCAGCTCCCACACCGCCAGAGGCTCGATCGGGGCCGGCAGCAGGCTGAGCTGGTCCAGCAGGCTCTCGGCATCCCGCAGCCCGCCCTGGGCCCGCTGGGCCACCACGTGCAGGGCCTCGGGGGTGATGCCGATCGACTCCTGCTCGGCGATCCAGGCCAGGTGCCGCTCCAGGGCCTCCAGGGGGATCCGCCGGAAGTCGAAGCGCTGGCAGCGGCTGAGGATCGTGGGCAGCACCCGCTGGGGGTCGGTGGTGGCCAGCACGAACACCACCCGCGGCGGCGGCTCCTCCAGGGTCTTGAGCAGGGCGTTGAAGGCGGCGGTGGAGAGCATGTGGCACTCGTCCACCACGTACACCTTCCAGCGGGCCTGCACCGGCGCGAAGCGGGAGCGCTCGATCAGCTCGCGGATGTTGTCGACGCCGGTGTTGGAGGCGGCGTCGATCTCGATCACATCGAGGGCGTTGCCGGCGGCGATGGCCAGGCACAGCTCGCAGGTCCCGCAGGGCTCCGGCGTGGGGCCGTCGCTGGCGATGCAGTTGAGCGAGCGGGCCAGGATGCGGGCGCTGGAGGTCTTGCCGGTGCCGCGGGGGCCGCTGAACAGGTAGGCCGGCGCGATCCGGTTCTGGCGCAGGGCGTTGCCCAGGGTGGCGGCGATCGCCTCCTGGCCCACCAGCTGGTCGAAGCGCTGGGGCCGGTACTTGTGGTGCAGCGGCTGGTAGCCCGAACGCATCGCGGTGCTCATGGCGGCTCTGGGGGCCCTGCCGGTCCGGGGCCGAGCAGCCGCTCCAGCCTCGCCTCCAGCTCCTCCACCTCCGCCAGCTGGTCGGCCAGCTTCTGGCCCGCCAGCCGCAGGGCCGCGAACTGGTCGCCGCCCAGGCCCCTGCCGGCGCCGTCCGCCGTGGCGTCGGCCTCGCCCCAGCGGGCCTCGGCCCGGGCCAGCTGCTCCTCCAGCTTCTGCTGCAGGGTCTGCCGCAGCCCGTCGAGCTGCTCCAGGCTGCGGACCGCCAGGGCGCGGCCCTGCTCCAGCTGCCGGTCGTCGAGCTTCAGGCCCTGGCGCAGCAGCACCCGCACGCCGGTGAGCAGGGCCGCCGGCACGAACTGGCCGAGGGCCAGGGCGCCGAGGCTGCCGGTGTGCAGCCAGCTCTCCACCTGGGCGCTGCGGTGCCGACCGGTCTTGCACCAGTGGGCGAAGTGCTCGCAGTTGTTGAACAGCAGGTTGTAGTTCTGCTCCCCCAGCCGCCCCATGGCCCGCCGCAGGGTCACCCCCACCGGCGAGCAGGGCTCCGTGTAGGTCACCACGCGCACCGGTTCGCCGCGGCTGAACTCCTGCAGCGGGCTGCGCAGGATCTCGCGGCCCTCCAGGTAATGGGCCACGGTGCCGTCGCCCAGGTCGATGCCGTGGTGGTTGAACAGGCCGTGCTGCCGGGGCACCTGCAGATGGTCGGCGGCTGCCATGGGCGGGGCCTCAGGCCGATTCCTGCTGGTCCCGCTCCGTCAGGCTCGGATGGGGCAGCACCTTGCCCCGGGTGCGCTCCTCCACCAGGGCGCGGGTGATCGTGAAGGTCTTGACGCTCTGGTCGGAGGGCAGGTCGTACATCAGATCGAGCATCAGCTCCTCGACAATGCCGCGCAGCGCCCGGGCGCCGGTCTTGCGGCGGTGGGCCTCGAGGGCGATGGCCTGCACGGCGCCGGGCTCGAAGTCCAGGTGCACGTCGTCCATGCTCAGCAGGGTCTGGAACTGCTTGACCAGGGCGTCGCGGGGCTCGGTGAGGATCGCCTCCAGGGCGGCGGTGTCGAGGGGCTCCAGCACGGCGCTCACCGGCAGGCGGCCGATGAACTCGGGGATCAGGCCGTACTTCACCAGGTCGTCGGGCTCCAGGTGGCGCAGCACCTGGGCGGCCTGCTGGTCGCGCTGCTGGCGGTGGCGGCCGCGGCCGTCGGTCTGCACGAAGCCGATGGCGTTGCGGCCCATGCGCCGCTGCACCACGTCCTCGAGGCCCACGAAGGCGCCGCCGCAGATGAACAGGATCTGGCTGGTGTCGATCTGGATGCAGTCCTGGTAAGGGTGCTTGCGGCCCCCCTGGGGCGGCACGTTGGCCACGGTGCCCTCCAGCATCTTCAGCAGGGCCTGCTGCACCCCTTCCCCCGACACGTCACGGGTGATCGAGGGGTTCTCGCTCTTGCGGGCGATCTTGTCGATCTCGTCGATGTAGATGATGCCGCGCTGGGCCTGCTCCACGTCCAGGTCGGCCTTCTGCAGCAGCCGCAGCAGGATGTTCTCCACGTCCTCGCCCACATACCCGGCCTCGGTGAGGGTGGTGGCGTCGGCCACGGCGAAGGGCACATCCAGCAGCTCGGCCAGGGTCTGGGCCAGCAGGGTCTTGCCGCAGCCGGTGGGGCCGATCAGCAGGATGTTGCTCTTGTGCAGGCGCGTGGCGGTGGCGCTGGCCTCCCCCTGGCCGTCGCCCTGCCAGGCCAGGCGCTTGTAGTGGTTGTAGACCGCCACCGACAGCACCTTCTTGGCCTCCTCCTGGCCCACCACCTGGGCGTCGAGGAAGGCCTTGATCTCGCGGGGCTTGGGGATCTGGGCCAGGGTGGGCGCCGGCTTGCTGCCCTTCTTGGGCTGGGCCTTGGCCTTCACCTCGCCGCCGGGGCGGCCGCCGCCAGCGCCGCCCTGGCCCTCCACCAGCTCCTCATCGAGGATCTCGTTGCAGAGGTCGATGCACTCGTCGCAGATGTAGACCCCAGGCCCGGCGATCAGCTTGCGCACCTGGTCCTGGGACTTGCCGCAGAACGAGCACTTCAGGTGGGCGTCGAACTTGGCCATCGGACGAAGGGGGCGGCGCGGGGCTGGGGCGGGGAAGGGCGGAGCCCTGACCGACAGGATCGGCCCGATCCCGCGGTTCGTCTGCAGTCCTGATGCCAGTCCTCCTCAAGGTAGGCCCCAGGACCCCGGGCGGCTCGATCCGGCGGGGCCCGCAGGCCACCGGCCGGCGCCGCTCAGGCCGGTGCGGCGACGGCGATGCCGGCGTCGCTCACGACCCGATCGATCAGGCCGTAGGTCACCGCCTCCGCCGGCGAGAGGAAGTAGTCGCGGTCGGTGTCCTCGGCGATCTTCTCCAGCGGCTGGCCGGTGTGGTTGGCCAGCAGGCCGTTGAGGGTGTCCTTCAGGTAGAGGATCTCCTTGGCCTGGATCTCGATGTCCACGGCCTGGCCCTGGGCACCGCCCAGGGGCTGGTGGATCATGATCCGCGCATTGGGCAGGGCCAGGCGCTTGCCCTTGGTGCCGCCGGAGAGCAGGAAGGCCCCCATCGAGGCCGCCAGGCCATAACAGATGGTCACCACGTCCGGCGCCACCTGCTGCATGGTGTCGTAGATGGCCAGGCCCGCGGTCACCGAGCCCCCCGGGGAGTTGATGTAGATCTGAATGTCCTTCTCCGGGTCCTCGGCCTCGAGGAACAGCAGCTGGGCCACCAGGGCGTCGGCCACCTGGTCGTCGATGCCGCTGCCCAGGAAGATGATCCGCTCGCGCAGCAGACGCGAGTAGATGTCGAAGGCGCGCTCGCCCCGGCCCGACTGCTCCACCACCGTGGGCAGCACGCCGGGGGAGGCACTGGGCCGTCCACCGGCGTCCGCCAGGGCGGTGGCGCCGGTGCGGCCCCTGGTGAAGGTCGCGTCCGGTCGCGGGCCCTGCCAGCGGTTCTGGATCGGATGGGGGCGGGAGGCGTCGATCACGCGGCCGGCGGGAGCAGGGTGGGCAGTCGGCTCAATCTATGGGGATCCCCCGGGGATCGCCCCGGTGGGGGGAGGCGGACTCCCGCCCACCGGCGCCCAGGGTCCGGCGAGGCGGCGTCGCGGCCCGGGGGCCGCGGTCGGCTCTCAGGCGTCGGTCGCGGCGTCCTCGCCCTCGCTCGTCTCGGTGATGGTGGCGTGCTCCTCCAGCCAGCCCAGCAGCTTCTCGCGCAGCAGGTCCTCCTGCACGGCCTCCTGCAGCCGGGCCAGGTCGATGCTGGCGGTCTCGCTGAGGCCGCGGCGCAGCTCCTTCACCTTGGCCTCGATCTCCTCGGCGGCCAGCTCGATCTGCTCGGCGGCGGCCAGGGCCTTGAGGGCCAGGCTGCGCTTGAGCCGCTGCTCGGCCTCGGGGCGCGAGGTGTCGCGCAGGCTCTGGATCAGCTGGGGCGTGAACAGCTTCTTCACGTCCATGCCCTGCTGGGCCAGCTGGCCGGCGGTCTGCTCCAGCAGCGACACGATCTCCTGCTGGATCAGGGTCTCGGGCAGCTCCACCTCCAGCTGCTCCACCAGGGCCTCCAGCAGGGCCTCGTGGCGGTTGGCGGTGTGGCGGCGCTCGGCGTCCTCCCTGAGGCGGGTCTCGAGGTCTGCGCGCAGCTCGGCCAGGGTCTGCTTGTCACTGGCCTGCTGGGCGAAGGCGTCGTCCAGGGCGGGCAGTTCGCGGCTCTTCAGCTCGCTGAGGCTGATCACGAAGCTGGCCCTGCGGCCGGCGGCATCCTGCTGGGGGTAGTCCTCGGGGAACTGGCACTCCACCGTGCGGGTCTCGCCGGGCTCCATGCCGAGGATGCCCTCCACGAAGCCGGGGATCATGCGGCCCTCCTCCAGCTCCACCTCCAGGGCGTCGCCGCTGCCGCCGCTGATCGGCTCGCCGCTGTCGACGTAGGTGCCCGCGAAGCCGATCACGGCCACGTCGCCGGCGGCGGCGGCCCGGCCCTCCACGGGCACCAGGGTGGCCAGCTGGCGGCGCGACTGCTCGATCAGCTCATCGACCCGGGCGGGATCGAAGCTCACGCCCACGGCCTCGGCCTTGAGCCCCTTGGTGGCCCTCAGGCTGGGGCTGGGCTCCACGTCCAGCTCCAGGGTGAGGCTGAGCTCCTCGCCGGGGGCGAAGCGCTCCAGCAGCTCCTCGAAACCGCCCGCCAGGCTGGGCTGGCCGATGGCGGCGACCTCCACCTGCTGGAGGGCGTCGCGGAAGACGCTGTCCACCAGGTCCTCCAGGGCGGTGGCGCGGATGCGCAGGGCCCCGATCTGCTGCACCAGCACCGAGCGGGGCACCTTGCCCTTGCGGAAGCCCGGCAGCTTGACGCTGCGGCTCAGCTTGGCCACGGCCGCCTCGTGGCTGGCCTGGGTGCGGCCGCCGGGCACGGCCACCTCCAGGGCCACCCGGCTGCCGGGGCGGGGGCTCGTGGTCACCGTCAGATCGGCCTTGGCCGGTGCGCTGTTGGCCGTGGTGGCCTTGGCGGCTTGGCTCGCAGGGGCGGCAGGACTCATGGAGTTCAGGCGGAGGGTGGCGTCCGGACCGGATCGTCAGGGCAGCCCTCAATCCTAGGAAGCGGTCCGCCCGGCCCCCCGGCATCGACCCCGGCGCCGCCGGCATCGTTTGGTCGTATTGTGGGCGACATCGCCCCAGGGGTGCCGCTCGAGACGCCGTTCCTCCAGCCGCCCCTGCCCGTGCCGCTCTCCTTCCCCACGTCCCCACGAGTCCCGATCCCCACTCCCCCTCCCCTGCCCACCGCTCCGTCCCGTTCCCACGTTCGCTTCCGTCTCCCCGCTCTGATCGCTGCCGGTTGAGCGGGCCCCGGCCCTGCGCTTCACCCGCCACCCCCGAGTCCCGCAGCCAGCGCCGTCTGGCCGCATCCACTGGCTGCATTCAGACGTTCCCCCGCTGCCGAGGCCCTGAGCGCCTGCAGCCCGCACCCCTCGCCGCCCCGACCTCCCCCTCCGGGTTCCGCCTCCGCCGACCCCCCCCCCGTTCCCTGCCCCCGCCGCCCTTGACCTCCACCCCCCCGGCCACCCCCACCCCCGGCTGCCTGCCCCAGCGCCCCCTCACCGTGGCCGTGCTCGGGGCCACCGGCGCCGTGGGCCAGGAACTGCTGGCCCTGCTGGCGGAGCGCCGGTTCCCCGTGGCGGAGCTGCGGCTGCTGGCCTCGCCCCGCTCCGCCGGCCAGAGCCTGACCTGGAGCGGCCACCAGCTCACGGTCCAGCCGGTGGCCGCCGAGGCCCTGGCGGGTGTGGACCTGGTGCTGGCCTCAGCCGGCGGCTCGGTGTCCAGGCAGTGGGCGCCGCTGGCGGCGGCGGCCGGCGCCGTGGTGATCGACAACTCCAGTGCCTTCCGCCTGGATCCGGCGGTGCCGCTGGTGGTGCCGGAGGTGAATCCCCAGGCGGCCTTCGCCCACCACGGGATCATCGCCAACCCCAACTGCACCACGATCCTGATGACCCTGGCCCTGGCGCCCCTGGCGGCCCGGCGGCCCCTGCGCCGGGTGGTGGTGAGCACCTACCAGTCGGCCAGCGGCGCCGGGGCCCGGGCCATGGAGGAGCTGCGCGACCTCAGCCGCACCGTGCTGGAGGGCGGCGAGCCCCGGAGCGAGGTGCTGCCCCACTCCCTGGCCTTCAACCTGTTCCTGCACAACTCGCCGCTGCAGCCGAACGGCTACTGCGAGGAGGAGCTCAAGATGCTCCACGAGACCCGCAGGATCATGGGCCTGCCGGAGCTGCGGGTGTCGGCCACCTGCGTGCGGGTGCCGGTGCTGCGGGCCCACTCCGAGGCCCTCAACATCGAGTTCACGGAGCCCTTCCCCGTGGACGAGGCCCGGGCCCTGCTGGCGGCGGCTCCCGGCGTGGAGCTGATCGAGGACTTCAGCGCCAACCGCTTCCCGATGCCCACCGACGTGACCGGCCGCGATCCGGTGGCGGTGGGCCGCATCCGCCAGGATCTGAGCGAGCCCAACGCCCTGGAGCTGTGGCTCTGCGGCGACCAGATCCGCAAGGGCGCCGCCCTCAATGCGATCCAGATCGCCGAACTGCTGCGGGATCCGGCCCGCGCGGCGCTCGCCGGGGCCGGCGCCGCCGGCAGGGCCCCGGCCCCGATCGGAGCGGCGGCATGAGCGGCGTCTCCCCCCTCTGCCCCGGCGCCCCCTCCCCTGCTCCCTTCGGCCGGGTGATCACCGCCATGGTCACCCCCTTCGACGCCGATGGCGCCCTCGACCTGGAGCTGGCGGCGCGGCTGGCCAGCCACCTGGTGGCGCACGGCTCCGACGGCCTGGTGCTCAGCGGCACCACCGGCGAATCCCCCACCCTCAGCTGGGAGGAGGAGCACCGCCTGTTCGCCGCCGTCAAGGAGGCCGTGGGCGGCCGCGCCCGCCTGATCGCCGGCTGCGGCAGCAACAGCACCGCCGAGGCGGTGGCGGCCACCCGCCAGGCGGCCGCCCTCGGCGCCGACGCCGCCCTGGTGGTGGTGCCCTACTACAACAAGCCGCCCCAGGAGGGCCTGGAGGCCCATTTCCGGGCCGTGGCCGAGGCGGCGCCCGAGCTGCCGCTGATGCTCTACAACATCCCCGGCCGCACCGGCACCAGCCTCAGCCCCGACACCACGGCCCGGCTGATGGACCTGCCCAACGTGGTGAGCTTCAAGGCCGCCAGCGGCACCACCGAGGAGGTGAGCCAGCTGCGGGCCGCCTGCGGTGAGCGCCTGGCGATCTACAGCGGCGACGACGCCCTGACGCTGCCGATGCTGGCCGTCGGCGCCGTCGGGGTGGTGAGCGTGGCCAGCCACCTGGCCGGCGACCACATCCAGCGGCTGGTGCAGGCCTTCCTGGCCGGCGACCTGGCCACCGCCCTGGCCCTGCACGAGCAGCTGCTGCCCCTGTGCAAGGCCCTGTTCTGCACCACCAATCCCATCCCCGTCAAGGCCGCGCTGGAGCTCAGCGGCTGGGCGGTGGGTGCCCCAAGGCTTCCCCTCGTGTCTGCCCATGACGCCGTGAGAGATCGACTGACCACCGTGCTGGCCGCCCTGCGTCCCACCTGACGCCAAGGCCCAGGTCCGCTGCCGCTGGCCAGGCGCCCCCGCGCCCGCCGGCCCCGGATCCCCGCTTGAGCGCACTGCGCCCCTGCTCCCCGCTCCAGAACCCGCTCCAGTTCCACCTGCTGTTTCGCCGGAGTGTTCCGGCACCCCTATCGGAATGACCACCAGTCCCATCCAGCGCCACGGCGCCCGCAACGGCACCAGCTCCAACGGCCACGGCGCCAACCGCCAGCCCGCCCTGCGGGTGATTCCCCTCGGCGGCCTGCACGAGATCGGCAAGAACACCTGCGTGTTCGAGTACGGCGACGACATCATGCTGGTGGACGCCGGCCTGGCCTTCCCCAGCGATGGCATGCACGGCGTCAACGTGGTGATGCCGGATACGAGCTATCTGCGCGAAAACCAGAAGCGCATCCGCGGCATGGTCGTGACCCACGGCCATGAGGACCACATCGGCGGCATTGCCCACCACCTCAAGAATTTCAACATCCCGGTGATCTACGGGCCGCGCCTGGCCCTGTCGATGCTCACCGGCAAGATGGAGGAGGCGGGGGTGACTGACCGCACCATCCTCCAGACCGTCGCCCCGCGCGATGTGGTGAAGGTGGGCCAGCACTTCTCGGTGGAGTTCATCCGCAACACCCACTCGATGGCCGACAGCTTCTCGCTGGCCATCACCACGCCGGTGGGCACCGTGATCTTCACCGGTGACTTCAAGTTCGACCACACGCCGGTGGATGGCGAGCACTTCGACATGGCCCGCCTCGCCCACTACGGCGAGCAGGGGGTGCTGTGCCTGTTCAGCGACTCCACCAATGCCGAGGTGCCGGGCTTCTGCCCGCCGGAGCGCTCGGTGTTCCCCGTGCTGGATCGCCACATCGCCCAGTCCGACGGCCGGGTGATCATCACCACCTTCGCCAGCTCGATCCACCGGGTGGCGATGATCCTGGAGCTGGCCCTCAAGAACGGCCGCAAGGTGGGCCTGCTGGGCCGCTCCATGCTCAACGTGATCGCCAAGGCCCGCGAGCTGGGCTACATGCGCGCCCCCGATGAGCTGTTCGTGCCGATCAAGCAGATCCGCGACCTGCCCGACCGCGAGACCCTGCTGCTGATGACCGGCAGCCAGGGCGAGCCCCTGGCGGCCCTGAGCCGCATCTCCCGCGGCGAGCACCCCCAGGTGCAGGTCAAGTCCACCGACAAGATCATCTTCTCGGCCAGTCCGATCCCCGGCAACACCATCTCGGTGGTCAACACGATCGACCGGCTGATGCAGCTCGGCGCCCAGGTGGTCTACGGCAAGGGCGAGGGCATCCACGTCTCCGGCCACGGCTTCCAGGAGGACCAGAAGCTGATGCTGGCCCTGGCCAGGCCCAAGTACTTCGTGCCGGTGCACGGCGAGCACCGCATGCTCGTGGCCCACAGCCGGACCGCCCAGTCGATGGGCATCCCCGCCGACAACATGCTGATCATCGACAACGGCGACGTGGTGGAACTCACCCCGGATTCGATCCGCAAGGGCGAGCCGGTGAAGGCCGGCATCGAGCTGCTGGATGCCTCCCGCAACGGCATCGTCGATGCCCGGGTGCTCAAGGAGCGCCAGCAACTGGCCGAGGACGGCGTGATCACCCTGCTGGCGGTGATCAGCACCGACGGCGTGATGGCGGCGCCGCCGCGGGTCAACCTGCGCGGGGTGGTGACCAGCGCCGACCCCCGCAAGATGAGCCTCTGGGCCGAGCGTGAGATCACCTGGGTGCTGGAGAACCGCTGGCAGCAGCTCTCGCGCAACAGTGGCGGCCAGGCCCCCGATGTGGACTGGATGGGCGTGCAGCGCGAGATCGAGCTGGGCCTGCAGCGGCGCCTGCGCCGCGAGCTGCAGGTGGAGCCGCTGATCATCTGCCTGGTGCAGCCGGCCCCCGGCGGCACGCCGGCCTACAAGGGCCGCGCCGATGCCGAGCCCGACAGCCGGCCGGCCCCCCGCGGCCGCCGTGACGGCCATCGCGATGGCCACCGTGATCGCGACCGCGGCGAGCGGGTCGAGCGCGCGCCCCAGGCCGCGCCGGCTCCGCGGGCCGAGGCGGCCCCTGCGGCGGCCGCGGTGCTGCCCCGGCGCGAGCTCGTGGCCGTGGGCGCCGCGGCGCCGGCCGCCGCTGCCGCCGCCCAGGTTGACGAGCCCGAGATCCCGGCCAACCGCACCCGCCGCCGCCGCTCCACGGCCGCCAGCTGAGGCTGAGGGTCTGGGCCCTCCAGGCCCAGACCGGCAACGGAGCGACCGCAGGCCCTCAGGCCAGCTTCACCAGCAGCAGCCCCTTCGCCAGCTCCGCGGCCTCCGCGGGGCTGAAGGCGAGGGGGCTGTGGGCTGTGTCGCCACCGGCTGGGGTCCGGCCGGCCGCGGCCCCAGGCGGGGCCTCGGGCTCGATCCATTCCGGCTCCAGCAGTTCCGGCTCGATCGGCTCGGGCTCGGGTTCCGGCTGCGGAGGTTCAGGGGTGGCCATTGCCAGGGCCGTGGCCCCTGCGCTGGCCTGTTCGGGCCCGGGGCCACCCGATCCTGTTGTCGGCTCCCCGCCCACCTCTGCCGCCTCGTGCGGAGTCTCCGCCCGCGTCTCCAGGCGGATCGCCCCCGGCCCGGCGGGTTCCGGCTCAGCGGGGTCCGGTTCGGCTGGTTCCGGTTCGGCTTCCCCTGGGGCGAGCGTGGCCTCCCGCTCCTGGGGGGCCATCGCGGCGGCCGGGGCCTGGCCGCCGCCGGCCAGGTCGCTCAACCAGGGCATCGCGGCTGCAGCCCCGATGGCCGTGGCGCCGGTGGCCGCGGAGTCCGGCGCCGTTCCGGGGAAGGCGGCATCCAGGGCGGCGGGGATCGGCGGCGGTGTCTGGCTTGTTCCCCCGTCCGCTGACCCGGTGGCGTTGGGCTGCGGGGTTGCCGCCGCCAGCTGGGCACAGAGGGTCAGGCCGTGGCGGGCCAGCTCGTGGTAGGTGCGGTCGCTGGTCTGCTCCAGCACCCGCTGGTAGAGGGGCTCGGCCTGGGCCGGCTGCTGCAGGCCGTAGAGATGGATGTGGGCGGTGAGCAGCCGCAGCCGCAGGGCCAGCTCGTCCGGTGTGCCCTCCGCCACCTGCCCGGCCAGCTGCTGTGCCCGCTCCAGGGCCGCCGGGAACTGGCCCTGGCTGTAGGCCCGCTCGACGGCGACGTACGCCTCCTGCAGTTGGGGATCCATCGATTCGGGCCTGTGAAGGGGGCTGGCGTGGCGCTGATCTAGGGGGCGCCGGGGCCGCTGGCCCCGCTGGCGGGCGGCTCACCAAGCCGGATCACCCCCGCGCCCCAGACCAGGCGGCGCCCACGTCCTAGGTCATGGCTTCCGGCTCCGCAATGGGGTTGCAGGCGCTGCACCAGCTGCTCCAGGGCCCCGGCCTCCAGCTGGATCTGGGCCCCTGCGGCCAGCCAGTGCCGCAGCAGCTGGCGCTGGCTGGCGGGGCCCAGGGCGGCCAGCCGCCGCCGGTCCAGGCCCTGCGGCTCGTGCGGGTGGCGCAGCTGGGCCAGGGCCAGGGGCAGCAGCTCCTCCAGCGGCTCCTGTTCCTGCTGCAGCCGGGCCGCCAGGGCGCTGATGCGGCGGCTGGCGCCGGGGTGGAGCTGCTCCAGCACCGGCAGCACCTGTCGCCGCACCCGGTTGCGGCTCCAGCGCAGGCTGTCGTTGCTGCGGTCGTGCCAGACCGGCAGGGCCCAGCGGGCGCAGAGGGCGGCGGTGTCCTCCCGGGAGAAGGCCAGCAGCGGCCGCACCAGCTCCCGCGGCGACCCCGGTTCCAGGGGCCGCCGCGGCCGCAGGCTGGCCAGGCCGCGTCGGTGGCTGCCGCGGGCCAGGTGCAGCAGCAGCGTCTCGGCCCGGTCGCTGGCGGTGTGGCCGGTCACGACGCGCGGGCAGTCCAGGGCCGCCGCCAGCCGGGCCAGGCGGCCGTAGCGCCACTGGCGGGCGGCCGCCTCCGTGGCGCCCGCCGGGGCTCCACCCCCGGCGCCCGCATCGGCGGCGTTGGCCCGCTCCACCGTGATCGCCAGCCCCCGGGCCCGGGCCCAGGCCGCCAGCTCCTCGGCCTGGCGGGCGGATTCGGCCCGCCAGCCGTGGTCGCCGTGCCAGAGGTGCAGCTCCCAGTGGTGCAGGCGGCGCAGGTCCAGCAGCAGCCGGGTCAGGGCCATCGAGTCCTGCCCGCCGGACACCGCCAGCAGCAGCGGCGCCCCCGGCGGCAGCAGGCCCGGATCGGCCCGCAGCTGCCGGTGCAGGCGCCCGTGCAGGGGGCTCCAGGGGGGCCGGGCCGGGGCCGCCGGGGCCTGGGGTGGGAGAATCGACTCCATCTCCGTGCGTCCGCGATGTCCCGCCTCGACCGCCTGCCCACTCAACTGCAGCAGGCGCTCGCCGCGCGCCGCCTGCTCAAGGTGATCGCCGGTCTCACCAACTTCGATGCCGCATCCGTGGAGCGCATCAGCCGCGCCGCCGGCGCCGGTGGCGCCGATCTGATCGACGTGGCCTGTGATCCGGCCCTGGTGCAGCTGGCGGCGTCGGTGTCGGGCCTGCCGATCTGCGTCTCGGCCGTGGATCCCGAGCTGTTCCCGGCCGCCGTGGCCGCCGGCGCCGCCCTGGTGGAGATCGGCAACTACGACGCCTTCTACCCCCTCGGCCGCGTCTTCGACGCCGCTGAGGTGCTGGCGATCACCCGCCGCACCCGCGAGCTGCTGCCCGAGGTGGTGCTGAGCGTCACCGTGCCCCACGTCCTGCCCCTGGACGGGCAGGAGCAGCTGGCGCTGGATCTGGCGGCCGCCGGCGCCGACCTCATCCAGACCGAGGGCGGCACCAGCGCCAGGCCCTTCAGCCCCGGCAGCCTGGGCCTGATCGAGAAGGCGGCCCCCACCCTGGCCGCCGCCCACAGCATCAGCCGCGCCCTGGCCGCCGCCGGTCAGCCCCTGCCGGTGCTCTGCGCCTCCGGCCTCTCGGCCGTGACCCTGCCGCTGGCGATCGCCGCCGGCGCCAGCGGCGTGGGCGTGGGCTCCGCCGTCAACCGTCTGGGCGACGAGCTGGCGATGGTGGCGGTGGTGCGCGGCCTGCGGCAGGCCCTGGGCAGCGCCGCCCCCGTGGCCGCCTGAGCGCTCCGGCAGGTCTGCGGATCCCCGTCGCCTGCCCTGGGCGGCCCACCCCATGCCTACGGTGCAGGCACTGACCCCGTCACCGTGCCATGGGTTCGTCGCTTGCCTGGTTGCTGCAGTGGCCGATCCGGGCCGTCGTGCTGCTGCTCGTCGCCTGGCTGCCGTTGGGGGTGGAGCTCGAGAGCTTCCCCACCGCCCTGCTGGCGGCCGTGGTGATCGGCCTGCTGGGCACCCTGCTGGCCTGGCCCCTGAAGCTGCTGCTGGCCCTGCCCTGGGCCATCACCAGTTTCGGGGGCCTGCTGGCGCCGGTGTCCTGGCTGTTCAACTGGCTGATCGCCGTGATCCTGTTCGGCCTGGCGGCCTGGCTGATCCCGGGGTTCCGGCTCAGGAACGGCCTGGTCAGCGCCATCCTCGGCGCGGTGGTCTATGCCGTGGCCTCGGCGGTGATCCTGCGGCTGCTGGGCCTGGAGGTGGATCTCACCCGGGTCAGCGGCCTGCTCGGCGGCAGCGTCGCCGTGGGCTGACGGTCCAGTGCTGCGCTCCAGGGTGACGGCCCGATCCGTGGCCCCACCGGTTCACCGCACACCACGGCCGGGCTCCAGGCCCCCGAGAATGGGCCGATGGCTCCCTTCCAGCTCCACGCCCCCTACGAGCCCAAGGGCGACCAGCCCACGGCGATCGCCGGCCTGGTGGCGGGGGTGGAGGGCGGCCAGCGCTATCAGACCCTGCTGGGTGCCACCGGCACCGGCAAGACCTTCACCATTGCCAACGTGATCGCCCAGACCGGGCGTCCCACCCTGGTGCTGGCCCACAACAAGACCCTGGCGGCCCAGCTCTGCAACGAGCTGCGCGAGTTCTTCCCGAACAACGCCGTTGAATATTTCATCTCCTACTACGACTACTACCAGCCCGAGGCCTATGTGCCGGTCTCGGATACCTACATTGCCAAGACGGCATCGATCAACGAGGAGATCGACATGCTCCGCCACTCGGCGACGCGCTCGCTGTTCGAGCGGCGCGATGTGATCGTGGTGGCTTCGATCAGCTGCATCTACGGCCTCGGCATTCCCAGCGAATACCTCAAGGCCGCCGTCAAGTTCCAGGTGGGCGAGACCCTCAACCTGCGCAGCTCCCTGCGGGAGCTGGTGAACAACCAGTACTCCCGCAACGATCTCGAAATCTCCCGCGGCCGCTTCCGGGTTCGCGGCGATGTGCTGGAGATCGGCCCGGCCTATGAAGATCGGCTGGTGCGGATCGAGCTCTTCGGCGATGAGGTGGAGGCGATTCGCTACGTGGACCCCACCACCGGCGAGATCCTCCAGAGCCTGGAGGCCATCAACATCTATCCGGCCAAGCACTTCGTGACCCCGAAGGAGCGGCTGGAGGAGGCGATCCAGGCGATCCGCGCCGAACTGCGGCAGCGGCTGGATCACCTCAACGCCGAGGGCCGTCTGCTGGAGGCCCAGCGCCTGGAGCAGCGCACCACCTACGACCTGGAGATGCTCGAACAGGTGGGCTACTGCAACGGTGTCGAGAACTACGCCCGCCACCTGGCCGGCCGCCCGGCCGGTACGCCGCCCGAGTGCCTGATCGATTATTTCCCCAGCGACTGGCTGCTGGTGGTGGATGAGAGCCATGTCACCTGCAGCCAGCTGCAGGCGATGTACAACGGCGACCAGTCGCGCAAGCAGGTGCTGGTCGAGCATGGCTTCCGCCTGCCCAGCGCAGCGGACAACCGGCCCCTCAAGGGGGAGGAGTTCTGGGGCAAGGCCCAGCAGACGATCTTCGTGAGCGCCACGCCGGGCAGCTGGGAGCTGGCCCAGAGCCAGGGCCAGGTGGTGGAGCAGGTGATCCGTCCCACCGGTGTGCTCGATCCGATCGTGGAGGTGCGGCCCACCGAGGGCCAGGTGGACGACCTGCTGGGCGAGATCCGCACCCGGGCCGACAAGCGGGAGCGGGTGCTGGTGACCACCCTCACCAAGCGCATGGCGGAGGATCTCACCGACTACCTGGCCGAGAATGGCGTGCGGGTGCGCTACCTGCACTCCGAGATCCACTCGATCGAGCGCATTGAGATCATCCAGGATCTGCGCAACGGGGAGTACGACGTGCTGGTGGGTGTCAACCTGCTGCGCGAGGGCCTGGACCTACCGGAGGTGTCGCTGGTGGCGATCCTCGATGCCGACAAGGAGGGCTTCCTCCGGGCCGAGCGCTCCCTGATCCAGACCATCGGCCGCGCTGCCCGCCATGTGGAGGGCGTCGCCCTGCTCTACGCCGATAACCTCACCGATTCGATGGCCAGGGCCATCGGTGAAACCGAGCGCCGCCGCGCCATTCAGCACACCTACAACGAGCGCCACGGCATCACCCCAACCCCCGCCGGCAAGCGCGCCGGCAATTCGATCCTGTCCTTCCTCGAGCTGTCGCGCCGCCTCAACGATGAGCAACTGGAGCAGGCCACCGAGCAGGCCGAACACAACGATGTGCCCCTCGATTCCCTGCCGGAGCTCATCCAGCAGCTGGAGGAGAAGATGAAGGCGGCCGCCAGGAACCTGGACTTCGAAGATGCCGCCAACCTCCGCGACAAGATCAAGATGCTCAGGCAGAAGTTGGTGGGGAAACAGTGATCCCAACAGTGATCCCACCGGAGTCCTGAACAGGGATCCAGACAGGGATGGGGGCCGCGGGGATCGAACCCGCCTCCGGCGGATTATGAGTCCGCTGCATTCACCAGATTGCTAGGCCCCCGGCGGGCCGGGTTCTACCACAGGCCCCGCACGGGGGTGCGGTAGGTGACGCGCGGCGGCGGGGGCGCCGGGGCGGGGGCGGCACAGCTGCCCTGGGGCAGTCCGCTGCAGAACCCGTTCAGGACATCGTCCGTCCGCCAGGGGAGCGGATTGCTCTGGCGCTCCAGCAGGGCCTGATAGGTGTTGTTCAGGGCGGAGCCGTCCCAGACGATCGTCTGGTCGGGGAAGCCCAGGCCCATCACCCGGGTGCCATCGCCACCGCCCATGGCAATCCCGAGGATGTCGGTGATCTGGTGGGTGATGTCGATGCCGCGGGCGAAGGGGGCGGAGTAGGCAAAGAAGCGCTGCTCCACCAGCTCCGGCGTGGTGGTGACGGCGCCGCAGCGGGTGACCTCCACCGGGCCGGAGGCATTCATCCCCGCCCCGCCGGATCCGGCCAGGGGGGCCTCCAGGGTGGTGGTGCAGACCACGGGCCCCGCCTCGGCCGCGGGGGGCTGGGCCAGGCAGAGGCCCGTCACGCAGGCCGCACCGGCCAGGGCCGAGGCCGCCGGCAAGCCAACGGGGCGCACCATCACACGTCCTTCCAGATGTGAGCGCAAACTAGACAACCTCCCCCCGCTTTGCCAGAGGCACCGCTCGCCATGGTTGTGACCCCGGCCCCGATCCAGCCCCTGCCGCAGGCCCTGCCGGCCGGGGAGCCGGAGCAGCGCCAGCTGCTGCTGCAGCTGCTGGCCGCGCGCGCCTACCGCCACGGCCGCTTCACCCTGGCCTCGGGCCGCAGCAGCGACCACTACGTGAACTGCAAGCCGGTGAGCCTCAGCGGCCTGGGCCTCGCCCTGCTGGCGCAGCGGATGCTGGCGCTGGTGGAGCCGGAGGCGGTGGCGGTGGCGGGGCTCACCCTCGGCGCCGACCCGCTGGTGAGCGGTGTGGCCCAGGCGGCCGCCCTGGCGGGCCGCCAGCTCGATGCCCTGATCGTGCGCAAGGAGGCCAAGGGCCACGGCACCGGCGCCTGGCTGGAGGGCCCGCTGCCGGCCCCGGGCAGCCGCATCACCGTGCTGGAGGACGTGGTGACCACCGGCGGCTCCTCGCTGAAGGCCGTGCGGCAGCTCCGGGAGGCCGGCTATCGGGTGGAGCGGGTGGTGACGCTCGTGGACCGGCAGGAGGGGGGCCTGGAGGCCATGGTCGCCGCCGGCCTGGAGCTGCAGAGCCTGTTCCTGCTGGAGGAGGTGGCCGCCGCCGCCGCCGCCGCCAGCGCCCCGACCGCCGGCCCTGCCTGATCCCGGCCCACCTGATCCCGCTCCAACCGACCACCCCTCCCGTGCCCGACCCCCAGCCCGATCGGCCCAGCGACCCCTGGGCCTGGCAGCCCCCGCAGCCCAGCCGCTGGCAGCAGTCCGTGGCCCTGATCCGGCTGGAGGGGCCCGACAGCCGCCGCTTCCTGCACGGCCAGAGCAGCCAGGACCTGGAGCGCACCAGCCCGGGCACCTGCCTGCCCACCTGCTGCCTCAGCCCCACCGCCCGCCTGCGGGGCCTGGCGGAGGTGCTGGTGGATCGCACCGGTGCCTGGCTGGTGGTCACGGCCGGCGACGGGGCGGCGATCCACCGGGACCTCGATCGGGTGCTGTTCCCCGCCGATCAGGTGCAGCTGGGGGCCCTGGAGACCGGGCGGCTGATCCACCTGGTCGGAAGCCAGCCCTCCGGCGGTGAGCCGGCTGCGCCGGCCCCGGTGCCGACCCTGCCCGGCGGCACCTGGCAACCCCTGCAGGACGACGGCACCGGGGCGCCCAGCGGCAGGTGGCTGGCCCCTCCACCGGCCGGCGGCGCCGACGAGCCCCAGGCCCCGCGGCGGGCCGATCGCCTGCTGCTGCCGGCGGCCGCCGGCGCGCCCGCCTGGCTGGAGGCGCTGCCGGCCCTGGGGCCCCTGGAGGCCGAGCGCTGGCGGCTGCAGCGGGGGCTGCCGGCCCTGCCGGGGGAGATCAACGACGAGCTGAATCCCTTCGAGCTGGGGCTGGCGGGGCGGGTGAGCCTCAGCAAGGGCTGCTACGTGGGCCAGGAGACCCTGGCCAAGCTGGCCGCCTACGACGGCGTCAAGCAGCAGCTGCGCCGCTGGGTCTGGACGGCTGAGGGGCCCGGAGCCGAGCCGGAGCCGGTGCTGCGCCCCGGCGCGCCCCTGACCACCGCCACAGGCGAGCGGGCCGGGCGCATCAGCTCGGTGCTGGCCCTGCCCGCGGACGGCGGCCAGCCCGGCCAGTGGATTGGCCTGGCCCTGGTGCGGCGCGGGGCCCTGGAGCTGGGCAGCCTGGAGGCCGGGCCGGGATTCAGCCTGCGCCTGAGCTGCCCCGACGGCTTTCAACCGCCCCCAGGATCAGGGTCAGGGCGGTGAGGGCCAGGCCGGCCAGGGCCGCGCCGAGCAGCGCCAGGGCCACGCCGAGGCCGGCGCCGCCGCCGAAGTAGGTCAGCAGCAGCAGAACGCTGGCGGCGATCGCCAGGCGGGCCAGCCCACGCAGCCCCTGGCCGAGGCGCCGCAGGGGCAGCAGCCCCAGGTTGAGCCCCTGGCCCGTCGCTGCCGCCAGGGCGGCGAGCAGCAGGGGAAGGACCGTGGGCGAGCCGACTCCGTCGGGACCGATCCCCAGCCGCTGGCGCTGCCAGGCGAGCAGCAGGCCCACCGCCCCCCAGGCCAGGGCGACGAAGCTCAGCCAGGGCAGCCGCAGGCCCCAGCCGATCGGCAGCAGCGAGAGCCCCAGCAGCGCCGCGGCGCGCAGGAGGTCGTGGCCCTGGGAGCCGGGCAGGACCGCCCAGAGGGCCAGCAGCAACAGCAGCACCTGGGCCAGGCCGGCCACGGCCGCCCGCCCTGCACCTGAGGGGCTGGGGATCCGCGGCAGTGCGGCCATGGCGGTCAGGGGACCGCGGCGGGGCCGGGCCCGCCGCGGTCCTGCTCCAGCAGCCACAGGGCCACGGCCCAGGTGGCCAGGCCGTCGTCGTGGTTGTAGCGGAAGATCTGGCGCAGGTGCTGCCTGCCGCCGCGGCCCGTGCCGTCGGCAACACCCAGGCGCCACTGGCGCCACCACAGCAGCGCCCGTGCCCCATCGACGCCCTTCTGGCTCCAGCGGAAGCCCAGCCAGCTGGCCACGGGCTTGAGGCCGTAGCCGTTCACCGGCAGCCACCAGTGGCGACGGATGCGCGCGTGCACGTCCACGAGCCGGCCCCGCAGGGCGCCGATCTCGGCCTCGGGCGCCCCCTGGCGCTCGGCCATGCGCAGCAGCGCCAGGGACTCGGTCTCGCCGAAGTGCAGCACCGGCCAACCGGGGTGGCGGGCCAGCAGCCCCCGCAGGCGGCGCCAGAGGTGGGCCTCGCCGTGCTCCTGCAGCGCCAGCAGCGGCTGGTAGGGCGCCTGGCCCGGATCCCCCCAGCCGCCATCCTCAGCGCGCCCCAGCCGCACGAAGCCGTGCAGGAAGTCGTCGCGGGCGTCGGGGTCGGACTCGATGTCGTAGAGCAGCACCCCCGGGGCATCCGCCAGCTCCGGCAGGGCCGGGGCCGGATCGCGGCGCCGCGGCACGCCGTCGCGCTGCACCCGCGCCTGGGTCACGAGCTGCGCGGCGACCTCGGCGTGCTGCTCGCCCCAGGCGCCGAGCCGTTCCGCCAGCCGCTCCGGATCGGCGCCGGCCAGCTCCGGCAGGCTGGTGACCCCCAGCTCCAGCAGCATCTCGCGGCGCCTGGCGCCGATGCCGCTCACCTCGCTGAGGTGGCCCTCGCGGGCGGCCACCTGGTCGCAGGCACCGCGCCAGCTGCAGAGCACGCACTTCTTGCGGTCCGCCACCAGGGGCGGCGGGGCGGGGCGGGCCAGGTCGTCGGCCAGGCGGGGCAGCGCCTCCTCCAGCTGGCGCGGCAGGCTGCCGGTGAGGGCCAGCTCCTCGCGGCTGAGGCGCCGGCCGGCGCCGGCCAGCACCAGGGCGCTGGGCACGGCGCTGCCCTGCTCGGCCGCCAGCAGCCGGCCCCAGTAGGCCAGCACCAGCCGGTGCTCGCGGGTGAGGTTGCGGCCCTGGCGCACCAGCACCGGCCGGTAGGCGTGGTCGCCCCAGCGGCTGGGGCCCGCCACCCGCTGCAGCAGGGGAGGGTGGGCCTCCAGCTGCAGGCCCTGGGGGCCGGAGGCCTTCAGCCGCAGGCCCACCAGTGCCGGGGCGGCGGCGACGGCGGCGGCCTCCCCCCGGCCCGGGCGCTCGGGGAACAGGCTGGAGAAGCTGCGGCGCTGGTCGTCGAGCTGCAGGGCCCGGTGGGCGCTCCAGAGCCGCTGGTCGGGGTCGCCGTGGCGGTCGAGCCAGGCCCGCCGCTTGCAGCGCAGCCAGCTGCGCAGCAGCCGGTCGGTGAGCGGAAGGGGGGGCACGGGGCGGGGCGATCAGGCCCGACGCTAGGGCGCGGCATCGCGCGGGGCCGGCCGCTGCCGCGCGGGCTCCGCTCGGGCGGGTGCCGGTGGCCTGCCGGCCCGCCGGCACCCGCCCGCCCGCAGGCCCCCCGGCCGGCTGCTAGCACCGTCGTCAATCGCCAGCGCCGTCGATGGCCTCTGCTCCCCTGCCCCTGGAGGCCAGCCCGATCGCCTTCGGCACCGACGGCTGGCGCGGCATCCTCGGCGTTGACATCACCGTGGAGCGGCTGCTGCCGGTGGCGGCCGCCGCGGCGCGGGAGCTGGAGTTCTCGGCGCCGGAGGGCCTGCGCAGCCGCGAGGTGGTGATCGGCTACGACCGCCGCTTCCTGGCCCCCGAGCTGGCGGAGGCGATCTGCAGCGCCGTGCGCGGCGCCGACCTGGTGCCGGTGCTGACGGACAGCCCGATCCCCACCCCCGCCGCCAGCTGGGCGGTGGTGGAGCGCGGCGCCCTGGGGGCCCTGGTGATCACCGCCAGCCACAACCCGCCCGAGTGGCTGGGTCTGAAGATCAAGGGCCCCTTCGGCGGTTCGGTGGAGGGCGACCTCACCCGGCGGGTGGAGACCCGCCTGGAGGCGGGCGGCATCACGGTGCCGATCCCGGGCGAGACCCTGCGCTTCGACGCCATGGGCGCCTACCTGGCGGGCCTGCGGGCCAAGGTGGACACCGGCGCCCTCAGCGCCGCCCTGCAGCGGCTGGGCTGGCAGGTGATCGTGGATCCGATGCACGGCTCCGCCGCCGGCGCCCTGAGCCGCCTGCTGCCGGAGGCCGCCGCCAGCGACCACCTGCGGGAGATCCGCGCCAACCGCGATCCCCTGTTCGGTGGCCATCCGCCCGAGCCCCTGGCCCCCTACCTGCCGCAGCTGATCACCGAGGTGCGCGCCTCCACCCTGGCGGGCCGGCCGGCGGTGGGCCTCGTGTTCGACGGCGACGGCGACCGCATCGCCGCGGTGGATGAGCGGGGTCGCTTCTGCAGCACCCAGCTGCTGATGCCCCTGTTCATCGACCACCTGGCGGGCGCCCGGGGCCTGGGGGGCACGGTGGTCAAGACCGTGAGCGGCTCCGACCTGATGCAGCGGGTGGCCGAGGGCCTGGGCCGCCCGGTGCTCGAGAAGCCCGTGGGCTTCAAGACCATCGCCGCCGAGATGCTGGCGGGCGAGGTGCTGGTGGGCGGCGAGGAGTCGGGGGGGGTGGGCTTCGGCGGCCACCTGCCGGAGCGTGACGCCGCCTACGCGGCGCTGCTGCTGATCGAGGCCCTGGTGGAGGGCGGCCAGCCCCTGGGCGAGCGCCTCGACGCGCTCCAGGCCCGCCACGGGGGCGCCGCCGCCTACGACCGGTTCGATCTGCGCCTGCGCGACATGGCCAGCCGCCGGCGCCTGGAGGCCTTCCTGGCGGCCACCCCACCGGCGGAGGTGGCCGGCGCGCCGGTGCTGGAGGTGATCCGCACCGACGGCGTCAAGCTGCGGCTCGGCCCCAGCCACTGGCTGATGCTGCGCTTCTCCGGCACCGAACCGCTGCTGCGGCTCTACTGCGAGGCCCCCGGCGCCGGACGGGTGGAGGAGGTGCTGCAGTGGGCGCGGCACCTCGCCGAGTCGATCTGAGCAGGGAACCGCGATGACCATCCCCACCGTGCTGGTGATCGCCAGCGGCAATGCCGGCAAGGTGCGCGAGTTCGCGGCTCTGCTGGCCGATCTGGGCCTGGAGATCCGGCCCCAGCCCGCGGGGCTGGAGGTGGAGGAAACGGGCCGGACCTTCGCCGAGAACGCCCGGCTCAAGGCCGAGGCCGTGGCCCGCGCCACCGGCCACTGGGCCCTCGCCGACGATTCGGGCCTCTCCGTGCAGGCCCTGGGTGGCGCACCGGGCATCCACTCGGCCCGCTACGCCGACTCCGACGCCGCCCGCATCGCCCGGCTGCTGCGGGAACTGGAGGCGGCGCAGCAGGAGGCCCGCCAGTCCGCCGCCCCCCCCAACCGCAGCGCCCACTTCACCGCCGCCCTGGCCCTGGCCGATCCCGGCGGCGCCGTGGTGCTGGAGGTGGAGGGGATCTGTCCGGGCACGATCCTGGAGGCCCCCCGCGGCAGCGGTGGCTTCGGCTACGACCCGGTGTTCCATGTGCCGGAGGCCGGCCAGACCTTCGCCGAGATGGACCACGCCCGCAAGGCCGCCCTGGGCCACCGCGGCCGCGCCTTCGCCCTGCTGCGGCCCCGGCTGCAGGCGTTGCTGGCCGGGAGCTGATCCCCGCGGGACGCCGCCGAGCGGCTGCTCATCCGCCCAGATCCGTGGCCAGGTCGCCCACGGCGGGGAGCCACCCCTGCAGCTGCCAGTCGACGCAGCCGCTGGCCACGATCGGATCCTGGCGCACCAGGGCGTCGGCACTGGCGTAGTCCGGGGCCTGGAGCAGCAGCAGGCCGCCCCCGCCGGGCCGGCCCTCGCCATCCACCAGGTAGCCGCTGCAGAGCAGCCGCCCCCGCTGCCGCTGCTGCGCCACCCAGGTGCGGTGGGCCGCCAGGTGGGGTGCCACCTCGGCGTGGGGGACCCGGAAGGTCTCGGTCTTGATGAACCAGGGCATGGCCCGAGCGCGGTGCTCCCCCCAGCCTGGGTCCCCCCTGGGCAGCGGCGCCGCTCAGGCCTGGACCCAGCTGCCGTGCAGGCCGTGGGGCACCGCCAGGGGCAGCTCCAGCACCGCCACCTCCGCCAGGGAGGCGGCATCGAGGATCACCAGGTCGCTGGCGCAGCGGGCCCCGTTCCACACCAGGCACAGCACCCAGCCGCTGTCCTCGGCGTCTGCCCCTGGCCTGGGCACCATCACCGGCTCGCTCACGAAGCCCCGCGGCGCCGCGCTCCAGAGGCGCCGCTCCCCCGTGGCCAGATCCAGTTTCTCGATCGCCTGCAGGGGGGCGTTGCCCTGGGTGGCCTCGGTCACGGCCATCCAGCCGTAGCGGGCCTCCAGGCCCACCCGGGCCGGGTTCACCATGGCGAACTCACAGGTGCGGGGCTCCAGCAGCGCGCTGCGGGCGGTGCCGGCGGCCAGGTCGAGGCGGCAGCGCAGCAGCTGACCGGCCGGCACGCCATCGAAGTCCACGGCGCGGAAATCGACGCCGGGGGCGATGGAGGGGAAGTCGGGGTAGACGATCGAATCCACCACCAGCTCACCCGTGGCCCCGTCCTCGAAGGCGTTGAGGTGGTGGAACACGAAGCCCTCGGGGGCGGGGATCTGCAGGGGCTGGCGGCCGGCCTGGGTGCCGCCCTCGCGGGGAATCAGCCAGAACTGACCCTGCTCACCGGGCCTGGAGCTCAGGCACTGGGCCGCCCCCCGCTGTCCCAGCACGAAGCCGGTGGGGTTGAAGGCCACGGCGTTCTGCAGGAACACGGCCCAGTTGGGGGTGATGGCGAAGTCGTGCAGGAAGGCGAAGCCCTTGAAGCGGTGGCGGGCATCGGCCAGCAGCTCCCCGCCGGCGGAGAACTCCATCAGCCGCACCGTGCTGCTGGGCCCGGTCTTGACGCCGAAGGTGACCATCCGGGGGGCGCCGTGGTGGCCGGGATCGAAGCGGGGGTGGGCGCTGAAGGCCTCACCCGGCTTCAGCAGCCCCCCCAGCCGCGACAGGCCGCGGGTTTCGAGGCTGTCGGGGTCGAGGGCGTGGGGTTCGGCCGCCTCCCACAGGGCCAGCAGCTCGGCACCGAGGCGCACCACGTGGGTGTTGGCGATGTTCTTGAGGCGCAGGTCGAAGGCGTTGGCCAGCACGCCGCCCGGCTTCTGGGTGCCGAACACGCCGCGGTAGAGGAAGCGATCGGCCTGCTCCTCCGCCAGCCAGCCCTCGGTGCGCACGAAGCGGTTGCGGAGGGTCGCCGAGCCGCCCGCGAAGCGCAGGGCGGTGATCATCCCGTCGCCATCGAAGGGGTGGTGCACCCAGTGGCCACCGCGCTCGAGCCGGCCCGGGCCGTTGCGGTAGAGCGTGCCCACCAGCTCCGGCGGAATCGCGCCGCGGGCCGCCGTGAGCGGCACCCCATTGAGCTCCACGCCCACGTTGCGGTAGGCGCTGGCCCAGTCGGCGCGGTCGTAGGTCGGCGCGGCGGCGGCTGCCTGGGCGGTGCCGGCAGGGGTCATGGCGGGAGGGGCTGGGACCTCCATCATCCCGTAACGGAGTGTTAAGCCGCGGCCGGCCCTGCCGCCACGGCCCCTCAGGCCCCCGCCCGCTCCAGCACCCCCTTGCTGCTCGGCACCGCTCCGGCCCGGCGCGGATCGATCTCCACCGCCAGCCGCAGGGCCCGGGCGAAGGCCTTGAAGGCGGCCTCCACGATGTGGTGCGAGTTGGCCCCCTCCAGCTGACGGATGTGCAGGGTGAGGCCGGAGTTGTTCACCACCGCCACGAAGAACTCCTTCACCAGCTCGGTGTCGTAGCGGCCGATCTTCTGGCTGGGAATCCGCAGGCTGCAGCTGAGGTGCGGCCGGCCGCTGCAGTCGAGGGCCACCTGCACCAGGGCCTCATCGAGGGGCGCCACGAAGTGGCCGAAGCGGTGGATGCCGCGCCGGTCCGCCAGGGCCTGGGCCAGGGCCTGGCCGAAGGCGATGCCCACGTCCTCGTTGGTGTGGTGGTCGTCGATGTGGGTGTCGCCCGTGGCCTGGATCTCCAGATCGATCAGGCCGTGGCTGGCGATCTGGTGGAGCATGTGGTCGAGGAAGGGCACGCCGGTGCTGGCCTGGCAGCGGCCGCTGCCGTCGAGGTTCAGCTCCACCCGCACGTCGGTCTCGCCGGTGACGCGGTGGATCGTGCCGGTGCGCATGGCTGTCTCCGCCCTGGGGGCGCTGGATCGGAGGCCTCGATCATGCCGGGACGCGGAGCGGTCGCGACGGCCTAGGGTTAAACGGAACTTATTGGCGACCTCGATGTCAAAAGCACAACTGATGGCTTTTCTGGCCAAGGCCCAGGCCAGCCCTGAGCTCCAGCAGCGGATCGATGCCGCCGCCGATGCCAGCGCCGTGGCGGCCCTGGCCCACGCCGAGGGGTTCCAGTTCTCCCCCGCCAGCCTCGCCCGTCACCTGCGGGGCTGAGCCCTCACATGCCGGTGATGCAGTAGCCGGCGTCCACGTAGAGCACCTGGCCGGTGATGCCGGAGGCCAGCGGGCTGGCCAGGAAGGCGGCGGTGCCGCCCACCTCGTCCTGCGTCACGGTGCGGCGCAGGGGGGCCTTCTCCTCCACGTTGTGGATCATGTCGAGGATGCCGCCGATGGCGGAGCTGGCCAGGGTGCGGATCGGACCGGCGCTGATGGCGTTCACCCGCACCTGCTTCCCGGGCCCCAGCTCGGCGGCCAGGTAGCGCACCGAGGCCTCCAGGGCCGCCTTGGCCACGCCCATCACGTTGTAGTTGGGGATGGCCCGCTCGGCCCCCAGGTAGCTGAGGGTGATCACGCTGGCGCCCGGGTTGAACAGGGGCTTGGCGTGGCGGCACAGGGGCGCCAGGGAGTAGGCGCTCACCTCCAGGGCGCGGGCGAAGCCCTCGGGGCTGATGGCGGAGTAGTCGCCGATCAGCTCCTCCTTGCCGGCGAAGGCCAGGCAGTGCACCAGCACGTCGAGCGAACCCCACTGCTCCTGGACCCGGGCGAACACGGCCTCGATCTGGGCCGGGTCCTGCACGTTGAGGGGCTCGAACAGGCTGGGGGCGAGCGGCGCGGTGAGGTCGCGCACCTTGGCCTCGAAGCGGCCCTTCTCATCGGGCAGGTAGGTGACCCCCAGCTCGGCGCCGGCCGCGTGCAGCTGCTGGGCGATGCCCCAGGCGATCGACTTGTTGTTGGCGATGCCGGTGACGAGGGCCTTCTTGCCGCGCAGATCGAGGAGCATGGGGAGGGGCGCCCGCTGGGGCGCGCGGTGCAGTGCGGGGATTCTCCAACACCCCTCCCCGGCGGCCCCCGTCCACGCCCCCTGTCCACGCCCCCCGCCACGGCCATCGCCCCCAGGCGGCAGGATCGACGCCTGCAGCGCGGCTGTCCGTGGCCTCCGACCCCCTTGCCGGCGTCCCCCTGCCCTGGGGCGAGCGTCCCGACGACCTGCCGCGGCGCTTCGGCAGCCGCGCCGAGCTGGAGCGCGAGCTGCGCCAGCGCTTCCCCGACGCCCCCGGCGACCTCAGCCCGATCCGCGGTGGCCGCCGCCAGGCCGAGCAGCTGCTGGGCCGGCTGCAGCCGGAGCGCTACGCCAAGGGGCGCAACTTCCTCGATGGGCCGGTCACGCGGCTGTCGCCCTACATCCGCCACGGGGTGCTCAGCCTGGCGGAGGTGCGCGACGCGGTGTTCGCCCGCACCCGCAGCCGCCAGGGCAGCGAGAAGCTGATCAACGAGCTGGGCTGGCGCGACTACTGGCAGCGCCTGTGGCGCCAGCTGGGCGATGGCCTCTGGCGCAACCAGGAGGAGCTCAAGACCGGCCACGGCGCCGCGGCCTACGGCCGCGAGCTCCCCGCCGACCTGGCGGAGGGCCGCACGGGCCTGGCCTGCATGGATGGCTTCATCGCCGAGCTGCACAGCGGCGGCTGGCTGCACAACCACGCCCGGATGTGGCTGGCGGCCTACCTGGTGCACTGGCGGCGGATCCGCTGGTCGGTGGGTGCCGCCTGGTTCCTGCGCCACCTGCTCGACGGTGACCCCGCCAGCAACAACCTCAGCTGGCAGTGGGTGGCCAGCAGCTTCAGCCACAAGCCCTACATCTTCAACCGCGCCAACCTGGAGCGCTACAGCCACGGCGTCTACTGCCGCGTCTGCCCCCTGGCCGCCCGGGGTTGCCCGTTCGAGGCCAGCTACGAGGAACTGGAGGCCCGGCTGTTCCAGCCGATGCCTGCCATCCGCGGGGGCGCCGCCGGGCGCCGGCCCCGCCGCCAGGGTGCCGGCAACGGCAGTCCCCCGGCCCTGAGCCGCCCGGCCCGCCCCCAGTGACGCCCCCAGTGACGCCCGCCATGCAGCAGCCGATCCTCTGGATCCACGGCGAGGCCCTGGGCCCCGCCAACCCGGCCCTGCGGGCCTGCCCGGGCAGGCCCGCCGTGTTCGTGTTCGACACCGACCTGCTGGCGGGCCGCAGCCCCACCACGGGCGATCCCGGTGCCCCAGCCCCCGAGCCGGTGAGCCTGAAGCGCATCGGCTTCCTCTACGAGTGCCTGCTGGAGCTGCCCGTGAGCCTGCGCCAGGGGGAGGTGGCCGCCGAGGTGCTGGCCTTCGCCCGCGCCCACGGCGCCGACGGCATCGTCACCAGCGCCGGCACCGACCCGCGGGTGGCGGCGCTCTGCCGGCGGCTGGAGCGGGAGCTGCCGGTGCGGGTGCTGGAGCCGGAGCCCTTCGTGCAGCTGCAGGGGCCCCTCAACCTGGGCCGCTTCAGCCGCTACTGGCGCCAGGCGGAGGCGGCGGTGTGGGAGCTGTTCCAGGGCCCCCGCCCGGACTGAACCGGCACGGGCCGGACCGGCCTGGCCAGGGCCGGCCCTCAGGGACCGGCCGGCGGCGTCGCCTGGGAGTCCCGGCCGCCCAGCAGCGCCTCCTCCTGCTCACGCACCTCGGCGGCCGGCGGCAGCAGGTCGGACTCCTCCAGCAGGGGGAAGCGCTCCACCGTCACCGCGGCGGCGCTGCGGGGCGGCTCGACCCACTGCCAGCGGCTGCGCGGTGCCCGGGCCCGGCAGAGGGCCTCCAGCTCGCGGCGCAGGGCGCGGCGCACGTCGGCGCGGGCCACCGCCGCGAAGAACTCAGCGCGGCTGGCCACCCCCGAGCTGAAGGGGGCCGTGCCGTTGCCGTTGAACAGCCGGGCCGGGTCCACCAGCCAGCGGGGCCGGCAGGAACCCCTGGTGCGGGTGTCGGTCTCGAGCCAGAGGTGCAGGCCGTAGCCGTCGGGCTGGCTCACCACCGCCAGGCCGTCGTGGGGCTGCACCCGCTGCAGGGGGTAGATCGTCCAGCTGGCCCGGCGGTGGGGCGGCACACAGCCCGCCGCGCCGCCGGCCAGCAGCAGCCCCAGCAGGGCCAGGGCGGCAGGGCGCCGGGCCAGCGGGCGGGCGGGCGGCCGCGGCGCCGGGGGGCCACTGGCGGTGGGCGAAGGCGGCACGGCGGCGGGCGAAATCCTGGCGATCCTGGCGGGGCAGCGCCCGGACACGGGGCTTAATGTTGCCTTCATGCAGGTGCCCCCCTTCAGTCTCACCGACCAGCTTCAGCACCTGGGGGAGGCCCTCGACGACGCCGTCCTGCAGGTGTTGCGCAGCGGCCAGTACATCGGCGGCGGCGTGATCGCCGCGTTCGAGGCGGCCTTCGCCGCCGCCACCGGCTGCCGCCACGCCATCGGCTGCAACAGCGGCACCGACGCCCTGATCCTGGCCCTGCGGGCCCTGGGCATCGGCCCCGGCGACGAGGTGATCACCTGCTCCTTCAGCTTCTTCGCCACCGCCGAGGCGATCAGCGCCGTGGGTGCCACGCCCGTGTTCGTGGACGTGGAGCCCGGCTCCTACCTGATCGACCTCGACCAGCTCGAGGCCGCCATCACCCCCGCCACCAGGGCGCTGCTGCCGGTGCACCTGTTCGGCCGCCCGGTGGACATGGAGCGGGTCTGCGCCATCGCCGCCCGCCATGGCCTCCGGGTGGTGGAGGACTGCGCCCAGGCCAGCGGCGCCAGCTGGGCCGGCCGGCCGGTGGGCAGCTGGGGCGATGTGGGCTGCTTCAGCTTCTTCCCCACCAAGAACCTGGGCGGCGCCGGCGACGGCGGTGCCGTCACCTGCCGCGACGACGCCCTGGCCGGGCGGATCCGTGAGCTGGCGGTGCACGGCATGCCGCGCCGCTACCTGCACACCGCCCTCGGCTACAACAGCCGCCTCGATGCCATCCAGGCGGCGGTGCTGAACGTGAAGCTGCCGCACCTGGAGGGCTGGATCGCCCGGCGCCGGGCCGTGGCCGAGCGCTACCGCCAGGGGCTGCGGGCCGTGGCCGGCATCGCGCTGCCGGAGGCCGGCCCCGCCGGCCACAGCTGGAACCAGTTCGTGGTGCGGGTGCCCAGCTGTCCGGGCGGGGCCGCCAGCTGCGGCGGCGGCTGCAGCCCCTCGGCCGACAGCGCCTGCTATGGGCTTCCGGAGGCGGCCTGCCGCGACTGGCTCAAGCAGCGCCTCCAGGACGCCGGCGTGACGACGATCATCTACTACCCGATCCCGATCCATCGCCAGCCCGCCTACGCGGATCTGGGCTACGGGCCGGGCTCGCTGCCCGTCACCGAGCGCCTCTGCGGCGAGGTGCTGAGCCTGCCGATCTTCCCGGAACTGGCCGAGGCCCAGCAGCAGCGGGTGATCGAGGTGCTGCAGCAGCTGGCGGGCAGCGGCGCCGGTCCGGCCGGCGAGGTGGCGCCGGCGGCCGTGGCGGCCTGAGGGGTCGCAGGGGCACGGGGTCCGCTCAGGGCCTGGGCAGGCCGGCGTAGAGCGCCTTGAAGCGCGCCTGCTGCAGCTTGTGGGTCACCACCGGGGCCGGGTAGCCGCGGCGCTCCAGCGGCGCGATCTCACCGGAGAGCAGGTCGCGGGTGCTCACATGGCGGAGCTCCGGCAGCCACTGGCGTATGTAGGTGGCCTCGGGGTCGAACTTGGCCGCCTGGGTGGCGGGGTTGAAGATGCGCAGGGGCTTGGGGTCCATGCCGCTGCTGGCGCTCCACTGCCAGCCGCCGTTGTTGGCCGCCAGGTCGCCGTCCACCAGCCGCGCCATGAAGGCGGTCTCGCCCCAGCGCCAGTCGCAGATCAGATCCTTCACCAGGTAGGAGGCCACCACCATGCGGCAGCGGTTGTGCATCCAGCCGCTGGCGTTGAGCTGGCGCATCGCCGCATCCACGAACGGCTGGCCGGTGAGCCCCTCGCACCAGGCCCCGTAGCGCCCCTGGTGGTTCTCCCAGGGAAAGTGCTTCCACTGGGGCCGGTAGGGGCCCTCGGCCAGCTCGGGGAAGTGGAACAGGGCCTGCTGGTAGAACTCGCGCCAGGCCAGCTCCTGCTCCCAGACCCCGATCGAGGCCAGGGCCTCGGCGCCGCGCCCCAGGGCCTCGGCGCTGGCGCGGGCCGCCTGGGCCGCCGCCCAGGCCTGGCGCGGGCTGAGGGTGCCGAACTTGAGGGCCGCGCTCAGGGCCGAAGTGCCGGCCTCGCCGGGCAGGTTGCGGCCGGGCTCGTAGGCGAACAGCGGGATGGCCGGGCCGCCGGCGCCGTCGCAGAAGGCCTGCAGCTGGGCCAGGGCCGCCGCCTCCCCCGGCCGGCAGGGGCACAGGTCCGCGCCCTCGAACGGGAGCCCCAGCTCGGCCGCCGCCGGCACCGCCTCCAGCAGGGGCAGCTGGGCCCAGAGGCGGCGGCTGGGCTCCGGCAGGGCCTCGGGCGTCAGGTCCAGCAGGCCGGCGGGCGCCGCCACCGGCTCCAGGCCCCCCGCCAGGGCCGAGCCCCCCAGCTCCGAGCGGCGGCTCAGCTGGCCGCGCCAGTTGCGCCAGAACGGGCCGTAGACCCGGTAGGGGTCACCGGCGCCGGTGCGCAGGGCCTCGGGGGCCACCAGCAGCTGGTCCCAGTCCACCAGCACCCGGCGGCCGGCGGCCTGGAGGGCGGTGGCCACCTGGCGGTCGCGCTGGCGGCCGTAGGGCTCCACATCCCGGTTCCAGGCCACCACCTCGGCACCGAGGGCCTCGGCCAGCCGCGGCAGCTCCCGGGCCGGGTCGCCCCGCAGCAGCAGCAGCCGGCTGCCGGCGGCCCGCCAGCGCCCGGCCAGCTCCCGCAGGCTCTCGAGCAGGAACCACAGCCGTGCCGGGGCCAGGTCCGGCGCCGCCAGCAGGGCCGGATCGAGCACGAACACCCCGGTCACGGCCGGGGTGGCGGCGGCGGCGGCGGCCAGGCCCAGGTTGTCGGCCAGGCGCAGGTCGCGCCGGTGCCAGAAGAGCCAGCGGGCGGGGGCCATCAGAGTCCCAGCAGCTGCTTGGCCCGCAGCCAGGCGGTCACGCTCTTGCCATCGAGATACTCATCGCCGCTGGCCAGGGCCGCATCCAGCTCCGCCGGCTCCAGCAGCAGCACCTCCAGGTCCTCGTCGTCGTCGCCGGGGGGACGCTCGCTCAGCTCCGAGAGCCCCCGGGCCAGGAACAGGTGGATCACCTCATCGGAGTAGCCGGGGCAGGGCAGCATCGCCCCGAGCGGATCCCAGCGGCTGGCGCTGTAGCCGGCCTCCTCCTGCAGCTCCCGCCGCATCGTGGTGAGCGGGTCCTCGCCGGGGTCGAGGGTGCCGGCGGGGAACTCCAGCAGGCGGGCGGCCACGGCGAAGCGGTACTGGCGCAGCAGCACCACCCGGCCGTCGTCCAGCACCGGCACCGCCAGGGAGGCCCCGGGGTGGCGGACGATGCCGAAGCTGCCCTCCACCCCCATCGGCAGCAGCACCCGGTTCACCTCGAAGCGCAGCTTGCGGGCGTCGAGGGCGGCGGTGGTCTCGAGGTGGCGCGCGGGCTCGGGGGCGGGCAGGGGCGCCATGGGGCGGGAGGGACGGGCGCGGCCAGCATGGCGCAGCCCGGCGGCCCCAGCGGCCCGTGGGGCGGCGCCCCCGCTCACTCCGGCCAGCCGGGGCAGCCGGGCAGGCGCTGCGGGGCCGCCTCGGCCAGCCCCGGCAGCAGGGCCGCCAGCAGGGCGCCGCAGCCGGGGGGGGGTGCCGGGGCGGGCCGGGGCGGCGCCTGGTGGGGGGGCACCAGCTGTGGATCGATCGCCGCCAGGGGCGCCAGCACGAAGCTGCGCTGCGCCAGCCGCGGATGGGGCAGGGTCAGCTCCGGCGTCTGCAGCGCCAGCGGCCCCCACCAGAGCAGGTCCAGATCCAGGCTGCGGGGGCCCCAGCGCTCCAGCCGCCGCCGGCCGAAGCGGTGCTCCAGGGCCTGCAGGTCCCGCAGCAGGGCCAGGGCCGCGGCGGGCGCCGGCGCCAGCGGGCCCGCGGACTCCACCAGCAGCACCGCATTCAGGTAGGGCGGCTGGTCCGGCGGCCCGCCCACCGGCTCGGTGCGGAACAGGGGCGACCAGCGCAGCTCCCCGCAGGCCGGGCCGAGGTGGTGGCGCAGCAGGGCGGCCAGGGGCGGCCGCACCGCCAGCAGGGTGGCCAGGGGATCGCCCAGGTTGGCCCCCAGGGCCACGGCGCCGGCGGCGGGGTGGGGGCCAGCGGGCCCGGCCGGTCCGGCCTGATCAGCGAGACTGGCGCTCACAGTGACGGGCCCGGGCCTCCCCATGGTTGCAAGCGGATCGGCGGCCAGCGGCCAGGCCAGCAGCAGCGCCGCCGCCCGGGCCTTTCCCCTGGCCGCCATCACCGGCCACGGCACCTTGAAGCTGGCCCTGCTGCTGGCGGCCGTGGACCCGGGCCTCGGCGGCGTGGTGATCGCCGGCGGCCGCGGCACCGGCAAGTCCGTGCTCGCCCGTGGCCTGCACGCCCTGCTCCCCCCCATCGACGTGCTCGACCTGGGGGCCGGCCCCGGCGGCGGCCCTGCCCCCAACGCCCTGAACATCGACCCCCAGCGGCCCGACGACTGGGACGCCGCCACCCGCGCCCGCCTCACCGAGCTGGGGGCCGATCCCAGCGGCGCCGATGCCCAGGCCCTGCGGCCCACGAAAGTGATCCCGGCGCCCTTCGTGCAGGTGCCCCTGGGCATCACCGAAGACCGGCTGGTGGGCTCGGTGGATGTGACCGCCTCCCTGGCCAGCGGCCAGGCGGTGTTCCAGCCGGGCCTGCTGGCCGAAGCCCACCGGGGCGTGCTCTATGTGGATGAGCTCAACCTGCTCGATGACGGCATCACCAACCTGCTGCTGGCGGCGGTGGGTTCGGGCGAGAACCGGATCGAGCGCGAGGGGCTGAGCCTGTCGCACCCCTGCCGCTGCCTGCTGATCGCCACCTACAACCCCGAGGAGGGGGCGGTGCGCGACCACCTGCTGGATCGCTTCGCCATCGCCCTCTCCGCCAACCAGGTGCTGGAGCTGGAGCAGCGGGTGGCGATCACCCGCTCGGCCCTGGCCCAGGCGGAGTCGAGCCAGGCCTTCCGCGCCCAGTGGCAGGAGGAGACCGACGCCCTGGCCACCCAGCTGCTGCTGGCGCGCCAGTGGCTGCCCGACGTGAAGATCTCCAGGGACCAGATCGCCTACCTGGTGAACGAGGCCCTGCGGGGCGGGGTGGAGGGGCACCGCAGCGAGCTCTATGCCGTGCGGGTGGCCCGGGCCCACGCCGCCCTCAGTGGCCGGGATCAGGTGGAGGCCGAGGACCTGCAGGTGGCCGTGCGGCTGGTGATCGCGCCGCGGGCCCTGCAGCTGCCGCCCCCCGATCCCGACCAGCCGCTGGAGCCGCCGCCGCCGCCGCCCCCGCCGCAGGGCGAGCAGGAACCGGAGCAGCCCGAGCCACCGGAGGGTGAGCAGGAACCCGACGAGCCTGACGAGCCCGACGAGGAGGACAGCGACGACCAGGAGGACGACACCCCCGAGGACCAGGCACCCCCCTCAATCCCGGAGGAATTCCTGCTGGATCCCGAGGCCACCGCCATCGACCCCGACCTGCTGCTGTTCAACGCCGGCCGGGCCAAGGGCGGCGGCAGCGGCAGCCGCGCCGTGGTGTTCAGCGACTCCCGTGGGCGCTACGTCAAGCCGATGCTGCCCCGCGGGCCGGTGAAGCGCATCGCCGTGGACGCCACCCTGCGGGCGGCCGCGCCGTACCAGAAGTCGCGCCGCGAGCGGGAGCCGCACCGCCGGGTGATCGTCGAGGACGGCGATCTGCGGGCCAAGCAGCTGCAGCGCAAGGCCGGCGCCCTGGTGATCTTCCTGGTGGATGCCAGCGGCTCGATGGCCCTGAACCGCATGCAGAGCGCCAAGGGCGCCGTGATCCGGCTGCTCACCGAGGCCTACGAGAACCGCGACGAGGTGGCCCTGATCCCCTTCCGCGGCGACCAGGCCGAGGTGCTGCTGCCCCCCACCCGCTCGATCACCGCCGCCCGGCGCCGGCTGGAATCGATGCCCTGCGGCGGTGGATCCCCCCTGGCCCATGGGCTCTCCCAGGCGGCCCGGGTGGCGGCCAACGCCCTGGCCACGGGCGATCTGGGCCAGGTGGTGGTGGTGGCCATCACCGACGGCCGCGGCAACGTGCCCCTCAGCCGCTCCCTGGGCCAGCCGCCGCTGGAGGGGGAGGAGCCGGTGGACCTCAAGGAGGAGGTGAAGCGGGTGGCCAGCCGCTACCGGGCCCTGGGCATCAAGCTGCTGGTGATCGACACCGAGCGCAAGTTCATCGGCAGCGGCATGGGCCGGGAGCTGGCCGAGGCCGCCGGCGGCAAGTACGTGCAGCTGCCCAAGGCCAGCGACCAGGCCATCGCCGCCATCGCCATGGAGGCCATCAGCGGGGTGTAACGGGGCTCGGCGGCTGCGGGGCCTGCCGGCTCAGCGGGCCTTGCCCGCCGCGGCCCGGTCCTTGGCGGCCCCCGTCTGGGCCGGGTAGAGCTCCTCGAAGAACTTGCCGAGGCCCACGGCCAGGCTGCGGATCCCATCCATGAACTGGGGGTCGGCCGAGAGCCTGTTCACATCGCCCCCCACCGCCTCCCAGCGGGCCGTGAGCTTCTCTGCGTTGGCGGCCGTGGCCTTGAGCTGGCCGATGGTCTGGGGATTGTCGAGGGCGGCGGCGATGCTGGTGAGGTGCCGCGTCGCCCGGGCCGCATCGGCGGTGGCGCGGTTGAGGTTGTCCAGGGTGGGATCGGCCTTCTTCACCGCTGCGTTGAGGTCCTTCACCAGGCCCTGGCTGTCGCGCAGAAAGCGGTCGGCCTGCTTGGAGGTGGCATCGAAGCTGCGGGTGGTCTCGGCCAGCTTGGCCACCAGCTTCTCCCGGTCCGCCTGGTCCAGCAGCCGCTGCATCATCGCGGTCACCGTCGAGAGGGTGGCGGCGCTCTCGCCCTTGAGCTCGGCGCCGGCGCAGACAATCCGGCGCTGGTCACAGCCCGGGGCGCGGGGACCGGGGGTGGAGGGTCCCGGGGCCGGCCCGGCGGTGAGCAGCGCCACCATGGCGTCGCCCCCCAGCAGGGAGGCCGCCTGCACCTCCGCCAGCACCGGCCTGGCCAGGCGCAGCTCGGGGTCCTGGATCTCCAGCTCCGCCACCACCGCATCCGACTGGGCCTGCAGCCGCCGCACGGTGCCCACCACCACGCCCCGGTAGGTCACCGAGGAGCGCTCCGCCAGGCCGGCGGCGTCCGGGAAGCGCGCCTTCACGGTCCAGTTGCGGCCGGAGAGGCTGACGCCCTTGATCCACAGCCAGATCCCGGCGGCGCCCGCCACCCCCGCCAGCAGGGTGAAGCCCACGATCGCCTCTCGCACACTGCGGCGCATGGATCAGAGCTCCGCAGGCTGCATCGGGCCATCCAGGCTACCCGTCCTGAACTGCCGCACATAGGCATCGTCGCTGGCCTGAAACTCCGCGACGGTGCCCCGCCAGCGCAGCCGCCCGTCGTAGAGCAGCACCACCCGCTCGGCGGTGCGGAGGATCGTGCTCATCACGTGGCTCACCACCACCGAGGAGCCGCCGGCCACCTCGCTGGCGCGCACCATCAGGTCTTCGATGCGGGTGCAGGCCACGGGATCCAGGCCGGCGGTGGGCTCGTCGAACAGCAGCAGCGGCTGCAGGCCCGCCGGCTGGCTGGGGTCCTCGATCAGGGCGCGGGCGAAGCTCACCCGCTTCTGCATGCCGCCGCTGAGCTCGCCGGGCAGCAGGTCCTCGACGCCGTAGAGCCCCACCGCCTCCAGGGCCCGGCTCACCCGCGCCCGGATCTCCCGCTCCGGCAGGCGGCCATGGCGATCGAGCAGGAAGCCCACGTTCTCGCGCACGCTCAGGGAGCCCAGCAGGGCCGGGTTCTGGAACACCAGCCGCACGTCCGGCGGGTGGCGCTGGTCCAGGCGCAGGTAGGTCTGGGGGATGCCGTGGATGCGCAGCTCGCCGGTGCTGGGCAGCAGCAGGCCGGCCAGCAGCCGCAGGATCGTCGATTTGCCCGCCCCCGACGGGCCCACCACCGCCAGCCGCTCACCGGGCTCGAGGCGCAGGTCCACGCCGTCGAGCACGGTGTTGCTGCCCCAGCGCACCGAGGCATCCCGCAGCTCCAGCACCGGCATGGGGGGAGCCGCTGGGGTCGCCAGCCCTGGGGATCGGCTCGGGGATGGCGCCGGTCCGTCGGACACCGCGGGCACAGCGTGGAGTGGGCCCATCTTGGCGGGTTCTCCGTACAGTTTCACCAGCCCCGCCGCGCGATGCAGCCGCTCCGCCCCAGTCGCGCGCCCCGACGGCGCGGCCAACGGCCCGGCTGGGTCGGCCGGGGGGATCTGCGCCAGCAGGACCTGATGAGCCGCTCGCGCCGGGCGGTGCGCTGGCTGCAGCCGGGCCTGGTGGTGAAGCGCTGGATGCTCACCTCCGGCCTGGGGCTGCTGGTGGCCCTGCTCGGAGCCGCCATCTGGGCCGACCTGCAGCCCATCTACTGGTCGCTCGCCTCGCTCACCTGGCTGCTGCGCCACATCACCACCGTGCTGCCGCGGGCCTACACCGGGCCGCTGGTGCTGCTGGCGGGCGGGGCGATGGTGTGGCTGGGCCAGAGCCGCAGTTTCGGCTCGATCCAGCAGGCCCTCGCCCCCGAGAAGGACACGGTGCTGGTGGATGCGCTGGTGGCCCAGCGGCGCCTGAACCGCGGCCCGGCGATCGTGGCCATCGGCGGCGGCACCGGCCTCTCCACCCTGCTCTCGGGCCTGAAGCGCTACAGCAGCAACCTCACCGCCATCGTCACGGTGGCCGACGACGGCGGCAGCAGCGGCGTGCTGCGGCGGGAGCTGGGGGTGCAGCCCCCGGGCGATGTGCGCAACTGCCTGGCGGCCCTGGCCACCGAGGAGCCCCTGCTCACCCGCCTGTTCCAGTACCGCTTCCAGGCCGGCGCCGGCCTCGAGGGCCACAGCTTCGGCAACCTGTTCCTCTCGGCCCTCACCGCCATCACCGGCAGCCTGGAGTCGGCGATCACCGCCAGCAGCCGGGTGCTGGCGGTGCAGGGCCAGGTGGTGCCCGCCACCAACGCCGACGTGCGCCTCTGGGCCGAACTGGAGGACGGCAGCCGCATCGAAGGGGAGTCGGCCATCGGCCGGGCCCACAGCCCGATCGTGCGGCTGGGCTGCACCCCCGAGCGGCCGCCGGCCCTGCCCCGGGCCCTGGAGGCGATCGCCCACGCCGACCTGATCGTGCTGGGCCCGGGCAGCCTCTACACCTCGCTGCTGCCCAACCTGCTGGTGCCCGAACTGGTGGAGGCGATCGCCCGCAGCCGGGCGTCGCGGCTGTACATCTGCAACCTGATGACCCAGCCCGGCGAGACCGATGGCCTGGACGTGGCCGGCCACCTGCGGGCCCTGGAGGCCCAGCTGGCCAGCCTCGGCGTCCAGGAGCGGCTGTTCAGCGCCGTGCTGGCCCAGGAGGACCTGGGCTCCAGTCCGCTGGTGGAGCACTACCGCCAGCGGGGCGCCGAGCCGGTGACCTGTGACAGCCGCCGCCTGCGCAGCCAGGGCTATGAGGTGATGCAGGCGCCGCTGCAGGGGGCCCGCCCCAGCGCCACCCTGCGGCACGACCCCAAGAGCGTAGCCCTGGCGGTGATGCGCTTCTACAAGCGGCACCGCCGCCAGCAGGGCCGGGGCGAGGGCTGAGCTGGCCGGGGGGATCCGGCTGCGTGGGGCTCAGTAGGCGTCCTGGAGCTCGTAGAAGTCCGGCTGCACGTAGTCCTTGCGCAGCGGGTAGCCCTTCCAGTCCTCGGGCATCAGCAGCCGCTTGGGGTGGGGATGGCCCTCGTAGCGGATGCCGTACATGTCGAAGGTCTCGCGCTCCTGCCAGTCGGCGCCGCGGAACAGGCCGTAGAGGCTGGGGATGACGAGCTCGCCGTCGCGGGGCAGGAACACCTTGAGGCGCACCTCCTCGGGCCGGGCTTCGGCGGGGATGGCGCGGCTGGTGCCGGCCGGATCGCCGGCGGCGGCCACCCGATCGGCCAGGGCCGCCAGCTTCACCAGGTGGTAGAAGCTCACCAGCCGGCCGCCGGGGCCCTCGTCGTAGCCGCCCTGGCACTGCAGGTAGTCGAAGCCGCCGGCCTTGAGGGCCGCGGCGATCACCGGCAGGAAGGCGGGCTCCACGCCGATCACCTCGACGCCCAGGTGGTCGGGCTCCAGCAGATCGTGCTCAAAGCCCTGGCTGCGCAGCCACTGGCTGACGGGGCCGGGCTGGGGGGCGGTGACGGCCGGGGTGGCCGGCGCAGCGGGGGTGATCTCCTCAGGCATCGGCTTGGCGGGTGGCGGGGATGGCGGCAGGCTCAGGGGCGGCGGGGTCAGCGACGGCCAGGGACAGGCCCGCGGCGGCGGCCAGGGCGGCCTGCTGGGTCTCGGCCCGCAGGTAGCGCCCGTCGACGACCGGGGCCACGGGCCTGAGCTGGTGGGGGATCGTCAGGTAGCGGTGGGTGGGCAGCAGGTTGCCCCGTTCCGCCAGGGCCTCGTTGCCCACCTTCTTGCGCAGCTTGATCACCGCGTCGAAGATCGCCTCCGGCCGCGGCGGACAGCCGGGCAGGTAGAGGTCCACCGGGATCAGCTTGTCCACGCCGCGCACGGCGGTGGTGGAGTCGGCGGAGAACATGCCGCCGGTGATCGTGCAGGCGCCCATGGCGATCACGTACTTGGGCTCCGGCATCTGCTCATAGAGCCGCACCAGGGCCGGCGCCATCTTCATGGTCACGGTGCCGGCCACGATCAGCAGATCCGCCTGGCGCGGGCTGGAGCGCGGCACCAGGCCGAAGCGGTCGAAGTCGAAGCGGGAGCCGATCAGGGCGGCGAACTCGATGAAGCAGCAGGCGGTGCCGTAGAGCAGTGGCCAGAGGCTGGAGAGCCGTGCCCAGTTGTGGAGGTCATCCAGGCTGGTGAGGATGACGTTCTCCGAGAGGTCGCTGGTGACCGTGGGGGCACCGACCGGGTTGCAGCTGGCGGCGCGCAGGTCCCGCAGGGCCCCGATCGAGAGGGCCTCGGCCAGGCCGGCGCTGGCGCCGGGAGCAGGGGGGGTGGAGGTCATGGGGTCGTGGCGGCGGGTTGGCGGCAGCGGCGGATCAGCTCCACTCGAGGGCGCCCTTGCGCCAGGCGTAGGCCAGGGCCACCACGAGGATGGCGATGAACACCAGCGCCTCGATGAAGGCCAGCAGTCCCAGGCGGTGGAAGGCCACGGCCCAGGGGTAGAGGAACACCGTCTCCACGTCGAAGATCACGAAGACCAGCGCGAACATGTAGTAGCGGATGTTGAACTGGATCCAGGCACCGCCGATGGGCTCCATGCCCGATTCATAGGTGAGGTCCCGTTCACCGCTGCGCGACGTGGGGGACACCAGTTTGTTGGTGACCAGCGCCAGCACGGGGACCGCCGCCGCGATCAGCAGGAAGCCGAGGAAGGCGTCGTAGCCGGAGAGAACGAACACGGGCGCAGGCAGCCCAACCGCAGCGCAGTCTGGCATCTGCGGCCGGAACTCTGGGGCGGGGCCGGGGTGGGGCCGCTGCCCTGCCTAGAGTTCGGCCCTTCGATGCGGGGAGCGGTGACGGAGGACAGCACGGGGGCCGGCGCGGTGGCGCCAGAGGTGGCTGGGGCACCAGCGGCCGAAGCTCCAGCGGCCGAGGTTGCGGCGGCCGAGGTCGCGGCGCCAGCCGCTCCGGCCCCGGCGGCGGACGCCCCGGCCGCAGTGGCGGCCGAAACCCCCGGCGCCGCCGCTCCGGCGCCGCCGGCCGCCGCCAGCGACCCCGACACCCATCGCTTTGAGTGCCGCAGCTGCGGCTTCGTCTACGACCCCGGCGAAGGGGTCGCCAAGCTCGCCATCGCCGCCGGCACACCCTTCAGTGCCCTCGATCCCGCCAGCTTCCGCTGCCCGGTGTGCCGCAGCAAGGTGGCCGCCTTCCGCGACATCGGCCCCCGCAACAAGCCCAGCGGCTTTGAGGAGAACCTCGGCTACGGCCTCGGTGTCAACCAGCTCACGCCCGGCCAGAAGAACGTGCTGATCTTCGGCGGCTTCGCCCTGGCGATCGCCTTCTTCCTCTCGCTCTATTCCCTGCGCTGACTGCTGCGGCGAGCCCCTCCGGCCGCTCCTGTCCCTTCCGCCCGCCTCCCGCCCTGCCCCCGTGAAACGCCTCCTCTCCAGCCTCAGCCGTAGCCTGTTCCCCCTGGCGCTCTGCGGGGTCCTGGCCCTGGGCCTGGGCGGCTGCGTCAGCACCGGCCTGCCGCTGGCGGCCAGCAGCCCCTGGCAGCCGGTGGAGCTCGGCACCCGGTCGAATCCCCTCGACCTGGCCTTCAGCGATGCCCGCCACGGCTTCCTGGTGGGCAGCAACCGCCTGATCCTCGAGACCGAGGACGGCGGCGCCAGCTGGCAGGAGCGGGCCCTGGAGCTGCCGGCGGAGGAGAACTTCCGCCTGATCAGCATCGACTTCGCCGGCGACGAGGGCTGGATCGTCGGCCAGCCCGGCCTGCTGCTGCACAGCAACGACGCCGGCCAGAGCTGGAGCCGCCTGTTCCTCGACACCAAGCTGCCCGGCGAGCCCTACCTGGTCACGGCCCTGGGCCCCAGCCGGGCCGAACTGGCCACCAACGTGGGCGCCATCTACCGCACCGACGACGGCGGCACCAGCTGGCAGGCCGAGGTGAGCGACGCCGCCGGCGCCGTGCGCGACCTGCGCCGCGGCCCCGATGGCCAGTACGTGAGCGTGAGCAGCCTGGGCAACTTCTTCGCCACCTGGACCCCCGGCGAGGCCGTCTGGACCCCCCACCAGCGGGTCAGCAGCCAGCGGGTGCAGGCGATGGGCTTCCAGCCCGGCGGCGCCCTGTGGATGGTGACCCGCGGCGCCCAGCTGCGCTTCAACGGCGACGCCGCCAACCCCGAGGACTGGAGCAAGCCGGTGATCCCGATCACCAACGGCTATGGCTACCTCGACCTGGCCTGGGACCGCAGCGGCCAGCTCTGGACCGGCGGCGGCAGCGGCACCCTGCTGGTGAGCGCCGATGGCGGCAAGAGCTGGCGGCGGGATCCGGTGGGGGCCCAGCAGCCCACCAACTTCAGCCGCATCGCCTTCAGCCCCGACGGCAAGGGCTTCGTGCTGGGGGAGCGGGGCTCGCTGCTGCGCTGGGTGGGCTGAGCACAACGGGCGGCGGGCCGGCCCGGCTCCGGTCCAACTGCGACCCTCTGTAACCAAGGCGCCGCCGTGATCCCGGCGGCCGCCACCGGGCCCCTAGGATCCACGAGCTGAACGCTTGCTGCCATGGCTGCCGGCTCTACTGGGGAACGTCCGTTCTTCGAAATCATCACCAGCATCCGTTACTGGGTGATCCATGCCGTGACCCTGCCGGCGATCTTCCTGGCGGGTTTCCTGTTCGTGTCCACGGGTCTCGCCTACGACGCCTTCGGTACCCCCCGTCCTGACGCCTACTTCCAGGCCCAGGACACCAAGGCCCCCGTGGTCAGCCAGCGCTACGAAGCGAAGAGCAGCCTCGATCTGCGCCTGAAATAAGCCATGACCCAGTCCTCCGTCTCCACCACGCCCCGCAACTACCCGATCTTCACGGTCCGGTGGCTGTCGGTGCACGCGCTGGGTATCCCCACGGTGTTCTTCCTGGGTGCCCTGGCCGCCATGCAGTTCGTCCGCCGCTGAGGCCCTCGGGCCCGTCTCCGCCATGCAACGCACCCCCAATCCGAACAACCTGCCGGTTGAACTGAACCGCACCAGCCTCTACCTGGGTCTGCTGTTCGTGTTCACCTGTGGCGTGCTGTTCTCCAGCTACTTCTTCAACTGATCGGGAGCCTTCACGATGAGCGGTAAGAAATCCAATCTCCCCGACGGCCGGATCCCCGATCGCCTGCCCGACGGGCGTCCGGCTGTGGCCTGGCGCTCCCGCTGGACCGAAGGCAACCTGCCCCTCTGGCTGGTGGCCACCGCCGGCGGCATGGCCGTGATCTTCGTGGTGGGCCTGTTCTTCTACGGCGCCTACGTGGGCGTGGGTTCCGCCTGATCGCCAGTCCGGACGCTGCTCCAACCTTTGCGGGCCCCTCGGGGCCCGTTTTTTGATGGCCGCCCTGGCTGGAGCCGGGCTCAGGGTCCGGGACGGAGCCCGGCTCAGGGATCGAGGCCGAGCCGGCTGCGGAAGTCGGCGATGGTGGCCTCGAGCCCCTGCTCCAGGGGGATGTGGGGCTGCCAGCCCAGCTGCCGCTGCGCCAGCTCGATCACGGGCTGGCGCTGCAGGGGGTCGTCCTGGGGCAGCGGCCTCTGGATCAGCGCCAGGCCCGGCGCGATGCGGTCCCGCACCATCTCCGCCAGCTGGCGGATCGTGAACTCGCCGGGGTTGCCCAGGTTGATCGGGCCGGGATGGTCGCCGTTCATCAGCCGGATCAGCCCCTCCACCAGATCGTCCACATAGCAGAAGGAGCGCGTCTGGGAGCCGTCGCCGTAGAGGGTGAGGGGCTCCCCCCGCAGGGCCTGGACGATGAAGTTGCTCACGACCCGACCATCGTCGGGCAGCATGCGCGGGCCGTAGGTGTTGAAGATCCGGGCGATGCGGATCTCCACGCCGTGCATGCGCTGATAGTCGAAGCAGAGGGTTTCGGCCACCCGCTTGCCCTCGTCGTAGCAGGCGCGGATGCCGTGGGTGTTGACGTTGCCCCGGTAGCTCTCCGGCTGGGGATGCACCTCCGGATCGCCATACACCTCGCTGGTGCTGGCCAGCAGCAGCCGCGCCCCGACGCGGCGGGCCAGACCGAGCATGTTGTAGGTGCCCAGAAAGCTGGTCTTGGCGGTCTTGATCGGGTTGTGCTGGTAGTGCACCGGCGAGGCCGGGCAGGCCAGGTGCCAGATCCGGTCCACCTCCAGGCGGATCGGATCGGTCACGTCGTGGCGGATCAGCTCGAAGCTGGGGTGGCCGAACCAGCGGGCGATGTTGGCCTTGCGGCCGGTGAAGTAGTTGTCGAGGCAGATCACCTCCTCGCCGGCCTGCATCAGCCGGTCCACCAGGTGGGAGCCCACGAAGCCGGCGCCGCCGGTGACCAGATTGCGGGTGATCGAGGGCACGGGGGGATCGGCGACGGAGGGGGACGGGGACGGGGAAGGGCGCAGCCGGGCCGGGCCTCAGCCCTCGCCGACGCGCCAGAGCTGGAGGCCGGCGGCCCGCACGGCGGCGGCATCGGCCACGGCCCGGGCATCGAACACCCAGGCGGGCTGGCGCATCAGGGCGGCCAGGGCCCGCCAGTCGAGCCGGGCGAACTCGCCCCACTCCGTGAGGATCAGGGCCCCGTCGGCCGCCGCCACGGCCTCGAAGGCCGAGGCCGCCGCGCGCCAGCTGCCCTCGCCGCTGAGGGCCCGGCGCTCGCTGGCCTCGGCCGCCAGTTCGGGCTGGCCCAGGTCCCGGGCGATCTGGGTGGCGGGCACCTTCGGGTCGTAGATGGCCAGCTGCGCCCCCTCCTCCAGCAGGTCGCGGCAGATGCGGATCGCCGGGGCCTCGCGGGTGTCGTTGGTGTCGGCCTTGAAGGCAAAGCCCAGCACCGCCAGGCGCTTGCCGGTGACGGTGCCGAACAGGCGCCGCACCACCAGCCGGGCGATGCGGTGCTGCTGCCAGCTGTTGAGCTCCACCACGGCCTGCCAGTAGGCCGCCACCTCCTGCAGGCCGTAGTGGCCGCAGAGGTACACCAGGTTGAGGATGTCCTTCTGGAAGCAGCTGCCGCCGAAGCCCGGGCCGGCCTTGAGGAACTTGGCGCCGATGCGCGAATCGCTGCCGATCGCCCTGGCCACCTCCTGCACGTCGGCGCCGGTGGCCTCACAGAAGGCGGCGATGCTGTTGATCGAGGAGATCCGCTGGGCCAGGAAGGCGTTGGCGGTGAGCTTGGAGAGCTCGCTGCTCCAGAGGTTGGTGCGCAGGATCCGCTCCGGCGCCACCCAGTGGGCGTAGATGCCGGCCAGGGCCTCGATGGCGGCGGGATCCTCGCCGCCGATCAGCACCCGATCGGGCCGCTCCAGATCGGCGATCGCCGTGCCCTCGGCCAGGAACTCGGGGTTGGAGAGCACCGAGAAGGTCTTGCCCGGGGCTGAGCCATCCCCCGGGGCCCCGTCCCCCTGGGCCGCCGCCAGGATCGCCTGCACGGTCTCGGCCGTGCGCACCGGCAGGGTGCTCTTCTCCACCACGATCGTGTGGCCCAAGGCGGCGGCGGCCACCTGGCGGGCCGAGGCCTCGATCCAGCGCAGGTCGCTGGCCTGGCCCGCCCCCACGCCCCGGGTCTTGGTGGGGGTGTTCACCGAGAGGAACACCAGATCGGCCGCGGCGATGGCCGGCTCCACCGCCGTGCTGAAGTGCAGGTTGCGGCCCCGGCAGCGCCCCACCACCGCATCGAGGCCCGGCTCGTACACCGGCAGCCGGCTGAGGTCCGGGTCGTTCCAGGCGGCGATGCGCTCGGCGTTGAGGTCCACCACCGTCACCTGGATCCCCGGGCAGCGGTCGGCGATCACCGCCATCGTCGGGCCGCCCACGTAGCCCGCGCCGATGCAGCAGATGGTGCGGACGGCAGGGGGGACGCCGGGGTGAACCGCAGGGGGAAGCGACAAGGACCGTTGGAGCTGGGCTGGGCCGGACCCTAGGCGAAGCGTTCCCGCAACTCCAGCAGGCTGAGCCGCTCCTCCGCCTGCCCCCTGACGGCTGCACCGTCCTCCGTCGCATCCGCCGCAGCCCGCAGCCGCTTGAGGATCACCTGTCCCTGCTCCGCCTCGCCGTCGCCGATCACCAGGGCCCAGGGGGCGCCGGAGCGGTCGGCCCGCTTGAGCTGCTTGCCGAAGGCGGCGCCGCTGAGGTCCAGCTCCACCGCCCGCCCGGCCAGCCGCAGTTCCCGGGCCAGCCCCAGGGCCAGGGGTTCGGCCGCCGCGCCCCGGCTCACCAGATAGAGGTCAGGGGCGGGCGCGGTGCGCCGGGAGTCGAGCTGCTCCAGCAGCAGCACCAGCCGCTCCAGGCCCAGGGCCCAGCCGATGGCCGCCGTGGCGGGGCCGCCCAGCTGCTCCACCAGGCCGTCGTAGCGGCCGCCGCCGCACACCGTGGCCTGGGCCCCCAGCTGGCTGGAGGTGATCTCGAAGGCGGTGTGGCTGTAGTAGTCGAGGCCCCGCACCAGGCGGGGGTTGAGCTGGAAGGGGATCCCCAGGGCCTCCAGGCCCGCCTGCACCGCCGCGAAGCGCGCGCGGCTCTCGGGGCCCAGGGCGCCGGCGAGGGTGGGGGCCGCGCTGAGCAGCGCCTGGGTGTCCGGGTGCTTGGAGTCGAGGATGCGCAGGGGGTTGGTGGCCAGCCGGGCCTGGGAGTCGGGATCGAGCCGGTCGCGGCGCGCCTCCAGCCAGGCCACCAGCTCGCTCCGGTAGCGGGCCCGGTCGTCGCTGCTGCCGAGGGAGTTGAGTTCCAGGGCCAGGCCCCCCACCCCCAGGTCCGCCAGCAGGTCCCAGGCCACGGCGATGGCCTCCACATCGCTGCGGGGATCGGCGAAGCCCAGAAACTCCAGGCCGATCTGGTGGAACTGGCGCTGGCGGCCCGCCTGGGGCCGCTCGTAGCGGAACATCGGCCCGCCGTACCAGAGCCGCTGCGGGCCCTGGCTGAGCAGGCCGTGCTGGATCGCCGCCCGCACCACCGAGGCCGTGCCCTCGGGCCGCAGGGTGCAGCGCCGGTCCCCCTTGTCGCGGAAGGAGTACATCTCCTTGCCCACCACGTCGGTGGCCTCGCCGATGCCGCGGGCGAACAGCTCGGTGACCTCCAGCAGCGGCGTGCGGATCTCGGCCACGCCGGCGCGGCGGAAGTGCTCGCGGGCGGTGGCCTCCAGGCGCTGCCACAGGGGCGTCTGGGCGGGCAGCAGGTCGACCATGCCCCGCAGGCTCTGCAGTTTCTCCACCGGGCGCTCGCCGACCTCCGCTGGGGCCATCTTCCGCGATGGCGGGCCCCGCCCCGGCCGCTGCGGCCCGGTTGAATGGCGCAAACGCCAGCGTCCGCGTGGGTCCCCAGCGCCCGGCCAGCCCGCCGCCCCGCCAGCTGCTGGTGCTGGCCGGCGGCGGCCACAGCCACGCCCTGGTGCTGCGGCAGTGGGCGATGCGGCCGGCGCTGCGGCCCGCCGGCACCGGGATCACCCTGGTGAGCCGCCACAGCACGGCCCTCTACTCGGGCCTGGTGCCCGGCCTGGTGGCGGGCCTCTACGGGCCGCAGCAGTGCGCCATCGACCTGCGCCGCCTCTGCGCCCGGGCGGGGGTGACCTTCGTGCAGGCGGAGATCACGGGGCTGCGGCCCCGGGAGCGCGAGCTGCTGCTGGCGGGCCGGCCGCCCCTGCGCTTCGACCGGCTCAGCCTGGATGTGGGCGCGGTGACGGCCCTGGAGGAGGGGGCCAGGGGGCCGGCGCAGGCCGCTGGAGCAGGGGACGGAGCGGGGGCCTGGACCCTGCCGATGCCGGTGAAACCCCTGGAACCCTTTCTGGCCTGGTGCCGGACCCGCCCCGCCGCCGCCCCCCTGCGCATCCGTGGCGGCGGTGCCGCCGCCGTGGAGCTGGCCCTGGCCTTCCGGGCCCGGGGCCTGCCGGTCCGGCTGCTGTTGCGGGGACAGCACCTGCACCTGGGTTCAGCCGCCGCCAACCGGGCCGGGGAGCGCCTGCTGGCCGAGGCGGGCATCCCGGTGCAGCGCGGTGTGGCCCCCGGGGTGCCGGCCGATCTGGCCTGCACCGGCAGCCGGGCACCGGCCTGGCTGGCGGCCAGCGGCCTGCCGGTGGATCCCGCCAGCGGCCGGGTGCTCAGCGAGCCGAGCCTGGCGGTGCTCGGCCACCCGGCGCTGTTCGCCAGCGGCGACTGCGGCCTGATCGCTGCGGCGCCCCGGCCAGCCTCGGGGGTGTGGGCGGTGCGGGCGGCGCCCCTGCTGGCCCGCAACCTGCGGCGCAGCCTGGACCAGCCGGGGCGGCCCCTGGCGGCCTGGCGGCCCCAGGCGCGGGCGCTGCAGCTGCTGGGGGATGGGGGCTGGCGGCGCCAGGGCGGGGCCGGAGGGCGTGGTGCCCCCCGGGCCCTCGCCCTCTGGGGCCCCCTGGCCCTGGGGCCGAGCCGCTGGCTCTGGCGCTGGAAGGACCACATCGACCGGCGGTTCATGGCCCGCTTCGTGCCGGCGCTGCCCATGGGGCCGGGCGCCGGCCCGGAGGCCATGGCCTGCCGGGGCTGCGCCGCCAAGCTGGGGGCGGCGCCGCTGGCCGGGGCCCTGGCGCGGCTGGCGGCAGAGGCCGGCCAGGCCGGTGGGGGGGCACCGGGGCCAGCGGCGATCGCCCCCCCCGCCGAGGATGCCGCCCTGGTGGCCACCAGCGCCGACGGCGACCTGCTGCAGAGCGTCGATGGCTTCCCGGCCCTGGTGGACGACCCCTGGCTCAACGGCCGCCTCACCGCCCTGCATGCCTGCAGCGACCTCTGGGCCAGCGGCGCCCGGGTGGCCAGCGCCCAGGCCCTGGTGACGGTGCCGGAGGCCGCCCCGGCGGTGCAGGAGGAGCTGCTGCTGCAGACCCTGGCGGGGGTGCGCTCGGTGCTGGACCCCCTCGGGGCCCGCCTGCTCGGCGGCCACAGCCTGGAGGCGCGGGATGGGGGTGGCCTGGCCCTGGGGCTGACCGTGAACGGCCTGGTGCCGGTGGGCCGGGCCTGGCCCAAGGGGCCGCTGCGGCCCGGTGAGGTGCTGCTGCTGAGCCGGCCGATCGGCAGCGGCGTGCTGTTCGCCGCCGCCATGGCCGGGGCCGCCCAGCCCGCGTGGATCGACGCGGCCCTGGAGGTGATGCAGCGGAGCCAGGCGCCGCTGGTGGCGCTGCTGGCCGCCCACGGCTGCCGGGCCTGCACCGACATCACCGGCTTCGGGCTGCTGGGGCACCTCGGGGAGATGCTGGGCGGCCCGCACCCGGTGGAGCTGGATGCCGGCGCCATCCCGGCCCTGGCCGGCGCCCTGGAGCTGCTGGGCCAGGGCCACGCCAGCAGCCTGGCCCCCGCCAACGCCGCGGCCCTGGCGCGGCTGGAGCCGGAGGGCCCGATCCGCCTGGCGGGCCCGCTGGATGCCGCGCGGCGCGCCCTGCTGGTGGATCCCCAGACCTGCGGCCCGCTGCTGGCGGCCCTGCCGGAGCAGCGGGCGCCGGCCGCCCTGGCGGCGCTGCGGCGGGCGGGCTTTGCCGAGGCGGCCGTGATCGGCCGGGTGCTCGCGGGCTGAGCGGGTGCGCCCCGGAAGGCCGCGGCCCTACAGGCGCTCGCGATCCAGCCGCTCCACCCGCAGCTGCCGCAACCGCTCCCCCAGGGCCGGGCCGGGCCGCAGCCCAGCGGCCACCAGATCCGCCGCCGTCTGGGGGGGGCGCAGCCGCCGCCAGCGCAGCCACCAGCGCAGCAGGGGGCGGCGGGGGCCCTCGCCGCAGGCCAGGGCCAGGGCCACCGCCTCGGCGGCCAGCCCGTGGCCCTCCAGCAGTGCGGCCCAGCGGGAGGGACTCCAGCGGCGGCCATCCGCCCCCACCTGCGGGGCCACCGCCGCCAGCCGCCGCCGCAGCTCCAGCCCCTGGGCCAGCAGCTTGTGCTGGCGATGGGGCAGCTGCAGCCGCTCGGCCAGGGCCAGCGGCTCGGCGGCGCCGGCCACCAGGGCCACCATGGCGGGCAGCCCCAGCCGCCTGGCCCAGTGCAGGCGCCGGCGCCAGTGGCGGTCGGCCTGCAGGGCCGGATCCAGCAGCGCCAGGGCACCCCAGTGCTGCAGCAGCGCCAGGCCCCGGGGCCAGGGTTCGCGCTCCAGCAGCAGCTCCAGTTCCATGCGCAGCCGGGTGGCCAGGGCCGGAGGCGCCTGCTGGGGCGGATCGCCATGGCGCCAGCGCCAGGGCCAGGCCGCCAGGGTGGTGCGCGCCTGCGCCAGGCTGGCCGCCTCCAGGGCGAAGCCCAGCCGCGCGCCGTAGCGGGCGCCCCGCAGCAGGCGGGTGGGATCGTCGGCGAGGCTGCGGGGGTGCAGCAGGCGCAACTGGCGCCGCTCCAGGTCGGCCAGGCCCCCGTGGGGGTCCAGCAGCCGGGGCCCGGCGGCCTCCAGCAGCAGGGCCATGGCGTTGATCGAGAAGTCGCGCCGGGCCAGGTCGTCCTCGAGGGCGCCGCCGCGCACCAGCGGGTTCTCGCCGGGCTCGGGATAGGTCTCGCGGCGGGCCGTGGCCAGATCCAGCAGCACGCCGTGCAGCTCCAGCTCCACCGTGCCGTAGGCGCCATGGAGGCGGCAGAACCCGAGGGCCGCGGGCTCGCGGGCCTGCAGGCGGGCCGCCAGCCGGTGGGCCGCCGGAGCCTGGGACGCCTCCACGGCATCGGCGCCCCCCTGGGGCGGTGGCGGAGCCAGCCGCGCCGGATCCTCCACCACCAGGTCCAGATCCGGCAGCCCCCGCCAGGGGTCGCGGTGCACCCGGTGCAGCAGCAGATCGCGCACCGCCCCCCCCACCAGGGCCAGGCGCAGGCCGCCGGCCGCCTGCACCAGGGCGGCGCGGATCGGCTCGGGGATCGGCAGGTTCAGGTCGGGGGGCGACTCAGGGCGGCCCATGGGCTCGGGGGCCGCAGCAGGCCCAGGATGTCGCATGGCTGGCCGCCAGGCCGTCCACGGGCTGGTCTCGCCCAGGCCGGCGACGCGTAGAACAGCCTCCATCCACCCCAGGGTCTCCCCGCCGTCGATGCCGCTGCAGCTGCTGATCACCGGCGGGGCCGGCTTCATCGGCAGCCACACCTGCCTGAGCCTGCTGGAGGCGGGCCACGGCCTGGTGGTGCTCGACAACTTCGCCAACAGCTCCCCGGAGGCGCTGCGCCGGGTGCAGGAGCTGGCGGGTCCCCGGGCCGGGGCACGGCTGCAGCTGATCCGCGGCGACATCCGCTCCCGGGAGGATGTGGCGCTGGCCTTCGCTGCGGCGCCGATCGACGCCGTGCTGCACTTCGCCGGCCTCAAGGCCGTGGGCGAGTCGGTGCGGCAGCCCCGGCGCTACTGGGATGTGAACGTGGGCGGCACCCTGCAGCTGCTGGAGGCGATGGCCCGCCACGGCTGCCGCACCCTGGTGTTCAGCAGCAGCGCCACCCTCTACGGCGTCCCGGATCGGGTGCCGATCCCGGAGACGGCGCCCCTGCGGCCGATCAATCCCTACGGCCACACCAAGGCGGCGGTGGAGCGGCTGCTGGCCGATCTGGCCGCCAGCGAGCCGGGCTGGCGCATCGCCGCCCTGCGCTATTTCAACCCGGTGGGGGCCCACCCCAGCGGCCGCCTTGGGGAGGCACCCAACGGCATCCCCAACAACCTGTTCCCCTACCTCAGCCAGGTGGCCGCCGGCCTGCGGCCTGCCCTGCAGGTGTTCGGTGCCGACTGGCCCACCCCCGACGGCACCGGCGTGCGCGACTACATCCACGTGATGGACCTGGCCGAGGGGCACCGGGATGCCCTCGAGGTGCTGGTGCGGGAGCCGCCCCAGCTGCTCACCCTCAACCTTGGCAGCGGCCGCGGCCACTCGGTGCTGGAGCTGGCGGCGGCCTTCGAGGCCGCCAGCGGCCGGGCAATTCCCTGTCAGGTGGTGGCCCGGCGCTCCGGGGACTCGCCCACCAGCGTGGCCGACCCCTCCCTGGCCGCCGTCCGGCTCGGCTGGCGCACCCGCCGCGGCCTGGCCGAGATCTGCCGCGATGGCTGGGCCTGGCAGAGCGCCAACCCGGAGGGCTACCGCGGGAACCCATGCGAGATTCGGCGCCAACCACGGGGGTGAGTTGGGCGACACGCGCAGGGGCATCATCCTCGCCGGCGGCAGCGGCACCCGCCTGCATCCGATCACCCAGGCGGTGAGCAAGCAGCTGTTGCCGGTGTACGACAAGCCGATGATCTACTACCCCCTCAGCACGCTGATGCTGGCGGGAATCCGGGAGGTGCTGGTGATCACCACCCCCCAGGATCAGGCGGCGTTTCAGCGGCTGCTCGGCGATGGCAGCCCCTGGGGGATGGCGATCTCCTACGCGGTTCAGCCCAGCCCCGACGGCCTGGCCCAGGCCTTCCTGATCGGCGCCGACTTCCTCGCCGGCGCCCCGGCGGCCCTGGTGCTGGGGGACAACCTGTTCCACGGCCACGAGCTGGTGCCCCAGCTGCAGAGCAGCAACGCCGCCCAGGGCGGCGCCACCGTGTTCGCCTACCCCGTGCGCGATCCCGAGCGCTACGGCGTGGTGGAGTTCTCCGCCGCGGGCCAGGTGCTGAGCATCGAGGAGAAACCGCAGCGGCCCAGATCCCGCTACGCCGTCACCGGGCTCTACTTCTATGACGCCTCCGTGGTGGAGCGGGCCCGGGCGGTGCGGCCCTCGCCGCGGGGGGAACTGGAGATCACTGACCTCAACCGCAGCTACCTGGAGCAGGGTCTGCTGACGGTGGAGCTGATGGGCCGCGGCATGGCCTGGCTGGACACCGGCACCTGCGACTCCCTGCACGAGGCCGGCAGCTACATCCGCACCCTGGAGCACCGCCAGGGCCTCAAGGTGGGCTGCCCGGAGGAGGTGGCCTGGCGGCTGGGCTGGATCGACGGGGCCCAGCTGGAGCGGCTGGCGGCGCCCCTGCGCAGGAGCGGCTACGGCGACTATCTGCTCATGCTGCTGGAGGACCGCCATGCAGGCTGATCGGCTGCCCACGGGCGGTGGTGCGGTGATGGCCGGCCCGCTGCTGCTCACCCCCCGGGTGTTCGGCGATGCCCGGGGCTTCTTCTACGAGAGCTGGAACCAGCGGCGCTTCGAGCAGGTCCTGGCGGCCGACGGGCAGCCGGCACCCGGCTTCGTGCAGGACAACCACTCCCGCTCCAGGCGCGGCGTGCTGCGCGGCCTGCACTACCAGCTGCCGCCCCACCCCCAGGCCAAGCTGGTGCGCTGCGTGGTGGGGGAGATCTTCGATGTGGCGGTGGACCTGCGCCGCTCCTCGCCGAGCTTCGGCCAGTGGGTGGGGGCGGTGCTGAGCGCCGGGAACCACCAGCAGCTCTGGGTGCCGGCGGGCTTCGCCCACGGCTTCCTCACCCTGAGCGAGCAGGCGGAGGTGCTCTACAAGACGAGCGACGTCTGGAGCCAGGCCTGCGAGCGCGGAATCCGCTGGGATGACCCCAGCCTGGCGATCCCCTGGCCCCGGGAGTCCCTGGCCGGCGCGCCGATCCAGCTGTCGGAGAAGGATGGGGCGGCGCCCGGACTGGCGGCGCTGCCGGCCGGGGAGCTGTTCCCATGAGCGCGCCCCTGCGGGTGCTGCTCACCGGCGCCGGCGGCCAGCTGGGGCAGGCCCTGGCCGCCGCGGTGCCGCCGGGGGTGGAGCTGATCGCCACGGCCCGCCGCGGTGGCGACGGCCGGGTGGCCCTCGATCTTGCCGATGCGGAGGCCTGCCGGGCGGCGGTGCGCCGCCACCGGCCCGCCTGGGTGCTCAATGCCGGCGCCTACACGGCGGTGGACCGGGCCGAGGCGGAGCCGGAGCTGGCCCTGGCGGTGAATGCCGGCGCGCCGCGGGCCTTCGCCGGGGCCCTGGCTGCGTGCGGCGGCCGGCTGCTGCAGCTGAGCACCGACTTCGTGTTCAACGGCGCCCAGGGCTCGCCCTACCGGCCGGAGCAGGCCCCTGAGCCCCTGGGGGTGTACGGCGCCAGCAAGGCGGCGGGGGAGGCGGCGGCCCTGGCGCTGCCGGGCGCGCGGGTGCTGCGCACCAGCTGGGTCTACGGGCCCGTGGGCCACAACTTCTGCCGCACCATGCTGCGGCTGCACGCGGCCCGGGCGGCGGCGGGGGACCCCCTCGGCGTGGTGGCCGACCAGGTGGGCTGTCCCACCGCCACCCCCACCCTGGCGGCGGCCTGCTGGCGCGCCATCGGCGTGGGCGACCCCGGCGATGGGGCCGCTGCCGCCGGCCCACGGATCCTGCACTGGAGCGATGCCGGCGCCGCCAGCTGGTACGACTTCGCCGTGGCCATCGGCGAGCTGGGGGCGGCGGCGGGTCTGCTGGAGCGGCCAGCCGATGTGCGCCCCCTCACCAGCGCCGAGTATCCCACCCCGGCCCGGCGCCCCGGCTACTCCCTGCTCGACTGCAGCGCCAGCCGGCGGGCCCTGGGGCTGGAGCCCCGGCACTGGCGGGTGGCCCTGGCCGCAGTGCTCGGTCAGCTGCAGGGGCAGGGCTGGCCCGGCCCGGGCGGCGGAGACGGACCCGAACCGGGCGCCGCACCAGCGCCGTGACAGCCCCGCCATCCCGTGGTTGACCCCACACCGAGCCGACCCCACGCCGCACCCCGCTTGCCCGCCCCGATGACCACCGCACCAGCCCCCCTCGATCTGCCGCAGCTGCTGGGGGAGACCACCCGCGTGCTGGTGACCGGTGGTGCCGGCTTCATCGGCGGCGCCGTGGTGCGCCGGCTGCTGCGGCAGAGCCGCGCCACGGTGTTCAACCTCGACAAGCTGGGCTACGCCAGCGACCTGACCGGCATCGAACAGGTGCTGCGGGAACGGGCGGCGGCCGGGGGCGATCCGGGAGCCCGGCACCATCTGCTGACCGTGGATCTGGTGGATGGGGCCGCCACGGCCGAGGCGGTGCGGGCCGCCGATCCCGACCTGGTGCTGCACCTGGCCGCCGAGAGCCATGTGGACCGCTCGATCGACGGCCCCGGCGCCTTCATCGCCAGCAACGTGACCGGCACGTTCCACCTGCTGCAGGCGGTGCGGGCCCACTGGCAGGGGTTGCCGGCCGGTCGCCAGGCCCGCTTCCGCTTCCACCACATCAGCACCGACGAGGTGTTCGGCTCCCTGGGGCCCACGGGCCGCTTCTCGGAGACCACCGCCTACGACCCCCGCTCGCCCTACTCCGCCAGCAAGGCCGCCAGCGACCACCTGGTGACCGCCTGGCACCACACCTACGGCCTGCCGGTGGTGCTCACCAACTGCTCCAACAACTACGGCCCCTGGCAGTTCCCCGAGAAGCTGATCCCGGTGGTGATCCTCAAGGCCGTGGCCGGCGAGCCGATCCCCCTCTACGGCGACGGCGCCAACGTGCGCGACTGGCTCTACGTGGAGGACCACGTGGAGGCCCTGCTGCTGGCGGCCACCCGCGGTCAGCTGGGCCGCAGCTACTGCGTGGGCGGCCACGGCGAGCGCAGCAACACGCAGGTGGTGGAGGCGATCTGCGCCGTGCTGGATCAGCGGCTGCCCGGCGGCGCCCCCCACAGCCGCCTGATCACCCCGGTGAGCGACCGCCCCGGCCACGACCGGCGCTACGCCATCGATCCCAGCCGGATCCACACGGAGCTGGGCTGGCGGCCGCGCCACTCGTTGGACGCGGGCCTGGCGGCCACGGTGGACTGGTACCTCGCCCACCTGGACTGGTGCCAGGCCGTTCGGAACCGGGCCGGCTACGGCGGTGAGCGCATCGGCAGGCGCCCCTGAGCCCGCCGCCGCCGCCCGGCCGCCGGGCCTGGGGGAGAATCAGCGCCACGACCCCCGCCTGCGGCCCTTGTCTGCGCTCACCCGGTGCCTGCAGGAGGAGGCGGCGGCCATTGCCGCCACGGCGGAGCGCCTGGCCGCCCACCAGGTGGAGGCCGCCCTGGAGCTGCTGGATGGCGCCGCGGATCGCCGCGCCAAGCTGGTGATCACAGGGGTGGGCAAGAGCGGCATCGTGGCCCGCAAGATCGCCGCCACCTTCGCCTCGATCGGCCTGATGGCCATCTACCTCAACCCGCTGGACGCCCTGCACGGCGACCTGGGGGTGGTGGCCCCCGACGACGTGGCCCTGTTGCTCTCCAACAGCGGCGAGACGGCCGAACTGCTGGAGATCCTGCCCCACCTGCGCCGCCGCGGCAGCCGCCGCATCGCCCTGGTGGGCCGGATCGACTCCTCCCTGGCCCGCGGCTGCGACGTGGTGCTCGACGGCTCGGTGGACCGGGAGGTGTGCCCCCTCAACCTGGCGCCCACCGCCAGCACGGCGGTGGCGATGGCCATCGGCGATGCCCTGGCGGCGGTGTGGATGGAGCGGCGCGGCATCTCTCCGGCGGACTTCGCCCTCAACCACCCGGCCGGCGCCCTGGGCCGGCAGCTCACCCTCACGGCCGGCGACCTGATGATCCCCGCCAGCCGGCTGACGCCGCTGCAGGCCGGCACCCCCCTGCCGGAGGTGATCGCCCAGCTCACGGCCGACGGGGTGGGGGCCGGCTGGGTGGCCCAACCTGGCGACCCCAGCCGCATCCGCGGCCTGATCACCGATGGCGACCTGCGCCGGGCCCTGCAGCTGCACAGCCCGCCGGCCTGGGCCCAGCTCACCGCCGCCGATCTGATGACCGCCGATCCGATCACCGTGGCGGAGCAGGTGCTGGCGGTGGAGGCCCTGGAGCGGATGGAGCGCAACCGGCGCAAGCCGATCGCCGTGCTGCCGGTGGTGGACGGCGCCCAGCGGATGCTCGGCCTGCTGCGGCTCCACGACCTGGTGCAGGCCGGCCTGGGCAAGGCGGCGGCTTGAGCGGGATGGACACAGGCGGCGGACTGGGCAGCCCCTGGCAGCTGCGGCGCCGCTGGCGCTGGTGGCGGCAGCGCTCACGCCTGGCCGGCGTGCGCCTGCTGGTGCTCGATGTGGATGGGGTGCTCACCGACGGCGGCCTCTGGTACGGCCCCCAGGGGGAGCTGATCAAGCGCTTCGATGTGCGCGACGGCCTGGGGATCCGCCTGCTGCAGCACGCCGGCATCAAGGTGGCCTTCCTGAGCGGGGGCCGGGGCGGCGCCACGGAGGTGCGTGCCCGCCACCTGGGCATCCGCCACTGCCTGGTGGGCGCCACCGACAAGCCCAGGGCCCTCGCCACCCTGCAGGAGGCGCTGGGCGTTGCCCCCGCGGCCACGGCCTTCGTGGGGGACGACTTCAACGACCTGGCGGTGCGGGGCCAGGTGGGCCTGCTGGTGGCCACGGCCGACGCGGCCAGGCCCCTGCGCCGCCAGGCGGACCTGGTGCTGCTGCGCTGCGGCGGCCACGGCGCCGTGCGCGAATTGGCGGAGCGGCTGCTGCGGCCCACCCCGTTCTGGGCGGAACTCCAGGGCCGGGGCTGGCGCGAGCGCAATGACTGAGCCCTGCGGCACTGGCCCCTACGACCAGAGCCGGAAGGCCTCATCCCGGGCGGCGAACCACTCGGCCGCGAGCACACCGCCCCCCAGGCGGTACTCCTGAAACCAGGGGCCGCCCAGGGTCCAGTGCACCAGGGCCGGACCGCCCGCAGCCGCGGGCTCCGTCCGCGGGGGCTGCACGTCGATCAGGTGATTCCAGCGCTCCATGGGCAGAGCGCCGATCTCATGGTCGCCCTGGAGCCATTCAAAGCGGTGCAGCTGCAGGCCCGACGCCGTGTTGACGTACTCGGGCGTGAGGGCCGTGCAGCGACTGCAGTTGAACAGCATCAGCGAGCTCCAGTTCTTCTTCTCGTAGCGGGTCTGGAGGGCGCCGAGGAACTTCACCTCCTCGCGGGGCACGTGCTCGTGCTGCACGCACAGCAGCGCGTAGCGCTCATCGCGCCGGGCCCAGAGCTCGGCGATATCGCCGCGGGCGAGCATGTCGCAGTCCATGAAGATCGCCCAGCCCTGGTAGCCCATCAGGTGGGGCACGAGGAAGCGGCTGAAGGAGAACTCCGTGCTCTGGCGTGGATCGCGCTCACGGCCAACCACGCCCTGGAGCTGCCGGGCCACGATCGGCGTGATCGCCAGGGGCTGGCTGCTGTGCTGAACAAGGCTGTCGATCAGCACGTTCACGGCGGCCCGTTCGTGGGGGTCGTAGCCGATGAACACCGGAATGGGCAGGGCCATGGCAGCACAGCGGGAGGAGACAGGCGCCGGAGGCACCAACAGGATTGATCTTGCAATCAAACTACAATGCTGGCGTTATGCAGGGCTCGGCCGAAGGCAGGCCTGGCCCAGCGCCAGTCCACCTGCCCAGCCCACGTCAGGCCCGCTCCGTTCAGCCCTCCAGGCCAGCCGCGATCGCCCGGGCCTGCTCCAGCTGCTCCGCCGTATCCACCGACAGCGACTCCTCCGCCACCGGGAAGGTGCCGATGCCGATGCCCGCCTCCAGCAGCCGCAGCTGCTCCAGCTTCTCGCTCTCCTCCAGGGCCGAGGCCGGCAACTGGGGCCAGCGGGCCAGCACGTCGCCCCGGTAGCCGTAGAGGCCCACATGGCCCCAGTAGGGGGCATGGGCATGCCAGTGCTCCGGCTCAACGCCCCGCACGTGGGGGATGGCGGAGCGGGAGAAGTAGAGGGCGCGGCCGTCACCCGCCACCAGCGTCTTGACCACGTTGGGGTTGTGCACCGTGTCGGCCCCCATGCGGTAGATGGGCGTGAGCACCTCTGGCCGGGGCGTGCGGCGCGCAAATTCGGCCGCCATCGCATCGATCACGGCCGGATCGAGGAAGGGCTGGTCCCCCTGCACGTTCACCACCAGGGTCTCGGCGGCAGTGCCGCCGCCGAGGGCCACCAGAGGCTCCACCACCGAGGCCAGCCGGTCGCTGCCGGAGCTGCAGGCGGAGCTGGTGCGCAGGGCGCGGCACCCCCAGCGCTCGGCCGCCTCCAGCAGCTCCTCGGCATCGCTGCAGAGCACCACCGCCGCCGGACTCTCGGCCCGGAGGCAGGCCTCCAGCACCCGCTGCAGCATCGGCTTGCCGCCGATGTCCGCCAGCACCTTGCGGGGCAGGCGGGCCGATTCCAGCCGGGCCGGCACGGCCACGATCGTGCGCATCGCCATCAGTCCCAGAGCCGGGCGGCATCATCCCGGGCGCCGAACCACTCGGCCGCCAGCGGCCCGCCCATGCCGCGCTGCTCCCGGAACCAGGGGCCGCCCAGGGTCCAGTGCAGCAGCGCGGCCTCCTCGGCCTGGGCCGGGTCCTGCACGGCCACCAGGTGGTTCCAGCGCTCCGGCAGGGCGCCGATCTCGTGGTCGCCGGCGAGCCAGTGGAAGCGGTGCAGCTCCAGGCCCGTGGCCGTGTTCACGTAGTCGGGCGTGAGGGCGGTGCAGCGGCTGCACTGGAGCAGCATCAGCGAGCTCCAGTTCTTCTTGGGGTAGGGGGTCTGGGGCTCGCCCAGGAACTTCACCGTCTCGCTGGGATTGTGCGCATGCTGCACGCACTGCACCGCGAACGTCCCATCGCGCAGGCCCCACAGCTCGGCGATGTCGGCGCGGCAGAGCATGTCGCAGTCCATGAAGATCGCCCAGCCCTGGTAACCCATCAGATGGGGCACCAGGAAGCGGGTGAAGGAGAAGGCCGTGCTCTGCTTCGGGTCGCGCCCGCGCCGGTAGAGCCCCCGGGCCTCCAGCTGGGGTGTCACGAGCGGCGTGATCGCCAGCGGCGCCGAACTGTGCTGGTAGAGGCTGTCGATCAGCACGGTGGTGGCCGCCCGTTCGCGCGGGTCGTAGCCGATGAAGATCGGGATGGGCTGGCTCATGGCGCGAGCGTAGGGCCGGCGCCGGCGGCGCCCCAGAGGCCCCGGGCCCGGGCCACCAGGGCCGCCACCACGGCGGGATCAGCCGCCGGCCGGGTTCCGCTGGCCACCGCCCGGTAGAGGTCGGCCACCGCCCAGGCCTCGGTGGCCGGCTCGCCGCCGCGGCGCGGGATCAGGTGCAGATGCAGGTGCCGCGCCCCCTCCCCGAAGGCGATCCCATAGACGCGCTCGCAGCCCGTGAGGGCCTGCACCAGCCGCGAGGCCCGCTGCACTGCCCCGCCCCAGCCGGCGGCCTCGGCGGGGCAAAAGTCGATCGGCCCGCCCAGGTGCCGCATGGCATCGAGGATCAGCCAGCCCGCCAGCGGCGCCGGATCGGGGTGGTGGCGCAGCAGCCAGGGGCCGTCCGTGCCGATCTGCCAGCGCTCCCGGGCCGTGGGATCGGCGTGCAGGCGGCAGACGCCGCAGGCGCCGGGGGGACTGGCGCTGGATTGGGGCGGGACCGGGGGCATCGGCGAGGGGCCTGGGTCGGGGTCGGTGGGGGAGCGAGGTGGCGTCGGGCGCGAGGCTGCAGGCAGCGGGCGGAACCGGCGCGATGCCGGCCAGCTCGCGCCGGCGGCTTCCGGCATGCTGGCCCCAACCCGGACTGCCGCGCCCGCCGCGATCCCCCGCCCATGAGCCTCACCCTGATCGCCGGCCCCTGCGTGATCGAGAGCCGGGAGCTCGCCCTGGAGATCGCCGAGCGGGTGCAGGCGATCACCGAGCGGCTGGGCATCCGCTACATCTTCAAGGCCAGCTACGACAAGGCCAACCGCAGCGCGGGCAGCTCCTTCCGCGGCCCCGGCGTGGACGGAGGCCTGGAGGTGCTGGCGGAGGTGAAGCGGCGCTACGGCCTGCCGGTGCTCACCGACATCCACGAGAGCCACCAGGCGGCCCCGGTGGCCGCGGTGGTGGACGTGCTGCAGATCCCCGCCTTCCTCTGCCGCCAGACCGACCTGCTGCTGGCGGCCGCCGCCGCCACCCGCGGCACCGACAAGATCATCAACGTGAAGAAGGGCCAGTTCCTTGCCCCCTGGGACATGGCCCAGGTGGTGAACAAGCTCCGGCAGGCCGGCGTGACCAATCTCTGGCTGACGGAGCGGGGCACCAGCTTCGGCTACAACACCCTGGTGGTGGACTACCGCGGCCTGCCCCAGCTCCAGGGGCTGGGCTGCCCGGTGATCTTCGATGCCACCCACTCGGTGCAGCAGCCGGGGGGGAAGGGCACCAGCACCGGCGGCCAGCGCGAGTTCGTGGCTCCCCTGGCCCGGGCGGCGGTGGCCGTGGGGGTGGATGGGCTGTTCCTGGAGGTGCACCCCGACCCCGACCACGCCCTCAGCGACGGCCCCAACATGGTGCCGCTGCACCGGCTGGAGCCGCTGCTGGAGCAGCTGCTGGCCATCCGTGCCGCCCTGGCGGACGGCCTTGCCCCTAGCAGCCTCTGAGGGGGGCCACCATGTCCGTTGGATCCGCTTCAGCCCTCGCCCAGCTGCGCCACGGGCTCAGCTGGTGGAAGCGGGCCCGCCTGCGCCAGCTGCTGGGCCCCAGGGTGGAGCGGGGCGAGTGGGAGGCCCTGGCCGCCTACCGCGGTCTGGTGCGCCAGGCCTACGGCCAGCGGCCCCTGCGGCCGGAGCTGGTGGCCGATCTCTGGGTGCAGGGGGCGTTCCGCAGCCCCATCGGCCTCAAGCCCTTCTACAGCCCGGCGCGGCGGGAGCGGGAGCCCTCGTCCCACCACTACGGCCACGACATCCAGCTCAAGCGCCATGCCGGCCTGCCCCTGGTGGGGCCGCCGTTGCCGTTTCTGCTGGAGCACGGCCTCAAGGTGTCGCGTGAAGCCCAGTTCGAGACACCGCAACCCTGGTCTCGTGGCGGCTACCTCTGCATGGGGGAGCTGCGCGCCCAGTGGCTGAGAGAGCGCTACGCCTGCCCGGCCACGGCCATCGGGCCTTGGATCCACTACTCCAGGTCAGTGCTGGACCAGGCAGACTTGGCTGCCCTGAGACAGACCATGGGATCCACCCTCCTGGTGATCCTTGCCCATAGCTGGGATCGAATGCATCGGTCCATGGATTTGTCTCACTGCATTGAGGCCATCAAAGCCATGGCACAGGAGCACGACTATCGCCAAGTGATCTGGCTGCGGCACTGGCAAGATGCGCCAGACCTGAAATTACCACCCGGCTGGATTGTCGCCTGCAACGGCCACCGCTCTAACCCCTGGTTCCTGGACGCTCTGCGAACCTTGCTGGAGCTGAGTGGAGGGCTGGTGACCAATGCCTTTGGGACCCATATCGGCTATGCCGCAGCCCTGGGGAAGAGACTGCACTGGATCAGTGCATCCGTCGAAGAGGACTACTCCCAGTTGCCCATGGAGCAGGCCAAGCGAGCACAGCGTGAATGGGAAGAACGCCAGCGACTCAGTCAGGAGCTGAGGCAACTCCTGGATCAATATGGGAATGACACCCGCCAGAATGATCAGCTGTTGGCGCTGCTGGATCCCTACTGGGGCTTGAGTCGCACGCTCAGCAGCCCAGCATTAAAGCGACTCCTGCAGTCTTGAGCAGACGAGCGGGTGACCGGAGCCTGCAAAGCAAAATAGCGTTATCCTGTCACAATCACGATGCTTGACCCACTCAAACTAAGGGAAGAATTGCTCTCAAGGGCTCAAGGCGAAGAGCTGGCTGAGCTTGAGATGATTTCGCCCGTCTTTGATGGCGACGAAATCGAACCTCAACACCGTTACCTGATTCTCAGTCCGCCGCGCTCCGGCAGCTACTGGCTCTGTCGCCAGCTCTGGACAGCTGGCCTGGGCCTGCCTTTTGAGTACCTGAACCGCCTCCATCTTCGCCGGCTCTCCAAGCGCTGGGGTACTCCCCTTGAAGCGTTTCAACCCAGGACGCGGTCACAGCGCCTGGCGGCACGCCTGGGCCTGGGCCGGCAGCGCCAGGACGCCACTCCCACCGGGGCGATGGGAGCAGATCTGCAGGCCTACCTTAGTCAGGCTGAGCGACGCCGCAGCCGTCACGGCTGGTTCGGCCTGAAGGTGCAACCCCTGCATCTCAGGGAGCTGAATCTGCAGCCTGCTGTGGCCTTCACCGACTGGATGCTGCTGCCCCTGATGCGACGAGATCAACGCCGACAGTTGGCCTCCTATCTGTTCTCGCGGGTGAGCGGTGCCTACGACATGGGTCTGATCACCACAAACGAGGGTGAAGGTCTGGACTACTTGGAAAACCCAGGCTTTCAAGAGAAGACGGCAGTGATTCTGGCAGAGCAGAATCGCCTGATCCTGGAGCTCTGCAGGCAACGGGACATCACCCCCCTGTGGATGGAGGATCTGATGTCCCAGTCCAGCCATGAGCTCCAGCGGACTCTGATCCGGGTCCTGCCACCGCTCTCCAGCCTGGGACAGTGCTTTCAGCCCATTGCCCAGCGGGGCGGCCCCCTGCATGACGCCAAGCAACAGCTCCTGGGGGACTTTGCCAGGAGACTGCCGGACCACCTCGTGAGCAAGCTGACAGACTCGCTTCAGCCCTGAAAGGCTTTCATGGCAATGCATCAGCTCATCAATGTGAGGGAGGGTCAGTTCCCCATCCCCTGGGATATGGCCTAGGAGATAAACAAGCTCCGGGAGGCTGGCGTGACGAAGCTCTGGCTGACGGAGCGGGACATCAGCACCGGTGGCCAGCGCCAGTTCGTGGCGCCCTCAGCGACGGCCCCGACTTGGTGCCGCTGCACCGGCTGGAGCCGTTGCCGGCCATCCGCGCCACCGTGGTGGACGGGCTGGCGCCCGGCACCCTCTGAGGCGATTCCGCCCCCAGGCCATCGGGGCTGCGCAGGACAGGCGGCTCAGGCTGGCTGAAGGCCGGGGTCCCCTCAGCCCCCCACCCATGCATTGGCGTACACCAGGCGGCGATTCATCCGGGCCAGCGGAGGCCAGACCAGTGCGGCCGAGGCCGGCCAGGCCGGCGCCGGAAGCCAGGAGGCGTCGTAACGGATCTGCCTGATCTTCTGCGGGTCGAACCGCACCCTGTTCCCGGAGAGGATGTGGCTGCCTGTGGCCAGGCCCGGGCTGAGCATGGCCTCCGAGAACTCCAGACCCAACCACGCACAGAGGCGGCCAAGCGCCTGTTCGGGTGCGAGGGCCAGCTCTTCGTAGCCCAGCTGGAACACGGGCTTGCCACTGCGCTGCAGCGCCCGCTCAAAACGGCGGTTCACCCGGCACCAGCGGGCCACGTTGCGGACACCCAGCAGGCGTTTCCCTCTGTTGCGGTGGTCCCGAACCCTGGAGTGCACCCACGAACGAACGTCGCGAACCAGGAACACCACCCTCACATCCAGATCCGCCAAGGTCCGGGAGGGCAGCTCGAGATCGTCCTGGTACGAATCGACCAGCCAGTCGTCCGCGTGACCGGCCTGCACGCCGGCCAGGCTCACCGCATCCATCAGGTGGCGGAACTTCTCCACCAGTGGCCGATGGTCGTTGGCGGGCAGCCACTCCAGCAGCTCACCCCAGACGGGGCACTGGGCTGCCGTTGCCCCACAGGTGCAGACACGCTCATGCCGGAGACCCGCCCGCAGCTGAGCAGGACCCTTGTGCTCCTCCCCCGGGAGCGGCCGGCGCAGGATGCGGGCGGCCTCCCCCAACCCCACCATGTGGGGATGGGCCCCCAGGGCCAGATCCAGAATCGTGGTGCCGCTGTGGCCAAGGCCACGGATCAACAGCAGCTTGCGGGGCGCCACGGGCTCAGACCTCCAGGGCTTCGATCGGCGCCAGGCGCGGATCGAGGATCTTCGGCGGCAGGCCCTCGAACTTCACGGCGATCGAGATCTTCTCGCCGCTGCCGAACAGGTGGGTCACCTGGCCGTCGCCGAAGGCAGCATGGCGCAGCCGATCCCCCACCGCCCAGGCCCTGCCGGCGCTGGGCCCCGGTCCGCGGCGGCGCACCGCATTGGCCGGGGCCCCGGCGGCTCCGCCGGCCGCCACCCGCTGCGACTCCTGCCGGTCCACCCGCGTCAGGCGATCGAGCCGCTGCTCGCGGCGGATGGCGGCGCCACCGCTGCGGGGGATGTCGCCCTGCACCAGCTCCTCCGGCAGCTCCGAGAGGAACACCGAGGGCACCGCCGGCTCGCGCATGCCGCCCCACAGGCGCCGCTCACTGGCGTGGGAGAGGTAGAGGCGCTCCTTCGCGCGGGTGATGCCCACATAGCAGAGGCGCCGCTCCTCCTCCATCGCCGCCGGATCCTCCAGGGAGCGGTAGCTGGGGAACAGCCCCTGCTCCATGCCCACCAGGAACACCACCGGGAACTCCAGCCCCTTGCTGGCGTGCAGGGTCATCAGGGTCACCCGGTCCTGCTCGGTGTCCTTGCTGTCGGCGTCGCTGGCCAGGGCGGCGGAGGCCAGGAAGTCCTCCAGGGAGCCCTCGTCGTTCTCCTCCTGGTACTGCAGGGCGGCGTTCACCAGTTCGTTGAGGTTGCGGCGCCGATCTTCCGCCTCATCGGTGCCATCGGCGATCAGCTCGGCCAGGTAGCCGCTCTGCTCCATCACCCGCTGCACCAGCTCCGAGGGGGGCGCCTCCTGGACGCGCCGCTGCAGGTCGTTGATCAGCTCGCAGAACTGCAGCAGCCCCCGGGCGGAGCGTCCCCCCAGGGAGCGCACCGCCTCGGGGTCGCTCACCACCTCCCAGAGCGGGATGCCCAGCTGGTTGGCGGCATCGGTGAGCCGCTCGATCGTGGTCTTGCCGATGCCGCGCCTGGGGGTGTTCAGCACCCGCAGCAGGCTCACCGTGTCGGCGGGGTTCACCAGCAGCTTGAGGTAGGCGAGCACGTCCTTGATCTCGCGCCGGTCGTAGAAGCGCAGGCCCCCCACCACGATGTAGGGAATGCCCCAGCGCACCAGCGATTCCTCCATCGCGCGGCTCTGGGCGTTGGTCCGATACAGCACGGCCATGTCGCCCCAGCGCAGCTCCGGGTGGGCGGCCTCCAGCATCCGCATCCGCTGCACCACCGCCTCCGCCTCGGCGATCTCGTCGTCGCAGCGGGTGAGGGTGATCGGCTCGCCTTCGCCGCGGGTGGGCCGCAGCACCTTGTCGATCCGCTCGCTGTTGTGGGCGATCAGCGCATTGGCCGCCTCCAGGATCGTGGCGGTGGAGCGGTAGTTCTCCTCCAGCTTCACCATCGTGGCGGTGGCGTCATCGGGCGCGCCATCGCCGAAGTCGTCCTGGAAGCCCATCAGGATCGTGAAGTCGGCGGCCCGGAAGCTGTAGATGCTCTGGTCGGCGTCGCCCACCACGAACACCGAACGCCCCTCCCAGTTGTCGTAGGCCTCCGGGTCCTGGCCGTCGGTCACCAGCAGCTTGATCAGGTCGTACTGGGTGCGGTTGGTGTCCTGGTATTCGTCCACCAGCACGTGGCGGAAACGCCGGTGCCAGTAGTGGCGGATCTGCTCGTTCTGGCGCAGCAGCTGCACCGGCAGCAGCAGCAGATCGTCGAAGTCGAGGGCATTGTTGGCGGCCAGGGCGCGGCGGTAGCGGCGGTAGGTCTCGGCCATCAACTTGCCCCGCTGGCCGCCGGCATCGGCCTCCAGCTGCTCGGGCAGCCAGCCCTGGTTCTTGGCACTGCTGATGGCCCAGCGCACCTTCTTGGGCTCGAAGCGCTTGGGATCCAGCCCCAGCTCCTGGGTCACGATCTCCTTCACCAGGCTCTGGGCGTCGCCCTCGTCGTAGATCGAGAACTGGCGCGTCCAGCTCAGCCCCTCCGGATCCCTGAACTTGTCGATGTCAAAGCGCAGCAGCCGGGCGAACAGGGCGTGGAAGGTGCCGATCCAGAGGTCCTTGATCACCTCCCGGTAGATGCGGCTGCGCAGCTGGCGCTGCTCCAGCGGCGGCAGGGTGCTCCAGGGCTGGCCGAACTGGCTCTGGGCCAGCTTCTGGGCCAGCAGCAGCTCCAGCCGCTCCTTCATCTCCCGCGCCGCCTTGTTGGTGAAGGTCACCGCCAGCAGCTCGGCTGGATCCACGCCGTGGTGGCCGATCAGGTGGGCGATGCGGTGGGTGAGGGCGCGGGTCTTGCCGCTGCCGGCGCCGGCCACCACCAGCAGCGGCCCGGTGTGGTGGTCCACCGCCTTGCGCTGGGCGTCGTTCAGGCCGGCGAGGAAACCATCGGAACCGCCTGGCTGGGACTTGGAGCTGCGCATGCGGCCAGGCTAAGGGGCCCATTCCCTGCCCTGGACTGCGGCGACGAGGGCGAGACCGCCGGCGATCCTGGCAACCTCGTCCCTCAGGGGTGCCGCCGCTCCGCCACCACCCGCTCCACCAGGCCCGCCACCGCCGCCAGGTGGTGGGCCACGGTGAAGGCCGAGGCGGCCCGCCGCGCCGCCGCCTGCCCGAGCTGCCCGGCCAGGGCCGGATCGGCCGCCAGCCGGGCCAGGGCCGCCGCCATGGCGGCCACGTCGCCCTCGTCCACCAGCAGGCCGGTCTCGCCGTCGAGCACCACCTCCGGGATGCCGGCATGGCGGGTGGCGACCACCGGCAGGCCGCTGAGCTGGGCCTCCATCACCGACACCGGCGAGCCCTCGCTGTCGCCATCGGGGGCCACCAGGGAGTGCTGCAGGAAGGCCCGACAGCACCGCATCCGCTCGGCCACCTCGGCGGGCGGGCACAGGCCGGGGAACTGCACCTGCTCCTCCAGGCCCAGCTCCCCCACCAGCTGGCGGGCCGCCGGCAGCAGCGGACCATCCCCCACCATCACCAGCCGCAGCTGGGCGGCGCCCTCGGGGGGGAGCCGGTCGCGGGCGGCGGCGAAGGCCCGGATCGTGAGCAGCGGGCCCTTCTTGGCCACGAACCGCCCCACCGCCAGGAAGGTGGGCGGTGCCTGGGCCGGGTGGGCGCCCTGGAACAGGCGGGCGTCGGCGCCGCAGGGGCTCACCACCAGGCGCTCGGCGGGGGCGCCCAGGCCCTGCAGCGTGCGCCGCATCGGCTCCGACTTGGCCACCACCCCGGCGGCCAGGTGCAGCAGACGCCGGTAGCGCTCCGCCAGGGGCACCAGGCGGCCGCGGGCCGAGGCATCGGAGCCGTGGAACTGCACCACCAGGGGGATGCCGCTCCAGGCGGCGGCCTCCATCATCCGCACGGCGTGGAAGCCGAACTCGGCGATCAGGGCATCGGGCCGATGGCGGCGGCAGAGGGCCCAGGCCACCAGCGAGGGCGGGATCGTGCCGGCCCGGCGCAGGCCGAGCCGGTAGAGCAGCTTGCTCAGCAGCACCGAGGCGGCGTAGGCCCCCTGCCAGGGTCGGCGCCAGGAGAGTTCATCGCCGAAGTAGGCGATGGTGTCGAAGGGCAGGCCGCGCAGGTTGGCGCGGATGAAGGTTTCGGAGGGGGCCTGGGCCGAGGGCACGAAGGCCAGCAGGCGCAGCCGCGGGTCGGTGCGGGTCATGGCGGGGCAGCGGACAGGGGCGCAGGCGGAGGCTCGGGACGCCGCCTGTCCTGGAGCCAGGGGGCGAGGGCGGCCAGGAACTGCCGGCGGATCGTGGCCTCCGCAAAGCGCTGCCGCACCGCCAGGGCCCCCTGGCCCAGCCGCCGCCGCCGCTCAGGCTGATCGATCAGGGCCTCCAGCGCCGCCTCCAGCGCGGCCACCCCCGAGCCGGCCGGCAGCAGCCAGCCGCTGCGGCCGTGGTCGATCAGCTCGGCGGGACCGGTGGGACAGTCGATCGCCAGGCAGGCACAGCCGCTGGCCATGGCCTCCAGCAGCACGTTGGGGATGCCCTCAACGCGGGAGCTGAGCACGAACAGCTCGGCGCGGGCGTACCAGTCCGCCAGGTTGCCGACCCGCCCCGGCAGCAGCGGCCCGGCTCCGCCGGCCGGCGGAGCCGGCCAGTCGGCGGGCCAGGCCTGCGCAGGCAGGCCCACGATCGCCAGCCGCCAGCCCGGCCGCCGGGTGGCCACCGCCGCGAAGGCCGGCACCAGCAGGTCAAAGCCCTTCTGGTGCGGCTTGGTGCCCACCGCCAGCACCAGCCGCTCCGCCGGCTCCAGCAGGCTGGCCGGGTCGACCCGCGGCGGGTGGTCGCCCAGGGGCCAGGGGATGGCGTTGGCCAGCACGTGGGTGCGGCGGGCCAGCCGGCGCTGGCGCAGCCAGGCGGCGATCGCCTCGGTCTGCACCAGGTGCAGCACGGCCCGGGGGTAGGTGAGCCGCCGCAGCCAGCGCCAGGACAGGGCCAGGGGGGTGGCGCCGGGGTAGATCCGCTCCGCCACCACCACCGGCAGGTCCAGGCCCCAGGCGGCCAGCAGCAGCTTCACCGCCGGCAGGGTGGTCATGCCCAGGGCCAGATCGAAGCGTTCCCCCTGGAGCAGCCGGCGCAGCCGCCACAGCCGCAGGGGGAACAGCACCGGCCCCAGCCGCTCCAGGACCCCGGGCAGGGGCGGCTCGTGGCGGCGCTCGAGGCCGGCGGGCAGAGGGTAGAAGTCGGCGCCGGCCCGGGATGGGGTGAGCAGCACCACCCCATGGCCCGCCGCCAGCAGCCAGCCGGCGAACTGCAGCGCCACCCGCTCGGCGCCGCCGGTGCGCAGCGCGTGGATGGCGATCAGCACCCTGGCCATGGCGATCAGGCCCCGCGCCCCAGTTCGGCAGCCTGCCAGAAGGCCCCCAGAGCCGCCCGCAGCTCCGGTGTGTCCACGCTGAGGATCGCCACCAGGGGCCCGCCGCCGTCGAGATCCGCCAGCAGCCCCCGCAGGAAGCCGAGGTGATCCTCGCTGGCCCGGCTGTGGCGGTGCCGCGGCCGGGCGGCCTCCGCCACCAGGCGCTCCAGATCCCCCCGCAGGGCCCGAGGCGCCGCGGCGGCCTGCAGGGCCAGGCAGCGCGCGAAGTTGCTCATCAGCCGCAGCACCACATCCGCCGGCAGGCGGTCGAAGTCGAGGCGGGCCAGCAGGGCGTGGGCCCAGGGGCCGGTGGCGGCCAGCCGGTGCTGGTCGTTCTGCAGCAGGGCCAGGTGCACCAGGGCCGCCCGGCTGGAGATCAGCCGCTTGAGCCGGTTCTCGCGGTTGCGGCGGCGGCAGCGCAGCGTGGCGGGATCGGCCTCCAGCTCGGCCGCGGCCGCCTCCAGGCCGGCCTGCAGCTCCCGGGCCAGGGCCCGGTCGCCGCTGGCGGCGGCCCGGTAGGCCAGGCTCACGGCGGCGTAGGCGCGGTGGTGGCGGCGGAAGCCCCCACCGGTGGCGATGCCCCGCAGCAGGGCCGTCGCCGTGGCCCCGTCCGCCGGTCGGGCCGCCCGGCGGAACAGCAGGGTTTCCACCGGGGCATGCCAGCGGTGCCGGCCCGCCAGCTGCGCCAGGGCCGCCAGGGCCGCGGCGGCATCGCCCTGGGCCAGGGCGGCCTGCGCCTCCGCCTCCAGGGCCAGCACGGTGCGGCGGGAGCGGAACCGCAGCCAGAGCGGCCGGCCGCGGGCTTCAGCCACGCAGCAGCTCCAGCAGCTGGCGCCGCCGGCCCTTGAGCAGGGCCAGCAGCCCCACCGGCCAGGCGTAGGCGCGGCGGATGGTGTGCCAGTAGAGGCGATGCCACCAGCGCACCGGGAAATCCCCCTGCCGCTCCCGGGGCAGCAGCTTCACCGGCAGCTCCATCACCACCACCTCCGGGAGCATCAGGAAGCGGCCCCAGAACTGCTGCCGGCGCAGGCGGATCAGCTCCTGGCGGATGCCCTCCGGCGGGCGGGGCAGGGACTCCGGCACCAGGTGCCACGCATCCGCCACCGGATCGTGGCGGTAGCGGCTGGCCGGGCTGCGGGGGCTCCAGGGACAGGATGCCGCCATCACCCGGTTGGCCATCGAGGTGGCGCGCTTGAGGGCGTGGGAATGGGCCTCCTCCAGGGGGCCTGGGCGCACATCGGCGCGGTGGGCCCGACTGGCGCGGTACTCGATCGAGTGGGCGATCACCCCCAGGGCCCGGGACGGCAGCAGCCGGATCGCGGCGCCGGCGTGGCCCTGGAGCCGGGCCTTGAGGTCCTTGTCGTCGAAGCCGTAGCCCCAGAGGTGCTCATTGAACCCGCCCACCTGCTCCAGCAGGGGGCGGTCCACCAGGAACTGGCCCAGGCGGCCGTCCTCGCCGCTGCCGAAGCAGCACACCACCCCCCCCACCGCCAGGTCGTCCGCCGCGGGCAGGTCCTCGGGCCAGCCGTCGGCGTCGAGCTTGAACAGGCAGTCGCCGCGGGCCTGGGCCAGGGCGAAGTTGTAGGCGCGGCAGAGGTTCCAGCGGCGCTCCCCCTCCACCCGCAGCAGCCGCAGGCGCGGGTCGTCCGGCAGGTCGCCGCGGCGCAGGGGCTCGACGCTGCTCCAGTCCACGATCAGGTGCTCGTGGTGGTGGGGCCAGGCCGCCACCCGCGGCGCGGCCTCCAGCAGGTGCCCGCGGCGATTCATGCACACCGTCACGATGCTGGTGAATCTCGGCATGGACGGCAGGGCACAGGGCGACTGTAGGCATGGCCCCGGGGCCGGCTCTCGGCCCCCAGGCCCTGGGCCGGGGTGGTCAGTCCAGGGCGGCGAGGTCCCGCAGCATCGCCTCGGTGCGGCCCCGGTAGGTGTGGGCGGCGGCCCCGGCCAGCCGCCGCTGCCGGCTGGGGCCCTGCCCCGCCAGGGCGGCCGCGATCGCTGCGCCGAAGGCCGCCGGCGTGGGTTCCCCCAGCAGGGCCAGGTCGGCGAAGGGCTGCAGGGCGTCGATGGGGGAGGCCACCACCGGCAGGCCGGCCGCCAGGTACTCGAAGAACTTCATCGGGAACATGGCCTGGGTGTAGGCGTTGAGGCGCAGCGGCAGCAGGCCCAGGTCGAAGCCCTTCAGGTAGGCCGGCAGGGCGGCGTAGGGGCGCGGCCCCAGCAGGTGCACGTTGGCCAGGGCCGCCAGGGCCGCCACGTCGGTGTCGGGATCGCCCTCCCCCACCGGCCCGATCAGCACCAGCGACCAGTCGGGGTGGGCGCGGGCCAGTTGCTCCAGCAGGGCCAGATCGAGCTTGTAGGCGCTGATCGCCCCCACGAAGCCCAGCCGCGGCGCCGGGATCGCCGCCAGCTCGGCCGGCACCGGCAGGGCCGGATCCAGGGCCCGGGCGAAGTGGGCGCCGTCCGCCACGTTCGGGTAGAAGCGGGTGTGCGGATTCAGCGGTGCCAGGCGCCGCAGCAGATCGGGCGAGGTCACGAACACGGCGTCGGCCCGCCGGCAGAGGCGCTGCTCCCAGTGTTCGATCGCGGCGGCCGGCATCCCCGGCTGGGCCTGGATCGCATCGACGCCGTGGTAAATCAGGCGCCGCCAGGGCCGCGGCTCCAGCACCGCCAGGGTCAGGGGGTTGTAGGTCCAGAGCCAGTCGGCCCGCAGGCCCAGCAGCCGGTGCCAGAGCGCCAGCCCCAGGGCCAGCACCAGCCGGTTGAAGGCCAGGGCCGCCCCGCCCCGGGCCCCGGGCAGCACCAGCGGCGACCACACCCACAGGCCCGGCCGCACCCGCCGCGGCGGCCGCAGCCCATGGCGCAGGCGCCGCCAGATCCGGCCCCGATCCGACCTGGCCTGGGCGGCCGCCGGCCCCCGGGGGGCCTGGCGCGGCGGCCGCAGCCCCAGGGACTCCACGTAGAGCACCCGGTGCCCCAGCTCCGCCAGGCTGCAGGCCACGTGCTGCTTGTTGGTCCAGAGCGGGTGGTCCCAGTCCGCCGTGGCCAGCAGGGTGATGTCCGCCATCGGGCTCAGCCCTCCTGCAGGGCCACCAGCTGCCGGAAGGTGTCGGAGCGCTCCTGCAGCAGCCGGTAATCGCCGGAGGCCTTGATCCGTCCCCGCTCGAACTCGAAGATGCGGTCGCAGTAGCGGATCGTCGAGAGTCGGTGGGCGATCACCACCGTGGTGCAGCGCCGCCCCACCAGCTCCAGGGCCTCGAGCACGTCGTTCTCGGTCTTGTTGTCGAGGGCGCTGGTGGCCTCATCGAGGATCAGCACCTTGGCCTGCTTGTAGAAGGCCCGGGCCAGGGCCAGGCGCTGGCGCTGGCCGCCGGAGAGGCGCATGCCATCCTCCCCCACCACGGTGTAGAAGCCGTAGGGCAGCTCGCTGACGAATTCATCGAGCTGGGCCATCTCCAGGGCCTCCCAGACGGCGTCATCGTCGATGGCGTCATCGTCGGCGCCGAAGGCCACGTTGGCGCGCACGCTGGCATCGAGCAGCACGATGTTCTGGGGCACCATCGCGCAGCAGGCCTGCCAGGCCGGCAGCTCCGAGGCCGTCACGGGGATGCCGTCCAGCAGCAGCTGGCCCTGCTGGGGCTGCAGCAGGCCCAGCAGCAGGTGGGCCGCGGTGGACTTGCCGCCACCGGTCTGGCCCACCAGGGCCACCCGGGAGCCCACGGGCACGGTGAGGTTCACCCCCTGGATCACCCAGGTCTTGGCCTGGGGGTAGCGGTACCAGGCGTTCTCCAGTCGGATCGAGGTGCGCGGCATCACGCCGCTGGGGGTGGGGCTGGCCGCCGCCGTCAGCAGCAGCCGCTTGGGCTGCAGCTGCAGCAGCTGCAGGGCATCGCTGATGTCGGGCAGGCCGCCCCGCAGCTTGCTCACGGCGCGGAAGATGGCCTGGATCGGCGCCGACAGCCGCAGCCCCGCGAACATGATCGCCGCCAGGGTGGGCACCGCGTCCTGGATCATGCGGGAGGCGTCGCGGTGCAGCAGGGCCGGCAGCAGGCCCACCAGGAACAGCACCGTGATGCCCGCCGGCTCGATCACATAGCGGGGCACATCCGGCAGCAGCTTGGAGATGCGGTCGAACTTCTTGCCGCGGGTGCCGATCGCCTCGAACTGGTCGATGTAGTAGCGCTCGGCGCCGTAGAGCTGGACGTCGCGGATCGATCGGGTGGATTCCAGCAGCAGCGAATTGACCCGCAGCGAGAACAGCAGCTTCTGCTTGGTGGCGAAGCGCAGCGGCGGTGTGATCAGCAGCGACGAGAGGGAATAGGCGGCAAACAGAAAGGCAAAGATCAGCAGGGCCCGCCAGCCGAAGGCCACCACGATGCCCACCGTGAGCACCCCCACCGACAGCACATTCGAGACCACCGTCAGGATCGGCAGCACGATGTCGTCGGAGATGCGGCTGAGGATCCGGTTCAACCGGGCCAGCATGTGGGCTGTGTTCTGGGTCTGGAAATACTCGTAGGGCTGCAGCAGCACATTGGCGTAGATCCGCTCGCCGTAGTCGGCCCAGATCTGGGCACTGAGCAGGCTCTGGATCAGCGCGGCGCCATATTTCAAGGCCATGGTGATCCACACCAGCCCGATCAGCAGCCCGGCGATCCACAGGCCCTGGTCGGCCTTGCCGCCGCCGAACACGAAGATGTTGGGGATCTTGTCCGCCAGCCGGGAGCCGCTCATGGCCCCCACCAGCCGGGCGAGCAGGCCCACGAACAGCAGATCGAACAGGCCCACCAGCAGCGACACCGCCAGCAGCACCGCCAGGCCCCGCAGGCGCTGACGGGGCAGGAAGGCGAGCAGGTGGGAGAGCTGGGAGAGGGTCTGGCTGTTGAGCAGCTTGGCCGGGCGGCGACCTGACTTGCGACCCGGCACCGTCTGCTCCACCACGATCGAACCCACCCGAGGCGGCCTGGCCCAGGCGTCAACCTACCCAGCCAGGGCCGCGCCGCCCCTCTGGCCGTGGCCAGCGCGCCAACCGATCACGCCCGGGCCGCCGCCGGCCCTCAGTAGCGCACCAGGCCGGGCCAGCGGTCGGGGATGCAGAGGAACTGGTCGTCCAGGCCGCAGCGGAAGTCGCCGGAGGGCAGGATGCGGCCGAACAGCCAGGTGGCCAGCGTCACCGCCAGGGCCGGCAGCAGCAGCCCCTCGACGCGGTAGTGGCGCAGCCAGGCCAGGAAGCTGATCAGCAGGAACAGCGCCACCCCATCGGCCAGCCGGAAGGTGATCTGGGGCCACCACTCCCACGCCACGGAGGCCTGCAGGGCCAGGTAGAGGAGGGCGAACAGCCCGAGCACCCGGCTGCGGGGGCACCTCCACAGCCGGCGGGGCCCCAGTCCCCGCCAGCGGCAGGCCAGGGCCACGGCGAAGGCCATCGCCCCCTGCAGCAGCAGCACCTCACGGCGCACCGCGTAGTGGCTGAAGAAGCCCATCTGGCTGGCGTAGGCGCTCAGCTTCTGCAGCGCCACGGGCCCGAGCAGCAGCAGGGTGGGCACGGCGGCCAGGGCCGCCAGCACCAGCCAGGGCCAGCGGTGGCGCGGCACGGCATGGGCATGGCCCTGGCCGTCTCCGCTCACCAGGGCCGGCAGCAGGGCGAACAGGAGATTGACGGGAAAGGTGGTGTGGCTCAGCGCCGACCAGGCCGTGCCGCCCGCCACCGCCCCCCAGGGCGACCGCACCAGCCGCGCCGCCCGCAGCATCAGGGGCAGCAGCAGCAGCACCGCCAGGGCCTGGCGGCTCTGGCCGTTCTGCAGGAAGCCCCGCAGCATCGGACTGGCCGTGAGAAACAGGCACCACCAGCCGGCCCAGGCCGGCCGCTGCCAGTGGCGCGCCAGCAGCATCGCCGCCAGCCCGTAGCCCGCCGCCACCAGGCCGTGGGCTGCGGCCATCCGGTAGGGGAGCCGGGCGATGAGCGGACCCGCCAGCCACCAGAAGGGTTCCCCTTCGGTGCCCTGGCCCGGGGAGGCCACCAACCAGACGCTGAGCTTGGTGACATCACTGGTGCCCCAGCTGCCCAGGGCAAAGAACAGGGCCGTCGCGGCCAGCAGCCCCGCGGCCGCCAGCCCCCACCAGCGCCAGGCCCGCCGGCTGCCGCTCCAGGCCAGGCCCCCCGCCAGCAGCAACTGCAGGCCGAACAGGGCCGCCATGGGCCCCGGCGCGGCCATCACCTGATCCACCCGGAACGGGGCCTCGCTGGGCAGCAGGGCCAGCAGCATCACCGGCTCCCGCCGGGGGCGAGCCGGTGCCAGAGGCGGAGCCCCCGCTCCAGCCGCTGGCCCCAGCGCAGGTGCCAGGGCCCGGGGGCCCGCAGGGGCGGCGCCCCCGCCGCCAGCCGGTCCCAGTGGCCATCGATCGCCGCCAGCGCCAGCCGCCAGCGCTCCAGCAGGGCCGCCTCGCTGCAGCCCTCCAGCAGGGCCGCCAGGGCCCGGGGATCGGCCCGCCAGAGGGCGGGATCCGCCACGGCGGCGGCGATGCGCTCCAGGTCGGCCTCGAGGCTGCCGGCGCCGATCTGGTGGCCGATCACCCCCGGATCCAGGCTGTCGGCCAGGGCGTGGTTCAGGCTGCTGAACACCACACAGCCGCAGGCCAGGGCCTCCAGGGGCGGCAGGCCGAAGCCCTCGCTGACGCCGCGGCCGCGCCAGTAGTCGGCCGAGTCATAGAGCACCACCGTGGCGTCGTTGCACAGGGCCACCAGGTCGTCCACCCAGCCCTCCTGCACCTCCACCCGCAGCCCGCGTCGCCGCAGGGCGGGCACCAGCTGCTGCAGCAGGTAGGCGCTGCTCTTGCGCCGCTGCACCAGCACGTCGATCGGACGGCGGGCCTGCGGGGAGACCACCCCGGCGTTGCCCGGCCGGGCGCCCCGCTCCAGCCAGGGCGGCTCCAGGGCATTGGGCACCAGGACCAGCGGACTGCGGGGGCTGCGGTCGCCCCAGTAGCCCAGGGTGTTGCGGCTCACCGCCAGCACCGGCGTGGCGGGGGGCAGATCAAAGCCGTAGCCGCTGCTGTGGGCGTGGTAGGCCACCGGCCGGCCCCGCAGGCGCCGCAGCAGCTTCGGCACGTCGAACCCCCAGCTCACGATCCAGAGCACCTCCCCCGGGGCGGGCTCGGTCCGCAGCAGATCCTCCAGGAAGGGATGGTCGCTCTCGCGCTGCCGGTAGGTCACCACCTCGGTGGGCCGCAGCTGGGCCGTCAGCCGCGCCGTCTGCAGCTCCACCAGCAGACCGCCGCCGCGGAAGCGACGGGTGGTGCCAGGCACGAGAAAACGCAGCGGGCGGGGCGCGGTGGAGCCCAAACGAAGACCTTCAGCCAGCGGCGACTCTGCCGCAGACCACCCCGGGATGCCTGCCCAGCGGCGCTCAGGCCGCCACCACCTCGGTGCTGCCGGCCCGCTGGCGGCGGGTGAGGAAACCGAACAGCACCTTGCCGATGGCGGCCACCAGGTTGCCCTCCAGCTCCTGGAACATCTTCATGTTGAGGTGGAAGGCATGGTTGGCCTCCTCCACGATGCGATCGGCCATGGCCTGGTCGATCGGCAGGGCATCGAGGGTGGCGCGGTAGTTGGCCTTGAAGCCCTTCTCGTCGGGGATGGCGTCGAACTCGTAGAAGCGCAGCCCGTCGTGCTCGCCCAGGTTCATCGCCTTCTGGGCGATGGTCTTGAGGATCTGGCCGCCGGAGAGGTCGCCGATGTAGCGGGTGTAGTGGTGTCCCACCAGCAGCTCGGGGGCCTCGGCCGCCACCCGGTGCAGGCGGGCCACGTACTCCTGGGCCGCCGGCGTGGCCTTGACGCTGCTGCGCCAGTCGGCACCGAAGTAGTAGGCCAGATCCTGCTCGAGGGTCTCGCGGCGGTTGAGCTCGGGGAAGCCCACCGGACCCACCACCGGATGGCCGGCGGCCCGCAGTCTGCCGATCTCCTCCTCCATCGCCGTGTACACGAAGTAGAGGTCAGCCACGAGCTTGCGGTAGCTGGCCTTGTCCACCACACCCTTGAGGAAGCAGCTCACGAAGCCGGTGTTCTCCGCCATCGTGTGGGACTTCTTGGTCCCTTCACGCAGCTGGGTAGCAAGGGCGACGGCCATGGTCTGCAGGGGGCGCTGGGAAACGCGGAGCGGTCGATCGCGTCAAGGTAGGCGGGGCGTTCCCGGCGCCGCCGCCAAGATTGCGAAGGGTTACGCGGCCCGGGCCTCGAGGCCGCCGGCGCCGTCGAACAGGTCGAACAGCTCGCGGCAGAACTGCTGCAGGGCCGCCACCACCGCCGGCTGGGGCAGATGGGAGCCGGAGGGCTGCCAGTCGCCCACGGTGGCCAGCCGCCAGCGCTCCGACTCATAGGTGAGGCCGCGGATCAGCACCCCCAGCAGCCGCGGCCGCGCGGCCGGCGGCCCCTCCGCCCCCGGTGCCCGCTCCAGCCGCAGCTGCACCAGAAACGAGCGGCACTGGGTGCGCGGACTCCAGCCCGGGAAGTGAAACGAGAGGTCGAGGCTCTCCTGCTCGGCGAAGGCGCGGGTGAGCGGATCGTCGCGCCAGGGGGTGAGGTTGGCGCGGGCGTCGGGGAAGTGGGCCCGCAGCAGCCGCACCACCGAGGCGATGGCCTGGGCCAGCTCCAGCGATCGGGCCTGATCCGCGGCGTTCATCGCCCCATCCTGCAGGAGCCGGCCGGCGGACGCAGCCCCGGTGGGCGCCCGCCCACAGAGCCCCGCGCGCCGGCGTCCCCCCGCGCGGATCCCCCCAGGCGGCCCCCCCAGACCGTTCCGCCCGGGCCTGACGCATAGGCTCGGCTGAACCCCCGACGCTCCGGTCGACGCCCGCGATGGCCAGCACCCCCACCGCCCCCTACGAGAAGCTCACCGCCCCCGGCCGCGGCACTGCGATCCGCTTCGAGAACGGCCGGCCGGTGGTGCCCCATGACCCGATCATCCCCTTCATCCGCGGCGACGGCACCGGCGTGGACATCTGGCCCGCCACCCAGCGGGTGCTGGATGCGGCGGTGGCCAGGGCCTACGGCGGCGAGCGGCGCATCGAGTGGTTCAAGGTGTACGCCGGCGATGAGGCCTGCGACCTCTACGGCACCTACCAGTACCTGCCCGAGGACACCCTCACCGCCATCCGCACCTATGGGGTGGCGATCAAGGGCCCGCTCACCACGCCGATCGGCGGCGGCATCCGCTCCCTGAACGTGGCCCTGCGCCAGATCTTCGATCTCTACTGCTGCGTACGGCCCTGCCGCTACTACGCGGGCACCCCCAGCCCCCACAAGCGCCCCCAGGATCTCGATGTGATCGTCTACCGCGAGAACACCGAGGACATCTACATGGGGATCGAGTGGGAGGCCACCGATCCGGTGTGCCTGGAGCTGATCCAGCACCTCAACGACACGGTGATCCCCGCCAACGGCAAGCTCGGCCAGCGCCGCATCCCCGAGGGCTCCGGCATCGGCATCAAGCCGGTGAGCAGGCACGGCAGCCAGCGCCACATCCGCAAGGCGATCCAGCACGCCCTGCGCCTTGAGGGCAAGAAGCGCCACGTGACCCTGGTGCACAAGGGCAACATCATGAAGTTCACCGAGGGGGCCTTCCGCGACTGGGGCTACGAGCTGGCCACCACCGAGTTCCGCGCGGAGTGCATCACCGAGCGCGAGAGCTGGATCCTCGCCAACCTCGAACAGGATCCCCAGCTGAGCATCGAGGCCAACGCCCGCCTGATCGAGCCCGGCTACGACAGCCTCACGCCGGAGAAGAAGGCGGCCATCGATGCCGAGGTGCAGGGCGTGATCGACGCCATCGGCGCCAGCCACGGCAATGGCCAGTGGAAGCAGATGGTGCTGGTGGACGACCGCATCGCCGACAGCATCTTCCAGCAGATCCAGACCCGCCCGGCCGACTACTCCATCCTGGCCACCCTCAACCTCAACGGTGACTACATCTCCGATGCCGCCGCCGCGGTGGTGGGCGGCCTGGGCATGGCCCCCGGCGCCAACATCGGCGACAGCGCCGCCATCTTCGAGGCCACCCACGGCACCGCGCCCAAGCACGCGGGCCTCGATCGCATCAACCCCGGCTCGGTGATTCTCTCCGGCGTGATGATGCTGGAGTTCATGGGCTGGCAGGAGGCCGCCGACCTGATCACCGCGGGCCTCAGTGCTGCCATCGCCAACGGCGAGGTGACCTACGACCTGGCGCGCCTGATGGAGCCGCCGGTGGACCCGGTGAGCTGCAGCGGCTTCGCCGAGGCCGTGGTGCGCCACTTCGGCGGCTGATGGAGCGAACCGGCTCCACGGCCGCCGCCGCAGCCATGGCCGCCGCCGCGGCCCCCGCCACGGCCCCCGGCCCCGCCGGCGGTGGTTCGCCGCTGGATCCCTGCGTGCACTGCGGCTTCTGCCTGCCCACCTGCGCCAGCTATCGGGTGCTGGGCACGGAGATGGATTCGCCCCGGGGCCGCATCCACGCCCTCAAGGCGATCGCCGCCGGCGAGCTGGAGCTGGATGCCACCGTGGCCGGCCACTTCGACTCCTGCCTGGGCTGCCTGGCCTGCGTCACGGCCTGTCCCTCCGGCGTGCGCTACGACCAGCTGATCGAGGCCACCCGCCCCAGGCTGAATGCGCCGGAGCTGCGCAGCCCGGCCCAGCGGGCCTTCCGGCGGCTGCTGTTCGCCCTGCTGCCCTATCCCGAGCGGTTGCGGGCGCTGCTGGCACCCCTGCGCGCCTACGCCGGCACGCCCCTGCAGGCCCTGGCCCGCCGCAGCGGCCTCACCCGCCTGCTGGGCCCCCAGCTGGAGGCGATGGAGCGGCTGCTGCCGCCCCTGGCCCCCGAGGCCTTCCGTGACGGCCTGCCGGTGCTGGTGCCGGCCCAGGGGCCGAGGCGGGCCCGGGTGGGGCTGGTGCTGGGCTGCGTGCAGCGGCTGTTCGACCCCGAGGTGAACGCCGCGGCGGTGCGGGTGCTGAGCGCCAACGGCATCGAGGTGGTGATCCCGCCGGCCCAGGGCTGCTGCGGTGCGGTGACCCACCACCAGGGCGAGCTGGAGCAGACCCGCGAGCTGGCCGGCGCCCTGATCGCCAGCTTCGAGGCGGTGGTGGGCGAGGGCCGGCCCGCCGGTCCCGAACCGCTCGATGCCGTGCTGGTGGCGGCCTCCGGCTGCGGCCACACCCTCAAGCAGCTGGACGCGATCCTGGCCGCCGAGCCCGCCTGGGTGGACCGCGGCTCCGCCTTCGCCCGCCAGGTGGCCGACATTCAGGAGTTCCTGGCGCGGCTGGGCCTGAGCGCGGCCTTCCAGGCCCGGCTCCAGCCCCTGCGGCACGCCGATGGCATGGCCGCCACGGCGGAGCGGCCCCTGCGGCTTGTGTACCACGACGCCTGCCACATGCTCCACGGCCAGGGCCTCCAGGAGCAGCCGCGGCAGCTCCTGGGCCGGATCCCCCACGTGGAGCTGCGCGAGGCGGTGGAGGCGGGGGTCTGCTGCGGCAGCGCCGGCATCTACAACCTGGTGCAGCCGCAGGAGGCCGCCGAGCTGGGCCGCCTCAAGGCCGACGACCTGGCCGGCAGCGGCGCCGATCTGGCCGTAAGCGCCAACATCGGCTGCACCCTGCAGCTGCGCCGCCACCTGGCGGAGGGCCCCAGGCCCCTGCCGGTGCTGCACCCGATCCAGCTGCTCGACCGCAGCTTCCGCACCAGCTCCGCCGCCCCCCAGGCCTGAGCGGCGGCCCAGGCCTGGCCGGGCCGGCGGTCGCCTCAGCTGCCTCAGCCGCCGCTGCCGCTCTCCATCCAGCGCCAGGCCAGCGCCAGGGTGCCGGCATCGCCCAGGTTGCCCGGGAAGGTGAGGATCGGCAGCCCCGCCACGCCGGCGATGCCGCCCGGCGGCGCCGGCCGCACCAGCGACAGCCCCGGCAGCAGCTGCCCCTCCAGCTGCAGGGCCGCCAGGTCCAGGCCGCCCGCCAGCAGGGTCTGGCTGGTGGTGCCGCCCTTGCTGACCAGGTAGCCCAGCTGCGGCGCCAGGGCGGCGCCGATCCGCGCCATCAGCCCCGCCAGCGCCTGCCCCAGGGCCCGGCCCTCGGCGGCGCTGCGGCCGGGCTGCTCACCCCGGCTGCTGAACAGCACCGGCGTGCGCCCCGCCGCCAGCTGCTCCCGCAGCTGCTCCCGCCAGGCGGCCTCCAGGGAATCCAGCAGCCGATCGGGCAGGGGCCCCTCCAGCGCCCGCTGCACCTTGGCCACGTCAATCTCCACCCCCCCGCAGCGCGGTTCCGCCAGCAACCGCTCCAGCTGGGTATCGGCCAGGGGCACATGGGAGCCCACCAGCACCAGCCCCGGCCGCGGCCGGCCGGTCCGATCGCGGCGCCGCAGGGCCGCCAGGCCCGCCGCGTCCAGGGGCTGGGGCGGCAGGTCGGCCAGGCCGTTGAGCAGGCTGGCGGCCGACTGGAACAGGAACCGCCGCGGCCGGCCAGCGGCGCCGTTCCCGGATGGAGCCGTGAGCTCCCGCACCGCAGCTCCCAGGGCCGACAGGTGCGGCGGCCGCTCCCCATCCACCGCCACGCAGGCATTCCCCTGCAGCTGCGCCAGCCGCTGCTGCAGCCGCCGGTGGCCGTCGCCGCCGGTAGCCGCCGCCGCGGCGGCGGCCTCCAGCTCCGCCCGGTCGATGCGCTGCACCGCCGCCGCGGGGATGCGCCCGCCGCTCTTCTCCTCCACCCAGGCCGGCAGGTAGCTGGTGCCGTAGCCGAACAGCCGGTCGCGGGCGAAGGCCGTGGTGTGCACCGGCTCGCCGTGCAGCCGGTGCACCCCGCCCACGGTGGTGCGGCCACCGGGCAGGAAGGCCGGCACCAGCAGGGTGGCGTCGAAGGGCCCCAGCTCCTCGGCGATCACCTCCACCTCCAGCGGAAAGTGGCTGCGCAGGGTCGAGTCGCCGCGGCTCACCACCAGCCAGGGCCCGATCGTCCCCGCCGCCTGGGCCTCCGCCAGGGCCGGCCGCAGGGCGCGGCAGATCTCCCGCACCCGCCCGGTCGCCGCCGCCGGCGCCAGGGCGCGGGTGTTGGCCAGCAGGAACAGCAGCGGCGAGGGGTGGGCCAGGCCCCGCCGCAGGCTGGCCGGATCCCAGCGCAGCAGCAGCGGACAGCCGTGCACCGTCTGGGAGCCGGTGGGGTCGTCGTCGAGCACGACGATCTTGGGCCGCGGGGCCGGCGGCGGCCCTGGTGCCCCCGCCGGTCCGCCGGAGCCGCTGCTCTGCACTGCCATGGCACCATCGTGCCGTGATGACCCCCGAGCCCCACGCGCTGCCGGACCTGGTGCGGGAGCTGCACCGCCGGGCCGCGCCGTGGCTGCCGGCGGGCCAGGGCAGCCGCCTGCACTGGGGGCCGCCGGTGCAGCCCGGCCCGGGCGAGGAGCGTCCCACCGTGGTGAGCACGGCGCGGCTGAACCGGATCCTGGAGCACGCCGCCGGCGACTTCACCGTGACCGTGGAGGCCGGCCTGCCGCTGCAGCACCTGCAGCGGGCCCTGGCGGAGCAGCGCCAGTGGCTGGCCCTGGACTGGCCCTGGGGCAGCGGCGCCGACGGCACCGGTGCCGGCACGGTGGGGGGCCTGGTGGCCCGGGGCATGGCCGGCGGTCTGCGCCAGCGCCATCTGGGCGTGCGCGACCAGGTGATCGGCATCGGCCTGCTGCGGGCCGACGGCACCGCGGCCCGGGCCGGCGGCCGGGTGGTGAAGAACGTGGCCGGCTACGACCTGATGCGGCTGCTCACCGGCAGCTGGGGCTCCCTGGCCCTGATCACCGAACTCACCCTGCGCACCCAGCCGCTGCCGCCCCAGCGCCGCGGCCTGCTGCTGCAGGGGCCGCCGCAGCAGCTGGAGCCGCTGCGGCGCCGCCTGCTGGCGGCCGCCCTGGGCCCGGAACTGCTCGACTGGTGGAGCGCCCCGCTGGCCGAACGGGCCGGCCAGCCGCCCCTGCCGGGCCTGCTGCTGGGGCTGGCCAGCGTCAGCGGCGCAGCCATCGCTGAGCAGCTCACGGCCATCGCCGGCGAGGCCGAGGCCGCCGGCCTGCGGCGGCTGGAGCTGGACTGTGAGCGGCTGGAGGCCCTGCGCGCCGTCGCCCTCGGCCCCGACCAGGGCGGCGGGGCCGAGGACCCGCGGCCGGAGCGCTGGCTGCTGCGGCTGGGCCTGCGGCCGGCGGAGGCGGCGGCCCTGCTGGCGGATCCCCTGCTGGCGGACCTGCCCCTCAGCCTGGCCGCCGGCAGTGGCCTGGGCCTGGCCTGGGCGGCGGCGGCGCTGCCCGCCTACCGGGTGGAGGCGCTGCGGCGCCGCTGCCGGGCCCTGGGCGGCGAGCTCACGGTGTTGCAGCAGCCCACCGCCGCGGGCCTACCGGCCTGGGGGGACGCCCCCTCCCGCCCCCTGATCGAGGCCGTGAAGCGCCAGTTCGATCCGCTGCAGCAGCTGGCCCGGGGACGGTTGCCGGGGGTGCAGGCGGGCGGTTCCCGCTGAGGTTCCTCAGTCCTCGATCAGGGCGTAGCGGCAGCGGAGCCGGCGCTCGGCGCCGGGGGCCAGCTCCAGGCGCCGCTCGCCACTGGCCAGGGCGCCGCGCGGCGCCGTCCAGGGCTCCAGGCAGAGCATCGGCCGCGGCGGGTCGGTCCACACCACCGCCAGGTCGAAGGGGGCCGTGGGCTGCAGCTCCACCGCGTAACCGGCCTGCCGATCCCGCAGCCGCACGGCGCCGGCGGGCTGGGCCAGCAGGTCCACCCCCTCGGCCAGCCGCTGCAGCTGCGGCGCGGTGTCGGCGGGGGCCATGGTGCGGTGGTCGAAGCAGCGGGGCGGCAGCCCCTCCACCGCCGCGGCCGCCAGGGACGCCACGGCGAAGTAGGGATGCAGCCCGAGGGCGAAGGGCAGCGGCCGCTCGCCCGGGTTCGCCACCAGCGCCGTGATCGCCAGGGCCGAGGGCTCCAGCCGCAGCTCCAGGTCGAGGCGGAAGGCGAAGGGATAGGAGCCCCGGGTGGCGGCGCTGTCGCCCAGGCTCAGCCGCACCCCGCTGCCATCGGCCAGGGCCTCCAGCCGCCAGGGCAGGTCGCGGGCAAAGCCGTGCTGCCGCAGGGTCACGGCACCCTCCGGCAGGGGCAGCCGGTCGCCGGGCAGGTTGCCGCAGATCGGGAACAGCACCGGCATGCCCCCCCGCACCGACTGCGACGGGTCGGCGAAGCGCCCCTGATCCAGGTAGAGCAGCTCGCGGCCGTTGCAGCGCCAGCCCGTCAGCAGCCCGCCCCGCTCCGGCACCAGCCGCAGCCGGTCGTCGCAGCCGGGCCGGTGGAACTCCCAGTGGGGGTAGGGATCGGTGCAGCGGCCCAGGGGCATGGCAGGTGCGGGCAGGGAAGGGACGAAGCGGGGGCGGCGGAGCGGACGGGGGCCTCAGGAACCGGCGGCGGCGACCGCCCCGGGGGCCCCTGCCCCGAGGCCGGCCAGCCACTGCAGCAGCTCCCGGTTCACCTGCTCCGGCACCTCGTCGTGGGGGCAGTGGCCGGCCTGCAGCACCACCTCCGTGGTGCGGGCCGGGGCATGGCGCTGGAAGGCGCCGCGGCGGCCGGCGGCGTTGATCCAGGGGTCACGGATGCCCCAGAGCAGCAGCAGCGGGCAGGCCAGCTGGGCGAACAGCTCGTCGAGGGGCTGGCCGCGGGGGATGTCGAACACGGTCTGGAACACCCCGAAGGCGCCGGGATCCCGGGAGGGCCGCAGGATCGACTCCACCAGGGCGTCATCCACGTTGGTCCTGTCGATGTAGACCTGCCGCAGGGTGCGGCGCACGCTGGCGGGGCGGCGCAGGTTCTCGAACAGCAGCCGCTGCAGCACTGGGCTCTTGAGCAGGGCGCCGCCGATGGTGCGCCGGGCGATGGCGCCCCAGCTCCGGGGCTCGACCTGCTCGTCGGAGAACGGTCCGGCGGCGTTGAGCAGCACCACGCCGGCGGCCTGGTCCCCCAGGGCGGCGCCGGCCGCCAGGGCCGCGTAGCCGCCGAGGGAGTTGCCCACCAGCACCGTGGGCCGGCCGATCCGCTCGGCCACGTAGGCCAGCAGCTGGTCGCGCCAGAGGGCGCCGCCGTAGCTGGGGCCCGTGGGCTTGGCGCTGCGGCCGAAGCCCAGCAGGTCGATGGCGTGCACCTCGTGGCGCTCGGCCAGGGCCGGGATGTTGAAGCGCCAGTGGTCGGTGGAGGCGCCGAAGCCGTGCACCAGCAGGATCGCCGGCCCCTCGGGCCGCTCCGGCCCGCGGCTGAGGCAGTGCACCGGGTGCCCCTGGAACCGCCAGGGCCCCTGGGGCGTCCTGGGGCCGGTGCCGGGCCGCTCCGCCCCGGGCGCAGCGGCGATCGGCTCGACGGGGGCCGCGGAGGCGGCGGTGGGGCTGGTCACCGGGCGGGGGCAGGGTGGTTGATGCTAAGGAGCCCTTCCCACCCGCTGGCCCGTGGCCGACTGGACGCTGCTGCTCCCCGGAACGGCCCTCTGGGCCCTGGCCCTCTATGTGCCCCTGAGCGCGCCGCTCACCCGCCTGGAGCAGGTGCTGGCGGCCGGTCCCCTGGAGGAGGGGCTGCAGCAGGCCCTGCTGGTGCTGGCCAGCCTGGCCCTGGCCCTGGGGGTGGGCGCCCTCACCAACCTGGGGCTGGGCTGGGCCCTGGGGCCCGGCTGGGGCACCAGCCTCGGACTGGTGGCCGCCCTCTACGGCCTGTTCTGGGGCCTGGCCAGCCTGCGCGGCGAGCCCTGAGTCCCGAGCCCTGAGCCAGGGCCGCAGCTCAGCGCCAGTCCAGCCAGGGCAGGCCGGGCACGATCGCCGGCGTCACGGCCCGGTAGGCCGGGTAGTCGGGGTGGCTGAGCAGCAGCTGGCGCTCCTCCCGCCGCGCCTTGCCCCCCAGCACCGCCGCCAGCGCCAGCAGCAGGGCCAGGTGCAGCAGGCTGCCCAGGGCCAGGGCCACCCCCAGGGAGCAGAGCAGGATCGCCTGGTAGAGGGGGTGGCGGCAGCGGCGGTAGGGGCCGCTGGTCACCAGGGCGGCGCCCGGCTTGGGGTCGGGCAGGGGCGTGAGGCTGGCCCCCAGCCCTGCGAAGGCCCGGGCCGCCAGGCCCAGCCCCAGCAGGAGGGTCAGGGCACCGGCCAGGGCCAGCGGCAGGGGCCAGGCGTAGCCCCAGCTGCCGGGGGCCGGCCAGGGCGGCAGCAGGTGGGCGGCGATCAGCAGCAGCTGGGCCAGCAGCCACCACTCGCCGCGGCGGTTGTCGAGCCAGCCGCCCCAGCTCAGGCCCCAGCCCTCAAGTGGGGACTTCGGCGAGGGCGTCGCCATCGGGATCTCCGTGCTTTCCGGCCAGCACCAGTCTGAGCAGCAGCGGGGCCAGGAAGGTGGTGCCGATCACCATCAGCAGGATCGCGGCCTCCAGGGCCGGGCTGAGCAGCTTGGCCTGGGTGCCGAGGCCCAGGAAGATCAGGCCCACCTCGCCGCGGGGCATCATCCCCAGCCCCACCACCAGCCGGTTGGTGGGCTGCTTGGAGACAAAGGCCCAGCCGGCGGCCACCTTGCCGGCGATCGCCACCACCAGCAGGAAGGCGGCCACCACCAGACCCGGGCGGTTGGCGGGCTCCAGCGGGTTGAGCACCGAGAGGTCCATGCCGGTGCCGATCAGCACGAAGAAGATCGTGGCGAAGAGGGCCACCACCGGCTTCACCGACTCCTGGATGGCGTGGGTGTGCCGGGAGCTGCTGAGGATCAGGCCGGCGGCGAAGGCCCCCAGGGCCGCCTCCAGGCCGATGGCGGTGGCGGCGAAGCAGCTGAGTGAGAGCACCACGAAGGAGGCCACGATCACCTCGCCGGGGGCCTTGAGCCGGTCGATCAGCCAGTCGAAGGCAGGGGCGGCGCTGCGGCTGAGGCCGAGGGCCGCCACCACGAACACCGCCGCGGCGGTCACCAGCTTCAGGATCGGGCCCAGCTCGAGGCTGCCGCCGCCCGCCAGGCTCACCACCACCGCCAGGATCACGATGCCGAGGATGTCGTCGAGCACGGCGGCGCCGATCACGATCTGGCCCTCGCGCTGCCGCAGCATCTTCAGCTCGCCGAAGACGCTGGCGGTGATGCCGATGCTGGTGGCCGTCATCGAGGCGCCGGCGAAGATCGCCGGGATCGGATCCACGTGGAACAGGGCCATCAGGCCCAGGGTGCCCAGGGCGAAGGGCAGCACCACCCCCGCCACCGCCACCGTGGTGGCCTGGGCCCCCACGGCCACCAGCTCGTCGAGCTCGCTCTCCAGGCCGGTGAGGAACAGCAGGGCGTAGAGGCCCAGGCTCGCCACCGCCTCGAGGCTGGGGAAGGTCTCGGCGTAGATCTGGCCGACGCCGGCGGCCGGCAGGTCCGCCAGGGAGCCCACCAGCTCCAGGGCCGCCCCGGCCACGGCGGCCTGGGTCTCGGGGGGCACGATCAGGTGCAGGCCGGAGGCGCCGATCAGCACGCCGGCCAGCAGTTCGCCGAGGATCGTGGGCAGCTGCAGCCGCACCAGCAGCTCGGCCAGCAGCCGGGCCGCCACAAAGATCACCAGGAAGCGGCCGACGCCGATCAGCGTCTCGGCCACTTCGACCTGGTGGGCGCTGACCTCCAGGCCAACCTCCAGCAGCAGGGGCGGCAGACTCATCGGGGGCGTGGGCAATTCACCACGAGAGTCTCGGTGCTCGGCGTCGGAGCCTGTGGCCACCGCTACGGTCCGGGCACGATCGGAACCGTCCGCCATGACCGCCACCCAGCCGGCCGTTGGCGCCGGGGGCCCGAGCCGGGACCTGGAGCCGGAGCCGGCCCAGGCGCTGGACCAGGAGCTGGAGCTGACCGACGCCTGGTGGCGCGCCGCCAACTACCTGGCGGTGGGCATGATCTACCTGCGGGCCAATCCCCTGCTGGCCGAGCCGCTGCGGCCCGAGCACATCAAGAACCGGCTGCTGGGCCACTGGGGCTCCAGCCCGGGCCAGGCCTTCCTCTGGGCCCACGCCAACCGGGTGATCCGCCACCACGACCTGGACATGATCTACCTGTCCGGGCCTGGCCACGGCGCGCCCGGCGTGCTGGGCCCCACCTACCTGGATGGCTCCTACAGCGAGATCTACCCGGACAAGTCCCTGGACGCTGAGGGGATGGGGCGCTTCTTCCAGCAGTTCTCCTTTCCCGGTCACATCGGCAGCCACTGCACCCCGGAGACCCCCGGCTCGATCCACGAGGGGGGGGAACTGGGCTACGTGCTCTCCCACGCCTGCGGCGCCGTCTTCGACAACCCCGACCTGATCGCCCTGGCCTGCGTGGGCGACGGCGAGGCCGAGACCGGCCCCCTGGCCACCAGCTGGCACATCAACAAGTTCCTCAACCCGGTGCACGACGGCGCGGTGCTGCCGGTGCTGCACCTCAACGGCTACAAGATCGCCAACCCCACCCTGCTGGCCCGCATTCCCCGGGAGGAGCTGGCCAGCCTGCTGCGGGGCTACGGCTGGGAGCCGCTGTTCGTGGAGGGCCACGACCCCACGGCCATGCACCGGGCCATGGCCGCCGCCATGGACCGCGCCATCGGCCGCATCCTGCAGGTGCGCGCCGAGGCCCGCGCCAGCGGCGAGGCGGTGCGGCCGGCCTGGCCGATGATCGTGCTGCGCTCCCCCAAGGGCTGGACGGGTCCGGCCGAGCTGAACGGCCAGAAGCTGGAGGGCTTCTGGCGCAGCCACCAGGTGCCGCTGCCCAACCCCCGCCACGACCCTGCCCAGCTGCAGCAGCTGGAGAGCTGGCTGAAGAGCTACCGGCCCTGGGAGCTGTTCGACGGCGACGGCCGGCTGCGGCCGGAGCTGCAGGCCCTCGCGCCCCGGGGCCCGCGGCGCATGGGCTCCAACCCCCACGCCAACGGCGGCCTGCTGCGCCGCAGGCTGCACCTGCCCGCCAGCGCCAGCTACGCCGTGGCGGTGCCGGCGCCGGGCCAGGTGGAGCATGAGAACACCGCGGCCCTGGGGGCCCTGCTGCGGGATGCGATCGCCGCCAACCCCACGGCCCTGCGCGTCTTCGGCCCGGACGAGACGGCCTCGAACCGGCTGCAGGCGATCTATGAGGTGAGCAAGAAGGTGTGGATGGAGGAGTTCCTGCCGGAGGACCAGGGGGGCAGCGAGCTGGCCCGCGAAGGCCGCGTGGTGGAGATGCTCAGCGAGCACACCCTGGTGGGGATGATGGAGGGCTATCTGCTCACCGGCCGCTACGGCTTCTTCCACACCTACGAGGCCTTCGCCCATGTGATCGCCTCGATGTTCAACCAGCACGCCAAGTGGCTGGAGAGCTGCATCCACCACGCCCCCTGGCGGGCGCCGATCGGCCCCTGGAACTGCCTGATCAGCTCCACCGTCTGGCGGCAGGACCACAACGGCTTCACCCACCAGGACCCCGGCTTCATCGACCTGGCGGGCAACAAGAGCGGCGAGGTGGTGCGGGTGTATCTGCCGGCCGACGCCAACGCGCTGCTGGCGGTGGCGGAGCAGGCGCTGGTGGAGACCAACGTCTGCAACATCATCGTGAGCGACAAGCAGAAGCATCTGCAGTACCTGACCCTGGACCAGGCCCGCGCCCACGTGGCCAAGGGCATCGGCCTCTGGAGCTGGGCCAGCAACGACCACATCGGCCACGAGCCGGATGAGCCCGACGTGGTGATGGCCTGCGCCGGCGACATCCCCACGAAGGAGACCCTGGCGGCGGTGGAGATCCTCCGGCGCGAGATCCCCACGCTGCGCATCCGCGTGCTGAACGTGGTGAAGCTGTTCGCCCTCACCGACCCCAGCGAGCACCCCCACGGCCTCAGCGACCGCGACTTCGATACCCTGTTCACCACCGACCGGCCCGTGATCTTCAACTTCCATGGTTACCCCTGGCTGATCCACCGGCTCACCTACCGCCGCACCAACCACCTCAACTTCCACGTGCGCGGCTACAAGGAGAAGGGCAACATCAACACGCCCCTGGAGCTGGCGATGAACAACCAGATCGACCGCTTCAACCTGGTGATCGACGTGATCGACCGGGTGCCGGGCCTCGGCTCCCGCGCCGCCCACGTCAAGGAGCGGATGAAGGAGGCGATCCTGGCCAACCGCGCCTATGCCCACGAGCACGGCATGGACGCCCCCGAGATCACCGAGTGGCGCTGGAGCGCCGCCGGCACCACCCCCCTGGAGGCCTGAGCATGAGCGACATCACCCCCCGCCAGCTGCAGCTGCCCACCCCGGGCTGCTACGCCGACCCGGACCGCAGCGGCCTCGAGGCCGACGACGTGTTCGACGGCATGACCGAGCACCTCTTCTACACGCTCGGCAAGCTCGCCCCCACCGCCTCCCGCCACGACCTCTACCTGGCCCTGAGCCACGCCGTGCGCGACCGGCTGATGACCCGCTACCTGGCGGGCATCGAGGCGATCCGCGACACCCCCACCCGGGTGGTGTCCTACCTCTCGGCCGAGTTCCTGATCGGCCCCCAGCTGGGCAACAACCTGCTGATGCTCGGCATCCAGGAGGCGGCCACGGAGGCCCTGCGCCGCTTCGGCATCGACCACCTGGAGGAGATCCTCGAGGTGGAGGAGGAGCCGGGCCTGGGCAACGGCGGCCTGGGGCGGCTGGCGGCCTGCTTCATGGAGTCGCTGGCCTCCCTGGAGATCCCCGCCACCGGCTACGGCATCCGCTATGAGTTCGGCATCTTCGACCAGCTGATCCGCGACGGCTGGCAGGTGGAGATCACCGACAAGTGGCTCAAGGGCGGCTGGCCCTGGGAGCTGCCCCACCCCGACCTGGCCTGCTTCGTGGGCTTCGGCGGCCGCACCGAGAGCTACCGCGACGAGCGCGGCCACTACCGGGTGCGCTGGATTCCCGCGGAGCACGCCATCGGTGTGCCCCACGACGTGCCGGTGCTCGGCTACCGCGTCAACACCTGCAACCGGCTGCGGCTGTGGCGGGCCGACGCCAGCGAGTCCTTCGACTTCTACGCCTTCAACATCGGCGACTACTACGGCGCCGTGGAGGAGAAGGTGGGCTCCGAGACCCTCTCCAAGGTGCTCTACCCCAACGACGGCACCGACGAGGGCCGGCGCCTGCGGCTCAAGCAGCAGCACTTCTTCGTGAGCTGCTCGCTGCAGGACATGCTGCGCAACCTGGAGCACCGCGGCCTGCCGGTGACGGAATTCCCCGACCACTGGGCGGTGCAGCTCAACGACACCCACCCCTCGATCGCGGTGGCCGAGCTGATGCGGCTGCTGATCGACGACAAGCACCTGGACTGGGACACCGCCTGGGACATCACCAGCCGCTCGCTGGCCTACACCAACCACACCCTGCTGCCCGAGGCCCTGGAGAAGTGGGGCCTGGAGCTGTTCGGCTCGCTGCTGCCACGGCACCTGGAGCTGATCTATGAGATCAACCGGCGCTTCCTGCAGACCGTGCGGCTCAAGTACCCCGGCAACGAGGAGGTGCTGCGCCGGGTGTCGATCATCGATGAGGAGGGCGGCAAGGCGGTGCGCATGGCCAACCTCGCCACGGTGGCGGCCCACCATGTCAACGGCGTGGCGGCGCTGCACAGCGAGCTGGTGCGCACCAAGCTGTTCCCCGAGTTCGCCGCCCTCTGGCCGGACAAGTTCACCAACGTCACCAACGGCGTGACGCCGCGGCGCTGGCTGGCCCTGGCCAATCCGCCCCTGCGCCAGCTGCTCAATGAGAGCATCGGCGAGGGCTGGGTGCGCAACCTCGATGAGCTGCGCTCCCTGGAGCAGTTCCAGCACGACGGTGCCTTCCTGGAGCGCTGGGGCCAGACCAAGCTGGCCTGCAAGCGCACCCTGGCCCACTACATCCAGCGCCAGAGCGGCCTGCTGGTGGATCCCTCCTCCCTGTTCGATGTGCAGGTCAAGCGGATCCACGAGTACAAGCGCCAGCACCTCAATGCCCTGCAGGTGATCGCCCAGTACCTGCGCATCAAGAACGGCCAGGCCGATGGCCTGGCGCCCCGCACGGTGATCTTCGGCGGCAAGGCGGCGCCCGGCTACTACATGGCCAAGCTGATCATCCGCTTCCTCAACGGCATCGCCGAAACGGTGAACGCCGACCCCGACATGGACGGCCGCCTGCGGGTGGTGTTCCTGCAGGACTACAACGTCAAGCTGGGGGAACGGGTGTATCCCGCCTCCGACCTCTCGGAGCAGATCTCCACCGCCGGCCTGGAGGCCTCCGGCACCGGCAACATGAAGTTCGCCATGAACGGTGCCCTCACCATCGGCACCCTCGATGGCGCCAACGTGGAGATCCGCGAGCAGGTGGGCGCCGAGAACTTCTTCCTGTTCGGCAAGACCGAGTCGGAGATCAGCGCCCTGCACGCCGAGGGCTACCGGCCCTGGGAGCTGATCGGCGCGATGCCGGAGCTGGCCGAGGTGCTGCGGCTGGTGGAACAGGGTCACTTCAGCAACGGCGACGGCGACCTGTTCCGGCCCCTGCTGCAGAACCTCACCGGCCGCGATCCCTACTTCGTGCTGGCGGACTTCACCGACTACCTGCGGGCCCAGGATGACGTCAACCGCCTCTGGGCCGACCGGGGGGAGTGGAACCGCATCTCGCTGCTGAACGCGGCCCGCACCGGCTTCTTCTCCTCGGACCGCTCGATCCAGGAGTACGCCCAGCGGATCTGGCGGGCCGATCCCTTCCCGATCACGATCACCTGCGACATGCCCTGAGGCCATGGCGGGCGATGGGCTGGTGCTGGTGCTCAACGTCGGCAGCTCCAGCCTCAAGGCGGCCCTGATCGGCGCCAGCCCCGGCGCCGCGGCGCCGCGGCCCTGGGCGCACCAGCGGCAGCTGGGGGATGAGCCGCTGGCGGCGGTGCTGGAGCAGTGGCTGCTGCCGCAGCTTGGGCCCTGGTGGCCGCGCATCGAGCTGGTGGGACATCGGGTGGTGCACGGGGGCGAGGCCCTCACCGGCCCCACCGCCATCGATGCGGCCGTGCTGGCCCAGCTGCAGGCCCTGGTGCCCCTGGCGCCCCTGCACAACGGTCCGGCCCTGGAGGCGATCCGCTGGCTGCAGGCGGCGCGGCCGGCCCTGCCCCAGTGGGCCTGCTTCGACACCGGCTTCCACGCCAGCCTGGCGCCCGAGGCCTACAGCTACGCCATCCCGGAGGCCTGGCGCCGCCGCGGCCTGCGCCGCTTCGGCTTCCATGGCCTCAACCACCAGCACGTGGCCGAGACCGTGGCCCGCCAGTGGCCCGGTGCCAGCGCCCGGGGCGACGGGCGGGCCGGACCCCTGCGGCTGATCAGCTGCCACCTGGGGGCCGGCTGCTCCCTGGCGGCGATCCGCGGCGGCCGCAGCGTCGACACCACCATGGGCTTCACGCCCCTGGAGGGGCTGGTGATGGCCAGCCGCAGCGGCTCCATCGATCCGGGGCTGCTGCTGCACCTGCTGCGGGAGGGCATGGCGGCCGCCGAGCTGGATCAGCTGCTCACCCGCGGCAGCGGCCTGCGGGGCCTCTCGGGCCTCAGCGGCGACTGGCGCCAGCTGCGCAGTGCCGCCGCCGCCGGCCATGGCGGCGCCCAGCTGGCCCTGGCGGTGTTCCGCCACAGCCTGCTCAAGGGGATCGGCGCCATGGCCGCCAGCCTGGGGGGCGTGGACGTGATCGCCCTCAGCGGCGGCATCGGCGCCAACGACCCGCGGCTGGCCGAGGAGCTGGGCGAGGCCCTGGCCTGGCTGCCGCCCTTCACGCTCACGGCCATCCCCGCCGACGAGGAGGGGATGGTGGCGCGGCAGTGCCTGGCGGCGCGGGGGGGCCTCAGCCCCCCCGGTGGTCCGGCAGGTCAGGCGTCTGGTGCAGCAGCCGGTTCAGGCGCAGGCGATCGGCGTTGAGGGGATCGGGGGCCAGCTCGCCGGCCAGCTCGCGGAACTTCTGCTCCACCTCCTCCGGCACACGCACATCGAAGATGCGCTCCATCAGCGCCTCGATCGAGAACAGGTGGGCGTTGATGTTCTCCAGATCGCCCATGGCCTGCTGGATGGCGTCCTGATCGGCGGCATCGTTCGGCCCGGCGCCGCCGGCCCCGGGGGTCGCCGCGGCGGCGGGGGCCTCGCCGTCGCCGTGGATCTTCTGCAGGTCTTCCAGCACCCGGCCCGCCAGGGTGCGGAACGACTGCAGCGCCGCCCAGTTGAGCTCCTGCTGCTGCCGCAGGGTGGGGTTCTCGCGGATCAGGCGGTCGTGTTCCCGGTAGAACCGCTGGCAATCAGGGCATTGGCAGGGCTCTTCCGGCACCGCAGTCCCTTCACTGATTCAGGCCCATCATGGCACCAGGCCGCGGGGCCCGCCGCGGCGGGCCTCAGGGCTGGGGATCGTCGGCGCCGGGCAGGGGAATCTCGATCGAGCCCACCACCTGGATCACATCCCGCAGCCGCATGGCATCGGCGAACCAGCCCATGGCCTGCTCCACGGCGCCCCGGCGCTCGGCGTCGCTGGCCTGGTCCTCGTGGGCCTCGGCCAGCAGGGCCAGCCAGCACAGGCAGCGGGCCTGCACCAGCGAGAGGTCCAGGTCCTCGGGCTGGCTGTCGGCGATGCGCTCGCTCTCCTGCTGCACCAGCAGCCGCAGGCGTAGATCGTGCAGCGGAACCATGGCCTCCAGCCGGTGATCGCCACGCTAGCGGCGGTGCCGGCCCTGGGGAAGGGCCCCACTGGTGGTGTCGGCTGGGGACGCTGTGGCGCCTCGGCCGTCTGGGGATAGCGTTTGCTCTCCCCCTCGTCTACGGCCATGCTGCTTGCCCTGGAGCCGCTCCAGGCCAGCCATCTGCCCGAGCTGGCCCGCATCTGCCACGGGGCCTTCGCCGCCCTCCACGATCGCCATCAGCTGCCGCGGGACATCCCCGACCTGGCCACCGCCGAGATGATCGTCTCCCACCTGGCCGGCCGGCCCGACTACGCCGCCGTCGCGGCCAGCCTGGACGGCCGGATCGTGGGCTCCAACTTCCTGCTCGACGCGGCCCCCTTCGCTGGCGTCGGTCCGATCACCGTGGACCCGGAGGTGCAGTCCAGGGGCGTCGGCCGGGCCCTGATGCAGTGGGCGATCGACGAGGCCCAGCGGCGCGGCATCGCCCAGGTGCGCCTGTTCCAGGAGGCGATCAACACCACCTCGCTGTCGCTGTACACGGCCCTGGGGTTCGACTGGCGCGCCTCGGCCGCGGCGCTGACCGTGCAGCCTGCGGGCGCAGACGACGGCAGCATCCGGCCCCTCAGCGCAGACGACCTGGAGCGGGTGGAGGCCCTCAGCCGCCGGAGCTACGGCTTCTCCCGGGCGGCCGACGCGGCCCAGCTGCTGGCGGCCGGGTTCCCCGGCTTCGTGCGGATCCGCGACGGCCGGGTGGTGGCCTACCAGGTGGCCAGCCTGTTCGGCCACAGCGGCGCCGAGACCGACGACGACCTGTTCGCCCTGCTGGCCCAGGCCGCCCGCCACCTGCCGGAGCACCTGCGCACCGTCATCTGTCCCCTGGACCCCCCGGAGCGCTTCCGCCGCGCCCTCGCCGAGGGCCACCGCACCAGCAAGCTGCTCTCCTACATGTCCTACGGCGCGTTCACGCCGCCACCCGGGCCCCACTTCCCCTCGATCCAGGCCTGAGGGCCCTGGGCCCGGCGTGCCGGCGTGCCGAGTGATCTTCACCTCCCGGCTGCTCGGCGCCCTCGGTCTGCCGCTCTGGCCGCCGGCGCCGGCCCTGCCCCTCCGGCGGGAGGCCCTGCTGTCCTTCCAGATCGAGGGGCCCGGTCTTCCCCAGCCAGGGTGGCAGCCGATCACGCCACTGCTGGAGCGCCAGCTCCGCCAGGAGCAGCAGAGCCAGGGGAATGCCGATGGCCAGCACCAGCTCACGCAAGAGCGGCCCGTTCTCCGCGGCGGGCACCGCATCGAGCACAGGTCCTGCCACAGCCCATCGCGCCCATCCCGGGCATCATGCAGGCGGTGGATGCTGGCACTGATGACTGAGCGGCGGCTGTGCCTGCCTTCCGCGCTTCGCGGCTGCCATGCAGCCCGGTCGGCCTGGGGGATCGCCGCGATGGCGGCCCTGCTGATCGGCGGCGCCCCCAGCCGCGCCGAAGCCTGGAAGACCTGCGCCTACAACGACCGGTCGATCCCCTGCCGCGACAGCCACAGCAGCGACGGCAGCGTGCGGATCGTCTGGAAGGACGGCAAGGCGATGACCTACCGGCTGATCCGGGAGGGCTTCCCCCTCTCCACCCTGCGGGACAGCCTGGGCGGGCTGTGGGAGCGGGAGATCTACATCCAGGGCAATGCCGTGTTCACCAACAGGGCCAACGGCAACCGGATCTTTGTGCCGTTGCGCCCAGACACCAACCGGCCATGACTGACCTCGACGCGTTTCTCCTCTGCCGAGTGGCTGGTCCATCGGGCGTTGGACCTCGATCCCGGTGAGCACCGCATCGAGTGGGCGGAGGTGGATGTCACCGATGGGGGGCTCACCCTGGAGCTGAAGTCGGCGGCCGCCCGGAGCCGCAGCCCACCCAGACCTGTCGTGCCGGTACAGACGTATGCATCAGAAGGCGACTCCATCCCCCTGCTCACCGGCCAGCTGTACCAGGGGCTGATCGCCCAGGGCGAGCACCTCACCTACCGCTGTCAGGGCTGGACCGACGCCATGGTGCAGCCAAGGGGCTGGGCAGCCGAGGTGGCCTGAGGCGGGCATGGCGTCCGTGGGCGCCCGCCCCTCTCCCCCAGGGACGGCTGGCTGGGCGATGGCCGGCAGGTGCTGCAGTTCAGGCCGGTCCCCTGGGATCGCTGGGCGCAGCGGCTGGAGGGGTGGCCACCCGACCGGGGGGTCACCAACAGCTCCCGCAACCGGTGCAAGGGCCCTCGGCACAGGGGCCCTTCTGCATGGGACAGCCCAGAGGCACCAGAGCCCGGAGCGTGGGCCCCGGGCGTCTGTCTGCTCAGCCGTGGTGTCGACCCCAGCGGGGATCGGGCTTCAGCCCTCCACCTGCACCGTCACGGAGGTGACGGTGTCGGCCTTGGGGGCCGTCACCCGCAGCAGTCCGTCGCGGTAGGTGGCCTGCAGCCGCTCGCGGTCGATGGCCTGGGGAAAGCGGAAGCTGCGGCTCCAGGTGCCGTAGCGGAACTCGCTCAGCAGCGGTGCCTTGGCAGGGGCCGTGGCGGTGGCCCCGTCCGCAGCCGCAGGCTTGCGGTGGCTGCGGCGCTCCGCGCTGATCACCAGGGTGCGATCGGTGGCCTTCACCGCGATGGCGGCCTTGTCGACGCCCGGCAGCTCGAGCAGCAGCTCGTAGGCCTCGGGGGTGTCGTGCACCTCGGCAGCGGGCACGCGCTCGGCGCTCTGCACCGGCTGGCTGAGCTGCTGCTCCAGGCGATCCAGGAGATCGAAGGGTGCAGATGAACGCAGGGTCAGCATGGCTGGAATGGCAAGGGGTTGGTGGGAGGGGGTCAGCATTCGCCCCCGGTGCAGTCACTGTCGCCGCCCCCTTCAGCTGGCCGAAGCCGGGCAGCCGAACCCGCCGATTCGGCCCTCACCACCCAGGGGCGGCAGGCCCTACTCCATGGGCGAGACAACCGCTCACCGCCTGCCCGCAGGGACACCGAGCGGCACGGAACCAGGCCCTGCAGCGGTCCCCGGGGCCTGAGGGCAGGCCCACCATGCAGCCACTGGGATCCTGGGGCACGGGGCTGGCGGGACTCGAACCCACGACCTACGGTTTAGGAAACCGTCGCTCTATCCGGCTGAGCTACAGCCCCCCCACGGGCGGAGCCCGCCACCGCATTATGGGCTCCCGCCCAGGGCTGGCTTCCCGTGCGCCCCGCGCAGGCATGATGGAGCCGAAAGCAGGCGAGGTGGTCGCGATCGGGCTGCGTCCCGGCCTTCGGGCCGGCGAACCGGGCCCGGTTGAGGAAAGTCCGGGCTCCCCAATGGCCAGGCTTGCTGGGTAACGCCCAGTGCGGGTGACCGTGAGGAGAGTGCCACAGAAACACACCGCCGATGGCCCGGGTTCGCCCGGTGCACAGGCAAGGGTGCAAGGGTGCGGTAAGAGCGCACCAGCAGCATCGAGAGGTGCTGGCTCGGTAAACCCCGGCCGGGAGCAAGGCCCAGGGACAACGGTTGGCCATGACACCCGTCCCGATACAAGTGCGCCGCTCGAGGCCGCCGGTGACGGCGGTCCCAGACAGATGATCACCCCCCGCCGGCTCGCCGGTGGGAGAACAGAACCCGGCTTACGTCCTGCTTTCACCCCCTTCGCCGGCCGGTCCGCCGGGCCGGCCCGAGTTGCCGTCCATGTCCACCGCTCCGGCCCCCGATCGCCCCGCCCAGCTGCAGGCCTTCCTGGCGGGCCTGGGTCTGGACGCTCCGGCCGGCGCCGACCTGGCGCCCCTGGATGCGGCCCTGACCCACACCTCCGCCGGCCGGGCGGTGGACCACGAGCGGCTGGAATTTCTGGGGGATGCGGTGCTGCGGCTGGCGGCCACGGAATTCCTGGAGCTTGAGCAGCCCCAGCTGGGCGTGGGCCAGAGCTCGGCCCTGCGGGCCCAGCTGGTGAGCGACCGCTGGCTGGCGGACCTGGGGCAGCGCTGCGGCGTGGAGGCGGCCCTGCGGATCGGGCCGATGGCGGCGGGCGACCAGGCCGGCCGCGCCACCCTGCGGGCTGAGGCCTGCGAGGCGGTGGTGGGCGCCCTGTACCGGATCTGGGGCGGGCGGCTGGAGCCGGTGCTGCAGTGGCTCACGCCCCACTGGCGGGAGGCGGTGGCCGAGCTGGAGGCCGACCCGGACCGCCACAACTGGAAGTCGGCGCTGCAGGAGTGGAGCCAGGGGCTGCGGCGGGGCCTGCCGGACTACCGCAGCGCGGAGGTGAGCACGGTGCATGCCGACCCGCGCCGCTTCCACTGCCTGGTGCAGCTGGGCAGCGAGCGGCTGGGGGAGGGCTGGGGCCGCTCGCGCCGGGCCGCGGAGCAGGAGGCGGCCCGGGCGGCCCTGGAGCGGCTCAGACCTGCTCGAGGGTCCTGAGGGGCAGGGTCACCAGCTTGTCCCAGTTGCCGCCCTCGAACAGCACGGCGGCGCGGCTACCGCTGATGCGCTGCACGAAGCCGCGGTAGCCGTCGTAGATCGAGCGGCCGTCGCGCACCACCACGGTGGAGCCGGGCAGGATCGGCAGGGTGTCAGCCATGGGTGGGCCCAGTCGTGGGGCCATTATCGAGGCCCAGGGCACGAATCGGGGCAGCAGGCGGATGGCGGAACCAGGCGCACAGGCCAGCACCACGGCGGGGACCCCACCCCAGGCGGGCACTGGGGCGGACGCCGCAGCGGACACGGCAACGGCCGCGGCGGCGCCTGAGCTGCTGGTGGTGGGCCGGGTGGTGGGCGTGCAGGGCCTCAAGGGCGAACTGCGCATCAACCCGATGAGCGACTTCCCGGAGCGCTTCACCCGCCCCGGCCCCCGCTGGCTGCAGCGCCGCGGCGAGCCGCCCCGGCGCTCGGAGCTGCTGGCGGGCCGCCAGCTGCCGGGCCGGGAGCTTTATGTGGTGCGCTTCGCGGGCGTGGCCGACCGCGCGGCCGCCGAGGCCCTGGTGGGCTGCGACCTGCTGGTGCCCGCGGCCGATCGGCCCAAGCTGGCCGAAGGCGAGTTCCACCTGCTGGATCTGGTGGGGCTGGAGGTGCGTCTGGAGGCCGATGGCGCCGTGATCGGCCGCGTCAGCGACCTGATCCACGCCGGCAACGACCTGCTGGAGGTGGAGCTGGCCGAGGGGGGCCGCCGGCTGCTGGTGCCCTTTGTGGCGGCGATCGTGCCGCGGGTGGAGCTGGCCCAGGGCTGGCTGTCGCTGACGCCGCCGCCGGGCCTGCTGGAGCTGGCCGAGGGCTGAGGGCGGAGGACCGGCACCTGGCCCGCGCCCCAGGCCCGCGGCCGGCGCGCCTTCCTCCGGCGGCGCTTCTGGGTTGGAATGGGGCCACCCACGGGGAGGGCGCCGGTCGGCGGCGCGCCCCGGCCGCCGAGCGATGCCCCCGCGATGACCGCGACCCCCAGCGCCACCGCCGCCCCCCGCGCCGCGGCCCCGGCCACCTGCCGCTCCGCCCTGGTGCCGGTGATCCTCTGCGGCGGCACCGGCACCCGCCTCTGGCCCCTGTCGCGGGCCAGTTACCCGAAGCAGTACTGGGCCCTGGCCGGCAGCGGCGAGGAGACCCTGCTGCAGCAGACCCAGCTGCGCCTGCAGGGCCTGGCCGGCCTGGCGGCGCCGCTGCTGATCTGCAATGAGGACCACCGCTTCATCGTGGCCGAGCAGATG